>NZ_BOOZ01000011.1 GCF_016863495.1 Micromonospora andamanensis
ATTTTTCCGCGCCGATGCGGCCCGTGGTGGCACACGTCGGCGAGTAGCCGGGACCGTAAATGGGAAGCCGCCGGGAGCGGCCAACCAATAGCATCGCGCGAATGACGGCACGTGCGGCGGAACGGTCGGCCGTCGACCCGCTGTGGCGGAACCGCAACTTCACCGTGTTCTGGGGTGCGCAGTTCCTCTCCGTGGTCGGTGACGGGTTCGCCGCCCTGGCGGTACCACTGCTGGTGCTTCAGCTGACCGGCTCGGTGGCTCTGATGGGCCTGCTCACCGCGATCGCCGGGGTGGCCTCGGTGGTCACCGCGATCTTCGCTGGCGTGTTTGTCGACCGGACAGACCGCAGACGACTGCTGATCGGCGTCGACCTCGTCCGAGCCGCACTCTTCACTGCCATTCCGGTGGCCTGGCTGTGGGGACCCCAACTGTGGCTGCTCTACCTAGTGCTCCCGGCGAGCGCGGCGGTCGGCATGGTGTTCCGGGTGGCGTACGTGGCGGCGGTCCCCGGGCTCGTCGACGTCGAGCGGATCACCGAGGCGAACGGGAAACTCTCGGCGAGCTACGCGGTAGCCGGCATCGGCGGACCACTGCTGGCCGGACTGGTCGTCGCCGGGTTCGGCCACTCGACAGCAATAGCGGTGAACGCGGCGAGCTTTGCCGTGGCGGCCGCCGGACTCAGCTTCGTACGCTTGCGGCAGGACGGGCCGTCGCGGACCGCGATCTCGTTCGCTGGCCTGCGTGACGAGCTGCTGGAGGGGGCGCGTTTCCTCTGGCGGCATCCGGTGCTGCGCGCCCTCACCCTGCTGCTGTCGGCGTTCAGCCCTGGCGGCGGGCTACCTCGGCGCGGTGGCGGTCGCGGCCATCTGCTCGCTCTCGCTGCGCCAGGAGGTCACCCCGAACCGACTGCTCGGTCGGGTCACCTCGGTGTTCTGGGCGACCCACTACGCCCTCGGCCCGGTCGGCGCCGCCGCCGTCACCTGGGGTGCGGAGGCGTACG
Source organism: Micromonospora andamanensis (assembly GCF_016863495.1). Taxonomy (GTDB): domain Bacteria; phylum Actinomycetota; class Actinomycetes; order Mycobacteriales; family Micromonosporaceae; genus Micromonospora; species Micromonospora andamanensis. The sequence continues at coordinate 1,001 of NZ_BOOZ01000011.1, forward strand.
GCGTACCGCTGGTGTGTGTTCTCGCCGGCGGAGGATGTGTGCTGGTGGCCCTGGCGGGATTGACCACGCCGGTGCGGCACCCGGGCCCCGGTTGACGGACCCGGGGCCGGCGGCCGGGGCGGTCAGTCGCGGGTCTGTACGCTCTCCCGGATCTGCCGCAGCAGGCCTGCCGATTCGTCGACCGATCGGGCGGGGAACATGGCCAGCACCACGCTGCCGTGGTCGGCCCAGCCGCATACCGCGAAATCGCCACCCTCGCCGCTGGTGCTGCCGCATTTCATCACGCCACCCAACTCACCTGGTGACACACCGCGAAGGCCGGTCACGGCCGCGGTCTCGTCGGCCATCAGCTCGAACAGACTTTCCAGGTCCCGCTCGGGCTGCCAGAGCAGGGTCGTCCCACCGAAGATCAGTACCGATTGTCGGGCGTCGGCCGGGTCCTGGTAGACGGCGCCGAAGCTGGTGTCGAGCTGGATGTCGGCAGCGAGGCCACTACGCAGGTAGTCGGCCGTGCTGGCCGCCCCGGTCGCTGGTGTCCAGACGAAGTCCGGCGATCTGGTCGGGTGTGGTGATCCGGGCGTCCTTCTGCTGCACGATCCGCCAGCCCCAGGTGCCGAGTGCGCCGACCCCCACCAGTGCGACGACCGCGAGCAGCACCACGGCCAGGCGTCGCCGCCGGGACCGCACGTCACGCTGTTCGGTGCCGTCGGTCGGCTCGCGATCGCCCAGCTCGATCGGCTCATCGGTCAGTTCGACCGGCGGAGCGCCCTCGGCGAGCTGGCGGGCACTGAGATGTGCGTCGGACATAGCCGACACCGTACGCGAACGACAGGTGGCGCACGTCGGGTCCGTCGAAGCGCTCCGTAGACTTTCAGGGTGACCGAGAGACTGGATGCCCGACGCCCCGACGCCCCGACCCTCGCCGGCCAGTATCAGCCGGGTGAGGTAGAGCAGCGACGGTACGAGCAGTGGGTAGCCGACGGTCGATTCCGGGCCGCCACGGACAGCGAGCGGCAGCCCTTCACCATCGTCATCCCGCCGCCGAACGTCACCGGCTCGCTGCACATGGGCCACGCGCTCGACCACACGGTGCAGGACGCGCTGGTGCGGCGGAAGCGGATGCAGGGCTTCGAGGCGCTCTGGCTGCCGGGCATGGACCACGCCGGCATCGCCACCCAGAACGTGGTCGAGCGGCAGCTCGCCGCGCAGGGGCTCTCCCGTCACGACCTGGGCCGGGAGAAGTTCGTCGAGCGGGTGTGGCAGTGGAAGGCGGAGTCCGGCGGAGCGATCCTCGGCCAGATGCGCCGGCTCGGCGATTCGGTCGACTGGGACCGCGAGCGCTTCACCATGGACGAGGGCCTGTCCCGCGCCGTGCAGACCATGTTCAAGAAGCTGTACGACGACGGCCTGATCTACCGGGCAAACCGGATCATCAACTGGTGTCCGCGCTGTCTCACCGCGCTGTCCGACATCGAGGTGGAGCACACTGACGACGACGGCGAGCTCGTCTCGATCCGGTACAGCGACGACGTGGTGGTGGCCACCACCCGGGCGGAGACGATGCTCGGCGACACGGCAGTCGCCGTGCACCCGGACGACGAGCGGTACCGCCACCTGATCGGAACCGAGGTCGAGCTGCCGTTGACCGGGCGGCGGATCCCGATCGTGGGCGACGCCCACGTCGATCCGTCCTTCGGCACCGGCATGGTGAAGGTGACCCCGGCGCACGACCCGAACGACTTCGAGATCGGGCAGCGGCACGACCTGCCCAGCCTGACGATCATGGACGAGCGGGGGGTCATCACCGCGCACGGACCGTTCGAGGGGCTGGACCGGTTCGAGGCCCGACCGGCGATCGTGGCCGCGCTGCGGGCCGAGGGACGCATCGTCGCGGAGAAGCGGCCGTACGTGCACGCCGTCGGCCACTGCTCCCGGTGCCGCACCACCGTGGAGCCCCGGCTGTCGCTGCAGTGGTTCGTCAACACCTCACCGCTGGCCAAGGCGGCCGGCGACGCGGTGCGTGACGGTCGAGTGCGCATCGAGCCGGCGGAACTGGCCAAGCGCTACTTCGCCTGGGTCGACAACATGCACGACTGGTGCATCTCCCGGCAGCTCTGGTGGGGCCACCGGATCCCGGTCTGGTACGGCCCGGCCGGCGAGGTGGTCTGCGTCGGGCCCGACGAGCAACCGCCTGCCAGCGAGGGCTGGCACCAGGACGAGGACGTGCTGGACACCTGGTTCTCCAGCGGCCTCTGGCCGTTCTCCACGCTCGGCTGGCCGGAGCAGACCCCGGACCTGGCGAAGTTCTATCCGACGAGTGTGCTGGTCACCGGGTACGACATCCTGTTCTTCTGGGTCGCCCGGATGATGATGTTCGGCCTGTACGCGATGGACGGCCGACAGCCGTTCGACGTGATCGCCCTGCACGGGATGGTCCGCGACGAGCACGGCAAGAAGATGTCCAAGTCGTTCGGCAACGTGGTCGACCCGCTGGACTGGATCGACAGGTACGGGGCCGACGCCACCCGTTTCACCCTGGCCCGGGGCGCCAACCCCGGTGGCGACGTGCCGGTCAGCGAGGAGTGGTGCCAGGGCTCCCGTAACTTCTGCAACAAGCTCTGGAACGCCACCCGGTTCGCGCTGCTCAACGGTGCGCACACGGACGGCCCGATGCCGGACGCCGGTCAGTTGTCGACCGTCGACAGGTGGATCCTGTCCCGGCTGGCCCATGTCACCGCCGAGGTCGACGAGCAGTTCGAGGCGTACGAGTTCGCCAAGGTCTGCGACCTGCTGTACCACTTCGCCTGGGACGACGTCTGCGACTGGTACGTGGAGCTGAGCAAGCCCGTGCTGGCCGCCGGCGGTGAACCGGCCGAGGTCAGCCGTCGGGTCCTCGGTCACGTGCTGGACCAGCTGCTGCGACTGCTGCACCCGGTGATCCCGTTCGTCACGGAGGAGCTGTGGACGGCGTTGACCGGTGGGGAGACGGTCCTGACGGCGGCTTGGCCGATGGCTGACCGGGCGCTTGTCGACGACGCGGCCGAGACGGAGGTGGCCACCCTCCAGCGGGTGGTGACCGAGGTCCGCCGGTTCCGTTCGGACCAGGGCCTACGTCCGACCCAGCGGGTCGCGGCCCGGTTGGACGGGTTGTCCGCTGCCGGTGTGTCAGCGCACGAACCGTTGATCCGGTCGCTGGCGCGGCTGGACCCGGCCGGCGACGACTTCCAAGCCAGTGCGACGTTGGCCATGCCGGGCGAGGTAAGTGTCGCGTTGGACACCCGGGGCTCGATCGACGTCGCAGCCGAGCGCGCCCGGCTGACCAAGGACCGCGCGGCGGCGGAGAAGGAGGCGGGGCAGGCCCGGGCGAAGCTGGGCAACCCGGCGTTCGTCGGTAAGGCCCCCGACCATGTCGTTTCCAAGATCCGCGAACGGCTGGCGGTCGCCGAGGCCGACCTGGCCCGCATCGATGCCGCCCTGGAGGCGCTTTCCTCGTGACCGACCCTGTCGACCGCACCGATGACGTCCGTGCCGAACGGACGGGTGCGGAACTCAGCGAACTGACCGACCGTCCCCGTACCGGTGATCGGGTGGGCGCGGACCGCCGGGAGCGGACCAGCCGGGCCGAGCGTGCCGCCTTCGCGGAGGTGGAGGCCGAGCTGGCCGCGCGCGGCTTCACCCGGATGGTCTTCGAACTGGACCGCATCTCGTCCCTGCTGGACCTGCTGGGTAGCCCGCAGCGGGCGTACCCGTCGATCCATCTGACCGGGACCAACGGCAAGACCTCCACGGCCCGGATGATCGACTCGCTGCTGCGGGCCTTCGGGCTGCACACCGGGCGGTACACCAGCCCGCATCTGGAGACGGTGCGGGAGCGGATCAGCCTCGACGGCGAGCCGGTGGACGAGGCCCGGTTCACCGCCGTCTACCAGGAGGTGAAGCCGCTGGCCGAGCTGGTCGACGACCGTTCGGCCGAGCCGCTCACCTACTTCGACATGACCACGGCCCTGGCCTTCGCCACCTTCGCCGACGCCCCGGTCGACGTGGCAGTGGTCGAGGTGGGTCTCGGTGGTGCCGAGGACGCCACGAACGTCATCCAGGCGGGGGTGTGCGTGCTGACCCCGATCGGGCTCGACCACACCGAGTGGCTCGGTGACACGCTCCAGGACATCGCGGTCGCCAAGGCCGGCATCATCCACCCGGGCGCGACGGTGATCGCCGCCGCCCAGGAGGAGGAGGCCGCCCGGCCGATCCTGCAACGCTGCGCGGAGGTGGGCGCGACAGTCGCCCGGGAGGGCTCGGAGTTCGGCGTCCTGCGCCGGGCTGTCGCGGTCGGCGGTCAGGTGCTCACCCTGCAGGGGCTGGGCGGGGTGTACGAAGAGGTCTTCGTCCCGCTGCACGGTGCCCACCAGGCACAGAACGCGGCGGTGGCGCTGGCCGCCGTCGAGGCGTTCCTGGGCGCGGGTGCCCGTCGACAGCTTGACGTGGAGGCGGTGCGGGAAGGCTTCGCCGCCGCCAGCTCCCCGGGACGGCTGGAGCGGGTACGCACCGCGCCGACGATCCTGCTCGACGGGGCGCACAATCCGCAGGGCATGGCGGCCACCGTCACCGCGCTGCAGGAGGAGTTCGCGTTCAGCAAGTTGGTCGCGGTGCTGGGAACGCTCGCCGACAAGGACGCCGCCAGCATGTTGGAACTGCTGGAGCCGGTGGTCGACCAGCTGGTGGTGACCCGCAACAGCTCACCGCGTGCCCTGCCGGCCAAGGAGCTGGCCGCGCTGGCCGCGGAGGTGTTCGGTCCGGACCGGGTCGAAATGGCCGAGGACATGCCGGACGCCATCGAGGCGGCGGTGGCGCTCGCCGAGGAGGACGTGCCGGGCGAACTGTCCGGCGTCGGGGTGCTCATCACCGGGTCCGTGGTGACCGTGGCCGACGCGCGTCGGCTGCTGAAGCGATGACCGGGGACGGCGACGGTCAGCCGCGCCGGTCCGGGCTGCGCGATCCGCAGCGGGCGGTACGTGGCCTCGGTGCGGCTGCCCTCGCCCTGGAGGCGCTGGTGCTGCTGCTGGCGATCCAGCCGATCCGGGCGGTAGACGGTGATCTCGGTGGTGCGGTCATCGCGGTGGTCGTGGCGCTGGCCGTGGTCGCCACCGTGCTCGCCGGCATGATGCGCCGGCCGTGGGCCTGGCACGCCGGCACGGTGCTGCAGGGACTGCTGCTGTTGGCCGGCCTGCTGCACTGGTCGCTGTTCGTGCTGGGCGTGATGTTCGCGCTGGTGTGGGCGTACGCGCTGCACGTGCGCCGCGTCATCCTCGGCTGAGAGCGGCCGCGGAGGTGCGTCAGGCTACCGGCTGCCCCGGGGCCTCGTCACGCCTCGGCGAGTTCCCGCCACTGGGTGAGCGCGATGCCGTGCCCGTCGGGGTCGCGGAACGCCGCCGCCCACACCTCCAGCTTGCTGCCGCGGTTGACCACCCGGGGCGGGTAGGTGAAGCGGACTCCGGAGTCGCGCAGCCGCTCGTACGCCGACTGGATGTCGTCCACGTCGAGGTTCACGTGGACCAGTCGGCGGCTGATCGGCTGGGCTCCGGTCATCTCGCGGAGCACCAGGCGGGTCGTCCCGGAGGAGAGCACGGCGTTGGCGGCACCTCGGTCAATCTCGGTGAAGCCGAGCCGGTCCCGGTAGAACTCCAGGGAACGGGACAACTCGGTCACCAGCAGGGTGATGCCCACCCCGCTGATCGGGGCCGCCGGGTCGGCGGCGTCCGGATCGAACCCGAAGATCGCCTCGTCCAGTTCCCCCGCGTCGACCGTCTCCGCCCGGGCGGTGGTAGCTGGTTCGCCGCTCGTCGTCGCGCGGTCGGCGGTGGTCGTACGGCCCGGTTCCGGGTCGTCGAGCGGCAGGTCGAGCGGGTCGAGGGGATCCATCGGGTCGGTCAGCCCCGTGGTCGGAGCGGTAGGCGGCGGCGCCTGTCGCCCGGTGGTTGCCGGGTCGGCAGGCAGGTCGGCGGGTGCGTCTCCGGCGGGGGTCGCCGCCGTGGCGAGCCATTCCTCGGCCGGCTGCTGCTCGGCGAACCGCTCCTCGGCCGGCATCCGGGGGGCGGGTGTGGCTCGGCGGGGGAGCTGGTGCTCGTCGGAGCGTTCCACCACGGTCCCCTCAAGCACTACCGGCTCACCGGGGCGCTGGCGTACCCGCACCGTCTCGTGGTGCTCCACGGGCTCGGCCACGACGTCGTGCGGCCGGCTGTCCGACGGACCGCCGCGTGGACTGTCGGACGGGTCGCCCAGAGGGTCGTGGAAGTCGTCCTCCGGTGCCCGGCCGGCCCAAGGTGGTGCCTGCTGCCCGATCAGCACCTCGTCCGGTGGCACCGTGGCGAACTCGGGGGGCAGGTCGGCGGTACTGCCGGCCTCGGTGTGCGTGAGCACCTCGTCCCAGAGCACCCGTACGTGTCGAGGGTCGTCCAAGGCAACCCGGATCGGCAGGGTCTGCCCCAGTGACGGCCACTTCGACACCGGGACCCGCGGCTCGATGATCTTCTTCGAGCGGGGTGGCAACCCGGGAGCGTCGATCACCAGTTGAAGTTCGCAGCGACCGAAGGCGTACTGGGTCGGGGGTTCGGACGCGCTGTGCACGTGGCCGGCGCCGACCACCCAGGTGCGGCCGCCGCCCCGCACGGTGGCCAGCGCGATCGCCAGGGCGAGCAGGGCGGCACCGAGCGCGACAATGGCCCAGCTGGTCATGCCCAGGCCGAAGAGGACCACGAAGGTGGCCACGGTGCCCAGCACCGCAGCGATCAACTTGCGTACCGGTGCGATGGGTCGGTTGCCGCCACCATTCGCCACAGTGGACCTCCCGGGGGTCAGGGCCAGGCTAGGCCGGATCGGGGGCCGGGGGAAGGCCGGCCACCGCGCCGGCGCCGGGACCGGGTCGCTAGGCTGACCGTACCCAGCCCGACCGGCTTCCGCTCTGAGGAGGAACCCAGCGTGTCCAGCAGCAGCCCGGACGAGCGTACGCTCGTCCTGATCAAGCCCGACGCGGTCCGCCGAGGGCTGGTGGGCGAGATCATCTCCCGGTTCGAGCGCAAGGGGCTGCGCATCGACGCGATGGTGTCCCGGACGATGGACGCCGCGCTGGCCGACGAGCACTACGCCGAGCACGTCGACAAGCCGTTCTATCCGCCGCTGAAGGCGTTCATGACAGCTGGTCCGCTTGTCGCGCTCGTGCTCTCCGGCGACGCGGTCATCGAGGTGGTGCGTGGGCTGATCGGTGCCACCGACGGGCGTAAGGCCGCCGCCGGCACCATCCGGGGCGACCTCTCCCTGTCCAACCGGGAGAACCTGGTGCACGCCTCCGACTCGGCTGACAGCGCCAAGCGCGAGCTGGCGCTCTGGTTCCCCGAGCTGGGCTGAGCCCGGCCCGCTCGACTCAGTTCGCCCAGGGCAGCTTGTCCGGGTTGGCCACCAGGAAGATGTCGGTGATCCGACCGGCGGCCGTGCCGAGCGTCACCGCGTACGCGTCACCGGCCGCTGTGGTGATCACGGCGGCCGGCTGGCCGTTGAGTTCCGTCCGCCGCACGGTGAGCAGCCAGCCCTTCTCCCGGACGCCAAGCAGGAACCGAACGACCCGGTCTGCGCCGGTGATCGGGTTGCGGGCAGCGCGCACCCGGCCCCCGCCGTCGCTCCACGCGGTCGCGTCCGCGGCGACCAGGTCGGTGAGCGTGGCCAGGTCGCCCTCGGTGGCGGCGGCGATGAACGCCTCCAGCAGCCGCTCCTGCTCGGCGCGGTCGGCGGTGAAGCGGCGCTTGTCGCGCCCGATCCGGACGCTGGCCCGGTGGTGCAACTGGCGGCAGTCCTCGGCGGAGCGGTCCAGCAACTCGGCGATCTCGGCGTAGGGCAGCTCGAAGGCGGTGTGCAGCACGTAGACGGCGCGCTCCGGCGGGGTGAGCCGTTCCAGCAGGTGCAGCAGCGCGGTGGAGAGGGAGTCGCGCAGTTCGGCCCGCTCCAACGGCCCGAACGGTGACGGCGCGGTCGGCACCGGCTCCGGTAGCCACGACCCGACGTACGTCTCGCGGGTGGCCTGCCGGGCCCGCAGTCGGTCCATCGACAGGTGGGTCACCACCCGGGACAGGTAGCGACGCGGCTCGCTCACCTCCGCGCGGTCGACCCGTAACCAGCGCAGGTACGCCTCCTGGAGGACATCTTCGGCGTCGTGTCGGCTACCCAGCAGACGGTAGGCCAGCCCGAGCAGCATCGGCCGGTGCGCGTCGAGCGCACCGGCCGCCTCCGCCGCGTCGACCGGGCTCACACGTCCGTCGGCAACTCGGTGCGGAAGGTCACCGCGATCCGGTTCCACACGTTGATTGTGGCAATTGCCAGAACCAGGTCGGCGAGGGCCTTCTCCGACCACACCTTCGACGCGGCGTCCCAGACGTCGTCGGGCACCCCGTGCTCACCCAGCTTGGTGACCGCGTCGGTCAACGCGAGCGCGGCGCGTTCCCGCTCGTCGAAGAAGGGCGCCTCCCGCCAGGCGGCCACCGCGAACAGTCGCCGGCTCGACTCGCCGGCGCCGAGGGCTTCCCGGCTGTGCATGTCGACGCAGTACGTGCAGCCGTTCAACATCGATGCGCGAAGTTTCACCAGTTCCAGCACGGTGTGGTCGACGTTGGCCCGGACGTACTTTTCCAGACCCAGCACGGCCCCGAAGGCCTCCGGCGCCACCTCGGCCACGTTGATCCGTTGCATGACAACCTCCCGATAGTTCGGTCCGACACCACCTAGACGGATCGCCGGACCCCCCGCGTGACCACCCGGCCATGTGACCCCGCTCATGCACCGTCCGCAACGCACCGCCGCACCTCGGACGATCATGAAGTTGTAGCCGCGACTGGGTGACAAACAACTTCATGATCGGCGGGAGTTGGGGTGGGGGTTATTGGGGGGGAGGGGTGGGAGGCGGGGTGGGTATCATGGGTGGGCGATGATCCGGCCATCACCGGGGAGCTTCCGGAAGAACGGCCGGGTGACCGGCTCAGTAGAACCGGACGGGGCGGCCCGTCACAGCCGGCAACGAGCGGGCGGTTGATCCTGACCGTCAAGCGGGGTGGTACCGCGGGCCCCGGGACGCCTGTCACGGCGTACCGGTAAAGGGCTTCGTCCTCGCAGACCCACGACAGTGAGCGTCAGCGAGGAGCGACAGGCGATGGTCTATCCGTTGCATGACCCGACCGCCGGCGGCGTACCGGCGAGCCCGGACCTGCCCGCGGTCGAGCGCGGGGTGCTGGAGCACTGGACGGCCGACAGGACCTTCGAGGCGTCCGTGGACGCCCGCGCGGCCGGCGACCAGGGGAAGAACGAGTACGTCTTCTACGACGGCCCGCCGTTCGCCAACGGCCTGCCCCACTACGGGCACCTGTTCACCGGATACGTCAAGGACGTGGTGCCGCGCTACCAGACCATGCGTGGTCGGCGGGTGGAGCGGCGCTTCGGCTGGGACTGCCACGGCCTGCCCGCCGAGGTGGTCGCCGAGAAGCAGCTCGGCATCACCAGCAAGGCGGAGATCCTCGACCTGGGGGTGGCCCGGTTCAACGAGGCGTGCCGTGCCTCGGTGCTGGAGTTCACCCAGGACTGGGAACGCTACGTCACCCGGCAGGCGCGCTGGGTCGACTTCGCCAACGACTACAAGACCCTCGACCTGGACTACATGGAAAGCGTCATGTGGGCCTTCAAGACCCTGCACGACAAGGGTCTGGTCTACGAGGGCTTCCGGGTGCTGGCGTACTGCTGGCGGTGCGAGACGCCGCTGTCGAACACCGAGACGCGGATGGACGACGTCTACCGCGACCGGCACGACCCGACGTTGACCGTGTGGTTCGAGCTGACGCCGGACGAGTCCGCGTCGGAGCTGGTCCGAGGGCCGGTGCGGCTGGGTGTCTGGACCACCACGCCGTGGACCCTGCCGTCGAACCTGGCGCTCGCCGTCGGCCCGGACATCGAGTACGCGGTGCTGGAACGCGACGGCGACCGCCACCTCGTCGGTGCCGCCCGGCTCGGGGCGTACGCCAAGGAACTCGAGGGGTACCAGCAGGTCGGCACGGTGCGGGGCGCGGACCTGGTGGGGCGGCGGTACACGCCGCTCTTCGACTTCCTGGTCGAGCAGGCCGGGCCGAACGCCTACCAGGTGCTCGGTGCGGAGTTCGTGACCACCGAGGACGGCACCGGGATCGTGCACCTGGCGCCCGCCTTCGGTGAGGACGACCAGAACGTCTGCAACGCGGCCGGTATCCCGACGATCGTCACGGTCGACGACCACACCCGGTTTACCGCGCTGGTGCCGCCCTTCGAGGGCGAGCAGGTCTTCGACGTCAACAAGCCGGTGATCCGTCAGCTCAAGGAGCGGGGGGTGGTGCTCAAGCAGGACACCTACACCCACTCGTACCCGCACTGCTGGCGCTGCGACACCCCGCTTGTCTACAAGGCGGTGTCGTCGTGGTTCGTCGCGGTGACGACGTTCAAGGACCGGATGGTCGAGCTGAACCAGCAGATCAACTGGACGCCGGGCCACATCAAGGACGGCTCGTTCGGCAAGTGGCTGGCCAACGCCCGGGACTGGTCGATCAGCCGCAACCGGTTCTGGGGTTCGCCGATCCCGGTGTGGAAGTCCGACGACCCCAACTACCCGAGGGTCGACGTGTACGGGTCGCTGGCGGAGATCGAACGCGACTTCGGCGTACGCCTGACCGACCTGCACCGGCCGGCGGTGGACGAGCTGGTCCGGCCCAACCCGGACGATCCGACCGGCAGGTCGATGATGCGTCGGGTGTCCGAGGTGCTGGACTGCTGGTTCGAGTCCGGCTCGATGCCGTTCGCCCAGGTGCACTACCCGTTCGAGAACGCCGACTGGTTCGAGCACCACTACCCGGGTGACTTCATCGTCGAGTACATCGGCCAGACCCGGGGCTGGTTCTACACCATGCACGTGCTGGCCACCGCGCTGTTCGACAGGCCGGCGTTCCGCAACTGCCTCAGCCACGGCATCCTGCTCGGCTCCGACGGGCGCAAGATGTCCAAGAGCCTGCGCAACTATCCGGACGTCTACCACGTCTTCGACTCGTACGGTTCGGACGCGATGCGGTGGATGCTGATGTCGTCGCCGGTGCTGCGGGGCGGGGACATGCCGGTCACCGAGTCGAGCGTGCGCGACGCCGTCCGGCAGGTGCTGCTGCCGCTGTGGAACGTCTGGTACTTCTTCTCGCTCTACGCCAACGCCGACGGGCACACCGCACGGCGGCGGGTGGACAGCACGCACCTGCTCGACAGGTACGTGCTGGCGAAGACGAACGAGCTGGTGTCGACGGTCGGCGCGCAGATGGACGCGTACGACATCTCGGGTGCCTGCGCCACCGTCCGGTCCTACCTGGACGCGTTGACCAACTGGTACGTGCGTCGTTCCCGGGATCGTTTCTGGACCGGCGACGCGGACGCGTTCGACACGCTGTGGACCGTGCTGGAGACGCTCTGTCGGGTGGTGGCGCCGCTGGCGCCGCTGACCGCGGAGGAGATCTGGCGTGGGCTGACCGGTGAGCGGTCGGTGCACCTGACCGACTGGCCGCAGGCCGAGGAGTTCCCGGCCGACCACGAGCTGGTGGCCGCGATGGACGCGGTGCGTGCGGTGGCCTCCGCGACGCTGTCGCTGCGTAAGGCCAAGGGGCTGCGGGTGCGGCTGCCGCTGGCGAAGCTGACCGTGGCCAGCCCGGCGGCCGGGCAGTTGCGGCCCTTCGCCGACCTGGTTGCCGACGAGGTGAACGTCAAGGAGGTCGTCTTCACCGACCAGGTGTCGGCGTACTGCCAGCAGGTGTTGACAGTGGTGCCGCGGGCGCTCGGCCCCCGGGTCGGCAAGCAGGTGCAGCAGGTGATCAAGGCGGTCAAGTCGGGGGAGTGGGAGCTTGTCGACGGCGCTCCGGTGGCCGCCGGAGTCACCCTCGCCGAGGGCGAGTTCGAGCTGCGCCTGGTCGCCGCCGACGCCGAGCACTCGGCTCCGCTGCCCGGTGGCGAGGGGGTGGTGGTGCTGGACACCGAGGTCACCGCCGAACTCGCCGCGGAGGGGTTGGCCCGGGACTTCGTCCGGGTGGTGCAGCAGGCGCGCCGGGACGCCGACCTCGACGTGTCCGACCGGATCGTGGTGACGGCGTCGGGCTCCGACGAGGTCCGGGCGGCGGTGGCCGGGTACCGCGACTTCGTGGCCCGGGAGGTGCTTGCCGACAGCGTCGACTTCGCCGAGGGGATCGACGGCTTCGCCGGTGAGGTCGGCGAGGGTATCCCCGTCACCGTGGTCGTTCGTCGCGTCTGAGTTGCCCGGAGGGGCCCTTTCCGAGCGGAGGGGCCCCCTTCCCGGTAACCCGTACCCAGCGAGCGGACCAGCCCGACCTCACGCATGCTGTGGTGGGGCGGTCCGCTACGGTGACACCGCCTCTTACCTCACTCGATCCGCCGGAGGACCAGTGCCGCTGCTCTACACCATCGGCAAGCTCACCGTGGGGCCCGCGATGCGGCTGGCGTTCCGTCCGACAGTGGAGGGGCTGGAGCACATCCCGGACCGGGGCGGAGCGATCTTCGCCGGTAACCACCTGTCGGTGGCCGACGAACTGTTCCTCGGCACCGTGGTGCCCCGGCACCTGGCGTTCTGGGCCAAGTCCGAGTACTTCACGGGCACCGGCGTCAAGGGGCGCTTCTCCAAGTTCGTGCTCACCGGTCTCGGCGCGATCCCGGTGGAGCGGGCCGGTGGCCGCGCCGCGCTTGCCGCGTTCGACGCCGCGATCCCGGCACTCAAGGGCGGTGACCTGGTGGTCGTCTATCCGGAGGGCACCCGCTCGCCGGACGGGCGGCTGTACCGGGGGCGCACCGGGGCGGTCCGGCTGGCCATCGCGGCAGGCGTTCCGATCATCCCGGTGGGCATGATCGGCACCGAGAAGGTGCAGCCGATCGGTGCGCGGGTGCCGCGCCCCTTCACCGGAAAGATCACCGTCAAGTTCGGCAAGCCGCTTGATTACACCGGCCGGCCGGACGACCGGCTGTCGCTGCGGCAGATGACCGACGAGATGATGGGTGAGATCCAGAAGCTCACCGGCCAGGAGTACGTGCCGCGCTACGCCCCACCGCGGGCCCATCCGCCGGTCACCGGAGAGACCGACGCCGGCTGAGCCGACGGTGGCCGGGCCGCGTCATGTCTGTTGACGGGCGGCCCGGCGGCCCCGATCAACCCTCGGTGGTGACGATCTGGTCCCGTAGGGTGCCCAGCAACCGGGAGCTGTCGTCCACGGAGAGCCCGGTGAAGACACCTGTGGTGATGCTGCCGTGGTCGACTGAGGTGCACACCACCGCGCCGACACCGTCGGTACGACCCACGGCGCAACGCTCGTGGCGACCCCGGACACCGGTCTCCATCACCTGCGCGTCGCCGAGTGCGTACTGGTCTTTGAGGCGCTCGATCTCGGCGTCGGCGTCCGCCGACGGGGTGAACCGGAAGCCGGTGCCGCCGAAGACGGTCACCCGCTTGCCGTTGCTCGTGTGGTAGATCCCGGCGAAGGTGCCGTCGGCCAGCCAGTGCGCCTCGCGCATCTGGGTCTCCAACTGCCGGGCGTCGCGGGTGCTCCGAGGGTCCTCGCGCAGCCTGAGGTCGGCCACCTGCTGGGGCACCGTGGCGTTCGCCGGGTACTGGCTGGCCATCGGGACGCCGTAGTAGGCGGGGCAGCCACAGCAGCAGGCCAGGGTCAGCAGCAGCAACCACGGCCAACGGCGACGCTTGCGGGGCGGCTTCGGGAGGTGGCCCTGGGCTGGCGGCCAACCCGGTGCGGGCGCGGCCGGTCCGGCCTTGGCCTTCTTCCTGCCCCGCCGACCACGCGGCGGCGGTGACGCCGGTGGGCCGGCCGGAAGGGGTGGGTAGGGCCCTGGCTGTTGTGGCTGCTGCTGCGGCCCGACCCCGGGTGGGAGCTGGTGCTGCGGCGCGGGCGGGGGCTGGTGTCGCGGCGCGGGCGGGGGCTGCGGAACCGGCGAGACCGGTGCCGGGGGGCCGGAGTACGGCCGGGTCGGTGGTGGGCTCGGGTAGGACAGCGTCGGCGGCAGGGCGGGAAAATCGGTCGAGGGAAGATCCCAGCCGCTCGTGTCGACGCCGGCCCACGGATCGACAGGCGTCTGGTGCTCCGGCTGCGGCACCGGCGACACCGGGGGTGCCGGCGGCGGGGTGGGTTCGGCCGACTCGCCCCAGCCACGTCGGCGCGGTGCTGCCGGCGGTACCGGTGCCGAGCCGCTCCAGCGCGGGGTGACCGCCTCCGGCGCGGCCTCGGACAGCACGCGGGTGCCCTGCGGGCCGACAGGCGGTTCCGGCGGGACGGAGGGCTGCCCGTCGTCCGGGTCGGCGTCGGCGGGCCTGTCGACCCGGGTGGGTGTCGCCACGTCGGCGGGCGAACCCGCCTCGGTGGGTGCCACGTCGGCAGGCTGGGTGTCGGCCTGCTTGGTCTCGTCCGAGCTGGCCGACTGGTCGTCGACGGCTGCGGGGTCGGTGGGCAGTTCGTGGGTGACCGCCGGCTCCCCGTCCCGGTGTTCATCAGGACGGCTCCCGTCGACCGGCCGGTCGGCTCCCGGCTGCGGCTCCGGCATCGCGGCAATCTCCTCTCGCGCCGGTCCGAGGTTAGTACCGGTGTGCCACCGGCACCGACCCGGGATGAGGGGAGCGCCGAGGCAAGCTGGTCCGCTGACGCGCGTCGTTCACCGGCGGTGGCCGGATGGGCACCCTTAGTCTCGGCCTATGTCCGAGCCAGAGACGGCGTCAGGTATGCCGCCGATCAGTGAGACCGGCCGGATGACCGGATTCAGCGACGGGGTCTTCGCCATCGTGATCACCCTGTTGGTGATCGAACTCCAGGTTCCCGACCATGCGCCGGGAGAACTGCTCCACGCCCTGATCGAGCAGGCTCCGGCGTACCTCGCCTTCCTGCTCTCCTTCGGTTACGTCGGCGTGCTCTGGCTCAATCACCGCACTCTGCTACGCCTTGTCTGCGGAACCACTGTCGGCCTCAACTGGATCAATCTGTGACTGCTGCTCGGTGTGGTGATCATCCCGTTCCCGACCTCGGTGCTCGCGGACGCCTTCGCGCATCCCGGCACCGACCCGCGACCGCCGGGTCGCCGTGGTGCTCTACGCCCTGACCGCGGCGGCGATGTCCGCACCCTGGCTCGCCTTCTTCGCCTATCTCCGTCGGCACCCGATGTTGCTCGGGGATGGGATCGACTGGGCGTTCGTGTCCCACCAGCGGATCAGGTCGGTGGTTGGCATGGTGCTCTATCTCCTGAGTGCGGCGCTGGGCTGGCTCGTCAGTCCGCTCATCGGGCTGGTCGGCATCGGCGTCATGATCTTCTTCCATGCGGTGACCACCGAGGGCATGCGGCGTGGGCGGTCGCGGCGGCGCACGCCAGCCTGACCGGTTGCGCTCGCCCCGTCGGCGCGGCTGGCGGCGGAGCACCGCGTACCCTTGGGCATCATGAGCGTCCCGTCCACCACTCCACGTCCCGTCGCGGCCAACTCCGTGTGGCCCCGCCTGGAGCCGCTGCTGCCCCAGGTGACCAAGCCCATCCAGTACGTCGGTGGAGAGCTGGGCGCGGTGGTCAAGGAGTGGGACACGGCGACCGTACGGTGGGCGTTGATGTACCCGGACGCGTACGAGGTGGGGCTGCCCAACCAGGGCGTGCAGATCCTCTACGAGGTGCTCAACGAGCTGCCGGACACCCTGGCCGAGCGGACGTACGCGGTCTGGCCGGACCTGGAGAAGCTGATGCGCGCTCACGGGGTGCCGCAGTTCACCGTCGACGCCCACCGCCCGGTCCGTGACTTCGACGTCTTCGGCGTGTCGTTCGCCACCGAGCTGGGCTACACCAACCTGCTCGCCGCGATCGACCTGGCCGGCATCCCGCTGCTCGCGGCGGACCGTACCGACGCCGACCCGGTGATCGTGGCTGGCGGGCACGCGGCGTTCAACCCGGAGCCCATCGCCGACTTCGTCGACGCCGCCGTGCTCGGTGACGGCGAGGAGGCGGTCCTGGAGATCACCGGGATCGTCCGGGAGTGGAAGGCCGAGGGCTGCCCGGGCGGACGGGACGAGCTGCTGCTGCGGCTGGCGCGTACGGAGAGCGTCTACGTGCCGCGCTTCTACGACGTGGACTACCTGCCGGACGGCCGGATCCAGCGGGTCGTGCCGAACCGGGCGGACGTGCCGTTCCGGGTGCACAAGCGCACGACCATGGACCTGGACGCCTGGCCGTACCCGAAGAAGCCGCTCGTGCCGCTGGCCGAGACGGTGCACGAGCGGTACGCGGTGGAGATCTTCCGGGGCTGTACGCGCGGTTGTCGGTTCTGCCAGGCCGGCATGATCACCCGGCCGGTCCGTGAGCGTTCCATCACCACAGTGGGACAGATGGTGCAGCAGGGGCTGGAGTTCTCCGGCTTCCACGAGGTGGGGCTGTTGTCGCTGTCGTCGGCGGACCACTCCGAGATCGGTGACATGTGCTCCGGCCTGGCCGAGCAGTACCAGGGTACGAACGTCTCGCTCTCGTTGCCGTCCACCCGGGTCGACGCCTTCAACATCGACCTGGCCCAGGAGTTGTCCCGCAACGGCCGCCGGACCGGTCTGACCTTCGCCCCGGAGGGCGGGTCGGAGCGGATCCGCAAGGTGATCAACAAGATGGTCTCCAAGGACGACCTGATCCGTACCGTGGTCACCGCGTACACGAACGGTTGGCGGCAGGTGAAGCTCTACTTCATGTGTGGCCTGCCGACCGAGACCGACGCGGACGTGCTGGAGATCGCCGAGATGGCGCACGAGGTCATCCGGGCCGGTCGGGCCGCCACCGGTTCCAAGGACATCCGGTGCACCGTCTCGATCGGCGGTTTCGTGCCCAAGCCGCACACCCCGTTCCAGTGGGCGGCGATGGAACGGCCGGAGGTCATCGACCACCGCCTCAAGCTGCTCAAGCAGGCCATCAACGCCGACCGGTCGCTGGGCCGGGCGATCGGTTACCGCTACCACGACGGTGAGCCCTCGCTGATCGAGGGCCTGTTGTCCCGCGGTGACCGTCGGGTCGGCGCGGTGATCCGGCGGGTCTGGGAGAACGGCGGGCGGTTCGACGGCTGGAGCGAGCACTTCTCGTACCAGCGCTGGGTGGACGCGGCCGCCGAGGTGCTGCCCGCTTTCGGGGTCGACCTGGACTGGTACACCACCCGGGAGCGCGACGAGCTGGAGGTCCTGCCCTGGGACCACCTGGACTCGGGCCTGGACAAGGACTGGCTCTGGCAGGACTGGCAGGACGCGCTCAGCGAGTATGAGCAGGACGACTGCCGGTGGACGCCCTGCTTCGACTGTGGCGTCTGCCCGGCGATGGACACCGAGATCCAGATCGGCCCGACCGGTCGGAAGCTGCTCCCGTTGACTCCGGTCAACGGTCTGAAGCTGTCCACCGGCGCCCAGCAGTAACCCGGCGCCACCGGCGGGGCCCGACACCGAGGAGCACGACGATCAGTAGGAAACCACAGCCCGAGGGCGGCCAGGCACCCGTCGTCCAGCGCGTCCGGATCCGGTACGCCAAGCGGGGACCGCTGCGGTTCACCTCGCACCGGGATTTCGCCCGGGCCTTCGAACGGGCGCTGCGCCGGGCCGGCGTACCGGTGGCCTTCTCCCAGGGCTTCACCCCGCACCCGAAGATCTCGTACGCCAGCGCGGCGCCTACCGGGGTGGCGAGCGAGGCGGAGTATCTGGAGATCGGCCTGCGTGAGCCGGTCGATCCGGAGCAGTTGCGGTTGGCGCTGGACGCGGCGCTGTCACCCGGACTCGACGTGCTCGACGCCGTGGTGGCCAGCGGTGCGAGCCTGCCCGACCGGATCGAGGCGTCCCGCTGGCGGATCGAGCTGCCGCAGGTGGATCCCGACGTGCTGGCCAAGGCGGTGGCCGTCTTCAGCGCCGCCGAGGAGGTGCTTGTCGAACGGATGACCAAGCAGGGGCGGCGCACCTTCGACGCGCGTGCCGCGGTTATCGGCATCGATGTGATCGCCGCACCGACGACGCCTTCCGAGGACCCGGACGTACCGTGTGCGATACTCGAACTGGTCGTGCGGCAGGTCACTCCGTCCGTACGGCCCGATGACGTCCTTTCCGGCTTCCGCGTGGTGGCCGGCCTGGAGCCGCCGGTGGCCCCGAAGGTGATCCGGCTGGCTCAGGGCACGCTGACCGCGCAGGGTGCGATCGTGGATCCGCTGGATGCGGACCGCGACGGGGCAACCATCGGCGGGCGCTGACCGACGGTCGGCGTCCAGGCAGGCAGACTTCGCCGGCGCGCACTCCGTGCGCCCGGGGAAACACCTTTGCGGCAACCCTGCGTGGCAGCGCTCACCCGCGCCCGGGGAAGCCAGAACTGGAGAACGTCCATGCTCGAGAACGAGCCCGAGGGCAGCGAACGAGCCGGTGTCAACCCGGCCGACGAGACCGTCGAGACCAGCACCGCCGAGGCGGCCAGCTTCCCCCCGTCCCAGGGGGTGGCCGGGCCCGGCCCGGTCGCTGACCCGCCGGAGGAGATTCCCGGTGCCGTGAGCGGCACCGCTGACCTCGGCGGCGTCGCCGATCCGGGTGGCACCGCCGAACCGGCGCCCCGGCGTCGCGCGACCCGCCGCCGGGCCACCTCGGTCAGCCGGCCCGAGCAGACCGACGCGCCGGTGGAGGCGCCCAGCGCCGCGACGGTGGGCAGCGGGGAATCGCCCCAGGCCGAGGTGTTCGCCCCGGTATCCGGTGATCTCGACCCTCCGGCGAAGACGCCACGCCGTCGCCGCAAGGCGACCACCGGGCAGAAGGCCGTCGAGGAGCCCCTGGCCGTGGCCGAGGCGGAGGTCGCGGAGAGCGACGTCGTACCGCCGGTCAAGGTGACCCGTACCCGCCGCCGGAAGTCGACGCCCGCGGCCGCCGAACCGTCCGTCGACGCCGCGATCGAGCCGCCCGCCGGGACCGAGCCGACGCAGCCCTCCGCCGGCGCGCCGGACGCCGGTCTCGCGCCGGCGGCCGGCACCGACTTCGGCTCCGCCGCGCTGCCCGCCGAGGGCGGCACCGACCCGGAGCCGATGGTCGCCCCGACCGGGGACGCTGAGCCGGTGGTTTCCGTCCAGTCGGAGGGGGCCGTCGAGCCGACGGGTGCGGAGGTGGCACCGGCCGAGCCCGAGACCCGGTCCCGTCGGCGGAAGGCCGCGCTCACCGCGCCGACCGTGCTGTTCATGGCCCCGGAAGAGGTGATCGCGGCCCGCGCCGCCGCGGCGCAGACCACCGAGGAGGAGCCCGCCGAGGAACCGGCCGAGCCGTCGCGCCGACGCCGTCGGGGCCGGCGGGAGGCCGAGCCGGTGGTGGCGGCCGAGGTCGACGAGGAACCCGCCGCGGCTGCCGAGGAGGCCCCCGAGGAGGAGGACGACGACGACGAGGAGACCGCTGGCGGTCGGCGTCGCCGCCGCCGCGGTCGCCGGGGCCGGGGCCGGGGCAAGGGCGGTGCCGACGACGGCGACGAGGTCGAGGACGGCGAGGCCGAGGAGGCCGTCCAGGCCGAGGCTGACGAGGCCGAGGCCGAGGCCGAGGAGAGCGACGAGGCCGAGGGCGACGGGATGACCCGTCGGCGCCGTCGGCGGCGTCGCCGGGGTGCCGGTGACACCGACGGTGCCGCTGACGACGGCGTACCCACCGTCGTGAAGATCAGAGAGCCGCGCCGGACGGTCGACGAGGTGCAGGGCGTCTCCGGATCGACCCGGCTGGAGGCCAAGCGGCAGCGCCGTCGGGACGGCCGTGAGCAGCGTCGAACCCGTCCGCCGATCCTCAGCGAGTCGGAATTCCTGGCCCGCCGGGAGGCGGTCGACCGGGTGATGGCGGTGCGCCAGCGCGGCGACCGGACCCAGATCGCCGTGCTGGAGGACGGCGTCCTGGTCGAGCATTACGTCACTCGCAGTTCCTCCGGCACCATGGCCGGCAACGTCTACCTCGGCAAGGTGCAGAACGTGCTGCCGAGCATGGAGGCGGCGTTCGTCGACATCGGTCGGGGGCGCAACGCGGTCCTGTACGCCGGCGAGGTCAACTGGGACACCACCGGCCTGGAGGGACGGGCCCGCTCGATCGAGCAGGCCCTCAGGTCCGGTGATTCGGTGCTGGTCCAGGTCACCAAGGACCCGATCGGGCACAAGGGGGCCCGGTTGACCAGCCACATCGCGCTCTCCGGCCGGCACCTGGTCTACGTACCCGGCGGCAACGCCTCCGGGATCAGCCGCAAGCTGCCGGACAACGAGCGTAAGCGGCTGCGTGACGTGCTGAAGAAGCTGGTGCCCGACGGCGCTGGAGTGATCGTCCGGACCGCCGCCGAGGGCGCGAGTGAGGACGAACTGGCCCGGGACGTCAAGCGGCTCCAGGCGCAGTGGGAGGACATCCAGGCCAAGGCCGCCGAGGGCGGTGCGCCGGTGCTCCTCTACCAGGAGCCGGATCTGGTGATCAGGGTGGTCCGTGACCTGTTCAACGAGGACTTCCGCGAGCTGGTGATGGAGGGCGACGAGGCGTACGACATGGTCGAGTCGTACCTGTCGCACGTGTCGCCGGACCTGGTCGCGCGGTTGCGGCGGCACGTCGGCACCACCGACGTCTTCGCCGAGTACCGGATCGACGAGCAGATCCTCAAGGGGCTCGACCGCAAGGTCTTCCTGCCCTCCGGTGGACACCTGGTGATCGACCGGACCGAGGCGATGACTGTGGTCGACGTGAACACCGGTAAGTACACGGGTGCCGGGGGCAATCTGGAGGAGACTGTCACCCGTAACAACCTGGAAGCGGCCGAGGAGATCGTCCGGCAGCTGCGGCTGCGGGATATCGGCGGGATCGTGGTGATCGACTTCATCGACATGGTGCTGGAGTCGAACCGGGAACTGGTGCTGCGTCGGCTGACCGAGTGCCTGGGCCGGGACCGCACCAAGCACCAGGTCACCGAGATCACCTCGCTGGGCCTGGTGCAGATGACCCGTAAGCGGATCGGCGCGGGGCTGTTGGAGGCGTTCAGCGAGACCTGCGACTGCTGCAAGGGCCGGGGACTGGTCATTCACACCGAACCGGTGCCGGAGAAGCCGCGCTCCGGCGGTGGGGACAAGGTCAAGGCGGTTGCCTCGGCGGGTGTCCCGGCGGCCGAGCAGACGACCGGTTCGGCCAGGCGACGCGCGCGCAAGGGCGCTGCGTCGGCGGAGCGGACGGTGGTGGAGGTCACCGAGACCGACGCCACGAGCACCGTCGACACCGACTACCACGACACCATGGGCTACGACCTGTCGCGGTACGAGACGGACACCCCGGCTGCCATGGACGTGGCCGACAGCCAGCAGGGCGAGTCGGCACGGCTCGCCGCGCCTGACGATCCGGACGCGCTCGGCGAGGCCGACGAGGAGGACGGCGGCGAAGGTGGCACCGGGCGGCGTCGTTCCCGTCGCGGTGGCGCGCGTCGACGTACCCGGCCCTGACGGCGTTCGTTCAGGGGGTGGCTCCGCCTGGCGACGGGCAGCCGACTGTCGACAGGTCCCGCCCGGTGGTGATGTCCGCCGGGCGGGACCTTCCCGTATGGTCGATGGGCGGTCGCCGCGGCCCGGTCCGGGCACGCTGACCCCGTCCCCGTGCGGTCGGGCACGCGGCGGGTGGACGCGGCCGCGGAGGAGGAGACGATGCGCCGAACGCTCGCCGTCACCGTGGCCATCGCCGCGTTGCTCGTCGGCACCGCCTGCTCGGCCGAGCGGCGCGACGCGGGCGAGCCGGCCGCTCCGGCCACGACGCGCGTCGACGTCACCACCGGCCCGACGACGCCCAACCCTGAGTCGTCGGCGGCGACACCCGCCCCCGGAGCGGCGGGCGGGAACGCCCCGGAGGTCTGCGCCGCCGCACAGCAGGCCAGCGGTGACGCGGGAAAGAAGTACGTCGAGCAGGTGGCCGCGATGGTCACGGCTACCGGTTCGGGCGACACCGCCGACGCGGAGGCCGCCGGTAGGCGGGCCGAGGCGGCGCTGTCCGACTGGGCGAAAGCGCTCAGAGCGCAGGCGGCACGCGCCGACGACCAGCAGCTCAAGGCGCTGCTGACGGAGTTGTCGCGTGAGGTCGGTCGGCTCGGCACCGACATCGAGGCGCTTGAGGGGACGGCGCTGGACCGGCTGCAGCAGCGTCTCGACCAGCTCTGCGCCCGCTGACCGGCGCAGCCCCGGTTTGGGTCCCGGCCCGACCATGGCGTACGCTAGCCTGCGGCGCACTTTGGTGTGCCGAGTTCCCGCGTGCCCGTGCCGCCGTGCTTCTGCTGCCCGGCGAGCCGCCGTGGGGACGACCGGGCCGGCAACGGTCGGGAAAAGACGCCAGCAGCCTCAACGACAGGGAGTCCGCCTCCGATGTACGCGATCGTCAAGACCGGCGGCAAGCAGTACAAGGTCGCCGAGGGCGACGTGATCGAGGTCGAGAAGCTCACCGGTGCCCCCGGTGACGCGGTGAAGCTCGCCGCGGTGCTCCTCGTCGACGGTGACGACCTGGTGACCGACGCGGCGAAGCTCGCTCAGGTCGAGGTGTCCGGCGAGATCGCCGCGCACACCAAGGGCCCGAAGATCCGGATCCACAAGTTCAAGAACAAGACCGGCTACCACAAGCGCCAGGGTCACCGCCAGCCGTTGACCCAGGTCAAGGTGACCGGCATCTCCAGCGGGAAGTAGGTCGTCCTCCAATGGCTCACAAAAAGGGTGCGTCCAGCTCGCGTAACGGTCGTGACTCTGCGGCCCAGCGGCTCGGCGTGAAGCGCTTCGGTGGTCAGGTCGTCAGCGCGGGTGAGATCCTCATCCGTCAGCGTGGCACCAAGTTCCACCCCGGTGACCTGGTCGGCCGCGGCGGAGACGACACGCTCTTCGCGCTGGCCGCTGGTGCGGTCCAGTTCGGCACCAGGCGCGGTCGTAAGACCGTCAGCATCGTGCCGCAGCAGTAGCTCTCCGGCGTAAGCGGGCCGTGGACCTGATGTCCCGGCCCGCTTCGCCTTTTCTCGCGCGGGGCCGGGCCCTGCTGGAAGGATTACGGCGTGACGACGTTCGTTGACCGGGTCGTCCTGCACCTGCAGGCCGGCGACGGCGGGCACGGCTGTGTCTCGATCCACCGGGAGAAGTTCAAGCCGTTCGGTGGCCCGGACGGTGGCAACGGCGGACACGGTGGCAGCGTCTCGCTGGTGGTCGACCCGCAGGTGCACACGCTTCTCGACTTCCACTTCCGTCCGCATGTCAAGGCGGAGAACGGGCGGGGCGGCGCGGGGTCGAACCGGGACGGCGGCAACGGCGCCGACCTGGTGCTCAAGGTGCCCGACGGCACTGTCGTGCAGACAAGCGACGGCACCGTGCTGGCCGACATGGTCGGCGCCGGCACCACGTTCGAGGTGGCCCGGGGCGGGCGCGGTGGCCGGGGCAACGCCTCGCTGGCCAACTCGCGCCGTAAGGCCCCCGGCTTCGCCGAGCTGGGTGAGCCGGGCGAGCAACTGGACGTGGTGCTGGAACTGAAGAGCGTCGCCGACGTCGGTCTGGTGGGTTTCCCGTCGGCCGGGAAGTCGTCGCTCATCTCGGTGATCTCCGCCGCCAAGCCGAAGATCGCCGACTACCCGTTCACCACGCTGGTACCGAACCTCGGCGTGGTCCGGCTCGACAACCACACCTTCACCGTCGCCGACGTGCCGGGGCTGATCCCGGGCGCGGCCACCGGCAAGGGGCTGGGCCTGGAGTTCCTGCGGCACATCGAGCGATGTGCTGTGCTGGTGCACGTCATCGACACCGCCACCCTGGAGCCGGGACGGGATCCGCTGGCCGACATCGACACCATCGAGGCGGAGCTGGCCGAGTACGGCGGGCTGGCCGACCGGCCCCGGCTTGTCGCGTTGAACAAGGTCGACGTGCCGGACGGCCGCGACCTCGCCGAGATCGTCCGGCCCGACCTGGAAGCGCGTGGACTGCGGGTCTTCGAGGTCTCCGCGGCCACCCGGGAAGGGCTCAAGGAACTCACGTACGCGATGGCGGAGCTTGTGGAACAGTCGCGTGCCGCGACGCCGCCGGCCGAACCGACCCGGATCGTGATCCGACCGAAGGCTGTCGACGACGCCGGCTTCACCATCGAGGCCGAGGATGACGGCTCGTACACGGTGCGCGGTGTCCGCCCGCAGCGCTGGGTGCGTCAGACGAACTTCGACAACGACGAGGCGGTCGGCTATCTCGCCGATCGGCTGGCTCGGCTCGGCGTCGAGGAGCAGTTGGCCAAGGCGGGCGCGCAGCCCGGTGACCTGGTCCGCATCGGCGAACGCGAGTTCGACTGGCAGCCGACCCTCTACGCCGGTGCCGAGTTCGTCCCGGGTGCCCGAGGCCGTGACGTCCGGCTGGAGGAGAAGTCGAACCGGGCCAGCGCGGCCGAGCGCCTGGCGGCCCGCAAGGCGCGCCGGCAGCGACCGGCCGACGAAGTCGTGTCGGCCTCCGCCGAGGTCGTGCCGGCGTCCGACGAGGCCGCGGCGGCCTCTGGCGCGGTCGGGCCGGCGTCCGACGACGGGGACGACGCCAAATAGCTCGATGCGCTCCGAAATGGGGACGACTGCTGGAAACCTTCGCGAAATTTCGTCGCCCTAGCGTGGAGTGATGCTCATCGAGTCCCGCCCCCTGGCGGATCCGGAGGTCGCCGCACTCGTCGTGGCTGGGCAGCGCGAGCTGGGCGGGATCACCGGTCGGGACATCGGTACGCACGGTGATCCCTGCTGGCTGACGGTCGTGGTCTCCGGCCGGGCTGTGGCGTACGGCGGGATCCGGGTGCGCGACGACGACACCGGCGAGTTGGAGCGGCTGTTCGTCCGTCCTGCCTACCGGCGTCGCGGCATCGCCCGCCAACTGGTCGCCGCGCTTGAGGAACTGGCGTACCAACGGGGGCACTCGGTGGTGCGGGTGGAGGCCGGCCCGCATCTGCCGGCAGCGGTGGCACTCTTCCGGGCCTGCGGATACGAGCCGACCACAGGCGTTGGTGGGCTCGCCGACGGGCCGTACCTCACCTGCTTCGTCAAGCGGCTGCCGGTGCCGGCCTGAGCCCGGTCACGGCCTGTCGAAGGGTTCGTCCAGCCTGCCTGCGGTACCGACCCGGTTGGACAGCAGCAGGCCGAGGATCAGCATGCCGAGGCCGAGCAGCAGGTGCAACCAGTCGCCAGGGCCGTTCGCTGGCATCCAGTTGGCGGCGCTCTCGTCCGCTGTCGCCAGCCCGTAGATCCAGAACAGGAGAAACAGCGCGCCGCCGACAGTCAGGAAGACCCGTGCCCCGGTCAGCCGCCGTGCCATTGCCAGGCCGATCAGACCGATGAGCACGAACACCAGGTTGCGGAGCACGGACACCTGGAACAGCCCGAACAGCTCCGCCCCGCTGCGGTGCCCGGCGAAGGCCATCTCGCGGTAGCCGGTGGTGATGCCGGGAACGAAACCGAGCAGGCCGAGCAGGAGGATGATCCCCGACACGATCATGGCGGCGAGCTGGACCTGGGTGCGTGCGGTCCGGTGGCCTGACCGATGTGTCATCGTTGTCACCTCCGAGGATGCGCGGGACAGCGGCCTGACCGCGACCGGACACTGGCCGTCGGACGCCGACCCTCTGTCCAATCCTTGAGGGTCAACGGCGTTTCCGCAGAAGAACGGCCAATCGGTGAGCGCTGGGCCGGGCTCAACCGGTACGCCGCACGGCGGTGATCACGAAGCCGCTGGCCGGCAGGGCCGGCATCCGGCTCAGGTCCACCGCGAGGTCCTGCGGCGGTACGTCGTAGCGGATGAACTCGGTCAACACTGCAAGCGCCCGTTTCATCAACTCAATCGTGATCCACTCGCCGGCGCAGCGGTGTCCGTGGAGATGGTCCCCGCCGCCCTGCGGGATGAGCGTGTAGGGGTCGCCAGGCCAGCCGGCGAAGCGCTCCGGCCGGAACCGCTCCGGCTCCGGCCACAACTCGGGGTGATGATCGGTGCCGTACAGGTCCAGCAGCACCCGCCGGCCGCGCGGGAAATGGTATCCCTGCCAGTCGAAGTCCCGCCGGACCCGGGCCGCGGTCACCGGGAAGAACGGGTAGTAGCGGCGTACCTCCTGCACGAACTGCCCGGCGGCGTCGGCGTCGCCGGGTACCCGCTGCCGCCAGGCGGGATGATCGTGCAGGGCCAACGCGGTGAAAACCACGAACCGGGCCACCGCGACTGTCGGGCGGAGCACGTTGAGCAGCTCCACCGCGGCGATGCGGCGGGGCAACAGGTGCCCGTCGCCGTCGCGATGCTCAGCGAACACCCGCAGGGCGGTGCCCCCGGGCGGCGACAGCGAGCCGGTGCGTACCTGCCCGACGAGATCACCGACCCAGTACTCGCCGCGGTGGCGGCTCAGTCGGCCGCGCCAGTGCCGGGGGCCGATCGCGGCGGCACTGGCGATCATGGCTAGCAGGTCGGCGGTACGCCGGTCCAGCTCACCGCCGGCCAGGGGCACCCCCGCCCAGGCGCAGACCGCCCGGGTCAGCATCGACGCGACCTCGGTGTGCAGGGTCACCGTCCCGGCCAGTTCCCAGGCGGGCAGCCGGGCCTGCCACTCGTCGGTGAAGAGCTGCCCCAGCCGCCGGACCGCGGTCGGGGTCATCAGTGACAGGTAGATCGCCTTGCGGTCCCGGTGGGCGTCGCCGTCGAGGCCCTGGACGCCGCCCCGACCGGTCAACGTCCGCTGGCCTCGGGCCGGCATGGCACCCTCCCGCGCGAACCGGTCGGCGTCGTAGAAGAGCTCGGCGGCGGCCCGGCCGCGCAGGCAGATCGTCGGTTCCAGCAGCAGACGGGTCTGGAAGATGTCGGTGCCGTACCGATCGCACCGCTGCCCGATGAACCGGTAGCCGGCCCGCAGGAAGGCCAGGGTGCTGTCCGGGCTGCGGTCCGTCGGAATGGTGGCCATCGGGTCCCCTGTTGCCGGGGCGCGGCCGTCGCCGACCGGCCGTTCCTGCATCGCGGGCTGGGTCTACCCAGGTCAGGGCCGCTGAACCCACCAGCCGGGCGGTGGCGTCGCCGGGCCGGTGAGGCTGGTCGGCTGCTGGCCCCTCCCAGGACCGGGGGAGCCTGGTTTGCTGGATCCGGCGGCGTTGTCGACATCTCCGGCGGTCATCCGGCCCCCGGGTCCGAGCGGTCGGTGCGGCGTCGGTCAGGCGGTTCGACGAGCCACGGGGAGGGACTGATGCGGGACAACCGGGCGGCGTACTGGCGACGGTGGATGACCGGGGCGTCCGGCGGGGAGCAGCCGCCGCTGGTGGCGCCGCCGCGCCGACAGTCCCGGCCCGACCGCCACTTCACCGTGCATCTCGGCTTCACCGCCGCCGATCTCGTCACCGCCCGCGAGGTGGCTGTCGGGTACGCCGAGGCGTTGAGCGTGCTCCGGCCCGAGCTGGCGATCGGCGCCTCCGCGTTGTCGCCGGCCGACGCCTGGCAGCGTGCGGAGCGGTTGTTCTGTGGTGCCCTCGGGCCGGACGGCGAGCGCTGTGTCGATGTCGCAGACCATTGCGGTTTCCATCACGGGCCCGGCCCGGGTGGCCTCGGTTGGGGCGACGGTGACCGTGGCTAGCGCGGGGTCCGGGAACGCCGGACCGAGCGACCGTTCCCGGACCCCGCGCCCGCGCTCAGTCCAGGTCGAACTCGCCGTCCTGAGCGCCCGCGACGAAGGCGTCCCACTCGGCCTGGGTGAACACCAGCACCGGGCCGTCCGGCTCGGCGGAGTTGCGCATGCCGATGAGATCGTCGACGAAGGCGACCTCCACGGCGGCCTCCGAGGTGTCGCCTTCGGCCCGCTGCCAGACCGCCCGGGAGAGGTCGAAGTCACCCTTGGGGTGCGCTGTCATGGTCCCGTCCTCCAGTACCAGGGGATATGGGGAAGCCGGTTCGTTCCCTCATCGGGCAGGATAAGCGGATGCCGAGCCTGAGCCGTGCAGAGGCGACCGCGCGTGGCGCGTCGATCACCGTCGAGTCCTACCAGGTGGACCTCGACCTGACCGGGGGCGGCGAGCGCTTCCGCTCCCGCGTCACGATCCGGTTCCGGGCCACCGGCACCGAGACCTTCGCCGAGGTCAAGCCGGCGGAGCTGCGCGCGGTACGCCTCAACGACACCGAACTGGATCCCGCCTCGCTCGACGACAACCGGCTGCCCCTGACCGGCCTCGCGGCGCAGAACACACTCATCGTCGACGCCGAGATGGCGTACACGAACACCGGCGAGGGGATGCACCGCTTCGTCGACCCCGCCGACGGTGAGACCTACCTGTACGTGATGTCGTTCCTGGACGACGTGCAGCGGGTCTTCGCCGCCTTCGACCAGCCGGATCTGAAGGCGCCTGTCACGTTGTCGGTGACCGCGCCGGAGCACTGGACGGTGGCGGCCAACGCGGCACTGGCGGCCAACCCGGCGCCGGGCCGCTGGGAGTTCGCCCCCACCCTGCCGATCGCGACGTACTTCTTCACCCTGATCGCCGGTCCCTGGCACGTCCGCCGGGACACCCACGACGGGATTCCGCTGGGTGTGTACTGCCGGCGCTCACTCGCCGAGCACCTCGACGCGGACGCGGCGGAGATCTTCACCGTCACCAGGCAGTGCCTTGACCGGTTCCATCAGCTGTTCGACGAGCGCTACCCGTTCGGCAAGTACGACCAGGCGTTCGTGCCCGAGTTCAACGCCGGTGCGATGGAAAATCCCGGCCTGGTCACCTTCCGCGACGATTACGTGTTCCGCTCGGCGGTCACCGACAGCGAGCGCGAGCTGCGTGCCACCACCATCGCCCACGAGATGGCCCACATGTGGTTCGGCGACCTGGTCACCATGCGGTGGTGGGACGATCTGTGGTTGAACGAGTCGTTCGCGGAGTATCTGGGCACCCGGGTCACCGCCGAGGCGACCCGGTTCGACCGGGCGTGGACGACGTTCGCGCTGCGCCGCAAGGCGTGGGGATACGCCGCCGACCAGCGCCCTTCCACGCATCCGGTGGCGCCCGAGCGGGTCACCGATGCCGCCGAGGGGTTGCTCAACTTCGACGGCATCTCGTACGCCAAGGGTGCCAGCGTGCTACGGCAGCTGGTGGCGTGGCTCGGCGACGAGGCGTTCCTGGCCGGGCTCAACGACCACTTCGCCCGGCACCGCTTCGGTAACGCCAGCCTCGCCGACCTGCTGGAGAGCCTGGCCGCCAGCAGCGGGCGGGAGCTGACCGACTGGGCGGAGTCCTGGTTGCGGACCGCGCAGGTCAACACGCTGCGGGCCGAGGTGGGGGTGGACGCCGCCGGCCGGTACCGCGAGGTCGTGATCGCTCAGACCGCGCCGCCGACGCACCCGGTGCTGCGCCCGCACCGCATCGGCGTGGGCCGGTACTCCGTGGACGGCACCGCCGAGCGGGTCGAGGTCGACCTCGACCCGAAGACCGACGACGGACGTACCCGGCTCGTCGGGTTGGTCGGCGAACCTGCGGCGGCGGTCCTGCTGCCCAACGACGGCGACCTGACCTTCGCGAAGATCCGCCTCGATCCCGCCTCGGTGGACGCGGTGCCGCTGCTGCTGCCCCGGCTCGCCGACCCGCTGGCCCGCGCCCTGCTCTGGGGAGCGGCGTTGGACGCGGCGACCGACGGCGAACGGCCGGTCAGCGGCCTGGTCGACCTGATCGTCGCGGCGTTGCCCGCCGAGACGGAAGTGATCATCGTGGAGGATGTGCTGGCGATGAGCCGGGCGCTCATCGACCGTTACCTCGACCCGCTGGCGCGACTGTCCGCGCTGGCCCGGGTCGCCGAGTCCTGCCGGCGGTTGCTCGACGGCGCCGCACCGGGGGAGTCGTTGCAGTTGGCCGCCGCGCGCGGGCTGATCGCCGCGAGCACCGACGCCGAGTTGCTCACCGGCTGGCTCGCCGGCCGGGCCGTACCCGCCGGGCTGGCGGTGGACACCGAACTGCGGTGGGCGCTGCTCGGTCGACTTGTGGTGATCGGTGCCGCCGGCGCGGCCGAGATCGCGGCCGAGGCGGCGGCCGACCCGAGCGCCACAGGTGCCGAGCGGGCTGCGCGGTGTCGGGCCGCCCTGCCCGAACCCGCCGCAAAGCAGGCCGCGTGGGAGATCATCGTGTCGAACACGGAGTTGTCGAACCGGCTGGTCGAGGCGACGGCGGAGGGCTTCTGGCAGCCTGAGCAGGCGGAACTGACAAGCGCCTACGTCGCCAGATACTTCGCCGACATGCCGGCCGCCGCGCGGCTGCGTACGCCCTGGGTGGCGGACGAGGTCGCCAAGCTGGCCTTCCCCCGCCACGCGGTGTCCCAGCCGACCCGGGAGGCGGCCGCGGCGCTGCTGGCCCGCGACGACCTCACGCCGGGGCTGCGTCGGGTGGTCACCGATGCCGACGACGACCTGCGCCGGGCTCTGGTGGCGCGCACGGCGGTGGCGGCCACCACCGCCTGACCTGCGCTGGCGTCGCGGCTCCGCGGCGCCAGCCAGATTTTCTCGGTATCCCGGCATAGTGACGCCTCCCTCGTGGCGTGTAGATGGGTGACACGAGGGAGGCAGCGCATGGACCGCGCGGCAGAGCGGGAGTTCCGGGAGTATGTCGCGGCACGGCAGGGAGCACTCTTCCGTACCGCGATGCTGCTCACCGGCCACCGGCAGGACGCCGAGGATCTACTACAGACGGCGTTGGCGAAGCTGGCCACCCGGTGGATGTCGTTGCGTGGCTCCGGCTCACCCGACGCCTACCTGCGCAGGATCCTCTACCACCAGCAGGTGAGCGTGTGGCGCCGGCTGCGACACCGGCGCGAGCGGTCGTACGCCGAGCCACCGGAACCGGCAGTTCAGGTCGCCGATCCGGCCGCTGACACCGCGTTGCGGCTGGCGCTGGCCGAGGCGCTGAGGGGGCTCACTCCCCGCCAGCGCGCGGTCATCGTGCTGCGCTACTACGAGGATCTGCCGGAAGCCGAGATCGCCGCGATCCTGTCCTGCTCGGTGGGTACGGTGCGCAGCCAGACGCATCGCACCCTGGCCCGCCTTCGTGTCTCCTGTCCCGAGCTTTCGCTGACCATGGAGATGAAATGACACACGACATCGAGAACAAGCTCGGCCGGGGGCTACGCGAGCTGGCGGACGTGCCGGTACCGTCGGGTCTCGCCGACGGCGCGTTGACCCGCGCCCGGTGGGTCCGCCGGGCACACGCCGTGACGGGTGGGCTGGCGGCCGTGGCCGCGACCGGTGCCATCGCCACGCCGTTCCTGCTGTGGTCGAGCGGCGGATCCGAGCCCGCTCAGTTCGGCGCGCCCCCGCCGCCCCCGGTGACGGCGTCAGCGCTGGCACCGACGGCGACGCCCGGCGCGGTCGGATCGGCGGATCAGGACGGCTGCGTCGAGGCAACTGCGATCACCGGCGGGGTCAAGCAGGTCGCTCCCGGCAACTGGCCCAAGTACGTGCGCATCGCGATGGACCGGCTGCCCGAGGGCAAGAACTGGGTGATGCAGTCGGGTTACGGCCCGTGCCAGCCGAGCGAGCGGGACACGCCAAACGCCTACTCGGTGATCAATCTCGGCCCCAGCCGTGAGGACGGTGGACACCTCACGCTGTACCTCGCTGACCGGAGGCACCACCAACTGCCGCGCAACTGCGCGGAGGTCGAGGCGGAGGCCGCGCAGCAGGGCGCTGACGGCGAACCCCGCGGCGAGGTGGTCGAGTGCACGGAGGGCACCGCCAGCAGGCCGCTCTTCTACGCGATCGACACCAGCTACGGCGAGCTCCACGCGGCTGCGGTGTGGGCCGACGGTCGGGCGGTGTGGATGGAGTCGATCCCCAACGAGGGTGCGCCGCTGCCGCTCGACCTGGACGGCCTGCGCACGGTCGTGACGGACCGGGAACTGGTCGACCAGCTCGGTTGAGCCGGGGTGCGGTCAGGTGTGCCCGCCCGGTCGACTGGCCAGGCTCTACGATCATCGGGTGGAGGAAGACATCCGGCGGATCGGGATCATGGGCGGGACGTTCGATCCGATCCATCATGGGCACCTCGTGGCCGCGAGCGAGGTGGCGGACCGGTTCGGCCTCGACGAAGTGATATTCGTGCCGACAGGGCAGCCGTGGCAGAAGGCCGACGTGCCGGTCAGCTCGGCCGAGGACCGATACCTGATGACCGTGATCGCCACGGCCTCCAATCCCCGGTTCCAGGTCAGCCGGGTCGACATCGACCGGGGCGGGCCCACCTACACCGTCGACACCCTGCGCGACCTGCGCTCCCGGTACGGGACGAAGGCGCAGTTGTTCTTCATCACCGGCGCGGACGCCCTGGAACGGATCCTGAGCTGGAAGGACCTCGACGAGATCTTCGAGCTGGCCCACTTCATCGGGGTCACCCGGCCGGGCTTCGAGCTGACCGCCGCGCACCTGCCCGCTGACACGGTAAGCCTGGTGCAGGTGCCGGCGATGGCCATCTCGTCCACCGACTGCCGGGCACGGGTCGCCCGGGGCGAGCCGGTCTGGTATCTGGTGCCTGACGGTGTGGTGCAGTACATCGCGAAAAGGCGTCTCTACCGGGAGTGATTCAGCCGTTTCATCCCTCTTTCCGGCTGAAACTGACGAGTCGTGAATCCGGGCCGTGTGAGAGGCTGGAAGCATCGCACGGTTGATCGAAGGAGAACGGTGACAGTTTCTGAACGCGCCCACGAGCTGGCGATCGTCGCCGCCCAGGCCGCGGCCGACAAGAAGGCTCAGGACATCGTCATCATCGACGTGGGTGACCAGCTCGCCATCACCGACGCGTTCCTGCTCGCCGCGGCCCCGAACGAGCGCCAGGTGCTGGCCATCGTCGACGCCATCGAGGAGGCGTTGCTCGACCTGCCGGAGAAGGCGAAGCCGGTGCGGCGTGAGGGCGAGCGCGGCGGCCGCTGGGTGCTGCTCGACTACGTCGATCTCGTGGTGCACGTGCAGCACACCGAGGAGCGCGAGTTCTACGCCCTGGACCGGCTCTGGAAGGACTGCCCGACGATCCCGTTCGTCGACCGGGATCTCGCCAGTGCCGAGGCCTCCGCCGGATCGGGCGAGTGACCAGGCTGATCATCTGGCGGCACGGCAACACCGACTGGAACGCCGCCAGCCGGGTGCAGGGGCAGACCGACGTACCGCTGAACGACCTCGGCCGGGAACAGGCCCGCGCCGCCGCGCCGCTGCTGGCCGCGCTCCGCCCGGACGCCCTGGTCGCCAGCGATCTGAGCCGCGCTGCGGAGACCGCCGACGCGCTGTCCGCGCTGACCGGCCTGCCGGTACGCTCCGACGCCCGGCTCCGGGAGCGGCACTTCGGCAACTGGCAGGGGATGTTCCTCACCGAGGTGGCCGAAGGGTTCCCCGACGAGTACGCCCGCTGGCGGGCCGGCGACCCCGACCCGGGAGCGGACATCGAACCGCTCGACGAGTTGGCCAAGCGCATCGGCACCGCCCTGCAGGAGGCCGCCGAGGAGGTGCCGGGCGGCACTGTCGTGGTGGCCACCCACGGTGCCGCGGCCCGTCAAGGCTGCGGCCACCTGCTCGGCTGGGAGCACCACGTGCTGCGTACCGTCGGCTCCCTGCGCAACTGCCACTGGACGGAGCTGCGCCACGACGTCGAGCGTGGCTGGCACCTGCGGGCCCACAACGTCGGGCCGATGGAGCTCCCCGCCACCCCGACCGGCACCGTCGCGGCCGTCACCTCGGTCTCCGCCGAGGCGGTCTGAGGACGCGGTCGGGCGGTCGTCCAGCTTGATCCGCTACGGTGCCCGCATGCCAGTCGCGGTCGTCACCGACTCCACTGCCTACCTGCCACCCGAGCTGCTGCGGGAGCACCCGCTGACCGTGGTACCGCTGACCGTGGTGCTGGCCGGGGTGGAAGGGCTGGAGGGCGTCGAGACCTTACCGGCGGACGCCACTCGGGCGTTGCGGGCGCGGCGGGTCTCGGTGAGCACCTCCCGTCCCTCGCCGGAACAGTTCGGCCGGACGTACCGGGAGCTGCTGGCGGCCGGGGCGGAGGGCGTCGTCTCGGTGCACCTGTCGGCCGGGCTCTCCGGCACGGTGGAGGCCGCCGAACTGGCCGCCGCCGAACTGGGCGACCGGGTCAGCGTGGTCGACAGCCGCTCCTGCGGAATGGGTCTCGGTTTCCCGGTGATCGCGGCGGCCCGGGCCGCCGCGCACGGCGCCGACCTGGCCGGGGTACGCGCTGCGGCAGTGGCCGCCGTCGGCCGCACCAGCATCCACTTCTACGTGGACACGCTGGAGTTCCTCCGTCGGGGCGGGCGGATCAACGCGGCGGAGGCGTTGCTCGGTACCGCGCTGTCGGTCAAGCCGATCCTGCACATGCCCGAGGGGCACATCGTGCTGCGGGACAAGGTCCGCACCGCCAGCCGGGGCATGGCACGCCTGGTCGACCTCACCGTCGAGGCGGCCGGCGACGGACCTGTGGACCTGGCCGTACACCATCTTGACGCACCGCAGCGGGCCGGGGAACTCGTCGGCACGCTTACCGACCGGCTCGGCGACCGGCTGCGCGACGTGTACGTCTCCGAGGCTGGTGCCGCCGTCGCCGTGCACGTCGGACCCGGCCTCGCCTGTGTGGTGATCCACCGCCGGCCGGACGCCGCCGCCTGACCTGCGCCTGATCCGCGCAGCCGCCCGGGGGTAATGGCGGGGGTGGGCGAGGATTGGTCGCGGATCCCGAGTTGGGGAGGTGGGGCGGGTGTCCTGTGTGGTGACCGGTGGTGGCCGTGGCGTCGGCCGGGGCATCGTGGAGAGGTTGCTCGCCGACGGCCGGACGGTGGTGGTGATCGAACGCGATCCGGAGGCGCTGTCCTGGGTGGCGGGGCACGACCGGGCCGACCAGCTCGCGGCGGTGGTCGGTGACGCCGGTGACGAGGGCGTCGCCGGCCGCGCCGCCGACCTGGCCGAGCGCGCCCAGCCACTCACCGGCTGGGTGAACAACGCGGCGGTCTTCCGCGACGCCTCGGTACACGACGCGCCGGTCGGCGAGGTCGTCGACCTGATCACCCGCAACCTGCGCCCCGTCGTGGTCGGCGCGGCCATCGCGGTACGCCGCTTCCTCGCCGCCGGCACCGCAGGCGCCGTGGTGAACGTCTCGTCGCATCAGGCGAGCCGGCCGGTCCCGGGCTGCCTGCCGTACGCCACGGCCAAGGCGGCGGTGGAAGGGCTGACCCGGGCGCTGGCCGTCGAGTACGGCAGGCACGGCATCCGGGCCAACACGGTCGCTCTCGGTTCGGTGGTCACCGAACGCCACGAGGCGTTGCTGGCCGGGACGGAACCGGAGCGGGCGCGGCGGATCGAGGCGGACCTGAACCGGCTGCACCCGGTGGGCCGGATCGGGCAGCCGCAGGACGTGGCGGAGGCGGTCGCGTACCTGCTCTCGCCGACGGCCGGTTTCGTCAACGGGGTGACCCTGCCGGTCGACGGCGGGCGCGCCGTCCTCGGTCTGGACCCGGAGAGCCGCCCGGACTGAAATCGTGCCGCTTCGGCGTTGCCGAGGTCATAGCAGAACCGGTGCATGATCAGGGCGTTGTCCACAGAGCCCTGCCCTGTCCACAGTCCTGCCTGATCGTCGCGCCTGCCAGTGCCGCGCCGCTCTAGCCTCGCGCCGTGTCGAGGGACGAGGACGAGGAGACGGTGGTCCGCCAGCGGCTGTGGCGACTCATGCCCGGTGCGCTGGACCACTCGGGGGATGCTGCCGCCCCGCCGATGTCGGGCGAACACGGGCTGCCGCCCTCGGTCGGGCTGCCACCGCTCGCCGGAACGCCCGGCAGGTCGCCGCCGTCGGTGACCGACTGGCCGACAGTGCTGCTGCCGGTCCAGGCTGCCGACCGGGTCGGTGACGGCGGTCCGGCCGGGGCCGCTGAACCCGCTCGTGCCGCCGGTCCTCGTGCCGTAGGTGGTCCGGCTGGTGCCGGTGACGAGGCACCTGTCCACGTCGAGCGGGAGTGGACGGTCGACGAGGCGTCGCCGAGGCGTCCGCTGCCCGGGCCCGGTGCCTTCGATCCGGGGCGGCGGGGAGTGCGGGCGCTCGCGGCCGTCGCCGTTCTCGTGGTGGTGGCCGCAGGATTCTGGGCCTGGCGATCCCGACCTCAGGTGGAGCCGGTCGTCGCCGAGACCGGTACCGCCGGGACACCGGAGCCGGCCGCCGTGGCCGGCGACGAACCCGCGGTGCCGGCGGCGGCGCCCACCGGCGAACTGGTGGTTGCTGTCGCTGGCAAGGTCCGGCGGCCCGGACTGGTGCGACTGCCGGCCGGCGCACGGGTGGCCGACGCCGTCGACGCCGCCGGGGGTGCGTTGCCGGGGGTGGACGTGGCGATGCTGAACCCGGCCCGTCGGGTCAGCGACGGCGAGTTGATCCTGGTCGGCGTACCGGCGCCCACCGTGGGCCCGGGCGTCCCGCCGTCGGGTGCCCTGCCCGGCTCAGGTCCGGGCGTCGGACCCGGCACCGGCGGGCGGGTCAACCTGAACACCGCCACATCGGCACAGCTTGAGACGCTGCCCGGGGTTGGTCCGGTGCTCGCCCAGCGCATCATCGAGCATCGCGCCACGCACGGCGGCTTTCGGTCCGTCGGGGATCTGCGTCAGGTGAACGGGATCGGCGACGCACGGTACGAGCAGCTCAAGGACCTGGTGACGGTGTGAAGGCGGCACCCACCCCGGTCACCCGGTCGGCCGGAACCGCCGGTTTCGCGGCCGACGCGACCACCCCGGATCTCCGAATGGCGGGGCTTGCCGTGGCGGCCTGGCTCACCGCGCTGGCCGGGCTGCACCTCGACACCCGGCGGACGCTGCTGGTGACCGCCGCGGCGGCCGGCCTCGCCGGGACGGTGACACTGCACCTGCTCGGGTTCGTCGGCCGCCCTCGCCCGACCGTGCGCCACCACGGCTGGATCGCGGTGGCGATCCTGCTCGGCGTGGTCTGCGGCGGGGCGGCCACCTCGGCGCGGCTGACCGTACGGGACGCCGGCCCGTTGCGTGTCCTGGTGGACGAACAGGCCCGGGTCAGCACCGAACTGGTCGTCCGGGACGACCCCAGGCCGGTACGCGGCGGCATCGTGGGCCGCCCACCGACGCTGCTGGTGCCGGCCAGGTTGGTCACCCTGACCGGGCCACGGGGCCAGCGGATCACCACACCGGCGCGGG
The DNA here is from genome assembly GCF_016863495.1 of Micromonospora andamanensis. GTDB lineage: Bacteria > Actinomycetota > Actinomycetes > Mycobacteriales > Micromonosporaceae > Micromonospora > Micromonospora andamanensis. Next base: position 38,254 of record NZ_BOOZ01000011.1, read on the forward strand.
TCCTGGTGCTCGCCGACGACCCGGCCTGGCGAGGGCTGCTGCCCGGGCAGCGCCTCACCGCCCAGGGGCGCCTTGCCGCACCGCGCGGCGGCGACCTCACCGGGGCGGTCCTGATGGCCGACGGGGCACCGGATCGGCTCGGTGCCCCGTCGGCGGTGCAGCGCGCGGCCGACCGGCTCCGTGCCGGTCTCCAGCGAGCGTGTGCGCCGCTGCCGGATGATCCGGGTGGCCTGCTGCCCGGCCTGGTCGTCGGCGACACCAGCGAGTTGCCCGACACTGTGGAAGAGGACTTCCGCGCCACCGGAATGACCCACCTGAACGCTGTTTCCGGATCGAACGTGGCAATTGTGGTGGGTGCGGTGCTGCTGCTGGCCCGCTGGGCCCGAGCCGGTCCGGTGCTGGCCGTGGGTCTCTGCGGGCTGGCCCTGGTGGGCTTCGTCATCCTGGTCCGGCCGTCGCCGAGCGTGGTCCGCGCGGCCACCATGGGCGCGATCGGGCTCGCCGCGCTGGCCACCGGGCGACGCCGGGCGGCGGTGCCCGCACTTGCCGCCGCCGTGGCGGTGCTGGTACTCGTCGATCCGGAACTCGCCGGTGACGCCGGCTTCGCGCTGTCCGTGCTGGCCACAGGTGGTCTGCTGCTGCTCGCGCCGGGTTGGCGGGACAGGCTGCGGCGGCGGGGCGTACCGCCGGGGGCGGCCGAGGCACTCGCGGTGCCGGCTGCCGCACAACTCGCCTGTTCACCTGTGATCGCGGGCCTGACCGGCACGGTCAGCCTGGTCGCGGTGCCGGCGAACCTGCTCGCGGTGCCGGCGATCGCCCCGGCGACGGTGCTGGGCGTGACGGCGGCTGTCGTCTCGCCGGTCTGGCCGGCCGGTGCCGAGACCGTCGCCTGGCTGGCGCACTGGCCGGCGTGGTGGCTGGTGCTTGTCGCCAGGTACGGTGCCCGGCTGCCGGCGGGCAACCTGCCGTGGCCCGGCGGGATCTCCGGGGCGCTGCTGCTGGCGGCGCTGACCGTGGCGTTGCTGATCGCGGCCCGCCGTCCCGTGGTACGTCGCCTGGTGGCGGTCTGCGCGGTCGCGGTGATGGTGGGCACCCTGCCGGTACGGATGATCGCGCCGGGGTGGCCGCCGCCGGGGTGGGTCGTCACGGCCTGTGCGGTGGGCCAGGGCGACACGGTGCTGCTGCCGGTGGTGGCCGGCCGGGCGGTGGTGGTCGACGCCGGTCCGGATCCGGCGGCGGCGGACGCCTGCCTGCGCCGGCTCGGCGTACGGCGGGTGTCGCTGCTCGTGGTCAGCCACTTCCACGTGGATCACACCGGCGGGGTGGCCGGGATCTTCCGGGGACGGCGGGTGGACACGGTGCTGGTTCCGCAGTGGCCGGAGCCGGCGGCCGGCCGGGACCTGGTGCGCAGCACCGCCGCGGCACACCACACACCTGTGGTGGCCGCCCCGGTGGGGTGGCGTTACCGGGCCGGGGCGGTCGAGGTGACAGTGCTCGGGCCGCCGTACCCGATGCGCGGAACCCGATCGGATCCGAACAACAACTCCCTGATGCTGCTCGCCACTGTCGACCGGGTGCGGATCCTGCTGACCGGCGACGCCGAGGTGGAGGAGCAGCAGGCGGTGCGGGAACGGCTGCCGCCGGACGGGCTGCGGGCCGACGTGCTGAAGGTCGCCCACCACGGCTCCGCGTACCAGGATCCGGCCTTTCTGGACGCGGTACGGCCGGCGGTGGCGCTGGTGCCGGTCGGGGCGGGGAACACCTACGGGCATCCCAACCCGGCGGTGCTGGCCCGGCTGGCCCGCGGTGGGGCGCGGGTGCTGCGTACCGACACCGGTGGTGACCTGGCGGTCGTGCGGTCGACCCGAGGGCTCGGGGTGGTGAGCGCCGGTGTCGACCGGGTCCGTCCATCGTGATGAATCGACGGCAATTTACCGCGAAAGGCGGAATATGAGGCGTATGTCTGGATTTGCGCTGAGTGCGGGGTCTGCCGGCAGAGTACCGACGAGCAGGCTGGACCAGCCGGCCGAGCGTGCGAATATGGGCGGCGTGACCGCCGCCAGTGCCGCTCCCATTGTGCTCGTCCTCGGCGACGAGGAGCTGCTCGCCACGCGCGCGGTGACCGAAACCGTCGCCGCTGCCCGGGCCGCTGACCCCGGCGTCGACGTGCGCGAGTACCAGGCCGGTCAGCTGACCGTGGGCGAGATCGACGAGATGCTCAGCCCGTCGCTGTTCGGTGGGCGTCGGGTGCTTGTGCTCCGGTCCGGTCAGGACGCCCGCAAGGACCTGGTCGCCGCCCTGTTGGCGTACGCGAAGAACCCTGACCCGGAGGTGCAGCTCGTGGTGGCGCACCTCGGTGCGGCGAAGGGCAAGGCGTTCGCCGACGGGTTGAAGGCGGCAGGCGCCCAGGTCGTGCCGGCTACCAAACTGAAGGGACACCGCGAGCGGGTGGCCTTCGTCCGCGAGGAGATTCGCCGGGCAGGTGGGCGATGCACCGACGACGCGGCCGAGGCGCTGATCGCCGCGGTCGGCAACGATCTGCGCGAACTCGCGGCGGCCTGTTCCCAACTGATCGCCGACACCGACGGCCGGATCGGCGCCGACACGGTGGCCCGCTACTACCGGGGCCGGGTGGAGGTGAGCGGGTTCACGGTGGCCGACGCCACGATGGTCGGTGACCTGCCGGGTGCGCTCGAGGCGCTGCGCTGGGCGCTGCACGTGGGGGTCGATCCGGTACCGATCGCCGACGCCCTCGCCGACGGCATCCGTACGGTCGCCCGGGTCGCCTCCGCCGGCCGGGGCAGTCCGTATCAACTCGCCAGCAGTCTGGGCATGCCGCCGTGGAAGGTGGAACGGGCCCAACGGCAGGCCCGTGGTTGGACCCCGGACGGTCTGGTACTGGCGATGCGGGCGGCGGCGGAGTGCAACGCGGCGGTCAAGGGCGGCTCCGACGATCGGGCGTACGCGCTGGAGAAGGCGGTCTTCTCGGTGGCGGCGGCGCGGCAGGGTGGCGCCAGGTGAGCGGAGCGCTCCATGGCTCGTGGGCCACGATCCCGGCCGACGAGGAGCGGTACCGTCCGTTCTACGCGCGGGTGCTCGGGCTGCGGTTCGTCAACCCGGGCGGAGTCCTCTGCTTCATCTTCTTCGAGGGGGCGATCGCGTTGGCGGCCCTGCTCGCGCTCGCCGAGCTGGTGACCTGGTGGGCGGTGCTGGTGCTGCCTGCCGCGGTGGCCGTGATGGTCAAGCTCAACGATCTGGTGGCCGCCGCGGTGGTGCGCTCCGCCGCGGCCGTACCCGAGCAGGAACGTGACAGGTTCCGCCGGCAGATGGAGCCGGTGGTCGGGCGGGCCCGGGTCGACTGGTTGCGGCACAGCGTGCCCGGCGTCGTGGTCCGCTCCGAGCCGGCGGACCAGCAGCATCGCCCGGCCGGGCCGGCGGACCAGCAGCATCGCCCGGCCGGATCAGCGCACCAGCAGCAGCACCGGCCGGCCGGGCCGGCGGGCCAGCAGCACCGCCCGGCAGCGCGCGGTGTCGAGGTCGAGGCCGATCGGGGTCAGCCTGGCCGTCGATCGGGGACCACAGAGCCTGGATCCTGATCAGCGCGCTTCCCGAAGCAGGGACGCTGGCTGGACCGGGGACGCTGGCTGGACCGGGGCGTGCCGCCGACCGGGAAGGAATCAAGGGACCGGCTGCCGCCGGACAAGGCCGGAGCGACAGCCGGTGGACGACGTGCGGAAGCCCCGGGGCGGTGCCCCGGGGCTTCCGTCAGGTCTGGGCGCTGGCTCAGGCGGCGAGCGACGCGACGCGCTTGGCGATCGCGGACTTCCGGTTCGCGGCCTGGTTGCCGTGGATGACGCCCTTGCTGGCCGCCTTGTCCAGCTTGCGCGAGGCGTCCTGCATGAGGGCGGTGGCCTTCTCGACGTCACCGGCCTCAGCGGCCTCGTGGAACTTGCGGATGGCGGTCTTCAGCGACGACTTGACCGACTTGTTACGCAGCCGGCGCTTCTCGTTCTGCCGGTTGCGCTTGATCTGGGACTTGATGTTCGCCACGCGACAGCCTCGTCTTGATAGCTCGGGTTGGTCAGCTTGCGCGCGCGACGAGCATGCGTCATCGCTGCGCGAAGAGCCAGGTTACCAGGTCGGCTCGAACGGGCCAAAACAGCCTCCCGCCGCCCACCGTGGTCGATCATGAGGGTAGCGGCAATTGTTGATCTTCAAGGTGCCGATAACCTCATGATCAACGGCGTGGGTGCGGGTGGCGGGTGTGGGTGCGGGTGGGGTCAGAGCCAGCCGCGGCGGTGGGACAGCCAGCGGATGGCCTGCTCGCCGGTCCACCGCTGGTGGGCCGGCAGGTTGGTCGAGGCGGTCGGTGGCGCTGAGGTCGCGGCGGTGAGGTGGTAGCCGGCCAGGGCGGCGAGCGTGACGTCGAGCGCGTCGTCGGGTGCGCTGGCGGCGGCCGGCTGGGCGGCGAAGAGCGAATCGACGTCGAGTCCGGTGGCGTACCCGGTGATGAGCAGGGTGACCAGGTCGAACCAGGCGGGCCCGTGACACAGCCACGGCCAGTCGCAGAACCAGACCGATCCGGCGGTGTCGACGAGTACGTTGTCGACCCGCAGGTCGCCGTGGGTCAGCCCGGTCGCGGCGGCGGCGTACCGGGGCAGGCGCGACTCCAGCGTGACCAGGTCGGCCAGGCGTCCCCGCGCCGGGGCGGGCAGCGGCGGTACCTGCTCCCGGCCGGCGGCGACCTCGCCCCACCAGAGGAGGTCGTCGCGGGCCAGGTCGGCGAGGCGGGGCAGGCCGAGGGCGGTCAGCTCAACGGGCGGCTCGGCGAGCGCCTCGGCGACGTCGGCGAAGGCGGTCAGGGTGGCGGTCAGTTCGGCCTGGTCCCAGGGCAGCCGGGGGGTGTGACCGTCGACGGGGTCGAGGCAGAGGACGTACCAGCCCGCCTCCCACAGCGTCCAGCGCGGCCGAGGCGCGGGCAGCCCGGCCGGCAGCCGGGTGAGGATCGCGGCCTCCCGGGCGTACCAGTCGACCAGGTGCGGTTGCTCGGCGTGGGGCGCGGCCTTGACGAACGCGCTCTGCCCGTCGGCGGTGCGCAGCAGCGCCGCGAACCCGCGGGTGAAGCCGGCACCAGCGGTGCGGGCCTGGATTACCGGGGCACCCATCCGCGTGGACACTTCGGCTCGTAGCCGCGCCGGCAGCGACGACCACTCGGGCCGCTGCGCGGTCGCGTGGTACGGGACGGGAACACTCACCCGACCATGCTGCCCGGCGGCCGGCCGGGCGGCGACATCCGGCGCGGATCCGGGCGCGTCTGCCAGACTGCCAGCCCATGAGGACCGACGACTTCTGGCAGTTGATCGACCGCGCCCGGACCGGCGGGGGCGAACCGGACGCCGTCGCCGCCCGGGCTGTCGCGTTGCTCGCCGCCCGCGACCCCGAGGAGATCATCGGGTACGCCCACCACCAGCAACGGGTCCTGGCCGCGTCCTACCGGGTCGATCTGTGGGGTGCCGCGTACCTGATCAACGGTGGGGCCTCCGACGACGGATTCGAGTACTTCCGGGGTTGGCTGATGACCCAGGGACGGGAGGTCTTCGCCCGGGCGGTCGCCGATCCGGACTCGCTTGCCGAGCTGCCGCAGATCCGGTCCGCCTCGCTCAGCGGCGAGGAGTTCGAGTGCGAGGACATGCTCGCGGTGCCGTGGGACGCGTACCGCAAGGCGACCGCGACCGACCTGCCGGGAGAGCGTGCGGCGATCCGGCAGCCCGACCTGAACGACTTCTGGGACTTCGACGACGAGGACGAGGCGCGCCGCCGACTGCCCCGGCTCGCCGCCCTCTTCGTCGAGCCGCCGCAGGAGTGACGGACGCCCGGCCGATGTCCGCCGGGGACATGGGAGCATAGAGGGGGCCGGCGCGTGCCGGCCCGCTCACGTCAGCCGACCAGAACGGACCGCTGTGCCACCGACGCTCGATCCCGGCGCGAACGCTCCTGGTGCCACCGACCCGGGGCGGATCAGGAACTTCTGCATCATCGCTCACATCGACCACGGAAAGTCGACCCTGGCTGACCGGATGTTGCAGCTCACCGGTGTGGTCGATCCGCGGCTGATGCGCGCGCAGTACCTCGACCGGATGGACATCGAGCGCGAGCGCGGCATCACCATCAAGAGCCAGGCCGTTCGCATGCCGTGGACCATCCGAGAGGGCGAGCGGGCCGGCGAACAGGCCGTGCTCAACATGATCGACACCCCGGGCCACGTGGACTTCACCTACGAGGTGTCCCGGTCGCTGGCCGCCTGCGAGGGTGCCATCCTGCTCGTCGACGCGGCCCAGGGCATCGAGGCGCAGACGCTTGCGAACCTCTATCTCGCGCTCGAGAACGACCTGCACATCATTCCGGTGCTCAACAAGATCGACCTGCCGGCCGCCCAGCCGGAGAAGTACGCCGAGGAACTGGCCCACCTGATCGGCGGCGACCCGGCGGACTGCATCAGGGTCTCCGGCAAGACCGGTGAGGGCGTGCCGTACCTGCTCGACGAGATCGTCCGGCAGTTCACCCCGCCGGTCGGTGACGCCGACGCTCCGGCCCGCGCCATGATCTTCGACTCGGTGTACGACGTCTACCGGGGCGTGGTCACCTACGTCCGGGTGATCGACGGTCACATCAGCGCCCGGGACCGGATCAAGATGATGTCCACCGGGGCGGTGCACGAGCTGCTGGAGATCGGGGTCATCTCGCCGGAGATGGTGAAGGCCGAGGCGCTCGGCGTCGGCGAGGTCGGCTACCTGATCACCGGGGTGAAGGATGTCCGCCAGTCCCGGGTCGGTGACACCGTCACCATCAACAACCGGCCGGCGACCGAAGCTCTCGGCGGCTACAAGGACCCGAAGCCGATGGTGTACTCGGGTCTCTACCCGATCGACGGGTCGGACTACCCGGCGCTGCGCGACGCGCTGGACAAGCTCAAGCTCAACGACGCGGCGCTCACCTACGAGCCGGAGACCTCGGGTGCCCTCGGCTTCGGGTTCCGCTGCGGCTTCCTCGGCCTGCTGCACCTGGAGATCATCGGGGAGCGGCTGGAGCGGGAGTTCAACCTGGACCTCATCTCCACCGCGCCGAACGTGGTCTACCGGGCGATCCAGGAGGATGGCCAGGAGGTCGTGGTCACCAACCCCAGCGAGTACCCGACCGGCAAGATCGCCGAGGTGTACGAGCCGACGGTGCGGGCCACCGTGCTGACCCCCAACGACTACGTCGGTGCGGTGATGGAGCTGTGTCAGGGCCGGCGGGGCAATCTGCTCGGCATGGACTACCTCTCCGCCGACCGGGTGGAGCTGCGCTACACGCTGCCCCTCGCGGAGATCATCTTCGACTTCTTCGACCAGCTCAAGAGCCGTACCAAGGGCTACGCCTCGCTGGACTACGAGCCCACCGACGAGCAGGCGTCCGACCTGGTGAAGGTCGACATCCTGCTGCACGGCGAGCCGGTGGACGCGTTCAGCGCCATCGTGCACAAGGACAAGGCGTACGCCTACGGCACCACGATCGCCGCGAAGCTGCGCAACCTCATCCCGCGCCAGCAGTTCGAGGTGCCCATCCAGGCGGCCATCGGTAGTCGGGTGATCGCTCGGGAGACGATCCGCGCCATCCGCAAGGACGTGCTCGCCAAGTGCTACGGCGGTGACATCAGCCGTAAGCGCAAGCTGCTGGAGAAGCAGAAGGAGGGCAAGAAGCGGATGAAGATGGTGGGCCGGGTGGAGGTCCCGCAGGAGGCCTTCATCGCCGCGCTCTCCTCCGACTCCGACGGCAAGGCGACTGGAAAGAAGTGACCGACAGGTCTCGTCGCGGCGCAATGTGCCATTGACGCGCGGCATGACCTGTGGCGTCCGCCGACGGCGCTCTGGGCGGTTTGGGGATTCGGTGTCGAGGGAATCTGATCGGCACGACAGGAACCCCCGAATGACATCTTCTGGGTAAGGAGAGCCGCCATGGAGCTCACCGTCTGGGGCATCATCACCGCGCTGTTCGTGGGTCTGATCATCGGCGCGCTTGGCCGCCTGGTGGTGCCGGGCCGTCAGGACATGCCGATCTGGCTGCACATGATCATCGGCGTCGGCGCGGCGCTGCTCGGTACCGTGCTCGCCCGTGCGATGGGCATCGCCACGGTGACCGCCGGCATCGACTGGGCCGAGTTGGCCGTCCAGGTCGCCCTGGCCGCGATCGCGGTCGCCCTGGTGGCCGGCCTGGGCAGCCGCCGTCGCGGTGTCACCCACAGGTAACCGCATCCGCCTCCGACGGGCGCCCGGCCATCAGGCCGGGCGCCCGTCCGCGTGTGGGCTCCCTCGACGCGATCTTTCGGAATCGTCGCGGCTTCTCCGCCAGAAAATTCGGTTTGGGATCTTCACGGGTCGGGCACTAGGCGGTCACGACAGGAACACCACAAACGTGGAACGTCTTTTGTGAAGGAGAGCGACCATGGAGCTCACCGTCTGGGGCATCATCACCGCGCTGATCGTCGGTCTGATCATCGGCGCGCTTGGCCGCCTGGTGGTGCCGGGCCGGCAGAACATGCCGATCTGGCTGCACATGCTCATCGGTGTCGGTGCCGCGCTGCTCGGCACCGTGATCGCCCGGGCCTCCGGCTTCGCCGAGACCGCCGGGATCGACTGGCGGGAGCTGATGCTCCAGGTGCTGCTGGCCGCCGTCGCGGTCGCGCTGGTCGCCGGTGTGGGCCGTAACCGCCGCGGTGTGACCCGGTAACCGCTGAACCGTCGAAAGGCGCCCGACCGTGAGGTCGGGCGCCTTTCGCATGGGTGCCCACGGTCTCGTGACCGGTGGCGGGCCCGACCTGACCAGCCCGGCTGCCGAACGAGAGGGCCGAGGCGTCACCGGGTTGCTCCCGTAGGATGCTGATCATGATGGGCACTGTGGCTTCGGTGAACGTGGGCGTGGTGACCGAAGCTCCGTGGGCCGGTGCCGCGAGCGGACGCAGCGGCATCGACAAGCGGCCGACCGACGCCCAGGTGCTCTTCCGGGCCGACGGCGTGGCAGGCGACTTCATCGGCGAACGGGCCCACCACGGCGGTCCGGACAAGGCGGTCTACGCGTACGCGGTGGAGGACGCGACCTGGTGGGAGGCGGACCTCGGGCGCGCCATCCGCCCCGGCGGCTTCGGCGAGAACCTCACCACGGAGGCGGTCGACGTGACAGGTGCCGTGATCGGCGAGCGGTGGGCGGTCGGCGCGGCGCTGCTCCAGGTGACCACCCCGCGTACGCCGTGCACCACCTTCGCCGGTTTCTGGGGCGTACCGGATCTGATCAAGCGGTTCACCGAGCGGGCGACCCCGGGCGCGTACCTGCGGGTGCTGCGCGAGGGAGCGGTCGCTGCCGGCGACCAGATCGAGATCGTGCACCGGCCGGCGCACGGGGTGACCCTCGGTGAGGTGTTCCGGGCGCTCAGCCTGGAGCCGGCGCTGCTGCCCCGGCTGCTGGCCGCCGAGGACCTGCCCGAGCCGGTCCGCGAGAAGGTGCGCCGCCGTCTCGGCGGACCGCCCGGCTGACGCACCGGCGTGCCGGCCGAACCGGCGGGCGAACGCGAAAAGGTCCCGCCGGCCACGATCGGTCGTGGCCGGCGGGACCCTTCGTCACGGTCCGGTCAGCGGAGCCAGGGGATGTTGCGGTTGAGCAGACCGCGCTGCTTGAGCTCCTTGCGCAGCGGGATCTCGTCGTCGATGTAGCCGTCCCAGTTGATGCCCCAGTAGTTGGCCGTGTGGGTGCCCTCACCGAGCAACTGGCGCTGCACCGGCGTGCGGTTGCGGTACCACTCGCCGTCCTTGTCGGGGTGCAGCTCGTCGAGCGGACGGATCCACCGGTAGGTGTAGCCGACGAACAGCATCTTGCGGGTGATGTTCGACAGGTTGGTCGAGCGGGAGTGCCACTGGCGGCGGTCGAAGATGAAGGCGTCGCCCGGGTTGGCGGTGATCTCGACAGTGCCCTCCGGATCCGGGTTGTGCACGCTCAGGTCCGTCGGACGCGGCAGCGAGTTCCACAGGTGGCTGCCCGGGATCACCTTCGTCGCGCCGCGGCCCTTCTCCGACAGGTCGGAGAGCACGTAGGCGACCTTCAGCGAGAACATCGGACGCGGCAGGTTCGGGTCCATCGTCTCCGGGTCGGAGTTCTGCCGGTAACCGTCCTGGTGCCAACCCCAGTACGGCTTCTCGGGTTCCGCCGCCGGCGGCGTGACGTCGAGGTGGTTGTGGTGGGTGTAGATGTTCCAACCCGCCAGGCCCCACATGTACGGGAACGCGATCGGGTGGGTCAGCAGCTCACCGAAGAGCTCGTCCCGCTCGAGGAAACCCAGCAGGTGCAGGGTGCCGTCCTTGGTGGTGGTGCCCTTTGCCTTCTCCTCCTCGTACACCCGGTCGACCGCGGCCTCCAGCGCAGCCCGGTGATCCTCGGTCAGGACGTTCCGCAGCAGGAGGAAGCCCTGCTCGTGAAACTCCTTGCGGTCGACGTCACTGATCGGTTCGTAGCCGGTCCGGTCGCCGTAGTCGAACGCCACGTCGTACCCCTCCCCAAGAGGTGAAACCATTTCTGGCACAGGCCGCCGATCGTAACGCGCGTGGCAATGGCCCGGGGGGCACCCCGTGACCTTTCCACGGGGATGACGACTGATGGCTGTTGCCCAACTACCGCCAGTCACGCAACGTGGCGGGACGGGCAATTATGTGGGGGATGGCCCGATTTTGCGGTGACTGCGGGTAAGGAGATCGGGGCTGCTCAGACGTCCGCGTGGACCTCCGCCTGGACCTGCCCACTGCTGCGTTCGCTGTCCGGCAGGCGCTTCCAGGTGCCCCGCTTGGCGGTCCACTCCCGGCCGTCGAAGGCGACCCGCTTCACCCCGTGCTCTTTCGCGTGGGAGACCAGCCAGTGCGCGTACCGCCAGCCGGCCCGCTCGCCCTCGGGGATCGCCTGCGTGGCGTCGGTCGAGCGCGCCGCGGCGGCCCGGATGCCCACCGTCAGGCTCGCCAGGCCGACCTCGCGGTCCACCTCGGTGGCGAAGTAGTCCGAACCCGGCCCGGAGTCCTCGACCGGGGAGCGCTCGGACAGACCCCAGTCGAGCGTCAACCCCTCGGCCAGCGCGGCGATGGCGGCGGCGCCCCGCATCACCGGATCGCCACCCACCGCGCAGGTGACAGCCGTGGTGGCATGACCGAGCAGCGCCCGGGTGAGCACCTGCGACTCGTCGGCCCACTTCTCGTACGCCTCCGGGAAGGCCGAGCGCTGCACTTTCTGCGCGGCGTCGGTGACCCGCATGTCCTCCCAGCCGCGCACCTTCTTCAACGCCGCGTAGAACTTTCCCGCCGCGTAGCGGGGGTCGCGGATCTGGGTCGGCGTGCCCCAACCCTGACTCGGCCGCTGCTGGAACAGCCCCACGGAGTCGCGGTCACCACCTGTCAGGTTGCGCAGCCCGGACTCCTGGTACGCGGTGGCCAGCGCCACCACCACGGCGCGCTCGGGCATCTCGCGCTGCACGCCGATCGCCGCGATCGTCGCCGCGTTCGCCATCTGCTGCGAGTCGAGCGTCACCTCGCCGTCGGCCTGCACTGTGCAGGCCCGGCCGGCCAGCGGCAGCCGTAACCCCTCACCGGCCTGCCTCAGCACCACGATCATCCCGATCGCGGCGATCAGGACGAGGACCACGAAGCCCGTCGCGGCAGCCCGAGTTCGCACCCGCACCTCCTGTGTCAAGGTCCGCCAAGCGTACGTCCCTCATCGACCCGTCCGGGGCGTCCGACCGGTTCCGGCTTCCGCGCGGCGACCACGCGTGGACGTGAGGTTCCCCGTCCCGGCCGGCCCTCACCTGCCGAGTTCCGCCACCCAGCGGGGTGGCCGCTTCTCCCGGAACGCGGTGACACCCTCCATCCCGTCCGCCGACAGGAAGTACCCGGTGGACAGCTCGGCCAGCTCGGCCAGTTCGGCGCGCAGGTCGACGGCGGCCGGGCGGCGCAGCAGGCGCTTCGCCCCGGCCAACGCCGCCGGCGCGCCGCGCACCAGCGAGTCGCAGTAGCGGCGTACCACGGCAGCCAGCTCCGCTGCCGGCACCGCCGCGGTGACCAGGCCGATCTCGGCGGCCCGTGGGCCGTCGAAGGTGTCGCCGGTCAGGTACAGCTCGGCCGCCGCCCGGGACGACAGGCGGGGCAGCACCGTCGCGGAGATCACCGCGGGGATCACCCCGATCCGCACCTCGGTGAAGGCGAACGTGGCCTCGGCCGCGCAGACCGCCAGGTCGGCCGCCGCGATCAGGCCCAGGCCGCCGGCCCGGGCCGGGCCACCGACCTTCGCCAGCACCGGCTTCGGGCAATCCCGGACCGCCGCGAGCACGTCACCCAGCATCCCTGCCGGCACCGTGCCGCTGGCGTACGCCGCGGCGGTCTCCTTCAGGTCGGCGCCGGAGCAGAAGACCGGACCGGTGTGGTCGAGCACGATCACCCGGACCGCGTCGTCGGCGACCGCGGCGGCCAGCCCGGCCAGCAGTTCGGTCATCAGCGGCGTGGAGAGCGCGTTGCGGTTGTGCGGACTGTCCAGGGTGAGCGTGGTCACCCCGTGGGCCGTGGCGACCCGCACGAGCGCGTCGGGAGAGGTCATGGGAGGGCACACTAGTGGCCATGCCCGGCGTCCTTCCAGCAGGCGAGCCCGTCCCCGGCGACGGGTCGCTGCCCGCGTCCGCCCGTGCGTCGGTGGGCGCCCGGGGGTTCGGGGTGTACGTGCACGTGCCCTTCTGCGCGAGCCGCTGCGGCTACTGCGACTTCAACACGTACACCGCCGACGAGTTGGGCGGTGGGGCAACCCGGGAGGGCTACGTCGACGCCGTGCTGGCGGAGTTGGCGCTCGCCGCCCGGGTGCTGGGCGAGGCTCCGCCCGCCCGGGTGGAGACGGTCTTCGTCGGTGGCGGCACCCCCACCCTGCTGCCCACCGACGACCTGGCCCGGATTCTCGACGCCATCGACCGGACCTGGGGGCTGGCCGCCGACGCGGAGGTGACCACCGAGGCCAACCCGGAGTCGGTGACACCCACCACGCTGAAGGAGTTGCGGGCGGCCGGGTACACCCGGATCTCGCTGGGCATGCAGTCGGCCGCGCCCGGGGTGCTCGCGGTGCTGGATCGCCGGCACAGCGCCGGCCGGGCCACCGCCGCCGCGCTGGAGGCCCGTGACGCCGGGTTCGACCACGTCAACCTCGACCTGATCTACGGGACGCCGGGGGAGCGGGCCGAGGACTTCGCCGCCTCGCTGGACCAGGTGGTCGCCGCCGGCGTGGACCACGTAAGCGCGTACGCCCTGATCATCGAGGACGGCACCCGGCTGGCCGCCCGGATGCGCCGTGGCGAGCTGCCGTACCCGGACGAGGACGTGGCCGCGGACCGGTACCTGGCCGCCGAGTCCGCCCTCAACGCGGCCGGTTTCTCCTGGTACGAGGTCTCCAACTGGGCCCGCACACCTGACGCGCGGTGCCGGCACAACCTGCTCTACTGGGCCGGCAGCAACTGGTGGGGCCTCGGGCCGGGGGCGCACAGCCACGTCGGCGGCGTGCGCTGGTGGAACGTCAAACATCCAGGTGCGTACGCCAAACGCCTCGCCACCGGTGGGTCACCCGGGCAGGCCCGGGAGGTGCTCACCGGCGACGAGACGCACATGGAGGAGGTCATGCTGCGGTTGCGGTTGGCCTCCGGCCTGCCGCTGGACGTGCTCACCGACGCCGGGCGAGCGGGCGCGGCGCGGGCCCTCGCCGAGGGTCTGCTCGCCGAGCCCGCCCACGCAGCCGGCCGTGCCGTGCTCACCCTGCGCGGCCGGCTGCTCGCCGACGCCGTGGTCCGCGACCTGCTGCCCTGATCCCCGTCACCAGGCGGCCCGGCCGGTCAGCGCTTCACGAAGGAGTAGCTCATCGGGTACTGGTAGAGCACTCCGTCGTTGGCCTTGACCCCGCCGATGATGCCGAAGATCACCGGCACGATCCCCGCGATGATCGGCGCGAAGAACAGGATGCCGCAGGTGATCGTGGCGAGCACCCAGCTCAGCACGCCGACGATGGCCCAGGTGAGCTGGAAGTTCAGCGCGGCCACGGAGTGCGCCCGGGCGATCGGGGACTGCTGCCCGCGGGTCATCATCGCGATCAGCGGCGCCACCCAGCCGAAGAGGCCGCCACCGACGACCACGCCGAGCGGGCCGCCGAAGTGGGCGATCAGGACCCAGGTCTTGTCCTCGTTGTTGGCGTAGCCACCACCCGCAGGGCCGTAACCGCCGGTCGGGTAGCCGACACCTGGCCCTCCCGGCGGCGGGTAACCGCCGGGCGGGGGGTAGCCACCGGGTGGGGGATAGCCGGCCGGCGGCGGCTGGTCGCCGGTGGGGGGTGGATAGCCGCCGGGCGGTGGATAGCCGCCCTGGCCAGGTGAGCCGGACAGTGGTGTCGTGGGTTCGTCGCCGGAGTCCGGGGGACGAGGTGGTTCAGTCATGGAGGTCACGGTAGGTGTCACCGGCAACGGCGCACCAGAGCGACACCGGCGAGTGTCAACCCGCCGATCGGTCCGATGACAGCCGGGACGACTTGATCATCGCGTCCGCTGGGCCCCCGACGTAGACTGGCACTCGCTACAGTCGAGTGCCAGAGTGTTCCTCTGGTGGCCGCGACGCTGAGAGCTGACCTGCGACAGGAGGTGGGGAAGATGGGTCTGGACGACCGCAAGCTCGCCGTGCTCCGCGCGATCGTCGAGGACTACGTCGCCACCCAGGAGCCGGTCGGCAGCAAGTCACTCGTCGAACGGCATCAGCTGGGTGTCTCACCTGCCACGGTCCGTAACGACATGGCCGTGCTGGAGGAGGAGGGCTACATCCGCCAGCCGCACACCAGCGCGGGGCGGGTGCCCACCGATCGTGGCTACCGACTCTTCGTCGACCGGCTGAGCCGGGTCAAGCCGCTCAGCCCGGCCGAACGCCGGGCGATCGAGCGCTTCCTGGCCGGCGCCGTCGACCTCGACGACGTGGTGCACCGCACGGTGCGGCTGCTGGCACAGCTGACCCGTCAGGTCGCCGTCGTGCAGTACCCGAGCCTGGCCCGGTCCCGGGTGCGTCACCTGGAACTGGTGCCGATCTCCACCACCCGGCTGATGCTCGTCATGATCGCCGACACCGGCCGGGTCGAGCAGCGGCTCGTCGAACTGCCCGCACCGGTCCTCGCCGACGACGTCCTGGACCTGCGCCGGCTGGTCAACGAGAAACTCGTCGGAGTCCGCCTGTCGGAGACCCCGCCGCTGGTGCAGGCCCTGATCGACGACTGCGCGCCGCACCTGCGCCCGGCCATGACGACCCTGTCCACGGTGCTGCTGGAGACGCTCGTCGAACGGCACGAGGAACGGCTCGCCCTCGCCGGCACCGCGAACCTCGCCCGGGGCGGCCTGCTCGACTTCCAGGGCTCGTTGCGCCCCATCCTCGAAGCGCTTGAGGAGGAGGTCGTGCTGCTCAAGCTCATCGGTGAGGTGGAGCCGAGCACCCTGCGGGTACGCATCGGCGACGAGAACGAGTACGACAACCTGCGGGCGGCTTCCGTGGTCAGTACCGGGTACGGCCCGGGCGCGACAATCGTCGGGGGGATGGGCGTGCTGGGACCGACCCGGATGGACTACCCCGGAACCATCGCCACGGTGAGGGCCGTGGCACGCTACGTGGGCGAGCTGCTGGCCCAGAACTGACAAGTCAGGGCCGCCGGCAGGCTGCCGCCGCCGAACGGCGTAACTCGAGACGAACACGAGGACACGGAACGCAGTGGCCAGGGACTACTACGGCATTCTCGGCGTGAGCAAGGGTGCCTCCGATGACGAGATCAAGCGCGCCTACCGCAAGCTGGCGCGCCAGTTCCATCCGGACGTGAATCCGGACCCGGAGGCACAGGAGAAGTTCAAGGACATCAACGCCGCGTACGAGGTCCTCTCGGACGATCGGAAACGGCAGATCGTCGACCTCGGCGGCGACCCGCTGGCACCCGGCGGGGGTGGGCCCGGCGGCCCGGGCGGCCCCGGCGGAGCCGGACCCTTCGTCGGCTTCCAGGACATCATGGACGCGTTCTTCGGCGGCGCGACCGGCGCCGGACGAGGTCCGCGACCGCGCACCCGCCCCGGCGCCGACGCGATCCTGCGCCTGGAACTGGACCTCCAGGAGACCGCCTTCGGCGTCGAGGCGCCGATCACCGTGGACACCGCCGTGCTCTGCACCACCTGCTCCGGCGCCGGCACCGCCGCCGGCACCCACCTGGCCACCTGCGAGGCGTGCGGCGGTCGGGGCGAGGTTCAGTCGGTGCAGCGCACCTTCCTCGGCCAGGTGGTCTCCGCCCGGCCGTGCACGGTCTGCCAGGGCTACGGCACCACGATCCCGCACCCCTGCCCGACCTGCGCCGGTGACGGTCGGGTACGCACCCGTCGGTCGCTGACCGTCAAGATCCCCGCCGGGGTGGAGGACGGCATGCGTATCCGCCTCGCGCAGCAGGGCGAGGTCGGCCCGGGTGGCGGCACCGCCGGGGACCTCTACGTGGAGATCCACGAACGACCGCACGACGTCTTCTCCCGCAAGGGCGACGACCTGCACTGCCGGGTCACCGTGCCGATGACCGCCGCCGCGCTCGGCACCCGGCTGACCATCAAGGCGCTCGACAGCGAGGAACCTGTCGACGTCAAGCCGGGCACCCAGCCGGGCAGCACCCTGCGGCTGCGGGCCCGGGGCGTACCGCACCTGCGCGGCGCCGGGCGCGGTGACCTCTACGTCCACCTGGACGTGCGTACCCCCACCAAGCTCGACGCCGAGCAGGAGCGGATGCTGCGCGAGTTCGCCAAGACGCGTGGCGAAGAGGTGGCCGAGCTGACCAAGCAGGGCGGGTTCTTCTCCCGGATGCGCGACGCCTTCAACGGTCACGCCTGACGTGTCCGCCCCGCTGTTCCTGGTCGAGTCGCTGCCGACGACGGACTCGATGGTGCTGGACGGCCCGGAGGGCCACCACGCCGCCACCGTGCAACGGCTACGCGTCGGCGAGCAGGTGCTGCTCGCCGACGGCCGGGGCGGCACGGCCACCGCCGTGGTCACCGCCGTCGGCCGGGGCGTCCTCGACCTCGACGTCACCGACCGGGGGTACGTCGACGCGGCGAACCCCCGACTGGTGGTGGTGCAGGGCATCGCCAAGGGCGACCGGGGCGAGCTGGCCGTGCAGGCGATGACCGAGGCAGGGGTGGACGAGATCGTCCCCTGGGCGGCGACCCGCTCGGTGGTGCAGTGGCGCGGCGACCGGGGCCTACGCGCCCGCGGCAGATGGCTGGCCACCACCCGGGAGGCGGCGAAGCAAGCCCGACGGGCCTGGCTGCCGGTGGTGGCGGGGGCACCTGACGAAGCCACCGCCTCGGTGGCACGCCGGATCGCCGGTGCAGCCGCCGGGTACGTACTGCACGAGGAGGCGACCGACCGGCTGACCACCGTCGAACTGCCCGACCACGGCGAGATCGTGCTGGTGGTGGGGCCGGAGGGCGGCATCACCCCGGACGAACTGTCGGCCTTCCAGCAGGCCGGTGCCCGGCCGGTCCGGCTCGGCACCTCGGTGCTGCGTACCTCCACCGCGGGCGTGGCCGCCCTCGCCGTCCTCGCCACCCGCCTGCTGCGGTGGTGAGCGTCGCAGGGACGCCGCCGGGGATCTCTTCCTTACACTGCCCGGATGGGAAGCGACTGTCTGTTCTGCCGCATCGTCGCCGGAGAGATCCCGGCCACCGTGGTCCGTGAGACGCCGACCACCCTCGCCTTCCGCGACATCGACCCGAAGGCGCCGGTCCACGTGCTGGTCGTGCCGAAGGAGCACTACGCGGACGTGGCCACGCTCGGTCAGGGAGATCCGGCGCTGGCCGGCGAGGTGCTCGCCACCGCCGCCGCCGTGGCGGAGGACGAGGGCCTGCTCGGCGACGGGTTCCGGCTGATGTTCAACACCGGCGCGTACGGCGGCCAGGAGGTCTTCCACGTGCACGCGCACGTCCTCGGCGGCGCGCCACTGGGCCCGATGCTGGCCCGGAACCTCGGATGACCTCCGCCGCCGGCCGCACCTCCGCCGCCCGTCACCTGGACCGGATGGTGCGTCAGGTCCAGGCGCAGGCCCGGGTGCCGGCGATCTCGGCCGCGGTGCATCGCGCCGACCGGCCGCTGTGGACGTGCACCGCCGGTGGCACCGGCACCCACACGGCCCTGGACGAGCAGACCCGGTTCCGGATCGGCTCGGTGACCAAGACCTTCACCGCGGTCCTGGTCATGCAGTGCCGCGACGACGGGCTGCTCGACCTCGACGACCCGCTGCGGCGGCACGTCGACCTGCCGGCGCACGGCGAGCTGACCGTACGCCGGCTGCTGTCGCACACCGCCGGCCTGCAACGGGAGCCGGACGGCGACGTCTGGGACACGCTGCGCGCGCCGGACGCCGAGCAGCTCGTCGCCGAGTTGGCCCGGGCCGAGCGGGTGCTGCCGCCCGGACGCCGCTACCACTACTCGAATCTCGGCATGGCGTTGCTCGGTCACCTGGTCGGGCAGGTACGCGGTGGCACCTGGGCGGAGGTGCTCAGCGACCGGGTGCTGACTCCGCTCGGACTGACCGCCACCACCGTCACCTCGGGCCCGCGCGCCGCGACCGGGTTCCTCGTCGACGCGTACTCCGACGAGGCGCATCCGGAACCACCCACCGACTTCGGCGCGGTCGGACCGGCCGCGCAACTGTGGAGCACCGCTACCGACATGGCCCGGTGGGCCGCGTTCCTGGCCGACCCGGCGGCGATGGACGCGGTGGGCCGGGTGCTCGCCCCGGCCACCCTGGACGAGATGCGCTGGCCGGTGACGGTCACCGACGAGGCGGTGTGGGCCGGTGGGTTCGGTCTCGGCCTGATCCTGGTGCCGCAGGGGGAGCGGGTGGTGCACGTCGGGCACGACGGGGCGATGCCCGGCTTCCTCGCCGGGGTGTACGGCCGACGCGGCGGCGAGGGGGCCCCGGCCGCGTTCGGCGCCGCCGTGCTGGGCTCCTCCGGCACCGCCGTCGAGCTGCTGGAGCTGCCGCACCGGCTGCTCGCCGCCGCAGTCGATCAAGACCCGGCCGACATCGATCCGTGGCGGCCCGGCGATCCGGCGCCGCCGGAGGTACGCGGGCTGCTCGGCCGCTGGTGGGGCGAGGGCTTCGAGTACGTCTTCTCGTGGCACGAGGGGGCGCTGCGGGCCCGTGGCGCCGCTGACCCACCGGGAAAGCCGCAGGCGGTCTTCGCCCCGGTGCCGCAGCGACCTGACGTGTTTCGTACCGTCGCCGGGCGGGAGAACGGCGAGCTGCTCCGGCTGACCCGCGACTCCGCGGGCGTGGTGGTCCGGATGCACTGGGCGACGTACCGGTTCACCCGCCGTCAGGAGACCTTCGAGGGTTTCGACTTCCGCGCCTGAACCGGCAGTCACCGGCGGCCGAAATGCCTGTTCTGTCCAGTGCTGCGGGGTGCCACGGCGGCGGAAATGGGCAGCGTGTCCGCGTCGTTGACCCGATACGATGGACGCAACGTCCGCACGCCGTGCCACGGGCCCGGCACCGAGATCGAGAGCAGGTGGCGCAGGGCCCTCGGGCCCGACCTATGACCGGCACCCCACCTCCCGGCCCGCCCCGGGTGCAGACCAGGATCACGGTTCCCGACTCGAAGATCATGGTCAACCTGCTCGGCGCGGGTGACGAGATCCTGCGACTGGTCGAGCGCTCGGTGAACAGTGACGTGCACGTGCGTGGCAACGAGATCACCATCACCGGCGCTCCCGCCGACAACGCCCTCGCCGAGCGGCTCTTCAGCGAGCTGCTCGAACTCATCGAGAAAGGCGAGACCCTGACCACAGATGCCGTCCGGCGTACCGTCGGCATGCTCGAACAGGGTGGTACGGAGCGCCCCGCCGAGGTGCTCACCCTCAACATCCTCTCCCGGCGCGGGCGCACCATCCGCCCCAAGACGCTCGGGCAGAAGCGCTACGTCGACGCGATCGACGGGCACACAATCGTCTTCGGCATCGGCCCGGCGGGTACCGGCAAGACCTACCTCGCCATGGCCAAGGCGGTGCAGGCGTTGCAGGCCAAGCAGATCAACCGGATCATCCTGACCCGGCCGGCGGTCGAGGCCGGCGAGCGACTGGGCTTCCTGCCCGGCACGCTCAACGAGAAGATCGACCCCTACCTGCGTCCGCTCTACGACGCGCTGCACGACATGCTCGACCCGGAGACCATCCCGAAGCTGATGGCGGCCGGGACGATCGAGGTCGCCCCCCTGGCATACATGAGGGGTCGCTCGCTTAATGACGCATTCATCATTCTCGACGAGGCGCAGAACACCACGCCCGAGCAGATGAAGATGTTCCTCACCCGGCTCGGCTTCGGCTCCAAGATCGTGGTCACCGGCGACGTCACCCAGGTCGACCTGCCCGGTGGGACGACAAGCGGGTTGCGTGTCGTCCGGGACATTCTGGACGGTGTCGAGGACGTGCACTTCGCGCAACTGTCCAGCGCCGACGTGGTACGTCACCGGTTGGTCGGAGAGATCGTCGACGCGTACGCGCGGTGGGACGCCGAGAACCAGCAGGCGCAGGGTGTGCATGCGGTGTCCGGGCGCAGCGCTCAGGGCAACCGCGGCGGCCGGCGCCGCTAGACCGAGGGAAGACAGTTGTCCATCGAGATCGCCAACGAGTCCGGTGTCGAGGTCGACACCGACGCCGTGCTCGCTGTGGCCCGGCACGCGCTCGACGAGATGGGGGTCAACCCGCTCGCCGAGCTTTCCGTGCTGCTTGTCGACGTCGACTACATGACCGAGCTGAACCATCGGTGGATGGGCGGCGACGGCCCGACCGACGTGCTCGCCTTCCCCATGGACGAGGGCAGCGTCGACCACGGGCCGGGTGAGAGCGCCGCCGCCGGTGGTGAGCCGGCGCTGCTCGGCGACATCGTGCTCTGCCCGGAGGTGGCGGCGAAGCAGGCCGCGACCGCCGGGCACGGCACCGCCGACGAGTTGCACCTGCTCACCGTGCACGGTGTGCTGCACCTGCTCGGCTACGACCACGCGGAGCCGGAGGAGGAGCGGGAGATGTTCGGGCTCCAGGCCCGGTTGCTGGCGAGCTGGCGGTCGGCCCGCTCCCGGTGATGGACACTTCGTTGGCCGCGGCCGCCACCGGCCTACCCGACCTGCAACTGCTCGTCTTCGCTGCCGGGTTGGTGGTGCTCGCCGGCCTGATCGCGATGACCGAGGCGGCCCTGGCCGCGGTCTCCCCGGCCCGGGCGGCCGAGCTGGCCCGGGAGGGGATCCGGGGCGCCCGTACCCTCCAGGCGGTCGCCGGTGACGTGGTCCGGCATCTCAATCTCCTGCTGCTGCTCCGGCTGCTCGCCGAGCTGACCGCCACCACGCTCGTGGCGCTGGTGGCGGTGGACACCTTCGGCGCGGGTTGGCGTGCGGCGCTCGTCACCGCCGGGGCGATGACAGTGGTCAGCTTCGTCGTGGTCGGCGTCGGTCCGCGCACCCTGGGCCGGCAGCACGCGTACGCGGTGGGCCGTTCGGCCGCCCCGCTGGTGCGCTGGCTGGGTCGGGTACTCAACCCGCTGGCCTCCCTGCTGATCCTGATCGGTAACGCGGTCACCCCGGGCCGTGGGTTCCGTGAGGGGCCCTTCGCCACCCAGGTCGAGCTGCGTGAGCTGGTCGACCTCGCCGAGCAGCGGGGTGTGGTGGAGCACGGCGAACGGCAGATGATCCACTCGGTCTTCGCCCTGGGTGACACGATCGCCCGCGAGGTTATGGTGCCGCGTACCGAGATGGTGTGGATCGAGTCGGGCAAGAACCTCTCCCAGGCGCTCGCGCTGTTCCTGCGCTCCGGGTTCTCCCGGATCCCGGTGATCGGCGAGAGCGTCGACGACGTGCTCGGCATCCTCTACCTCAAGGATCTGATCCGGCGTACCCAGGGTGGGGCCGCTGAGGATCATCAGCTGCCGGTGGCCGAGCTGATGCGGCCGGCGACCTTCGTGCCCGAGTCCAAGCCCGTCGACGATCTGTTGTCGGAGATGCAGGCCGCCCGCAACCACCTGGTCATCGTGGTGGACGAGTACGGCGGCACCGGTGGTCTGGTCACCATCGAGGACATCCTCGAGGAGATCGTCGGGGAGATCACCGACGAGTACGACGTCGAGCGTCCACCTGTCGAGCACCTGCCCGACGGTGCGGTGCGGGTCACCGCCCGGTTGCCGGTGGAGGATCTCGGCGAGCTGTTCGACACCGAGCTGCCGCACGACGAGGTGGAGACCGTGGGTGGTCTGCTCGCGCAGTCCCTGGGGCGGGTGCCGATCCCGGGCGCGCAGGTCGAGGTGGCAGGTCTGCGGCTGGTCGCCGAGGGCACCACCGGTCGCCGCAACCGGATCGACACGGTGCTGGTGCGCCGGGTGGAGCCGACAGACACCCCTGACGACGCGGCCGGCCAGCCGACCGCGTCGCGTTCCGACAACGATCGATCCGAAGAGAGGCAGCCCGCCGATGCCTGAGTCACAGGCCGTACCGGCCGCCCGGTCCACCGGCACCGAACTGAGCGCCGAGGATGGCAAGCTGGTCATCCTCGCCCGTGGTGCCCGGGGCCGGGTGGGTGCCGTGGAGGGTGCCGCGGTCCGGGATCAGGACGGCCGAACCTACGCGGCGGCCAGCGTGTCGCTGCCCTCGCTGACCATCACCGCGCTGCAACTGGCTGTCGCCTCGGCGGCTGCCGCGGGTGCCACCCGGTTGGAGGCCGCGGTGGTGGTGACCGAGGCATCCACACTGGACGGTGCCGGGTACGCGGCCGTGCGCGACCTGGCCGCCGATGCGCCGGTGCACGTGGCCGGTCCGGACGGCACGGTGCTCGGCACGGTGACCGAATGAACGAACGCGGCGGGCGCGCCTACCGGGCCGGTTTCGCGTGTTTCGTCGGGCGTCCCAACGCTGGCAAGTCCACGTTGACGAACGCCATCGTCGGGCAGAAGATCGCCATCACCTCGAACAAGCCGCAGACCACCCGGCACATCATCCGGGCGGTGCTGCACCGGCCGGAGTCGCAGCTCGTGCTTGTCGACACCCCGGGCCTGCACCGTCCCCGCACCCTGCTGGGTGAGCGGCTCAACGACCTGGTCCGGCAGACCTGGAGCGAGGTCGACGTGATCGGCCTGTGCATCCCGGCCGACGAGCCGATCGGTCGTGGCGACCGGTTCATCACCGGAGAGCTTGCCGAGCTGAAGGCGACGGTGCTGGCGGTGGTCACCAAGACCGACCTGGTCGATCGGAAACGGTTGGCCGAGCAACTGCTCGCCGTCAGCGAGTTGGGGGACTTTGCGGAGGTCGTGCCGGTCAGCGCGGTCTCCGGGCACCAGGTTGACACCCTGGTCGAGGTGATGACGCGCTATCTTCCCGAGTCGCCGCAGTTGTACCCGGACGACATGCTCACCGACGATCCGGAGCAGGTGCTGGTGGCGGAGCTGATCCGGGAGGCCGCCCTGGAGGGCGTCCGGGACGAGTTGCCGCACTCCATCGCCGTCGTGGTGGAGGAGATGATTCCGGAGGGTCGGCTGACGAAGATCTACGCCGACGTGTACGTGGAGCGGCCGAGCCAGAAGGCGATCGTCATCGGGCATCGGGGCGCTCGGCTCAAGGGCGTCGGCACCGCCGCGCGGCGGCAGATCGAGGAGCTGCTGGGCACGAAGGTCTATCTCGATCTGCACGTGCGGGTCGCCAAGGACTGGCAACGCGACCCGAAGCAGATGCGCAAGCTCGGGTTCTGAGCCGATCGGGCAGGCCGGTCGAATCGGACGAGGGGCACCGTATCTACTGATCGGGACCGGTCAGGCATATGGGAAGTTTCACTATCGCGGTGGGTGTCTGACTGTTTCGTGGGCGGGCAACGGAGGGTAGGAGGGACAAGAGCCTACGCGCCCCCGACACAGATGCAGGCTGATGCGAAACAGATACCTGGACCTGCTGCGCGCCCTGGCCATCGTGCGGGTCGTCGTCTACCACGTCACCGGGTGGGCCTCGCTGACACTGCTGTTCCCGGCGATGTCGGTGATGTTCGCGCTCGCTGGATCGCTGATGGCCGCGTCGCTGCTGCGGTCCGGGCCGACCGCTGTCGGCCGGCGACTACGGCGGTTGCTGCCGTCGCTGTGGGTGGTCGCGGCGATCTTCGTGCCGGCGATGCTGCTCACCGGGTTGCCGTTCACCCCGGCGGTGCTGCTCTGGCTCTTCCCGGTGGCCGATCCGCCGGCGAACTACTGGGGCGCGCTGGCGCTGAGCCCGATCTGGTATCTGCGTGACTACCTCTGGTTCGTGCTCGCCTCGCCTGTCGCGTTGTGGCTGTTCCGCCGCTTCCCACTGCCCACCCTGCTCGCTCCGTACTGCCTGTTGCTTGTCATCGAGGTGGGCATCTATCCGGAGCCGCCTGTCGTGCTTCGTGAGTTCGGCCTCTACTTCGGTGCGTGGCTGCTGGGTTTCGCCCACCAGAGTGGGATGCTGCGCCGGCTGAGCGCCTGGGTTCTGCTGCCGACCGCGTTGGCGCTCGCCGCGTTGGGCGGTGCCTGGATCCTGACCCACCAGGGTCCGCGTGGCTACGACCTCAACGACATTCCGCTCGGCAACGCGCTCTGGTCGGCCGCGTTCATCCTGGTGGCGCTGGGCCGGGCCCCGGCGGCCGCGGCCTGGGTGGACCGCAGCGCGCTGTTCGGCCGGGCGGTCACGGTGCTGAACCGGCGGGCGTTGACCGTCTACCTGTGGCACATGGCGTTCGTGGTCGCCCTCACCCCGCTCGTCGACGTGGTCGGCTGGTCACATCAGAATCTGCTGGGCCTGGCGATCCGGGTGGTCCTGGTCTTCCTGCTGGTGGGGCTGGTGACCGCGATCGTGGGTTGGGTCGAGGACGTCGCGGCGCGGCGTCCACCCGAGCTGATTCCGGGTGGCCGCCGGCCGGCGTCGCGGCCCACCCCCGAAGCGGTGGAGCGTCGGGCGGAGCCGGTTCCGGCACAGCGCGGCCGAGACGGGGAAGTCATCGCGAGATGACTGTGATGTCGCCGCTGCCGGTACGCAGGTCGAGCACGGACGCGGCGGAGGGGTCATCCGGCACACCCAGTTCGATCTCGCCGGAGCCGGCCCTCGGCCGGACCTGGTACGCCCCGTCCGGCACGGTCAGCGCGACGTTGCCGCTCGACGCGTGCGCCCGCGCGGAGACGGGCTTGTCCAGTTCGAGGGTGACGTCGCCGGACTTGGTCTCCGCGTCCACCTCGCCGGTGAGCCGGCTTCCCGTCACGTTCCCGGAGGAGGCGCGCAATACGACGGGTCCGGTCACGTCGTGCACGTCGATGTCGCCCGAGCCGGTCTCCACCCGCACCGTCTGGGTCGACCCGGCGACCCGCACGTTGCCGGAGCCGACCTTGAGGTCCACCTGGCCGACCTGGCTGAGATCGACGTCCCCGGAGCCGGTCTCGCCCCGGACGCCCACCCCCTCGCCGGCGGTCACCTCGTAGGAGACGCTGCACCGGGAGCCGCAGGAGGTGTCCAGCACCAGCTCCGAGTCCCTGATCTCGTACGTCGTGTCCGGCTGGCCGCCCTGGTAGCGGACCACGCGCTTGACGCGTACCCCGTCCGCTCCGCCGTCGGCCCGGACCACCACGTCGCCGGAACCGGGCAGTACTCGGATCGTGGTGATCCGGGCGGACTCGGTGGTGTCGAAATCCAGCTGCCGGTACGACAGGTTGTCACACCCGACCAGGACGATGAGGGCGGCCGTGGCGGCGACCGCGATGCCGGTCCGGCGCGCGGCGCTCCCTCGGGTCGCGGTGGTTCGGCGCGTGGCGGTGGGCCGATCTGCGGCGGCGGGCCGGGGGACGGCGATGGTCCGGTGCGAAGCCATGCCGAGCACGCTACGACCGGCACCACCTGGCGCGCATCCGGGTTCGCCGGCACGGTGACCCCGAGCGGACCCTGAATTCCGACCCGGGGTCGGACCTGATGTCCGGCCGGAGGGGAGAATGGCGCGATGGCCGGGTACCGCCGACAGCTCTACCGCGACGACGCGGTGGTGCTGCGTGTGCAGAAACTCGGCGAGTCCGACCGGATCATCACCCTGCTCACGCGCCGCCACGGCCGGCTCCGCGCGGTGGCCCGAGGGGTACGCCGGACCACCTCGAAGTTCGGTGCCCGGCTGGAGCCCTTCGGGCACGTCGACCTGCAACTGGCCGGCGACCCCAAGGGGGAGTACGGCAGCTCGCTGCACAGCGTCAGCCAGGTCGAGGGGATCGACCTCTACGGCAAGCGGTTCCTCGGCGACTACCCCCGCTATACCGCCGCCAGCGCGATCGCCGAGACCGCCGAGCGTTTCACCCCGGTCGAGCGGGAGCCGTCGTTGCGGCTGTTCCAGCTCACCCTGGGCGCGCTGCGTGCCCTCGCCGAGGGCGATCACGCCACCACGCTTGTGCTCGACGCGTACCTGCTGCGCGGGATGGCGCTGGCGGGCTGGGCGCCGGCGTTGACCGCCTGCGCGGTCTGCGGCACCCCCGGCCGGCACCGGGCCTTCTCGGTGCCCGCCGGAGGCGCGGTCTGCCCGGACTGCCGGCCACCCGGGGCCGCCCACCCCGCCCCGGCCACCATCGACCTGATGTCGGCGCTTACCGTCGGCGACTGGCGGGTCGCCGACGCCACCGAGACCGGGGTACGCCGGGAGTGCAGCGGCCTGGTCGCGGCGCACCTGCAGTGGCACCTGGAACGCGCGCTACGCTCGCTGCCGCTGGTCGACCGGGGTGGCGGGCCGTCGGCACCCGGCGCCAGACGACCGGCCGGCGATGCCGGCGCGAGGCGACCGACCGGCGACGCCGGCACCGTGGCCCCGACCGGCGCAGCGCTGCCGCCCGACCGGGCGTCACAGGACGTGAGCAGGGAGACAACCGAGTGATCCGATCGTCCAGGGCCGGCCGGCGTGAGCCGGTGCCGCCGACACCACACCCGTCGGGAGCCCGACCGCCGGCGCTGCCACCGGGGGCGGTACCCCGCCACGTCGCGGTGGTGATGGACGGCAACGGCCGGTGGGCGAAGGAGCGTGGCCTGCCCCGCACCAAGGGCCACGAGGCGGGGGAGTTCTCCCTCTTCGACACCGTCGAGGGCGCCATCGAGCTCGGCATCCCGTACCTGTCGGCGTACGCCTTCTCGACGGAGAACTGGCGGCGCTCGCCGGACGAGGTGCGGTTCCTGATGGGCTTCAACCGGGACGTCATCCGCCGCCGCCGGGACCAGCTTGTCGACCTCGGGGTGCGGGTGGTGTGGTCCGGCCGGGCCGGACGGCTGTGGAAGAGCGTCATCAGCGAGCTGCAGACCGCCGAGGAGATGTCCCGCGGCAACTCGACGTTGACCCTGCAGTTCTGTGTGAACTACGGCGGGCAGGCGGAGATCGCCGACGCCGCCGCCGCGATCGCCCGGGATGTGGCCGCCGGCCGGCTCGATCCGGCCAAGGTCACCGAGAAGACGGTCGGGCGGTACCTCTACCACCCCGAGGTGCCCGAGGTGGATCTGTTCCTGCGGCCCTCCGGCGAGCAGCGGACCTCGAACTTCCTGCTCTGGCAGAGCGCCTACGCCGAGCTGATCTTCCTGGACACGCTCTGGCCCGACTTCGACCGTCGTCACCTGTGGTATGCCTGCGAGTTGTATGCCAAGCGCGACCGCCGGTTCGGTGGCGCGCTGCCCAACCCGGTGGCCCCGGCCACCTGAGCGTCGGTGGTTGCGGCCACCTGAGCGCTTAGCCGGCGGCCACGCTGGGTATCACCGCTGACAGCAGCAACTGACGGAGGTGAACCCATATGATCCGCAAGCGCATCGGGCAGTGGGCGGTGATGGCCATCGCGGTGCCGGTCGCCGCCGCCGGAGCCCGCAAACTGAGCCACACGCTGGAGTCCCGGCGTGGTCCCAACCGGGCCACCCGCCTGCTCAACAAGGGCGCCGACCTGATCCGCCCGCAGCAGGCCAAGCGCCGCCGCTTCTTCTGACGCGACCGGTTACCCGACTTGCGGCATCTCGCGGTATCCCAGCTAGCGGATACCGCGAGATGCCGCAGTTTGTGATGAGCCGCCCTCACCTCGGCGGGTGGCTCAGGCCTCGACCTCGGCCCGGTCCGGGGTGGCCCAGAGGGTGTGGAACGCGCCGTCCCGGTCGACCCGGCGGTAGGTGTGCGCGCCGAAGTTGTCCCGCAGGCCCTGGATCAGTGCGGCCGGCAGCCGGTCGGCGCGCAGCGCGTCGAAGTATGCGAGCGACGAGGCGAACGCCGGGGCCGGAACACCCGCCCGGGCCGCGTCGGCCACCACCCGTCGCCAGCTCGGCACGCCGTCGCGCACGGTGTCGGCGAACCACGGTGCCACCAGCAGGGTGGGCAGCTCCGGCTGCTCGTCGTACGCCTGCTTGATCCGGTCCAGGAAGCGGGCCCGGATGATGCAGCCGCCGCGCCAGATCGTCGCCGTGCCACCCAGGTCGATGCCCCAGTCGTACTCGGCGCTGCCGGCACGGATCTGGTCGAAGCCCTGGGCGTACGCGACGATCTTCGAGGCCAGCAGCGCCCGGCGGACGTCCTCAATGAACGCCTCGCGGTCACTGACCTGCCACTTCTCGCCGGCCTCGGGGAAGGCCCGCAGCGCGGCCTCACGCTGACCGACGTGCCCGGACAGCGACCGGGCGAAGGTGGCCTCGGCGATGCCGGTGATCGGGATACCCAGGTCGAGGGCGATCTGGACGGTCCACCGGCCGGTGCCCTTCTGCTCGGCCCGGTCCTGCACCACGTCCACAAAGGCCCGCCCGGTCGCGGCGTCGGTGTGCGCCAGCACATCGGCGGTGATCTCGATCAGGAACGACTCCAGCTCACCGGAGTTCCACTCCCGGAAGATCTGCGCGATCTCCGCCGGCTCCGCGCCAAGCCCGGCCCGCAGCAGGTCGTACGCCTCGGCGATGAGCTGCATGTCGGCGTACTCGATGCCGTTGTGCACCATCTTGACGAAGTGACCGGCGCCGTCCGGCCCGACGTGCTGGCAGCAGGGCTCGCCGTCGACCTGCGCGGCGATCTTCTCGAAGATCGGCCCGAGCTTGCGGTACGACTCGGCCGAGCCGCCCGGCATGATGCTCGGCCCCCACAGCGCGCCCTCCTCGCCACCGGAGACACCGGTGCCGACGAAGTGCAGGCCCTGGGTCCGCAGCGCCTCCTCTCGGCGACGGGTGTCGGCGAAGTGCGCGTTGCCGCAGTCGATGATGATGTCGCCCGCTTCCAGCAGCGGCACCAACTCGTCGATCACCGCGTCGGTGGGACCGCCCGCCTTGACCATGATGATCACCGCGCGGGGCCGCTCCAGCGCGGCGACGAAGTCCGCCAGGGACTCCGTCGGGACGAAGGTGCCCTCGTCGCCGTGCTCCGCCACCAGCGACCGGGTCCGCTCCGGCGAGCGGTTGTGCAACGCCACGGTGAACCCGTTGCGGGCCAGGTTCCGGGCCAGGTTGCGGCCCATCACCGCCAGCCCCGTCACACCGATCTGCGCCGTAGCCCGATCCGCCATCCTCGTCGCCACCTTCCGCCGTCTACCTGTAGTGCTGCGACGGTATCGCGGCACCGGGTCGGCCCGCGCCGTCCCCCCACCGCTGGTCATCAGGTGGTCGCGTAGCGCACCACCATGCCGACGCGCGACGGTGGCGGTAATTCGGATGCGCCCGCGCCGCCGGGGGCGATAACGTGCGGGCATGCGCTACTGACGCCCCCTTTCCGAGCCGGGTCCGCCGCCGTCTGGCCGCGACCCGTGTGCTCCGGGCGTCCGCGTGTGTCCACCCGCCGTCGGCGGTTGTGGTGTCTTCCGTGGCCGGTCCCGGGGCAGCAGTCCCGTCCGTCCCCGACCGCCCTGGTGGCGGTCCGCACGAGGCGGCCGACCGACCGTCCACCGGTCGCCGGCCCAGCGAGGAGGCACAGATGCCCGCCAAGCGCAGTTCCCGGAAGTCCCGTCCCGACCGTCATTCGGCCGAACTCGCCGCCGTCACACCGGCGAACCTGGACGACGTCGCGATCGCGCCGGTGCCCACCCTGCCGACCGTACGGCCGACCGCCCCGAAGGCGGGTCCGCCGGCCACCGGCACCTCCGGGGTGGGCCGGGGCCAGCGGGCCGGCCAGGTCCGCCGC
Source organism: Micromonospora andamanensis (assembly GCF_016863495.1). GTDB lineage: Bacteria > Actinomycetota > Actinomycetes > Mycobacteriales > Micromonosporaceae > Micromonospora > Micromonospora andamanensis. The sequence continues at coordinate 68,517 of NZ_BOOZ01000011.1, forward strand.
TACGCGTTCCGGCGTAGCTGACGGTTCGCGCGGGGGCCGGGTGCGGCGTCGGTACGCGCACCCGGCCCCTGCCCTCCCGCGTCGCCGGTGCCAGGCAACGACCGCATCCGTCGCTGAGCAGGTGCCGTTCCGGTACCGGCGGGTTCAGCCGACCAGCGGGCGGAAGACGCCGAGCGCCACGCTGACGGCGAGCGCGGCCCCGGCGGTCGCTGTCGCGCCGACGACGAGCAGCCAGTCGGCCGCGACGAAATGCTGTCGGCGGGCGAAGGTGCGTGGCACCGTGCTGTCGAAGCCCCGGGCGTCCATCGCGACGGCGAGCCGGGTGCCTCGCCGGATCGCCCCGACCAGCAGCGTGAACGCCGTCGAGACGAACAGTCGCACCCGGGCCACCGGACTGTGTCCCGCCTCGACGCCGCGCGCCCGTCGGGCCATGCTGATCATCTGCCACTCCTGGCCGAGCAGCGGCACCAACCGGAACGCGGCGAGCGCGCCGATGGCGAACCGGGCGGGTGCCTTGGCGTTCTGCACAAGCGCGTCGGCCAGGTCCGTCGGGTCGGTGGTGGCGAAGACGATCACGCCGGGCAGCGCGACCGCGAACAGCCGCAGGACCAGGCCGAGTGCGGTGAGCAGCACGCCGGAGGTCACCACTATCGGTCCCGCGTCGAGCAGCACGCGGCCCGACCGGTCGGCGGCGAAGAGCACGAGCGTGACCAGGATGCCGCCGCCGGCGGCGAGCAGTGGCCAGACCCGTCGGGCCAGCAGCCGGGGGTGCACCCCGAACAGCGGCAGCGCCGCCAGTTCCACGGCGATCGCGATCGCCGGGGTGACCGGGTCCAGCGTGGCCATCAGCGGAAACGTGAACAGCATCGCCGCCGTCAGCTTGGCCACCGGATTGCGTCGGGCCAGCGGCGCGTCCGGACGGGCGATCGGCTCCAGGGTGATCATCGCCGTACCGGTCCCGCGTCGAGCGGTTCGAGGGCCAGCGTGCGGTCGGCCAGGGCGGCCACGAACTCGGCGTCGTGGGTGACGGTGACCAGGCCGTGACCGGCGTCGCGCCTGTCGGCGAGGAGGTCCACCAGTTCGCGCCAGGTGCGCCGGTCCTGGCCGAATGTGGGTTCGTCGCAGATCAGCAGGCGGGGCGCGGTGGCCAGGGCGGTCGCCACGCTCAGCCGCCGCGCCTCGCCACCGGAGAGGGTGTACGGGTTGGCGGCGGCGAGCCGGTCCAGCCGCAGCCGGCTCAACAGGTCCGTCACGCGGTCGCGGACCGCCGACTCGGCGGTCCCGGTCCGCCTCGGCCCGAGGGCCAGTTCGTCGAAGACCGTGCCGGTGACGAACTGGTGCTCCGGGTTCTGGAACACCGAGCCGATCCGGCGGGTAAGCGCCGGTGCCCGCCAACGGTGCGGCGCGCTACGCGCGTCGGCTCCGGCCAGCTCCGGGCTTGCCGCCAGCCGTCCGGTGCCCGGCCGGAGCAGGCCACCGAGCAGCAGCGCCAGGGTGGACTTCCCGGCGCCGTTCGGCCCGAGCACGGCGAGCGCCTCACCGGCGCGTACGGTCAGGTCGGTGGCGGCCAGCCGGGGCGGCTGGCCGAGCCGCTCGGCGGTCAGCAGCACCTCGCCGGGCGGGCCGGTGGCCCGACGGGGCGGGATCTCCCGACCGGGCACCCAGACCCCCTCGGCGGCGAGGGCGTCGCCGTGTGCGGCGAAGACCGCGTCCGGCGGGCCGTCGGCGCGGATCCCGCCGCCCGGTTCGAGCACCACCACCCGGTCGACGAGCGGCAGCGCCTCGGCGACCCGGTGCTCGACCAGGATCAGTGTGGTGTCCGCGTCGACTGCCTGGGCGAGCGCCGTGCGGATCAGGGCGGCGCCCGCCGGGTCGAGGTTGGCCGTGGGTTCGTCGAGCAGCAGCAGACCGGGACGCAACGCCAGCACGCCGGCCAGGGCGAGGCGCTGCTGTTCGCCGCCGGACAGCGCCGCGGTGGGCCGGTCCCGGTGGTACGGGAAGCCGACCCGGTCCAGCGCCTCGTCCACCCGCGGCCAGATCTGGCCGGCCGCCACCCCCCGGTTCTCCAGCCCGAACGCCACGTCGTCGCCGCTGCGGGCCATGACGAGCTGGGACTGCGGGTCCTGGAAGACGATGCCGACCCGGTCGCGGGCCTCGTCCGCCGACCGGCCGTCGATCTCGATGCTGCCCGCGTGCTCCCCGGAGTCCTCGGGTAGCAGCCCGGCCAACGCCGCAAGCAACGTGCTCTTCCCGGCCCCGGACGCCCCGAGCAGCAGCACCCGCTCGCCACGTTCCACCCGCAGATCAACCCCGCGTACCGCCCAGTCACGCCGCCCGGCGTGCCGCCACCCGAACCCCCGCACCCGCACCCCGCTCACCAGCCCACCCTCCCTTCTCTCCCGTTGATCATGAGGTTGACGGTTGCTGTGGAGATCGAAATTGCCGCTAACCTCATGATCGACGAGATGGTTTCCGGGGAGGTCAGACCAGGGGGCGGTCGCGGGCGGCGGGGAAGCGGTCGAGGACGCCGGTGCGGGTCAGGGCGCGGGTGAGGGCGTACGCGCCGGCGCCGGCGATCACGGTGGCGCTGATGACGGTGAGCGCCGCGTAGGGCAGGCGGTAGGTGGCGATGTCGCGTTCGGCGTTCCAGTAGACGAAGTCGAAGACGGCCGCGCTCAGACCGGTGAGCGCGCCGGCCAGCAGGGCGGCCGGCAGCCGGTACGAGCGGTACCGGAAGGCGGCGAAGGCCAACTCGGCGCCGAGCCCCTGCATCAGGCCCTGCAACAGGACGATGGTGCCCCACTGACTGCCCAGCAGGGCCGAGATGATCGCCGCCAGCAGTTCGCAGTACAGCGAGGCGCCGGGCTTGCGGATGACGAGGCCGCCGAGGACGGCCGGCACCAGCCAGACCCCGTAGATGAGGGTCTGTGCCGGCGGAAAGAAGCTGAAGGCGCCCTCGGTGGCGCTCCACACCAGGCCCCAGGCCCAGAAGATGACGCCGAAGGCGACGGCGATGACCGAGGCCACCACGATGTCGATGGTGCGCCAGCGGTTGCTGTCGGTGGTCTTCACGATTGTCGCTCCCAGTCCAGATGCGAACCAGGCAAGACGCACGCCCCGCCGGCGGCGCCGAACGGTGGCGGGCTGGAGGTGGACCGAACTCCCTGCGCTGGCATTACCCAGATCAGGTACGGAGGGTCTGCGGGCGGACCCGCACTCTCAGCGCTGTGCGCTCCCCTGTCGGAGGTGTTGTCTGTCCCGCCGACGCTAACACCACCGAAGATCCACCGGCAATGTGATCTCCCCAGGTCACGACGGGTGCCTGCCGCCCGTGATCCGGTGGCGCGGGAACCGTGACCTGCCGACCCGGGAAGCGTGGCCTGCTGGCGGCGGGATATCCGAGCGGGCCGTCTCGGGGGAGCGGCGGCTCGGCCAAATCTGTGACATCCATCGACGCCATCCACGCCGGACGGTAATCTCAGTGCGCCGATCCGCCACGGCCGAAGGGTGACGGGTGACCACAGACACTGACCGGGCCGTGCCAGCCGGCGAACCTGAGGGCCGGTCCTCCGGTGGGGGCGTGGACACCGGGACACGCCCTCCGGCGTCCGCGGGTGGCGAGCCACCCCGGCGTTGGCTCGGCGACCGGATCGGCTCGGTGGAGGTGCTGGCGGCGCTGCTGATTGTCCTGATCATTTTTCGGGAGCCGATCGCCGCCGCCCTTGACGATCCCCGCATCCAGACCTGGACCACGGTCTTCGTCTCGATCATGGTGCAGGCGGTGCCGTTCCTGGTCTTCGGAGTGCTGCTCTCCGCCGTGATCGCGGTCTTCGTACCCCGGTCCTTCTGGGCCAGGGCGTTGCCCCGGCACCCGGCGCTGGCGGTGCCGGCGGCCAGCGCGGCCGGGGTGGTGCTGCCGGGTTGCGAGTGCGGCGCGGTGCCGATCGCCGGGTCACTGATCCGACGGGGCGTCACGCCGGCCGCCGCGCTGGCGTTCCTGCTCGCCGCCCCGGCGGTCAACCCGATCGTGCTCACCGCCACAGCTGTCGCCTTCCCGAACAATCCCGAGATGGTGCTCGCCCGGGGCGTCGCGAGCCTGATCGTCGCCATGATCATGGGGTGGCTCTGGTTGCGGCTCGGGCGTACCGAGTGGATCAGGATGCCGCGTCGGCCGGAGTTGGACGACGCGTCCCGGGGTCGGGCCTTCTGGGCTGCGGTCCGTCACGACGTGACCCACGCCGGTGGTTTCCTGGTGCTCGGCGCGATGGCCGCCGCCAGCATCAACGTGCTGGTGCCGGAGCGGTGGTTGCAGACCCTCGCCGACAACGCGTGGCTGTCGATCCTGGCCCTGGCGCTGCTCGCCGTACTGCTCTCGCTCTGCTCGGAGGCGGACGCCTTCGTGGCGGCCTCGCTGTCCCAGTTCTCCCTCACGTCACGACTGGTCTTCCTGGTGGTGGGGCCGATGGTCGATCTCAAGCTGATCTCGATGCAGGCCGGGGTGTTCGGCCGCCGGTTCGCCTTCCGGTTCGCGCCGACCACTTTCGTGGTGGCCCTGCTGGTCGCCGTGGGTGCCGGGGCGGTGCTGCTGTGAACCGGCAGGCGCAGGCGGTGATCCTGCTGCTGCTCGGTGGCGCGGTGATCCGGGCCAGCGTCACCGACCTCTACCTGCGCTACGTCAAGGAAGGGCTGCGGCCCTTCCTGATCGCCGCCGGTCTGCTGCTGGTCGCCGCCGCGATCATGACGCTCTGGTACGAGCTGCGCCCGGCGGCCCCCCGCGCGCTGGCCCCGGCCGGCGGCGCTCCGGCCGGCGGCTCCGGCAGCGGCCACGACGACCACGACGGGCACGGACACGCCCACCATGAACCACGGGTCGGGTGGCTGCTGATCCTGCCGGTGCTCGGCCTGCTGCTGGTCGCCCCGCCGGCCCTCGGCTCGTACGCGGCGGGCCAGGCCGGCACCGCGCTGAGCAGCCAGCAGCAGTCGGACTACCCGCCGCTGCCCGAGGGTGACCCGGTGCAGGTGAGCGTCCTGGACTACGCGTCCCGGGCACTGTTCGACAGAGGCACGTCGATAGGCGATCGGCGGGTGCAGCTCACCGGCTTCATCGCCACCGGCGGAGACGGCGAGCCGATCCTGGCCCGGATGGTGCTGTCCTGCTGCGCCGCCGACGGCCGCCCGGTCAAGCTCGGGTTGACCGGGGACGTGCCGGCCGGGCTGCCCGACGACACCTGGGTGGAGGTGACCGGCCGCTACAGCGACCGGCTCGGCCGGGATCCGGTGAACGATGCCGAGATTCCCTACCTTGAGGTCGAGTCCTGGCGGCAGGTGCCGGCGCCCAAGCGCCCGTACGACTAGGACCACCTTGCCGGCGGCCGGCCGGATTCGGTCTGGTGTGACGCCAGCGCGAATCGGCGTCGCTGCGGGCTTGACCATGACGCTGCGTCAACCCTCCATGCTGACCGGCATGAACGTCCCTGTGACAACCAGTCAGCTTCAGGGGCCTGCGATTCGTGTCCGGGGCCTGGAGAAGTCGTACCAGAAGCTGCGTGTGCTGCGCGGCGTGGATCTCGATGTGGCACGGGGGAGCATCTTCGCCCTGCTCGGCTCGAACGGGGCGGGCAAGACCACGGTGGTGAAGATCCTGTCCACGCTGCTCAAGGCCGACGCGGGCACCGCGCACGTCAACGGCTTCGACGTCGCGGCCCAGGCGCCCGACGTACGCGAGGCCATCAGCCTCACCGGGCAGTTCGCGGCCGTCGACGAGATCCTCACCGGGCGAGAGAACCAACTGGCGCCGTACGCCGGTGTCACGGTGCGGACGGTGCGGCACTATCACCAGATCGGGCTGCTGCCCGAGCCGGAGCGGGACGCCTCGGGTTACCGGCGGTACGGCGCGCTGGCGGCCGTGTCGATGATCAAGATCCGCACTCTCGCCAACGTCGGAGTTCCGTTGTCCCGGATCGACGAGCTACTCGAAGCCGACGCGCCCACGTTCACGGCGGCGATCCGCAGGATCGACAGGCACCTCCGGGACGAGATCGAACGGCTTGAGACCAGCCGTCGGCAGATCGCGCAGCTCGCGGCCGGCGACGGCCTGACGCTCCCCCCGGAGGTGACCGCCTACCTTCATCGGCTTCGGGAGATCGGTGCGTCCGAGCGGGTGGTGGCGGGTGAACGGGACGGATGGATCCTGGTCGCCGCCCGCTGGCCCGACAGCGTCCGCGAGTTCATGCCCGGCAAACTCGCGCAGCTCGACGACCCGCGGATCGTCCGGCTCTACCGGGTGCTGTCCGAGGTCTTCGACGGCGACGTCGACGATGATCCACGACTTGCGGAAGCCGCCGACATCATGGCCTGCCTGGCCGAGCAGGCGTACGCCGCGGGCGAGCTGAACGTCAGCAACGAGTCTTACGACGAGATGCCGCACGACCTGCTGGACGCGCTCGCCGAGGAGTCCGACCCCCGGATACAGCGGCTGAAGGAGCTGTTGCGCGAACGAGGCTGGATCGGATGGAACCGGATGGAGCCGCTGGCCGAGCCGCCCTGTTGATCTCCGACCTGGTATCACCTTTGTGAGCCGGTGTCGGGTCGTCGGTAGGCTGCCGGGATGCGTATCGAGGCTCGGGGTCTGCGGTTCGACGTCGCCACCGGGGGTCCGGAGCAGGGCGAGCCGGTGCTGCTGCTGCACGGTTTCCCGCAGCACTCGGGTGAGTGGGAAGGCGTGCTGCCGACCCTGCACGCGGCAGGTCTGCGCAGCTACGCGCTGAACCAGCGGGGCTACTCGCCGCAGGCCCGGCCCGCCGAGGTCGAGGCGTACCGGCTCGGTGAACTTGTCGCCGACGCGGCGGCGGTGCTGGATGCCCTCGGGGTGCCCGCCGCGCACGTGGTCGGACACGACTGGGGCGCGGTCGTCGGGTGGGCGCTGGCCGCCACCCACCCGGACCGGGTACGAACCCTGACCGCGGTTTCCGTGCCGCACCCGGCCGCCATGGCGTACGCGTTGACACACGACCCGCAGCAGAAGGCCCGCTCGGCGTACATGCTGCTGTTCCGGCAGCCGGGGGTGGCCGAGAAGGCGCTGCTGGCGTTGGGTGCCGCCGGGTTGCGCCGGCTGCTGCGCGGGGTCGGTGACGACGCCCGGGTGGCCGCGTACGCCGATCCGATGCGTGAGCCGGGAGCGCTGACCACCGCGTTGAACTGGTATCGCGCGATGTCGAAAGCGGATCTGGCGGCGACCGGCCCGGTGGCGGTGCCGACCACGTTCGTCTGGAGCGACGGTGACGTCGCCATCGGGCGGGTCGCCGCGCAGGCGTGCGCCGCGCACGTGACCGCGGACTTCCGATTCGTCCAACTGACCGGGGTCACCCACTGGATCCCGGACGAGGCGCCGACGCCGCTTGCCGAGGCGATCCTGGCCCGGGTACGCCCGGTCTGAGGCTGGTCGGCACCGATGGCGCGCTTTCTGTCACTGGCCGGTCGCGCCCGTGGACGCCCCGCGTCGGTGGACGGATCCGCCAAGGATCCCGAGCGGGTTTCGGCTTGAACCCGTTGGGGCATCAGCGTTGCCGCCGGCGGCGAGGGCCGGCGGAGCCCCCCGGAGGTCCGCAGTGTCAAAGGAAACCGAGAAGCAGCGGTGGCAGCGCAACTTCGCCGACCTGCTCCAGGAGTTGCGGGTCGCGCAGACCGGCGTGCAGATCCTGTTCGCCTTCCTGCTAACCCTGCCGTTCAGCGCCGGCTTCGGCGAGACCACTCCGTTCCAGCGGGACGTCTACATCGTGGCGCTGCTGGCCGCCGCCGGCGCCACCGCGATGATCATCTCGCCGGTGGCCTTCCACCGGGCGCTGTTCCGGCAGGGGCGCAAGCCGGAACTGGTGCGCTTCGCGCACCGGATGGCCAGCGGCGGCCTCGGTTTCATGCTCGTCGCGATGGTGAGCTCGGTGCTGCTGATCACCGACTTCGTGCTCGCCCGACCGATCGCCTTCCTGCTCAGCGCGGTCACCGGCCTGTGGTTCCTGACCTTCTGGATGGCCCTCCCGTTCGCCCGCCGCAACTGGGGTGAGGACGACATCGACGACGACGAGGACCCGAGCGGCCTGACTCAGGACTGAGCCGACAACTGCTGCGGATATCCGTGGCTACCTTTGGGTAACAAACGCGGGTAGCCTGCTGAACAGGCGGAACAGTCCGACTGTCCGGATCGAGCCCTCGGGGGTTTGCCGTGGCCATCGCCGAGAATCACAGTCCGTCAGCCACCGACAGCCGTAACGCCGACCCCGCGCCGGACGCATCGGGCCAGGTGCCCGCGCCGGACGCGGGGCAGGTGTCCGAGAAGGAGGCGCGTCAGGTCGCCGAGGCGGCCCGGCAGACCACCTGGGACCGGCCCAGCTTCGGCAAGGAACTCTTTCTGGGTCGGCTGCGGCTCGACCTGATCGATCCGTGGCCGCGACCGGATCCGGAGGAACAGGCCCGTGCCGAGGAGTTCCTTGGCCGGCTCCGCGACTACGTCGCCGCCGAGGTGGACGGCGCGGCGATCGAACGTGACGCGCGGATCCCCGACGAGGTGTTCCAGGGACTGGCCCGGCTGGGTGCCTTCGGGATGAAGATCGGTCGGGAGTACGGCGGGTTGGGCCTGAGCAACCTGCACTACTGCCGCGCGTTGATGCTCGCCGGCTCGGTCAGCCCGGCGATCGGGGCGCTGCTGTCGGCGCACCAGTCGATAGGCGTACCTCAGCCGTTGAAGATGTTCGGCAGCGAGGAGCAGCGACGTCGCTTCCTGCCCCGGCTGGCCGCCGGCGAGGTCTCCGCGTTCCTGCTCACCGAGCCGGACGTGGGCTCCGACCCGGCCCGCCTGGCGACCACCGCCGAACCGACACCCGACGGCGCCGGCTACCGGATCAACGGCGTCAAGCTGTGGGCCACCAACGGCACCGTGGCGACCCAACTCGTGGTGATGGCCCGGGTGCCGAAGGCCGAGGGGCGTCGCGGTGGTATCACCGCCTTCGTGGTCGACGGCGACGCCGAGGGCATCACCGTCGAGCGGCGCAACGCCTTCCTCGGCCTACGTGGCCTGGAGAACAGCCTCACCCGCTTCCACGACGTCTTCGTACCGAAGGAGAACGTCATAGGTGGCGAGGGCAAGGGGCTGCGGATCGCCCTGAGCACGCTGACCACGGGCCGGTTGTCGTTGCCGGCGATGTGCGTCGGTGCCGGCAAGTGGGCGTTGAACGTGGCCCGGGAGTGGTCGGCGGAGCGGGTCCAGTGGGGCCGGCCGGTGGGAGAGCACGAGGCGGTGGCCCAGAAGCTCTCCTTCATCGCCGCGACCACGTACGGCATGGAGACCATGCTGGACCTCTGCTGTCTGCTCGCCGACGACGACCGCAACGACATCCGGATCGAGGCGGCGCTGGTGAAGCTCTACGCCAGCGAGATGGCCTGGCGGATCGCCGACGAGCTGATCCAGATCCGCGGTGGCCGGGGGTACGAGACGGCCGACTCACTGGCTGCCCGGGGCGAACGTCCGGCCGCGGTCGAGCAGATGCTCCGTGACCTGCGGATCAACCGGATCTTCGAGGGCTCCACGGAGATCATGCACCTGCTCATCGCCCGCGAGGCGGTGGATGCGCACCTGTCGGTGGCCGGCGACATCATCGACCCCGACGCCGGGCTCTCCCGCAAGGCGAAGGCCGGCGCTCGGGCAGGCGCGTTCTACGCGCGGTGGCTGCCGACCCTCGCGGTCGGCAAGGGGCAGCAGCCCACCGGGTACGGCGAGTTCGGCCCGCTCGCCGGGCACCTGCGTCAGGTGGAGCGGGCCAGCCGGAAGCTGGCCCGGTCCACCTTCTACGCGATGTCCCGCTGGCAGGGAAAGATGGAACGCAAGCAGGCGTTCCTCGGTCGGGTGGTGGACATCGGCGCGGAGCTGTTCGCGATGAGCGCGGTCTGCGTACGCGCCCACGCCGAGCGCGACACCAGGCCGGAGAACGTCGAGCTGGCCGACCTGTTCTGCCGTCAGGCCCGGGTCCGGGTCGACGCGTTGTTCACCGCGCTCTGGCAGAACACCGACTCGATCGACGTGACGGCCGCCAAGCGCATCCTCGCCGGCCGCTACACGGCTCTGGAGGACGGCGTCATCCCGCCACCCGCCGACCTGCCCTGGGTGGCCCCCTGGACCCCCGGCCCCTCCACCGCCCCCACCGACGCCCGCCGCCACCTCCCCCCACCACCCACCCCCTGACCACCCACCCTTTCGGGGTCGATCATGAAGTTGTTGTCATCGATGTCGGCGTGTCGCGACAACAACTTCATGATCGGCGCTTGAGCGAGGGTGGGTGGTGGGGTCAGGGGGCGTGGGGGTCGCGGAGGCCTAGGCGGCGGAGTTCGAGGGCGGCGAGGGCGTTGACCGTGGTGTCGTCGCCTCGGCGCCACGCCTCGGCGACGTCGGGGGCGATGCGGGTGAGCTTGCGCAGCGGCTGGCCGGCCAGGGCACGTAGGGCCAGCAGATCCCGGCCGGCGGGCGCGGCGGCCAGCGTTGCCGCCGAGGCGGCCCGGCGCATCCAGCGCAGCCGCAGCGGCAACCAGCCGAACAGCACCAGTCCGAGCGGCACGATCAGCATCCCGACAGCCAGTGCCAGGGCCAACTGGTCGACCAGTTCCTGCTGGTCGCGGCCGGCCTCGGCCAGCGAACGGGCGGCACCGGCAGCCCGCTCGAAGGGCGCGGTCAGCTCATCGCCGACAAGCGGGACCCGGCCGACCTTGCCGCCGGCCTCGGCGAGGTTGTCGGCCAGCCCACCGCCCGCCCCCTCCAGCTTCTGTCCGGGTACGGCCAGCTTCTGCACCAGGTCATGCAGCCACAGCGCGCCCCGGATCGTCGCGTACACCCAGGCGACGACGAGCAGATCGGTGAGCAGCTGTCGCAGCGCGGTCGGGAAACGATCAGCGTAGATTTTCACGCCGGACAGCCTGCCACGGACCCCGCCCCCCGGCACCCCGACAGCCGCCCCCAGCCCCGCGCCGATCTTGCAGTTGTGGTCGCCGAAATGTCTCTTACGTTCGCTTCTGTCGCGACCACAAGTGCAAGATCGACGAGGTGGGCGGTGGGGCAGGGGGGTGGGGTGGGGGTGGGGTCAGGGGGCGCAGGTGGGGCAGGTGCCGAAGATCTCCAGGGTGTGGCTGACGTTGGTGAAGCCGTGCTGGGCGGCGACGCGGTCGGCCCAGGTCTCCACAGTCGGGCCGGCGACCTCGACCGTACGGCCGCAGGCCCGGCAGACCAGGTGATGGTGATGACCCTCGCTGCACCGGCGGTACAGGTGCTCGCCGCCAGGTGGGCGCATCACGTCGATCTCGCCCGCGTCGGCCAGGCCCTGCAACGTCCGGTAGACAGTGGTCAACCCGACCCGCTCGCCGCGATCGCGCAGCATCGCGTGCAGTTCCTGAGCGCTGTGGAAGCCTTCCACCTCGGCGAGCAAGGCGCTCACCGCCGAACGCTGACGGGTGTTGCGAACCGCCGTACCACTGTCGCTCATGACGCCACTCCGCTTCGCTGCGTGCCGTCATGAGGCACATCCGCGCTGAGCCTGATGATTCGCTCGCTACGCTCGCTCATGATCCCTCCCCGGCGTGGCTGACCGCGTCGGCCACGATGTGCGCGACGTGCTCGTCGACCAGGGTGTACGCGATCTCCCGCCCCCGCCGGGAGCCCCGGACCACACCCGCCCCACGGAGCACCCTGAGGTGCTGGGAGACCAGCGGCTGGGCCACCCCGAGCTTGTCCACCAGCTCGTGCACGCAGCGCTCACCACCGGCCAGCTCACTGACGATGGCCAGCCGGATCGGTGCCGAGAGGGCGCGCAGCAACTCGCTGGCACCCTCGTACGCGTCATAGCTGGATCCGCTGGTCACCCTGCAACGGTAACCAATACCGGCGCGCCGCTCGTGATCAGGACCCGCCGAGCACCACCTCGTGTGGCTCCGGAGCCGGTGCGGGTTGAGGTCGGGCCCGGCGGACCCGGCGCCAGGCGGCGGCCAGCAGGGTGACCACCACGAACGAGGCGATCGCGAGCACCACCACCGAGGCACCGGGCGCGGTGTCGGCGAGCGCCGCCATCCAGATGCCCGCCCCGCCAGCGAACAGGCCCAACGCCATCGCCGCCGCCATCGTGCTGCGGAACCCCCGGGTGACCTGCTGCGCGGTGGCCACCGGGACGACCATCAGTGCGCTGATCAGCAGTACGCCGACGGCACGCATGGCGATCGTCACCGTGATCGCCGTGGTGACCGCGAGCAGCAGGTTGAGCGCGCGCACCGGCAGGCCGGAGACCCGGGCGTACTCCTCGTCGTGACAGACGGCGAACAGCGCCGGCCGCAGCCCGAGCATCGCGATCAGCACGGCCGCACCCAGCACCGCGATGGTGGCGACATCCGCCCGGGACGCCGTGCTCAGCGCGCCGAACAGGTACGCGTTGAGGTTGGAGCTGGTGCTGTCGGAGAGCCCGACAAGCACCACCCCGCCGGCGATGCCGCCGTAGAAGAGCAGCGCGAGGGCCAGGTCGCCGGAGGTACGGCCGCGTTCCCGGATCAGCTCGATGACGACCGCGCCGATGGTGGCCGCGATCACCGCCATGATCACGGGGGAGGTCTGGAACAGCAGGCCGGCGCCGACCCCGGTCAACGCGACGTGCCCGATGCCGTCCCCGATCAGTGCCAGCCGTCGCTGCACCAGGTAGATGCCGAGCGCGGGCGCGGTGAGCCCGATGATCAGGGCGCTGACCAGCGCAAGCTGCATGTACTCGTACTGGAAAAGGCTCATCGTGCGCTCCACAGCCCGGCGGGCTCCTCGGGACCGTGCGGATGCACGTGGTCGTGGTCCGGTGCCGCGTGGTGCCCGGCCGGCTCCGGCACGGCGCCGTCGTGCGCCACGAACCCCTGGTGCACGACGATCGCCCGGCCGATCACCGGGCGCAGCGGACCCAGTTCGTGGGCGACGAGCAGTACGGTGCCCCCACCGACGGTGAAATCGCGCAGCGCTCCGGCGAACGCCTCCTGGCTGGCCGCGTCCACGCCGGCCGTCGGCTCGTCGAGGATCAGCAGTTCCGGTCGCCCGGCCAGCGCCCTGGCGATGAGTGTGCGCTGCTGCTGGCCACCGGAGAGGGTGCTGACCGGATCCTTCGCCCGGTCGGCCAGGCCGACGGCGTGCAGCGCCTCGGCGACCGCCTCCCGGTCGGTGCGCCCGGGTGGGCGCAGGATTCCCCGGCGGGCCAGCCGCCCGGCGGCGACCACCTCGGCGACGGTGGCCGGTACGCCGCTGCCGGCGCCGAGGCGCTGGGGGACGTAGCCGACGCGGTGCCACTGCCGGAACCGGCGTACCGGCCGGCCGAAGAGGGTCACGGTGCCGGCGCTCAGCGGGACCAGCCCGAGGATCGCGCGGATCAGGGTGGATTTGCCGGAGCCGTTGGCGCCGAGGACCGCGACGACCTCACCGGCGGTCACGGTCAGCGAGACGTCACGAAGCACGGGGCGGCCGTCGTAGCCGACCACCCCGTGCGTGACGGTGATGACGTCAGGTGTCACGAGCAGCTCAACGCCGTCCTCAGGGTCTGCAGGTTGGTACGCATCACCGAAAGGTAGTCCCCGCCGCCCTCGGCTGACAGACCCTCGATCGGATCCAGCACCGCGGTCTGGGCGCCGACCTCCCGGGCGATGGTCTCGGCCACCTTCGGGCTGACGAGCGTCTCGAAGAAGATCGTGGTGGCCTGGTGCTCCCGGGCCTCCTCGGCCACCGCCGCCAGGCGCTGCGGGGACGGCTCGTCCTCCGGGGTGAGCCCGCTGATGCCGATCTGCTCCAGCTGGTACTTCTGCGTCAGGTAGCCGAACGCGGTGTGGCTGACCACGATCTCCCGACGCTGGCAGGTCTTCAGCCCTTCGGCGAACTCCGTGTCGAGCTGTTCCAGCTCGGTACGCAGGGCGGCGGCCCGCTGGGTGTACTCGCCGGCCCGGTCCGGATCGACCGCGCCGAGCCGTTCGGCCAGCTTGTCGCCGATGGTGGCCAGCCGGGTCGGGTCGAGCCAGACGTGCGGGTCCTTGGCGCCGTCGGACGCCTCCTCGGCGTGCTTCTCCTCCTCGGCGTGTTCCTCGTCCTCGTGGCCGTGCCCGTCCTCCTCGCCTTCGTGGCCGTGATCGTGACCACCGGCGGTGGCGTCCAGCAGCGGCTCCACGGTCGCCACGTCGAAGGCGCGGTCACCGGCCTGCTGTTCGACCGCCTCGTCCACGGCGGGCTGGAAGCCGTGCAGGAAGAGGACCAGCTCCGCCTCGCTGATCTGGCCCACCTGGCCCGGGTTCAGCTCCAGGTCGTGCGGCTCGGCACCGGGGCGGGCCAGGTTCGTCACGGCCACGGCGTCGCCGCCGATCCGCTCGGCGAGGAACTGCAACGGGTAGAAACCGGCCACCACGTCGACCCGCTGCGGGTCGGCGCCGGCCGGGCTGTCGTTGTTCGAGCAGGCGGTGACGCCGGTCAGGGCGAGCAGGGCGGCCGTGGCGGTGGCCAGGGCACGCGGGGCGGGGCGGAAGGTCATGTCATCGACTCTCCGCGACAACGACAATGATTGTCAAAAACGCATGATTGCATGTCAGAGCAGCTTCACCAGGCCGACGGTGACCAGCAGGGTCAGCACGATCAGTCGGATCGCCCGGGTCTGTGGCGTCTGCACCGACCAGGTGGTCACCAGCAGGGTCGCCAGCGCACCGGCCAGCAGCAGGGTGAACAGCCCGCCGATCACGCCCGGGGCGAAGAACGCGACAAGCGCGAGGAGGAGGGTGACCAGGAACACCGTCGTCGGGTTGGTCCGGGCCAGTCGGGCGGCGATCCCAGGCTGCGTACGCTGCATCCCACAGACTCTACGAGGAGGAGGCGTCGGTGCTGGTGACCAACCGGTTCGTGGTCGACGAAGACGTCGCGGAGGCGTTCACCGCGCGGGCCCACGCGGCCCTCGCCGCGCTCGCTGCCCGCCCCGGCTACCAGCGCGGACAGCTGGTCCGGGCGCTGGACGACCCCCGTCACTGGTGCCTGGTCACCGAGTGGGAGTCGGTGGGCACCTACCGCCGCGCCCTCGGCGGGTTCGACGTGAAGATCACCGCAGTGCCGCTGCTCGCCGAGAGCCTCGACGAGCCGTCCGCGTACGAGCCGTTGGCGAGCGCCGCCCCCGGCGGTGACGTGGTCACAGTCGCCAGTGACCGGGCTGCGGGTCCTTACCGCTGAGTCGCCGGGCACTACGCTGGCTTCCATGACCGCTCCCGGACCGGCAGCCCCACCACCAGACCCCTCGCTGCCCGGCCAGCAGGGGCCTCAGGTCCCCGGCGAACGCGGCGCGCCGCCGGCCGCATCCGGCCCGCCACCTACCGATGGCACCGGCCCCGGCTCGCCGTCGGCGGGTCAGCTCCAGCCCACCGCGCCCCCCGGGGACCAGTTCTCACCCGGTAACCCGCCCGGGGGTCAACTGCCGCCCGTACCGTCACCGCCCGGCCCGGAGTCGGGAGCGCCGGTGCCGCCGCCCGGTCCGGGGGTGGCACCGCCGTTCGCGGCACCGCCGACCGAGGGCGGCCGGTCACGGCTCTGGCTCGGCCTCGGCGCGGGGGCGTTGGCGCTGCTGCTCTGTTGCGGTGGTGGCGGCAC
Organism: Micromonospora andamanensis; assembly: GCF_016863495.1. GTDB lineage: Bacteria > Actinomycetota > Actinomycetes > Mycobacteriales > Micromonosporaceae > Micromonospora > Micromonospora andamanensis. Next base: position 84,178 of record NZ_BOOZ01000011.1, read on the forward strand.
CGCAGTGGTCGGGCTGCTGGTCAGTGGGGTGCAGGCGATCGAGGAGCAGGGTCGGACGGTCTCCGGCGACTACTACCGGGCCCTCTCCGACGGCGACTACGGCCGGGCGTACGACCAACTCTGCGAGGATGCCCGGCGACGCGAGTCCCGGCAGGAGTTCGAACGCCGCTCCGCCGCTGAACCTCAGATCTCTTCCTACCGGGTCGGTGAGGTGGACACCACCACGCTGACCGTGCCGGTGGAGGTGACCTACAGCGGTGGTGGCCAGGAGCGCCAGCAGGTCGTGCTCGCGCAGGATCCGCAGACCGGTGGCATGGAGGTCTGCGGAGTCAACTGACCGGCCGCAGGTAATGTGCTGGGTTCGGGACCGAGCCGGTCGTACCGTGGTCCCGAGCCGTAGCCGCCGACCGTCACGTCCCCGCCGACCGCCAGTCGGCGTAGGAGGAAAAATGCCAGCCGACCGAATCGACGCCGTCGTCAGCCTCGCCAAGCGCCGAGGCTTCGTCTTCCCCTCCAGCGAGATCTACGGGGGCACCCGGTCGGCGTGGGACTACGGTCCGCTCGGCGTGGAACTCAAGGAGAACGTCCGCCGGCAGTGGTGGAAGACGATGGTCCAGCAGCGCGACGACGTGGTGGGTCTGGACTCCGCGGTGATCCTCGCCCGGGACGTGTGGGCCGCCTCCGGGCATCTGGAGGCATTCGTCGACCCGCTGACCGAGTGCCAGTCCTGCCACAAGCGGTTCCGCGCCGACCATCTCGAGGAGGCGTACGAGGCCAAGCACGGCCGCCCGCCGACCTCGCTGGCCGAGCTGAACTGCCCCAACTGCGGCAACAAGGGCACCTTCACCGAGCCCCGGATGTTCAACGGCCTGATGAAGACCTACCTCGGCCCGGTGGAGAGCGACGAGGGCCTGCACTACCTGCGGCCGGAGACCGCCCAGGGCATCTTCGTCAACTACCGCAACGTGGAGACGGTCGCCCGCAAGAAGCCGCCGTTCGGCATCGCGCAGACCGGCAAGTCGTTCCGCAACGAGATCACCCCGGGCAACTTCATCTTCCGTACGCGCGAGTTCGAGCAGATGGAGATGGAGTTCTTCGTCGAGCCGGGCACCGACGAGCAGTGGCACGAGTACTGGCTCGCCGAGCGCTGGAACTGGTATCTCGACCTTGGCCTCTCCGAGGACAACCTGCGCTTCTACGAGCACCCCAAGGAGAAGCTCTCGCACTACTCGAAGCGCACAGTCGACATCGAGTACCGGTTCCAGTTCGGCGGCACCGAGTTCGCCGAGCTGGAGGGCATCGCCAACCGCACCGACTTCGACCTGTCCACGCACAGCAAGCACTCCGGCGTCGACCTGTCGTACTTCGACCAGACGAAGGGCGAGCGGTGGATCCCGTACGTGATCGAGCCGGCTGCCGGCCTCACCCGGGCGGTACTGGCCTTCCTGCTTGAGGCGTACGACGAGGACGAGGCACCGAACACCAAGGGCGGCGTCGACAAGCGCACCGTGATGCGCTTCGACCCGCGACTGGCCCCGGTGAAGGTGGCGGTGCTGCCGTTGTCGCGTAACGAGGCGCTCTCGCCGAAGGCCAAGCAGCTCGCGGCCGACCTGCGTAAGCGCTGGGTGGTCGAGTTCGACGACTCGCAGGCGATCGGTCGCCGCTACCGCCGGCAGGACGAGATCGGCACCCCGTTCTGCGTCACCGTCGACTTCGACACGCTCGACGACAACGCGGTGACGGTGCGCAACCGGGACACCATGACCCAGGAACGGATCGGCCTGGACCAGGTCGAGCGTTACCTGATCGACCGCCTGCCCGGCTGCTGATCCCTCGGCCGCGCCCGGGCGTGCCGGTCCGTCCGGCAGGTCCGGGCCGGGCGCCACGGGCGTGCCGACTGGCATCCATGGCCAATGATGTCTCCCAGGGCGGTCTGATCCGCACGGAGACGACGAAGGGCCGACGACGTGGAGCCAGAAGCACGCGAGGAGATCTTCGAGCGGGCGCGGGAGTACTCCACCCGGCCGGCGGGCTGGGAGCGTGCCGGGTTGGTGGTCAAGCAGGGCATCCTGCTGACCGACATGCTGGGTGTGAGCGGCACGGAGATCCAGCAGAAGCTGCGGGCGGCGGAGGCGCTGGTCCGGCAGGCGTCCGGTGGCGGTGGCCGCCGGTGGCCGTGGCGGCGGCGCTGACGGCGAGCCCCGTACCCTTGAACTGTGGAAACCGCCCTCCGTTCCGCGGCCGAGCTGCCGCCGCTGCGCATCGGGCCGCACCAGGTGTGGCCGCCGGTGGTGCTCGCGCCGATGGCCGGCATCACGAACGTCGGCTTCCGGCAGCTCTGCCGGGAGCAGGGCGGCGGGATCTACGTCTGCGAGATGATCACAACGGTCGCCCTGGTCGAGCGGAACCCGAAGACGCTACGGATGATTGCGTTCGGGGCGGACGAGCGCCCGCGTAGCCTCCAGCTCTACGGCACCGACCCGGAAACCACAGCCGCCGCCGTGCGGATCGTGGTCGAGCGGGACCTCGCCGATCACATCGACCTCAACTTCGGCTGCCCGGTGCCGAAGGTGACCCGTCGTGGCGGCGGTGCGGCGCTGCCCTGGCGGCGGCGGCTCTTCGCCCGCCTGGTGCGGGCCGCGGTGGACGCCGCGTCACCCGCCGGGGTGCCGGTCACCGTGAAGATGCGCAAGGGCATCGACGACGACCACCTGACGTACGTCGAGGCGGGGCTCGCCGCCCAGGAGGCCGGCGTCGCCGCGGTCGCCCTGCACGGGCGTACGGCCGCCCAGCGATACTCGGGTACGGCGGACTGGGATGCCATCGGCACCCTCAAGCAGGCACTCGACGTGCCGGTGCTCGGCAACGGCGACATCTGGGAGGCAGACGACGCGCTGCGGATGGTGGCGCACACCGGTGTCGACGGCGTGGTCATCGGCCGGGGCTGTCTGGGGCGGCCCTGGCTCTTTGCCGACCTGGAGGCGGCGTTCAACGGCTCGTCGCAGCGTCGGCTGCCCACCCTCGGCGAGGTGGCGGTGACCATGCGCCGGCACGCCGAGCTGCTGGTCGAGCAGTTCACCGCAGGTGCCCGCAACCCGGCGCGTGGTGAGCGGGACGGCTGCACCGACTTCCGCAAGCACGTCGCCTGGTACCTCAAGGGCTTCCCGATCGGCAGCGAGCTGCGTCGTTCCCTGGCGATGATCGACAGCCTGGCCCAGCTCGACGACCTGCTCGGCAAACTCGACCCGGCGGTGCCGTTCCCGGTGGAGACGCTGGGTCAGCCGCGTGGTCGCACCAACTCACCGGGCAAGGTCTTCCTGCCCGACGGCTGGCTGGCCAGCCGCGACGATGACACCGTTCCCGAGGGCGCCGAGCTTGACGACTCCGGCGGCTGACCGGCCGAGCGCCCCCTCCGTGATGTCCGCCGGGCCGCACCGTCTGCACCTTCGGGGAGAGTTCCTGACCCCGGTGGCCTGACCCGTCACGGGCACCGCGTGGGGGTGGGCGCCCCCGCCGGAGGCAGCAACTTCGGTGATTCTGCTGTCTGGCCCGTGGCTTGAGGCAGCAACATCCCCGATGTTGTCGCATCCGCGGGGCGGGGTGGGGTGGGGTGGGGTGGGGATGACGAAGGGCCGACCCCTGGTGGGGTCGGCCCTTCGTGGTGTTGGGTTGGTCAGGAGGTGGCGCTGTAGCCGCGGGTGGCGATCCAGTCGGCGAGGGTGTCGATGCTCATCCGGTAGGAGGCCTGGGCGGGGTTGGCGGAGTCGGCGATGGTGACGGTGTCGCCGTTGTCGCGGTAGCCGACGATGCTGATGTAGTGGCCACCTTCGAAGCTGTGGGCGGTGCCGTCGGTGTCGGTGGCGGTGCCGGCGATGTTGGCGACCACGGCACGGCCGTCGTCGACGGTGCGGACGATGTCGTCGCGCAGCTTGTCGGTCTGCTTGTCGTCAGCCTTGGCGCCGGCGATCTCGACCGACTTGTAGACGTCCTTGCCGGTCTCCTTGTTCAGCACCGGGGTGATGTCGTTGATGGAGTTCGTGCCGGCCTCGGTGGTGCGCATCTCCTTGGCCATGGTGTCCACGTCGATGTTCTTGCCCTGCACGCTCAGCGCGTTGCGGGCGGCGGCGGGGCCGCAGTAGTAGAAGTTGGGCTGCGCCTCGTAGCGGACGCCGAGTTCGCGTTCGCCGCCGGGCTTGCGGTCCTGTGTCACGGCGCTGGCCTGGACGGCCGGGGTGGCCTGGGCGGCGATGGCGGGGCCGGCGATGCCACCGGCGGTGGCGGCGGCTGCGGCGATGGTCAGGGCGGTCTTGCGCAGGATGGTGGTAGCCATGGTTTCGCACCTTTCGGTCGGGGGTGCGCGTGGCTCCGGCCCGCGGGGGATGCGGGTGGGCCATGCGGGAAAGGGGAGACGTGCTACGCGCTGGTCCGGCGTTCGGTGCCCGGGACGTGATGCCCGGGTGGGTGTATCGCCGGGTGGGCCGGGGCCATTCCGGGGGGCCCTCGCGCGGGGGAGGGCGGATGGCTTCGGCGGTGTACCGGGGGGTGTAACGCCCGGGGGTGAGGGATCATTCCGACCGGGCCGGGGCGGCGCCGGGGAGGCGCTCGCGGTTACGCCATGTATAACCACCGGGCCGGGCCCGCGATTCCGCCGGCAGCGTGGCCCCGGTCACCGGCGAATCGGACATCCGGGCCACGCCGTGCACGAATGTCCCGGCAGGTGTTCCGCGCAGCGGTGCCGGCCGTGCCAACGGCGGGGCTGCCGGCCGACGGAGGCGGCGGTGCGCCGGGAGTCGGCTTTCAGGGGCCGGCCACGCGATCAGCGCCGGACTGTTGGCTGAAGGCGTCGGCGGTGGCCAGGGGCCGACCATGCGATAAGCGCCGTGCTGCCGGCTGAGGGCGTCGGCGGTGGGCCAGGAGTCGAGCGCCGGCCACACCGAGCCAGGCTGTCCCGACATACGCCGCGATCCGTTCGAAAAGCCCACCCGGTGCACCGGGGGTCAGCCCGTCGTCCATCATGCGAACGACGTTCGCGGGATCCGGCGGCTCGGAGGCCGTACGGCGGCGCTGGGCTGAGGTCGCGCAGTACTACCGCGACCTGCCCGCGGACCGTTTTCCGCACACCGTCGCGCTGCGCGACGCACTGTTCGCCGCCGGACCGGTGGACCGCTTCACCCTCGGCCTGGAGTTGCTCCTGGACGGGCTGGCGGCCCACCGGAGCGGCTGACCGCCGGACCACGCGGAGCGGGAATCGGCGTCGCCGGCTGTGGCCAGGGCAGCTCGGGAGAGCGGTGGTACGCGATGCCGGCGGTGTCCCAGCGTGGGCCGTGCCCCGCCAGCCGCTCCCGGAACGAGACCCAGCCGTGCGTCGACCGGGGTGACCAGCCCAGCTCGGCGATGGCGGGCAGCCGGGGGAACAGCATGAACTCGATCTCGGCGAGGGTGGTCACCGACTCGGTCCACAGCGGCGCCTCGACGCCGAGCACCGCCTCGGCCGGTACGCCGGTCAGGTGGCTGGCCGGATCCCAGTCGTACGCCCGGCGCACGTCGATCAGGCCGGCCCAGTCGTGCCCGATCGGGGTGTCCGGGGCGTACTTCATGTCCAGGTACGCGTGGTTGCCGGGGGAGAGGACCAGCCGGGCCCCCCGGCGTACCGCCTCGGCGGTCACCGGGTCCTCGCCGGTCGTGCCCCACCACTGGAGGACCCGCCTGTCGACGTGGGCGGCGGGAGCGATCTGGTGCCAGCCGATCACGTCCCGGTCCAACTCGGCGACGATGCGCTGCACCCGCTCGACGAAACCGGCGTACACCTCGGCGGGCACCTTGAACGCCTCGTCGCCGCCGATGTGCAGCCACCGGCCGGGGGTGAGCGCGGCGATCTCGCCGAGCACGTCGGTGACGAAGTCGTAGGTGCGTTCGTTGGCCGGGTCGACGTAGCTGAAGCCGACCTCGGTGCCGGCGTACGGCGGCGGCGCGACCCGATCCGGTGCCAGTTCCGGATAGGCGACGAGCGCGGCGTTCGTGTGACCGGGCAGGTCGACCTCGGGGATCACGGTGATGTGCCGGTCGGCGGCGTACGCCACGATCCGCTGGTAGTCGGCGCGGCTGTAGTACCCGCCGGGCGCGTCGCCGACCGCGCCGGCCCCGCCGACGGTGGCCAGCCGGGGCCACGAGTCGATCGCGATGCGCCAGCCCTGGTCGTCGGTGAGGTGCAGGTGCAGCCGGTTGAGCTTGTAGCGGGCCAGGTGATCGATCACCCGCAGCACGTCGGTGACGCCGAAGAAGTGCCGGGCCACGTCGAGCATCACGCCCCGGTGCGGGTAGCGGGGGCGGTCGAGGATCGACCCGCCGGGCAGCACCCAGCGGGCGGCGACCGGGGTGGACCTCTCGACGGCTGCCGGCAGCAGCTGCCGCAGCGTCTGTACCCCGTGGAAGAGGCCGGCTGCGGTGCCGGCGGCGATGCGTACGCCGTCGGTGGTGATGTCGAGCCGGTAGCCCTCCGCGCCCAGGGCGGCGTCGCCGGTGAGGTCGAGGGCGATGCCGCCGGCGGGGACGGGCGTGGCGGTGTCGGTCACCGGCAGCGGGTATCCGGTCGCCGGGCGCAGCAGCGCGGCGAGGTGCCCGGCGACGGCCACGGCAGCCGGATCGGCGCTGACCCGGATCACCGCGTCGGCGGCGAGCAGGTAGTCGGCCGCGGCGTCCGGCTCGACCCGTTCCGGCGCGGGCACCACCTCACCCAGTCGGACAGGTGCCGGCGGTGCGAGCAGCGCCGCCGCCTCCCGCTCCGCCGCACTGGCCAGCTCCCCGGCGGTACGCCCGGCGGCCTGAACCGCGTCGTCCGCCGGCACGGCCGTTTCGGTGTCAGCCCGCACGGACGTCCCGTCACCTGCGGCGATGTGGTCCGCAGCGGTGTAGCCGGTCGCCGGGGTGGGCGTCACCTCGGACAGCTCGGCGAGGTTGCCGGAGCGGGTCGGGTCGAGTGGTTCCGGTGTGGTGTCGGGTGGGGCGGACACGAGGACTCCCGAGGGGGTGTATTCGCGGCGGTTGTGGCAATGGTGCCAGATGGTCACGGAGCGTGCCGTCAAGCGTACGGGGAGGCCGGCAATTGCGTGAATGTGCGCGTGGAATCGTTCCCAACAACCGTCCTGAACGCGGACAGTCGTGATTGCTGTGCCTATTGTCACCGAGTGCTCCCGGGCTGCGCGTTGTTCGCTTAGCCTTCGCCCACCGATCGGCACGACTCCCCGGATTACCAGTCCATGGATCCGGGGTATCAAAAAACTGAACCTTCGTTAAGTGTCAATCCGGGCGCGTGGGAGGCTCTGGTGACAGCGCAAGAGACGGTTGAGCACAAGTACGTCTACGACTTCGCCGAGGGCAACAAGGAGCTCAAGGACCTCCTCGGCGGCAAGGGGGCGAACCTGGCCGAGATGACGAATCTCGGCCTGCCGGTGCCGCCCGGCTTCACCATCACCACCGAGGCGTGCCGGGCGTACCTCGACACGGGTGCGGAACCGGCCGGGCTGGCCGAGCAGATCGCCGCCCACCTGGCGGCGCTGGAACGCGAGATGGGCCGGCGGCTCGGCGACCCGGACGACCCGCTGTTGGTCTCCGTGCGCTCCGGGGCGAAGTTCTCGATGCCCGGAATGATGGAGACCGTGCTCAACGTCGGGCTCAACGACCGCAGCGTCGAGGGGCTGGCCCGGCAGGCCGGTGCCGCCACCGACCAGGGCGCCTCCGGTGGAGCGGACCGGTTCGCCTGGGACTCCTACCGGCGGCTGATCCAGATGTTCGGCAAGACGGTCTGCGACGTGCCGGGCGAGGAGTTCGAACACGCGCTCGACGAGGCCAAACGCGCCAAGGGCACCGACCTCGACCTGGACCTGGACGCGGACGACCTGCGCGGGCTTGTCGACGCGTACAAGAAGATCTTCAGCAAGCACACCGGGCGGGAGTTCCCGCAGGAGCCGCGCGAGCAGCTGGACCTGGCGGTACGCGCGGTGTTCGACTCGTGGAACGCCGAGCGGGCGGTGGTCTACCGCCGGCAGGAGCGCATCCCGGCCGACCTGGGCACCGCCGTCAACGTGGTGGCGATGGTCTTCGGCAACCTCGGCCCCGACTCCGGCACCGGGGTCGCATTCACCCGCGACCCGGCCAGCGGCGCCCAGGGCATCTACGGCGACTACCTGGCCAACGCCCAGGGCGAGGACGTGGTGGCCGGCATCCGCAACACCGTGCCGTTGCAGGAGCTGGAGCGGATCGACAAGGACTCCTACGACGAACTGCTCGACTACATGGCTCGGCTGGAGCGGCACTACCGGGACCTGTGCGACATCGAGTTCACAATCGAGCGCGGCAAGCTGTGGATGCTCCAGACGCGGGTCGGCAAGCGTACGGCCGCCGCCGCGTTCGTCATCGCCGGGCAGCTCGTCGACGAGGGCCTGATCGACCTCGACGAGGCCCTGCACCGGGTCAACGGCGCGCAACTGGCCCAGTTGATGTTCCCGCGTTTTCAGCTCGACCACGAGTTCGAGCCGGTCGCGACCGGGATTGGTGCGTCACCGGGTGCGGCGGTCGGCAAGGTGGTCTTCACCTCGGCCCGCGCCGTCGAGCTGGCCGCTGAGGGCGAGGCCGTCATCCTGGTCCGTCGGGAGACCAACCCGGACGACCTGAACGGCATGATCGCGGCCAGGGGCATCCTCACCTCGCGGGGCGGTAAGACCAGCCACGCCGCGGTGGTGGCCCGGGGCATGGGCAAGACCTGCGTCTCCGGTGCCGACGAGCTGGACATCGACGTGCCGAAGCGGCGGTTCGTCGTGGCCGGGCGGACGGTCACCGAGGGCGACGTGGTCTCCATCGACGGCACCACCGGCAAGGTCTATCTGGGTGAGGTGCCGGTCAGCCCGTCCGAGGTGGTGCGCTACTTCGAGGGCGAGGTCGACCCGGCCACCAGCGAAGACGCGCTGGTCAGGGCCGTACACCGAATCATGTCGCACGCCGACGCGACGCGACGCCTGGCGGTCCGCACCAACGCCGACACCGCCGCCGACGCGGCCCGGGCCCGGCGCTTCGGCGCCGAGGGCATCGGACTCTGCCGCACCGAGCACATGTTCCTGGGCGACCGCCGGGAGCTTGTGGAACGACTGATCCTGGCGCGTGACCCGGCCGGGCGGGAGGACGCGCTCGCCGCGCTGCTGCCGTTGCAGCGGGCCGACTTCGTGGAAATCTTCCGGGAGATGGACGGCTCGCCGGTCACCGTCCGGCTGATCGACCCGCCGCTGCACGAGTTCCTGCCCCCGCTGGAGCAGCTCGCGGTGAACGTGGCTGTCGCCCAGGAGCGCGGTGAGGACGTCGCCAAGGAGGAAGCGCTGCTCGCGGCGGTGCGCCGGATGCACGAGGAGAACCCGATGCTCGGGCTGCGCGGCGTACGCCTGGGTCTGGTCATCCCCGGACTCTTCGCGATGCAGGTCCGGGCGATCACCGAAGCGGCGGTGGAGTGCACCCGCCTGGGGGTCCGGCCCTGCCCGGAGATCATGGTCCCGCTTGTCGGCGCGGTCCAGGAGCTGGAGACGGTACGCGCCGAAGCCGAGCGGATCATCGCCGAGGTGGTCGGCGGCAGCGACGTTGACGTGCTGATCGGCACCATGATCGAGGTGCCCCGGGCGGCGTTGACCGCCGGGCAGATCGCCGAGGCCGCCGAGTTCTTCTCGTTCGGCACCAACGACCTGACCCAGATGGGGTGGGGCTTCTCCCGCGACGACGTGGAGGGCGCGTTCTTCTGGCGTTACCTGGAACTGGGCATCTTCGGCATCTCGCCCTTCGAGTCCATCGACGCCGACGGCATCGGCCGGCTGGTGCGGATCGCCGCCGAGGAGGGGCGGGCGGCCCGGCCGGGGCTCAAGCTCGGGGTGTGCGGCGAACACGGCGGTGACCCCGACTCGGTGCACTTCTTCCACTCGGTTGGGCTGGACTACGTCTCCTGCTCGCCGTTCCGGGTGCCGGTGGCGCGACTGGAGGCCGGCCGGGCGGCAGTGGTCACCACCGGCTCCGACAGCCGCTGACCGCACGGCTCGCCCCGCCCCGGGGCGAACCGCCGCCTCCCTCCCACACGGGGTCCCGCTGCGCCCCCGGGTCGCGCCGGGTCAGCCGTGAGGCAGCAACATCGGGGATGTTGCTGCCTCACGGCGGCTCGACACAGCAACATCCCCGATGTTGCTGCTTGGCCTGGGGCGTCGCGCACTGCGCGTCGTCTTGGGCGGGGCGCGGCGGCGGGTTGTGTGGCGTAGTACGCGGTGTGGCGTGGGCTGTGCGGGCCGTCCGGTGGCGTACCGCGTGGCGTGCGATGCAGCGTGGCGTACCGCGTGGCGTGCGATGCAGCGTGGCGCGATGCAGCGCGGAGTACGGCGTGGCGTCGTACCGCGTGGCGCGCAAGGCAGGGTGTGCCTACCGCGTGGCCCGGCCTGCGGGGGGTCGAGGTGTGGCGAGTGGTGGGGTGCGGTGCACCCCTTGGCGGGCGGCGCCGGGTGGAGCGGTCAGATCGGGGGGCGGCGCCAGGTGATGGACGGGTCGCGGCGGGGGCGTTGGTTCGGCATCGAGGCCATGGGTGTGCGGACCGCCAGCGGGGCGTGCGGATCCGCCTGGTGGGGCAGCAGGGTCGGGCGGCGGCAGGCGGCAAGGGCCGGGCCGGTGCGGCGGACCACCCCACGGGCCTCCTCGCGGAGCGCCGCGAGATCCGCGCCCGGCTCGGCGACCAGGGTGAGCAGTGCGTCCCGACCGGCCGGGTAGGTGACCACGCAGCCGGCGGCGGTGTGCACCACGGACTCGTGGAACTCACCCTGTCGTACGGTGGCCGCCATCCGGTGCCCGAGGCCGAAGCTGGCCGCCGCCAGCGCTGCCAGGTGGGTGGCGTCGGTAGTGGGCAGGTCGCTGGAGATGAGCAGGCCGTCAGTGCCGGCGAGGACCGTGCCGGCGACCTCGGGGCGGCGTCGGCGCAGGCCCCGCAGCTCGGTACCCATCATCGTTTCCGCGTTCACGAGCGTGTCTCTCCCACCGGTCGTGTCTCCGCCTCAACAAGTGACGTTCCGCGATGGCGACGCTACCCGTGGACGTCGATGAGTGCGATCCCGTTACCGTCGGCAATTGGGCGACAACTCTCGTCTGATCGGAGGATGCGGACCCGCCGTGGGCACGTCGCCGCCGCGCCGAACCGGATCCCCGGGCGTAACCTGACTTCGCCCATGGACCGTCTTTCGCGAAGGGGGTGGCCGGATGAGATCGCGTGCCGAGTTGTCAGAGCCCGTCGGCGCCGCGGTGGCGGTGCCCGCATGACAAGTGTGTGGGAGAGCCTGACCGTCGACGCCCGGGACCCGGGCCGGCTGGCGCGCTGGTGGGCCGAGGCGCTCGGCTACCAGGTGGTCGACGAGCGGCCGGACGAGGTGGAGATCCGGCAGAGCGTGGACCGGCTGCCCGGCATCGTCTTCGTGCCCGTGACCGGCGTCAAGGAGGGCAAGAACCGGCTGCACCTCGACCTGCGCCCGACCGACCGGGAGGCCGAGGTGGAACGCCTCGTGGACATGGGTGCCCGGCACGTCGACATCGGTCAGGACGGCGACGACTGGACGGTGTTGGCCGACCCGGAGGGCAACGAGTTCTGCGTGCTGCGGCAGCGTGGGGATTGAGCGCTGCGGCCGGTGGGTCGGACGCGGCGCGTCGGGTGGCGGAGCCGGTCAAGGACCCGGAGCACGGCCGGTCCCCGTACGAACGGGACCGGGCCCGGGTGCTGCACTCGGCGGCGTTCCGTCGGCTGGCCGCGAAGACCCAGGTGCACACGGCCGGCACCGACGACTTCCTGCGTACCCGGCTGACCCACTCGCTGGAGGTGGCCCAGGTCGCCCGGGAGATGGGTGCCCGGCTCGGCTGTGATCCGGACCTGGTGGACACCGCCGGGCTGGCCCACGACCTCGGTCACCCGCCGTTCGGTCACAACGGCGAGGGCGTACTCGACGAGCTGGCCGCCGACTGCGGCGGGTTCGAGGGCAACGCCCAGACGCTGCGCGTGTTGACCCGGCTGGAGGCCAAGGTGTACGGCCCGGACGGGGCATCTGTCGGGTTGAACCTGACCCGTGCCGCACTGGACGCGGTAGGCAAGTACCCGTGGACCCGCCAGCCCGGCCGGCGCAAGTTCGGCGTGTACGCCGACGATCTGCCTGCCTTCGCCTGGCTTCGACAGGGTGCGCCGCCCGGCGAGCGGCGGTGCCTGGAGGCGCAGGTGATGGACTGGGCCGACGACGTGGCGTACTCGGTGCACGACGTCGAGGACGGCATCCACGGCGGGTACCTCACCCTGGAGCCGCTGCTCGCCGACTCCGATGAACGGGCGGCGCTCTGCGCCGACGTCGCCGCCGTCTATTCGACCGAGTCGCGCGACTACCTAGACGAGACGCTTGCCGACCTGCTGGCTGACCCGGTGCTCGCCCCGTTGGCCGGCTACGACGGCAGTCATCGGGCCCAGGCCGCGCTGAAGGCCACCACGAGCGTGCTGACCGGCCGGTTCGTGGCGACAGCAGTCGCCGCCACCACCGAACGGTTCGGCCCGGGACCCCATCGGCGGTACGCAGCCGACCTGGTCGTGCCCCGGCCGTTGCGCGCCCGGTGCGCGCTGCTCAAGGGCATCGCCCTGCGTTACGTGATGCGTCGGCCGGGTGCGCAGGGCCGCTACCAGCGGCAGCGGGAGATCGTCGCCGGGCTTGTGGAGATCCTGGCAGCGCGGGCACCGAAAGCGCTCGACCCGGTTTTCGCCCCGCTGTGGCGGGAGGCACCCGACGACCACGCCCGGCTGCGGGTGGTGATCGACCAGGTGGCCTCGTTGACCGACCCCGCCGCGCTGGCCTGGCACGATCGCCTGGGCAGAAGCTGACATCGGGACCGGGGTCGGACGGCACGCCGCGAGTGAGGTTAGCCTAACCGAATGACGGATCGCCCGAAGAAGGTCACCTCCGCCCGGGTACTGCGCACCTGGCGGCCCACCCCGCACGTGGTCCGGCTGGTGCTCGGCGGCGAAGAGTTGGCCAGCCTGCCGGTCGGCGAGTTCACCGACCACTACATCAAGGTCGTGTTTCCGGTCGCCGGGGTCGACCTGCCGCGCCCTGTCGATCTCGCCGCCATCCGTCGTGACCTGCCACGAGAGCAGTGGCCCCGGCTGCGCGCGTACACGGTGCGCGACTGGGACGCGGCGGCCGGGGAACTGACTGTCGACGTGGTGCACCACGGCGACGAGGGGCTGGCCGGCCCGTGGGCGGCGGCGTTGCGGCCCGGCGACGAGGTGCTGTTCGTCGGCCCGGGTGGGGCGTACGCGCCGAGCCCGGCAGCCGACTGGCACCTGCTCGTCGGTGACGAGAGCGCCCTGCCGGCGATCGCCGCGTCCCTGGCCCGGTTGCCCGTCGGCGCGCCCGCCCACGTCTTCATCGAGGTCGACGGCCCGGCCGACGAGCAGCCGCTGCCGAGCCCCGGGGCGGTGCGGCTGACCTGGCTGCACCGGGGCGTACGCCCGGTGGGCGAGGCGCTCGTGGACGCGGTGCGCGGGCTGGATTTCCCGGCCGGCAGGGTGCACGCCTTCGTGCACGGCGAGGCGTCCTTCGTCCGCCGACTGCGCCGGTTGCTGCGGGTGGAGCGGTCGGTTCCCCGCGACTGGCTGTCCATCTCCGGCTACTGGCGCAGGGGCCTGGACGACGAGGGCTGGCGGGCCACCAAGCCCGACTGGAACCGTCAGGTCGAGGCCGACGAAGAGACGCGCGTGCCCGTGCCGCTCGGTTGACCCGTTGGACCGATAACCGGCAAGGTGGCCCCCCAACACGCCCGTGAACGGCCAAAAGTCGGTTCCCTGGGTGTGAATCGCCGGAATTTCTCCGAGCACGACGGCAGCGGAACGGGAGGCTGGTCAGGGGTGACCATGAGCGAGCAGGTGGACGAGAAAACCGCCGAACCTGGTGGCAAGGACGGCAGGATCGACCCGATCGTGCTTGGCCTGAGCGTCGGTGGCGTGCTCGCCGTGGTGCTCTGGGGGGTGCTGGCCCGTGACTCGCTGGCGAGCGTCGGCGAATCGGGTCTGGCCTGGGTGATCGACACGTTCGGCTGGTTCTTCGTGGTGGCGGCCAACGCCTTCCTGGTGCTGGCGGTGGTGCTGGCGCTGTCCCGGTTCGGCCGGCTCCGGCTCGGTAAGGACGACGAGGAACCGGAGTTCAGCACGCTCGCCTGGATCGCCATGATGTTCAGCGCCGGCATGGGCATCGGCCTGGTCTTCTTCGCCGTCGCCGAGCCCATCCAGCACTACGCCACGCCGCCACCAGCGGCCGGCGTCGAGCCGCAGACCGGGCAGGCGGCGTCGGCGGCCATGCAGTTCACCCTCTTCCACTGGACGCTGCACCCATGGGCGATCTACGCGGTGGTGGCGCTGGCCTTGGCGTACTCGACCTTCCGTCGGGGCCGGCAGAACCGGATCTCGGCGGCGTTCCGGCCGCTCATCGGTGACCGCGCCGACGGTCCTGTCGGTCAGGGCATCGACCTGCTGGCCGTCTTCGCCACCGTCTTCGGCTCCGCGACCAGCCTCGGACTCGGCGCCCTTCAGGTCGCCGCCGGCCTGGACCTGGTGGCCGGGGTGCCGGACAGCACAGCTGTGGAGCTTGTGGTGATCGGGGCGCTCACGCTGGCCTTCGTCATCTCCGCCTTCACCGGCCTGCACCGGGGCATCAAATGGCTCTCCACGACGAACGTGGTGCTTGCCGTCGCGTTGATGCTCTTCGTCTTCGTGGTCGGACCGACCATCTACACCCTTGAGGTGCTGCCCGCCTCCATCGGTGACTACCTCAGCAACCTCGTCTTCATGTCCACCCGGACCGGGGCGTTCTCCGACCCGGCCTGGCTGGGCGGCTGGACGATCTTCTACTGGGCGTGGTGGATCTCTTGGGCACCGTTCGTCGGCACCTTCATCGCCCGCATCTCCCGGGGCCGCAACGTGCGGCAGTTCCTGATCGGGGTGCTCCTGGTGCCCAGCGGCGCCAGCGCCGTCTGGTTCGCGATCATGGGCGGCAGTGCGCTGCGGGTGCAGGCCACTGGCGTACGCGACCTGGTGACCGACGCCTCGGAAAGCAGCGAGCAGGCGCTGTTCGGGCTGCTCGACGCGCTGCCGCTGGCGGCGCTGACGAGCGTGCTGGCCATGGTGCTGATCGCGTTGTACTTCGTCACCAGCGCCGACTCCGCCTCGCTGGTACTGGGCTCGCTGACCTCCCGGGGGGCGCTGCGCCCGCACCGGGTGGTGGTGGTCGCCTGGGGAGTTCTGATCGGCGCGGTCGCCGCGGTGCTGCTGCTCGTCGGCGGGCTGGACGCGCTGCAACAGGCCACCATCATGGTGGCGTTGCCGTTCGTGGTGGTGATGCTCGGTCTGGCCGTCGCCCTGGTCAAGGACATGTCCCGCGATCCACTGCTTGCCGCACCGGTGCGTACCCGCCCGCACGGGCTGGCCGAGGCGGTGCGCGCGGCCCGATCGTACGAGGAGGAGGACCCGCCGCCGGTACGCCGATACCTGCGGCGCCGGTCCCGCTGACCGCCACCTGGTGGCCCTCGGCCCCCGCGTCGTGCCGGCTGGCTCGCCGGCACGACGCGGGCGGATCGGCGCGGGCCGGCACCGAGGGGCCCCTCCGTGCCGCCCGGGCGGGCAGGGCAGGATGTAGGCCGAGGAGGTGGCGGCATGGCGGGGCGGATCCGGGACGAGGACATTGCGCTGGTCCGCGAGCGGACGTCCATCGCCGAGATCATCTCCGACACGGTGACGCTCAAGTCGGCCGGCGGCGGCAACCTCAAGGGGCTCTGCCCCTTCCACGACGAGAAGAGCCCGTCGTTCAACGTCTCGCCGGCCCGTAACGTCTGGTACTGCTTCGGCTGCGGCGCCGGTGGCGACGCGATCAAGTTCCTGATGGACGCGGAGCATCTCAGCTTCGTCGAGTCGGTGGAACGGCTCGCCGCCCGCGCCGGCCTGCAACTGCGCTACCTGGAGGACGACCGGTCGGCACCCCGGCCGAACCGCCCTCAGCAGGGCCAGCGGCAGCGGCTGGTCGCCGCGCACGCCGCCGCTGTCGAGTTCTACACCGCCCAGCTCACCACCGCCGGGGCGCGTACCGCCCGGGAGTTCCTGGCCGAGCGCGGCTTCGACCGGGCCGCCGCGCAGCGGTACGGCTGCGGCTTCGCCCCCGACGGGTGGGACCTGCTCACCAAGCACCTGCGTCAGCGTGGCTTCAGTCACGACGAACTGGTCACCGCGGGCCTGTCCCGACCGGCCCGCTCGGGCAGTCTGATCGACAGGTTCCGCAGGCGGCTGCTGTGGCCGATCCGGGACCTGACCGGCGACGTCATCGGCTTCGGTGCGCGCAAACTCTTCGCCGACGACGACGGTCCGAAGTACCTGAACACCCCCGAGACGCCGATCTACAAGAAGTCCCACGTGCTCTACGGCATCGACCAGGCCAAACGGGAGATCGCCAAGCAGGGGCGGGTGGTGGTGGTCGAGGGCTACACCGACGTGATGGCCTGCCACCTGGCCGGTGTGCCGACAGCCGTGGCGACCTGCGGCACCGCGTTCGGCGCCGATCACATCGGTGTGCTGCGCCGGCTGCTGCTGGACACCGACGCGGTAGCTGGCGAGATCATCTTCACCTTCGACGGGGACGCGGCCGGGCAGAAGGCCGCGCTGCGCGCCTTCGACGACGACCAGCGCTTCGTCGGGCGTACCTTCATCGCGGTCAGCCCCGACAACATGGATCCGTGCGAGCTGCGCCTGGCAAAGGGTGACCTGGCCGTGCGTGACCTGGTCGCCCGCCGCGAGCCGCTCGTGGACTTCGCGCTGCGCCACGTGATCAGCCGGTACGACCTGGACACCGTCGACGGTCGGGTCGAGGCGATGCGACGGGCCGCGCCCCTGGTGGCGAAGCTCAAGGACCGGGAGAAGCGGCCGGAGTACGTCCGTAAGCTCGCCGGTGACCTGGGCATGGAGATCGAGCCGGTGCAGCGGGCGGTGGCGACCGCCGCCTCGGGACGTCCGACGGACGGTCCGGCCGCGCGGCCCGTCCGGACCGAGCCGAGCGTGGACAGCCCACAGTCGATGGTCGAGCGGGAGGCGCTGAAGCTGGCCCTCCAGGAGCCGGTGCTTGCCGGTCCGATGTTCGACGCGGTCGAGGCGACCGACTACCGGCACCCGGTGCACGTGGCCGTGCGGGCGGCGGTCGCCGCGGCCGGCGGGGCCGCGTCGGCTGCCGGCGGCGCGGTATGGATCGAAGCGGTACGGGACGCGTGCGAGGACCTCGCCGCGCAAGCGCTTGTCGGAGAACTGGCCGTGGAACCGCTGCGGATCGACGGCGAGCCGGATCCGCGCTACGTCTCGATCACCATGGCCCGGTTGCAGTGGGGGTCGGTCACCGCACGCATCCGGGAGCTGAAGTCCCGGATCCAGCGGATCAATCCGGTAAACAACAAGGACGAGTACTTCGCCGCCTTCGGTGAGTTGCTCTCGCTGGAGCAGCACGCCCGTGCCCTGCGCGAGCAGGCGGCGGGAGGGTTGTAGGGATGCCACTGTTCCGCCGCCGGCCCAAGCTGCCACCCGCCGACCGGCCGCCGCTGGAGCGCGACGAACGGGTACTGGCCTGGGCCGCCGCCGGCAACGGTGAGGGAGACGGGGTGGTGGTCGCCACCAACCTCGGGCTCTGGCTGCCGGGCCGGGGCCACCGGATCGGCTGGCACGACGTGGTCAAGGCGGTCTGGTCGGGTCGGGAACTGACGGTGACGCCGGGCGAGCAGGTCGCCGAGCGGGACGGCTACCTGGTGGTCGCCGAGTTGCCGGCCGAGCAGTACCTGCTGCTCGACCCGGGTGACCTGCCGCACCAGGTACGCACCCGGGTCACCCGGTCCGTCGCGTACACCCAGCACCACGCCGTACCCGGCGGCTCCGGCCGCGTCGTCGGTCGCCGGGTTGCCGGTAGCGACGGCCTGACCTGGATGGTCCACTACGACCCGGGAACCCCCACCGACGCCCCCGACGTCCTCGCCGAGACCGACCGCCTCGTCGCCACCGCCCGCGCCGCCACCACCCCCACCGACCTCTAACCCTGCGCCCCGCCTTCCCTGCGCGTCGATCATGCACTTGTGGCACCGGAAATGGGCCGAATTATCCGCTCTGTTAGGTGCCACAACTCCATGATCGGCGGGTAATCGGGTGGGAAGTGTCGGGGCGGGTGTTTAGGGTCCGGGGGTGAACACGGGGCGACCACTCATTCAGGCACGGGGGCTGGTGAAGCGGTTCGGCGACTTCACCGCCGTCGACGGCATCGACGTGGAGGTCAGCGCCGGTGAGGCGTTCGGCTTCCTGGGACCCAACGGTGCCGGCAAGTCGTCAACCATGCGGATGGTGGGCTGCACCTCGCCGCCCAGCGGCGGGAAGCTGCGCATCCTGGGCATGGATCCGGTGCGGGACGGTCCGGCCATCCGGGCTCGGCTCGGCGTGTGTCCACAGCTCGACAACCTCGACCCCGAGCTGACCGTCCGGGAAAACCTGACGACGTACGCGCGCTACTTCGGCATTCCACGCCGGGTGGCCCGGGCGCGGGCCACCGAGCTGCTCGACTTCGTGCAGCTCAGCGACCGGGCGGACAGCAAGGTCGAGCCGCTCTCCGGCGGGATGAAACGTCGGCTCACCATCGCCCGCGCGCTCGTCAACGAGCCCGACATCGTGCTGCTCGACGAGCCGACCACAGGTCTCGACCCGCAGGCCCGACACCTGGTCTGGGAACGGTTGTTCCGACTCAAGCAGCAGGGCGTCACCCTGGTTCTCACCACGCACTACATGGACGAGGCCGAGCAGCTCTGCGACCGGTTGGTCGTGATGGACGGCGGCCGGATCGTCGCCGAGGGATCGCCGCGCGCGCTCATCGAGCGGCACGCCACCCGTGAGGTGGTCGAGCTGCGGTTCGCCGCCGAGTCGCAGGAGGCGTTCGCCGGCAAGCTGGACGCCCTGGGGGAGCGGGTCGAGGTGCTGCCCGACCGGATCCTGGTCTACGTGCCCGACGGCGACGCCACAGTGGCCGAGGTCGCCGCGCTCGGGCTGCACCCGACGAACGTGCTGGTCCGGCGCAGCAGCCTGGAGGACGTCTTTCTGCACCTGACGGGCCGCACCCTCGTCGACTGAGCCAGACCACCGAAGGGGGCTGCCATGACCCAACTGACCCGACCCGCCCTGCCTCGGGTGCCGGCGCTGCGGGTGCTCGAATACCACCTGGTGGGTTACCGGCGTACCTGGCGGGCCGGCGCCTTCTCGTCCTTTCTGCTGCCCACGCTCACCGTGCTCGGGTTCGGGCTGGGCGTCGGGGCGTACATCGACGGTGGTGTCGGTGGCGTCTCGTACCTGCAATGGATCGTCGGAGGTCTGCTCGCGTCGACGGCGTTGCAGGTGGCGATCGCCGAGTCGACGTGGCCGGTCTTCGGCAACCTCCAGTGGCAGAAGATCTACTTCGGGCAGCGCTCGTCACCGCTGCGGGTCGGCGACATCGTCGCCGGTCACCTGGCGTTCGTCCTGTTCCGGGTGCTGACCGCCGTCATCGCGTTTCTCCTGGTGACCGGGGTGCTGGGGGCGCTGCGCTCGCCGTGGGCGGTGCTGACGGTGCCGGTGGCGGCGCTGCTCGCGCTGGCCGTCGCCGCACCCACCTTCGCGTACGCGGCATCCGTCGACTCGGACAGTTGGCTCGCCATGCTGTTCCGCTTCGCGGTGATCCCGATGACCCTGTTCGCCGGGGTGTTCTTCCCGGTGGAGTCGCTGCCGCTGGGATTGCGCTGGCTCGCGTACGTCACGCCGCTCTGGCACGCCGTGGACCTGTGCCGGGCGGCGGTGCTCGGCGTCGCCCCGGCCTGGTCGGTCGCCGGCCACCTGTGTTACCTGGCCGCCTGGGCGGCCGGCGGATGGCTGCTCGCCCGCCGCGTCTTCGCCCGCCGGCTCGTCGTCTAGGAGAGGGTCATGGTCACTCTGGTGCTGCCCCGGCTTGTCGACGTCTCGGCCGCGTCGCGGCGGTCCGCGTCGGTCACCGAGCGGAACGTCGCCGCCCTGAGGTCGGTCTACTGGCTGCTGCTCGTCTCCGGTTTCGTCGAACCGCTGCTCTACCTGCTCTCCATAGGCGTCGGGGTGGGCGCGTTGATCGGCGACCTGACGCTGCCCAGCGGCGCGGTGGTCACGTACGCGGCCTTCGTCGCCCCGGCCATGCTCGCCTCGTCGGCGATGACCGGCGCGCTCGCCGAAACCACGTTCAACTTCTTCGGGAAGATGAAGTACATGAAGCTGTACGACGGGGTGATCGCCACCCCGGTGCAGCCGTTCGAGATCGCCCTCGGCGAGCTGGCCTGGGCGATGCTGCGGGGCAGCGCGTATTCCGCCGCGTTCCTCGTGGTGATGGTGGTGATGGACCTGACCACGCCCGTGCGCGCACTCGCCGCGTTCCCGGCGGCGGTGCTCGTCGGCTTCGCGTTCGGCGCGGTCGGCATGGCGATCTCCACGTTCATGCGGAGCTGGCAGGACTTCGACCTGATGAGCTCGGCGCAGTTCGTGCTGTTCCTGTTCTCCGGCACCTTCGTGCCCGCCGAGGCGTACCCGGCGGTGCTGCGGTGGCTCGTCGAGGTGACTCCGCTCTACCGGGCGGTGCACCTGATCCGGGCGCTGACCGTCGACACCGGCGGCTGGAGCTGGACGCTCGACGTGCTCTACCTGCTCGCGGTGCTGACCGCCGGCCTGCTCATCGCCTCCCGCCGCATGGGTCGCCTGCTCTACAAGTAACCCACGCCCAAGGCGTCGCTGGCGCGGTCCCTGGGGCGTCGTCGGGCGTCGTGGGCGGCGATCCGTGGCACTCCAGGTGTCCTGAGCACGGCGTGTCGAGTATCAGGAGTGCCACGGTTCAGCGTCGCACCTCAACCGGGTCAGCCGCCCTGGTAGTAGCGGGCGGCGCCGGGGTGCAGGGGGATGGGGTCGGTGGTGGCGGCGGACTCGCGGTCGAAGTTGCGCGCCTCGGGGTGGGCCAGGGCCAGGTCGGTCTGGTAGGTGAAGAGCAGGCGGGTCAGGTCGTACGCCAGGTCGTCGGGCATCTCCGCGCTGACCAGGATCACGTTGGCGACAGTCACGGTCGGGGTGCCCGCTGGCGTGTCGTAGGCGTCGCGGGGCAGCTCGGCTGTGGTGTAGACCGAGCCGTGTGTCGCGGTCAACGGTTCGATCAGGTCGGCGACCGGCAGCAGCCGGAACCGGTCCGGCGCGCCGGTGAGCAGGTCGGCGATTCCCGGCGTGGGTAGTCCGCCGGAGAAGAACATCGCGTCGAGGGTGCCGCTGCGCATCCGGGCCACCGTCTCCGGCAGCGACAGCCGGGCCCGGCGTACGTCCCGCTCCGGATCGAGGCCGGCGGCGGCGAGCAGCCGACCGGCGATGACGTCGGTGCCGGACTTCGGCGAGCCGGTGGAGACCCGCCTGCCGCGCAGTGCCGCGAGGTCGGCGATCTGCGCGTCGGCCCGGACGATCACGTGGGTGTAGTTGCTGTAGACCCGGGCCAGCGCCCGGATCGGCTGCGGCCGACCGTTGAAGGCACCCCGGCCGGCGCTGGCGTCCGCCGCCGTGTCGGCGAGGCTGAAAGCGATCTCCATGTCGCCGTCGACGAGCCGGGTGATGTTCTCCCCGGAGGCCCCGGTCGGTTCGGCCCGAGCCTCGTAGCCGGGCAGGTGGCGGCTGATGACGTCGGCGTAGCCGCCGCCCAGCTGGTAGTAGACGCCCGTGGTGTTGCCGGTGGCGAGGAAGATTCGCCCGTCGTGCCACGGTCGAGCCTGCGGGGTGCGCTCGGCGGCGCAGCCGGTGACGAGCGTGACCGCCAGCAGTATCGCCACCCACCGCCGCCCCCGGCTCATGCGGGCACTCCACCGGGATGGTGGTCGGCCCAGGTCCGGGCCGCCGGTTCGAGCGCCTCGGCGACCCGCTGGACCAGCGTCGCGGTCTCGTAACCGACCTGACCCAGGTCACATCCGGCGGCGGCCAGTACGCCGAGCAGGGCGCGATCACCTACCGACATCACGAGCATCACGCCGCCGTCCATGTCGACGATCTGCTGTCGGACCCGCCCCGCCGACATCAGCCGGGCGGCGCCGACGGTCAAACTGGCCAGGCCGCTGATGACGGCGGCGAGTTGGTCCGCCTGGTCGGTCGAGAGGTGCGGCGAGGCCGCCAGCCGCAGCCCGTCCCCGGAGACGGCGAGGGCGTGCGACACGTCCGGTACCTGCTCGGCGAAGTTCGCCAGGAGCCAGTCGAGGTCGGGGCTGCCAGTGGGCATCATCAGGGTCTCCCGTTCGTCTGCTGGTTACGTCGCATCGCGTGGGCCACTCCGGCGGAGAGAGCGGACAGCCGGGCTCGCACCACCTCGGGGTCGAGCAGGTCCGGCGCGGCCTGCGGCGGCGGCACGTCGTGCAGTTCGGATTGAAGCCCGCCGCCGCGTACCCGCCGGGGCAGACCGACAGCAGTGGCGTCCCCGGGACCGGCGGTGCCGGGCCGCCAGGCCGACGTGCCGTTGCCCAACACCGGCAACGTCATCGTCGGGGCCCGGTGCACGTCGAACTGGTCCGCCGCGGCACCGACCACTACGGGAGCGCCCCGGTGCCGGAACCAGGCGCCGCCGGCCGGGGCGACCGGACGACCGACGGTGGTCGGGCGGCCGGTGAGCTGTTCCATCCGGGTCAGTACCGCCTCCGGCACGTCCACCTGGGCAACCGTGCCGGCGCCGGCGCTGTGCAGCCGCACCTGGATGCCGTGTCGGGCGGCCAGGTGCGCCACCACGTGCAGGCCCATGCTGCCGGCTGCCGCACTGGACAACGCGGCCGGAGCGCGCAGCCGCTCGTTGATCTCGACCAGCCGGCTCTCGCCGATGCCGATGCCCTGGTCGTGTACCCGCAGGGTCAGCCCGTCGACGGTACGTCTACCGTCCACATGCACGGGTGTGTGCGGCGGGGAGTACGAGGTGGCGTTCTCCAGCAGCTCGGCCAGCAGGTGCACCAGGTTGCCCACCGCCGAGCCCTGCACACCCGCGGTGGGCACGTCGATCTCGACCCGGGCGTACTGTTCGATCTCGGAGGCGGCACCGCGTACGACGTCGGCCACCAGATGCGGACCGTCCTGCGATCGTCCGGGTTCGCCCCCGGCGAGCACCAGCAGGTTCTCTCCGTTTCGTCGCATCCGGGCGGCGAGGTGGTCGAGGGCGAAGAGCCGGGCCAGCGCGTCCGGATCCGTCTCCTCGTGCTCGAAGTCGTCGAGCAGCCGCAACTGCCGGGTGATCAGGGTACGGATCCGGCGGGCCAGCGCCTCGACCATCCGGGTCACGTCCATCCGCAGCTCGGCCTGCTGGCCGGCGAGCCGCAGCGCGGCCCGGTTGACGGTGTCGAACGCCTCGGCCACCTGGGCGATCTCGTCGCGTCCCCTGCTGATTCCCGCGGTGAGCTGCGAGGCCGCGCCCTCGACCGGACCGCTCTCGCCGGCCGAGATGGCGGTGATCCGCTCGGGCAGCTCCCGATGGGCCATGGTCAGCGCGGCCACCCGCAGCCGGCGCAGCCGGCGGCTGGTGCGTACCGCGAGCAGCGCGGCGGTGACCAACGAGACAAGCGCCAGCGTGGCTGTGGAGCCGCCTGTGACAAGTGCCCGTTGACGGGCGTCGGCGGCCAGCTCGGCGGCGCGCCTGTCGAGTTCGTCGGAGAGCTCCCGGCCGAGCAGGTTGAACCGGCGGATCGCGCCGCTCTGCGCCACGTACCAGGCGTCGCCGTCGGCGGCGAGCGCGGCCGGCTCGGTGTCGGCGTTCAACGCGCTGTCGCGCATCCGGCGCGCGGTGGAGACGTCCCCACCGGCGAGCAGCCGGGTGTACGCGTCGGCGGCGCGTTCCCCGGCGATCCGGGAGAACTCGGCCTGCCGTTGTTCCTGTGCTCCGCGTAGCCGGCCCAGCCTGACGAGTTCACCGTTGGCCAGCTCACCTCGGACGAAGATGGCCCGCAGCAGGTCGCGTTCCAGTGACGCCAGGTGTTCCTGGGCCGCGACGGCGGCCACCTCCCGGGCGCGGTTGGCCAGTTCGGGGTCGCGTAGCTGAGCGGGCAGCGCGTCGGCGACGGCGAGCAGAGACTCCACGAGTGCCACGTAGACACCGTCGGCGTTGTCGGTGGTCAGCGCGGCGAGTCGGGCCTCGTCGAGCTGGTCGAGGTGCTCGGTCACGCCGTCGAGGGCGCGGCCGAGGTCCGGCGCGGTACGGCGGGCGTCGGAACTGGCGGTCCGGTAACGCTCGCTGGCCTCGTCGACCCGGCGTCGCTGGGCGTCGACAAGCTGCCGGCCGGAGGTTCCGCCGCGCTGGCGCAGCGCCGCCGTCTCGCCGAGTTCCCGTTCCAGCTCGTGCACCAGGGAGACGGTGGCGGTGGCGGTGCCGGCCAGCACCCGGGCCCGTTCGGCGTCGGTGGAGGCGGCCAGGGCGTCACCGGTCTGGATGGCACCCAGCACGAGCAGACCGGCGGTGGCGATCAGGATCGGGGCGAGCAGTTGGGTACGCACGGACCACAGTCGGCCGGTGTGGTCGGACGGGCGGTTGTGCCGGCGTACGCGGGCCAGCGAGGACAGCGGCACGGGGTTCTCCCGAGGTCGGGGCGGCCGGGCCGGGTGCCACGCGCCCGGCCCGGCCGCCGACGGTCAGCTCGCGCCGAGGTCCTGCAACGCCTTGGCCGCGCCCCGGTGCAGCCCGACCGGGTCGGTCCTGCGGGCGGTGTCCAGGGCGATGCCCTTGGCAGCGGGATTTGCCTGAGCCAGCGCGTCCTTCTTCTCGAAGACCGTCCGGGTGATGGCGCAGGCCACGTTGGCGTCGAGGTCCTTGCGGACGAGCAGCACGTTCGGCACCACGATGGTCGGGGTGTCCGCCGTTGTGGAGTAGACGTCCCGGCCGATCGTGCCGGCCTGGTACGCGGGGTTCAGTTCGCTCAGCTTGGGCAGCAGCGGCGTGACGTCGATGAGCTTCACCTTGTCGCTGGCGGTGGTGAACAGGTCGGTCACCCCGCCGGTGGGCAGTCCGCCGGACCAGAAGAAGCCGTCCACAGTGCCGTCCTTGACGCCCTCCACGGTCTTGACGAGGTCGAGCCGCTGGGCCTGGATGTCCGTGGCCGGGTTCAGGCCGGCGGCCTCCAGCAGCCGGTTCGCGATGACCTCGGTGCCGGACTTGGGGGAGCCCGTCGAGATCTTCTTGCCGCGCATGTCGGCCACCGAGTTGATCCCCGAGTCGGCCCGGACGACCACCTGGGTGTAGTTGTCGTAGATCCGGGCCAGCGCCTCCACCGGCTGCGGGGAGCTGAAGCTCTCCTTGCCCTCCACCGCGTTGACCGCGGTGTCGAACAACGAGAAGGCGACGTCGTACTGGCCACCGACGAGCTGTTCGATGTTCTGGACCGACGCTCCGGTCTCGGCCGCCGTGCCGGTCAGCCGACCACCTGTGCTGTCCGAGAGTTGGCCGGCCAGGGCGTTGCCGACCACGTAGTAGACGCCCGTGGCGTTACCCGTGGCGATGCCCACCCGGGTGTTCTCGGCCACCTCGCAGGTGACGGCGCTCGCGGTGTCGTCCGTGGCTGCGGCGTCCTGGCGGCCTCCGCAACCGGCGGCGCCGGCGGCGACGAGGGTGAGGACTCCCACCCCGGCCGCGAGCCGCACGTTGATCCGTCCCACACTGTCTCCCTTCTGGGTCATGCCGGTGATCCGGCGTGCGTCCCACCGGAGGGGCCGGCGGATCCGCGTCGTACGAACACGCCCACCGCCATGACGCCGGCCAGCACGGCACCGATCGCGACGGGCACGGGTTGCAACCAGAGCAGCGTCAGGCCGGCCGCGGCACCGATCACGCGTTCCGGCACCCCAGCCGGGCCGACGCCGGGCAGCCAGCCGCCGGCCGCGACGGCCAGCACCGCGACACCGAGGGCGGTGACCGCTGTGGCGACGAGGATGCGCCGGGGGCCACCGATGCCGAGCAGGCCGAGACCGGTCGGGGTGATCACGAAAGCCAGCGGGATCAGGTACGCCGGCAGGGCGTACCGCAGGGTGTGCCACATGGTGGGCACCAGTCGGCCGCCGGTGACCGCTGCGGCGGCGACGGCGGCGAGCGCGGTCGGCGGCGACACCTCGGAGAGCACCGCGAAGTAGAAGACGAACATGGCGGCGGCGGGAGCGTTGACGCCGAGGTCGAGCAGGGCCGGGCCGATGATCACCCAGCCGATCACGAACGACGCGGTCACCGGGACGGCCAGGCCGAGCAGGCTGAGCGCGACGGCGGCGAGCAGCGCGGTCAGGGCGAGCACGACTGCCGGCTCCGAGCTGACCGCGCTCGCGGCGCCGACCAGCAGCGCGGCGGCCTGCGGGCCGAGGCCGGTCTTGGTGGTGGTGGCGGTGATGACGCCGGCCGCCGCGCAGACGACGGTGACCGCGAGGACGCCGCGTACGCCTGTGGAGAGCGCGGCGACCAGCCGGGCCGGGGTGAGCCGGTGCGCCCGGTCCAGGAAGGACAGGACGATCGCGAGCAGGGTGGCCAGCACCACGGCCCGGGTCGCCGACAGCCCGACGGCGAGCAGCCCGACGATGGCGAACAGGGAGGCGAAGTGGTAGCCGGAGCGGGCCAGCAGCCGCCAGGCGGAACCGGCCTCGAGGGTTGCCGGGCGCACTCCGGAGCGGCGCGCGTCGATCTCCACCGAGAGCACGATGCCGAGGTAGTACAGGACCGTCGGCACCATCGCCCAGCCGAGTACCTGGAGGTAGGACACGCCGAGGTACTCGGCGATGATGAAGGCCGCCGCACCCAGCGTCGGCGGGGACAGGATGGCACCGACGCCGGCTGCGGCGAGCATGCCGCCGGCCCGTTCCGCCGGGTACCCGGCGCGGCGCAGGATCGGCCAGGTGACCGCGCCGATGCTGACGGTGGTGGCCGCCCCGGAGCCGGAGACGGTGCCGAGCAGGAAACCGGAGGCCACCGCCGTACGACCGGCGGCGGTGCGCGAGCGGCGGAACGCCGCTGCGGACAGGTTCACGAAGAACCGGCCGGCGCCGGAGAGATCGAGCACCGCTCCGTAGATGGTGAACAGCACGATGTACGTGGCGGCCACGTCGAGCGGAGTCCCGTAGAAGCCGCTGTCGGAGTTGTAGAAGGCGTCGACAAGCTGCCCGAAGTCGAGCCCGGCGTGGGCCACCGCCCAGGTCTGCGGCAGCAGCCCGCCGTAGTAGCCGTAGCCGAGGAAGACCACGCAGACGGCGGGCAGGATCCAGCCGGTGGTGCGCCGGCAACCCTCCAGCAGCAGGAGCAGCAGGATGGTGCCCATCGCCACGTCGAATCCGACAAGCAGCCCCTGCCGGTCGAGGAAGGCGTCGTAGCCGCCGCCACCGCCGGCCAGGGTGATCGGCAGCACCGGGTACAGGCAGCCGGCCAACGCCGTGGCGGCGAGCAGCCAGTCGACGCGGCTGGGGCCGGACCTGCCGGGCACGGCCGGGTCGGGGGCCGGCATCGACCGGGCCCGACCCGCGACCACCGCCCGCAGGCGGCGTGGCAGCCGCAGGTCGGCCGGGTAGGCGAGGAAGACCAACGGGAGTACGCCGGCCAGGAAGTAGATGAGGTAGTACTTGCTGCCCTGGGCCAGCGGCCGGAACACCTGCCAGAGCGCGAGCAGACCGATCACAAGCGTGGCGGCGGTCAGCACGAGGGCGACCGGTCCGGTCAGCACCCGGCCGGGCTTCTCGTCCTCGAACCGGCCGGCGAGTTCGGTCGGGTCGATCCCGGCCGGATCGACCCGGGGTGCGGATGGCTCCGCCTCCGCCACTCGGCTGCGCGCGCCGTGGCGATCAGGTCCGGAATCATCGGTGAATCGGATAGCCGACACGAGGGGGGACGATACGCGAATTGGCTCCGCGTTGGGGGACATTGTCGAGCATCGCTTCGCTGAGTGACTTTACATTCTTTCGTGTCACGGCTCGGCGCGATAATTAAGAATAGCGTTCATGATCGGGCCGAAGGTGCCGATAGGGGCGGTGTGGGGCGATCGGCGAGCCGGACGGCCGCTGTCCGCTTTACCGGTTAGCGGGCGTCTTGCCGCCGTCTCGAGGTGGCCAAAAATCCACAGTTGTGATTACTCTCCGTGCATGAAACTACTGTGGGTGTCGTCGCGAATCGCCTGGGTCGCGGTGTCGGCGGGGTCGATCGCGCTGCCGCCCGGCCGAACGCGGACCACACCCCTCGACCGTTTCGCGGCCCAGGCCGCCGTGCCCGGACCATTACCGCGGTGATCGAATTAGACCCGCAACCGTCTTGCGGGAACCCAGGATGACGCATTTCCCGCGAGCGAGGAATCGGAGCCGGATCGCGCGTCCGGACCGCGCAGCCTGCCGATGGGTTACTCGACGTCCCCGGCTGGGCATGAGTCCTGAACGATCACCGCGAACGGAACTGAGGGGAGGGGCGATGGCCTCCGAGGAGTCTTCCCGTGCGGACCGGCGTGAACCAGGGGGCGACGCCGCCGCCGAGGGACGACGGGACGGTGGCCCGGGGTCCGAGGCCGCCCCCGAGGGGCGAGGGGACGAGTCGGCTGCTGACAGCGTTCCGGCCGGGCGCGGGGAGTCGGACGCCGACCGCGACACGCCTGCGCACCCGGGCCGACTGTCACGTGGCGAGTGGGTGGCGGCGGCGCGTCGGACGGTGCGCGAGTTCGGCGACGACAGCCTGACCGACTGGGCCGCGGCGCTCACCTACTACGGCGTGCTCTCCATCTTCCCGGGCCTGCTGGTGCTGGTCTCGCTGCTCGGCCTGCTCGGTCCGGCGGCCACCCGGACGGTACGCGACACCGTCGCGGAGTCGGTGCCCGAGCAGAACATCCGCCAGATCCTCGATGCCGCCATCGAGCAGGCTCAGCAGAGCGGCGGGCTGGCCGGTATCGCCGCGATCATCGGTCTGCTCGCCGCCTTCTGGTCGGCTTCCGGTTACGTCGCCGCCTTCATGCGGGCCTCCAACGCGATCTACGACGTGCCGGAGGGACGCCCGATCTGGAAGACCCTGCCGATCCGGGTGGGAGTCACCGCGGTGATCGGTGTGATGCTGCTGGCCAGTGCGGTGATCGTGGTCTTCACCGGCCGCCTCGCCGAGGAGGTCGGCGACGCGCTGGGGGTGGGGCGCACCGCCGTGCAGGTGTGGGACATCGCCAAGTGGCCGGTGCTGCTGGTCCTGGTCAGCCTGATGTTCGCCCTGCTCTACTGGGCGTCGCCGAACGCCCGGCAGGGCGGCTTCCGCTGGGTGAGTCCCGGTGGGGTGCTGGCGGTCCTGATCTGGTTGCTGGTCTCCGGCCTGTTCGCCTTCTACGTCGGCAACTTCGGCTCGTACAACAAGACCTACGGGGCCCTGGCCGGGGTGATCATCTTTTTGGTCTGGCTCTGGCTGAGCAACATCGCGATCCTGTTCGGTGCGGAACTCGATGCCGAGTTGGCGCGGGCGCGGGCGATAAGTGGTGGGCTGCGACCTGTCGACCGGGAGCCCTACGTTGAGTTGCGCGACGACCGCAAGTTGCGCTCGAAGGGTGGTGAATCGCCTTCCCAGTGACCTTCCGGACGCATCCACATCTACTAGCTGCCGCCTTGCACCGAAACTTTTGCTAGATCAAGCAAAAGTTGTCGTCAAACTGCCCTAAGGTCTGGACAGCGCAGGTTGAAGCCTCCTACTGTGTCGGGCACCACACGTCGGCATTTCGTCGATGTGAACACCCCCGGTGGGAGAGGTGAGCCGTGCCCAACGCCGACCCCCTGCACGTCCGACTGTTGCGGTTGTTACGCGACGAGGGAGCGCTGTCGCGGGCCGAACTCGCCGACCGACTGGAGATGCCCCGTCCCCGGTTGCTCGCCGAGCTGGAGCGACTTGTCGCCCTCGGTTACGTGGCGGAGGCAGGTAAGGCGGCGTCCCGGGGCGGACGGCGGTCGACGCTCGTCGAGCTGAGCCCGGAGCTGCGCTTCGCGGCAGTCGATCTCGGTGCCAGCTCCATCGACGTCGAGGTGGTCAACGGCAGGCTGGAGCCCGTGGCGGCGTACGCGGAGGCGGCCGACATCCGGTCCGGCCCCAAGGCGATCCTTCAGCGCGTCAACGAGTTGCTGCACAAGGCCCGGGTCGACGGCGTCTACGAGCGACTCAACGCCGTGGGCATCGGGGTGCCGGGCCCGGTGAGCTTCCGCGACGGAGTGCCGGTCTCGCCGCCGATCATGCCCGGCTGGGACCGTTTCCCCGTGCGTGAGCTGCTCACCCGCGAGCACGGCTGCCCGGCGGTGGTCGACAACGACGTGAACATCATGGCCATCGGTGAGCGGCACGGCGGGGTGGCCCACTCGGTGGACGACTTCCTCTTTGTCAAGATCGGCACCGGTATCGGCTGCGGGATCTACCTCAGTGGCGACGTCTACCGGGGCACCGACGGGTGTGCCGGCGACATCGGCCACATCCAGGTCGATCCACACGGGCCGGTCTGCTCCTGCGGCAACGCCGGCTGCCTGGAGGCACTCTTCAGCGGGGCGGCACTGGCCAAGGACGCGACCTCCGCCGCACGGGCCGGCACCTCGCCCTCCCTGGCCGAACGTCTGGAGGCCAACGGCGAGGTCAGCGCCCTCGACGTCGCCGCCGGCGCCCTCGAGGGGGACGTGACCTGCATCCAGCTCATCCGCGAGGGGGGACGACGGGTCGGCGGCGTGCTCGCCGGGCTGGTCAGCTTCACCAACCCCTCGATGATCGTGATAGGCGGTGGGCTCGCCCAGCTCGGGCACGTCCTGCTCGCCGAGATCCGCAGCGTGGTGTACCGCCGGTCGCTGCCACTGGCGACCGGCAACCTGCCGGTGGTGCTCTCCGAACTCGGCCCGCGTGCCGGTGTGGCCGGTGCCGCCGTACTCGCCAGCGACCTGGCCTTCGGGGAGGCGGCATGACCGGGAACGACGTGGTGAGCGGCACCGGAGTGTCGCCGGCCGAGGCGCCCGCCGAAGGCGGCGAGGTGGTGCTGCGCCTGACCGACGTGGTCAAGACCTTTCCGGGCGTACGCGCCCTCGACGGCGTGCAACTGGAGGTCCGCGCGGGCGAGGTGCACTGCCTGCTCGGACAGAACGGCGCCGGCAAGTCCACGTTGATCAAGGTGCTCGCCGGGGTGCACCGGCCGGACTCCGGGCACGTCGAGTGGCGCGGCGAGGCGGTCAGCTTCGCCAACCCGCAGGCCGCGATGCGCAGCGGGATCGCCACCATCTACCAGGAGCTCGACCTGGTCGAGGACCTGTCCGTGGCGGAGAACGCCTTCCTGGGCCACGAGCCACGCCGGTTCGGGTTCATCCGTCGGGGCCACATGGCGAGCCGGACCCGTCAGATCCTCGGCCGACTCGGCCACGCCGAGATCCCACCCAACCGGATGGTGCGGGCGCTGCCGGCGGCCGGCAAGCAGGTGGTCAGCATGGCGCGGGCGCTGTCCCACGAGGCCCGACTGATCATCATGGACGAGCCGAGCGCGGTGCTGGCCCACGACGAGGTGGAGAACCTCTTCCGGATCATCCGTGAGCTGACCGCGCAGGGCATCGCGGTTATCTACATCTCGCACCGGTTGGAGGAGATCCGCGAGATCGGCGACCGGGTGACAGTCCTCAAGGACGGCCGGACCACCGCGGCGAACCTGCCCGCCCGTGAGACTCCGACAAGCGACCTGGTCTCCCGGATGACCGGGCGGACCATCGAGTACGTCTTCCCGGACCGCCCCACCGAGTCGGTGGTCGGCGACGACCTGCTCCAGGTCGACGGGCTGACCCGAAGCGGCGAGTTCGCCGACGTGTCACTGAGCGTCCGGGCCGGAGAGATCGTCGGTATCGCCGGCCTGGTCGGCTCCGGCCGCTCCGAGGTGCTGGAGACGATCTACGGCGCGCGGACGGCCGAGGCCGGTTCGGTCCGGATGGCCGGCCGGGCGCTGCGGCCGGGCAGCGTCGGCGCGGCGGTGAAGGCCGGCATGGGGATGGCCCCCGAGGAGCGCAAGAGCCAGGCTTTGCTGCTCGGTGAGCCGATCTACCGCAACGTCACCCTCGCCACTTTCAGTCGCTACGCCCGCTTCGGTTTTACCGACGCCTCCCGGGAACGGGCCGAGGCCGACCGGATCGCCGAGAACCTGGAGATGCGCCCGCGCGACGTCCGGCGGGCGGTCCGCACGCTCTCCGGCGGCAACCAGCAGAAGGTGGTGGTCGGCCGCTGGCTGCTCGGCGACACGAAGCTGCTGCTGCTCGACGAACCCACCCGAGGGGTGGACGTCGGTGCCCGGGCCGAGCTGTACCAGGTGATCCGGCAGCTGGCGGCCCAGGGCGTCGGAGTGCTGCTGGTCTCCAGCGAGGTACCCGAGGTGCTCGGCCTGGCCGACCGGGTGCTGGTGATGCGGGAGGGGCGGGTCGTCCGCACCGCCCCGGCCGGCGAACTCGACGAAGACACAGTGCTTGACCTCGTCATGGCGGGGTCCCTGATGGAAGGCGCACCGGCATGACCGATAGTCCGCCCACGACCAAGCTGCCGGCGCAGTCGCCGCCGGTGGACCCGGCCGAGACCGAGGCGGTGGGGGGCCGGGCCGCGGCCGGCGTCGGTCGGCTCTCCTGGTGGCACGGCGACGGCGGGGAGGGCGCCAAGCGGAACCTCGCCCTGATCGGGGTGCTGCTGGCCCTCTTCGTGATCGGTGCGGCGACCCGCTCGGACCTGTACTCCAACCCGGACTGGGTCTGGGCGAACATGCTCAGCATCCTCAAGCTTGCCTCGGTGGTCGGCGTGGTCACCGTCGGGATGACCTTCGTGATCATCGGAGGTGGTATCGACCTCTCGGTAGGCGCGATCGTGGCGCTGGCCGGGGTCTGGTGCACCACTGTGGCGACCCAGAGCTTCGGCGCCGGTGGGATGATCTTCACGGCGATCATCGTCGGGATAGCGGTCGGCCTGGTCAACGGGACGCTCATCGCGTACGGGCGGCTGGTGCCGTTCATCGCGACCCTTGCCATGCTCGTCGCCGCGCGCGGGTTGGCCGCCGAGATCTCCCAGAAGCAGACCCAGATCTCGCAGAACAGCACGATCAACGGCATCGCCAGCACCGATCTGCTCGGCATTCCGCTGCTTGTCTACATCCTGGCCGCCGTGGTCGCCGCGGGCTGGGTGCTGCTCAACCGCACCACCTTCGGGCGGCGCACCGTCGCCGTCGGCGGCAACCCGGAGGCCGCCCGGCTGGCCGGCATCAACGTCAGGCTGCACACCCTGCTGCTGTACGCGCTGTCCGGCCTGTGCTGCGGCATCGCCGCCATCATGCTCACCGCGCAGGCCACCTCGGCCCAGGCGGCGATGGCGAACCTCTACGAGCTGGACGCGATCGCCGCCGTGATCATCGGTGGCACGCTGCTCAGCGGCGGGCGGGGCACCATCGTCGGCTCCCTGCTCGGTGTGATCATCTTCGCCACCATCACCAACCTCTTCGCCATCAACGGCCTCTCCACCGAGGCACAGAACATGGTCAAGGGCGGCATCATCGTCGCCGCCGTCCTGATCCAGCAGATCCAATTCGGCAGTCTCTCCCAGTTCTTCCGTCGTAACCGGCTCACCACGAGCTGACCACGCTCCATCCGGGCCACCCGCGCAACCGACGGTGGCCGGGCCTCGTACACCCAAAATCCCCATCACTGAATAACCAGGAGGTCGTCATGACCCAGCACAGTCGCGACATGTCGCGGCGCCGGCTGCTCTTCGGCGGGGCGGCCGTCGGCGCCGGCGTACTGCTCGCCGGTTGTACAAGCAACGAGCAGACCCCGACCGAGGCGCAGACCAAGGCGGCCGACGGTAACGCCAACGCCGAGCCCGGCAAGCAGGTGACCATCGGCTTCTCCGCGCCGGCCGCCGACCACGGCTGGATCGCCGCGATCACCAACAACGCCAAGTCGCAGGCCGCCGCGTACTCCGACGTGGAGTTCAAGACGGTCGAGGCGGGCGCGGACGCGGCGGCCCAGCGGGCCGCGCTGTCCACCCTGATCTCGCAGAAGCCCGACGTGATCGTGCTGCTGCCGCACGACGGCAAGGAGCTCAACTCGTTCGGGCTGGAGGCGATGGCGGCCGGCATCCCGGTGGTCAACCTGGACCGGGCCTTCCCGGACGCCAAGGCGTACCGCCTGCAGATCAAGGGCGACAACTACGGCATGGGCGTCTCCGCCGCCACCTTCATCGTCGAGCAGCTCAAGGCCAAGGGCGTGAGCAACCCGGTGATCGCCGAGATCGCCGGGATGGACGAGTTGGAGCTGACCCAGGAGCGTACGAAGGGTTTCAACGACACCCTGGCCCAGCACGGCCTGAAGGTGAAGAACCGCCGCGCGGCGCGATTCACCGCGGACTCCGGCCAGCAGGAGGCGAGCCAGCTCCTGCAGGCCGAGCCGAAGATCGACGCGATCTGGAACCACGACGACGACCAGGGCATCGGTGTGCTGGCCGCGATCAGCCAGGCCAGCCGCACCGAGTTCTTCATGGTCGGCGGCGCCGGCTCGAAGAAGGCGATGGAGGACATCCAGGCCGACAACACGGTGCTCAAGGCCACGGTGACCTACAGCCCGTCGATGGCGTCCTCGGCGATCTCGCTGGCCCGCCTCATCGGCCAGAGCAGGGGCATGTCCGACCTGGTGGAACTCCAGGTTCCCAAGGAGATCGTCCTCGCCTCCGAAACGATCACCAAGGAGAACGCGGGCGACTACCTCAAGCTCGGGTTCTGACACAACGGGGGGAGACCCACCTTGTCCACGACAAACAACGAACTGCGGGTCGGCATGGTCGGCTACGCGTTCATGGGAGCCGCGCACTCGCAGGCGTGGCGCACCGTGAACCGGGTGTACGACCTGCCGGCGCGGGCCCGGATGGCGCTCGTCTGTGGCCGGGATCCCGGGAAGGTGGCTGACGCCGCCGACCGGCTCGGCTGGGAGGAGCACACCACCGACTGGCGGGAACTGGTAAACCGCCCGGACATCGACGTGGTCGACATCTGCACACCGGGCGACAGCCACGCGGAGATCGCGCTGGCCGCGCTCGCCGCGGGCAAGCACGTGCTGTGCGAGAAGCCGTTGGCCAACACGGTCGCCGAGGCCCGGGAGATGGCCGCCGCGGCAGCCACCGCCCAGGCCGGCGGGGCGCGGTCGATGTGCGGTTTCAACTACCGGCGGGTGCCCGCGGTGGCGCTGATGCGCCAGCTCATCGCCGACGGGCGGCTCGGCGAGATCCGGCACGTCCGGGCCGTCTACCTGCAGGACTGGATCGTGGACCCGCAGTTCCCCCTGGTCTGGCGGCTCCGCAAGGAGGTGTCGGGCTCCGGCGCGCTGGGCGACATCGGCGCGCACATCATCGACCTGACCCAGTACGTCACCGGACAGCGGATCAGCGGGGTCAGCGCGGTGACCGAGACGTTCGTCAAGGAGCGGCCGTTGCCGGCCGAGTCGAGCGGGCTGGCGGCACAGGCCGACGGGGCCGGTGCCGCCACCGGTCAGGTCACCGTCGACGACGCGGCGATCTTCGTGGCCCGTCTCGACGGCGGGGCACTTGCCACGTACGAGGCGACCCGGTTCGCCACCGGCCGGAAGAACGCGCTCCGCGTGGAGATCAACGGATCGTTGGGCAGTGTCGCCTTCGACCTGGAACGGCTCAACGAGCTGGAGTTCCTCGACGCCACCCGGCCCGCCGCCGAACAGGGCTTCAACCGGATCCTGGTGACCGAGGCCGAGCACCCGTACCTGTCGGCCTGGTGGCCGCCGGGACACATCATCGGGTACGAGCACTCCTTCACGCACCAGATGCGCGACTTCATCGAGGCGGTGGCGACAGGCGTCGACCCGTCGCCCTCGTTCGCCGAGGCGTTGCAGGTGCAGCTGGTGCTGGACGCGGTGACCCGCTCGGCCGACCTGGGTTCGTCCTGGACCGAGGTGGAGCCGTCGCTGGCGACGGCCGCCGCCTGAACCACCTGCGGAGTCGACCGGCGAGGGCCGGCCACGGTTGCGCCCCGTGGCCGGTACGGGTCGGGTCCGGAGGTCGTGTCGCCGGGCGACCGGCGGCACGAGCAATGCGGTTCCTCCGGTGCCGCCGGACCGGGATTCCCCGGCAGCACCGGAGGGCCGCCGCCCACCGACAAGTTCACTGACCGTCCACCTGGAGACTCCCGCCGCCAGGCGGACCGCGTCCGACGAGTCGTCCGATCGGGACATCGTCGTCCTGACCGGGCCGGATGCGGGGGAGGCAGGGGCGAGACGCCGACTGTCCCTGCCTGCCAGCCCCGTCCGTCCGCCCATCCGGTACGCCGGGCCGACGTCGTCGCCGCCGACCTCGGCGTCGGCCGGCGATTACCCACCGGAACGGGCGGCGGACGGGGCGCATCGGTCTAACCCGTATCTTTTTCAGCTTTTTCCTGATATCAAGATTCAATCGATGCATGTCGGTTTATGGACACCGGAAGGAGCGCTATGCGTACAGGTGTCTGGCTGGTGGGTGTACGTGGCTCGGTCGCGACCACCAGCATCGTCGGGGCGCTCGCGCTGCGCGCCGGGCTCACCGGGCCGACCGGCTGCGTCACCGAACTGCCCGGGGTCAACAGCCCCGCTCTGCCGGGCTTCGGCGACCTGGTCTTCGGCGGCCACGACGTGGTCGCCACCCCGATCGCCAAGCGCGCCGAGGCGCTCGCTGACGCCGGGGTGCTGCCGGCCCGCCTGGTCGCCGCGCTGTCCGAGGAACTGGCCGCCGTGGAACCGGAGCTGCGCCCCGCGCCGACCGCCGGGACCCAGGCCGACCGGGCCGCCGAGATCGTCCGCGACCTCACCACCTTCCGGCAGCGGCACGGGCTCGCCCGGGTGGTGGTGGTGAACGTCGCCGCCACCGAACCGGCCCCCCGCCCGCATCCCGGGCACGCCGAACCGGACGCGCTGCGGGCCGCCCTCGCCGGTCCCGACGAGGTGCTGCCGCCCAGCTCGCTGTACGCGTTTGCGGCCGTCACGGCGGACTGCGCGTACGTCGACTTCACCCCGTCGACGGGTCTGCGGCTGCCGGCGCTTACCGCGCTCGCCGACCGCCACGGCGTGCCGTACGCCGGCCACGACGGCAAGACCGGGGAGACCCTGCTCAAGTCGGTGCTCGCCCCGATGTTCGCGATGCGCCACCTCACCGTCCGGTCCTGGTCCGGGCTGAACCTGCTGGGCGGCGGCGACGGCGCCACCTTGGCCGACCCCGACGCCAACGCGGCAAAGGTGCGCAGCAAGCAACGGGTGCTCGGGGAGACGCTCGGCTACCTGCCGCAGGGCGACACCCGGATCGGATACGTCGAGGAACTCGGTGACTTCAAGACCGCCTGGGATCTGATCACCTTCGCCGGGTTCCTGGGCACCGGGATGCGGCTGGAGTTCACCTGGCACGGCTGCGACTCGGCGCTGGCCGCCCCGCTCGTGCTCGACCTGGCCCGACTCACCGCCGCCGCGCACGCCGCCGGCCGCAGCGGGCCGCTGCACGACCTCGCCTTCTTCTTCAAGGATCCGCTCGGCACCGCGACCCACTCGCTTGCCGACCAGTGGACCCGGCTGTGCGCGTTCGCCGGCAGCCTGGACCCCGGAGGCGCCGATGCCGCGCGTGGCTGACCTGGCCGAACTGGTCCGTGCCCCGGCCGCGCTCTCGGTACCCGGAGACGTGGTCGCCGGTGCCGCCGCGGCGGGTGCCCTCGGACGGCGTACCCCCGCCCTCGCCGCCGCGTCGGTGCTGCTGTACTGGGCCGGCATGGCCGCCAACGACTGGGCCGACCGTGAGCTGGACGCCGTCGAGCGCCCCGAGCGGCCGATACCGAGCGGCCGGGTCACCCCCGGCGTGGCGGTCGGCCTCGCCGCCGGCCTCACCGTCGCCGGTGTCGGGCTCGCCGCCGCCGCCGGGGGCCGGCGGGCCACCGCCGTGGCGTTGCCGTTGGCCGCCGCCGTCTGGGGGTACGACCTCGCGGCCAAGAACACCGCCGCCGGACCCGCCGTGATGGCCACCTGTCGAGGTCTGGACGTGCTGCTCGGTGCCGCCGGAGGCCGCACCGTCCGGGCGTTGCCGGCGGCGGTCACCGTCGCCGCGCACACCTGGACCGTCACCGCGCTGTCCCGCCGGGAGGTCAGCGGTGCCGACCGCGCTCTGCCGCTGCGTACCCTCGCCGGCACCGCACTCGTCGCGGCGAGCGCCGGGCTGCCGCCCGGCCGGCCGCCGGCGGCGGACGTCGCCCGGTCCGGTGCGCGGCGGGCCGTGGACACGGTGGCGGCGGCGTTGCCCGCTGTGCTCGCCGCCTGGTACGCCGCCCGCTACGGCGGCGCACAGGCGCGGGTGGCGGCCGAACCCACAGCCGCGCGGGTCCGCTCGGCCGTCGGCGCCGGCATCACCGGCCTGCCCGCGTTGCAGGGAGCGCTCACCGCCCGCACCGGGTCCGGCCTGCTCGGGCTGGCGGTGGCGGCTGCCGCGCCGCTGGGTCGACGCCTGGCCCGGAAGGTCTCGCCGACATGACGGCCGCCGGCACCGCCCCGCCCCCCGACGCGCTGCGGTTCGGGTACGGCACCAACGGCTTCGCCAACCACCGCCTCGACGACGCGCTAGCGGTTGTCGCCGACCTCGGCTATGCCGGTGTCGCGCTCACCCTGGACCATGACCACCTCGATCCGTTCGCGCCCGAGCTGGCGCGACGGGTCGACGCCGTCGCGCGCCGGCTCGCCGAACTCGGCCTCGGGCTGGTGATCGAGACCGGCGCGCGGTTCCTGCTGGACCCCTGGCACAAGCACGCCCCGACGCTGCTGCACGACGACCCGACGCTGCGGATCGAGTTCCTGCGCCGGGCGGTGGCGATCGGCGCGGACCTCGGTGCCGAGGCGGTCTCGTTCTGGGCCGGCGTCCGCCCGGAGTCGGTCACGCCGGCAGTGGCCTGGGACCGCCTGGTCACCGGCTGCGCCACAGTGGTCGAGGCAGCCGAGGCCGTCGGGGTGACGTTGGGCTTCGAGCCGGAGCCGGGGATGCTCGTCGAGAACATCGCCGACTGGCGTCGACTGCACACCGCCCTCGGCTCGCCGGCCCGCCTGGGCATCACCCTCGACATCGGACACTGCCGTTGCCTGGAGTCGCTGCCGGTGCCCGAGTGCGTCCGTGATGTCGCCGCGCACCTGGTCAACGTGCAGATCGACGACATGCGGCGGGGCGTGCACGAACATCTGGAGTTCGGCACCGGCGAGATCGACTTCCCGCCGGTGCTGGCCGCGCTGCGCGAGATCGGCTACCGGGGCCTGGTGGCGGTCGAGCTGCCCCGTCACTCGCACGCCGCTCCCACGGTCGCCGCCCACTCGCTGGACTTCCTCCGCACCGCCGAACGCGCACCACCAGGTGTCCGCCATCCGGACAACGACCGACGCGTGGAGTGAAGCAGAGCAAAGGGGCGTGAGCGGTACCACCGCCACCGCCACCGACGGCGGCGGACCAGGGAGGAGACGCGATGACAGTGGACGAGCTGCGGGCGGCCCTGCGGGGCGTACCCGATCCGGACTGGTTGGCGACGGCCCTGGACCGCGTCGCGGCCGAACCCGCGACCATCGCGCGATTCTTCCCGGCGGTCGGCCGCCGCTGCGGTCGCGACGACCTGCCCGACCTGCCCGGTTGGACCGCCGACGAGGCGGCCCGGGCGCTGCTGCTGGCCAGCCTGCCCGCCGATCACGCCGGCCAGGCCGAGACGCTCTACCGCACCGGGGACGCCGCGGAGAAGCGGGCGGTGCTCAAGGCCCTGCCGCTGCTGCCGATAGGTGCGGCCGGGGTGCCGTTGCTGCACGACGCGATCCGCACCAACGACACCCGGCTGGTCGCCGCGGCGCTCGGCCCGTACGCCCGGCAGCTCGACCCGCCAGCCTGGCGGCAGGCGGTGCTCAAGTGCGTCTTCACAGGCGTGCCACTGGCGGCGGTGGCCGACCTCGACGCCCGCGCGGACGGGGAACTGGCGGCGATGCTCGCCGCGTTGGCCGCCGAGCGTCGGGCCGCCGGTCGGAGCATGCCCGCCGACGCCACCGAACTGCTGGACCGGCTCACCGCCGCCAGCCAGCCCGAGCCCAGGGAGGTGTGATGCGGATCTTCGACCCGCACATCCACATGACGTCCCGCACCACGGACGACTACGAGCGGATGGCCGCCGCCGGCGTCCGGGCGGTGGTGGAACCGGCGTTCTGGCTGGGGCAGCCGCGCACGAGCGTCGGCTCGTTCACCGACTACTTCGACTCGCTTGTCGGGTGGGAACCCTTCCGGGCCGGGCAGTTCGGCATCCGTCATCACGCCACGATCGCGCTGAACCCGAAGGAGGCGAACGACAGGCGTTGCCGGCCGGTGCTCGACGAGCTGCCCCGCTACCTGGAGAAGGACGGTGTGGTGGCGGTCGGCGAGATCGGATACGACTCGATGACGCCCGAGGAGGACGACGTCTTCGCCGCCCAGCTCGCCCTGGCCGTGGCGCACGACCTGCCGGCCATGGTGCACACCCCGCACCGGGACAAGGTCCGAGGTGTCGAGCGCAGCCTGGCGGTGGTCGCCGAGTCCGGCATCGCGCCGGAGCGGGTGGTGCTCGACCACCTCAACGAGATGACCGTGAAACTGGTCCGCGACACCGGCTGCTGGCTCGGCTTCTCCATCTATCCGGACACCAAGATGTCGCCGCCGCGCATGGTCGAGCTGCTCAAGGCGTACGGGACCGACCGGATGCTCGTCAACTCGGCCGCCGACTGGGGGCGCTCCGATCCGTTGCTGACCCGGGCGACAGGCGAGGCGATGCTGCTCGCCGGCTTCACCGACGACGACGTCGACCGGGTGCTCTGGCGCAACCCGGTCGAGTTCTACGGGCAGTCCGGGCGGCTCGACCTGACCGACGACGACCTCACCGAGCCGACCTTCGCCGGCAACTCGATCCTGCGCGGCGGCAGCTGATGCGGCTGCGCCACACCGGTGGGCGCACCGTCCACCTCGGATACTGCACGAACGTGCATCCGGCCGAGGATCTCGCCGGAATCGTCGCCCAACTGGACACCTACGCGGTGCCGATCCGCGAGACGCTCGGTGCCGACCCGCTCGGGCTGGGCCTGTGGCTGGCCGCCCCGGTCGCCGCCGAACTGGCCGCCGACCCGGTCGCCCGCCGTCGGTTGCACACCGAGCTGACCGTACGCGGGCTGGAGGTGGTCACCCTCAACGGCTTTCCGTACGCGGCCTTCCAGGCGCTCGTGGTCAAGGGAAACGTGTACCGGCCGGACTGGACCACCGACGACCGGCTCGGGTACACCCTCGACCTGGCCCGGGTCCTGGCCGACCTGCTGCCCGACGACGCGGTCCGCGGCTCGATCTCCACCCTGCCGCTGGCCTGGCGCGCGCCGTGGGACCACGCCCGTGCGGACGCCGCCCGCCGCCAGCTCGACAGGCTCGCCGCCGGACTCGCCGCCGTCGAGCGGGACACCGGCCGGCCGGTGCGGGTCGGCTTCGAACCGGAGCCGGGCTGCGTGGTGGAGAGCACCTCGCAGGCCGTCACCGCGCTGTCCGGAATGGACAACGACCGGCTCGGGATCTGCCTGGACCTGGCCCACCTCGCCTGTGCCTGGGAGGAACCCGCAGTCGCCCTGGAGCGGTTGGCCACCGCCGGCCTGCCGGTGGTGAAGGTGCAGGTGTCCGCCGCGTTGGAGGCGGCCGATCCCGGCGGCGACGCCGCCGCGCTGCGCCGCTGGGTCGAGCCACGGTTCCTGCACCAGACCCGTACCGCCGCCTGCGCCGCCGCGACAGGTGCCGGGCCTGCCGACGGGCCGACAGCCGCCGATCCGGCCGATCCGAGCTGGGCGGCGGACGACCTCGACGCCGCCCTCGACGCCGCGCTGCCCGGGCCGTGGCGGGTGCACTACCACGTGCCACTGCACGCTCCGCCCGAACCACCGTTGGCCTCGACCCTGCCGGTGCTGCGCGCCGCGCTGGCCGCGCTCTTCGCCGGTGCCGATGCCGGTTGCGACCACCTGGACGTCGAGACGTACACCTGGGGGGTGCTGCCGGCGGCACGACGGCCGAGCACCGACGCGGAGCTGGCCGCCGGCATCGCCGCCGAGCTGGCCTTCACCCGGGACGAACTCGTCGCTCTCGGGCTGACCCCGACCGGAACGGCGGTACCAGCATGAGTCGACAAGTGGTGGTGCTGGACGTGGTGGGGCTGACCCCCCGGTTGCTGGCGCACATGCCCCGGCTACGCGCGGTCGCCGACTCCGGGTTCCGCGCCGAGCTGGGCACGGTGCTGCCCGCGGTGACCTGCTCGGTGCAGTCGACCTTCCTCACCGGAGCCCTCCCCGCCGAGCACGGCATCGTCGGCAACGGGTGGTACTTCCGGGACCTCGGCGAGGTGCTGCTCTGGCGGCAGCACAACGCGCTCGTCGGCGGGGAGAAACTGTGGGAGGCGGCGCGCCGGACCCGGCCCGGCTACACGGTGGCGAACGTCTGCTGGTGGTACGCGATGGGCGCGGACGTGAACTGGACGGTCACCCCGCGCCCGGTCTACTACGCCGACGGTCGTAAGGAACCGGACTGCTACACCGACCCGCCGCAGCTGCACGACGCGCTCACCGACCGGCTCGGCACCTTCCCGCTCTTCACCTACTGGGGGCCGGGCGCGGGCCTGCCGTCGTCGCGCTGGATCTGCCGGGCGGCCGAGCAGATCCTCGCCGAGCAGTCGCCCGACCTGACCCTGGTCTATGTTCCGCACCTGGACTACGACCTGCAACGCTTCGGCCCGTCATCACCTCAGGCCGCTACCGCGGCGGCGGAGCTGGACGGCGTGCTCGCTCCGCTGCTGGACGCCGCGCAGGGCCGTGACGCGACGGTGGTGGTGCTGTCGGAGTACGGCATCACCGAGGTGTCCCGGCCGGTGGACGTCAACCGGCTGCTGCGCGCCGAGGGGCTGCTGCGGGTGCACACCCAGGCGGGCATGGAGTACCTGGACCCGTGGACCTCGCGGGCGTTCGCGGTCGCCGACCACCAGATCGCCCACGTGTACGTGCGTGACCCGGCGGACGTACCGGCGGTGGCTAAGCTGTGCGCCGGTCTGCCCGGGGTGGCCGAGGTGCTCGACGCCGAGGACAAGGCGGCCCACGGGTTGGACCACGAGCGCGCCGGTGAGCTGGTGCTGGTGGCCGAGCCGGACGCCTGGTTCACGTACTACTACTGGCTCGACGACGCCCGCGCGCCTGACTTCGCCCGGCTTGTGGAGATCCACCGCAAGCCCGGGTACGACCCGGCGGAGCTGTTCTTCGACCCGGCCGCGCCGGGCGCGGCGAAGCGCCGTGCCGGGGTGGCGCTGGCCCGCAAGAAGCTCGGCATGCGGTACCTGATGAGCGTCGTCGGGTTGGCTGCCGGCGCGCGGGCGGTGCGAGGTTCACACGGACGGCTGCCCACCGATCCGGCCGACGGGCCGGTGCTGCTCTGCTCCGACGCGTCGATGGCCCGGGACCGGATAGCCGCCACGGAGGTGAAGGGGCTGCTGCTGGAGCTGGCCGGGTTGGAGGGGCGGTGACTGTCGCCGAGGCACCTGTCGATGCCGCAGGGTTGCGGGCCCGCTTCGACGCCGAGCTGACCGCGTTCCTCGACCGGCAGGATCCGGACTGGCCGGACGGCGCGCCGCGGGGCGTCTTCACCACGCTGCACCGGTTCGTGCTGGCCGGGGGCAAGCGTCTGCGTCCCCTCTTCTGCTACTGGGGCTGGCGGGGCGCGGGCGGCCGGGACGGCACGCCGATCGTGGCCGCTGCCGCCGCGCTGGAGCTGTTCCATGCCTTCGCGCTGATCCACGACGACATCCTGGACGGCAGCGACCGCCGCCGGGGCGAGCCGTCGGTGCACCGGATCTTCGCCGACCTGCACACCCGCTCGTCCTGGCGGGGTGACCCCGAGGCGTACGGGCGCAACACCGCCCTGCTCTGCGGTGACCTCTGCGCCGCCTGGTCGGACCAGATGTTCCACGAGTGCGGGCTGAGCCCCGAGCAGGTGCACCAGGGGTACGCCGTGTTCGCGCTGATGCGGACCGAGGTGATCGCGGGGGAGTACCTCGACCTGGTGTCCGGGGTGGGCGACGGCTCGGTGGCCAGCGCGCTCACGGTGATCCGGATGAAGGCGGCCCGCTACACGGTCACCCGACCGTTGCAGATCGGCGCCGCGTTGGCGGGCGCGCCCGCCGAGCTGCTGGACACCCTCGCCGAGTTCGGCGACCCGCTCGGGGACGCCTTCCAGTTGCGCGACGACGTGCTGGGGGTCTTCGGCGACCCGGCGGTCACCGGCAAGTCCGTGCTTGACGACCTCCGTGAGGGCAAGCCGACGGTGATGATGGCGCTGGCCCGCGACGCCGCCGACCGGGCACAGGGTGCCCGGCTACGTGAGCTGTTCGGCAATCCCGACCTGGACGCGGAGGGCGCCGCCGAGCTGCGCGAGATCATCGAGAGCACCGGTGCCCGTCGGAAGATCGAGCAGATGATCCAGGTCCGCGCCGAGGCCGGGCTGGCGGCGCTGGAACACACAGAGCTGGCCGCGGAGAGCCGGACCGCCCTGATCGAGCTGGCCGCCCAGGCCATCGACCGACAGTGCTGAGTGCCATTGACCGGCGGTGCTGAGCGC
The DNA here is from genome assembly GCF_016863495.1 of Micromonospora andamanensis. Taxonomy (GTDB): domain Bacteria; phylum Actinomycetota; class Actinomycetes; order Mycobacteriales; family Micromonosporaceae; genus Micromonospora; species Micromonospora andamanensis. The sequence goes on from NZ_BOOZ01000011.1 coordinate 128,964, forward strand.
TGTCGCGCCGGAGCCCTCCCGTACGGCTTTTGACCGATCTGACGAAAGTCGGCATCCGGCGGGCAGAAGATATAGACACATCAACGTATGACGTTTAGTGTCGTCGCTAGGACCAACATGTTTCGTCGAGGTGAACCGGCGGCGCGGCACCCCCCTCGGCACCTCCCGCTACGGCATCCGGCGCGACGGCGCGCGCCCCGCCCTGGCAGAGCACTCGTCAGGAAGGGACAGCACAGCCATGTCCACCATGCGTACCACCCACCACCCCGCACGGTGGTCCACAAGCGCCTCAGCGCTGCTCCTCGTCGTCACAGCCGGCACCGTGGCCGTCGCCGGCCCGGCCCCGGCTCTCGCCCATCCGATCGTCGCCAGCGACTTCCAGCAGGTCACCCTCGCCAAGGGGCTGGCCGAGGTCGGTGAACCGATGAGCATCGCGGTGCTGCCGGACCGATCGGTTCTGCACACCGCCCGCAACGGCACGTTGCGTCGCACCGACGCCGCGGGCAACACCTCGGTGATCGCCAACATCCCGGTCTACACCCACGACGAGGACGGGTTGCAGGGCGTCGGGGTCGACCCGAACTTCGCCACCAACCGGCACATCTTCCTCTACTACGCCCCGCCGCTGTCCACCCCGAGCGGCGACGCCCCGGCCACCGGCACCAGCTGGTCCGCCTGGCAGGGCGTCAACCGGCTGTCCCGGTTCACCCTCAACGCCGACTTCACGGTCAACCAGTCCAGCAAGGTCGACGTCCTCGACGTCGCCGCCGACCGGGGCATGTGCTGCCACGCCGGCGGCGACATCGACTTCGACGCCGCGGGCAACCTGTACCTGTCCACAGGCGACGACACCAACCCCTTCGACTCCGGCGGCTACTCACCGATCGACGAGCGGACCAACCGCAACCCGGCGTACGACGCGCAGCGCAGCGCGGCGAACACCAACGACCTGCGCGGCAAGATCCTGCGGATCAAGGTCAACGCCAACGGTTCGTACTCGATCCCGGCCGGCAACATGTTCGCCCCGGGCACGGCCGGCACCCGGCCCGAGATCTACGCGATGGGGCTGCGCAACCCGTTCCGGATGAGCGTCGACAAGGCCACGGGTGTGGTCTACGTCGGCGACTACGGGCCGGACTCGGGTTCCACCTCCGCGCGCGGTCCCAGCGGTCAGGTGGAGTTCAACCGGATCACCTCGCCCGGCTTCTACGGCTGGCCGTACTGCACCGGCACCAACACCAGCAACGAGACGTACGCCGAGTGGAACTTCGCCAACAACACCGCCGGAGCGAAGTACAACTGCACCGGCGGCGCGACGAACAACTCGTTCCGTAACACCGGCCTGACCACCCTGCCGGCCGCCAAGCCGTCCTGGATCCGCTACGCCGGCGACGCCGGCAGCCCGCCGGAGTTCGGCAGCGGTTCCGAGTCGCCGATGGCTGGCCCGGTCTACCGGTACGACGCCGCGCTGAACTCGGCCACCAAGTGGCCGCAGAGCTTCGACGGGCTGTTCTTCGCCGGTGAGTTCGGCAGGGGCTGGATCAAGCCGATCCACATGAACGCGAACGGCTCCATCGCCAGCATCGACGGGTCCTTCCCGTGGAACGGCAAGCAGGTCATGGACATGGCGTTCGGTCCGGACGGCGCGCTCTACGTGCTGGACTACGGCACCGGTTTCTACAACGGTGATGCCAACTCCGCCCTGTACCGCTACGACTACGTCGGCGGCGGCAACCGGGCTCCGACGGCTGTGGCCTCGGCGAACCGGACCTCGGGCGTCGCCCCGTTGACTGTGAACTTCTCCTCGGCCGGGTCGTCCGATCCGGAGGGTGGGGCGCTCACCTACTCGTGGGCGTTCGGTGACGGCACCACCTCGACGGCGGCGAACCCGACCAAGACGTACAACGCCAACGGCAACTACACCGCCACCCTGACCGTACGCGACCCGCAGGGCGCCACAGGTACGGCGAGCGTACGGATCGGGGTCGGCAACACCGCCCCGACGGTCACCATCAACAGCCCCGGCAACGGCCAGCTGTTCAGCTTCGGCGACACCGTGCCGTTCAGCATCACGGTGACCGATCCGGAGGACGGCACCATCGACTGTTCCAAGGTCAAGATGACATACGTGCTGGGCCACGACAACCACGGTCACCAGATCACCTCGCAGAACGGCTGTTCCGGCTCGATCGCCGTGCCGGTCGACGGTGAACACGACGACGCCGCCAACATCTTCGGCATCTTCGACGCCGAGTACACCGATGCCGGCGGCCTGACCACGCACACCCAGCACACCCTCCAGCCGCGCAAGCGGCAGGCGGAGCACTACAAGAGCGCCTCCGGCGTCGACCCGTTCGACAAGGCGACAGCCGAGGGCGGCCGGACCGTCGGCAACATCAACAACGGTGACTGGATCGCGTTCGAGCCGTACCGGATCGGCAACGCCACCTCGTTCAGCGCCCGGGTCTCGTCGGCCGGCGCCGGTGGCACCCTCCAGGTGCGGGCCGGCTCGGCCACCGGCACGGTGCTCGGCTCGGCGACAGTGCCGGTCACCGGCGGTTGGGACACCTTCACCACTGTCACCGGCACCATCACCAACCCGCCCACCGGCACCACCACGCTGTACCTGACCTTCGCCGGTTCGGGCACCGGCCACCTCTACGACCTGGACTCGTTCTCCTTCACCACCGGCAGTGGTGGCACCACCAGAACCGGTCCGATCACCGGGCTTGGCGGTAAGTGCCTGGATGTGCGCGACGCGGCCACCGCCGACGGCACGCAGATCCAGATCTGGACCTGCAACGGCACCGCGGCGCAGACCTGGACGGTGACGCCGAACTCGACGATCCGGGCGTTGGGCAAGTGCCTGGACGTCAACGCCGCCGCCTCGGCGGACGGTACCAAGATCCAGTTGTGGACGTGCAACGGCGGCGTCGCGCAGGTCTGGTCGGCGCAGTCCAACGGCACGTTGCGCAACCCGAACTCGGGCAAGTGTCTGGACGTGTCGAACAACAGTTCCGCCGACGGGCAGGCCGTGCACCTGTGGACCTGCCACACCAACGCCAACCAGCGCTGGGTCCTGCCCTGATCCGAGGAGGGGCCCCACGTCAACGCCTAGTGTTGGTAAGGGGCCCCTCCTGACACAACGATCGTTGGGAGAGCTAGATGCGAAAACTCCTCCGAGCCACTGTCGGCCTGGCCACCGCCGCCCTCGCCGTCCTCGCCTGCACCACCCCGGCCACCCCGGCCAGCGCCGCCGACGCCCCGTACGACGTGCTGGTCTTCTCCAAGACGGCCGGCTTCCGGCACGACTCCATAGCAGTGGGCACCCAGGCCATCCGGGACCTGGGCGCGGCGAACAGCTTCACCGTCGCCGCCACCGAGGACGCCGCCGCCTTCACCACCGGCAACCTGGCCCAGTACGAAGCGGTGATCTTCCTCAACACCACTGGCGACGTGCTCAACGCCAGCCAGCAGAGCGCCTTCGAGTCGTACATCAGCTCCGGCGGCGGCTACGTCGGCGTGCACTCCGCCGCCGACACCGAATACGGCTGGTCCTTCTACGGCAACCTGGTCGGCGCGTACTTCCGCTCCCACCCGGCCATCCAGCAGGCCACCGTCCGGGTGGAGAACCGCGCCCACGCGGCCACCGCCCACCTGCCGCAGAACTGGGTACGCACCGACGAGTGGTACGACTTCCAGAGCAACCCCCGGGCCAACGCGCGGGTGCTGGCGAACCTCAACGAGTCGACGTACTCCGGCGGTGTGATGGGCGCCGACCACCCGATCGCCTGGTGCAAGACGTACAACGGCGGCCGGTCCTTCTACACCGGCGGCGGCCACACCCAGGCGTCGTACTCCGAGCCGGCCTTCCGGGCGCACCTGCTCGGCGGCATCCGGTACGCGGCCGGCCGCACCAAGGCCGACTGCCGGCCGGAGACCGGCTACACCTCCCTCTACAACGGCTCGACGAACGGCTGGTCCCAGGCCGGTCCGGGCAGCTTCAGCAACTCCGACGCCACGCTGACCTCGGTGGGCGGGATGGGGCTGTTCTGGCACAGCGCCAAGCAGTTCACCAACTACTCCCTGAAGCTCGACTGGCGGGTGGCCGGCGACGACAACTCAGGCGTCTTCATCGGCTTCCCACCGTCGAGTGACCCGAACTCCGCCATCAACAACGGCTACGAGGTGCAGATCGACCCCACCGACGCCGCCGACCGGACCACCGGCGCGGTCTACGGCTTCAAGGCCGCCGACCTCGCCGCCCGGGACGCCGCGTTGAACCCGGCGGGGGAGTGGAACACCTACGAGCTGCTGGTGGAGGGGGAACGTCTCCAGGTCTTCCTGAACGGCTCGAAGATCAACGACTTCACCAACACCGACCCGGTCCGGTCGCTCGCCGGGCACATCGGCATCCAGAACCACGGCACCGGCGACGACGTCTCGTTCCGCAACATCCGGATCAAGGAACTCGGCGGCACGAACCCGCCGCCCGGCGGTGACCGGACCGGTCGGATCACCGGACTGGCCGGCAAGTGTCTGGACGTGCGTAACGGCTCCTCGGCCGACGGCACGCAGATCCAGATCTGGACCTGCAACGGTGGCGCGGCGCAGACCTGGACGGTGACGCCGAACTCGACGATCCGGGCGTTGGGCAAGTGCCTGGACGTCAACGGTGCCGGGTCCGCGGACGGCACGAAGATCCAGCTCTGGACCTGCAACGGCAGTGGGGCGCAGAACTGGTCGGCGCAGTCCAACGGCACGCTGCGCAACCCGAACTCGGGCAAGTGCCTGGACGTGTCGAACAACAGTTCCGCGGACGGGCAGGCCGTGCACCTGTGGACCTGCCACAACAACGCCAACCAGCGCTGGGTGCTGCCGTAACCGAACAGGTTGACCGCCCCGGTGCGACGGTCACCCCGTCGCACCGGGGCTCTTTCGTACCGCCCGCCGCCCGCCTAGAGTGAGGGACGGCGACCGCGAGGTGGCCGGTGAGTCGGCGGGAGGCGCAACCCGTCGGCCCCAGGCGCGACCGCGTCCACCGGTACATCGTCGGGGCCGTCCACACCCGGTCATCCCTCGCCCCGGTCCCGCAGGTAACGGAATCCCCAACACGACAGGGGAATAGGACACATGGCGCGACCGATCACGCTGTTCACCGGCCAGTGGGCCGACCTTCCGTTCGAGGAGGTGTGCCGGCTCGCCGCCGAGTGGGGCTACGACGGCCTGGAGATCGCCTGCTGGGGCGACCACTTCGAGGTGGACAAGGCCCTGGCCGACGAGTCGTACATCGAACGCAAGCGGGAGACGCTCGCCAAGCACAACCTCCAGGTCTTCACCATCTCCAACCACCTGGTCGGCCAGGCGGTCTGCGACCACCCGATCGACGAGCGGCACCAGGGCATCCTGCCCGCCCGGATCTGGGGCGACGGCGAGCCCGAAGGGGTACGCCAGCGGGCCGCCGAGGAGATCAAGGACACCGCCCGCGCGGCGGCGAAACTCGGCGTGGATACCGTCGTCGGCTTCACCGGGTCGTCGATCTGGCACACCCTGGCGATGTTCCCGCCGGTGCCGCCGGCCATGATCGAGCGCGGCTACCAGGACTTCGCCGACAGGTGGAACCCGATCCTCGACGTCTTCGACGAGGTCGGGGTGCGCTTCGCCCACGAGGTGCACCCCAGCGAGATCGCGTACGACTACTGGACGACGAAGCGGACCCTGGAGGCGATCGGAAACCGGCCTGCCTTCGGGCTGAACTGGGACCCGTCGCACTTCGTCTGGCAGGAGCTCGACCCGGTCAACTTCATCTTCGACTTCGCCGACCGGATCTACCACGTCGACTGCAAGGACGCCAAGGTGCGTACCGGCGACGGCCGCCGTGGCCGGCTGGCCTCGCACCTGCCGTGGGCGGATCTGCGCCGGGGCTGGGACTTCGTCTCGACCGGCCACGGCGACGTGCCCTGGGAGGACTGCTTCCGGGCGCTGAACGCCATCGGGTACTCCGGGCCGATCTCCGTCGAGTGGGAGGACGCCGGGATGGACCGGCTGGTCGGTGCCCCGGAGGCGCTCCAGTTCGTCCGCCGGCTCGCCTTCGACGCACCGTCCGCCGCCTTCGACGCGGCGTTCAGCAGCAAGGACTGACCACCACGGCGTCCGGGGGCCGGGGGCCGGCCCCCGGACGCCCGTCCGTCCCGCCAGCGTGCGCCCCAGCCACGACCGCCGCCCGGTTCCGCAGCGGGCATCGTGGAGCGTCGCGGCAGCGCCGGTCAGCCGGCGCTGAAGACGTGTTCGCTGGCCAGGTGGGCCGCGCCCACCACAGCGGCCCGCTCGGCCAGGTCGGAGAGGACGATCGGCATGGTGCCGGTGGCCAGCGGCGCGGACCGCCGGTAGACCACCCCCCGGATCTCGGAGAGCAGGACGTGCCCGAGCCCCTCGGGTGCCCCGCCGATCACGACGATGCCGGGGTTGAAGAAGCTGACCAGGCCGACAAGTACCCGACCGAGGCGGCGGGCGGCGTCCCGGACCAGCACCTGGGTGGCCGGATCCCCGGCGGTGGCGGCCGCGACCACGTCCGCGACGGTGAGCGTGCCCGCCTCGGCCAGCCGCGCGGCCAGCACCGGGGAGCGGTCCGACCGGGCGACCGTCAGCGCCGCCCGGACCAACCCGGCATCACCGCAGTACGCCTCGAGGCAACCGGCCTCCCCGCAGGCACAGGGCGGCCCCTCCTCGCCGAGCGGTAGGTGCGCGATGTCGCCGGCGCTGCTCGTCGCGCCCCGGTAGAGCGATCCGCCGAGCACCAGCCCGCAGCCGATCGCCGTACCGAGCTTCAGGTAGAGGAAGTCCTCGACGGTCCGGCCGATGCCGGCGTGCCGCTCGCCCAGGGCGAGCACGTTCGCGTCGTTGTCGACGAGCACCGGGCAGCCCAGCTCGGCGGCGAACGCGTCCCGGACCGGAAAGCGCTGCCAACGGGGCAGCACCGCAGGTGCGGTTGAGGAACCGCCGTCGACCGGCCCCGGAAGGGCGACGCCGACGCCTGTGAGTTCGGCGACGCCCAGCTCAGCGCGGAGCTTGTCGACGAGCTCGACGGCCCGGCCGATCACCGGCTCCGGACCGTCGCGTACCTCCGCCGCCTCGCTCGTCTCGGCCAGCACGTTCAGCTCGCCGTCGGTGAGCGCGACGGTGACCCGGTTCGTGGCGACCACCACGCTGGCGAAGCGCACCCCGCCGGAGAGGCGGAGCAACGACGAGCGGCGTCCACCGCGGGAGGCCGCCGGGCCGGCGGTCTCGACCAGCCCACGGGCGACGAGTCGGTCCAGTTCGGTGGTGAGGGCCGTCCGGGACAGGCCCAGCAGGTCGCCCAGCTCCACCCGGGAGCGGGGCCCCTCGTCCCGCAGCAACCGGACCAGCCGTGCCTGCTGCGAATTCTCCGGCCGGACCAGGGCCATCGCCACCACCTCCGTGCGGAGTCTTCCACGGCGGTGTTTCAAGCCGGTGGCCGGCCGTGAGCGGACCCGTCAACGCCTGTCGTGGCGTCCGACCCACCCGACCCTCAGCCGGGCGGGCGTACGGACGGGCCCGGCCACCGATGTCGATGGCCGGGCCCGTCCGGGGGTGCTCAGAGCGTGCTGCCGTTGGCTCCCGAGCTGGACGGCTTGCTGCGGGGGGTGGCGGACGTCGAACCGGAGCTCGACGAGCCGGAACCCGACTTGGTGCCGGCGGTGGCCGGCGTGCCGGCGAACGTGTCGTCGGCGGGGGTCAGCCCCTCCTTGCCGTTGGAGCTCAGCTTCTCGCCCAGCTTGGAGTTGCCGAGCTTGTCCCTACCCTCGTGGTAGAGACGGTTGGCCTGGGCCTGCGCGACCCCGGCCGCCTCCTGGACGGTCGGGTGGTCGAGCACCTTGCGGCCCCGGACCACCAACTCCTCGTACTTCTCCCGGCCGGCACGGGCGCCCAGGACGAACCCTGCAGCCAGCCCGCCAAGGAACATGATCTTTCCGCGCATGGCGGCTCCTTTCGTACCTGACGCGCCGTCGTCCCGCTCCCGGAAGCCGGGCGGCGGGACCTACCGATTCGCGCCTGCGTCCTGTCGTCGGCAGCTAACTACCCATCCTGCTCTCCGCTCATACCTCCTTGTGCCAGGATGACGATTTGTCCGGTAAACGGCCGCCAGGTCGCTCGGTGGTGGCCGATGAACCCCCTGGACCAACACCCCCCGCCGTCCTGTACTCTTGTGCCCGGCGCGGGTGCGGAGCGATCCGTTCCGGGCGTTGTTGCAGTCCCCCGTAGCTCAATTGGCAGAGCAGCCGGCTGTTAACCGGCAGGTTTTTGGTTCGAGTCCAAACGGGGGAGCCTCCTTCCTCACCACGACGCCCACCGGCCCGTTCCGGTGGGCGTCACTCGTGTCCCCACCAGATCAGGCCGGCCGGCGCGACGCCGGGCTTCAGCGGGCGGCACCCGGCCGACGCGTCTACGCTGGTGCGCGTCGATCCTGCGACGACAGCCGGTGGGTGGGATGTCCGGAAACTGGAAGATCGGCTCGGCAGAGCTGCGACCATCCGAGGCCGCCGCGCGCCCCGCCGTGGTTGCGCGGCACGCCCGCCGCCAGCCCGCACCGGCACGACCAGGGCAGGGCGTACCCGATGTCCGCTGACACCGACGTCGTGATCGTCGGCGGCGGTCTGGCCGGCCTGGCCGCGGCCCGCCGCCTGCACCGCGCCGGGGTGTCCTGGCGGCTGGTGGAGGCCGCCGACCGGCTCGGTGGCCGGGTCGCCACCGACGCCGTCGACGGTTACCTGCTCGATCGGGGCTTCCAGGTCCTCAACACCGCGTATCCCCGGGTCGGTGCGCTGCTCGACGTGGACCGTCTCGACCTCGGCTTCTTCGTTTCCGGGGTGCTGGTACGCAGCGGCGGCCAGCTGCTGCGACTGGTCAACCCGCTACGCGAGCCGACGGGTGGGCCGGGTACCGCCCTGGCCCGCGTCGGGTCGCTTACCGATCGGCTGCGTTTCGCCGTCCTCGCCGCCGGCTACGCCACGCTGCCCGCCGCGCGTCTGCTCGCCACGCCCGAGACCACCGCCGAGGCGGCGCTGCGCCGTGCCGGCCTGTCCCACGCGATCATCGAGGACCTGTTGCGCCCGTTCCTGTCCGGCGTGCTGCTCGACCGGGAACTGGCCACCTCCAGTCACGTCCTGGCGATGGTGCTGCGATCGTTCGCCCGAGGCCGGGTCGGCCTGCCCGCCGAGGGTATGGCGGCGCTGCCCCGGGCCGTCGCCGCGCCGTTGCCGGCCGGGCTGCTCGACCTGAACACCACAGTCTCCGAGGTGGCACCGGGCCGGGTCCGGACCACAATCGGTGAGCTGCGCTGCCGGGCCGTCGTCGTCGCCGTCGACCCGCCCGCCGTCACCCGGCTGCTGGACCTGCCGCCGGTACGCATGCACAGCTACACCACCTACTACCACGCGTCCGTCGTGCCGCCGTTGGACGAACCGATCCTGCTCGTCGACGGAGACCGCCGCGAGATGATCGCCAACACGGTCGTGGTCAGCCACGCCGTGCCTGGGTACGCACCCGCCGGCCGGCACCTGATCGCCACCTCCGTGGTCGGGCCGTCGGTACCGGCCGAGCCAGCCGTGCGGCTGGAACTGACCCGGCTGTACGGGCGGCCCACCGCCGACTGGGAGCATCTGACCACCGTCACGATCCCCGCCGCCCTGCCTGCCGCGCCGCCGCCACAGGGCCGGCTCCGAAAGCCTGTGGCGCTGGGAAACGGGCTGTTCGTCGCCGGTGACCACCGCGACAGCCCGTCCATCCAGGGGGCGCTCGCCAGCGGCTGGCGCAGCGCCGGAGCCGCCCTGCGGCACCTGCGTCAGCACTGAGAATTCGGGGTCACCGGGCCAAAGATGATCACTTATGATCCTCGCCATGCCCGCACCCCTCCCGCCGCCGGTCTTCGACGCCGCGGCGGCGTACCCCCAGGTGGCCGCCGCCCGTGGCGCGCTGGCCGCCGGTGACTGGCCGGCGCTGCGCGCCCTCGTCGACGCCCAGGACGCCCACGGTCGGACGGTCCTCGTCGGCGCGGTAGGTGACACACCGGACGCCGAGCCGCTCCTGCGGAAGGCGCTCGCCGAGCAACCGGACGACCCGGTGGCCTCGGCCACGCTGGGGGCGCACCTGATCCGCGCCGGATGGCGGATCCGGACGGCCAGCCGGGCACAGGACGTCAGCCGGGAACAGTTCGTCCAGTTCTTCGATCATCTGCGTCGGGCCGAGCAGATCCTCATCGAGGCCACCGCCCGCCACCCGCAGGACGCGGCAGCCTGGACCCAGCGGGTCACCAGCGCCCGCGGCCTGCAACTCGGCCAGGCCGAGGCCCGGCGCCGCTACGACCGGCTCGCCGCCGGGCACCCGCACCACCTGCCGGCGCAGGGCTCCCTGCTGCAACAGTTCTGCCCGAAGTGGAGCGGCAGTTGGGAGAAGGCGTACGACTTCGCCCGGGAATGCGCCGACGCCGCACCGGCCGGCGCGCCCAACGCCGTCCTCGTCGTCGAGGTGCACCTGGAGCAGGCCTTCGACCACGGCACCCTGTCCGCCGCGCGGGCATTCCTACGCGGCCAGCAGGTGCGCGCCGCGATCCACGACGCGGCCCAGCGCTCCATCTGGCACCGCGAGTTCCGCCACGGCTGGGACTGGGTCCAGGTACGCAGCACCTTCGCCCTCGCCTTCTGCCTGATGCAGGAGTGGACACCTGCGGCGCAGCAGTTCGCCGCCCTCGGGCACCTCGGTGACGAGTCGATGTTCGGCTACTTCGGCGACGCGGTGGCGCAGTTCCAGCGGTTCCGCGACAAGGCGTACGCGAAGGGCGGCCGGCCGTGATCCAACACCTGGAAACCGACGGGGTGCCGACCCTGCTCGCCCCCACCGGCGGGCCGATGCGGGCCGGGCTGACCTTCCGGGTCGGCACCGCCGACGAGACGCTGGCCCGCCACGGCATCACCCACCTGCTCGAACACCTCGTCCTCGCGCCGTTGGGCACCGCCGACTACCACTTCAACGGTGCCACCGGACCGGTCTTCACCACCTTCCACATGCAGGGCTCGGCGGCGGACATCGCCACCTTCCTGACCTCCGTCTGCGCCAACCTCACCGACCTGCCCACCGGACGGCTGGAGGTGGAGAAGGACATCCTGCGCACCGAGTGGAGCAGCCGGGGAGGTGCGGCAATCGACGACATCCCGTTGTGGCGTCACGGTGCCCGCGACCACGGGCTCAGCAGCTACCCGGAGTGGGGGCTGAGCGGGCTCACCGCCGAGGAACTGCGCCGGTGGGCGGCACGCTGGTTCACCCGGGAGAACGCGGTGCTCTGGATCGCCGGTGACCGGGTGCCCGAGGGGCTGCGGCTGAACCTGCCCACCGGTGTCCGACAGCCGGTACCGACCGCGTCGTCGGCGCTGCCGACCACTCCGGCCTACTTCGTGCACGGCTCGCGGGCTGTGGTGCTCGACGCGGTGGTGCGGCGTCGGGCCGCCGCCACCGTCTACGCCGAAGTGCTGGAGCGCGAGCTGTTCCGGGCGCTGCGGCAGGACGCCGGGCTCTCCTACACCATCAACACCGGGTACGAACCGCGCGGCGACGGGCACGCCCACCTGCGGGCCCTCGCCGACGCCCTCGCCGAGAAGCAGGACGCCGTCGTCGGTGGATTCATCGACGTGCTGGCCAAGCTGCGGTTCGGGCGGATCGAGCAGAGCGACCTGGACGCCGCGGTGGCCAAGCGGGTCGACATGTACGCCACCGCGGAGTTCGACGCCGCGCGGCTGCCCGCGTACGCCTTCAACCTGCTCACCGGCGAACCGAACCACACAATCGACGAGCACCTCGCCGAACTCAAGACGGTCACCGTCACGGACCTGCGCGAGGTCGCCCAGGAGGCGTACGCTTCCGCGCTGCTGATGGTGCCGGACGGGACCAGCGCCGACTGGGCCGGCTTCACCGCCGCGCCCACCTCGTCGGAGTCGACCGTGTCGGGCACCACCTACCACTCCCGCGACGGGAACAGCCGTCTGCTCGTCGGCACCGAGGGAGTCAGCCACCTGGGCACCGGCGGCACCGTCACCGTCGCGTACGCCGACTGCGCCGCGATGCTCGCCTGGCCCGACGGCGCCCGGCAGCTCATCGGTCACGACGCGATAGTGCTGCACATCGAGCCGACCCTGTTCGACACGCACCCGGCGACGATGCAGGTCATCGACAGCGGCGTACCTGTCGACAGGCAGATCCGAATGCCGCCGCGCGACCCGGAGCACATCCCGCAACCGCGTGCCGTCCGTGAGACCCGCCAGCACCCGGGCCAGCCGAAGCGGCCCGCGTGGGAGACCCTGCTGATGGTGCTCAGTGGCCTCGCCACCCTCGTGGTGGGCGGGTTCACCCTGCTGCTCACCATCGGCATGTTCATCAGTCCCACAGCTGAGGAGGACGTCGCCGTACTGTGGGGTGCGGTCGTGATCGGCTGGCTGCTCACTGTTATCCTCGCGTTGCCCATCGTGCTGCTGACACGAGGGCGACGCCGGTGAGGAGAGGCCGTCGACACGGAATCCCACTCGACGGGCACCGCACGGGCGCTCACGGACAGCGTCCGACCTGGCGGGCCGTCGGGCCGCGAGGGAAGGTCGGGAAGGCTCATTGGCCGGTGATCGACCGGGCGGGATAAGATCCGCCCGGTACCGGGGCGGTAGCTCAGCCGGTTAGAGCAGGGGACTCATAATCCCTCGGTCGCGGGTTCGAGTCCCGCCCGCCCCACCATTAAGAAGCGCGCTTGACCTGGTGTTTCTTGCCGCTCTTGCGATCTTTTCCACTGCTCGGCGTCGATGCAGAGGGCCGCTGTGAGCCCGACGTGAGCCCGGCGGATCGCCTGGAGCCCTGACGGGGGACCAGGCGGACGGCTGCCTCGGCTGCTTCCCGTGCCAGCTCCGGCAGAACCGAGGTGTAGGTGTCGGACGTCAGTGAGATCGAGGAGTGGCCCAGCATGTCCTGGACCACTTTCATCTCGGTGCCGGCCGCGAGAGCGATCGTGGCAGCGCCGTGGCGTAGATCGTGCAGGCGGATCGGCGGCAAGCCCGCCTTGCGTACCAGTCGATCGAAGTAGTCCGACAGCCAGTTGGGCTCGACCCACTCACCGGTCGGCCGGGTGAACAGACGCCCACTCTCTACCCATGCCGCTCCGGCTTCCTCCTGAGCCTTCCGCTGTCGTTTGAGGTGGCGCTTGGCCACCTTCAGGCTGTCGCGATCCAGGGCGACGATGCGGTTTCCGGCATCGCTCTTCGGCGCGTTCTCCTCGATCTCTCCGCTGATCTCCACGAGTTGCGTGGCAACTGTGAGGGTCTTGCCCTTGAGATCCAGGTCTTCCGGCCGCAGGCCGCACGCCTCGCCTCTGCGCAGCCCTCGAAACGCGATCAAATGAAAGAGCGCGTACAGCTCGTCGTCGGCGATGAAGTCGAGGAAGGCCCCTGTCTGTTCGGGAGTCCACACCATGACGGGCGATGGCCTTTCGTTGGTGGCTTGCCACCGCGCAACACGCTCGTCTGTCCACACCATTGCCCTCGGCCGACGAACGGGGTCAAGCTCAACGTGAGCCGCCGGATTGAAGGTGATCAGCTCTTGCGTGATGGCGTCGTTCAAGGCGGCCCGCAGCGTCGCCCGGATGTGCCGTCGCGTCGTTGGCCCCACGGTACGGCGGAACGGCGGCATTTCAGCGATGGCGGCACGCGCGGCGCGGCGGCGCTCACGCCCCTTGAGCGACTTCAGTTCGTCGATCGCGGCACGCCGTAGGGCGTTCGCTTCCTCGATCTCGATGTTCCGCTCAACGATCGCGTTGAACATCTCTGTCAGGTGGGACACGCGCAGCCGGTCAAGACGGATATTGCCAATGCGCGGCTTGAGGTGGAGTCGGATATCCCGGCCGTACCGGTTGATGGTGTTGCGACGAATCTTCCGGCCAGCAAGCCAGGTGTCGAGCCATTCCCCGACCGTGATGCGTGCGGTCAACGACTGCCCGCTACGGAACTTGCGCCGCGTTTCCTCCAGGTCAGGAAGCGGCTCCCGGTCGGACGCCACGCGCTCCAGCAGATCCCCCATGCGCTGGCGACCGTCGACGTCATCGGCGTCGGGTATGGCCAGCAGCGCGCGGACGGCATCCAGATCCGCTTGGGCCTCCGTGGCGGTCGAGTAGCCCGACCGGCGGAACGTACGACGTTCGCCCTCGGCGTTCGATGGAAGCTCTTGGCGTACGCCCCAGGTGCCGTGTCGCCGCTGGTTGAGCTTGGGGCACGATTGCCCGTACTGCTTGCCGGTCAGCGGATCTCGACAGGCGCAGCGGCGGAATACTGATCCTCTCAAGGTTCCTCCTTGGGAGAGGGGAAGTGGTACCTATAATGGTACCACTTCCCAGAATGGTTGATGGAAGGTGCGCTATGCGACGACGCCGGGTGGTCGAAGCTGCTCAGGGATTGCCGGCGCTTCCCGGCGAGGAGAAGCGCGACCAGCAGGTCAAGATCCGGCTCTCACGCAGCGAGGTTGACAAGCTGGTGAGCATGCGGCCGGATCTCACCGCCGCCGGCATCGTCGCGCTTCTGGTCGATGACGTGCTGTCGGGTCGGCATGTTCCTGAATGGACAGTGAAGTCAGGTAACGGCCCGGACGCCGAGTAGTTCGAGGATCGCCGGCACGGGGACGACGTAGTTTCGCCCGACGCGGAGCACCCGCACGGGGAACTGTCCACGCTTGGCGAGTGCGTACGCCTTGCTCCGGCCGATCCCGAGGATCGCTCCGGCTGTTTCTACGTCCGTCGTCAAGCCAAGTGCACGGACGGCTTCGATAGTCCAAGTGCTGTCAATAGTCGTGCTCATTGCATGTCTCCTGATGAGTGTCAACGCTCATGCGAGCGTCATGGGCGGCTTCGCGGGCGGTCCGTAGGTCGTCCGCGATGCCGTCGGCGAACATGGCTTGTCCGGGGGTGTGGCCATTGCCGGTGTAGGTCCAGTCCTTGTCGGTGATGGTGTCGATGTCGTCGGACGTTTCCTCCTGGTCGTTGTGGTCGCGGCGGTGTTGTTCACGGGCAGCGCGCAGTGCCGTGTAGGTGGTCGAGTAGGCGCGGCTTTTGGTGGCGATGTGGCCCCGGTAGCCGAGCTGGTGCGCCCACCGCCGCAGGTTCAGCGACTTGTATTCGGCGCGGCTGGCGAGGGTCCAGCAGATGCGGATGAGGGTGCGGGCGTGATCGGTGACGGGAAGGACGGAGATGGTGATGGCGTCGCGGATGGGCCGGTCCACGGTGATGCCGGCGACCTCAGGTTTCGTGACGTACTTGGCGATGTAGGAGGCCACGGCCCGCTCGGTGAGATCGTCGCCGTGGTGGCCGGGCAGGATGGGCCGGATGTCGAGCTGCGCGCCGAACCGCAGGATGGTGTCCAGGCCGGGTACGGCCAGGTGCACTCGGCGGGTGGCGGTGCGGATGGTCCGCACCAGCAGTGCCAGGGTGGCCCAGGCCGGGGGTGGGGCGTCGGGGGTGGGGCCGTCGAAGCGCATGACGGCGTGGAAGTGGACCGATCCGCGCCGCTGGTATTCCGCGACTTTGGCGTAGGCGACGCGGACCGCGTTGCGGACGGCGGTGCGGGAGATGCCCCGGGTGGTGGCGATGGCTTCGTAGAGGTTGCGGTGCAGGCGTTGCCACAGGTCGCGGGTGTGGGCGTTCCACAGCACCGCGGCCGGGTAGTCGTAGCAGTCGGCGCAGAGTGGGGCACCGGTGAGCGGGTCGCCGGAGGTGTGTCGGTCGAGGCACCACAGGGGCCGGCCGTGGCCGCAGACGAGGCCCCGCCTGCCGCGTGAGGGTCGGCAGGGTTTGTCGGTGGTGTGCCGGTGGACGGGGCCGAAGCTGGGCGCGGTGAATGTGACGAACACGCGCGGATGGCTTCTCACGGTGTCGGGGAGGCCCTTGCCGCCGGCGAGCCCGGACACGACGAGGTGGTACGTGTCGCCCTGGTGCAGACGGGCGCACGGTTCGCAGCGCGACTGCCGCCGGTTGCCGCAGGCGATGGTGAGCCGCCCGTGCGGCTGCTCGGCCGATGTGAAGGAGTGCACCAGGCGACCGGTAGAGGCGTCCACGGTCAAGGTGTGGCCGACCAGGTGCACCGGGTGTTGGCAACCGCCGATGTGGCGCACACGGGCCAACCACGCCCGGAAGTCGGGGTGCGTGGCGGTGGACAGGATCTCTCGGTCAGTGAACGACAGGCCCTCGTCAGGCCCGCCGGGGGCGGGGGTGGGCATGGTGGTCCTCTGCTCCTCGCGTAGGGGTGGCGGGCGTCGGGGTGCCGATCCGGTGGTGGTCCGTCGTCACGGGTCGGTGGAGCGGGGCGGGATGGTCGTGGTCGCATCGGTTACCTCCGTTCGCGTCGGGATGGCCGCAGGTCAGGCGGCGGGTGGGGTGAGGCCGGGCAGGACCGGCGCCAGGTGTGCCGTGGCCGCGATGACGGCCGCCAACTGCTCCGGCGACAGGTAGACCGAGCGGGCACGGATCCAGCCCGCGTGGTCGGCGGTGGTGACCGCGATGCCCTTCACGGCGGGGTCGATCTGCTGGGCGGCTTCCACCGCGTCCGGGTAGAGGTCGCCCAAGGTCATGTCCACGGTTTCCTCATCGTTGACCCGCAGACAGATCCGCCCGGCGAGCTGGGCACGCAACGCGGTCACGCCGGGACCGAGGTCGGAGCCGACCCGTTGCCCGGCCACGACCAGGTGCACGCCGAGGGCCGCGCCGAGCTGAGCCAATCGCAACAGGTTCGTTGTCGCCCGCAGCGCCTCGTCCTTGTCCGCACGGGAGGCGACCAGGTACAGCTCTGCCAACTCGTCGACGATCACGACCACCGGCACCGGCCGCACCTCGGGCGCGAGCTGCCAGATGTTGCGCGCCCCGTGCTGGCGGCACAGGCTCATCCGCCGCTGCGTTTCCGCGACGAGTGCGGCCAGGACGTCCGCCGCTTCCGCCCGGTCGGTAGCCAGAGCGGACAGCCGGGGTGCGTGGGGGGCCAACTCCATGCCGCCCTTGCAGTCGATCCCGACCAGCGCCACCGGCCGCGCCGCCCACCGCGCTACGGCGGCGTTGATCAGCGTGGACTTGCCTGACTGCGTGGCCCCGGTGATCAGCCAGTGCGGGAAGGTCACCAGGTCGACCACCCACTGCTGTCCGTCCTCCCGCTGCCCCACATCGGCCGCCAGGTCCGCCGGCACCGCCACCGCCGAGGCAAGCAGTTCGATGGCCTCCGAGGGGCAGGAGGCCATCGCGGTCTCCTTCGGTGACGGTCCGGTCGCCCAGGCCGCCGCCTCCGTCCGCTGCGCGGTGAGGGGATCGGCGGTGAGGATGGTCAACCGGATCCGGCCGCGTAGTCGTGCGTCGACCCGCACGGCGTGCACACCCCAGGCGTGTGCCATCGCCTCCGCCGCGTTCACGAACGGCTCCGGGACCTGCCCGGGATGCAGCAGGATCACCGCTGTCGCCCCGAAGGAGCGGGGTCGGATACGCCGCAGCAACGGCAGGACCGGCATGATCAGCCGACCCTTGACCAGGAGTGGCCCGAGTTGCCCGGTGGTGGGCCGGTCGGTGCCGGTCAACTGCGCGTTGAGGCACAGGTGCCGCCAGGAGCGGCGCATCCGCATGCGCAGCAGCGCAAACCCGAACAGGTACCAGTGGGCGCGGGGTGCCAGCTGGCGCAGCAGCCGCGACACCACGGCCAGCGCCACGACGACGGCCACCAGGACCACGACGGCGGTGATGATCGTGGGTAGCCACGCCTGAAGCTGGTCGAGGGTGACCCCCGGGAAGCGCGGCACGAAGCCGGGAATCCCGGGGGCCATCGACGGTGACGGCGTAGGCGTCGGCACTGCGGCCGATGCCGCCGGCATCACTACTGCGGCGATCATGAGCCGGTGGCCTTACCGCCGCCGCGCTCCCGCTGGGGCGGGGTCGGCACCGCAGGCGAGCCACCACCGTTGCCAGGCCGCTTCGGGTAGATCGACGCCGCCTTGTAGGACAAGCCGTGCCGGCCCTCAATCTCCCACAGCGACACGTCCAGCTCGGTCACACCGACCGGGCTTCCCTCCGTCACGCCTTCCGGCTGGGCGGAGGTCTGCACGTCGATCACCGACGCCTTACGGGTACCGGCCCGACGTACCGCGAGTCCGGTCACCCACAGGTGGTTACCGTCGCGGTCCTTGCGCTGCTCACCGTCGAGATCGGTCTTGGGTTCCGGCGCAGCCACGCACAGCAGGCCGGTCAGACGAGAAAGATCAACAGGAATGCTGTTCACAACAAACTCCAAGGTTGGATGAGGTAGTGCTCGGAGGTGGTGCCGTACAGGTGGTGCGGTAGTCGGGACAGGGACAGCACGCAGCCCGGCAGCCGGGGCGGACCGCGACTCCGCACCACCGGTACGAGGCGCGACCGGATCGGCTCCGCAAGGGCGCGGCAGTAGCGAGAAGGCACGACAAACCTCCTAATAGGACAGTTGGCAGCGACTGCGCCGTCCAGAGGCAGGACGAGCAGGATGGACCGAGCCGGGGTCGAGGCGACCCAGGTCGGCTACCCGGAGGCCGGGCAGACAGACCAAGCGCGACGCGTTCCGGGCGAGCGGGCGCGGCAGCGACTCGCAGCCGGACGGCCACGAGCGGACGGCACCACGAGGAACGGCGCGGACCCCGCGCACCGGGCGACTGGCGATCACGGCCAAGACGCCAGGGGCGAGGCGAGCACGGTCAACACCCCGGAGGGGTAGAGGTGCGTACGAGTTTCCCTACTTGGTCAAGAGCGAGATCGGCATGGCCGGTCCCGCGAGACAGGGGAGAGGGGGAAAGGAGCGGTGGGCGGGGTCGGGGGCTGCGGCCTGGCGGCCGGTCCCCCGCCCCGCGCCAGAGAGAACAGAGCGCACACGACACCGGAGACGACCAGTAGCCAACAACCAGGCGTCAGCCTCACGCCGGCCCCCGAACACGGATGCACACCACGCCGACTCCGACCACAGCGGACGACGGCACGGCGACCTCACCCGTCGGCAAGTCGGGCGGGCGACCGGATCACCATCGTCACCAGGAGGCCAGCCGACACGCCCGAACCGCGACCGATCCTCACCGATGCGGCCAACACTGGCCGAAACCGCTGGCCACAGCATCAAGAGCGCCGACGACTCGCATACGGTCGATTCACGGCCGGGCTTGGAGGTGCTGCCGCGCCGGCAAGCCGGCTTGCCCCCGAACGCCGAGGCTGAGCAGCGCGAACGCGACGGCAGCAGGCATGACGCCACCGCCGGCCATCCACGGTCCCGACATCTCCGATCTTTATCCCCCTCCTCATGTCGCCGCGCCACGCGCACGGATCCTTCTACCCACCAAAGGGGACCGCCAGGGGCCCGGATATTCCAAGATCGAAAGATTGGTGGGCGCAACTCGAAGATTTCTTCAGGCCCGCGCGTACGCTCAGAGATCAAGGTCTGGCCGGCATGGGGGGTCGGTCCGGTTGTCGGTTGTGGAGCCGAGCGACGACGAGGGCTCGCAGCGGGGCCACGCAAACGGCATGGCACCCACGAGCGAATCTCGCACCCTTGTGCGACTCCCGGCGGTGTCCGGAGCACGCCGGGCCGCATCAGGGGCCAGCGTCGACCCGGCTCACCACCGCCGACAGGCGGCCTGGCGTGTTCCACCCAGCCCGAGGCGACGTTGGGAGGACACGAACCCGTGCCCGAACACCGAGTGCCCGCAAGGCACCCCCACGGCATAGCCCTGCCCGGCCACCTCACCTTCTCCGCACCACCACCACCACCCGCCGACGCTGCGCCCGACCCGGTTGCCGCCCTCGTCAGACAGAAGGCGCTTCCCGCCGGCCAAGTGCTCTCCGCCGCCATCACGCTCTGCCGCGTCGGAGTGCCGAAAGGCTGGCTCACCGGCACCGACGACCCCCGCCCCGCCCGCGCCGATGAGGTCCTACGCCGCCTGCTGGCTGACGACGCCAGCCGCGAAATCAAAGACCAGGTATGGCGGCACATCGTCGCCCACGTCCGCGACGATCCCGACAACCGCGAAGACTGGAACCTCTACGCCCTCGGCGTCGCCGCCCGTGGACTGCTCTCCCGCGCCGCCCGACTCGCCATGCCCGACGATCCCGCCAAGCGCCTGATCGCCGCCCAATACACGCTGATCTACGCCTTCCTCGACCGGATGCAAGCCACCGTGACCACCACGGCCGGCACTCGCTGGCGGCTGGACATCGACCGGCCCAACGTCTACCCCCGGCTACTCGGCGGCGCGTACGACCACGCCAGCGGACGCACCAAGCACCGCCGCAAACAGCTCACCCGCCGCCCCGACGAAACCGCTGCTGAGCACGAGGATCGCATGACGCGCCTCCGCGAGGAAGAATCCCGAGAGGTGCCCGTGGGCGGCGACGACGAGATCAGCGCGCACCAGGTCAGGCACCACGACGGACCCGACCGGCGAGGCATGGAAGCCGTCGTCACCCGCCTACAAGAATTCGTCGCGCAGTCCGCCCAGCTGCCACCCGCCGACCGGATCGACCCTGCCAGCGCCGAACTCCTGCGACGTACCTACCTCGACGGCGAACCCCTCGGCCAGGTCGCCGCCGACCTGAACCTCTCCCAAAGCAACGCATCCAAACGCCGCGCCACCGCCGTACGGCAACTCCGCCGACTCATCGCCCGTATACCGCAGCAGCGACCGCCCAGCTAGACGCTGAGTCCGGCCGCTCCGTGAACGTCGCACCGCACCCACGAGGCGGCCGGACAGCCCTCTAGGCGACCGGCGTCACCGGGCGCGCATACTTGTCTCCGCCCCACCCGTAGCGCGCTGCCTCCGCCACCACACGCGTGACCGCTTCTTGGATCAGCTCACGGGATTCCGTGTCGTCCTCCACCCGCCAGCCGTAGCGGGACGTCGCATCCACAAAGACCACGATGGCGTTGACGATCGGGCTGACCCGGAACACCAGCGACCACGACGGCCCGTGCACCCGTAGCACCACCCCGCCGTCACCGGGAACGACCCGCAGCACACCCGGCCCACCCCGCTCCACCACAGCGGCAGCATCGACAAAGGGTTGCCGCATCGCCGGATCATCGCCCAACCGCGCCGGCAACACCTGTTGCGCGAGCACGTCCGTTCCCGCACGCCACGGGTCGATCGTCGGCTGATCCGCAAGGCTGTTCGCCACCTGATCCGCCAGCGCCCGACGACGCCGCGACGCCTCGGACAACCCGCGAGGCTCGGCAGCACGCTTGCCCAACGGCACAGCCGGATCACCGACCGGCAGCACCCTCACCGGCGCGTCCGCGCCTTGCGCCTGAGCACGCCATACCTGATCGTGGGCGACCTCGGACCGCAGGTTGTACAGATCATCAGCCCAGGACGCCCAGGCCGCCCGCGTACGCGGCTTCGGCAACATCCACCGTCCCGAACGCAAGCGCCCACGCGTCAACCGCCGAGCCCACACGCTTTGGCGACGAACAGGTGAGTTGCGGTACATAAATCACAGCTTGGCACACTGCTAGTTAGCCTCGCGAGAGTTGACCTGGTGCCATTCCCGACTAGAGCCGTGACGCGCTGAGGCGGCTTGCTCTGTCGTCTGTTCGCCGATCGGGCACGACGCGGGTTGCTTCAGCCGGCCGACGACGCTGACGCGCGGCTTGGGCGAGCCTGGGTAACTGGGGAACACGCCGCTAGGCTCATCGAGTGCCTGACAGGAAACAAACGCCGACGCACGTCCTGACAGCTGAAGCCGTGCGCTGGGGGATCGAAGCCCTCGCGTCTCAGCGGCTCCACCCGACGTTCGTGATGTATCTACACCTGCGCACGCAGCAGCGCGCAGGGAAGCTGAGCGAAGCATCCGCGTCGTCGGATGAGTTGCTTGCCCTAATTAGAATGCCTGGTAATCCAACGAAGCCCTACTACTTCCCTCTTATAGATCGCGGGCAGCGGCGGCCGGGGGAACTACTGTCTAGCTTCTGGCGCGCGGGAAACATCCCTGGCAGCTGGTCGCCAGGGTCGATCTCCCGCCTGAAGCACGGCGGATGGATGGGGCGCTCGACGGGCGAGTATTTTCTTCCCCGGGATCACGTCGGGCGAGCGCTGAGCGAACTGCTTTACGATGTTCCGGTCTCAGCGCTTGCACTCGGGGCCTATTTTCTGCGCAACGACGGCTTCATCATCGCAGGCACCCCTGGTCCTAGCGATCTAATTGAAGCGTTCCGGTTGAGATTCGATTATCCCGATGATGCGCAGGAGGAATTCGCAATCCTATTCAATGTCGATTTGCCCACCAATGTTGATTTCGACTGGTTTGCACAATCAGATCCACCCGTCACCCTTAATTCTTGATTTGGGGGGCCAATGCTTGAAAAGTTAATTCCCGGAGTTCGAACTCTCACCGCCGACGACTTGGGTATCGGCTCCCGGGCGAAGGCGGCGAGCAGTCACGCCTCCTCCGCTCCGGACGCGCCAGAGATTACTGGAGATCATCCTCGCGTGCAGGAGATCGCCCGCCTCGCCAGCATCTATGGCGGGGTTATTCTCACCGGCCCCCCAGGAACCTCAAAGTCATTCTTCGCGCACTCTGCGGCGCAAGCGCTTACTGGAGGCGACAAGAAGCGCTGCGCATTCGTTCAGTTTCACGCCAGCTACCAGTACGAAGACTTTATGCTTGGACTGTCCCCTAACCAAGGTGGATTTGGTTTTAAGAAGGGTCCGTTCCTCAGGCTTGCGGACGCCGCGGATAAAGATCGAGGCAACACGTACGCCCTGGTCATCGACGAGTTGTCCCGCGCGGACGTCGGGAGGGTATTTGGCGAAGCCCTGACCTACGTCGAACGCAGCAAGCGCGAACTTCCATTCACTATTGCTAATGGTGAAGAGATTAGAGTTCCGTCCAATCTAGTAATCCTCGCGACAATGAATCCATTCGACCGAGGAGTGGACGAAGTCGACGCCGCCTTCGAGCGACGCTTCGCCAAAGTTTCGATGGATCCGGACAAGGCCGTCCTACTGGAAATGCTCGATGACAACGGGATGGAAGAGAAGCTCAAGGCCGGGGTTGTCCGATGGTTTGGGCGGATTAACGGGCATGCGCGGAAAAATCCGGCCGCCGCAGTAGGACATGCCTACTTTTCTACCGCAACAGACGAGGCGTCCCTCTGGGACATTTGGGAGTATCAGCTGAAGTACCTAGTACAGCGGGCATTCCGCCGCGACGAGAATACCCGCGCAGATCTGGAGACGGCGTGGGCCCACGTTTTCTCGGTGCCGGAACCCGTAGCCGCCCAGACCGGCCAGCCGTGACCCGAGCCGCCGAAGTGACTGAAGCCGCCGCGGATCTGATAGTCGTGGAGTGCGCCGAACACGACAACATCGAGATCGATGCCGCGCTGTGGCTCAGCGGTGACCACCATTTGGTCCTGAACCCGGAGATTGACGGACGCGATATTCTTCGCGCGAACTTCCGCAGAGGTGTGCTGCGACTTCAAGCCACGTCATACGTCGGTGTAATCCCTCTGAACGACCGGGTGATTGTTCGAGTTAAGCCTCGCGTCCCGATCGCTAACTTGACGCGTATGGTGATCGAGACTGGGCACGACGTATTGGCTCTGTCCGCCTTCCGCGAGTACTCTAGTCGCGGCAGTGCCGACGACTGGGCTATGGACGTCTACGCCGACGCGCTGCTCGACTACCTGGACGAGCTGCTCGACGCCGGCATGATGCGGTCCTATGAGCGCCGGGACGATGAGGGCTGCTTCCCGCACGGCCGCATCGACTTTACTCGGACGATGCAGCGCTTCGCTGCGCGCGGCGTGCCGAATAAAGCCACTTATTCATGGTTCGAGCGCACCATCGATATTCCGGCGAACCGCTGCATCAAATCTGCGATGCAGGCGGTCCACGCTCATCTTTCGAAGTCGAAGGCGAAGCCGCGCAAGGGCGACCGCGCAAAGATTACCCGGCTAGCTGGACAACTGCTCGCCTTCGAAGAGGTCGAAGAGGACACAAGCTACCAGTTCCTCGATGACTCATTAGTGCTTGGTTTGACGCCTCTTCCCGAAGCGCGCGCCTATTATCGGTCGGCGCTAGACCTGTCGATCGTTATCCTCCGTGGCGTCGGTATTGCGCTTGAACTCGGCGGCACCGACGTGCGATTAAGCTCCCTTCTAATCGACACCAACAAGCTGTTCGAGAATTTTGTTCGTGTCAGCTTATCCAAATCTGCGGCAAGACAGGGTTGGCCGATGGAGGTCCTCGACGGGAATTCCGAGGGACGAGTCGATCTGTACGATGTTCCAGATCCTCTTCCTTCCCCACTCGGGAAGCCGATTAATGCACTCGCTAGCCTTGACCCGGGCAAGGCGCAGCCCGACGTTGTCCTACGAGGTCTCGACGGCAGCTTCCGACTCATTGCCGAAGTCAAGAATACAGTTCACGGCAAAAATGCGAGATTTGACGACGTCCTACCCGAGCGTGATGAGGTCGAGCAGGCAGTCACATACGCCCTACGCTATGGTCTCGACTTCACCGTACTAATCCACCCTTGGTTCAAGGGTACGAAGGGACTTGTATACGTCGGTCGAGTACGCTCGGTCGACGTATACGACTACAGGCTTGATTTGTCTACGGAAGACAGAACTGATGCAGCACTGGCCGACATGGCAGCGACCATGGCCGGCCTCGCCGGACTAGCCATTGGTCAGCCGCCGACGTCCGCCTGATTCATGAGAGGTACTAGATCGACGCCGACTGCGTCGCGGCCTTCCACATTCGCGGTCTTCAAAGTCGTGCCAGTGCCGGCGAAGGGGTCAAGGACGACGCCGCGAGCGGGTGTTCCGTGTCCGCAGTCAGTCCAGCCAACTGTGCGCTTTTTGGCGAAAGTAAATTCACGGAAGTAGCCACCAAGAACCGCCTTTGCTTCCATGGCAAGTCTCTGCACTTCGAGGCTGTTACGGCCGGTCCCACTCTGAAACTTGGTGGCTTTGCCGACATCGGAGACGCCGAACGCCTGGATTGCACGGATATGATCTGCCGTCAATTTGTGTTCTTCGGCCAACTCCATTGCCCGTTTGGCTTGCGGTCGCTTGGGATCGAGTTCAGACGTGCGCTCGATCACGCGACGGCGCGGCACGTTGCAGGTCGCGCAGACCTGAGCGGGCGCGGCTAGTTGAATCGCGCGGCGAACTATCTCACGTGGGAACGGGGCAAGGTGCTCACCCATGTTTCGCTCCGGATTGATTATCCAAACGTCACCCGGATTCGCGCCATTACCGACTGACTCCGAGTACCCGACAAGGTCATAATAGTAGTCTGCGGACGGAGTAAGGTGGATGATGTACTCGTGGCGGTTGGCAAGTCGGTTCTTTGCCGGGTCTGGCATGCCAGACTCCTTGGCCCAAATGATCCTGTTGCGAACTAGCCAGCCGCCGCTGTTGACAGCGTCCCACTCAATGCGGCCGGGAATGCCGAGCAGTGACTTCTTAAAATAGGTGTCACCGACGTTTAGGAAGACCGAGCCGTGCGGCCGGAGAACGCGTTTCCACTCTTCAAGGCATTCCAGTATGGCGTGGACATACGCCTGGGGTGTCGCCTCTTGCCCGATCTGATCCGTGTGCCCGTAGTCCCTTTTGTTCCAGTATGGCGGCGATGTGACAATCAGGTCGACTGAGTTCTCGGGCAGGCCGGTCTTGCGGGCATCGCCGGACGTGAAGGTGAGCTGAGGCTCGAAAAGCTCGCGCTCCCAGTCTTCAAGCTGGGTGACGGACACAGCGCCGAGGTTTGGTCGGGCTGCTGCGGGCTCCGATCCGGTCTCCGGTGCGGGCACCGGAGACGTCCTGGAGTGGCGCTTCATGCGGGCTTCCCTTCCTTCTGCCTTGGCTCGGATCGGTGCTGCGGTCAGGGGCCGGGCAGTTACCTGGCCGGACAAGTCCCCGAAGATCATATCCAGCCAACCGCGACAACTCTCAGGCATGTATAGCCGGTAGATCGGTGGTCGTCGAGGACCGTGTCCGGCGAGTCATGCTGACGGCAGTGCGCCCGCTGTTCGCCGTTACGTCCGAATGAGCGGTGCTCCTGTGGGCAGTCTGGCCTGCGGGCCGAGCAGCAAGGCCAAGCAGACAGGGGACGTCTGAGCACGGTCGCTCAGACGAAGAGTGCTCGACGTTGCCGAGGGTCCATCCTGTCCGCTTCGCTGTGTGTAAACGAGCCGGTCGCAGGGCGGGAGGCAGAGCGGATGGCACCCCACAATCCTGCGGTTACACCAGCAACCACTTCGACAACGCCACGACTTACGGCCGCCCACGGGGGTGGAGGCTCGCGCGGTGCTGGAACCCATCCAACTACAGCGACCGATGGACCAGGCGCGACGGAAACCCGGCACGGTAGGTTCATCTCGTGCTTCCGATGACTCTGCAAGAGATCAGGGCCGCGATCGGCGGGGCAGTACACGACGCGGCCGAAGGCGTTACCGTCACCGCGCCCGTCGTGTTCGACAGCCGTTGCGTCGAGGCCGGCGGCATGTTCGTGGCGCTGCCCGGTGAGCGCGTCGACGGGCACGACTACGCTGCCCAGGCCATCGAGGCCGGCGCGGCAGCGGTGCTGGCGTCACGGCCGGTCGGAGTACCCGCCGTGGTCGTCGAGGACGTACCCACCGCCTACGGGCGACTCGCCCGCGCAGTGGTGGACCGGCTGCCGCAAACCACCGTGATCGGGGTGACCGGCTCGGTGGGCAAGACGTCGACCAAGGACATCCTCGCCCAGATGCTGCCCTCGTGGGGTGCCACGGTGGCCAACCGGGCGTCGAACAACAACGAGCTTGGGTTGCCGTACACGGTCACCCGCGCCACCGCCGACACCCGCTATCTGGTGTTGGAGATGGGCGCACGCGGCATCGGGCACGTGGCGTACCTGACCCGGATCGCTCCGCCCACCGTCAGCGTCGTAACCCGCGTCGGACACGCGCACCTTGGCGAGTTCGGGTCGGTGGAGAACATCGCCCAGGCCAAGGGTGAGATCGTGGAAGCGCTGCCCGACGCCCGCGACGGCGGGTTGGCGGTGCTCAACGGCGACGACGCGTTG
The DNA here is from genome assembly GCF_016863495.1 of Micromonospora andamanensis. Lineage (GTDB taxonomy): Bacteria > Actinomycetota > Actinomycetes > Mycobacteriales > Micromonosporaceae > Micromonospora > Micromonospora andamanensis. The sequence continues at coordinate 156,108 of NZ_BOOZ01000011.1, forward strand.
GTGGCCGCTATGGCGAGCCGTACCCGCGCCCGAGTGTTGACCTACGGCATCGACAATCCGGCTGACGTGCGCGCCGAGCGCGTGACTGTGGATGAGTTGGGCCGCGCCAGCTTCCGGCTGATGCACGACGGCCAGGCCGCCGAGGTGCGGTTGCGCCTCTACGGGCTGCACCAGGCGTCCAACGCGCTGGCCGCCGCCACGGTTGCCCTCGGTCTGGGGCACCCGATCGAGGCGGTAGCCGAGGCAGTGTCACAAGCCGAGGCGGTGTCGCCGGGTCGAATGCAGGTCAGCACCCGCGCCGACGGGGTGACCGTCATCAACGACGCCTACAACGCTGCGCCTGACGCGATGCGGGCCGCGTTGCGCGCCTTGCACGCAATGGCCGGCGACGGTCGGCGGGCGGTCGCGGTGCTCGGGGAGATGGCCGAGCTGGGCGAGCACGCCGCACAGGTACACCGCGAGATCGGGCAACAGGTGGCCGAGATCGGAGCCGGGTGGCTGGTCGCCATCGGCGGAGCCGACGCCGAGCAGTACGCCAGCGGAGCAGCCGGCAACGGCACGGCCGTAGACCGGGCGGGCAACGTGGCCGAGGCGTGGGAGTTGCTGCGCGACGGGTTGCGGCCGGGCGACGTGGTGTTGGTCAAGGCAGCCAACAGCGCCGGGCTCCTCGCGCTCGCGGACAAGCTCGTCGAGGAACCCGGCGCTGTCACCGCCCAGGCGTAGGACTCACGCGGACAGCGCGACCTCGGTCCGGCTGCTCAGGGCGTCAAGGATCGCCGCACCGTAGCCGGTTACGTCACCGGTGCCCATCGTCAGCACCACGTCACCGCGGCCAGCCATCCGCCCGATGAGCCGCGCCGCCTGGCCCGGGCCGAGCGGCAGGCAGTAGTCGCCCTCGCGCAGCCGGGCCATGATCGCGGAGGCGTCCGCCACGGGTCGACCGGTCGGCACCGTGCCGTGCACATCCAGGAGCAGGACGTGATCGGCCTTGTCCGCCAGAACGCCGCCGATGCGTTCCCCGAACGCCAGGACGCGGGCGTGCCCGGACGGCTGGAACACCACGAACACCCGACCCCGCGCCAGGGTGCGCGCGGCATCCAGATCGGCGGCGATCTCGTGCGGGTGATCGGCGTAGGAGTCGATCACCGTCACCCCGGCCCGGGTGTCGATGTGCTCGAACCGCCGACGCACCCCGGCGAAAGTGCACACTGCCCCGGCCACGTCGCCGGGGTCCAGGCCCAGCGCCGCCGCGCACGCAGTGGCCGCCGCCGCGTTGTCCAGGTGGTGCGCCGCCGGAGTCGGCAGGGTCAGCCGGACCTCCGTTCCGTTCGGCATCCGCACCGTCGCGGACGCACTCCAGCCCTCGGTGTGCACGTCCAACAGCCGCACGTCCGCTGTCCGGTCCCGGCCATAGCGCAGTACCGTCAGGTCGGGACGCTCGTCGGCGATCACGTCGGCGGCCACCGTCGCCCCCACGCAATCCGCGTTGACGATCAGGAACCCGTCGGGGGCGACCCGGCCGCCGAACCCGACGTAGGCACGCAGAACCTCGGCGTGGCTGACGAAGTTCTCCGGGTGGTCGTCGGTCACATTAGTGATGACCGCGATCGACGGAGTGAGAAAGTGGAACGAGCGGTCCGACTCGTCCGCCTCCGCCACCAACAGCCGGGACGCGCCGAGGTGGGCACCCGAGCCCGCCCCGGTCACGTCGGCACCGATCAGGTAACTCGGGTCCTGACCAAGCGTGCGCAGGATGTGAGCGAGCATGCCCGCCGTGGTGGACTTGCCGTGCGACCCGGACACCGCCACCAGCCGCCGCGCGGCGGCCAACACGTCGAGGACTTGCGCCCGGTGCACCACCGGAATGCCCGCGACCCGGGCCGCACGCACCTCCGGCGCGTTCTGCGCAACGGTGGTGTAGACGACGCAGCTAGCGCCCTTGATGTACGCCGGATCGTGCCCGACCTGCGCTCGGACGCCGGCCGCACGCAGCGCCGCCAGCGTGGCCGAGTCACGTAGATCGCTGCCGCTGACCTCGTGACCCAACTCTGCCAGCAGCCGCGCCAGGCCGGACATCGCGCAACCGCCGATGCCCACGAAGTGCGGACGGGACAGGTCAATCGGACCGGTGTACGCCTCGATTGTCGGGTTACCAGTGATCGTGTCGGTCATGGTGCCGTGTCTCCTTCTGTGTAAAAGCTGATGGGTTCGTGCCATGAGCTGACGTGCTAGAGGGATTCACTCCTTCCACTCGTGCGACTCCTTGCACGCGGCCGGGTTGACCCCGAGTCACCATCTCGACCGCGCGAGTCCAATCGATCTGTGTCGGGCCATCCGACACTCGTGTGGCCGAAGCAGACGGTGGAGCGGCCCGAAGCGACGGCAGGTAGCCCGCAGGCGGCACCGTCGGCGAAGGGGTCAGGCGCTTGCGCCTACGCCCTGACCGGCATGCCGGACAGACGCACGCCCGGCCGCCCGGGAAACGGCGTGACCGATGCGGACGGTGCCGAGGACTGGTCAGGCCCGCGTCCTCATCCACGGCGCTGTCTTCTATCCGCTTGCATGACGGACGAACGGCCGAGGTGCGCCGCCGACGTAGCTCCTGCTACTTCAGTAAGCAGGAGTTGAAGATCGCGGCACACGCACCTTGGCGGCGACTCAGACAAGCGCAGCCGGATCCGCTCCATCGCTGTCTGATCGCGTAAGCGGCTCGACAGCACCTCGGTTTCCGCCCACGCGGCCACCAACAAACCACCGGCACCCAGCGCAAGATCACACGCCAACCAGAACTCTCTTGGAGTTGACTGCCGTCCCGTCTCGACGCTGGCGACCGTGCTGCGCGACCAGCGCACCATCCGGGCGAGGTCCACCTGCCTGACGCTGGCAGCCCTACGCGTGTTCGCTAACCGAGCCCCCAACAACCGACGAGCATCCGCCACCGTTGCCGGCGTCACCGGCTCCGCAGCAGCGCGTAGGGGGATAAGCGCATCGGAGGCAACTGCCATGACGGCCACCTACCGCGTCGCGAGCAGCATGGGCACACCGACACGACGCGCGCCGATCAGCTCCGGGCGAGTAGCCCCGGGCCGGCGGCTGGGCAGACGTAGTGATCGCGTGAACACCAACACCGCTGCTTCCCGGGAAGCGCACGGCCCCGCCGTTCCGCAGCTCAGACACCTACCATCCGCGCTCGACACCGCGTGTCGCTCAAGCGCAACCTGCGCGGCATCTACCTGTTCGCCGCCGGGGTACAGGGCCATCCTCAACCGCCTTTCACGCTGGTGGCCGTACGCGTTGCGAGCGGGAGACCGGGCGTTATCCGGCCTAGCGCAACGTGCCGACCGCCTGCCTGCGTGGACTGAGCAGCGCAAAGCAGGAGCCGCAGCGCCGTAATCGACCTGTCGCTTATCGTTACGACACGATGCCGCGGGGCGGACCTTGGGCAACATGACAGAGGGCGGATGTCGATATGCACCTCATGCATGGGCACAACCGACACTCGGATGGGATCTTGGAGAGGCACTGCCTACCATCAAGGCTCGGCAGCCACGCAAGGACGCCAAGATGACATCGACCCGCCAGACCCGCTATTGCCGCTGCGGCGCACGGCTCGCACGCGACAACACCGGTGGCCGCTGTTCACCCTGCTCGTCCCACGACCGACAGCACCCAGAGTCAGCGCCGAAGGTTCCGGCCGACTTTTGGAACGAGGTCGTCCTTGCCCGAGCGCTACAAGACCGCCACATGGGCCGAGTGATCCGAGCCTGGCGAACCCACCCCCACCATGGCCGCCACCCGATATCTCAAGATCAAGCCGCTTCCTGGGTCGGCATAAGCCAAGCTCAACTAAGCCGGATCGAGAACGGTCCCCCCGTCGTCCACCTTGACCGCCTGGCGCAGTGGGCAGCAGTGCTACACATACCGGAAGACCGATTGTGGTTCGCCCTGCCATCCGCTAGCGAAGAGGTGGACGAGAAAGAGGGCACAGTGAACCGCCGCCAGTTCTTCTCCTCTACGGCCGCCACCGCCGCCAACAGGCTTCTATGCGGTCCTTCGATGCCTGGTCAGTCAATCGGCGACCACGAAGCCGTCGATTGGCTCGCATGGCAGCTTTGGCAAAACCGTAAGGACGAGCTGGATCCTTCCCGAATCCCCCAGCCAATCGCTTACCGCCTGAACACGCACCCACACGTCCTACGAACAGCAGACGGAGCCTACCGATTCACGGACCCGGCACTGACCGACGTTCTCGTCGCCCACCGCGTATTCGGTGACATCGCCCAGGGCAGCGGGCATCTCCTCGCCACTGCCCAGACCAGTCACGCCACCGATCTCACCATCAGCGCTCTGGCAGCCGAGAATGAGCAAGCACGCCGGGGCCTGACCGCATGGATGCGTAGCGGTGCCACCGCAGTCCTGAGAGTCAACTCCGCCGGCATCCTCGCCAAGGTGGGAGCGGCTGACCTTGGCGATGCGGCAATTTCGGCCATCCGCAGCGACCAAGACGCCCGACACCTCTACGTCACAGCCGTCGCCAGCCGAGTCCTGGAACTGCCGTGGGGGCAAGCAGCCGATCTATCCGGCGCGACAAACACACAAGCAGCCGACTGGACGCTTGGCGAAGGCCACGACACGAAAACTTGGGCGTCGCGCCGTCTTGCTGATGAGCTTGCGAACAACCGGGACGCTGCCGCCCGATGGTGTAGCGCGGTGCTGCTCGCGAACTGCGTAGATGCCGAGGACATGCGGATGCGATCCGCTCTGATGTTGGCCGTGAGGAACGAACCGTGCCGCGAGAACCTGCGCGCATATGCGGCAGTGCTGGCCGGTGCGACTCCCCTATAGATTGGATAAGCAGCCGATGAAGCTGTTGAGCGTCAAGCCTGGTGAAGAAGTAATCGACACGCTTACGCGGCGTGCAGCAGAAGAGGGCATAGCCAATGGCGCAATCGTCTCTCTCATCGGTGCTGTCGATGAGTGCGCGATCAGCAACATGCCTGCGGACGACGCAAGCACGGACATCGTCAACGAGTACCGGCAACCATTCGAGTTGAGCGGCACCGGCGAGATCCGGGACGGCAAAGTCCATGTGCATGTGGTCCTCGGCCGAGAGGGCGACGGAGCACTTGCCGGTCACCTGCACTGGGCGCGCGTCGAAACCTTCTTCGTGCACGCGTACACGATCCCGTTGGAGTAGGGGTAACCACAGTCAGAAGGAATCGGCCGAATCACCTACCGCTACCCCTGCACCGGCTGGCAGCAGGCGACCGCTCCATCAAAGCGAGGGACTCAGCCCGGCCCACGCGGCGGGGCCAAGCCAACCGACCTGGCCGACTCAGGTGCTCGGACCGTGCTCCGCAGATCCCGGCGCGGCCCAGGCGGAGCAGCAGCCAAAGTGAGCCCGGTGTGAGCCCGGACGCCTACAGACTGAGCGACACCGTTTACTACCAATGAACAGCCGTAGGGGTGTCTACCTGCATAGATAGACACCCCTACAGACTGCCCGTCACCCGCAATCACGATCGGGATTCAACTCATAATCCCTCGGTCGCGGGTTCGAGTCCCGCCCGCCCCACCAACCGATGTCATTCAGCTCTCGACCTGCACTTCTAGGTTCGCATGGTGCCCGGAGATATAGGCTGGGCTATAGTTGGTCCTATGCCCCACGGCTCCGATCGTCGCTGGGCGATCAGAACGACAAGCGATGTCCGCGACTGGTTGCGCTCGCTCCGCCAAACTGATCCGGCGACGTACCGGTCGGTCAACGTGGCGATCGACATGCTCGCTGACGCCGGTCCGGGTTTGGGGCGTCCACTGGTCGACATGCTCAAAGGTTCGAGCATCAGCAACCTCAAGGAGTTGCGACCGAGGTCTGGGCGGGACGTCGCGATCCGGGTTCTGTTCGTCTTTGATCCCTGGTCGCAGGCGGTGCTGTTGGTGGCCGGAAACAAGGCTGGCGACTGGTCTCGATGGTATGAGGAAGCGATCCCGGTCGCCGAGGTCGCGTACGAGGGCTGGCTCGCCTTTGAGAGGAAGCGGAGGGAGGGCTGATGGGCGACTTCCATGACTGGGACGACATCCGTGCCGAGTTGCACGACGGAGACGACGCCGCGCTCGATGCGGAGCGCGCCCGTACCGAGGCGTGGGTCAGTGCGTTCCACCTTGCCGAGGAGCGTAAGCGGCTCGGTCTCACTCAGCGGCAGGTGGCCGAGTTGATGGGGGTCACGCCGGGCCGGGTCAGCCAGATCGAGAACGGCGACCTGGAGGCCAACGAGGTCGCGACCCTGAGCCGGTACGCCCGAGCGCTGGGCGCGCGGATGCGGATCATCTTCGACTACGGCAGCGATCTCCGTCAGATCGCCTGATCCTGCGCCGGGCCGCCGCGCCGCGCTCCTGACCTGCACATCCGCAGCGGCAACGGATCACCGGCGATGGTCGCCGTCTGGTTCGCATGGTGGTACCTCCGGCCCACCGAAACGGATACCCAGACGGAGGGGTGCAAGGTTCCAGAAGCGCAGGCCGCAGTCGGTGTCGCCGGCCGCGCTGCCGTACGGCGGCCGGACCCCGCACCAGGGTGGTGGATTCGTGGGTCAGTTCTGGCCGGGGCTTGCTACGGGTAGTCCTGCTTGCTTGGCGCATTCGAGCAGCCGCCGATCGTAGGTGACGAAGGCGGTGAGTGCCGCGCCGGACTCGTTGGTCAGCACTTGGGCGGTGGCCAGGTGGATGGCGTCGAGGCTGCGGAGCGTCGGCTCGGCGAACGCAGCTGCGGTCGCACGGATCGTGCTGTCGATCTCCAGTCGGAACAGCCGTCCGACGGCAGCCGGTACTCCGATCAAAGCTTGCGGAGCTGATCGGCGCAGCGCTCTGGGTACTTCCACCTCGACGAGAGCGGAGGAAACCAGCGGCACGTCGTCGTGCTTGTTGAGCCAGGAGACAAGGTCGGCGCTGCACATCTCCTGCCGAACCAGCTTGACGACGGCAGCTGAATCGAGATAGATCACCAGCGCTCCTCGTCACGCATCGCAGCGAGTGAGGCGGCCGCGTCCACACTCTCATCACCGAGCTTCGGCGGAAGTGGAACAGAGCCGCCGCCGGTGGGGGCGACGGCTCGCCCTGCCGCTACCAACTTGGCCAACACCGACCTGTCGTCGCCTACCGGAACAAGTCGGGCAATCGGGTGTCCGCGATCGGTAATCTCGACGGTCTCGCCGCCACTCACCCGAGCCAGCACCTGGCTCGTGTTCTGGTTCAACTCCCGGACACCGATGCGTTCCATGGACACAAGTGTAGAACTAAATGTTCTACGGTTCTAGCTCCTGGCGTCATCCGGGCTGCCTGTTCGCCGTCCAGAGAGGTCCACGGGTCTAGACCACGGCGACTGGCCGGCGGTTCGGTGGGTGGTGTCGGAATCATCGCGCACGACCCGAGGTCCGGGGGCCGGGCAAGTTCAGGGTTAGCGGATCGCCTGCGATCGTGGCGGCGCGGTTCGCATGGTGACACCTCCGGCCCACCATGGCCTTGACCTGCTCTTATATCGATGCGAATCGAACGGTGCGAACACCGCTCCTCGGCTACGCTGGCAGCTGAGGCCGTTATAGCATTGCTGCTATGACATGGGGTGCCGTCGAGTTGGAGCCGGAGGTCGAGAAGTGGCTGGAGAGTCTGCCGACCGCGCTGTTCGCCCGAGCGGCGTTCTACGTCGACCTGCTGGCGAGATGCATTGACGAGGCGCACCGCCTCGTGGAAGAGGAGGGGTAGGTCATGGGCGAGCGTGGCGATTGGGCCGCGATGCGGGAGCGGCGTATGGCTGAGCCTGGGGCGGCGGAGGCGTACGACGCGGCGCGGTTGGCGTTCGAGCTCGGCCGTGCGGTTCGCGAGCTTCGTGAACGCCGAGGTTGGAGTCAGGCGCAACTTGCTAAGGAATCCAGGATGACCCAGTCGGCGGTCGCGCGGTTCGAGGCCGGCGGCACCGTTCCGACCCTGCCGGTGTTGGAGCGGTTGGCGGCGTCCTTGAATGTGAGTCTCAGCGTGAGGTTCGAGCCACGCGATGCGGCGGCTTGAGTCGCCGACAACCGCTGATGCGGAGCTGGTGGCGCTCATCGCGTACCGCCTCGCGCCCGTGACCTGGTCAAACGGGCCAGTAGCGGGACGCCTGCGACCGTGATGTGCGGTGTTCGCGGCGACGCGTCCGGCCCACTTACGGCTGGCATCACGCGTCGATCGAGCGGGTCGGCTGAAACCGCAGCGTGACGGGACAGCGGCGGAACGTGTCATCACCGTATGTTCCCCGTATGGATGCCCTCGGCCGAATTCCTCGCGGTCTCGCTCGAGTTGTGGCCGGCCTGGCCCTGTTCGGCGACGATCGCCGCTTGGCGAGGTACGCGGACGTGTACGTTGCGTTCCACACGCCGGATGGTCGGCCGGCCGGGTTGTGGATGCTGAGGGCTCGTGGAATGGGCGTACCCGGTTAGGGGTGACACGTGGGGGCATCGGCGTTTCTTTACTGCTCGTGCAACCGGATCTGCTGGGGGCTCGGTAAGCCATTGAGCGAGCAGCCCGGCGGCACTGTTATCAGGTATGCCGGCAATCCTGGTCAGCCGGTCTTTTCGCAGTCCCGACTGCCGTCCAGCGCGTTGTGGAAGTTGCTTGCCGACCACGTCGGTCACCAGCTTCGGGTGGCTCACGACTGGGATCCCGAACTGCATCGTCAGATGGAGAGCGGTGTGCTGCCGGCCATGCTGGACGCGGACGGCGACTTGGGCATACCCCTTCCGGCCTACCTTGCCGGCTGGCCGGAGGACGGGTTCGCAGATTTTTTGTCCGCCGGCTTCGACGGCACCGACGAAGGGTTTCTGACCTGCGAAGGCTGCCCTGAGCGGCTGGCCCTCGGCCGGGCGCTGCGGGATCGCGCAGGTGCCCTGTTGCTGTTCCACGCGGGCGAACCGGGTGAGGTGGCCAATTCTCGGCAACCGGAGCTGAACGCGGCGGCTTGGCGCTTCCTGACCGTGCACTTCCAACATCCGCTGCGGGTCGTCGCGTATCCCGCTGGGGAGCGTGCTCCGGCCGACGGCTGTGTGACAGTCGGCGGTGGCGGGTCGGGCGGCATGTCGCTCACGGCGTACGTCGCCGGGTTCACCGGCTGATCTCGGGACAGACCTGCAAGCGGTCAGGGCGCGGCGGCGGAGTTGATGGCCTGCCCACTCGTTACCGGTGATGGTCGGCTCGCCAAAGCCAGCGGCGTCCGCTTTAGGTGATCATGCCACTGACCTGCATGTTTGTGGTTCAGGTGTACGCGCCCGAACCGGTACGCCCAATGGCAGCTTGTAGCGACCGCCTCAGGCGGCCCTGCCGGCCGCGCGGTCATCTCGCGGGGCGAAGCCCGTCGAAGACGATGTCGAGCACCCGGGCGAGTACCTGAGAATCGGAAGGGGTCTGCTCGGCCGCCCGGGCTATTCCGATCATCACCGTCAGCACCTCCGGTGTCCGTACGTCCTCGCGTACGGCTCCGGCGCGTTGTGCCCGGGTCAGGAGGGTGCTGACCGCCGCGCGGAGGTGGCTCGTCTCCTGCGGGTGCGTGCGCCCGATCGCCCCGACGTCGATGCCCGCGCCAGCCAGGACATCGGCGAAGGCGTGCTTGGCGATGGAGAGCTCGGTCAGGCGGACGAAGAATGCGAAGAACGCCGCACCCGCATCATCCGCTGTGGACAGTGTCTCGGCCTCGTCGACGAGTTGACGCACCCGCTGGGCGAAGACGGCCTGGACCAGTTCCTCCTTGGTGGGGAAGTGGCGGAAGACGGTGCCGATGGCGACCCCGGCCCGCCGGGCGACCTCCTCGGTGGACGCGGCAGGTCCGCCCTCGGCGAAAACCTCCTCCGCCGCCGCGAGGACCCGTTCCCGGTTCCGCCGCGCATCGGCGCGCAGGGGCTTGCCTGTGTGAGGTGTGTCGGCCACGCCAGCTCCGTTGACAAGTCGAGTCGTCACTCATATTTTCGTAGTCGAGTGATGACTCATGTTAGCCGGTGGGAAGGGGTTCGGCATGACCACGATCGTGATGACCGGGGGCACGTCAGGGATCGGCGAGGTCGCCGCGCGCAGGCTCGCGACCAGACCCGGTACGCGGGTGTTCGTCGGCGCGCGGGGTCGTCCCCCGCGAGGGCTGACGACGCTTCCGCTCGATCTCGCGAGCCTGGACAGCGTCCGGTCGTTCGCCCGGGCGGTCGGCGAGCAGGCCCCCGAGATCGACGCCCTGGTGCTCAACGCCGGCACCAGTCAGCCCGACGTGTACGGCCGGACGGTCGACGGCTTCGAGACGACTTTCGCGGTCAATCACCTCGCTCACTATCTGCTTCTGCGCCTGTTGCTGCCCCGCCTCGCGTACGGCGCGGACGTGATCCTGACAACCAGCGGGACGCACAACCCGGCCGAACAGACGATCCTCCCGCCGCCGCGGCATGCCGACGCGCGGCTGCTTGCGCACCCCGACGAGGATCCCGAACTCGATCGGCAGCCACGTACGGCCGCCGGTCGTGCCTACGCCACCTCGAAGCTGTGCGCGATCCTGACCGCGCGGGCGCTGGCGGCTCAGCCGGAGGCACGCGAACACGGCCTCTCGGTGGTCGCGTACGACCCGGGCCCGACGCCCGGCACTCGCCTCATGCGGGCGACGCCGCTCGCCCTGCGGGCCGTCTGGTGGCTGCTCGGGACGCCGCTGCGGCGCCTCGTGCCGCGCTTCAACAGCAAGGCGACGGCCGGCCGCACGCTTGCCGAACTCGCGCTCGGTGAGATCCGCCCACCCGCCGAAGCGATCCACGCGGCGCTCCGGCGCGGACGCCTGACCTGGCCGGCCCCGTCCGATCTGGCCCTCCGCGACGACCTCAGTGCCGACCTGTGGCACGACAGCGGCGTGCTTGTCGGTCTGCCAAGTCGCACGCGCTGACCGCCAGCGCAAGCGAAGGAGAAGCAATGAAGCTCGGACCACACCTGCACCGCATCGGCAACGATCTCGTGGCCGCTTATCTGGTCGTGACCGACGAGGGCGTGACAGTCATCGACGCGGGCCTCCCCGGGCACTGGCGGGAACTCACGGCCGAGCTTGCCGGACTCGGCCGATCGGTCGCCGACATCCGCGGCGTCATCCTCACCCACGGCGACACCGACCATCTCGGGTTCGCCGAGCGGCTCCGCCGCGATCACGGCGTGCCGGTGCACATCCACCAGGCCGACGCCGCCCGCGCCCGCGGCGAGGAGAAGGTGACCAACTCCTGGGGTCGATTCAGGATCACCGCCACCGCAAGCTTCCTCTGGTACGCCAGCCGCAAGGGTGTCCTCCGCCCGGTGCACCTCACCGAGGTGGTCGAGGTGCACGACGGTGACGTACTCGACCTGCCGGGGGCGCCGCGCATCCTCGGGCTCCCGGGTCACTCGCCGGGAAGCATCGCCATCCACGTGCCCGTCGCCAACGCCGTCTTCGTCGGCGACGGACTCACCACCCGGCACGTGCTCACCGGCGAGCGCGGCCCCCAGCCGGCGCCCTTCAGCGACGACCCGGAGCAGGCGCTCGTCTCGCTTGACCGGCTGGCTGAACTGCCCGCCACCTGGGTCCTACCCGGCCACGGCACGCCCTTCGACGGCGGACCGGCCGAAGCGATCCGGCGCATCCGGGCTGTCGCGGCTGGCCGGTCACCACACTGACGGGCGCGTCGACGCCGGTCGGACGTGCCCGTCACGCTCTCTTCCCCGTTCATGACGAACAGCAGGGGGGCTGGTCAGCGGTCAGCGGGACAGATCCGGCGATCTACCGCTGTCCGGAGGCCGGAGTAGATCACCAGCGCTTCTTGCCGCTCGTGCCGCAGTTCGTTCTGGAATTCCTCGGTATTCAGTGTTGCTATCTACTGGTACCTAGCGTTACTGTCTACCAGTAGTCAGCGTCGCTGGGTAGCGAGGAGAAGATGGCATGGGCAACCAGATGACGGAGATGCTGAAGGGCACCCTCGAAGGCATCGTCCTGGCGATCCTGGCCCGCGAGTCCGCGTACGGCTACGAGATCACCGCGTGGCTGCGGGACCGCGGATTCTCGGACATCGCCGAAGGCACCATCTACGCGTTGCTCGTCCGCGTCGAGCAACGCGGGTTCGTGGACGTGGAGAAGGTTCCCTCCGAAAAAGGGCCCCCGCGGAAGGTGTACTCGCTCAACGCGAAGGGGCGGGACCAGCTCGCCGAGTTCTGGCGGACGTGGAGCGTCCTCGCGGATCGCATCGAGCAACTCCGGCACAACGGCAACCAGCAGGACAAGGGAGCATGAGCATGGCCGCGAAGTGGATCGAGATGCTTGTCGGATCGCTCGAGCAGAAGAAGCAGTACCGGCAGAACATGGCTCGGATCGATGCCCTGCCGGAGCCCTATCGCGGCTCGGCCAAGGCGCTGCACAGGTACTTCATGTACCAGGGCGGCATCCTCGACGGCGACACGATCACCACGATGCTCGGCGACTTCGTCGACCTCTGGGAGCGTGCGGTCGCCGACGGAACGCCGGTCCGCGCGGTCGTCGGCGACGATCCGGTCGAGTTCGCCGAGACGTTCCTGCAGGCGTACGCCGGCAGGCAGTGGATCGACAAGGAGCGCGAGCGCCTCCGGAAGGCGATCGACGCCGCCGACGACAACAACGGAGAGGGGAAGGGGGCATGACCGTCGAGACGCGAGAGCCCGCGATCAGGGTGCGGGCCATCACGAAGTCCTACAAGGAGCTGCACGTGCTACGGGGCGTCGACTTCGACGTGGCGGCCGGGAGCATCTTCGCGCTGCTCGGCTCGAACGGCGCCGGAAAGACCACGCTGGTGCGGATCCTGTCGACGTTGCTGAAGCCCGACAGCGGCAGCGCGACAGTCCACGGCTTCGATGTCTCCTCGGCTCCGGCCGACGTACGCCTGTCGATAAGCCTGACCGGGCAGTTCGCCGCGGTCGACGGAGTGCTCACCGGCCGGGAGAACCTGACCCTGGTTGCGAAGCTCCGCCACCTGAAGGATCCGGGTGCGATCGCCGACGACCTGCTCGCCCGTTTCTCGCTCACTGATGCCGGGAACCGCCGGGCGGCGACGTACTCGGGCGGCATGCGGCGACGGCTGGACATCGCGATGAGCCTGGTCGGCAACCCACCTGTCGTATTCCTCGACGAACCGACCACAGGCCTCGACCCGCAGGCGCGCATCGAGGTCTGGCAGACGGTCAAGCAGCTCGCCCAGGGTGGCACGACCATCCTGCTGACCACCCAGTACCTCGACGAGGCCGAGCAGCTCGCCGACCGGATCGCGGTCCTGCACCAGGGCACGATCATCCAGCACGGCACCCTCGCCGAACTGAAGCAGCTCCTCCCGTCCGCCAAGGTCGAGTACGTCGAGAAGCAGCCGAGCCTTGAGGACGTCTTCCTCGCCCTCGTCGGCGCGACCAGTGACACCGCCGACAGAGCGGTCACGCCCGCAGGAGGGGAATCCCGATGACTGCCCACGTTCTCAGCGACACCGGAGCCCTCACCGGCCGCTCGCTGCGTCACATCCTCCGCAGCCCGGACACCATCATCACCACCGCGGTGACCCCGATCGCGCTGCTGCTGCTCTTCGTGTACGTGCTGGGCGGAGCCATAAACACCGGATCCGGCGAGTCGTACATCAACTACATGCTCCCGGGCATCCTGCTCATCACGATCGCGTCCGGCATCGCCTACACGGCGTACCGTCTGTTCCTCGACATGCAGGGCGGCGTCTTCGAGCGCTTCCAGTCGATGCCGATCTCGCGACCCGTCGTGCTCTGGGCGCACGTCCTGACCTCACTTGTCGCCAACCTGGCCTCGCTCGTGCTCGTCATAGGCGTCGCACTGATCATGGGATTCCGCACCGGCGCATCCATAGTCGACTGGCTCGCCGTCGCCGGCATCCTGAGCCTGTTCACCCTCGCCCTCAGCTGGCTCGCCGTGATGGCTGGCCTGTCGGCCAAGACCATCGACGGCGCCAGCGGCTTCAGCTACCCGCTGATCTTCCTGCCCTTCATCAGCTCGGCGTTCGTGCCCACCGACTCGATGCCCGGACCGGTCGCCTGGTTCGCCGAGAACCAGCCGGTGACGTCAATCGTGAACAGTCTCCGCGCACTCTTCGCACAGCAGCCTGTCGGCAACGACATCTGGGTCGCCCTCGGCTGGTGCGTCGGCCTGCTCGTGGTCGCCTACGTCGCCGCGACAGCGATCTACCGCAAGAAGATCAGCTAGCCCGACCGGAAGGAAGCAGCGCCGCATCCGTACGGGTGTGGCGCTGTTCTCCGCTGGGTCCGCACTCCACGAGATCGGGCCGACAACCGGCCGGCAGCATGCCCGGCGCTTCAGCGGTGCAGCGCGTCGTCGAAGACCAGGCGGTTCGCGCGGATGTACGTCGCGTCGTTGAGATACTGGGTGTGGTGTCCGTCCGCGAGGTGGCCGGCGAAGGCGGCGTTTCCGGCGGCTGCCTGGGCGTGCATGAAGTCGACGAGTGCGTGCAGTCGGGCGACTGTGACGTCGACCAGGCCGGCCCGGGCGGTGCCGTCGAGCCCGTAGCTGTCGCAGAACGTGCGGAGCCGGGCGCCCTGTTCCCCGGTGGTGCCGAAGCCGTCGGTGTTCCCCGGCGCGGTCATCGGCACCCATCGGTAGGCCGCGTAGGCGACATCCCAGACCCGGGGACCGGGCTGGGCGTGATCGAAGTCGATGATGCCCACCACCCGGTTGCCGTCCAGCACGCAGTTGTGCGGCGCGTAGTCACCGTGACAGATGACCTCCACCGGCTCGGTCGCCGGCACCTGCCAGCCGTCGCGTGGCGCCCGCCGCGCGTACTCGGCAGTCGCGTCGTGGTACGCCCTCAGCAGCCGTGCCGCACTTTCCAGCGCCTCCGTCGAGGCCGCTGCGGCGGTGGGTGGATAGTTCGACACCTCGCCGGGCAGGAAGTCGAGGATCTCGAAACCGGGCTCGCTGGTGTCGCGTATCCGGGGCGCCGCCGTGAAGCCCTCGGCGGCGAGCTGCCGCAGCAGTTCGTGGACCCGCGCGGACCAGGGGCCGGTGGGGCGGCGCACCGTGTCGCCGATCCGAACGACCTCGTTGACGCCACCGCCGGTCAGGATCTCCCGCTCGACCATCCGCCCCACTCCACTGCCACGCCGTCCGACAAGCCGACCCTGACCGTACGACGATACGAACCGGCTTCGGACTGTGGCGTGGCGGACCGGCTGGCGGGGACACCACGACTATACAAACAATCCATTGCGCAAATGACTGTTTGTGTTACCGTGGGGCATGTCCACCTCGCTGGCGGTACCCGCCCCGGAGCTCGACTCCGCCTTCGCCGCCCTGGGCGACCCCGTCCGGCGTGCCCTGGTGACCCGCCTCGCGCACGGTGACGCCACGGTGGGGGAGCTCGCGGAACCGTTCGACCTGACCCCACAGGCGATCTCGCACCATGTCGGGGTTCTGCGCCGGTGCGGTCTCATCGAGCAGCGGCGTGAGGGCACGAGGCGGCCCTGCCGGTTGAAGGTCGAGCACCTGTCGTTGCTCCGTACCTGGATCGACGACCAACGCCGGGTCTGGGACGACCGGCTCGACGCGCTTGAACGGCACCTCGTCGACCAGGACGTGGTCCGGTGACCGCCAGCTCCCAGCTTCGCGGCGACGAGCTGATCGCCAGCCGCCACCTCCCGGCCGACCCCGGACGCGTCTGGGCCGCCTTCACCTCACCGGCGGGCATCGCGGCGTTCTGGGGCGGCTCCCACGCCGTCGTGCCGCCCGAGTCCGTGCTCGTGGACCTGCGCCCCGGCGGGGAGTTCGCGCTCGACACCCGCGCACCGGACGGCGCCACCCGCCGACTCCGGTTCGTCTACGTGGGCGTCAGCGCACCGCACGAGCTCGTGTTCGACGAGCCGTTGACCGGGCTGCGGACAACCGTAAGCATCCGGCCCGCTGCCGGCGGCACGGATCTCACGGTGCACCAGCGCCGGCTGCCCGTCGAGCTGCGCACGACCCAGGCGGCCGAAGGGCTCGCCTCGATCCTCGACGCGCTGGCGGCCCACCTGCGACTCCACGATGTCACACCAGGACGGAGCACACGATGACCGGGCAGACCCAGCGCGACCTCGTCGCGGATTACTTCGAAGGATTCCGGACGAGTGACCATCGGCGCATCCTCGCCACCGTCACCGACGACGTCGAGTGGGTCATCCATGGCCATCGGACCACCCGAGGCAAGGCCGAGTTCGACAGCGAGATCGAGAATCCGGCGTTCGCCGGCAGCCCTGAACTCGACGTCCAGCGCGTGTTCGAGGACGGTCCGGTGGTCGTCACCACCGGCGAGGGGCGTGGGACGAGCGTCGAGCACGGACCGTTCCGGTTCGCCTTCAACGATCTGTTCACCTTCCGCGACGGGCTGATCGCCCGCGTCGACTCCTACGTCGTCCCACTGCCCTGACGGGCTGCCGGGCGTTCAGCCGAGTTGTTCGGGGCCGGTCAACGGCGTAGGTCCGCGTTGAGTCGGGCGGCCTGCCGCGTGAGATGGTCGATTTCGGGAAGGCTGGGCGCCAGTCGGGCGGCTTCGGCGTAGAGCCGCGCCGCAGTCGTCAGCTCACCGGCACGCTCGTGCAGATAGGCGGCGACAGCGCGGTGCCGGGGCAGCGCGGGGTCGAGTTCGGCCAGGGCGGCCAGGCCGGCCCGTG
Source organism: Micromonospora andamanensis (assembly GCF_016863495.1). Taxonomy (GTDB): domain Bacteria; phylum Actinomycetota; class Actinomycetes; order Mycobacteriales; family Micromonosporaceae; genus Micromonospora; species Micromonospora andamanensis. The sequence continues at coordinate 172,821 of NZ_BOOZ01000011.1, forward strand.
GCCCGTCGGCCTCGCCGACCGCGACAGCCCGGTTGAGGCGCGCCACCGGGCTGTCGGTGAGGCGCATCAGTTCGTCGTACCACTCGACGATCTGCACCCAGTCGGTCTCCGCTGCCGTGCGGGCGTCGGCATGCAGCGCGGCGATGGCGGCCTGGGCCTGGTACTCGCCCAGGCGGTCGCGGGCCAGCGCGTTCTGGAGCACCTGGACGCCCTCGGCGATGAGGCTGGTGTCCCAGCGGCTGCGGTCCTGTTCGGCAAGCGGCACCAGCCGGCCGCCGGCGGCGGTCCGAGCCGCCCGACGGGCGTGGTGGAGCAGCATGAGCGCGAGCAGGCCCGCCACCTCCTCGTGCCGGATCCTCGCCGCGAGCTGGCGGGTGAGCCGGATCGCCTCGGCGGCGAGGTCGACATCGCCCGAATAGCCCTCGTTGAAGACCAGGTAGAGCACGCGCAGCACGGTGGCGACGTCACCTGGCTGGTTGAACCGGACGCCCGAGACGGTCCGCTTGGCCCGGCTGATCCGCTGAGCCATCGTCGCCTCCGGCACCAGGTAGGCCCGGGCGATCTGCCGCGTGGTCAGGCCGCCCACCGCCCGCAGCGTCAGCGCGACCGCCGAGGCGGAGGTCAACGACGGGTGCGCGCACAGGAAGTACAGCGCGAGCGTGTCGTCCACCGGTTCGCCCGGGCCGGGCGGAGGCTCGACCTCCACGAGCGCCTCGCGCCGCCGCCGGGAGCTGTCCGCGCGGGCCGCGTCGAGGAACTTCCGCCAGGACACCGCGATCAGCCAGCCCTTGGGGTCGCGCGGCGGGTCGGTCGGCCATGCCCGGACGGCCTCGACGAGCGCGTCCTGCACGGCATCCTCGGCCGTCGCGAAGTCGACTCCGCGACGGACGAGGATGCCGATCACAGTGGGAGTAAGGGTCCGCAGGACGGCCTCATCCACCGTGCGTCACTCAGAGATGGTCGGCGGCACGGTCAGGAACGGTCGTACCTCGAGCCACTCGTGGAGCGGCTTACCGCCGGCACCCGGTGCTGCGGACAGCTCACCGGCCAGTTCCAGCGCCCGCTCGTAGGTCTCGACGTCGATCACCATCCAGCCGGCGATCAGATCCTTGGTCTCGGCGAACGGGCCGTCGGTGACCGGCGGTCGCCCCTCGCCGTCGTAGCGGACGAACGTTCCCTCCGGGGAGAGCGCCTGACCCTCGACGAACTCGCCGGTGCCTTCGAGTTGAGCCGCGAAGTCGCGCATGTACTGGACGTGGGCCGAGATCTCCTCGGGCGTCCACTTGTCCATCGGCACGTCGTGCAGCGGGGTCGGGCCGCCACGGTAGTGCTTGAGCAGCAGGTACTTGGCCATCGGATGCTCCTTGTCAGGTACGGGCCATTGTGGCCGCGTTCGCAGCGAGGACGGAGCCCGACCCGGCTTCTCGACATGTCGCCGGGAGAAGTTTCCGACCGGCCCCGGCGACAACGCGCTGTGGTCAGGCCGGTACCGCCGCCACCCCGGTCAGGCAGGCCAGCGCCCGGGCGCTGGCCGTCGACGTGGCGGGCAGCAGCGGCGGGCGGACGAGCGGCGTCGGGACACGTCCCTGGGCGTGCAGCACCGCCTTGACCACAGCGGGGTTGGGTTCGGCGAACAGCGCGGCCGAGAGGGTGGCGAGCCGGTGGCCGAGCGGCCGGGCCCGGGCGATGTCGCCGGACTGCCAGGCCGAGACCAGATCGGCGTAGTCGGCGGTGGCGAGGTGCGCGGAGGCGAGGATGCCGCCGGCCGCGCCGAGGGCCAGCAGCGGCGAGACGTACGCGTCCTCGCCGCACAGCACGGCGAAGCCGGGTGGCGGATCGGCGAGCAGCGCGATGGTGTCGGCGTCGATCCCGCCGACGGCGTGCTTGACGCCCACCAGGCCGGGCAGCCCGGCGAGACGGCGCAGGGTGCCGACGCCAAGCTGCTGTCCGGTGCGGTAGGGCACGTGGTACGCGACAAGCGGCACCGGGGAGTCCTCGGCCAACCTGGCGAAGTGCGCGAGCACGGCCTCCTCGCCGGGGCGGAGAAACGGCGGGACCAGGCAGAGCGCCGCGGTCACCCCGGGGCGCTCGGCGAGGGCCCGCAGCTCCGGTGCGGTGTGCGCGCCGACCAGGAGACCGGCCCGGTGTTCCCGGCAGGCCGCGGCGATCGTGTCGACCACCGTCTGCTGTTCGACGGCGCTGAGGGCGTGCGGCTCGGCTGTGGTGCCGAGGGCGACCAGCCCGACCGCGCCGGCCGCCAGCACCTCGTGGGCGAGGGCGCTGAGCGCATCGAGGGCGACAGCTCCGCTCTCGTCGAACGGCGTGATCATGGGTACGTAGAGCCCGGCAGGTGTCATGCTGCCAGCCTCCGACAGCAGAAGGTGAAGTACCAGTTCCGATTACTCACCGAATACGTAAGCTGAACTGATGCTTGACGTCCGTCGGCTCCGCCTGCTGCGGGATCTGTCCCACCTCGGCACCATCGCCGCCGTGGCGGAGGCGCACACCTACACCCCGTCCGCCGTCTCCCAGCAACTCGCCGCGCTGCAACGGCAGGCCGGCGTCGCGCTCCTGGAACGGGCCGGCCGACGGGTCACCCTGACCCCCACCGGGGAGGCGCTGGTCCGGCACGCCGAGGTCGTCCTCGCCGCGCTGGAGGCGGCGGACGCGACAGTGGCCGCCGCGCGGGGCGGGCTCTCCGGCACGGTACGCATCGGCGCGTACCCCAGTGCCGTGCGGACGCTGCTGCTGCCCGCCCTGGTCGCGCTCGGCCGTGACCACCCCGCGCTCGACCTGATGGTCACCGAGCTGGACCCGGTCGCGGTGCCCGACGCGCTGCGCGATCGCCGCCTCGACGTGGCGCTCGTGCATGACTACGACATCGTGCCGGTCGAGCCGGATCCGGCGCTGGACTCGGTGCCACTGCTTGACGAGACGGTGTACCTCGCCGTCGGGACGGACCGGCACCACACCGGCGACCCGATGCGGTCGGTACGCGACGCGGACTGGATCGTGGGCAGCCCGGGCACGCTCTGTCACGCGGTGACCCTGCACGCGTGTGAGCTGGCCGGCTTCCGCCCGACAGTGCGGCACCACGCGGACGACTTCACCGCCGTGCTCGCCCTGGTCGCCGCCGGTCAGGGCGTCGGTCTGGTGCCTCAACTGGCGCTCGGGCGGCCGTCCACCGGGGTGGCCCTGGTTCCCCTCACCATCCGACGCCGAACCCGGATCGCCTACCGGCAGGGTGCGGGTGGGCATCCCGCGGTGGCCGCGAGCGTCGCCGCGCTGCGGGCCGCCGCCCGGGACCTGCCCGGTGAGCACTCGGCCGGATCCTGAGCCGACGCCGCCGCCGTACCCGCCGCCGTACCCGCCGCCGTACCCGCCGTCGGTCCCCGCCCAGGTGTGCCTGGGCGGGGACCGCCGGGCTCAGACGCTCGACGAGAAGGTCGAGCTGAACGCGACGTCCTGCGGACGACCGGCGTTGCTGAAGCAGGCGACCGGCACCACCGCATCGCTGCCGAACTGCGCCCACAACTCCTGGAGGGTGCAGTACGAGGGGCCGTCACCGATCGCGGTCACCTGCGCGGTGGTGCTCTTCTCGTGCAGAGCCGGGAACTTGACGACGAAGGTGCCGGGGCCGGTGGGTCCGAAGCCGTTGGCGCCGACACCGAGCGGGTACGAGTAGTTCGTCGGGCCGCCGAACGGCGTCGAGAGGTACCCGAAGTGCTTCGGCGGGCCGAACGACGCGTAGACCGAGCGCTCCCGATGCAAGGACACGGTGAAGTCGCTGTTCATCAAGGCGCCGGTGACCGGGTTGTGGCAGGCGACGTAGACCACCGCGTCCGGGCCGGACGCACCCCAGCGGAGGATCTTGCATCGGCGCGGTTGTGCGTTCGGCTGTTGGGCGGTCACCTGCACGTTCCCGGACAGCACGCCGGGTGGCGCGCCTACCGCCGGAAAACGCACGTCGTAGATGCCCACCGCGACGTTGGCGACGGTGACGGGCGCGCCTGTCGAGTTGTACGACTGGGCGAGGACGTTCGACAACACCTGCGCCGAGGCGTACGCGCCGACGCCGGCAGGCAGGAGGCCCGAGCTGACCGTCCACAGCACCGTGAACGGGGTGTCGGCGGGGGTGCCGCCGGGTCGGAAGCACTGCACGTCGACGATCTCGTCGGCGCCCGAACTGCCCCACCGCACGAGCTGGCAGAAGCGGCCGTCCTTGGCCACGGCGGTGACGTGCGCGTTGCCACGGGAACCCAGGCCGATGCCCGGGAACCGGACCAGGAACCGGCCGGGGGCCACCTTGCCGCCGGTGGCCGTCGGCCCTGGTGCCCAGCTGCCGAACTGGTAGGCCGCGGGCAACGGCGTCCAGATCGGCGCCGTCGGATCGTCGACGTACGCGAACCCGAAGCGGTCGGCGGTGGCGGCTGCGGCAGGTGCGCCCGGGATCGACAGCGTCGCGGCCAGCACCACGGCGATGGCGGCGGAGAGGGGACGGAGACGGAGAGACATGGTCCACCCCTATCGGCAGTGATCGATGCTTATTGCCACTGTTCCGGGTGCCGGTCAAGGTCACAGTCGGCTTGCCTACAACCGGCGGACGGGTGTCCGGCACCCGCGCGGTCGACCTGCCGACACCCGTCGCCGGGGTGGGGATCGCTCAGCCGGTGAAGGGTTCGGGTCCGAACCGGGCTGATGCCGCCGCCCCGGCCGCTGTGACAGCTCCACCACGTGACCCCCCTTCACAACCTCCTGCACGCGAAGGAATTGGGTGGCTCACCCGCGCGCCCGGCGCGAGGATCTCGACGTGACGCTGCATCACTGTGAGATTCCGGTCGACGAGGATGTCGTCAGGGCGTTGGTGACCGAGCAGTGCCCACAGTGGGCACATCTGTCGCTGTACCGGGCGGGTGCGGGCACCGACAACACCATGTACCGGCTCGGCACCGGCCTGCTCGTCCGACTTCCGCGTACCGCCGACAAGGCACCGTCGCTGCGCAAGGAGCAGCGATGGCTGCCCCGGCTGGCGCCGCTGCTCGCCTGCCGCATCCCGGAACCGGTGCACAGCGGCGAACCGACAGGCGTCTTTCCGCTGCCCTGGTCGGTCTACCGGTGGATCGAGGGCGACGAGGTCGGGCCGGCTACCGTCTCGGACTGGGCGGCCTTCGGCACCGACCTGGCGGCCGTGGTGCGGGAACTGCACGGCGTTGACCTCATGGGAGCGACCCGCACGGGCGAGCTGAGCTGGTATCGAGGGGGCGAGCTGCGAGCCTGCGCCGAGTGGGTCGGGCGCGCCCTGTCCGACTGCCGCGCCATCGTCGGCACGGAGATCGACGTCGACACCCTGGAACGGCTGTGGCGGACGGCGCTGGCCCTGCCCGAGCCGTCCGGGCCGCAGGTGTGGCTGCACGGCGATCTCCGGCCCACAAACCTCCTGGCACGGCACGGCAGGTTGCACGCGGTAATCGACTTCGGCGGCCTGTCGGTCGGCCTGCCCGACGCCGAGCACGCCCCGGTGTGGGACCTGCCGCCCGAGGCCCGGCACGCCTGCCGCCACGCCATCGACATCGACGACTCGACCTGGGTACGCGCCCGGGCCTGGGCGATCGGCGTGGCCGCCAGCGGCATCCCGTACTACCAGCACAGTTACCCGGCGTTCGTGGCCGAGTGCCGGGCCCGCCTCCAGGCGATCCTCACCGACGAGCGCACGTCCTGACGGGCCGGTGCCGGGCGGACGGTCGGCGAGGTCTGGGGTGGTGGACCGCTACGGATATCGTGTCATCGATGCCGCGTTGGTCGAGCACGTCCCGGATCCTGCCCGCCGTCCTGGTGGGACTGCTGGTCGCGACGATGCTCAGCGGCGACCGGGGAAGGGGTGGCGCGCCGCGCCTGCACCTGGATGTGTCGCCTGCCGTCGCGCTCGCCGACGAGCCGCTCCGGGTACGCGTGCGTGGCCTGGCCGCCCGGGAGCGGGTGGTGGTCGCCGCCGAGGCCCACGATCACGCGGGGCACCTGTGGCGTGCGGAGGTGACGTTCGTCGCCGACGCCAACGGTGTCGTGGACGTGTCCCGGGACGCCCCGGTGGAGGGCTCCTACTCGGGCGTGGACCCGATGGGCCTGTTCTGGTCGATGGATCCGCTGGACGGCGACGCCTCCTACTTCGCGCCGGTCTGGCCGCACATACGCCGTGCCTTCGCGGTCCGGCTGTCGGCCGTGAGCGGCGGGCGCGAGCCGGCCGCCGTCACCGTACGGCGGGACTGGACGGCGGGCGAGGTGTCGTTCACCGAGCTGACCCCGACGGCCCACGGGGTACGCGGGTTGCTCGTCCTTCCCCCGCCGGAGGTGCCTCGACGGCGCGGGGTGCTGTGGCTCGGTGGCTCGGAGGGCGGCGTCGGCGGGCTGTACGACGCACCGTTGCTCGCCTCCCGTGGGCACCCGGTGTTGTGCCTGGGCTACTTCGGGGCTTCGGGGCTGCCGGACAGCCTGCACGACATTCCGCTGGAGTACTTCGCCACCGCCGCCGAACTGCTCGCCCCGAACTCCGGCGGCGAGGTGGTGGTGACGGGCTACTCACGCGGCACCGAGGCCGCGTTGCTGCTGGCGCAGCAGCGTCCCGACCTGGTCCGCGCCGTCGTCGTCTACGCGCCGAGCAGCGTCGTCCACCCCGGATACCCGTACTCGGGAGCGCCCGCCTGGACCTACCGTGGCAGGCCCGTGCCGACCGGCCCGATCCCCGTCGACCGGGTCGACGGACCGGTACTTGCCATCGCCGGGGCGGACGACCTGCTCTGGGACGCGCCGAGCTACGCCGCCGAGCTGCTGTTGGCGCTCGGTGGCTCACCTCACCGGGTGCTGCTCTACCCGGACGCCGGTCACGGCGTGGGCACCTTCCCGTACCTGCCGTCGAAGACGGTGCATCAGGGGCGCACCGGCGAGCAGACACACGGCGGGTCCCGGGCGGGTGACGCCGCCGCCCGCCGGGACGGGTGGTCGGAGGTGCTCACCTTCCTCGCCACCCTTTGACGGCACGCCCTACGGGTGTCGGTACCGCGGCCGCGGTCGTCGAGGACCAGCGGGGCGCGACCGCGCACCGCGTACCTGACGTGGGTGACCTGCGGGCTGGCAACAACCCGCTCGGGGGCCAGCTCGATCGCCTCGAAGTCGTCGAGGCCCAGGTCGTCGAAGAGGCGTAGCCCGGCACCGAGGACGACCGGCACCACGTGCAGCTCCAACTCGTCGAGCAGCCCCGCCCGCAGCACCTGCCGGACCAGGCTGCCACCGCCGGCCACCGCGACGTTCCTGGCACCGGACGCGGCCCGGGCCTGGGCCACCGCGCTGGCCACCCCGTCGGTGACGTAGGTGAAGCTGGTGCCACCCTGGCGGTGCAGGGTCGGGCGGGGCCGGTGGGTCACCACGAAGACCGGAGCACGGAACGGTGGTTCGTCGCCCCACGGCACTTCGCCGCCGTCGGCCATCCGGCGACCCATCACGTACGCGCCGGCCGTGGCGAACGACTCGGCGATGATCTCGGAGTCGGCGTCGTGCCGGCCGCCGGCGAAGCCCTGCCGCTCGCGCCACGCCATCGCTTCGGTGGCCCACCGGGTCACCCGGAAGAACCCGTGGCTCTCCGCCGACCGCAGCCAGTCGCCGTCGCCGTCGTGCTGTGGGCCGGCGTAGTAGCCGTCCACCGACACCGACAGCTGAGCGGTCACCTTCGTCATGTCCGTTCCTCCCGGATCCGGCGGCACCCACGACGGGTGCCGACCCACCTGTGGATCGGAGCCGGACCTGCCGCTTCTACCGGCTTCGACGGTGACCCCTGTCACATCGCGGCGGAACTCGGGTCGCTCGCGGCGGCGGCTCGGCGCAGCAGGTACCGCCGTTCGGGTTCGCTGCCGGCAAGCGTCGCGGCGGTCCGCCACTGTGCTGCGGCGGCTGCCTGGTCGTCGGCGAGTTCCAGCAGGTGGGCGCGGACGGCGTGCAGTCGGTGGTGCCCGGCCAGCAGCCCCGACTCCAACTCGGACAGCAGGGTCAGCCCGGCGGCGGGACCGTGGACCATGCCCACCGCCACCGCCCGGTTCAGCGTGACCACCGGGTTGGGCGCGAGACGCTCCAGCAGTTCGTACAGGGCGAGCACCTGCGGCCAGTCGGTGGCCTCGGTGCCCGGTGCCTCGGCGTGCACCGCCGCGATGGCGGCCTGGACCTGGTACGGCCCCGGTGGCGAGGTGGCGAGGGTCCGCTCGACAAGGGCGCATCCCTCCTGGATCGCCGCCCGGTCCCACCGGCGACGGTCCTGCTCCGCCAGCGGCACCAGGTCACCGTCCGGGCCGACCCTGGCCGCCGCCCGGGCCTCGGTGAGCAGCATCAGCGCGAGCAGGCCGGCCGTCTCCCCGTCGTCGGGCAGTCGCTCGTGCAGCCGCCGGGTCAACCGCAGGGCCTGCCCGGTCAGGTCGGCGCGACGAAGGTGGGGGCCGCTGCTGGCGCTGTACCCCTCGTTGAACATCAGGTACAGCACCTGGCGTACCACGGCCAGCCGTGCGTCGCGTTCCGCCTCAGGCGGCGGTGCGAACCGGGCGCCCGCCTCGCGGAGTCGCTGTTTGGCCCGCGAGATCCGTTGCCCCATGGTCCGCTCCGACACCAGGAAGGCGGCGGCGACCTCGGCGGTGGTGAGCCCACCGACCGCACGCAGGGTCAGTGCCAGCTGCGCGGGCGCGGGCAGCGCCGGATGGCAGCAGAGCAGGAACAACTCCAGCAGGTCGTCGCAGGGCGCCGCGACGTCGGGCGGCGGGGCGACGAGCGCGTCTCGCGGGGTGAGGTCCAGCGCCGTACGTTCGCGGCGGGTGCGGGCGGACTCGGTGCGTACCAGGTCGACGTAGCGGCGGGCGGCGACGGTGTGCAGCCAGCCTGACGGTTGCTCGGGAACGCCGTCGAGCGGCCACCGCTCGACGGCGACGACAAGCGCCTCCTGCACGGCGTCCTCGGCCCGGCCGAAGTCACCGTACCTGCGGACGAGCGTGGCCAGCACCTGCGGCGCGAGCCGGCGCAGCAGGTCGACGGTGGCCTGGTCGAGGCTCAGTGCTCCGCTCCGTCGCCGGCCATCAACGGCCAGATCTCGATGCCGCCGCTGGCGGAGCCGAACCGCACCCCCGGATACTCGCGGGCGATCTCCAACGCCCGCTGTTCGTCGTCGACGTCGACCACGAAGTACGACCCGACATACTCCTTGGCCTCCAGGTACGGGCCGTCCGTCACCACAGGCGTGCCGGCGACGATCCGCACCGACCTGGGGCGGGACACCAGGCCCTGCACGTCGACCAACTCACCGGAGGCCCGCAGCGACTGGTTGAAGGCGTCCACCTGACCGATCAGGGTGCTCAGATCGCCGTCCGGCAGGCTGCCCCAGATCTCCTCATTGCCGTAGATCAACATCAGATACTTCACGGTCGTCTCCATAAAGGTCGATATGTCCGGAAACGGACAGGACGGTGTGGCCTGCCCCGACGCATTGTTGTAGCAGGTAGAGAGGCCGCGGATGGCGGGCCACATCCGATCCTCGGGCCGGGTCGGGAGCGTGACGTCCCGCCGGCCGCCAGTACGGCAACCGCCGGGTCGCGCCGCCGCGCCGTCCGGCTCCGGCCCGCCGTCGCAGACCAGCCGCACCGACGGTGTTGCACAGCTGGTCGCGACGACCAAGCCAGGAAGGAGCCGCCATGGCCGCTCCCACCGCCAACGCCTCGATGAACTCCACCACCTATTCGCCAGGCGAGCAGATGCTGCTGACCGTCAACTACGGCGACGCGGACAACCAGCGGCTCACCGTAACTGTCACCGTGGCCGACGCGCAGGGCAACCGCAGTGCTCCCGTGTCCGTGACCGCCGTGATCGACCCGCTCACCATCACCGTCGTCGACGACTCGGGGCGCACCTGGTCCCGGGTCTCCGACAGCGGCGCGGTGGCTGTCTACCGGGCGGTGGCGTGATGCCGAGGGTGACAGTCACCGTGCGGGACTCCGCCAGCCGGACCGCCAGCGCCACAGTCGCCTACACGGTGTTACCACCCGTGCTGGGCGGCTACTACCTCTCCGGCGGCGCGGACCCGACCGCCGACATGGCCGGCGGCAACTTCCGGTCGCTTACCCAGTACCGCAGCTTCGCCGACGCCTTCATCTTTCCCGGCTACCAGCGGCCCTGGCTGGTCACTCTGGGACGGGCCGGGGTGCAGGTCAACATGGTGCTCGAACTGAAGCACTACGGCGCGCCCGACACCGGGCCACAGACGTTCACAGTGGACGGGGTGACGTACACCGTGCCGGCACCGGCGATGACCATCCAGCAGCGGCCCGGCGCGGTCTGGCCGAGGGCGTACGGCTACGGCCAGGTCATCGCCGGACAGTGCGACGGGTTGTTCGCCCGGGCATTGTCGCAGTACCGGACGATGGGTTTCGGGGTGAACATCCAGCTCGCCTCCGAACTGGACACGGATCATGAGTTCGGCACCACGGAGGCCGGCAGGGCGTACACCTGGGCCGAGTCGGACGCCCGGGCGGTGCAGGCGGTGACGTACATCGTCAACTGGTTCAGGGCCAGAGGGCTGCCGCAGGGCAGCACCTTCTCGGTCGGGCTCGGTGGCTTCAACCGGGACTGCTTCCGGCGTACCCACCCGGAGGCGTTGATGACCCGGCTGGACTACCTCCAGTGGAACGTCTACGCGACAAGTCCCAGCCACACCGCGCTGGAGCGGTTCCGGCGCACCAAGGACTGGGCGGTGGCCGACCTCGGTCCGGTCGCGTTGTCCCGTCCGGTGCTCATCGCCGAGTGGGGCGTCCGGGTCATCGAGATCCCCGACCAGGCGGCCTGGATCGCCACCGTGCCGCCGGCCATCGCCCGACTCAACGCCGAACGCGGCCCCCTCATCGCCCGGACGAACTACTTCAACTCCGGCTGGGGCACCCTGAGCCCGAAGGCGACAGGGCTGGCCGCGCTGCGGGCCGCGTACGCCCGGCCGCCGTACGGCTGATCCCGGCGCCGGCCCGGTCCGGTGTGCTCCGGACCGGGCCGGTACGCGCGGCGGGCCGACCCCCGTCAGGTCCGACCCGCGTGGCGCCGGCTCACCGCGACGGCGGCTGGCCGAGCAGGTCGGTCATGGCGTCCCGCAACTCCGGGGTGAGCGCATGGAGAAAGTTGACGCTGCGGCACGGCTCGTGCCGGATCCAGAACTCGGCGGTCTCTCCGGTGGCGTCGGCGACGGTAAGTGTGTCGAACAGGGTCGGTTCCTCGTAGTCCGGCCAGTCGCCGCAGTCGCTGCGCTCCGCCGACCGGCCGACAGCCTGGTTGAGCACGGCCCGCAACTGGTCCGCGCCCGCGCGCCGCCGCTGCTGTCCGACCAGTTCGCCGGTCTCGCCGCGCACCTCGTACCGGCAGGCGGTGACCTCGATCAGCGGCGTCGGCAGGGCAAGGTACGGATCGCTGTTGTTGAAATCGATCCGGTCCAGTGGGCCGTCCTCCGAGCCTTTCCGCATCCGCTGCACCGGAAACGTGGCCGCGCAGGCGGGGGTGGTCACGGTGGCCGGGTCGGTGGTCGCGACGAGCTGCGCCCGGTACCTGTCGAGGAACGTCCTGATCACCCCGAAATCAATCCCCCGGCCGTGGGTCGCGGTGACCGCCACCCGGCAGTTCTCGTCAGTCCAGACCGTGACCGGGTCCCGGTCCGGGTAGCGCAGCACCAGGACCGTCTCCTCGTAGGTGGCTTTCAGCGTGCACCTCATCTGCTGGCCGTCCGGCAGCGGCCGACCCCGTCCGTCCTGCTGAGTCGGTGGTTGGGCGTTGAGCAGCCGGACGATCTCGTCGACGCCGGTGGTGAGGGTCCGGGGGCCGATCCGGTTCGCCGGATGGGGTCCGCCAGCGACCGGCACCTGGCAGCTGGTGACCTCCACCGCGCCGGTCGGCACCAGCGGCTCGTCGTCGCCGTAGCGCACGAACCTCAGGTCCGGACGCCCGTCGAGGCTGGTCGGGCAGTTGGCGTCACCGCGCGGGCCGGGGGTGACGAGTGGGATGACGTCGTCGCGTCCGGGACCAGCCACCAGCGCCGGCAGGCCGATGCCCAGGCCGACGGTGAGCGCGACCGCCGCCGCGCCGCCGGCCATCCGGCGGCGGTGCCGGCGTACCCGGACGCCGACCTCGGCGACCCGGTCCGGCGGTGCGGCAAGCGGTGGTACGGCCCCGGCGAGCAGCCCTCGGATGTCCTCGTCGTCGCGGGTCACGGTACGACCTCCCGGTTGGTGAACAGGTTCAGGTCCGGATCGGTACGCAGGCTGCGCAGGGCGCGCGACGACTGCACCTTCACCGTGTTCGTCGAACAGCCCAGCACCTGGGCGGTCCGCTCCACGGAGAGGTCCTCGACGTAGCGCAGCACCACGATCGCCCGCTGCTGGCGGCTGAGCCGGGCCAGCGCCCGGCGGACCGCGTCCCGGTCGGCCGACTCCCGGGCCAGGTCACCGGGCCGGGAGTGGTCCGGCGGTGCGGCGGCCGGGAACTCGGACCGCCACCGCCGACGCCACCACGAGACGTAGGTGGTGAACAGCGCCCGACGCAGGTACGCCTCGGGATGCCCGGCCGCGACCACTGTCGGCCAGCGCCGCCAGGCGGCGGCCAGCACGGTCTGGAGCAGGTCCTCGGCGCGACCGGCGTCGCCGGTGAGCAGCCAGGCTGAGCGCAGCAGCGCACCGGACCGGGCCGCCACGAAGTCGGCGAAGCCCTCAGGTGGTGCCGGGTACCTGTCGGTCATGCGTACCTCCCGACAGATAGACGCGCCGGCCGGGCCGGAAGGTTAACGCCGGTCGTCCGTCTCCCTTGACACCGGCCGTACCTTGGTTGCATGGTTAGTTACATGAGTAATGAACCAGCCAACCAGTGTGGCGACTGGGAATGGTGGACGTGATGGAGGACGGCCGACCGATCTTCCTCCAGATCGCGGAGCTGCTGGAGAACTCGATCCTGGACGGGACGTTCCCCGAGGAGAGCCAGGTGCCCTCGACGAACGAGCTGGCCGCCTTTCACCGGATCAACCCCGCGACCGCCGCCAAGGGGGTCAACACGCTTGTCGACGACGGAACTCTCTACAAAAAGCGAGGAATCGGCATGTTCGTCTCATCCGGTGCCCGAGCGAAGCTCCGCGGCCGGCGCCGCGACGAGTTCGCCAGGCAGTACGTCCGGCCGCTGCTGACCGAGGCGCGCAAGCTCGGCATCGAACCGGCCGAACTCAAGAGCATGATCGACACCTGGGAGGAGGGCCGATGAGCGCGGTCGTCACGGTCACCGAGCTGACCAAGCGGTACCGAGGGGTGACCGCCCTGGACGGCGTCAGTTTCTCGCTCGCCGAGAACCGGATCCACGGCCTGCTGGGACGCAACGGGGCCGGCAAGACCACCCTGATGCAGATCCTCACCGCGCAGAACTTCGCCACCAGCGGGGAGATCTCCGTCTTCGGGCAGCACCCGTACGAGAACGAGCAGGTGCTCTCCCGGATCTCGTTCATCAAAGAGAGCCAGACCTATCCGTCGCACCTTCGGGTCACGCACGTCCTGCGCGCGGCCCGCCTGGTCTATCCGGGCTGGGACGAGGAGTTCGCCCAACGGCTCGTCGACGTGTTCCAGTTGCCGCGCGGTCGCAACGTCCGCAAGCTCTCCCGTGGCATGCTCTCCGCGCTCGGCATCGTGGTCGGGCTCGCCTCGCGTGCCCCACTCACCTTCTTCGACGAGCCCTACCTGGGCCTGGACGCGGTGGCCCGGCAGATCTTCTACGACCACCTGCTTGCCGACTACACCGAACACCCCCGCACCATCGTGCTGTCGACCCACCTCATCGACGAGGTCAGCGACCTGATCGAGCACGTGCTGCTGATCGACAGGGGTCGACTCCTGCTTGATGTCGAGGCGGAGGCGCTGCGCGGCCAGGTGGTCACCGTCTCCGGCCCGGTCGCGGCCGTCGACGAGTTCTCCCGTACCGGCACCGAACTGCACCGGGCGTCGCTCGGCGGGACGGCCCGGGTCACCGTACGCGGCGACTTCGGCCCGGCCGCGCACGACCGCGCCCGGTCCCTGGGCCTCGACCTCGAAGCGTCCTCGCTTCAGGACATCGTGGTACGCCTGACCACGTCGCAGAACGGGCACGCGACCGGCAGCGCCGCCGCGGCAGACAAGAAGGAGGCTGTCCGATGAACCGCGCATTTACCGTGGCCCGCCTGCAGTTCGTCGGCTGGCGCAGCGTGGTCGGCTGGCCGTGGGGCATCCTCGCACTGAGTTTCCTCATCAACGTGGCGCTGTTCAGCGCGATGAACGAGGCCGACGACTTCGAGCCGAGCACCGGCGGGCTGATGAGCATCTACGTGGTGATGTTCGTCGCCAGCGTCAACGCGATCACCCAGGACTTCCCGTTCGCGCTCGGGCTGGGCGTCTCACGCCGCAGCTTCTATCTCGGCAACGTGCTCCACTTCGCCGGCCAGGCGATCAGCTACGCGGCGGTGCTCTACCTGCTGGCCGTGATCGAGGAAGCCACCGACGGGTGGGGCGTCAACCTGACCTTCTTCGGCCTGCCGTTCCTGATGGTCGACAACCCGGTGCTCAGGTTCCTCGGCTTCGCCCTCCCGTTCCTGCTGCTCGGCTTCATCGGCATCGCCATCGGCCTGGTCTTCAAGCGCTGGGGCATCAACGGCCTGCTGATGCTGAGCACCGTCGCGTTGGCCGGGATCGGTGGGCTCGTCGTGCTCGCCACCTGGCAGGGCTGGTGGTCGGCGATCGGCGGCTGGTTCGCCGACCAGCCGGGCTGGGCCATGCTGGTCGGCTGGCCGGCGCTGCTCACCCTGCTGCTCGCCGGCCTCAGCTACTTGACCATCCGACGCGCGACGCCCTGACCGTCGGCCCGGCCGGCGCCCGAGGTGGGGCGGACGCCGGCCGCCCGACGCACCGTGGCACGACGGGGGCGGCCCCTCCCGACCAGGTCGGGAGGGGCCGCACGGTGCGGGACGGTCAGCACTCGGGTGGCTCAGCGCCAGGTGTCGGTGAGCGTCACCGCGCCGGAGGCGGTGGCGGTGCGGTCCGCACCCGACTCCCACACCACAGGCCCGGAGTCGGTGCGCTTGACGTACTTGTAGGAGAACGTCGTGCCGGCGGGCAGGTTCACCGCACCGGTCCAGACCGGGTACGCCGTCGGTGACAGCCGGATCCCACGGGCCGGATCCCAGCCGCCGAGGGCGGGCAGGTCGCCGACCAGGTACACCTCCTGCCCGTACGTGGTGCTGGCGGTGACCCGCACGGAGACCGTGGCATCGCCGGGTGGGCTGCTCGCCTGCTGGTTCCAGGTGGCGGTGACGGCGGTGCCACCGGTGCCGGTCCGGTTGGGGTCGTTCTCCCACTGCGTCGTGCCGTTGCCGACCTTCACCAGCTTCCACTCGAAGGCGGTGCCGGCCGGAATGTCCACCGACCCGGTCCAGCTCGGGTAACTGCCCGACGTGGTGGACAGCTTCACCCCGTTGGCCGGGTTCCAGGAGCCGAGCTGCGGAATCGAACCGACGACGTACACCTCCTGGCCCGGCTCGGTGGAGACGGTCGCGGTGAACCGGGTCGACCCGGCCGGCGGGGACGGGCTCGCGGTCGGCGTCGGCGTGGCGGTCGGGGTGGGGCTCGGGGTGACGCCGTCGAGACGGGCTCCGACGTGCATGGCCACCGCCTGGTCGGCGGGGATGGCGGCGGTGAAGCTGCCACCGGCGACGGTCACCGCGCCGCCCGGACAGGCCCCGGTCGACTGGTCGTACGCACCCCTGCCGACATTGCAGTAGCGGCCGTCCGGCAGCGAGGTGGTGAAGCTGCGGCTCCAGGTGCTGCCGGTGGCGTTGAAGGCGGCGTACCCCCGGTCGCCCCGGCCGAACGCCAGCCGGCCGTTGCCGTCGGTGGTGACCGACCCGATGCCGGTGCCGGCGACCGCGTTACGGAAGCCCGGCATGCCGGCCACCCCCGGGTCGCGGTGCTCGCAGATCCACGCGTCGCTGGCGCAGTCGGTGGCCAGGGTGGTGCCGTTGGAACTGCTGGGCGGACCCTGACCGTGCACCGAGCCGTACGCGTAGCTCGACATCAACTGGGGCCGGCCGTAGGGGTGGGCCATCATGAAGGTGTCCGCCAGGTAGTAGCGGGCGCCGCTCTTGTAGGTGAGCGTCGGGTTCTCCCGCTGCGTGTCGTGGTTGTCGATGAACACGACAGCCTGCTGCGCGGTCAGCCCGCCGTAGTTGGGCAGGCTGCCCAGCTGGGCGATGTTGCCGTCCCGGAACGCCGAGGACACGGCCCGCTGGTAGTCGAAGTTGGTCACCCCGCCGTACGGCGCGTACGCGGTGTAGGGGATGGTTCCGTCGCCGTACACCTCGTGGAACAGGTCCGGCCGGCCGCCGAACCCCGGCACGTCCCGTAGCCGGCTGATGATGTCGGCCAGGTGCGCCTCCTGCACGTGCTTGGCGGCGTCGACCCGGAACCCGGCCACCCCGAGGTCGATCACCGTGTTCATGTACTTGGCGATCTTCCGCCGTACCTCGGGGTCGGCGGTGTTGAGGTCGGCCAGGTCGAGCAGCTCGCAGTCCTGCACCTCCTGCTTGTTGCCCCAGTTGCTGATCCGCCGGTAGCAGGGCCCGAAATCGCCGTAGCCGTAGCTGTCGCCCGAGCCGTCGTTGAACAGGTTCGGGTAGCTGTACTTGCTGTAGACGGTGCCCGCGCTGCCCGGGCCGCTGCCGGCCGAGCCGGTGCCGCTCATGTGGTTGAGCACCATGTCCACGTAGATCTTCACGCCCTGGGCGCGGCAGCGCTGGACCATGTCGACGAACTCGGCCCTCGTGCCCCGCCGGGTCTGATCGAGCCGGTACGACACCGGCTGGTAGTCCTGCCACCACGGGTAGGTGGCACCCTCCGCGCTGGGCAGTACCACGTGCTCCTGCGGCGGGGAGACCTGCACACCACCCCAACCGTTGGGGCCGAGGTTGCGCTCGCACTCGTCGGCGACGGAACTCCACCGCCACTGGAACAGGTGGACTATCGCGTCGCCGTTGGCACGTACGTCAGCCGCGCTGGCGGGGGCGGTGCCGGCGGTGACTGTGGTGAGACCGACCGCGACAAGTATCGCGGCCAGGGCCGCGGGGATCGCGGCGCGGGGACGGGGGATGCGCACGGTGCCCTCCTCGGGGGACGGTCAGGCAGACGCCGGTGACAGTCAAGGTTCCTGCAAGATGTGCAAGAACTTGCGGTTGTTGCGTGACCGTAACAGTCGCATCGATTGTTGGGAACCTATCGTTCACAACCCGCTGCAACGAGATAAGGGCTCTTGCGACCGTCTGCAATGTCTGCAAGACTTTCCGGCGCTGATTCCGGAAGTCGTCGGCGAGCGCCACAGCCGGCGGCTTTCTATGCTCGACCCATGGAACTGCGGATCTTCACCGAACCCCAGCAGGGCGCCAGCTACGACGACCTACTCGCCGTGGCCCGACGCGCCGAGGAGACCGGCTTCGGCGCCTTCTTCCGCTCGGACCACTACCTGAAGATGGGGTCGGTGAGCGGCGAACCCGGCCCCACCGACGCCTGGACGACGCTTGCCGGGCTGGCCCGGGACACCCGGTCCATCCGGCTCGGCACGCTTATGAGCGCCGCGACGTTCCGACTGCCCGGCCCCCTCGCGATCACCGTCGCGCAGGTCGACCAGATGAGCGGCGGGCGGGTCGAGCTGGGCATCGGCACCGGCTGGTACGACGCCGAGCACCGGGCGTACGGGATTCCGTTCCCGCCGCTGGGGGAGCGCTTCGACCGGCTGGACGAGCAGCTGGCGGTGATCACCGGTCTGTGGCGTACCCCGTCGGGCGGGACGTTCGACTTCACCGGCCGGCACTACCAGGTGACCGACTCGCCCGCACTGCCCAAGCCGGTCCAGCGTCCGCACCCGCCGATCCTGCTCGGCGGCAAGGGCGCGAAGCGTACCCCGCAGCTCGCCGCCCGCTACGCCGACGAGTTCAACCTGCCGTTCGTCTCGATCGACGAGACGGTGGCCCAGTTCGAGCGGGTCCGTGCCGCCTGCGCCGACATCGGCCGCGACCCGGCCGAGCTGACCTGGTCCAACGCGCTGGTGCTCTGCTGCGGCAAGGACGACGCCGAGGTGGCGCGGCGGGCCGCGGCTATCGGCCGCGAACCGGACGAGCTACGCGCCAACGGCCTCGCCGGCACACCCGCCGAGGTCATCGACACCATTGGCCGGTACGCCGAGGTCGGCAGCCAGCGCCTCTACCTCCAGGTGCTCGACCTGACCGACCTGGACCACCTCGATCTGGTCGCCACCGAGGTGATGCGCCAGCTCTGACCGGCGGACGCCTGGCGGCTCCGATTGCGGCAAGCCGGGGTGTCAGCGGCCCCGGAGACACCGGCATGCCGCAATCGGAGTCGATCTCAGACCCGGTGTTCGTCGCGCAGCACGGTGTCGAGCTGGCCGTCCCGGTCGCGGTCGAGGTATGTGACGTCCGGCAGCCCGTCGCCGTCCAGGTCGAACTGCACCACGTCGGCCACGCCGTCGCCGTCGAAGTCGGTGACCACCTGGACCGAACCGTCCATGTGCCGGGTCACGATCGACCGGGCACCACCCTCGACCCGGGGCGGCGGTCCGGGGGTGGGCGGTGGCGCCGGTACAGGTTCCGGGGCGGGGCTGGGCTGCGGATCCGGCTGGCTCGCCGATGGCCCGGAATCGCTCCAGGTGACCGGGGGAGGCTCGACGGTGCCGGTGGGACCGCTGGCGGGGTACACGCCACTGCCGGCCGGGTCGATCTCCTCCTCGGACGGGTAGACGTCGCCGCGTGGGGCGGGATCACGGTAGCTGCTCATCGGCGTAGGGTTCCCCGACGGAGCTGGCGGTAACCGCCGGCACGGAGAGGGGGTCGGGAGTGTCGACGCACCGCAACTGGGCCGGCAACGTCGAGTACGCAGCCCGGGCGTTCCACCGGCCATCGTCGGTCGACGAGCTGCGTGAGCTGGTCGCCGGCAGCGACCGGATCCGGGCGGTGGGCAGCGGACACTCGTTCAACCGCCTCGGCGACACCACGGGCGAGCTGGTCACGCTGGCCGGGCTGCCGGACACCGTGCGACTCGACGAACAGCGGCGGACGGTGGACGTGCCCGCCGCGGTGCGCTACGGCGACCTGGCCAGCTGGCTGCACGAGCGCGGGTACGCGCTGGCCAACCTCGCCTCGCTGCCACACATCTCGGTGGCCGGCGCGGTCGCCACCGGTACCCACGGCTCCGGCGAGACCATCGGCAACCTGGCCACCGCCGTCGCCGCCCTGGAACTGGTCACCGCCGCCGGTGACCTGCTCACCGTCGACCGCACCGACCCCGAGTTCGCCGGCATGGTGGTCTCCCTCGGCGCGCTGGGCATCGTCACCCGGCTCACCCTGGACGTGGTGCCCACCTTCGAAGTACGCCAGTACGTCCGCCTCGACCTGCCCCGCGAGGCGCTGGACGAGGCGCTCGCCTCGGCGTACAGCGTCAGTGTCTTCACCGACTGGCGCTCCACCCGCGGCACCCAGGTCTGGCGCAAGCAGCTCGCGGACCAGCCCGCGCCCCCGGCGGACTGGCTCGGCACCACGGCGGCGGACCGGCCCTGGCATCCGGTACCCGGCATGCCTGTGGTCAACTGCACCGAGCAGCTCGGCGTGCCCGGCCCCTGGCACGAGCGGCTGCCGCACTTCCGGCTCGGCTTCACCCCCAGCAACGGCGACGAGTTGCAGTCCGAGTACCACCTGCCCCGCGCGGTGGCCGCCGACGCGCTCGCCGCGCTGGACGAGGTGGCGCACCTGGTCGCCCCGGTCGCGCAGACAAGCGAGCTGCGCACCATCGCCGCCGACGAGCTGTGGCTCAGCCCGCAGCACGACCGCGACAGCCTCGCTGTGCACTTCACCTGGATCGCCGACGCGAGTGCGGTGCTGCCGGTCCTCACCGAGGTCGAGCGGGCGCTGTCCCCCTTCGCGCCCCGGCCGCACTGGGGCAAGGTCTTCACGGCACCGACCGGGACGATCGCCGCCACCTACCCCCGCTGGGCCGATTTCGCCGCGCTTGTGACCCGCCTCGACCCCGCGGGCACGTTCCGCACCGAGGAACTCGACCACCTGTTCCCCCGCTGACCCCCCCCCACGGCGGCCGTCCCGCATTGCCGCGCGGGAACCTAGCGGCCGGTGGTGAGTTGGTCGCGCATGCTGCTGCGTTGCACGGCGCGGCTGATGTCGCTGGGGGAGACGATGCCGACCAGACGACCGTCGGAGACCACGAGCGCCCGGCCGTCGGCACAGTCGCTGAGCCGGGGCAGCAGGTCGGTCAGCGGCTCGTCGGGGGAGGCGAGCACCAGGTCGTCGGCGCGGCAGGCCACCGCCGCCAGGGTGGTGCTGCCCCGCTCGTCGAACGGCACGCCACGGACCCGGTCGAGGGTGACCAGCCCGACCGGCCGACCATCCTCGATCAGGGGCAGCGCCGTGTGCCGGTACGCGAAAAGGTAGTTGTCCACGAAGTCGGCCACCGTCAGCTCGCCGGAAGCGGTCTGTGGCTGCGGGGTCATCACGTCGGCGACCCGGATGCCGCGCAACGCGTCGCCCACCCGGGCCTGCCGCTCCTCCATGGTTGCCGCGCCGATCAGGAACCAGCCGATAAGGGCCAGCCACAGCCCGCCGACGCCGGCACCGGTGAGGAACCGCCACAGCCCGAACCCGATGAGCGCCAGGCCGAGGACCCAACCGGCCCGCGCCGCGACCACCGTGGCGCGGGTCCGGTCGCCGGTGGCCTTCCACACCGCTGCCCGCAGCAGCCGTCCACCGTCCAGCGGCGCGGCGGGCAGAATGTTGAACACGGCAAGCAGCAGGTTGATGCCGCCGAGCCAGGCCATCACGCCCAGCAGCAACCCCTGCACCCCGGCCAGCGCGAGCAGCATCGCGATCGCCCCGAAAACGGCGCCGATGATCAGGCTGACCAGCGGCCCGACCCCGGAGATGCGCAGCTCGGCACCGGGCGACCGGGCCTCGCCGCGCAGCTCGGCGACCCCGCCGAAGAGCCACAGGGTGATCCCCTGCACGCCCAGGCCGTTGCGCTTGGCCACCACCGCGTGGGACACCTCGTGGGCGAGCAGGCCGAGGAAGAAGACCACCGCGGCGGTCAGCCCGGCCAGCAGGTACGCGAACACCGACCGATCCGGGTACGACTCGGGGAACAGATTGGCCGACAGCCCCCACCAGATCAGCGCGAAGATGACCAGGACGCTCCAGTTGACCCCGACAGGTACGCCCACGATCCGGCCGAGCCGGAAACTCGCCCTCATGTCTCGGTCATACCCCCGCAGCCCGTTCCCATGCCAGGGCCGAACGTCACCGAACGGTGCAGCGCCACTTTCCTGTCGTCAATCCGGCTCTCGCTCGCGTACCGCTGTCGTACCCGCCGTTGCTTCAATGGCGGGGTGGGAATCGAGGCCGTTGACGCGATGGCCGACCACGCCGATGAGCTGGCGCGGTCCGAGCCGTCATCCGCGCGGGCGGTGGGCGCGGCGCGCGACGCCGTCACGGCCGCGCAGGCGCTCGCCGCCGACGGCGTGCCCGGCGGGCGGCTCCGCCTGGCCCGGTCCCTGTGGCGGCTGACGGCGGCGAACTCCGGCAACCCCCAGACCGCGCAGGAGTACGCCTTGCGCTGGTGGACGGTGTGCCGCTCACTGCTGGAACGACCCGACCCCGCCGAGGACCAGAACCGGGTCGTGGCACGGATCGCGTACTGGCTGGGTGTCGTCGTTCCGGTGCTGATGACGACCCACCGGACGGCGGAAGCCGCAGAGGTGATGGAGCGGGTCGCCGAGGCGGCCGACCGAGCCACCGGCCCGCACGGCGAGCACGCGAGCGCTCGACTGGAGATCTTCCTCTTCACGGCCACCGCCGACGACTTCGCCCAGGCCGTGATCGCGGGACGGCGTGCGGAGATCGCCGACGACCTCGATCAGATGATCCATCGGGCGACCCGGACGGTAGCGGTCTTCGAGCGGCACGCCGCCGACGGCGTCTTCGAGGCCAGCGAGTTGGCCCAGGTCCTGCGGATCATCAGCCGACTGGTGACGGTCGCCGGCGACCTGCGATTGGCCGCCCACCTGCTCGACCGGGCGGAGGCGGTCTCCGCCGCGATCGCACACCACGGCCCGGCCTTCCGCGCTCACGCCGACGGCATTCGCCGGGAACGCGACGGCCTCACTACTCACGTACCGCGTCCCCGCGGCTGAGCGCCAGTCGCGATGTCGACAGCAGCCGGGTATCGGGTGCCGCGTCGGAGTTCAGCCATAGTTCGAGGGTGGCGATCTCGACCGATGACAGCGACGACCCGTACCTCTGGCTGGAGGATCTGGACGGCCCGGAGGCCGCGACGTGGGTCCGCGACCGCAACGCCGAGACCGTCGCCGCGCTGACCGGCGGCCCCGCGTTCGCCGCCCGCCAGACCGAGATCCGGCAGGTGCTCGACGCGGACGACCGCATCCCGTACCCGGGATGGCGCGGTGACGGCTTCTACTACGACCTCTGGCGGGACGCCGCCCATCCACGCGGACTGTGGCGGCGAACCACGCTCGACCAGTACCGCCGATCCGAGCCGGAGTGGGACGTCCTGCTCGACCTGGACGCGCTGGCCCGAAACGAGGGCGAGAACTGGGTCTGGGGTGGAGTGGCGACGCTGCCGCCGCAGCACCGGCACTGCCTGGTCAGCCTGTCCCGGGGCGGTGCGGACGCGGTGGTGGTCCGCGAGTACGACCTGACTGAGCGTAGCTTCGTCGACTGTGGGTTCACCGTCGCCGAGGCCAAGACCGACGTCTGCTGGATCGACGCCGACCACATCTGGATCGGCACCGACCTCGGACCGGGTTCGCTCACCGACTCCGGCTATCCACGGATCGTGCTGCGCTGGCGGCGGGGTACCCCGCTGGCCGAGGCCGAGGTCGTCTTCGAGGCGTCCACGGTGGACGTCGGAGCGTACGGCTGGCGGGACGCCACGCCCGGCTTCGAGCGGGACTTCGTCAGTCGCAGCCTCGACTTCTACCGCTCCGAGAGCTTCCTGCTCGCCGGGGCGGGGCAGCGGGTCCGGATTCCGGTGCCCGAGGACGCGGAGTGGGGAGTGCGCCGGGAGTGGTTGCTGGTCCAGCCGCGTACCCCCTGGCCGGTCGGTGACCTGACCCACCCGGCGGGGGCCCTGCTGGCGATCCGACTCGACGACTTCATCGCCGGCTCGCGGGGCTTCGACGTGCTGTTCCGACCGGACGAGCACACGTCACTCGGCGGCTCCGCCTGGACCCGTAACCACCTGATCCTGACCACCCTCACCGACGTACGCAGCCGGCTGGAGATGCTCACCCCGGGTGAGCGCGGCTGGCGACGCGAACCGCTGCCCGGGGTACCGGCGGACGAGGAGGCTTGTCTCGTCGAGACCGACCCGGACCGGGACGACGCCTACCTGGTCGCCTCGGAGGGCTTCCTCCAGCCGGCCACGCTGCGGCTCGGGCAGGTAGGTGGCGAGGTCGAGACGCTCAAGCGGGCACCCGCGTTCTTCGACCCCGACGGCCTGGCGGTACGCCAGTTCTTCGCCACCTCCGCCGACGGCACCCGGGTGCCGTACTTCGTGGTCGGAGATCCGGCCGCGCCCGCCGGACCGACGCTGCTGCACGGGTACGGCGGTTTCGAGGTTTCCCTGACCCCCGGCTACGACGGGATCATCGGCCGGGGCTGGCTGGCCCGTGGCGGCACCTACGTGGTGGCGAACATTCGCGGCGGCGGTGAATATGGTCCCCGGTGGCACCGGGCGGCGCTGCGAGCGGATCGGCCGCGCGCCTTCGAGGACTTCGCGGCCGTGGCCACCGACCTGGTGACCCGGGGCATCACCACGCCGGCCACGCTGGGTGTCGAGGGCGGCAGCAACGGTGGCCTGCTGATGGGGGCGATGCTGACCCGCTACCCGTCGCTCGTCGGCGCCGTCGTGGCGAATGTGCCACTGGTGGACATGCGCCGCTACCACCGGCTGTTGGCCGGCGCCTCGTGGATCGCCGAGTACGGCGACCCGGACGTTCCGGAAGACTGGGCCTACCTGCGGGAGTACTCGCCGTACCACAACGTGCGGCGCGAGGTACGGTACCCGCCGGTCCTGTTCATCACCTCAACCCGCGACGACCGGGTCCACCCCGGGCACGCCCGCAAGATGACCGCCCGGCTGCGCGAGCACGGTGTCGACGTGTCGTACTACGAGAACGTGGAGGGTGGGCACGGCGCGGCGGCCAACAACGAGCAGCGCGCCTTCATCGAGGCCATGTCACTGGAGTTCCTCTGGCGAAAACTGGCCCCGTCGGCGTACGCGGTGCCCACTCAGGCGGTCGGGGGCGGATCGGGCAACTCGTCGACCACCACCACCGGCGTCCCGGACCGCACCTTCTCCAGCAGCAGACGCTGGCCGCTGGCGGTCAACCGGATGCAGCCGTTCGTGG
This sequence comes from Micromonospora andamanensis, assembly GCF_016863495.1. Lineage (GTDB taxonomy): Bacteria > Actinomycetota > Actinomycetes > Mycobacteriales > Micromonosporaceae > Micromonospora > Micromonospora andamanensis. Next base: position 197,370 of record NZ_BOOZ01000011.1, read on the forward strand.
TCTGCTGGCCCAGTTCACCGTCGTGGAACCAGGTGTGAATACCGATGTGGGCGCCGCGCAACCCGGCCGGGACCGAGTCCAGGTCGTCGGGGATCGAGCCGAGGGCGTAGATGTCCACCCCGCCGTAGACCGATTCCGGTGGTGGCGTGCGGCCCAGGACGAAGGTGCGGCCCAGTGGGGTCTCCTGGCCACGCTGACCGAGGCTTACCGGCCAGGATTGTTGCGCGGTGCCGTCGCGGTACCAGGTGAGCCGGAAGGGCACCCGTTCCACAACTATCTGGTCGCGCAGCGCGACGGTGCGGAAGCCGCCCGGTGGTAGCCAGGCCAGTTTGCGGTTGGCCGAGGGCAGCAGCACCGCTGTCCAGCCGGACTCGCGGCGGGCGATCGGCACGGTCAGCTCGACCTCGCTGATGGTCGGCATCAGGAACGCCAGCGGTCGACCGCCGGGCGCGTCGTACGCGGCGAGCTTGCGGGTCGGATGCAGGCCCTGGGTCAGTGGTGTGGTGTCCAGTGCGTCCGGGTCGTCGGGAAAGCCGGCGGGGGCCGGGTCGTAGTCGATCTCCGGGAGCCCGTCCGGTGCCGGGGCGGCCGGCAGCACCCGCTCGGCGTCGGCCGGCGGCGGCACCTCCGCCGTCGGCACCACCGCTCCACCGGTGTGCCCGGCGACCGGTGCCGGCCCGGGCGCCGGAGTCAGCGCCCACCCGGTGTACGCGGCCCCGCCCATCAGCACCGCCACGCCCACCCCGAGAGCGACCCCCCGCCGCCCCCGCGACCCCAAAACGCCCAAAACCCCCACCCATCCACCTTACCCCTAAACCCCTCAAACCGCCCCAAAACCCACCCTCCGTTGCCGTTGATCAAGAAGTTTGCGTCCGGATTGAGGCCCGAGGCGACCAGAACTTCTTGATCAACGCGCAAAGGGGGTGGGGAGGGGGTGGGTGGTTAGGGGAGGCGGGCGTTTAGGTGGAGGGCTATGGCGTCGTGGGCGGGGATGTTGGCGGCGAACCAGCCGTTGGCGTCGACGGTGATGACCGGGCCGGAGCAGGTGCCGTTGGTGAAGGTGCCGTGGATGACGTCGCAGTAGCGGCCGGCCGGGAGCCCGGTGTAGTAGGAGCGGCCGTTGATGGCTGAGCCCTCGTCGTTGATGGTGATGAAGCCCCGGCCGGTCCGGCTGAAGGCGATGTGGTTGTTGCCGTTGTCGTACCAGTTGCTGACCCCGGTGCCCTCGGTGGCGTTGCGGAAGCCGACCATGTTCGCGATCACCGGCCAGCGGTGCTCGCACTCCCAGCCGGAGTAGCAGTCCGTGTTGAGCGTCTTGTTGCCACCGTCCGAGGGTGGGCCGGCGTCGCGGCTGCTGAAGGTGTAGCTCGACATCACCGTCGGGGAACCGTACGGCCAGGCCAGCATGAACGCGTTCGCGAGGGCGTAGATGCCCCGGTCGCGATAGGTGAGCACCCCGCCGTCGTCGCGCTGGGTGTCATGGTTGTCCACGAAGACCGAGGACACGCTGCTGGGCAGGTGGCCCCAGCCCTCGCCGAAGTTGCGCAGGTACGCGAGCCGCTCCGAGCGGAACACCCGGGCCAGGTCCTTGCCGTAGCGGAACTCGTGCACGTCACCGTTGCCGGTGTACTCGTTCGGCGTGATCGGCTCGCCCGCGCCGTAGATGACCTCCTGCACGATGTACGCCGACCGGTTGAGCCGGCTGCGGATGTTGGCGATGTCCGCCGCCGGCATGTGCTTGCTGGCGTCCAGCCGGAAGCCGTCCACGCCGAGTGAGAGCAGGTCGTTGAGGTACGCGGCCAGCCGGGAGCGGACGTAGTCGGACTCCGTCTTCAGGTCGGAGAGGTTCACCAGCTCGCAGTTCTGCACCTCGTAGCGGTCGTTGTAGTTGACGATGTCGTTGTTGCCGTTGCGGCCGCAGTAGTGGAAGTCCTGCGCCTGGTAGATGCCGGGGTAGACGTGGTGCTGGTAGGTCGAGCCGGCCCACCCGGTGCCGCCGTTGGCCTGCCCGGACATGTGGTTGATGACGGCGTCGACGATCACCTTGACGCCTGCCGCGTGGCAGGTGTCGACCATGGACTTGAACTGTGCGCGGGTGCCCTTGCGGGATTCGATCCGGTAGCTGACCGGCTGGTAGGCGACCCACCACTGGTTGCCGCGTACGTGCTCCTGCGGTGGTGACACCTGGACGAAGCCGTAGCCCTTCGGGCCGAGGGTGCTGCTGCACTCGCTGGCGACCGAGGGCCAGTTCCACTCGAAGAGGTTGGCGATGACCTTCTTGCCACCACTCGGGGCGGCGACGGCCGGGGGTGCGGTCACCACGCCAGGGGCGAGGAGGCCGGCGATCACGGCGAGGGCGACGATCGCCGGGCGGAGTCGACGTCGATGCATCGGGTGCTCCAGGGGTGCCGGGGGACGGGGGAGGCGGTACGGCTGCCCGGATCTTGCAATCAGGGCTGAAAATTTCGGAAAGGTTACAAGCTCATTTCAATGCCTGTCAATGCACTGCTCGGGACGTCCGGCGGCGGATCCGCTACACGCGCCGGGCGGCGGGGCGGTTCGACAACTCGCCGAGATTTTTTCTTACGACACTGATCCGACCGGGGCCGCGCTGCGTACTGGAATGGGGAACAGGGGTCGGCCGGCGGTGCGCCGCCGCGAGACGATCGAGGAGCAGATGGCCCGGGCTACGCAGAACGAGAAGGCGGCTGCCGTTCGTACCAGCAGCAGCAGTCGAGGGATCCGCGTCTGGTCCCGCGGCCAGATCATGGCGCTGTCCGCGTCCGGGCTCGCCGCCCTGTGGGCGTTGACGATGCTCACCGGCGCGGGCCAGAAGATGTACGCGATGGGCTTCTTCTTCACCGAGTTCTTCGCCGGGGTCATCGCGCTCGTCGCGTTGAGCCTCACGGTGATGATGGGGTTGCTCGCCACCGACCGGCTGGTGCTGCTCATCCGGCACCGGGTGCTGTTGCAGTCCGCACACCGGGCCACCGGCATCCTCGGCGTGGCCGGCCTGGGCTTCCACGTCATCACGAAGATCGCCAGCGGCCGGGCGGGGGTGACCGACGCCGCCGTACCGTTCGTCGGTGGCCGGGGCCTCTACGTCGGGCTCGGCACCATCGCCGCGCTGCTCATGGTGAGTGTGCTCTGGACCGGCATCATCCGGGCCCGGTTCGCCGACGTCGGCCCGAAGTGGGTGTGGCGGGCCCTGCACTCCCTGGCGTACGTCTCCTGGCCGTTCGCCATCTTCCACGGGCTGCTCGCCGGCCGTCCGCCCGCCACCTGGGTGGGCCTGAGCTACTTCGCCTGCGTACTGCTGGTCGTGGTCGCCCTGATGGTCCGTCTCTCGGTCACCCTGCAACGACGCAGCCGCGAGCAGCAGCAGGCGGCCGTCCTGAACGAGGTCATGAGCGGCAGCAAGTCCACCGAGGAGACCCTCGGCAAGAACCTGCTCGGCACCCTGACCGGCCGCCGTACCGCCGCCGACGACGGTCGCGAGAAGCGGGTCCGTCGCGACACCAGCTGGGCCGACAGCACCTCCGGGACCTGGGCCAGCCCCACGATCCGGCGCAACGACCCGGAACGGTTCACCGTGCCTGTGGTCCCCGAGCCGGGCACGCTGCGCGAGCCGGTCCGGCCCGGCCGGGATCGCCAGGAGGAGGAGTTCGAGCCGGTCGTCAGGCGTGCCTCCCGTCGCGAGGAGGAGGAACTGGAGCGGGTCGTGCGCCGCGAGACCGAGGCGCTGGAGCCGGTGACTCGCCGCCGCCGCGATGCCGAGCCGCGGCGGTCCGCCCGCCGCGACGAGGAGCTGGAGCGCACCGGTAGGCGTTCGGCACGGGTCGAGGAGGACCTGGAGCCGGTGGTCCGCCGGTCGCGGCGGGACGAGGAACCGACCGGCCGCCGGTCCCGTCGCGAGGAGGAACGCGAGGCGGTGGGCCGTCGCGCGGCCCGTCGCGACGAGGACCTGGTGGAGTACGAGGCACCGGTGCGCCGTCGCCGCCGCGACGAGGACGAGGAGGAGTACGACAGTCCCCGCCGGTCCCGGGTCGACGCCGGTAGCCGGTACTCGGCTCCGCCGCAGCGCGTCGAGGACGAGGCCGAGGAGCCGTGGGACAGCCCGCGCCGGTGGGAGTCGACAGGTCCGATCTCCGGCGCGCCCATCTCCGGCTCGCCGATCTCCGCCGCACCGCGTAGCGGCGGTGGGCGGCACAGCGCCGAGGACGACCTGCCGGAGGCGGAGACCGACTACTGGCGCCCGCCGGCCCGGTACGCCCCGGACGACGTGGCCGACGACGACGACACTCCCACCCTTGTCGACCTGGCCTCCCGACGTGCCCGCCGGGCCTCGTCGGCGGAGAGTCGGCGTCGCCGCAAGGCTGACCCGGATTCGGTGGACGGTGCCTACTGGGCCGGGCTGCGGGGTGAGGCCAAGTGACCATGCGGACCACAGTTCCACCGGTAGCCGCCGTCGGTGAGCCCCGGCTCACCGCGGGGTTCGCCGAATTCGGCCGGCTCGACCTGCGCGCCCACGAGATGGTGCACGGCCCGATCAGCCCGATGGAACCGTCCAGCCTGCTGCGGCTGACCGAGGGCGTCCAGCTCAAGGGCAAGGGCGGCGCCGGCTTCCCGTTCGCCCGGAAGCTGCGGGCGGTGCTGGAGTCCTGTGAACGTCAGGACCTGCCGCCGGTGGTGGTGGTCAACGCCAGCGAGGGTGAGCCGGCCAGTTGGAAGGACAAGGTCCTGCTCACCCGGGCCCCGCACCTGATCCTCGACGGTGCCGCGCTTGCCGCGTTCGCGCTGGACGCCGAGGAGATCGTGCTCTGCGTGGCCGACGACCTGGTGGGCCGGGACTCCCTGATGGAGGCCCTGGACGAACGCCGGATGCCGGCACCGACGAGCGTCGTGACGGTCCCGCACCGGTTCATCAGCGGTGAGGGTGGCGCGCTGGTCAACGGGATCAACGGGCTGCCGCACATTCCGCCCGGCACCAAGAAGCGGTCAAGCGACTCCGGCGTCGGCGGGATGCCGACCCTGCTGTCGAACGCCGAGACGTACGCCCAGCTGGCGATCGCCGCCCGGCTCGGTCCGTACGAGTACGCGGCGCTCGGCACCGACGACGAACCCGGCACGTTGCTGCTCACCATCACCGGCGCGGCGAAGCGCCACGCGGTGGTGGAGTGCGCGGCCGGTACCCCGTTGGCCGAGATCCTCGAACTCTGCGAGGTGCCGGACGGCCCCGGCATCCTGATGGGCGGCTACCACGGCAAGTGGATCACCCGGGAGGCGGCGGAGCGGGCCGAGGTCTCCCGCAAGGGGCTCGCCGCCGTCGGCGGCACGCTCGGCGCCGGCATCATCGTCCCGCTCGCCAACGACACCTGCCCGCTCGGCGAGGCGGCACAGGTGGTGCGGTACCTGGCCGGCGAGTCCGCCGGCCAGTGCGGCCCGTGCAAGCGGGGCCTGCCCGACCTGGCCCGCGCCGTTGACCTGGCGGTTTCCGGCAGCGCGCCGGTGGAGGTGGTCCGGGCCGCCGCCGGTGACGTGAAGGGTCGCGGCGCGTGCAGCCACCCCGACGGTACGTCCCGGTTCGCGCTCTCGGCGATGGAGGTCTTCGCCGAGGACCTCAAGAAGCACACCACAGGTGAGGGCTGCGGTCGGCGGGTCAGGGGCATGATGGGCCTGCCCGGCGCCCCCGATCCCGACCCGCAGAAGCTGGTCCTGGACTGGTCCCGTTGTGACGGGCATGGCCTCTGCGCTCACGTGGTGCCGGACTTCATCCGGCTCGACCAGAACGGATACCCCGCCTTCCCGCCCACCCCCGTACCGACCTGGTTGCGGGAGGGCGCGGTGAAGGCGGTGAAGGTCTGCCCGGCGCTGGCGCTGCGGCTGACCGAGGCCTGAGCCCGCCGACCGGGCGGCGCGGCTGCCCGGGTCGGCGGGCGAGCGAACCGAAGGAGACGCGGATGGGGTCGGTTTCGATCACGGGACGGTCCACCGGGACGGTCACCGCCGCCCTGCTCGCCGCAGTGCTGGCGACCGCCGGGTGCGGCACCGGACCGAACGCCGAGGCGGCCCCGCAGGCCGGCGGCCCGTCGTCCGCCGCGTCCCCGTCGGCCGGGCCGGCCAGCGCGGTACCGGTGCCGGACACCCTGCGGTTCACCGGCACCACTCTTGACGGTGCCGCCTTCGACGCCGCCACCCTGGCCGGCCGGCCGGTGGTGCTCTGGTTCTGGGCCCCCTGGTGCGCCACCTGCGCCAGTCAGGCCTGGACGATCGCCGAGATCGAGCCAGGTTTCCGGGAGAAGGTGCCGATCATCGGTGTCGCGGGGCTGGGCGAACGCAAGGCGATGACCGACTTCGTCACCGAGTTCGAACTGGGCCCGATGCCGCAGATCGAGGACCGTGCGGGGGCGATCTGGCGGCGTTTCGAGGTGGTCGAGCAGAGCACCTTCGTGATCATCGACCGGGACGGCCGGGTGATCCATCAGGGTTGGCTGGACGGCGAGGACCTCACCCGCCGGGTCACCGCACTGGCGGCCTGATGGAAGCGCCGCTGCTGCTCGCCCTGACGGCGGGCATGCTCGGCGCGGTCAACCCGTGTGGCTTCGCGATGCTGCCGGCGTACCTGTCGCTGCTGGTCGCCGGCACCACCGACACGCGCGGCGCGGTCGGTCGGGCGTTGACCGCCGCGGGCGCGCTCACCCTCGGGTACGTCCTGGTGTTCGGTGCGTTCGGGCTGGCGCTGGCCCCGATCGCCGGCTGGCTGCGTCCCCGGCTGCCCTGGTTCACCGTGGGGCTGGGCCTGCTGCTGGTGCTGCTCGGCTGCTGGCTGCTCGCCGGCCGTCGACTGCCGACGCTGCGCCCGCTGGCCCGGGCGCCCCGGTTGACCCGCTCGCTGCCGTCGATGGTGCTGTTCGGCATGGCCTCCGCGACGGCCTCGCTGGGCTGCGCCATTGCGCCGTTCCTGGCGACCGTGGTGACAAGCCTCCAGGCCGGCTCGACGGGACGAGGGCTGGCGCTGTTCGGCGCGTACGCCCTCGGGATGGGGCTGGTGGTCGCGGTGGCCGCGCTCGGCGTGGCGCTGTTGCGCGGCGAGGTGGTGGCCAGGCTGCGCGGCGCCGGCGCCTGGGCGCCCCGGCTCAGCGGCCTGGTGCTGCTGCTCGCCGGCGGCTACGTCGCCTGGTACGGCTGGTACGAGGCGCGGCTGGCCGCCGGCAACCGCGACGCCCTGACCGACCCCCTCGTCACCACCGCCGCCTCAGCCCAACGCTGGCTGGCCGACGCCGTGACCACCGCCGGCCCCACCACCCTGGCCATCGCCCTGACCGCCCTGACAACCCTGACCCTCGTGACCACCCGCCGCCGCCCCCACTCCGTCGATCTTGCACTTCCTGCCCCGACAAACGATGCCGAAGGGGACAGTTCGGCGACCAGAACTGCAAGATCGGCGCACGGGGCGGGTGGGGCCGGTGGGGCGGGTGGGGGAGTTGGTTAGCGGGGGGTTAGGCGGTCGGTGGACAGGCGGTCGCGGAGGACTTCGGGGACCAGGACCGAGCCGTCGGGCTGCTGGAACTGCTCCAGGATGGCCGGGAGGAGGCGGCTGGTCGCGAGGGCCGAGCCGTTGAGGGTGTGTACGAAGCGGGTCTGCTTGCCGCCCGGCTCGCGGTAGCGGATCGCCGCCCGGCGGGCCTGGTAGTCACCGCCCCAGGAGACCGACGAGACCTCCTTGTACTTGCCGGTGCTGGGCATCCACACCTCGATGTCGAGGGTCTTGCGCATCGACGCGCTGGAGTCCCCGGCGGCGAGCAGGCTGCGCTGGTAGTGCAGGCCCAGCCCTTCGACCAGGCTCTCCGCGTGGGTGACCATCTGCTCCAGCGCGGCGTCGGCCTGCTCGGGCAGGGTGAACTGGAAGATCTCCACCTTGTTGAACTGGTGGCCCCGGACGGTGCCGCGCTCGTCGGAGTGCGAGCCGGCCGCCTCCCGCCGGTAGCACGGGGTGTACGCGAACACCTTCAGCGGCAGCTTCGCGGTCTCCATGATCTCGTCCTGGTACGCCCCGAGGATCGCCGTCTCCGCCGTGGGCAGCAGGAACTGGCCGCGCGGCGCGGACTGCCTGTCCAGGTGGTAGACGTCGTCGTAGAACTTGGGGAACTGGCCGGCGGCGAAACCGGCGCTGTCCAGCAGCAGGTGCGGCGGGAGAAGGAACTCGTACCCGGCCTCGATGTTCCGCTCGATCAACCAGTTGACAAGCGCCCACTCCAGCCGGGCACCCAGGCCGGTGTACATCCAGAAGCCGGAGCCGCCGAGCTTGACGCCGCGCTCGTGGTCGACAAGACCCAGCATCCGGCTCAGCTCGACGTGGTCGCGGACCTTCTCGATGGCCGGTGGCGCGCCGAAGGTCTTCACCACCCGGTTGGCCTCCTTGCCGCCGGACACGACGTCCTCGGCGGGCAGGTTGGGCAGCTCGCTCATCGTGGTACGCAGCCGCGACTGCACCTCGTCGAGCTCGGCCTCCAACTCGGCGATCTGCTTACGGCCGTCGTCGGAGGTGGCCTCCGGCTCGACACCGGCCCGCTTCGCCTGTGCGTACGCCCGGGCCTCGGCCTTGCGCCGCTGGCGTTCCCCGTCGATCTCACTGATCAGCCGGCGACGCTCCCGGTCGAGCTGCTGGATCGCGTCCAGCGCCCGGTCGACCTCGGCGGCGTCCAGCCGCTTCGCCAGCGCGGTCGCCACCGCGTCGCGATCCTTCCGGATCAACTCCATGTCGAGCATGCTGCTCCGTACGCCTCCGTCCGGGCTCGGGTGGACCTCCAGATGCTACCGTCGCGCCCGAATCGCCCCGCCTCCCGCACCCGACCCACCCCGGATGCCGCGGTCAGAGGCGGATCGGCATCAGGATGGAGAAGGCGGCCGGGTCGTCAGGCCGGCGGATCGCCAGCGGGGTGACCGGGCCGTCCAGTTCGAGCACCAGGCGCGGGCCACCCGCCGCGGCCAGGGCGTCGAGCAGGTACCCGCCGTTGACGCCGACCCGCAGCTCGCCGTCGGCCCGGCCGGCCCGGTCGTCGGCAAGCTCGTCCGGGCCGAGCAGGCGTAACGCGTCCCGGCCAGCCAACCCGAGCACTGTCACCGGCAGTGGGCCGCCCGCATGTTCCCGGGTCAGCGTCGGCGTACCCGAGCGCAACGCGGCGGTCAGCCACGGCGCGTCGACAGGCACCCGGTGGGCCGGCCCGCCTGTCGCTCCGGGCAGCAGGGCGTGATAGTCGGGGAAGTCGTACGCCAGGGTCGTCATCCGCAACCGGTGCCCGCTGACGTCGGCGACGACCTGCCGGCCGACAACTGTCAACCGCACCTCGCCGGTCCCCGCGCCGTCGGACAGCCGGCGCAGCCGGTCCACCGCGGCCACCGGCAGCAGCGCCCGCACCGCCGGGCCGCGGACCGTCGCGCCGGCCGCCGCCACCGCCAGGCGGTGCCTGTCGGTCGCCACCAGCCGGACGCCGTCCTCGGTCACCTCGAACAGTACGGCGGCCAGCCCCGGCAGCGCCGGATCGGTGCCGACGGCGAACCGGACGGCTCCCACGGCGGCGGACAGCTCGCCGCCGGTCAGCACGAGCCGGGTGGCCGACGGGGGTCGGTCGTCGTCGAGCAGGCAACGGATCAGGGCGGCCTCGCGCCGCGCCTCGGCCAACCCGTCGGCCAACCGCGCAAGGTGCGCGTCGAGCAGCCGGTGCACCACTGGGGGCTCGGCGCGTACCGCCAGGGCGATCTCGGCCACCGGCAGGCCGACCCGGCGCAGTCCGGCCACCAACCGGGCCGGTGCCACCTGGTCGTCGGCGTACCAGCGGTATCCGGTGGCCGGGTCGACCCGGGCCGGGACCAGCACCCCGGCGGCGTCGTAGAACCGCAGCGCGCTCACCGTCAACCCACTGGCCCGGGCCAGCTCACCGATGCTGCGCAGGTCGCCATCCACGGCCCGATCCTGCCCCCTCGACCTGGTCGAGGGTCAAGTCACCGGCTGCTCGTCGAGCACCCGGAAGGTGATGCCGGCGGCGGTGAGCCGGTGCAGCAGCGCGTCGCCCATCGCGGTGACCGGCGTGACCTGACCGGCGGTGGCCGGCAGCTCGTCGCAGGCCAGGCAGAGCGCCGACTCGGCGAGCATCTTCGCGGTCTCGTCGTAGCCGGGGTCGCCGCCGGCCACCTCGGTCACCACGCGTCGCCCGCCGCCGACGCCGACGAAACGCACTGTGAACCACGATTTCGCCCGCTGCTCGGCGCTTGGTCCCTGCCCGGAGGTGAGCCGCCCGAGCAGCCACCGCCGGGTCGGCGGCAGCTTCACCAGCCCGACCACGGCACCGAGCCCCGCACCTGCGGCGAGCACCGTCGGCAGCCGCCGCACCGCGGCGAAGTGGCGGTAGCGGAAGTCCGGGCCGTACTCGGGGCGGGCCGCCGCCGAACGGCGGACCACCTGCGGGTCGATGGTCGGCAGCGGCACCGCCCAGACCGGCAGGTCCCGCGAGCGGGCCAGCTTGCCCGGCACGGCCCGGACCCGCCGGTCGGCCGGGCGTGGCTCGGCCGCGCGGCGTTCGCGGGCCGCCCGCGACGCCTCACCGGTACGCGAGAAGGCGGTAAGCGCCGAGTGGTACGTGCCGGCGGAGAACCGCCCGCCCGCCCGCACGTACCCGTCCACGGCGATCGCGGTGTCGGCGGGCAGTTGCTTGACGGTGAACCAGACACCGAGGTCGTGCGGGATCGAGTCGAAGCCGCAGGCGTGCACCAGCCGGGCGCCGGTGCGCACCGCCTCGGCGTGGTGGCGCAGGTACATCCGGTCGACGAACTCCGGTTCGCCGGTGATGTCGAGGTAGTCGGTGCCGGCGGCGGCGCAGGCGGCCACCAGCGGCTCGCCGTGGTGGACGTACGGGCCGACGGTGCTGGCCACCAGCCGGGCGTCGGCGGCCACCGCGCGCAGCGAGGCCGGGTCGGTGACGTCGGCGGTGAGCAGGGGCAGCCCGGCCAGCGCCGGGTCGATCGCGGCCACCTGGTCCCGGACCGCGGCCAGCTTGTCGGGGTTGCGCCCGGCGAGGGCCCAGCGCAGCCCCGGGGGCGCGTGCCGGGCCAGGTAGCGTGCGGTGAGCCCGCCGGTGAACCCGGTCGCCCCGAACAACACCACGTCGTACGACCGTTGGGCAGCCATCCCGCGATCATGCCACCGTCGTCGCCGATCCGCCCGCCGCCGTCAGCGCGGAGTGAACACCGCGCGCAGGCACTCCTCCGGCCGGTCCCGGAACAGGGCGTACCCCTCGACGGCCCGGTCCAGGGGGAAGTGGTGCGTGGCCAGATGCTCGGTACGCAGCTCGTCACGGGCCATCCGGTCCAGCAGCATGGGGATGTGCCGCTGGCCGTGCTGGCGTCCCCCGCGCACGGTCAGCCCCTTGTGCACGACGGCCCCGGTCGGGAAGGCGTTGACGTGCCGGGTGCCGCCGTTGAGGACGAAGACGTTGCCACCTTTGCGGCAGGCGTACACCGCCTCCCGGACCGCCTCCGGCACCGGCGCGCGGCCGGTGAACCGGTCGGCGAGGGACAGGTGTTCGCCGGCCGGCCCGCCGACCGCCTCGACGCAGACGTCAGGTCCCCGCCCCCCGCTGAACTCCCGCAACTGTGCCGCCACATCGGTGTCCCGCCGGTCGATGGTCTCCACGCCGACGTGCTGCCGGGCCATCAGCAGCCGCGCGGGGTGCCGGTCGACGACGACCACCCGCTCGGCGCCCAGCAGCCAGGCCGCCCGGGCGGCCAGCTGACCCACCGCACCCGCCCCCCACACCGCCACCACGTCACCGGGACGGACCTCGCCGCCCTCGGCACCCAGCCAGCCGGCCGGGGCGGCGTCCGAGGCGAACAGGGCACGGTCGTCGGCGACGGACTCCGGCACCGGAAACGCCCCGACATCGGCGTACGGCACCCGCACGTACTCGGCGTGGCTGCCGGCGAAGCCGCCCGCCGCCCGGGGCTGGCCGAAGCAGCCCGCCACCGGGTGTCCCCACTCCGCCTCGTTAGCGGTCGGGTCGGTGCTGCCGTTGTCGCAGCACGACGGCAGCCCTCGCCGGCAGTACCAGCAGGCGCCGCAGGCCACCGACGCGCAGACGACCACCCGGTCGCCGACCCGGTGCCGCCGTACCCCACCACCCACCTCGACCACGTCGCCGAGGAACTCGTGGCCGAGCACGTCACCGGCGGCCAGACCGGACGCCCGCCCGGTCAGGAGTGGCAGGTCGGCACCGCAGGTGGCGCTGCGCCGTACCCGGACGATCACGTCATGGTCGTTGCGCAGCTCCGGATCGGGGACCTGACCGACCGCCAGTTCGCCGCCGGAGGTCCAGCACAGGGCTCTCACCGGGGCGGCCTGTCGACCGGCCCGCGTTCGCCTGGCGCGCGGTCGGCCCGTAGCACCTCACCGGTCTCGGCGAGCTGCTTGACCTGCCACAACGTTCGTCGTACCAGCAGGCCAGGATCATCGCCCAGCAGGTGTGCGGAGAGCCCGGGCCAGGCGGCGTGCGGTCGTGCCCGGGCCGCCAGTTCGGTACCCCGGCCGCCCGGTGCGCGTGCCACCGTGACCTCGACGGCGCCGTCGAGGCGGCGCAGCGGTTCCGGCCAGACAGCCGAGGGCAGCACCTGCTCCGGCGGCCGGTCGACGGTGACCACCTGCCAGCGGTGCGGCGGCCCGGCCCGCCAGGCCCGTTGCCGGCTGACGGCGGTACGGGTGGCCCTGGCCGCTGCCACACCGAGCGCACCGGCCACCGCGACAACTGTCCCGACCCGTCCCACTCGTACCTCCGACCTCCGCTGCCGGCCGCGTCGTCCCGTCGCACCCCACGGCGCGGCGGGTGACCCGCTGGCGTCCTGCGGTGCGTCCGCCCAGCTCACGGCCAGTGTCGCTGCCGGGCGGGTGAACCCGGGTCCCCCGGAAGGGGTGAACCGTCGCGGGTCGGGTAACCGCCCGCCGCAGGACCGGGGGAGGAAGCACGCGTCCGTGGGGGTGGGCGGGATGCCGGATGACCGCAGCACCGTCCGGGCCGACGCGGCGGTCCGGGTGCCGGGCGGCCCGCCCCTGCTGGCCTCCCGGCTGACGCCCGCCGTGCCGCCCGAACCGATGGTCCTGCGGCCCCGGCTGGCCCGCCTGCTCGACGAGGCGGTGAGCCGCCCGGCCACCCTGCTCCGGGCCCCCGCCGGCTGGGGCAAGACCACCCTGCTCGCCACCTGGCGGCGGACCCGGCAGGACGCTGACCCACAGGCCCCGGTGCCGGCCTGGGTGTCGGTCGAGGCGGGTGACGACCCGGACCGCCTCTGGTCGTACCTCGGGGCCGCGCTGCGTTCCGTGGTGGGCCCGGCCGAGCCTCCGCTGCCTGACCGGGTACCGCGTCCGGACGAGTTGGAGCTTCTCGCCGCCGCCCTGGCCGCCCGGGAACGGCCGGTGGTGCTGATCGTGGACGACCTGCACCGGGTCACCGAGCCGGCGGCGCTGGCCGGGCTGGAGTTCCTGCTGCGCCACAGTGAGCAGCGGCTCCGCCTGGTGGCGGCCGGACGGACCGGGTCGCCGCTGGCGGTGCACCGGCTGCGGCTGGCCGGGGAGTTGACCGAGCTCGGCCCGGACGACCTGGCGTTCACCGGCGACGAGATCGCCGACCTGCTCACCGCGCACGGGGTGGCGGTACCGGCCGCCGCCGTGGCCCGACTGCGGCAGCGCACCGGGGGCTGGGCGGCTGTGCTGCGGATCGCCGCGCTCGCCCTGCGCGACCAACCGGACCCGGAGCGCTGGATCAGCGAACTCGGCGCCGACCAGCCGGAGATCGCCGGCTATCTGCGGGCGGAGCCGCTGGGCGGGCTGGAGCCGAAGGACCGCGAGCTGCTGCGCCGCGCGGCGATTGTCGACGCCGTCTGCGCCGGTCTCGCCGCCGCGCTCAGCGGCGACGCGGACACCGAGGAGCGCCTGAGCACCCTCGCCGACGACAGCGGTCTGCTCCACCACGACGGTGGCCGGCCGGTCTGGTACCGGTGCCATCCGCTCCTGGCCGACCTGCTGCACCGGGAACTGGTCCGGCTGCCCCCGGAGGAACTGCGCGAGCTGCACCTGCGGGCGACCGGTTGGTACGCCGGCAACGGCCGGCCGGCCGAGGCGTTGCGCCATGCGCTCGCCGCCGGTGACTGGACGGCCGCCACCGACCTGTTCGTGACCAGGTGGCCGGAACTGGTGCCCTACGAGCGGCCGGCCGGTGCCGGGTCGGCACCCACGTCACCCCCGCCGGAGGAGGTGGGCCGCGATCCCGAACTCGCGCTGGCCTGCGCCGCCGAACGCGCGCTCGACGGCGACACCGAGGCGGCCGTGACGTACCTGCGGCTGGCCACCGGGCACGCCGGGCGGCTACCGCAACCGCGTCGGTCCCGGTTCGGTCGGCTGATCGCCGTTGTCGAACTGACCCTTGCCCGACTGGCCGGCGACCCGCAGACCGTACGCTCCGCCGCCGCTCGTCTGCTGGACACCGGTGGTGGACGCCCGCCCGGCGGCCCGGAGCTCGCCCGTGCCGGTGCACCCTCCGCCGGTCACGCCGCAGAGGACGCCGACGTGCGGGCCGTGGCCGGCACCGCGCTGGCTCTGCTCGCCCTGGACGACGGCGAGCTGACCGGGGCGGCGACCGGCCTCGCCGAGGCGCTGGCAGCCGCCCGGACGGCGGCACGTCCGCGCACCGAACTTGTCTGCGCCAGCCGGTGGGCGGTGGTGTCGGCGCTGCGGGGGGAGTTGCGAGCGGCCGAGGAGACGGCTCGGGCGGCGTTGGCCATGCCGCCCTGCCAGGGCTGGTCGGCGCTGCTCGACTGCGGGTACGCGTACCTGGCGCTGGCGGTCGTCGCGCTGCACCGGGACCAACCGGCGGAGGCCGAGGCGCACCTGGGGCTGGCCGCGCCGGCCGGCGGGGAACCAATTGCCGACGCGGTCGCCGGTTGGTGCCGCGCGTACCTGCGACACGACGAGGGGGAGCTCAGCGTCGGCCACCGGCTGCTGGTGGAGGCGCGCACCGGGTGGGGCGCGCGCGGCGGCGAGATGGGCTCGTGGCTGCGCGCCGCCGAGGTGGATCTGCACAGTGCCCGGGGCGACGTGCAGACCGCCCGGGAACTGGCCGGCGACCGGCCGACCGGGCCGGTGACCGGGGCCGCTGCGGCGTTGGCCGTCGCGGCGGCGCGGACCGAACTGCGGACCGGTGACGCACGTGCCGCCGAGAGCCTGCTGCCGGACTGGACTGCCGCACCGACGGCCGACTGGCCGCTGCCGGTACGCCTCGACGCGGCGCTGCTGGCCACGGTGCTGGCCGTCCGGGCCGGCGACGACCGCCGGGCGGGTCGGATGCTGGAGCAGGCGCTCGACCTGGCCGCACCGGAGGGGTACCGCCGCCCGTTCCTGCGGGCCGAACCGGGCCTGCGGGAACTGCTCGCCGCCCACCTCGACTCCGGCACCGCCCACTGGTCACTTGTGAGTGACCTGGTACGCGTCGTGGACGCGCCGGCCGGGCCGGCGGGCGGCACCGCGACGGCACCGCTCGACGAGCCGCTCACCGAACGCGAGCTGACGATCCTGCGCTACCTGCAGAGCATCCTGTCCAACGTGGAGATCGCCGCCGAACTGTCGGTCTCCGTCAACACGGTCAAGACCCACGTCCGCAACATCTACCGCAAGCTCGACGCCACCCGCCGCCGCGACGCCGTCCGCCGCGCCCGCCAACTCCACCTCATCTGACCCACCCCCACCCTTCTCGTTGATCATGAAGTTGTTGTCCCGCCGTTCGGCGTGGCGCGACGACAAATTTCATGATCAACCGGGATCAGGGGGTGGCGGTGTCGATGGTGGTGAGGAGGGTGGGCAGGGTGAAGTCGCCGTCGTGGCGGACGTCGTTGATGAAGAGGGTGGGTGTGGCGTCCACGCCGCTGCGGATGGCGCCGACGAAGTCGTGTCGGATCCGGTCGGTGTGGGCGTGCCGGGCGATCTCCGCCTCCACCTCGTCGACGGGCAGGCCGAGCTGCTCGACTCCGAGCGTGAGGTGCACCGGATCCAATTGATCCTGGTGTTCGTAGAGCCAGTCGTGCATCTCCCAGAACCGTCCCCGCCGTCCGGCGGCCTCGGCGGCCTCGGCGGCCCGCTCGGCGTACGGGTGCATGTTGGTGATCGGGAAGTGGCGGTAGACGTGCCGGACCGTGTCGCCGCGCTGCCGCAGCACCTCGGTCAGGGTGGCGTGGGCGAGGCCGCAGAAGGGGCACTGGAAGTCGCCGTACTCGACGATCGTCACCTGTGCGTCAAGCGGACCGCGGATGTGGTCGTGCTCCGTGACGGGTGTGCGGAGCCGCGCAGTGACCTGCAGGGGCGTGGTCAGCCGATCGGTCATACCTCCCAGCCTCGGGCCGGGTCGGGTGAGCGCGGCTCACCCGACCCGGGTGGTTCCGGGCCGGGTCAGCGCAGCACCGGGGCGACAGCGATGTGGTTCTGCACCTCGCGGATGCCGGGGGCCGACCAGACGACCCGTTCCACCTCGGCGCGTTCGGGTATGGAGTGCACCAGCCCGCCGAGCAGCACCGTGTCGCCGTGTATCCGCACCGTCACCTGTTCCGCGTCGGTGGCCCGGTTGCGGGCCAGCGCGTCGACGATGCGTCGGCCCAGCAGGGCGCCGTCCGGGCGTACCGGTGGTCGGACGGTCATGCCGTTGCTGACCCCGCGTACGCCGTTCAGCTGGCCGACAGCCCGCTCGGCGGCGCGGCGCTGGTATTCCCACTCCACCGCGCCGTGCAGGGTGACCCAGCCCTGGGAGACCGTCACGTCGAGCGCGTCGACGGGCACGAACGCCTGCCACTGAAGTGCGTGCTGAACCGCGGCGGCGATCTCCGGGTCGCTGCGTTCGGCGCCGGTGACCAGCCGTACCGCGAGGTCGTTGGCGACCGCCCGGACCTGGGTGACCCGGTGCGCGGCGCGCTCAGCCGCCCACTTCTTGGCGTAGCTGTCCACCCGCCCGGTAAGCGTCGCCACGCCCTCGGTGACGGTCACCCCGATCTCGTGCGGCCGGACCCGGGGCTCCCAGTCGAGTTCGTCCCGCACCGCGGACCGGATGTCCTGGTCGGTGCGGTTGATCGTCGAGATGCTGGCCATCGGTCGCTCCCTTCTCGCCAGCGTGGCGCGAAACCAGCGTGGCGCGAACCGGCGCGCCGACCCGCCGGCACCGGTCTGGCCCGGGTCGGCAACCAGGTCCGCCGTGACCGAGCCTGGTGACGGTCCGGGTGAGTCGGCCTCACCCGGAACGGGCGAGAGGCCGGCGAGTCGAGGCGGCGGGTACTCAGCCGGACGGGCCCCGCCCGACCTCGTCGGTCGGTGGGGCCCGTCGTCACGCAGAGCGTCAGTTGGCGGGACCTGCCGGGTCGGCGGGGGAGTCGGGCCGGTCCACGTCGACGAATTCGATGTCCTCCATGGCCCGGTCGCGGCTCCCAGCGGCGCGGGCGGCGGTGCCGGCCGCCCAGCCGACCGCGGCACCGACCAGGGCGGCGCCGATCAGCAGCGTCCAGGGCAGCGCAGGGCGGCGTCCGGCGAGCGCGTCGAAGGCACGGCTGGCCCGGTGGCGGGCCTCCTCGGCGGCCGACTCGACCAGGTCACCGGCGTCGCCGGCAAAGCCGGCGGAGCTGTGGCGGGCGGTGCGGGCGGTGTCGCGGATGCTGTCGCCGGCGCTGTTCATGGCCGAGACGAGGTGTTGCCACGCCTGGTCCGCGATCCGCTCCGGCTTGCTGCGGCGCTCCAGCAGATGTGTTCCGAACATGTGGTTCCCTCCTCGACGGTGCCGGAGCCGGTGCACGCATCAGCTGTCGGCGGCGTTGTCCGGCCGGTGGCGGTTCGCATCCGAGGCTGTGCCCGCGCCGGCCCGGCCGCAAACCACCGACACCCTGGCACCGCCGAGGGTGCCGGTGGTATCCACCGTGCGGTCGCGGCGAATCGGGGTCGCCGCCTGCGGATCAGGGGTCAGTGGGCGACGACAGCCACCACCGCCGCGCGGGCGAAGTCATCGTCATCGTCGTCGTCACCGTCCCCGCCGCCGAACCCGCAGGCCAGCACGAGGGCGAGTAGGGCACTGACACCGGCGAGCGCAGCGAGTCTGCGGAGCATGATGTCGTCCTCCCGTCGTAGGGGTCACCCGTGATGCTAGGCACACCGCGCCACCAGTGCGGGGCGAGCGCAGGTCAGCCCCGTTTTTCCGGGGCACGCCGGTAGTGCCGGGAGACGACGGGCGTCGCACCGGGCGGCTACCCTGGTTCGGCGACGTCGGGGTGCCGATCGTCGAGAGAAAAGGCCAATAAAGTTCGGATAAGGGCGATTTGTCGTGCTCCTGTCCGTGAATTGCTCATCCCGAGGGGTGGCGACCAAGGCAGTTGAAGGAATACTGTCGGTCGCGGCCCGCGTACTGATGAGGCGCCCGTCGTACGGGCGAGTGGAGGTGCTCGCGTGAGCCTGTCGATCCTGCAGACGGTTCGGCCCGGTGGTGTCATCGAGATCGCCCCCCGGGGCGAGATCGACGTCGACACCGCGTACGAGGTTAAAGAGGCCATCGCCGAGGTGCTGGCCAAGGGGCGACCGGCCCGGATCGAGCTCAACATGCGGCTGGTCACATTCATCGACTCGGTGGGCATCAGCGCCATGGTCGCCGGCTTCCAGACCGCCGAGGTCAGCGGGGTGAAGCTGGTCGTGACCGAGCCGAGCCGGTTCGTGCACCGGCAGCTCTGGGTGACCGGCCTGCTCGGCCTCTTCGGCGCGCCCGAGCCCTACTATGCCGGGGCCGCTACGGCTCCCGAGGTGCTCCCCGGGGCCTGACCGGCTCGGTGCCGGTCAGTCTCCGCCGAGGCCGGACAGGTCCACGTCGGCCACCTCGGTGACCGCCCGGACGGCGGTCACCGACGCGTAGCCGTCGGCGAGCAGCGCCAGATCCGTGCCAGGCTGCACCGCCTGCCCCGGTTCCTCCAACGAGGTACGCACGAAGCCGTGCCCGGATTCGGCGACTGTCATCTGCACCTGGCCGAAGGTCGCCAGGGTGCCCTGGCGTACCCCACGCAGTCGGTCGAGCGGCAGGTCCGGCGCGTTGACGTTGAGGACGCTCTCCGTCGGCGCGGCGGTCAGCCGGGGCAGCAGGTCCAGGGCGACCCGGGCGGCGGTGGCCCAGTTCCGTTCGGCGTCTCGTACCCGGGCGGCAGCCGCCACCGCGGCGCCGCCGCTGGCCGCGGTCGCCTCACCGGCGGAGAGCACGTCGAGCGAGACGGCCATCGCCCGGCAGCCGTTGGCGGCGGCGGTGAAGGCGGCGCCCACGGTGCCGGAGTGCAGCACCGCCCGTCCCGCGTTGGCGCCCCTGTTGATCCCCGACAGCAGGACCGACGGCGGCGGTCCGAAGGCACCGTGCACGGCGATGAGCGCGATGAACCCGGGCGAGCCGCCGACACCGAACGCCGGCACCCCGTCGAGGTCCGGCAGCGGATGCTCACGGACCACCACCTGCCCGTCCTGTTCCATGGCGCTCATCGCGGCACTGGTACCGCTCGCCTCCTCCAGCGGGGCTGCCACCACCACGTCCAGGCCCCGGTCGACGGCCGCCCTGGCCAGCGCCTGGATGCCGGGCGCGGCGATCCCGTCGTCGTTGGTGATGAGCACCCGGAGCGTCATCGGCCGCCCGCCCGCTGCGCCAGCTCGTCGGGGGTGGTGCGTTCCTGCGGACGGCTGCCCGCCGGTTCCAGCCGGACCCGGTCGACCAGACCGTTTATCGAGTCGAGGCGACCGGTGCCGAGGCCGTGTCGGGTGACGTTCAGCGCGCCGGCCGCCGCGCCGGTACGGATCGCGGTGCGGATATCGCCACCCTGGGCCACCACGGCGGCCACACCCGCGGTCATCGAGTCACCGGCCCCACGCGGGTCGGCCGCCTCCAGTCGCGGCATCAGCACCTCGAACACCTCGCCGTCGACAAGCGCCAACGCCGGTTTGTCGGCCCGGCTGACCACGACGTTCTCGGCGCCCGAGGCGTGCAGGTCGTACATCGCGCGGGTGAGCTGCTCCTCGTCGTCGCCCGCCGCCCGTCCGTCGGCGAGCAGTTCCTCGTGGCTGACCTTGAGGAAGAAGACGCCGCTCTCCAGGACGGCGGTGAGGTGCTCGCCGCAGAGGTCCACCACCACCCGGCCGCCGTTGGCGCCGAGATCGGCGGCGAAGCGCCGGTAGAGGTCGGCGGGGACCAGTGACGGATGGTTCGGCCCGCTCAACACGCTCACCGCCGCACGTAGTCCCTCGCCGAGCGCGAGGTTGTACAACTCGTCGAGCTCGTGCCGGCTCAACGGCTGGCCGGTCACGTCGACGACCTCCCGGCGGGTGCCCTCGCGGCGGTCGTGCACGTACCCGCCGGTGCCGCCGGAGTCGCGGGCCACCACCTTGAGGTCGACCCCCTCGCTGACCAGCAGCGGCTCCAGGACCTGCCCGACCTCGCCGCCGAGCGCCGCGCAGAGCACCACGTCGACGCCGAGTGAGAGCACCATCCGGGCCTGCCACACCCCCTGGCCGCCCGGGTGCAGGTGCAGCTCCGGCGAGTCGCTCGGTTGATCGATGGTGACCGTCAACAGCGGGGTCGGTGCGAAGATCATCACGTGGCCGGTCATGACCGCACCCCGCTGTCGGCGGCGGCGCTGAGCCTGACGATTCGCTCGTTCATTCGCGTTCCTCCCGATAGCGGACAAACATCCGCCTCCTGGTAAGACCGTAACCAAGGGGACGCCTGTGCGCGCGTCGACCGGACGGTGCCCCGCCGACGAACTGTGGAAACGCGACGCCGGGTGAACCGCTCGTGAAGAGCTGTTCACCCGGCGCGACGATGAACTCAGTACACCGACAGGTGCACGTGGTTGGTGTGGTCGCTGGACGGGTCGCCCCGAGCGCCGCTGTACGACTTCCAGCCGCTGCTGGGCAGCCAGATCTGCCTGTACCAGATCACGTAGAGCACGGCGAGCCGGTCGGCATTGTTCACGAAGTACGCCGCCAGGTTGTTGCCGTAGGTCCGGTCGCCACCCGTGGCGTCCCCGCCGAAGCCGTTCTTCTGTGCCGCGAAGTCGCAGGCCCGACCCTTCGGGTGCTCACCGGAGCCACCGGAGCGGTAGCAGGAGACGTACCGGGTGAAGCCGGCCGACTTGGCCTGCTTGAGCGCGTGCAAGGTGCGCGGGGTGATGCAGCCGTTGGCCGGCGTGGGGTCGTTGACGCTGCACGACTCCGAGGGCCATGACCCGTCGGAGTTGCGGGGTGCGGGCTTGGCGGTGGGGCTCGACCCGCTGCGCGACGGTGACCGGGCGGCCCGCTCGGCGGCCTCGGCCCGCTCGGCCGCCTCGTCGCGTTCGATGGCGACGGTCAGCGCCCGCTCGGCCTGGTCCTTGCGCTTGGCCATCACGGCCACCTGCTTGCGCTGCTCCTGGATCTCCGCGTCCAGCGCCTGCTTGGTGGCGCTGACCTCGTCCCGGGCCGTCTGAAGTTCCCGCAGCGCGCGGTCGGAGTTGGCGGCCACCGCGTCCAGTGCCGCCGCCCGGTCCATGAAGCCGGCCGGTGACCCGCTGTGGAGCAGTGCCGACGCGGCGCCCAGCCGTCCGGTCCGGTACGCCTGTGCGGCGATCTCGGCGACCTTGGTGCCCCGTTCGGCGACCTGACTCTCTGTCGTCTTGAGCTGCTCGGCGAGCTGATTCTGCCGCTTCACCGAGCGGTCGAGCGCGGTCTTGGCGTCGAGGTAGCCCTTGCTGGCGGCCTCCAGTTGGGCCCGCAGTGCCGGGGTGCCACCCTCGTCGTCCACATCGCCCGGAGCCGCCGCCCGCAGCGGCTGCGGTGCCGCGGCGGCGGAGGTGAAGGGGGCCAGCGCGACGCCGAGGGTGAGGGCGAGCGCGGCGGCGATCAGGGCCGCCGTACGGGCGGCCGGTCTTACCGTTGCCACTGCTGGCATGCACATGTCCTTCCGTCAGCCGCCGACCGGGTTAGCTGACGGGTTCGGGACGGAAGATCCCTACCGCTGACGCGGATACACCCCAGGAACATGGTTCCCCGGTTCGCCCTGACGGGCGATTAGGCGGCGGCCGCCGCCGGCACCGGTGGGTGCCGCCTGGCGGAGGCCGGGTCCGAGCCTACCGGTGCCCATGTGACCGGTGCAGCTGCTGTTACTCCTGGTGTTCAGTTGTTGACTAGTAGACCAGACCAAAAGCGGACAAAAACCCTTTTCGGCCGATTGCTCGGTCACCACTGCGTGGCCCCACAGTCCCCCGGGTCGGTTCGCGGCTCGATCTGGAGGGTCGCGTGCTCGATCTGAAAGTCCTCGTGCAGCGCCGAGCGGGCCGCCGCCAGCACGGCGCCGACGTCCGCGCCGGGGGTCGCGGTCAGGTGCGCCGAGGCGACCTCCATGCCGGAGGTCAGTGTCCAGACGTGCAGGTCGTGCACGCCGGCCACCCCGGGCACCGCGGCCAGCCGGTCGTGCACCGCCGTGACCTGGAGGTGTTCCGGCGCGGCCTGGACCAGGATGCGTACCGCCGCCCGGCCCAGGCGCCAGGTCCGGGGCAGGATGAAGGTGGCGATCACGACCGCCACCAGCGGATCGGCCCACCACCAGTCGGTCACCGTGATCAGCAGGGCGGCCGCTATCACGCCCAGTGAGCCGAGCAGATCGGCCAGCACCTCCAGGTACGCTCCGCGCAGGTTGATGCTCTCCCGCGCCCCCGGTCGCAGCAGGGCGAACGCGGCGACGTTGGCGAGCAGCCCGAGCGCCGCTACCACCAGCACCGGGCGGGCGAGCACTTCGGGCGGGTCACCGAACCGGCGTACCGCCTCGACAAGCACGTACACCGCCACGCCGGAGAGCAGTACCGCGTTGGCCAGGGCGGCCAGCACCTCCAGCCGGTAGAGCCCGAAGGTGCGTTGCGGGTCGGTGTCGGTCCGGCGGGTGGCGGCGACCGCCGCGAGAGCCATCCCGATGCCCAGTACGTCGGTGAACATGTGCCCGGCGTCGGAGAGCAGGGCCAGCGAACCGGTCCGCAACGCGGTAACTGCCTCGATCACCATCAGCGTGCTGAGCAGGACGAACGCTGCCCACAGCCGGCCGGAGTGGCGGCGCGCGGCGGTCGACACCGCAGCGTGGTGGTGGTCATGACCGGCGCCCACCCAGACACCTTCCGTCGTCCGCCGAGCCGGGGACGGATCTATGCCAACATTGCTATGAGTGCAATAGCCGGGCTCGCGGTCTCAACCGGTCGGGTCGATGGTGGTCAGCCGCTGGGTGGCCCGGGACAGCGCGACGTAGAGGGTGCGCACGCCGGAGCCCGGCTCCGCCCGGATCTCACCTGGGGCGACGAGCACCACCCCGTCGTACTCCATGCCCTTGGCCTCCAGGCTGGTCACCACCTGCAACCGCTCCCCGCCGATCGCCCCCAGCCAGGCCGCGACCTGGTCCCGGCGGGGCACCGGGGTGATCACTCCGACGGTGCCCTCCACCTCACCGAGCAGCGCGCTGGCGGCCGTGACGACTGTGGCCTCCAGTTCCGGAGCCGGCACCACGAGCTGGACCGGATCGATGCCTGTGGAGCGGACCGCGGTGGGCAACGCGAGATCGGGGTACGCCCGCCGGATCTCGGCCGCCGCCACCGCGAAGATCTCCGCCGAGTTGCGGTAGTTCGTGGTGAGGGTGAACCGGTGCCGCCGACGGCGACCGAGCGCCTGGTCGCGGGCCCGCGCCAACTCCTGCGGATCCCCCGTCCACGCGGTCTGTGCCGGGTCACCCACCACCGTCCAGGAGGCCAGCCGCCCGCGTCGGCCGACCATCCGCCACTGCATCGGTGAGACGTCCTGGGACTCGTCGACCACCAGGTGGGCGTAGTCGCGGTAGTCCTCGGGACGTTCCCGGGCCGCCTGCCGGGCGGCCCGCTGCCGATCGGCGAAGGTGCTCAGCTCACGTACCCCACCGGCCAGTTGGAACGGGTCCCGCTTCTGGCGGGCGGGGCGCATCGGCTTGCCGAGCAGCGCGTCCAACTCGTCAAGCAGCGCGACGTCGGCGACGGACAGACTCGCCGACCCCTGGTACGCCGCGCCGAGCAGCCGGATCTCGGTGCCGGAGAGCAGGCCCCCGCCGTACCGGCGCAACCGCCGCGGCTCGGCCAACCAGGCGAGCACGTGCCGCGGATGCAGCCGTGGCCACCACGCCTTGAGGAAGTCGCGGAAGTCCGTCCGGTCGATCAGCTCGTCCTCGAAGGCGCGCTGCTCGGGCAGCCCGGTGATGCCGAGCCGGCGGGCCTGCGACCAGAGGGCGGCGAGCACGCCGTCGAAGCCGGCCCGACGCACCTCGTTGCGACGGGCGCCACGCGGCAACGCGCGGTCCCGGATGGCGTCCAGTTCGGCCCGCTCCAGCCGCAGCAGCGTGCCCCGGTACAGCAGGCGCAGCTCGGTGGGGGAGTCGGGCACCGCGTCCCGGGCCGCCCGCTCCAGCACCCGGCGCATCCGCAGCGAACCCTTGATCGCCGCCACCTCGGGCGGGTCGGTGCGGGTGGCCACCACCCCGGGGAAGAGGCTGCCCAGCGAGTGCAGGGTGGCGGTGTCCTCACCCAGCGACGGCAGCACCGAGGCGATGTACTCGACGAACACCGAGGAGGGACCGATCACCAGGATGCCCCCGCCGGCGTACCGGCTGCGGTCGGCGTAGAGCAGGTACGCCGCGCGATGCAGCGCCACAGCCGTCTTGCCGGTGCCGGGGCCGCCGGAGACGAGGGTCACCCCCGAGCCGGGGGAGCGGATCGCCTCGTCCTGCTCGCGCTGGATGGTGGCCACGATGTCCCGCATGCCGCGACCTGTGGTTCGGGACAGCGTGGCCAGCAGCGCGCCGTCGCCGACCACAGGCATGTCCGGTGGGGCGGCGTCCGGGTCCAGCAGGTCGTCCTCGATCCGGGTGACCCGCTCACCGCTGGACTGGATGGTGCGACGCCTGACGACGCCGAGCGGCTCCGCCGGGGTGGCCTGGTAGAACGCGGCGGCGGCCGGGGCCCGCCAGTCCACCACAAGCGTGGTGGCGTCCTCGTCGCGGATGCCGAGTCGCCCGACGTACAGGGTCTGCCCGTCGCGCAGATCGAGCCGGCCGAAGACCAGCCCCTCGTACTCGGCGTCGAGCACATGGCGTCGCTGCGCGGCGTGGAAGACCATCGCGTCGCGTTCGACGAGCGCACCGAAGTTGCCGACCCGGGCGAGCCGGTAGCCTTCCCGCTCCGCGTGCACTGCCGATCGGCGCAGCTCGGCCAGTCGCGCGTACACCCGGTCGAGATGCCGTTGCTCGGCGGCGATCTCCTGATCCAGGGTGCTCTGATCCACCGCTCGCTCTCCTCGTGACGCCGCCCGGCCAACCGCACGAGATTACGCCCCGCGTTCCGGTGCGCGTCCCCCGGATCTTCGCCGACCTGCGACGGACCCCGGGAAAGGGCGGCGGACGGCGGTCAGCCGGTGACGGACCGCCGGGCCGGGAGGGCGTCCAGGACCCGGCGCAACACGTTGGCCAGGGCGCCGTTGACCTCCTCGGGGCGTTCCATCATCAGCATGTGACCGGCGCCGGGGCAGACGGTCAGCTCGGTGGCCGGTAGCGCGGCGGCGATGGACTCCGCGCACGGTGGCGGGGTGAGCCGGTCCCGGTCGCCGACGAGTGCCGCCGCCGGCAGGTGGGCCAGCGCGGCGAGCGTGGTCAGCCGGTGCTGGGTGCCGATGGAGGCCCGGAACCCGCCGATCGAGCGCAGTGAGGCGCGGGCCACCGCCGAGGTGACCAGCCGGATGTCGGTGGGGTCGCAGCGGTCCCCGAAGAGCATCCAACGGATGCTCGGGCGTAGCGCGCGCAGCAGGGCGCGGGGCGGTCGCCAGGCGCCGCAGCGGGCGAGGACCCCGGCCCCGGTGGTCTCGGCCAACCGGATGATCCGGGCGATCCGGGGCGAAAGTCCGTAGACGGTGTGAGTGTGCCCCTCGGCGGTGGTGGAGACGAAGACCAGGCCGGCGGCGCGCCGTGCGAAGTGGTCCGGGTGGCGGTGCGCGTACTCCATGATCGTCATGCCGCCCATCGAGTGGCCGACGAGCACCACCGGCCCGGTGGGAGCCACCGCGTCCAGCACCTCCACCAGGTCGTCGCCCAGTTGGGCCAGGGTGGCCGTGGGCAGGGCCATGCAGCTGGACCGGCCGTGCCCACGGGCGTCATAGGTGACCACCCGGACCGAACCGAACAGCTCCCGGATGGCTGTCAGCTGCCGGTGCCAACTGCGCCCGTCCAGGGTCCAGCCGTGCAGCAGCACGGCTGTCACCTCGGCGTCGGACGGGCCTGCCGTCTCCACGTGCAGGCGTACGTCGTCGCCCAGCCGTACCTCGGTCGGCTCCGGCATCGCCACCTCCCCAGGGCGCACGGATGCGTAACACCGGGGATACCCGGTGGTAACACCGGCTACCCGTCATGACAACACGCCAACCGGGGTGTTGAGAAGATCTCGTCGATCGGCTCCGCCTTGGCGCCGTCCCGGCCAGGCTGAGGAGATGGCAGACACGGGCGGATTACCCGCCGGCTCCGCGCTCGCCGGCCAGGCCCGCGGGGGTACGCCGCGTGCGGCCCTGGCCGAACTGCTCGCCGGCAACCGGCGCTTCGTCAGCGGGCAGCCGGTGCACGGGCACGACGTGACAGCGGCGGCCGCGACCGCCTCCGGCGACCAGCAGCCGTACGCCGTGGTCCTGGGCTGCATCGACTCGCGGGTGCCGCTGGAGGCGATCTTCGACCAGACTTTCGGCGCGATCTGTGTGATCCGTACCGGGGCGCACGTGCTGGACCGGGCCGTACTGGGCTCGATCGAGTACGTGGTGGAGGTACTCGGCGTACCGCTGGTGATGGTGCTGGGGCACGAGCGGTGTGGTGCGGTGCAGGCGACAGTCGACGCCCTGCGTACCGGCCGGCGTCCGCAGGGCCAGCTGGCCCATCTGGTCGACCGGATCGCGCCGGCCGTCGCCGAGGTGGGGGTGGACGACCGGCACGTGCTGCCGGCGGCCGTCCGCCGGCACGTGGTGCGTACCGTGGCCACGCTGCGCGCCGACCCACGGCTGATGCCGCCGATCACCGCCGGCCGGGTGGCCGTCGCCGGAGCGCTCTACGACCTGGCCACCGGCGAGGTCGCGCTGCTCGACCCGCCGGGCAGGTGAATCGGGCCGGGCCGAGACGGTGAACGCCCGCCGGGGGTGACCCGACGGGCGTTCACAGGTGCTGCGGAGAGGGCGCGCTGCCCTCGGTCGATCAGGCCTCGAAGACGCCGGCCTCGACCAGGCGCTTCTCGGTGGCGTCCCAGCCGTCACCCGGGTGGGCGGCGTTGAGACCGTTGAGCTCGGCCCGGATCTTGGCGGCGTGGCCGGCGGCGGCCAGCACCCGGATCTCCTCGATGAAAGCCTCGGAGTCGGTGCGCAGGTGCGCCGTCTTGCCGTTGGTCAGGTTCCGCACGTAGGCGTGCTTGCCGCCGTTGAGCGGGATGACGTACTTGAACTCGCCCAGCACGCTGAGGGCGCCACCCTGGCCAGCCTGGCCGGCCCGGACTGACGCGCGCGCGGTCTTAGAGGTGTTGCTCGCCACGGAGGTACTCCTTGCAAGACGTACGGAGGACGGAACGTCCGGGGGCTGTTGCGGGCGCCGTGGAAGGCGAGACCCGCGGAGGCTTACGCGGCACAGGCCGCCGATGGAACTGTACACGACCCACGATGCCGGCTGGTCATCGCGGCGTCACGAGGTGGAACCGCGGTCACCTGTCCGGGTATTCCGGGCGGCGGATTTGCCGATTCCCTGGCGTACCATCCGTCACAGGAGTCATCATGTGTTCCACAAGCCCGGGTCGGGCGAGGTCGTAGGGGAAGACGCACCTCGCACTCCGGGAGGTCACCGTGCCAACGCGTGGCGTCGTATACGTCCACTCGACCCCGCTCGCCGTGTGCTCGCACGTCGAGTGGGCGATCGCGCGCGTCCTCGCCGCGCCGGTCAACCTGCAGTGGACGGCCCAGCCCGTCGATCCCGGCGCCCGCCGGGCCGAGTGCGGGTGGTCCGGTAGCCCGGGGACGGGCGCCGAGCTGGCCGCTGCCCTCCGGCAGTGGCCCATGATCCGTTTCGAGGTGACCGAGGACCCCAGCCCGGGCCTCGACGGCGAGCGCTTCATGCACGTGCCGGGCCGGGGCCTGTTCCGGGCGACAGTGGGCGCTGCCGGAGACATCCAGCTCGGCGAGGACCGGTTGCGCAGCATCATGGCCGGTGCGCGGGCGCCGGAGGCCCTCGCGCACGCCCTCGACAAGGCGCTCGGCACCGCCTGGGACGCCGAACTGGAGCCGTACCGCCACGCCGGGGACGGCGCGCCGGTGACCCTGCTCACCCAGGTCGGGTAGGCCGGTCGGGTCGGTCCAGCCGAGGAGAGGTCGAGTTGCCCGGTACGCGGTGAACTGGTGGGATGGTCCGCGTGTCGACTACCCCTCGGCGCGTCACCGCCGTGTTCGTCCTGGTGACCGCGCTGCTCGTCGCCGGCTGCTCCGGGGCTGGTCAACGCCCCGCAGCGGGCCCCGCCTCGACTCCGGCGACGGAGTCTGCGCCGCCGTCGAGCGCCCCGCCCGAGGACCCGGCCACCAAGGCGGCCGCCCTCGTCGCCGAACTCTCTGACGAGGACCTGGTCGGCCAGGTGCTGATGCCGTACGCCTACGGCGACCAGGCGACGAAGGTGTCGGCCGGCTCGGCCGCCGGCAACCGGGCACTGGGCGGGGTGGACACGCCGGCCGAGATGATCGAGAAGTACCGGCTCGGCGGGCTGATCCTGGTGGGTTTCAGCGCGGACGACCCCACCCAGACCAACCAGGAGACCACGAACGTCGACAACCCGAAGCAGGTCCGTGAGCTGACCACCGGGCTGCGCGAGGCCGCCGGGCGGCTCCCGGCGGGCGCGGCGCCCTTCCTGATCGGCACCGACCAGGAGTACGGGGTGGTCACCCGGATCACCGAGGGGGTCACCATGCTGCCCAGCGCGCTCGGCGCCGGGGCCGCCGGTGACCCGGAGCTGACCGAGGCCGCCTGGCGGGTCGCCGGGACCGAACTTGCCGCCATGGGCATCAACGTCGACTTCGCGCCGGTGGCCGACGTGCTGGTGACCCGCAGCACGGTGATCGGGTCCCGCTCGTTCGGCTCGGATCCCGGGCGGGCGGCCGACCAGGTCGGTGGCGCGGTACGCGGGTTGCAGACCGCCGGGGTGGCGGCCACTCTCAAGCACTTCCCGGGGCACGGTCACAGCGCGGTCGACTCGCACAAGGACCTGCCCCGGCTCGGCCAGTCCCGCGGCAAGCTGGCGGCCGAGGCGTGGCCGCCGTTCACCGCAGGCATCGAGGCCGGCGCGCTGGCGGTGATGTCGGCCCACCTCGACGTCCGCTCGATCGACCCGGGCGTGGCCGCCACCTTCTCGTACAAGCTGCTCACCGAGGTGCTGCGCGGGGAACTGGGCTTCCAGGGTGTGGTGATCACCGACGGGATGAACATGCCGCCGGCCCGTCGCTACGAGCCCGGTGAGGCCGCGGTACGGGCGTTGAAGGCCGGCAACGACCTGATCCTGATGCCTCCGCACGTCGGGAAGGCGTACGAGGGGCTGCTCACCGCGTTGCGCGACGGCACACTGCCCCGTGGCCGGCTGGTCGAGGCGGCCACCCGCGTGCTGACCATGAAGTTCACCCTGGGCGACGCGCCCGCGCCGGAGCTGTCCACGCTCGGCGCGCCGGCGCACCGTGCGGCGGCCAGGGCGCTGGCCGCCGGAGCGGTGACCGTGCTGCGCGGCCGGTGCGACACCACGGGCGTCCGTGGCCCGGTCACCGTGACCTCGTCGGGCGGGCGGGCGCACACCCGGGCGGCGTTGACCGAGGCGCTGACCTCGGCCGGCGTGAAGGTGGTGCCCAGTGGTGGCACCGTCGTCCACCTGGTCGGCTACGGCGACGGCGCGAAGGACCTGCGATCCGACGCCGCCGTCACCGTCGCCATGGACACCCCGTACGTGCTGGCCTCGGCGAAGTCGCCCACCCTGCTGGCCACCTACTCGTCCAGCCGCGCCTCGATGACCGCGCTCGCCGACGTGCTCGCCGGCAAGGCCCGCCCCACCGGCCGCTCCCCAGTCAAGATCCCCGCCCTACCCCCCACCACCTGCACGGACTGACCCCACCCGGGGCGGTTGATCATGAGGTTAGCGGCAATGGTTGATCTTTGGACTGCCGCCAACCTCATGATCAACGTGGGCTGGCTCAGGGGCGGGTGAAGACGAGGGCCACGTTGTGACCGCCGAAGCCGAACGAGTTGTTCAGCGCGGCGGGCACGTCCATGTGTCGGGCCTTGTTGGTCGCCACGTCGAGGGTGAGACCGTCGTCCGGGTCGTCCAGGTTGATCGTCGGCGGCACCACGCCGTCGCGGATCGCCAGGATGGTGGCGATCGACTCCAACGCACCGGCCGCGCCGAGCAGGTGCCCGGACATCGACTTGGTGGCGGTGAGCACCGGATGGTCGCCGAGCGCGGCCCGCAGCGCGGTGATCTCCGCCAGGTCACCCACCGGGGTCGAGGTGGCGTGCGCGTTGACGTGGACGATGTCCGACTTCGCCACGTCGGCGTCGGAGATCGCCTTCGCGATGGCCCGGATCGCGCCGGCACCCTCCGGGTGTGGCTGGACGATGTCGAAGCCGTCGGAGGTGAGGCCCGCGCCGGCGAGCCGCGCGTACACCCGGGCACCCCGGGCTGCGGCGTGGTCGGCGCGTTCCAGCACGATGACGCCGGCGCCCTCGCCGAGCACGAAGCCGTCGCGACCCTTGTCCCACGGGCGGGAGGCCCGCTCGGGCTCGTCGTTGCGGGTCGACATCGCCCGCATCGAGGAGAAGCCGGCGATCGGCAGCGGGTGGATGACCGCCTCGGTGCCGCCGGCCACCACCACGTCGGCGCGGCCGGCACGGATCATGTCCAGGCCGAGCGCTATCGCCTCCGCGCCGGTGGCGCAGGCGCTGGCCACCGAGTGGACACCCGCGCGGGCACCCAGTTCCAGGCCGACCCACGCGGCCGGACCGTTCGGCATCAGCATCGGGATGGTGTGCGGGGAGACCCGCCGTGGGCCGGACGTCTCCAGGATGTCGTCCTGGGCGAGCAGGGTCAGCGCCCCGCCGATGCCCGAACCGACGCTCACGCCGAGCCGCTCCGGGTCGAGCCCGGAGTCGGCCAGGCCCGCGTCCGACCAGGCCTGGTGGGCGGCGATCAGGGCGATCGCCTCGGAGCGGTCCAACCGGCGCAGCTTGACCCGGTCCAGCAGGCCGGTCGGATCGACCGCGAGCTGGGCGGCGATCCGGACCGGCAGTTGCGCGGCCCACTCCTGGGCGAGCGGACTCACCCCGGAGCGGCCGGCGAGCATGGCGTCCCAGGTCGACGCGACGTCCCCGCCCAGCGGGGTGGTCGCGCCGAGCCCGGTGACGACGACGTCGATGCGACTCATATCAGGACTGCGCCTCGATGTAGCTCACGGCGTCCCCGACGGTCTTGAGGTTCTGCACCTCGTTGTCAGGGATCTTGACGCCGAACTTCTCCTCGGCGGCGACCACGACCTCCACCATGGAGAGCGAGTCGACGTCCAGGTCGTCGGTGAAGGACTTCCCCTCGGCCACGTCGTCCGGGTTCACCCCGGCAACCTCTTCGAGGATCTCGGCGAGGCCGGCGGTGATCTCGTCACGGGTCATTGCGGTGGGTTCCTCTCATCGGGTTCTCTCGACGGGGCGGCGACGCCACCCGTCGCTCCTCGGCGCCGCGCGCCGTGGGGGTATCAGGGGCAGCGGACGACCTGACCGGCGTAGGTCAGACCGCCGCCGAAGCCGAACAGCAGCACCGGTGCGCCGGAGGGCACCTCGCGGCGCTCCACCAGCTTGGACAGGGCCAGCGGGATGCTGGCCGCGGAGGTGTTGCCGGACTCGACGATGTCCTTGGCGATGATCGCCTGTGGGATGTTCAGCCGCTTCGCGATGCCGTCGATGATCCGTGCGTTGGCCTGGTGCGGAACGAACGCGGCCAGCTCCGACGGGTCGACACCGGCCCGTTCGCACGCCTGCAGGGCCAGCGGTGCCAGCGCCGTGGTGGCCCAACGGAACACCGTCTGGCCCTCCTGGGCGACGTACGGTCGCCAACCCTCGATGCGTACCGCGTCGCCGCGCTCCGGCACCGAGCCCCAGACCACCGGGCCGATGCCGGCCGGCTCGTCCTCGGCGGCGGCGGTGACCACTGCCGCGCCCGCGCCGTCGCCGAAGATGATGCAGGTGGAGCGGTCGGTCCAGTCGGTGAAGTCGGACAGCTTCTCCGCGCCGATCACCAGCGCATTGCGTGACGCACCGGCGCGGATCGCGTGGTCGACGGTGCCGAGCGCGTACGCGAAACCGGAGCAGGCGGTGTTGACGTCGAACGCACCCGGGGCGTTGATCCCCAGCTTGGCGGCGACCCGGCAGGCCACGTTCGGGCTGCGGTCGATCGAGGTGCAGGTGGCGACCACGACCAGGTCGATGTCGGCGGCGGTCAGGCCGGAACTCGCCAGCGCCTTGTCGGCGGCGGCTGCGGCCATGTCGGCGACCGTCTCGTCACCGGCGATCCGGCGGGTCGCGATGCCGACCCGGTCGCGGATCCACTCGTCGCTGGTCTCCACCAGTTGGGCGATCTCGTCGTTTGTCACCACCCGGGACGGCTGGTAGTGCCCGAGGGACAGGATCCGGCTGCCCGTCATGACGAGGCCTCCCCAGCGTCGGTGTTGGCGCGAGACGTGTGCGGACTGGTTCCGTGGACCGGGCCACCCGCCGTGCTGCCGTGCCGGGCGATGAGATCCCGGGCGGCGGGCAGGTCGTCCGGGGTCTTCAGGGTGACGATCTCCGGCGCGCCGGCACCTGCGAGTTCGCGCTTGACCAGCCCGGCGAGCGTGCCGGCGGGCGGCAGCTCGATCACGCCGGTCACGCCGAGTGCGGCGAGCGTGGCCATGCAGAGATCCCAACGGACCGGGGCGGTGACCTGGCGGACCAAGCGTTCGAGCAGTTCGCCGCCGTTGTCGACGGCGGTCCCATCGAGGTTGGACAGCAGGATGCGGTCCGGGTCGTTAGGGGTGATCCCGGCGGCGACAGTGGCCAGCGCCGCCTCCGCCGGAGCCATGTACGGGGTGTGGAAGGCGCCGGCCACCTGCAACCTGACGACCCGGACCCGCTCCGGAGGCTCGGCGGCCAGCTTGTCCAGCCCGTCGAGCGCACCGGCGGCGACGACCTGACCCTTGCCGTTGCGGTTGGCGGCGTGCAGCCCGTGGGCGCTTATCGCGGCGGTCACCTCGTCCGGGTCGCCACCGAGCACCGCGGCCATGCCGGTCGGCTCCAGCGCGCAGGCGGCGGCCATCTCCCGGCCGCGTACGCCGGCGAGGGTGATCGCCGCCTCCGCCGACAGCGCCCCGGCCAGCGCCGCCGCGCCGAGCTCTCCGACACTGTGCCCCGCGGTCAGCGTGACCTCCGGCATCGGCAGGTGCTCGGCGGCGAGCAGCGCCGCGGCGACCAGCAGCGGCTGGGTGCGAGCGGTGTCCCGGATCTCGTCGGCGTCGGCTGTGGTGCCCAGGTGCACCAGGTCGACGCCGGCCAGCTCGGACCACGAGCGCAGTCGGGCCTCGGCGTCGGGCAGGGCGAGCCAGGGGGTCAGAAAGCCAGGTTTCTGGGAACCCTGGCCGGGGCAGAGTACGGCGAGCACGTCTATGACTCTCCTGGATACCCATGGGTTGCGCTGTGCCGGCTGGCACCAAACCGCACTAGGACAGTTGGAGGGATCCTACAAAGACTGACGCTGGTCATCGCCATGCTGTGATCTTTTACTTACCGGTGGGGTCAATGTCTGGGTCGGCACCACCGGATCGAGCCGGCCGACGGTAAGTGCGACCCGCAGGGCGAACGCGTCCCGGGGCGCCAGCGGGCTGAACCCGGTCACCTCGGAGATGCGACGCAGTCGGTAGCGCACGGTGTTCGGGTGCACGTACAGCGCCCGCGCGGCGCTCTCCAGCGTGCCGCCCGCGGCGAAGAAGGCGTCCAACGTCTCCAGCAACTCGCCGCCGGCGCGGACCAGCACCGCGTACACGTCATGGCGCAGCCGACGGCGGGCCTCGGCGTCACCCGCGAGGGCCCGCTCGGGCAGCAGGTCACCGGCGTGCACCGGGCGCGGCGCCGCCGGCCATGCCGGGGCGGCCCGGTATCCGGCCAGCGCCGCCCGGGCCGACTCGGTCGCCTCGTCCAGGCTCGGCACCGCCGGACCGACCACCACCGGCCCGTCACCGAAGGCGGTGAGCAGCTTGCCGGTGGCCGCGACCGGGTCCGCCGCCCCACCCAGCACGATCACCAGGCGGTCGCCGTGCACGCCGCCGATCACCTCGACCCCGATCCGCCGGGCCTGCCGGTAGACGGTGTGCAGGACGGCGGCGACCTCGCCGCCGGGGGAGGGGCCGACCGCCACCGCGACCGGCGGCGCGTCCGTCCAACCGAGCGCGGCGGCCCGGCTGGCCAGCACGTCCGGCGAGTCGCCGCGCAGCAGCGCGTCCACCAGCAGGGCCTGTAGCCGGGCGTCCCAGGAGCCGCGTGACTCGGCGGCCCGGGCGTAGACCCGGGCGGCGGCGAAGGCGATCTCCCGGGAGTACCGGAGCACCGCCTCCCGGAGCTGCGGCTCCTCGCCGGGAGCGGCCAGTTCGCCGACCTGCTCCTCGACCACGTCGATGGTCACCTTGATCAGCGCGACGGTCTGCTGGAGGGTGATCGAGCGGGCCAGCGCCTGCGGCGCGGTGGCGAAGACCTCGTCGGAGACCTCCTGGGTGCCCTCGCCGGCCCCGCCGCCGGCGCGCAGCCACTGGACCAGGGAGCGGGCGCCGGCCTGGGCCACGAGCATCACCCAGGAGCGCTGGTCGGCGGGCAACTCCCGGAACCACGGCAGGGTCTCGTCCATCCGGACCACACTCGCAGTGGCCAGCGCACCGGCCGCCCGCTCGATCCGGCGCAGCGTGGCTGACAGGTCCGTGCTGCCCGACTCGCTCACCCGCCTAGCCTGACATGCCCTGACCTGGACCTTGACGGCAGGCGTCGGCACCGCACCGCTGACCGGGAACCGGTACGCGCTGCGCGGCCGGTCAGATCCGGCCAGTACGGTGACAGGGCACGTCGGGTGGGCACCGGCGGGTGAGGGCGAGCGTGAGGAGACGCCGATGGCGTACGGGGAGGCCGACCACGGCTGTGCCCAGGGGGAGCCGTGCCGACCGGGCCCGCACGAGCAGCCGGCCCTCGCCAAGCACCACCGCCGGCCGCCCGGCCTGGCGCATCCGGTCGAGCCGGCCACGGGTCGGGTGCCGGAGCGCCCTGAGGACGATCCCACGTCCGTCCGGCCGCGCGGTGGCGAGCCCGCGGTGCCCCGTCAGCGGGCCGTCGAGCCGTCCACCCCGGGGCAGGTCGAGCCGACGGCCGGGGCCTGCCGCAGTGACCTGCCCGGCTGGGCCGGGGCACACCGGCACGGCCCGGTCCGTCCGGCTCATCGCAATCCACGGCGGCAGCGCCCGCCGGGTCGCTGGTGCTGAACAGACCGGGACGGCCCAGTCGGAATCCTGGACCCGCTGGCCGGGCGCGGGCCCGCGAGCGGGTCGGAGTTCAGTGGGTACGGCGGCGGATCAGGAGCGCGATCCCGGCGAGCCCGACGGTGATCACCAGTACCACCGCGACGTTCAGCAGGAGTAGCCGCTGCAGATCGTTGAACGCCTCGTTGATGTCCTGAGCGGGGTTGAGCGCCTCTTCCGGGATGATGCGCTCGCCTCCGCCGACGCCTCCGCTCACCGCCTCGTAGGTCCGTTCGAGCGGGACACCGGCGGTCCGCAGCGTCTCGGACATGCTTACTCGTCCGAGGTACCAGGAGGCGCTGACCTTGCGGTCGGGCTGCTTGGCGGGGCGGAAGACGCGGGGACCACCCACCGCCTTCGGGTACAGGTCGTAGGTCTGCTTCGGAGCGTCACCGGCCAGCACCACGACCGTGTACTTCGGACCGAGGTCGGCCTTCTTTGGACCGCCGGACTGACGGACCAGACCCCGGTGGTTGACCTGCTCGATGACGGCGACGACATGCGCGGGGTGGGTGTCGGAGCGCAGCCGCAACGGCTCGGCCAGCCCGTGCCCGGTGATGTCCACGCCGGCCGGCGGCGTCTTCGGCGCCGCCCGGGCCACCTCGGCGGAGCTGAACGACAGCAGCACCGCCGCTACCGCACCTGCCGTCACCGTGGCGATTCGCCTCATCCGTCGGACCATGCCGCCTCCTCGCCCCGTTCGATGGGTGGCTGTGCTGCAGGGGTCACACGTTGGAAGGCCGACGGTGGTGACCGTGTCCACAGGACAGGTACCCACTCAAAAGACTCCGCGGAACGCCGATCGGTTGCAGCTGATGGAACACTAATTGGAACTATGCGCGATCGCGACTCGACAAACGACCAGCCGCGAAGCAGCGGGCGGATCTTACCTTTGCGGAGGCCATGATGGGGGGCAGGATAGCGCGAATGGCGCGTTCCTGGACAGCGGTGATCGGCGTGGCGTTCGGCGCGTCGCTGCTGATGCCTGCCGCACCGGCCGCCGCGCACAACCAGCTGACCGGCAGCACGCCGCGTGCGGGTGCCCGGGTGGCCGACGCGCCCGAGCGCGTCGAGCTGCGGTTTCTGGCCCGGCTCAACGAGCAGACGACGACCGTCACGATCACCGGGCCGGACAATGTCGACGCCGCTGGTGGGCAGCCGCGTTTCGCCGGTAACCGGGTCAGTGTGCCGTTCACACCCGGCGCGGCGGGGCTGTACATCATCGGCTACCGGCTGGTGTCGGACGACGGCCATCCGATCTCCGGCGAGGTGCGGTTCACGATGACCACGAACACCCCCGCCGACCCGACCCCGGAACCCACAGCCGCCGCCCCGACGATCCCCGCCACCACCACCCCGCCGCCGACCACGTCCGAGGCCGTCACCCCGGTACCCCGGTCGGACGAGTCGTCCGGCGGGAACGGCTGTGGTGGGCGGTCGTTGCCGTCCTGCCGTTGCTGGCGATCCTGGTCGCGGCCCGGCTGATCCGCCGCCGCGCCGCGCGTCGCGGCTGAGCGCCGCCAGGGCGGCGCGGCGGGTCAGACCAGGCGGACCCGGGCGGCGCGCATCCGGGTCAGGGCGCGCTCGCGCCCGAGCACCTCCAGCGACTCGAACAGCGGCAGGCCGACGGTACGGCCGGTGACCGCGACGCGTACCGGTGCCTGTGCCTTGCCGAGCTTGAGGCCGCGCTCCGCGCCGACCGCCTCCAGGGTGGCCTTGAGCGTCTCCGCGTCCCACGAATCGACAGCCTCGAAGGCGGCGACGGCGGCGTCGAGCAGCTCCGCCGACCCCTCCTTCATCGCCTTGTTCCAGGCCGCCTCGTCGATGAGCGGGGAGTCGACGAAGAGGAAGTCGACGTTCGGCACGATCTCGCTGAGCACCGCGATCCGGGTCTGCGCCAGCGGGGCCACCGCGGCGAACACGGCCGGGTCGAACTCCGTCGGCTGCCAGGGCGGCGGCGCGATCGTGCCGGTGCCGGTCAGCCAGGGCTGGCACGCCTCAACGAACTCGGCCACGGGCAGCGCCCGGATGTACTCGCCGTTGAACGCACGCAGCTTCTTCTCGTCGAAGAACGCCGGCGAGGGGTTGACCTCATCCAGCCGGAACTCGTCCTCGATCACCGACCAGGGCACGATCTCCCGGTCGCCGGAGGGTGCCCAACCGAGCAGCATCAGATAGTTGCGCATCGCCTCGGCGAGGTATCCCTCGTCCCGGTACGCCTCCAGGGCGACCTTGTCGCGGCGCTTGGAGAGCTTCTGCCGCTTCTCGTTCACCACCACCGGCACGTGCGCCCAGATCGGCGGCTTGACCCCGAGCGCGTCCCAGAGCAGTTGCTGCTTCGGGGTGTTGGGCAGGTGCTCCTCGGCGCGGATCACGTGGGTGATGCCCATCGTCATGTCGTCCACGACGTTGGCCAGCAGGAAGACCGGCGAGCCGTCGCCCCGGGCGATGACGAAGTCCTCGATGAGCTTGTTCTCGAACGTCGGCTCGCCCCGGATCAGATCCGTCACCACCGTGACGCCCTCGTCCGGGGTGCGGAAGCGCAGCGCGCGGCCCTCGCCGGGCGGTAGCTCCCGGTCGCGGCAGAAGCCGTCGTAGCCGGTGTACTGGTTGCCGGTGCGGGCCTGCACCGCCTCGCGGGTGCAGTCGCAGTAGTACGCCCGGCCGGCCTCGTACAGCCGCTGCGCGGCGGCCCGGTGCTCGGCGGCGTACGAGGACTGGAAGTAGGGGCCCTCGTAGCTGCCCCGCTCGATGCCGATCCAGTCGAGCGCCGACAGGATGCCCTCGGTCCACTCCGGCTTGTTGCGGGCCGCGTCGGTGTCCTCGATACGCAGCACGAACACACCGCCCTGCTGCCTGGCGTAGATCCAGTTCTGGAGTGC
Organism: Micromonospora andamanensis; assembly: GCF_016863495.1. Taxonomy (GTDB): domain Bacteria; phylum Actinomycetota; class Actinomycetes; order Mycobacteriales; family Micromonosporaceae; genus Micromonospora; species Micromonospora andamanensis. The sequence continues at coordinate 235,986 of NZ_BOOZ01000011.1, forward strand.
CGAGCGGGCACCGCCGACGTGGAACATACCGGTCGGGGAAGGGGCGAAGCGCACACGTACCGTCACGGCCCCCAGCCTACGGCGGCGCGCGACCGCAATCGGCCAAGGGGTGCGGCTCACGGCACGGAGCGGATCTTCAGCACCAGCACACTGCCGAGTACGGTCACCGCCGCGGTGGTGGCGTACAACGCCGGGTAACCGCCGAGGTACACCACGATCGGCGCGGAGATGGCCGGGCCGAGCACCTGCGGCGCGGAGTTCGCGATGTTGATCACGCCGAGGTCCTTGGCCCGGTCGGTGGCCTTGGGCAGCACCTGGGTGATCAGAGCGGCGTCCACCGACAGATACACCCCGTAGCCGGCACCGAGCAGCAGTGCGGCGGCCATCGCCATCGGCCAGGTGGGCGCGACGGCGAGCATTAGCGCCGCCAGCGCGATCACCATCCCGGACGTGATCACGTAGACCTTCCGCCTGCCGGACCTGTCGGACAGCCGACCGGCGACCACAGTGGTGGCCATCAGACCTGCGGTGTAGAGCAGGATCAGCACCAGCAGGCCACCCTCGGGGTCGGCCACCTGCACCTCGTCGGTGAGGAAGTAGAGCAGGTACAGAGTGCCCAGGGCGTTGCCGAGCTGGACCAGGAACCGGGTGATCCAGGCCCAGCCGAAGTCGGGGTGCTGGCGCGGCGACACCCACATCGAGCGGAGCAGGCCACGGAGTGTCAGCCGGTGCGAGCGGGGCAGCGGGTCGTCAGCCGTCCGCAGGGCGAACGGCACCGCCAGCAGCAGGATGGCCCCGGCGATCGCCAGGTAACCGGCGGTGGTGCCGGTGAACACGGCGGTGACCAGGACCACCCCGAGCACCAACCCCAGTGCCTGCGGAATGCCGACCCAACCGGAGACGCCGCCACGCTGCACGACCGGAACCCGGTCCGGTACGGCGGCGGTCAGGCTGGCCAGCATCGCGTTGAGGCAGACCTGCGCGGCGACCCAGCCGACCGCCACCCCGAGCACGGTCTGGGCCTGGGCGAGCAGCACCAGGGCCGACGCGGCGAGCACCGCGCCGCCGAGTGTCCAGACGTGCCGCCGGCCGAACTGCCGTCGGCCGATCCGCAGGCAGGTCCGGTCGGACAGCGCCCCGGCCAGCGGGTTGGCGATCACCGCCGCGAGGGCGCCGATCCCGGTGACCACCGCCAGCATCGTCTCCTTGTCGGCCGGTGCGATCTGCCCGAGCTGCTGGGGCAGCAGCACCTGGATCGGCGTGAAGAAGGCCATCCAGACGCCGAGGTTGGCGGCGAAGAGCAGCGCGATCCACCCTCGGCGTACCGGGACCGTCGGTTCGGCGAGCGCGGCCGGCAGCGAGGCCGGGGTGGGGTCGACGGTGGTCACCGCCGTGGTTCCCGCCGGGTGGTCGCGATCACCTCGCGCAGCCAGGCGTACGACGACTTGGGCGTGCGCTGCCCGGTCTCGAAGTCGACGTGCACCAGGCCGAACCGCTTGGTGAAGCCCTCGGCCCACTCCCAGTTGTCCAGCAGCGACCAGACGAAGTAACCGGTGACGTCCACCCCGTCGTCGATCGCGGCGCGTACCGCCCGTAGGTGGCCGTCCAGGTAGGCGATCCGGTCCGGGTCGGGGACCCACCCGTCGGCGTCGGGCGCGTCGTCGTAGGCGCATCCGCTCTCGGTGATCTGGATCGGGGGCAGCGTCGTCCGGTAGCGGTCGTGCAGCCAGCCGAGCAGCTCACGCAGTCCGGCCGGATCCACCGGCCAGTCGAAGGCGGTTCGCGGGTAGCCGGTGAGGGGAACCAGCTCGAAGGGCAGGGGTGAGCCCTCCTCGGGCGCGCGTACCGCTGTGGGGTTGTAGTAGTTGACGCCGAGCACGTCGATCGGTGCGGCGATCACGTCCAGGTCGCCGTCGCGTACCGCTGTGGTGTCGAAACCCAGCTCGGTCGGGTACCCGCGACCGAACAGCGGGTCGGTGAAGAGCCGGTTGTGCAGCGCCTCGTAGGTCGCCGCCGCGGCGACGTCGGCCTCGCTGCCACCGACGACGCGCACCGGGGAGTAGTTGTTGGCGATGGCCACCGGGCTGGTGCTGCGGGCGCGGAGCGCGGCGACCGCGAGACCGTGGCCGAGCAACTGGTGGTGGGCGACCGGGAAGGCGTCGAAGAGCAGCATCCGGCCCGGGGCGTGGACGCCTGTGGCGTGCCCGAGGCTCAGGTGGATGAACGGTTCGTTGAGGGTGATCCAGAGCCGGACCCGGTCGCCGAGGCGGGCGGCGACCAGGTCGGCGTACTCGGCGAAGCGGTGCGCGGTGTCCCGGTTCAGCCAGCCTCCGGCGTCCTCGAGCGGCTGGGGCAGGTCCCAGTGGAAGAGGGTGGCGACCGGGTCGATGCCGTGCGCGAGCAGTTCGTCGACGAGCCGTTCGTAGAAGTCCAGCCCGGCGGGGTTGACCTGGCCGGTTCCGCTGGGCAGCACCCGGGGCCAGGAGATCGAGAAGCGGTACGCGGTGACGCCCAGCCCGGCCATCAGGGCGACGTCCTCGGCGTACCTGTGGTAGTGGTCGCAGGCCACGTCGCCGCTGCTGCCGTCAATGATCCGGCCGGGGGTGTGGGCGAAGGTGTCCCAGATGGACGGTCCGCGTCCGTCGGTGCCGGCGGCGCCCTCGATCTGGTACGCGGAGGTGGAGACGCCCCAGCGGAAGCCGGTGGGGAACTCGGGCATCGGAGCGGTCGGCATGCGCCCTCCCGGTGAACGCGAAATGTGTTCGGAACTTTAGGGGGCGCGACGGCCGGACGCCATAGGCTGCCGGTCCGCGTAGCGCAATACCTTTCGGCGTGTCTTTTACGAACCCGTCCATATACGTCCGTTTTTGCGCATAGAGTGCCGAATATCGTGGGATGTCCTCACTGGAGGAAGACGGAAATGATCCTCGTGGAACGCAGCGCGCACGTGGCGGCGCCGGTGGAAGCGGTCTGGGACGTGGTGCAGCGGGCCGAGCAGTTGCCGGCCTGGTTGGCCGGGGTCCGTGCGGCCGAGGTCCTCTCGGGGGAGGGCTTCGGTCGGCGGCAGCTGGTCCAGGCTGGACGCGGCGCCGCGCATGAGGCCGAGGTGATCGCCTATCAGGAACCGACACTTATCGGCTGGCGCGAACGCGCCAAGGGCGCCGGTGCCCGAGCGGAGGCGCGCACCGAGATATACGTCCAGCTCACGCCCGACGAACAGGAGGGCGGGACGGTCGTACGGCTCATCGTCGTGCGCTGGCCGGCCGGCCCGGTCAAGGCCGCCCTGCTCCGGCTCGGCCTGCGTCGGGTCGGCGCCGACCTGGAGGACTCGCTGGCCCGGTTGACCGATCTGGCCGCCGTCGGCTGACGGGCCGCGTCCCGGCGTCACCCGCGACGGTGGCGGCCCCGGTGTCCCTTCCAGAGGCACCAGGGCCGCCACCGCTCGTCGCGCCCGGGCGCGGGCGGCGGCTCACACGATCACGGTGAACGCGGCGACGCGCACCTCGTCGAGGTGCCGGAACTCGAAGAACAGCCGGTAGGTGCCGGCCGACGGCACGGTGACGCCGAACGCCACCACCGAGCTGGGCTGGCTGGCCGCCGCCGGATGCACGTGCAGGTACGCCAGGTCGCCCTGGCGCAGCGCCACCAGGTGCCCGTACGCGCCCAGGTGGCGTTGCAGGTCGTTCACCGGCCGCCCGTCGTGGCCGAGCCAGACGAGCACCTGGTTGGACTCGCCCGCGCGCAGCCCACCGTCGAGGGTCACCGTGTAGCCGTCCACCAGGATCGTCTCCTCGGGTGGCGCGAGCGGACCGGCGGCGTACCGGCCGGGAACCGGCACGTCGACCCCGAGCGTGACGCCGGCCGCCGCACCCTGCGGCCAGAAGTCCGCGATGGCCCGTAGCGGGCCGGGTGAGCTCGGCGTGACAGTGACCCGCCAGGTGCCGTCGGCCGACATCTCCGGGTGCACGTGCTGGTAACCGGAGAGGTCCCGGCCGACCAGGATCAGGTGCATCCTGCGCTCGTGGCTCTCCTGGAACGTGGTGAGCGCGGCCCCGGTCGGGTCGGTGATCCGGAAGGCCAGTTCGCCGGGCCGGCCGGCGGTCAGCGCCGGGGTGTCCAGGGCCAACGTCCAGCCGTCGCGGGACACCTCCAGCCCACCCGGGCCGTGGCCGGCATGTGGGTCGGCGGTCGCCGGTCGAACCGGAGCGGGCGCCGGGGCACCGGCGCGCCCGGCGAAGAACCCGACGGTGAGGGTCAGGCCGAGCACCAGCGCGGCGGCGGCGTACCGCCACACAGCCCCGCCGGCCGGTGGTGGCAGCACCGGGTCGGGGCGGGGGCGCCCCGGCCGGGACGCCCCCTCGACCTGGCTGGCGGACGTCGCCGCCCGACGGTCGATGGTGGTCATGACAAGCGGGGCTGGAGCACGAACAGCCCCTGCTCGATGCCGCTGACCACCACGATGCCGCTCGGGTAGTACGGGTAGGTGCTCCACGCCCCGTTCATCGAGGCGCTGTTGCTCGACGGGTAGATGTCGAAGAAGCCGGCCTCGGTGGCCTGCCCGCTTGCCACGTTGCGCAGGTCCAGGATGCGCAACCCGGCCCGGTAGTTGGCCTGGTAGCTGTAGTTGCCCTTGACGTACTGGTTGTGGTCGGTGGCCTGTACCCCGGACGGCGCGCTGTAGGTGCCGATGTGCCGGGGCGCGTCCAGGTCGGCCAGGTCCCAGATGTAGGTCTGCGTCCGCACCCCGCGCCGGGTCTCGTCCAGCTCGTCGTCGAGCAGGAAGTACCGCTGGTTGTCGGTGAACCAGCCCTGGTGGGTGTACGCCCGCCCGGTGTAGCCGATGCGGGACAGCTGCCGGGGAGCCGACTTGGTGGTCACGTCGACAACCGTCACCGTGTCCTCGTTGGAGCTGACGCAGATCTCCCGCCCGGTGTAGGTGGTGTCCGGACCCCGGTAGACCACGCACTGGGTGTCGTGGGTGTAGCCGTCGTTGCTGACACAGCCCGCGTACACCGGGGACTTCGGGGTGCGGATGTCCACCATGTGCAGACCGCCGCTGCACGTGTTGGTGCCGACCGCGTAGGCGTACCCGGTCTGCTCGTTGATGGCGATGTTGTGCGAGTTGCCGAACTGGCTGTAGTGCACGTTCGCCGTCCAGGTCTGCGGCGCGGTGACGCCACGCAACCGGGTCAGGTCGAACACCTGCATGCCGTGCCCGGAGACGTCCGCCACCACGTACGCGTGGTCCCGGTAGACCTTGATGTCGCGCCAGATCGCGGTGCGGTTCTGGTAGGCGGGCAGGTTACCCAGGTAGACCGGGGCGGTCGGGTTGGAGACGTCCACGAACGAGGTGCCGTTGCGGCGTCCGACGAGCGCGTACTCCTTGCCGGTCTGCGGGTCGGTCCAACCCCAGATGTCGTTGGCCTGGCTGCCGCCGATGCTGGACAGCGGCATGAACGACAGCAGGTCCACGTTGCGACAGGGATAGCCCGCCGCCTGGCCGTTGGTGCAGGTCGCGGCGGCGGCTGCGACAAGCTGCTGGGTGGGTTCGCGTTGCGCCATGAACTCCTGTGCCGACGCGCGCCCGGCCGGGGTGGCCGGGTCGTGCGCCACCGAGGGCGAGCCCGCCGGGACCATCGACACCACCAGGACGCCGACGGCCAGGGACAGACCGATCCGAACGATTCGCATGAAGGCTCCCTCCCGTCGCGCGCGGAGGCGGCGGTGACGTCCCGGCCGGCGGCGGACGGGCGCGACGGGGTGGATCCACCGGCCGGCCTGGTGTCCCGGGGTAGAGCTGAAACACCTATCGGCAATTGTGGATGCGCTGTGTTACACGAAAAAGACATGCGTCGATACCGGAAGAGTCATACCTGCGGGCTCGCGACCGGAGACGAACGCCGCACGCGAAGGGGCCCGGCGGCGGTGTCGTACCGCGCCGGGCCCCTCGGCCGGGGACGTCGTCCCAGGTTCAGCTGTCGCCGCCGGTTTCGCCGACCGGGGCAGCGTTGACGTCGTCGATGGCGTACTTCTTGGCCGCCTCGGCCGGCACGTGGGCCGGTACCGCCCCGCGTAGCGCGAGCTGGCGCAGGGTCGCCACCGCCACCGACTCGGCGTCGACGTGGAAGTGCCGGCGCAGGGCGTGGCGGGTGTCGGACAGGCCGAACCCGTCGGTGCCCAGCGAGGTCCAGTCGCCCGGCACCCACCGGGAGATCAGGTCCGGCACCGCGCGCATCCAGTCGCTCACCGCGATCTTCGGGCCGTCCGCGTCGGCCAGCTTGTGCTGGATGTACGGCACCCGCTGCTCCGCGCCCGGGTGCAGGAGGTTGTACGCCTCGCACTCGACCGCGTCGCGGCGCAGCTCCGTCCAGGAGGTCACCGACCAGACGTCGGCGGCGACCCCCCAGTCCTGCGCCAGCAACTGCTGCGCCTTGAGTGCCCACTGCATCCCGGTGCCGGAGGCCAGCACGTTCGCCCGGGGAGCGTCCCCGTCCAGCGAGGGGGCGGGGGAGTAGCGGTGGATGCCCTTGACGATGCCCTCGACGTCCACTCCCTCCGGCTCCGCCGGCTGGTGGATCGGCTCGTTGTAGACGGTGAGGTAGTAGAAGACGTTCTCCTGCTTCTCGCCGTACATGCGGTGCAGGCCGTTCTCCATGATGTGCGCGATCTCGAACGCGAACGCCGGATCGTACGCGACGACCGCCGGGTTGGTGGCGGCCAGCAGCAGCGAGTGCCCGTCCTCGTGTTGGAGCCCTTCACCGTTGAGCGTGGTGCGTCCGGCGGTGGCGCCGAGCACGAAGCCCCGGGTCATCTGGTCCGCGGCGGCCCAGAAGCCGTCACCGGTGCGCTGGAACCCGAACATCGAGTAGAAGATGTACATCGGGATCATCGGCTCGTCGTGGGTGGCGTACGACGTGCCGGCCGCGGTGAACGAGGCGACGGAGCCGGCCTCGTTGATCCCCTCGTGCAGGATCTGCCCGACTGTCGACTCCTTGTACGACAGGAACAGCTCCCGGTCGACAGAGGTGTACCGCTGGCCGTGCGGCGAGTAGATCTTGGCGGTCGGGAAGATGGAGTCCAGGCCGAAGGTGCGCGCCTCGTCCGGGATGATCGGCACCCAGCGCTTGCCGAACTCCTTGTCCTTCATCAGGTCCTTGAGCAGCCGGACGAAGGCCATCGTGGTGGCCACCTTCTGCTTGCCCGAGCCGCGCTTGACGTCGGCGAAGCGCTCCGCGCCGGGGATGGCCAGCTTCTTGGCGCTGGTCCGCCGGGTCGGCAGGTAACCGCCGAGCTGCTTGCGCCGCTCGTGCAGGTACTGCATCTCGTCGGACTTGTCGTCCGGCCGCAGGTACGGCGGCAGGTAGGGGTTCTCCTCCAGCGCCGAGTCCGGGATGTCCAGGTAGAGCCGGTCGCGGAAGGTCTTCAGGTCCTCAAGCGTCAGCTTCTTCATCTGGTGCGTGGCGTTGCGGCCCTCGAAGTGCGAGCCGAGCGTCCAGCCCTTGATCGTCTTGGCCAGGATCACCGTCGGCTGGCCGGTGTGCTCGGTCGCCGCCTTGTAGGCCGCGTACAGCTTGCGGTAGTCGTGCCCACCGCGCTTGAGGTTCCAGATCTCGTCGTCGGTGAGCCCCTCGACCATCTTGCGGGTACGCGGGTCGCGGCCGAAGAAGTGCTCCCGCACGTACGCCCCGGACTCCGCCTTGTAGGTCTGGTAGTCGCCGTCAGGCGTGGTGTTCATCAGGTTGACGAGCGCGCCGTCGGTGTCGGCGGCGAGCAGCGGATCCCACTCCCGGCCCCAGACCACCTTGATGACGTTCCAGCCGGCCCCCCGGAAGAACGCCTCCAGCTCCTGCATGACCTTGCCGTTGCCGCGTACCGGCCCGTCCAGCCGTTGCAGGTTGCAGTTGATCACGAAGGTGAGGTTGTCCAGCTCCTCGCGGGCGGCCACCCCGATCGCGCCGAGGGTCTCCGGCTCGTCCATCTCGCCGTCGCCCAGGAACGCCCATACGTGCTGGTCGGAGGTGTCCTTGATGCCCCGGTGCTGGAGGTACCTGTTGAACCGGGCCTGGTAGATGGCGTTCAGGCCACCAAGACCCATGGAGACCGTGGGGAACTCCCAGAAGTCCGGCATGAGCCGGGGGTGCGGGTACGAGGGAAGACCGCCGCCGGGGTGGGACAGCTCCTGCCGGAAACCGTCGAGCTGGTTCTCGCTGAGCCGGCCCTCCAGGAACGCCCGCGCGTACATGCCGGGCGAGGCGTGCCCCTGGTAGAAGATGTGATCGCCGCCACCCGGGTGTTCCTTGCCCCGGAAGAAGTGGTTGAAGCCGACCTCGTAGAGCGACGCCGAGCTGGCGAAGGTCGAGATGTGGCCACCGACGCCGATCTCCGGCCGCTGCGCGCGGTGCACGAGCATCGCCGCGTTCCACCGCACGTACGCCCGGATCCGGCGCTCGACGTGCTCGTCGCCGGGGAACCACGGTTCGCGCTCCGGCGGAATGGTGTTGATGTAGTCGGTGGTGGTCAGCGACGGCACGCCGACCTGACGCTCCCGGGCGCGCTCCAGCAGCCGCAGCATGACGTAGCGGGCTCGCTTGGTGCCACGGTCGTCGATGACACCGTCGAGCGACTCGACCCACTCGCTGGTTTCTTCGGGGTCGATGTCCGGAAGCTGGCTCGGCAGGCCGGCCGTGATCACCGGGCGCTTGCGTTCCGTAGCCACAGGCGTTCCCTCGGTTGTGTTGTGGGATAGGTCTCTAGCGCCATCCTGCCCCGTCGCGGCACTCGGCGTCACGTCCACCCGGCCGAAGGGCGACGCGCGACACACGTACCCACCAGTAACTATGCCGGTCGGCGGCGGTCGCGGCGGGCCCCGGCCGGGTGGGGAAGAATGCGAGGGTGCGCAGTGAGCTGATCACCGTCCGGACCGGTTCCCGGCCGACCGTCCGGGACATCACGGCCGAGGCCGAGCAGTTCGTCGCCGGCAGCGGCGACGGGCTGCTGCACGTGTTCGTGCCCCACGCCACCGCCGGCGTGGCGATCATCGAGACCGGATCAGGCTCGGACGACGACCTGCTCACCGCGCTGGACGCGGTGCTGCCCACCGACGAGCGGTGGCGGCACCGGCACGGCTCGCCCGGACACGGCCGCGATCACGTGCTGCCGGCCTTCGTCGCGCCGTACGCGACGCTGCCCGTGCTCGGTGGGCGACTTGCCCTGGGCACCTGGCAGTCGATCTGCCTGGTCGACACCAACGGCGACAACCCGACCCGGCAGGTCCGCTTCTCCTTCCTGGCGGGCTGACCGCTCCCGTCCGTCCCACCCGTCACCCGGTAACGGCTCGCCCGCCTTCCGTCACGCCGCCGCCGGTGACCGCGTCGCCCCGGTGGACCGCCCACGGCGCGACGGCATGGGCCGCCTGAAGATCCCGGTCGGTCTTGTACTGGGCGTGCCGCTGCCGGTAGTTGGCGAGCGTCCGGGTCTCCGGACCCTCGTGGTCACGCGGGTTCCCACCCGGTGCGGTGTACGTGTCACGGGCGTACTCGTACTGGTAGTCGCCCAGGTGCAGGACGATCTCCGGCTCGGACTCGGCCAGCCGCCGGTACGCCGTGAAGTACCCGTGCTCGTACTGCGAGCAGGACGCGAACGCCATGGCCAGCGTCGCGGGCAGGCTCCACGGTGCGGGAGCGGTGCGGGTCCGACCGACAGGCGACAGGTGCCGTTGGACGCGGAACCGGTAGAAGTACTCCCGGCCGCCCTCGCAGGCGCGGTCGACGGCGGTCCGCGAGCCTAGGATGTGACCATGTCACGGCCGATCATCGCCCCGGTCGGCCCGGAACCGGCCGACCGCGCCGGGCTGGCCGGTGACGCGGTCCGCCGGATCATGCACGTCGCCTCCGCCCTGCGACACCACCAGGATCTCGACATCGCCGCGCTCGGCCTGACGCCGGCCGTGGCCCGCGCGCTGTACCAGCTCGACCCGGACCGGCCGCTGCCCGCCCGCGAGCTGGCCGACCAGCTGCGCTGTGACAGGTCCAACGTCACAGCCCTCGTCGACAAGCTGGAGCAGGCGGGGCTGGTCGAGCGCCGGGTCGCGCCGACCGACCGACGGCAGAAGACGCTGGTGGTGACCGATGCCGGCCGACGGATGCGCGACCGGGTCCATCTCGTGCTCTCCGACTCCCGGCTGCTCACCCCGCTCAACAACGAGGAACTCGCCGCGCTGCGAGACCTCGTGTGGAAGGTCTCCGACGGTGGCTGCCCAGAGGACTGCGGCCCGACGGGGCCGGCGTGAAACGTCCTCGACTGTGCGAGGCGTGCGCCTGTCGGTAATGCTGTCGGACGTGACCACCCCGCAGGATCTCGACGACCGGTTCCGCGAGTCCCTGGCCGCCCTCGCGACACCGCCGCACCGCACCGACCCGGCAAGGCAGGTGACCGAGGGCGGTGCGCTGACCGGTGCCCAACTGCTGGACCTCTTCGACGCCCAGGTCACCAGCCGGCAACTCGACCTGGCCGGCCGCTGGCTGCGCAGCTTCGGCGAGGGCTACTACACGATCGGCTCCGCCGGTCACGAGGGCAACGCGGCGGTGGCGGCGGCCCTGCGGCCCACCGACCCGGCCCTGCTGCACTACCGCTCCGGCGCCTTCTACTGCGTCCGCGCCGCCCAGGCCGACCCGTCCGCGCCGTCCCTCGTGCCACCGACCGCTGTGCCGCCGGCTGCCTCATCGTCGTCGTCTCCGTCGGTCGGGTCGGCTGAATCGTCCGCGCCGGCTGTCCCGCCCACGCCGCCGGACGGCAGTGCCGTTCAGGTCGCCCGGGCCGGCGAGGCTGCCGACGCCACCGAGACCGGCCCTTCCACCGAGACCGGCCCTTCCACCGAGACCGGGCCTTCCGCCGCGGTCGGGCCGGCCGGCCGGCCCACCGGCGGGTTGTCCGTCGCCCCGGACCGGGCGGGGACCCTCGAACGGGAGACCCCCGCTGGGTCGGACCAGCCGGCGACAAACGCGGTCGCGGCGGGACGCGACTCGACCGACGGTGCGGGTGTTGTCGAACCCGGCGTGAATCCGGCGGCGGAGGTGCCCGCAGCCGACGACCCGGCGGCAGCGGTACCACTTGCCGGTTCAAGGCCGGCCACCGTGACCGCGCCGGTCACCACGACCAGGCCCGCCGCCGGCGACGGCGGGATTCGGATGACGGGGGTCAAGCGGCCGGTGCCCCGGGCGTACACCGACGCGGCCCGGGACGTGCTGCGCGGCATGGTGGCCTCCAGCCAGGAACCGATCGCCGGTGGCCGGCACAAGGTCTTCGGCCGGGCCGACCTCGCGGTGGTTCCGACGACCTCGACAATCGCCTCGCACCTGCCCCGGGCCGTCGGGATGGGCCTTGCCGTGGAGCGGCTCCGCCGGCTGGACGCCCGAGGGGAGGCGAACCGACCCGGCGCGGAACCCGAACCGGCGCCCGGGGCCGCCGACGCCATCGTGGTCTGTTCGTTCGGGGACGCCTCGATCAACCATGCCAGCGCCACGGCCGCGTTCAACACCGCCGGTTGGTACGACCACACCGGCCTGCGCATCCCGGTGCTCTTCGTCTGCGAGGACAACGGGCTTGGCATCAGTGTCCGGTCGCCGCAGGGGTGGGTGGCCACGGCCCTGCGGTCCAAGCCCGGCATCCGGTACTTCGCCGCCGACGGTGCCGACCTGGTCGGCACGTACGAGGTGGCGGTCGAGGCGGCGGCCTGGGTACGCCGGCAGCGACGCCCGGCGGTGCTGCACCTGACCACGGTCCGGCTGATGGGCCACGCCGGCGCGGACGCCGAGAGCGCGTACCGTCCCGCCTCGGAGATCGCCGCCGACGTGGCCCGCGATCCGGTGGTCGCCACCGCGCGGCGGCTGGTGGACGCGGGTCTGGCCAGCGGCCCGGAGCTGCTGGACCGCTACGACGAGATCGGCTGGCAGGTCCGACGGATCGCCGAGGAGGTGCTCGACGAGCCGAAGCTGGCCGACGCCGCCGAGGTGATCGCCCCGCTGGCACCGCGCCGCCCGGTCCGGGTCGCCCTGGCGGTCGCCGACGCGGGCGCCCGCGCCGCCGGTACCGACGCCGCGACACGGGCCGAGGCGTTCGGCGGCAAGCCGCCGGAACTGGCCGGGCCGCTCACCCTCGCGCAGAGCATCAACGCGGCGCTCACCGACGGGCTGCTCAACCATCCGCAGATGGCGGTCTTCGGGGAGGACGTCGCCGCCAAGGGCGGGGTCTACGGGGTGACCAAGGGGCTGCGCGACAGGTTCGGTGCCGCCCGGGTGTTCGACACGCTGCTCGACGAGACCTCGATCCTCGGCCTCGGTCTCGGCGCGGGCCTGGCCGGGATGCTGCCGGTGCCGGAGATCCAGTATCTGGCGTACCTGCACAACGCCGAGGACCAGCTGCGCGGCGAGGCGGCGACCATGCGGTTCTTCTCGCAGGGCGCGTGGCGCAACCCGATGGTGGTGCGGGTGGCCGGGCTGGCGTACCAGGAGGGCTTCGGGGGCCACTTCCACAACGACAACTCGGTGGCCGTGCTGCGGGACGTACCGGGTCTGGTGATCGCCGTACCGGCCCGGCCCGACGACGCGGCGGCGATGCTGCGGACCTGCCTGGCGAGCGCGGCGGTGGACGGCAGCGTCTGCGTGTTCCTGGAGCCGATCGCGCTCTACCACACCCGCGACCTCTACACCGACGGTGACGGTGAGTGGCTTGCCGGTTATGCCGAGCCGGGTGCCTGGGCCGGCGGCCACGTGCCGGTGGGACGGGCCCGGGTGTACGGGGTCGGTTCGGCCGACGACGTCACGATCATCACCTTCGGCAACGGTGTCCGGATGTCGCTGCGGGCCGCGTCGGCACTTGCCGACGAGGGGATCGGGACCCGGGTCGTGGACCTGCGCTGGCTCGCGCCGCTGCCGGTGGCCGACCTCATCCGGGAGGCCGCCGCGACCGGCCGGGTGCTCGTGGTGGACGAGACCCGCCGGTCCGGCGGAGTGGGCGAGGGAGTGATCGCCGCGCTGGTGGATGCCGGATATGTCGGTGCGGCACGCCGGGTGGCGGCTGTTGACTCCTTCGTGCCGCTGGGTCCGGCTGCCCGGCAGGTGCTGGTGTCCGAGGAGGCCATCACCCAGGGTGCCCGTACGCTGCTGGCACGGTAAATTTCGTTCCACCCGGTGCGCCACTTGCGCAGGAGGGCACAACTGTGTGGACTTTGCCTGACGGCGTCGAGCAGACGCCGGCTCGGACGAGATGAGGAGGCACGCGACAGTGAGCGCGACCGCTGGTCAGGCTGCTGACGGGGTACGCAGCCTGGCGGACCGGTTCGGCATCGAGCCGGGGATGGTCGTCATGGAGATGGGCTACGACGACGACGTCGACTCCGATCTCCGGGACGCCCTGACCGACCGTTGTGGAGATCTTGTCGACGAGGACACCGACGAGGTCGTCGACGCGGTGCTGGTCTGGTACCGGGACGGCGACGGTGATCTTTTCGAGCTGCTCGTCGACGCCCTCGGCCCGCTGGCCGACAACGGGGTCGTGTGGCTGCTGACGCCCAAGGCCGGCCGCGAGGGCCACGTCGAGCCGAGCGAGGTCGCCGAGTCGGCACCCACCGCCGGCCTCCAGCAGACTTCCACGATCAACGCCGGCAAGGACTGGAGCGGTGCCCGACTCGTGCTACGTCGCGGTGCCAAGGGCAAGAAGTAGCCCTGTCCCCACGGCGACCGAGGCCGTCCCCGAACCGATCCGAGGAGTTGGCATGCCCGTCGAGGTTGGCGCCGAGGCGCCCGACTTCGTGTTGAAGGACCAGAACAACCAGGAGGTCCGGCTCTCCGACTTCCGGGGCCGGCGCACCGTCCTGCTGGTCTTCTACCCGCTGGCGTTCACCGGGGTCTGCCAGGGTGAGCTGACCGAGATACGGGACAACCTCGACGAGTACGTCAACGACGAGGTCCAGGTGCTGACCGTCAGCGTCGACTCGGTATTCGCCCACAAGGTCTGGGCGGACCGGGAGGACTACAAGTTCCCGCTGCTGTCCGACTTCTGGCCGCACGGCGCCGTCGCTCAGGCGTACGGCGTCTTCAACGAGGTGGCCGGCATCGCCAACCGGGGCACCTTCGTCATCGACCGGGCCGGCGTGGTCCGCTTCGCCGAGATGAACATGCCCGGTGAAGCCCGTGACCAGCAGGGTTGGCGCAAGGCCCTGGCGGAGGCCGTGGCCTGACCTGTCGACAGGTGCGAGGCGTCCGCCCGGGCCGGCGGGTGGCAGGGTAAGCTTGCCAACCGCCGGCCCGCCGTACGGCGTTCCGGGCGCGTAGCTCAGTGGGAGAGCACTCGCCTTACAAGCGAGGGGTCGCAGGTTCGAAACCTGCCGCGCCCACCCCGCACCACCAGCACCGACGACGGCCCGGAGATCAATTCCCCGGGCCGTGACAGCAACGGCGGTCACGACAGCCGGCGGCCGAGCTTCCCGAGCGCTGATCCGCCGGGTCCGAGCGATCGAGGCAGTGTCAGGACCTGGGTGACGGTCAGGAGTCCGCTGGTACGCCGGCTTCCAGTTGGCCGATCATCGGAGCGAGGAGTTCGTTGAGTTCCCGAGCCAGCACGATCACGGCTCTACGGGCAGTGGGCGCTACGGACTTGTCCGGACCGTCGGGAGCCGGAGGCAGATCATCAAGGGGGACCGGGGCTTCCACCTGCAGCATCGCGCGCAGATGGGGACTGCGCGTCAGGTCCTGATCCGAGGGTGTCGTGTATTGGCCAAACAACTGCGGCCAGTCACGCCAACCACGGTCACGCTGCCACTGCTTGGTCCACGTCAGTTCGGCGGGCCACCGCGAGATCACCGATACGGCGCAGGTCATACTCCCGTCCCACCGGCGCGGCGTACAGGTCGCGGAGATGATCCGCCTGTTCCAGCGGACGTAGCCAGGTGACAGCTCGGTAGCCAGCCGCCACGCTGTGGCAGCGAAGGTAACGGGCGCGATGTCGCCCCACGTGTCGGCAAACTCATCGATACGCCTCAGCGCCTCGGCCTCGTAGCGACCGCGCCCCTCTGCGCCGTGCTCCCGGTCGAACTGCTCATCGAGCCAGAAGGCTCGGGGTTCAGGCATGCCCATCTCCGTCCGAGGCGTGGTTCATCACGGCTGCACACCATGGCGGTTTATCACGAACCCGCACGGCTGTCGGCCCCGCTCGCGAGACGTCATCTAGCCCGGCATGTAACGCACGTCCCGAGACTCGCAGGTTCGAAACCTGCCGCGCCCACCACGCACCAGCTACTCGTTACGTCCGCTGAGGTTGAGTATCGCGGGCAGCAGGGTCAACCCGAACAGGATCAGCATCACGCCCGACCCGAGGTCGAGCACGCCGATCAGGCTGCCCAGCGAGTTGTGGGTGGTGAAGGGCGACTCTCCCAGGAAGGACATGCTCGACGCGGTGTACAGGCAGGCTGCGGCAATGGCGCTGGGACCGTAGCCGACCTCGCTGCCGTCGAGGTATCGGTAGGAGCCGAAGGAGACGGCTGCCGTCAGGCAGAGCATGGAGTTGGCCAGCACCATCGAGGCCGCGAGGTAGATGTAGACCCGAAGTTCCGCGAGATTCTCGCCGGTGGAGTCCACCCGGGTGCGGTGAAAACCCGTGGTGAGAAACCGGCGGGCGTAGCCACGGACGGTCAGATACCAGGTAAGTGCCTCGAAGAACATCGCGATGACGATGGCGGCGGCGACAAGTGCGGCACCGAGGGTGAGCCAGCGGGCACCGGGCGGCCGGGACAGGAAGAAGGCGGGTCCGGCTGTGCCGAAAACGGTGAGCGCGACCAGCCCGGGAGCGGTGAAGCAGACAGTGGCCCAGAATCGCAGTGCCATGGCCGCCGTCCGCCACCGCCGGGACCGTCGCTGCCACAGCAGGTACCGTCGCCGGATTCGGTGATCTTTGGCCCCGAACGGGAAGAAGGTGCCGCCGCACTCGATCAGCAGGCGCAGCTTGGCCTCGTCGTCGGCGGGTGGCCTCCGGTCGTACGCGAGCCGGTAGTCCCGGCCACGTTCGCTGATCCAGCGGATCGCGTTCGTGATCGCGGTCACCTTCAGCAGCCCGTGCAGGATGATCGTGATGTTGAGCAGGTCGACGACGACGGCCACCGCACCTCACCTCACCCGAGTGGGCACCCACCGAGGGCATCGAGACCCGCTGATCGTATCGGTGTCGGCAACGTCGGCACTGCTGCGCGCGGACGGGAACCGGTGCGGCGTGGTCGGGCGGGGTCGGGTCGGCGAAGGAAGGAATCAGATGGGCTACGCGCTGATCGACGGCGTTCGGTTCTGGTACGAGACGCACGGCGACGGTCGACCGCTTGTGCTGTTACATGGCGGGTTCGGCTCGGTGGAGACCTTCGCCGCGATCCGGCCGGCGCTGGCGCGGCGTCGCCTGGTGGTGAGCGTCGATCTGCCGGGCCACGGCCGCACCGCCGACGCCGGCCGTCCCCTGCGGTACGAGTCGATGGCCGACGACGTGGCGGCGTTGATCGATCATCTCGGTCTGGCCGAGGCCGAGGTGCTCGGCTTCTCCCTCGGCGGTGGGGTCGCCCTGCGGTTGGCGGTTCAGCACCGGCAGTTGCTCCGCCGGCTGGTGGTGGTCTCCGCGCCGTGTCGTCGACAGGGTTGGTTTCCCGAGGTGCTCGCCGGCATGCCCGAGCCCGACGAGGCGGCTGCCGAGCGGATGCGCGGCACCCCGCCCGAGCAGCTCTACCGGCGCGTCGCGCCCCGCCCGGAGGACTGGCCCCGGCTCTGGGTCAGGACCGGTGAGCTGCTGCGCCGCGACTACGACTGGTCATCGGAGGTCGCCGCGATCACCACGCCGACGATGCTCGTCTTCGCCGACGCCGACTCGGTCCGCCCGGCACACATGGTGGAGTTCTTCGGCCTGCTCGGTGGCGGTCATCGGGACGCCGGGTGGGACGGCACCGACCGTCCGGCCGCCCGGCTGGCCGTCCTGCCTGGACTCACCCACTACGACATCGTCGATTCACCCGCCCTCCCCGCAACGGTCCTGCCCTTCCTCACCCACCCGTCCACCCCACCCACCTGACGCCCCGCCCCCGGCACCTTCGGGAGTGCCGCTGGGTCACGGCTGCTCGGAGGCAGCAGTCTCGGGGATGTTGCGGGGTCGCCGCCGCTGGAGGCAGCAGTTTCGGGGTTGTTGCTGCCTCGAAGCTTGTGCGGGGCGAGGGCGGGGGCGGCGAGCGTCAGCTGCCGGTGCGCTCGGCCAGCCAGGTGAGCAGGACCTCGGCCTGGGCATGCTGGAACGCCCGGAGGGTGGGGATGCCCGGCGGCGGAGGCAGGCGGGCCCGGTCGGTGAAGAAGCCGGCCAGACCGGCGTAGAGGCCGGTCACCACGTCGGGGTCGACTGCGGCGGTGAGCGGCAGCCGACGCAGCAGTGCCTCGGTGTCGTGTCCGCCCTGCAGGCGTACGTCGAGCAGCAGCATCGCGGTGTCCAGCCAGGCCGGGCCGCGCGCTGCCCAGGGCCAGTCGACCACCGCGACCCGGCCGGCCCGGTCGACGAGCAGGTTGTCCGCGCGGACGTCCACGTGACACAGGGTGTCGCCGGTCAACGACGCGAGGCCATGATCCGACCAGGAGCAGAGTTGGTCGAGGTGCGTGCGGGCCCACGGGTTCAGCTCCGGCGGCGGGTCGTCGACGACCCGCCGCCAGCCGGCGAACTCGTCGGCGAGCCGGTCGGCGATGACCGGTACCTCTGCCACCGGGCTGGGCGTGAGCGCTGTCGCCATCCGTTCCAGGGCGCCCAGTACCGCGTCGAGTTCCTCGGCCTGCCACGGGGTGACCGGGTGCCGCCCGTCGACGTCGCTGAGCACCAGTGCCACCCAGTGGCCGTCGTCGTGACAGCCGAGCAGTCGGGGCGTCGGAGCGTACCCGGGCAGCGCGGCGGTGATCCGCGCCTCGGCCCGGTGCATGTCCGGGGTGTCCGGGTTCTGCGCCGGGCTGGCCGCCTTGACGAAGGCGCGACGCCCGTTGGCGGTGAGCACCCGGTCGGCGGTGCCGGGGGAGTAGCCGCCCGGCTGCGACACCGCGTCGACCACCCGGTCGCCGATGATCTTCTCGACGGCGGATCGGACATCCACTGGCAGATCCCGCCACCGTAGCCGATTCCTCGTATTCGTCTGCATGGCGTTCACGCTGCCCGCCGGACACCTGGGCGGGCAAGCCGTTTCCGGTGGGCGTGGGTACGCCGACCGCCCCGCGAGGACTGTTCACCACCGCAGCGGGGAAACGGCGGAGCGGACGCACCTGGGGAGGAGCGACGGATGACGCGTGCCGGACTGACCATCGGCGTGCTCGGCTCGTACGGTGGGCGAAACCTCGGCGACGAGGCGATCCTCACCGGGCTGCTGACCGATCTGCGTCAACAGGAGCCGCACGCGCGGATCATCGTGTTCTCGCGGAATCCCGCGCACACCGCGGTCGCCCACCCGGACGTGGAGGCGGTGCCGTGGGAGGGAGTCAGCCGAACCGACTCCGCCCTCGTCCTGTCCCAACTCGACCTGCTCATCCTGGGCGGTGGAGGCATCCTCTACGACCGGGAGGCCCGCCGCTACCTGCGGGTCGTTCGGGTGGCGCAGGAGCGGGGTCTGCCGCTGCTGACGTACGCCGTCGGCGTCGGGCCACTCAACGAGATGGTGGACACCGGCATGGTCCGGGAGACGCTTGCCGGCGCGGTCCAGGTGACCGTACGCGACCAGGAGTCGCGGATGGTGCTGGAGGAGGCGGGACTGCTCAATCCGATCACGGTGACCGGTGACCCGGCGTTCCTGCTGGAACCTGAGGACTTTCCCGCGCAGTTCCTCCGTGAGGAGGGCGTGCCGGCCGGTAAGCGGCTGGTCGGGATGAGCGTGCGGGAGCCGGGTCGGGCCGCGGAACGGCTCGACGTGGACGGATACCACCGGCTGCTGGCGCAGATCGGTGACTTCCTGGTGCACCGGATCGACGCGCACGTGCTGTTCGTGCCGATGGAACGCGACGACATCCGGCACTCCCACGGCGTGCTGTCGCACATGATCGCCGCCGAGCGGGGGCGGATCCTGCACGGCACCTACTCCCCGCAGCAGGTGCTCGGGTTGATGCGGCACTTCGACCTGGCGGTCGGTATGCGCCTGCACTTCCTGATCTTCGCCGCGATGATGGGTACGCCGTTTCTGCCCCTGCCGTACGCCGGCAAGGTCTTCGACCTCGCCCAGCGACTCGGGGTGCCGGCGTTGCGGGGGGTGGAGCGCGAGGTGGAAGGTCCCCTGCTGGCCGAGGTGGACCAGCTGTGGGATGAACGCGAACAGCGGGCCGAGGTCACCGCTCAGCGGGTGGCTCGGGTGTGCGACGAGGCAAGGGGTACCTCTCAGGTCACCCGGGCGGTGCTGGAGAGCTTGCGCAACCGGTCCCTTGTCGAGGTCGGCGCCTGATCGGCGGGGGCGTCGGGCTCAGACCGCCGGCCCCCGCCAGCAGTAGCGCCACTGCTGGCGGTCGGCGTCGACGGACTCCAGCTCGTAGATCTCGGCTGCCGCCAGACCTGCTGGCCCCAGGTGATGGTGGGTCAGTGGGGGCCGACCGTTCGGGTCCAGCTCGACGGTGACGTGCTCACCGTCGGCCGTGCCGCCCACCAGTGGGATCTCAACCGTGGATGCCATGCGCCCATCCTGCCCCGACCGTGGGTGACCCGCAGGGCGAAGCGGAGACTCGGTCAGTCGCGGGGCAGCAGCCCCGGCGGGTACTCCATGCCGTCGTGGGTGCAGGCCGCGGCGGCGACCCGGGTCGCGTACCCGGCCGCCTCCGCCCAGGTCGCGCCGCGCGACCGGGCCGCGATGATCCCCGCCGCGAAGGCGTCCCCGGCGCCGTTGCTGTCGATCACCGGGCCGGGCGGCACGGCCGCCGGAATCCGCTGGACGCGACCGCCCAGGTACAGCTCGGCGCCGTCCGCGCCCCGGGTCACCAGCACCGGGCGCGGTGCCAGCGTGCCGGCCACCGCCGCCGCCCGGTCGTCGAGCGCCGCGCCGCTGACCAGCACCAGCTCGGCGACCTCGGCGAAGGGGCGGTGGTACGGGTTGCGGCCGTCCCAGTCGTGCAGGTCGGTCGAGGTGCCCACCCCCTCGCCCAGCACCTCACCGAGATCGGGCAACAGGTCCCGCACCCACCCCATGATCGACAGGTGCACGTGGGTGGCGTCCCGGGCCAGCTCCGCCACCTGCGTCGACGCGAACGGCGGCGGACCGTCCGAGCTCCGGGGGTCGTACAGCGACATCCGTCGACCGTCGGGGTCGACCAGGTTCACCGACCGTCGGGTGCCGGCCGGGTCGTCGGCCAGGACCGTCCGCACACCGGTACGAGCCAGCGCGGCCCGGACGACGGCACCGGCCGGGTCCACGCCCACCGTGTCGACCACCGTCACCCGCAGCCCGAGCGCGTGTGCGGCGAGCACCACACCGGCTCCGGTGTTGCCCACCCGCAACTCGATCGGGTCGACGGTGACGGAGTCGACCACCGGCAGCGGCAGCCGGGGCACCCGCACCCGCACATCGACACCGAGGCCGCCGATCACCAGGAGGTCGCACATGGCGGCGACGCTAGCCGGTCGGCGCCGCCTATCCTGGCCCGGGTGCCGAACGGGCGGGCCGGGTGGGCCTGTCCGGTCCGAGGGGGAATGCGTGCTTGTCGTCCATGGGATGTGGCTGCCCGGTCGGGTGCTGGCGGTGTGGGCCGAGGACAGCACCCTGCCACCCCATGCCCCGCGCCGTCCCGGCCGGGCACCGCGATCCCGCCCGCACCCGTTCGCCGCCGAACCCGCCACGCTCGTCGC
Source organism: Micromonospora andamanensis (assembly GCF_016863495.1). Classification (GTDB taxonomy): domain Bacteria; phylum Actinomycetota; class Actinomycetes; order Mycobacteriales; family Micromonosporaceae; genus Micromonospora; species Micromonospora andamanensis. The sequence continues at coordinate 256,854 of NZ_BOOZ01000011.1, forward strand.
GGCGCTCGCCGACGCCGCCGAACCGGACGACCTCGGCACGGCGCTGCTGCGCCTGCCCACCCGGGCCGGCTCGCCGCTGGACTCGCCGGAACTGGTGCGGACCGCCGTCGTGGCACCGGCCCGTGGCCCGGTCACCCTCGCCGGGTGGCAGGTCCCGATCCTGGCGTACGCCCCGGACGCCGCCCTGTCGCTGCTGCGTGGCGTGGCCGGGCTGACCGCCGCGCCCGGAGCGAGCCTGCGACACCTGGCCGAGCTGGCCGACTTCGCGACCGACCTGGCCGCCCGGGGTCGGGTACTGCCCAGCCTCGCCGACCCGCCTCTCGCCACCGAGCGGGAGCGGGCCGATCCGGCCGACGAGTCGCCCGCCTGGGCGGTGTGGCGGCCGTTGCTGACCGGCACGGACGCCGCCTGGGCCCGGTCGCTGGCGCTGGCCCTGCCCCCCGCCACCCGGGCCGTCATCGAGGCGGAACTGCCCGGGACGGCACCCGGCGGCCCCGGTCGGCAGTCCCGGCGGTCGAGTCCGTCCGACATCTCGGTCGACGCGCCCGGGCCACTGGTCGCCGAGGCGCTCGACGCGCTCACCGACGCGGCCGTCCGCGCCGCGCTGCCACCGGTGACGCTGGCCCGGGGAGTACGACCGAACGGCGCGGTGGCGGCCTGGCTGGGCGCGTTGACCGGACCGCGTCGTGGCTTCACCGCCGATCCGGCGGTGCTGCGTACGCTGCGCTCCGAACTGGACACCTGGCAGCGCGACGCCGCCGGCGGCACGGTGCGGGCCAGCTTCCGGCTGGTCGAGCCGACCGCCGACGAGCTGACCGAAGCGGTGACTGTGGTGCCGACCGACCCCGACGCCGTCGTCGCCGCCGACGGCCGGTGGCGGGTCGAGTTCGGGCTGCGCGCCACCGACGAGCCGGGCCTCCACGTCGACGCCGGCCAGGTGTGGCGCGGCGACGGCGACACCGTCGGCGGTGACCACCCTCAGGAGATTCTGCTTGCCGAGCTCGGCCGGGCCAGCCGACTGTGGCCGGAACTGGACGAGGCGCTGCGTACCGCCCGGCCGGAGGCGCTGGAGCTGGACACCGAGGGGGCGCACCGGTTCCTGCGCGAGGGCGCGCCGACGCTGCACGCGGCGGGTTTCACGGTGCTGCTGCCGTCGTGGTGGCGGCGACCCGCGTCGCGGCTCGGCGCCCGGCTGCGGGCCCGCTCCCGCAGCGCCCCCGGTGCGGTCAGCGGCCCGGCGGACCGGGTGGGACTGGACGCCCTCGTCGACTACCGCTGGGAACTGGCCCTCGGCGACGAGCCGTTGACCTCCGACGAGCTGACCCGCCTGGCGGAGCTGAAGACCCCGCTGGTCCGGCTGCGCGGGCGCTGGGTCGAACTGGACCCGAAGCGACTCGCCGCCGGCCTGCGACTGCTCCGGTCCAGCGGCGAACTGACAGTTGCCGACCTGCTGCGGCTCGGCCTGTCCGACGCCGAGCAACCAGACGCGTTGCCGGTGCTCGAGGTGAGCGCCGACGGCGCGCTCGGTGAGCTGCTCGCCGGGGCCGTGGAGCGGCGGCTCGCCCCGCTCGACGAGCCGCCGTCCTTCCACGGCACGCTGCGGCCGTACCAGCGGCGGGGGCTGGCCTGGCTGGCGTTCCTCCAGTCGCTGGGGCTCGGCGGGGTCCTCGCCGACGACATGGGGCTGGGCAAGACGGTGCAGCTGCTGGCGCTGCTGGCCGCCGACCCGCCGCAGGCCGGTCCGACCCTGCTGATCTGTCCGATGTCGCTTGTCGGCAACTGGCAGCGGGAGGCCGCCCGGTTCACCCCGGACAAGCGCGTACACGTGCACCACGGCGCCCAGCGGGCCCGGGGCACGGAGTTCACCGCCACCGTGCACGACGCGGACCTGGTCCTCACCACGTACTCGGTGGCCGCCCGGGACGCCGGAGACCTGGCCGGCGTCGACTGGCACCGGGTGGTGGTCGACGAGGCCCAGGCCATCAAGAACGCCGCCACCCGGCAGGCCGAAGCGGTACGGGCACTGCCCGCGCGACACCGCATCGCGGTCACCGGTACGCCCGTGGAGAACCGGCTGGCGGACCTGTGGTCCATCATGCAGTTCGCCAACCCTGGCCTGCTCGGCCCGGCCGCGACGTTCCGTAAGCGGTTCGCCGAGCCGATCGAGCGGCACGGGGACACCGAGACCGCCGAACGGCTTCGCCGCATCACCGGCCCGTTCGTGCTGCGCCGGCTCAAGACCGACTCGTCGATCATCTCGGACCTGCCGGAGAAGCTCGAGATGGAGGTCTTCTGCAACCTCACCGCCGAGCAGGCGGCGCTCTACCGGGTGGTCGTCGACGACATGCTGGCCCGGATCGAGTCCAGCGACGGCATCGAGCGGCGCGGGCTGGTGCTGGCCACGATGACCCGCCTCAAGCAGGTCTGCAACCATCCCGCGCAGCTCCTGCGCGACGGTTCACCGCTGGACGGCCGGTCGGGCAAACTGGCCCGGCTGGAGGAGATCCTCGACGAGGTCCTCGCGGCGGGGGAGAAGGCCCTGCTGTTCACCCAGTACGCGGAGTTCGGCGGGATGCTGCGCGGGCACCTGTCGGCCCGGTTCGGCCGGGAGGTGCTGTTCCTGCACGGCGGGGTCGGCAAGGCGGACCGCGATGCGATGGTGGCCCGCTTCCAGTCCGACGGCGGACCGGCGCTGTTCGTCCTCTCCCTCAAGGCCGGCGGGACCGGCCTGACGCTCACCGCCGCCAACCACGTGGTGCACGTCGACAGGTGGTGGAATCCGGCGGTGGAGGACCAGGCCACCGACCGGGCGTTCCGGATCGGACAGCGTCGCCGGGTGCAGGTCCGCAAGTTCGTCTGCGCCGGCACTGTGGAGGAGAAGGTCGCCGCGCTGATCGCCGACAAGCGGGGCCTGGCCGCCTCGGTGGTCGGCACCGGTGAACAGTGGGTCACCGAGCTGTCCACCGCCCAGCTACGGGAGTTGTTCGCGCTGGAGGCGGGGGCGGTGGCCGAGTGAGCGTCGACGGCGCAGGCCGGTTCGCCGACTACGGCCCGCCACGGCGGGTCGACGGCGGCCTGCGGGCCCGCAGCACCCGCGGCGCGATAGGGATCTCCTGGTGGTCCCGCCGGTTCCTGGAGGTGCTGGAGTCCTTCGCGCTCGGCACCCGGCTGACCCGGGGACGGTCGTACGCCCGCGCCGGCCAGGTGCTCCGCCTTGACGTCGCTCCGGGCGTGGTGACCGCAGTGGTGCAGGGCTCCCGGCCCAAGCCGTACCAGGTGAGCGTCGCGCTGCCACCCTTCCCGGCGCCGCTGTGGGCCCGGATCGAGGGGGAACTCGCCGCCCAGGCGTTCTTCAGCGCCCGGTTGCTCGCCGGCGACCTGCCTGCCGAGTTGGAGCAGCTGTTCGTCGCGGCCGGGGCACCGCTGTTCCCGGTGGCGATCACCGACCTGGACCAGCGTTGTTCATGTCCGGACGTCGCGGTGCCCTGCAAGCACCTCGCGGCCACCTTCTACCTGCTCGCCGAGGCGTTCGACGCGGACCCGTTCACCCTGCTGCACTGGCGTGGCCGCAGCCGGGCCGACCTGCTCACCCGACTGCGGCACCGTCGAGCCGAAGCGCGCCCGGCAACGACAGCGCAGACCGGGGACGGCGAGCCGGCGGCCGGTGCCGACGGTGCGGTACCGGAGCCGACCCGTCGACGTGGCAGCTCCCGTACCCGGGACACCGGGCCGGCGGGCAGCGGCCGGGAGGCCGTCGGCGGGTCGCCCGACCACCAGGCTGACGTGCCCGCCGCCGGTGCCGCCCGGGCGCTGGCCGACCTGCCCGTCACGCCGCTGGCCGAGACGGTCGACAGGTTCTGGCTGCCGCCGGTGCCACTGCCGGACCGCCCACCGAGCCTGACCGCCCGGCCCGACCTGCTGTTACGACAGCTGGGCGCACCCGCGCCGGCCATCGGTGGACCGGGACTCGTCGAACGCCTGCGGCACGCCTACCGCCAGCTCGGCGAATAGGCCTCGTTCCGTCGCCACGGTCACGCTCGGTCCTGGATCGAGCGACGTCCGCCGCTGCGTGCGTCACTCGATCCTGGACGGGGCGCGACCCTGACGCTCACAGCCAACGTTGGCGAAACCGCCACATCAGCGCCGCGTTCGTCAACAGCACCACCGCGAAGATCGCCCCGGCCAGCCGACCGGCGAGCACGGTGGTCGCTGGCAGCGCCGCCCAGAGCACGACTGTCAACAGCAGCAGCCAGCGGCCGTGCCGCCCCCGGGCCCGGTTGTCGAGCCGGGCGAAGAACGCCGGGTCACTTTCCCGCAGGTGGCGGGTGATCTGTTCGAATCTGCGTTGATCCTCTTTGCTGAGCATGTGCCTTCCCCTCACGCGTTCAGCAACGGTGCGGCGGAATACCCGCTGGGGTGACGGCTCACGCGCCCTTCCTGTTGCTACTTTGGCCCGGCAGACGAGGAGCAGGGGCCGGCGACAGCTGAGCGACCGCTTATCCGAACCTTAAGTTTCCTCCTCGTGTGGGTGCTGCCGCGCCGGGTGTGGTGCGTGGGAATGTCGCCCACCGATCACCGGGGGCCGACGAACGCCCTGCTTGCGACGTGCATTACCCGATCAGCCGTCGACCGACCGAGATTCGCTCCTGGTGAGATCGCGCCTTTAAGTGCCCCCGGCGGGCCTTGTCGAGGCGGACGACAGTTGACTACCTTGCCCGGGCAAACCTCTCAGGCATCAGTCGTCGTACCTCGGGAGACCTGCCACGCCCTGGGGTCGACGCCCGGCAGGAATCGGAAACGGTGCATGGCCGATCAGCTCGACGAGCGCGGCGGCCGGGCGTGACTACCTACCCCCGTCCGGCCTCCGGTCCCCGACCGCCCCTTCGGGCGGGGTCGCACGAGCCGGCGCCGGCCGTGCCGCGGCGCGGTGCCGGTGGCCGGCGACTGCTTGTCGTGCTGTTCCTCGGCGGTCTGGTCGCCAGCGTGCTGCCGTGGTGGCTGGACACCCCGACCGGCTCGTTGACCGGCGGCATTGCGATGACCACCGCCGCCGGGCAGATCACCGGCCTGGTCGCCGGCTACCTGCTGCTGGTCCAGGTGCTGATGATGAGCCGCCTGCCGGTGCTGGAGCTGTGGGCCGGCGGAGAGCGGATCGCCCGGTGGCACCGCGACGTGGCCGCCACCCTGCTGGTCGCGGTGCTCGCCCACACGGCCCTGATCCTGGTCGGTTACGCCGGGCTGGAGGGCCGTTCGCCGCTGCGCCAGGCGGGCGTGATGCTGCGCGAGTACCAGGACATGGTCTCCGCGTTCGCCGCCGCCGGTCTGCTGGTGCTGGTCGGGCTGGTAAGTGTGCGGGCGGTCCGCCGGGTGCTGCCGTACGAGCTGTGGCACGCCACCCACCTGGCCGCGTACGCCGTGCTGCTGCTCGGCTACGCCCACCAGTTCAGCAACGGCAGCCAGCTGTTCCGGCCCGGCCCGGCGCGTACCGGATGGATCGCCCTGTACGTACTGGTGATCGCCGCGTGGCTGTGGGGTCGGGTGATCAAACCACTGCGGTTCAACCTGCGGCACCGGCTGCGGGTGAGCGACCTGGTCACCGAAAGTCCCGACGCCGTCTCGATCTACCTGACCGGAGTACGCCTCGATCGGCTGGAGTTGCTGGGTGGGCAGTTCTTCCGCTGGCGTTTCCTGACCCGGGGCTGCTGGTGGCAGTCGCACCCGTTCTCGGTCTCCGCCGCCGGCAACGACCGCTGGCTGCGGCTGACCGTCAAGGTGGTCGGCCGGCACACCCAGGACCTGCGCAACCTCGATCCGGGCGTACGGGTCTGGGCGGCCGGCCCGTCAGGCACCTGCACGGCCGCCCACCGCACGCGCGAGCGGGCGCTGCTGATCGCTGCCGGCAGCGGCATCACCCCACTGCGGGCGATGCTTGAGGAACTGCCGCCGAACGCCGCGCTGATCTACCGGGCCCGCACCTCGGCCGACGTGCTGTTGCGGGAGGAACTGGACTGGCTGGCCCGCAATCGTGGGCTGCGGGTCTGGTACGTCCTCGGCTCCCGCGGCGACCCGGGCCCACGTCAGGTGATGACCCCGGACGGAATACGCCAACTGGTTCCGGACGTCGCCCGGCGCGACGTCTACCTGTGCGGCCCGCCCGGCCTGGTCGAGCAGTGCCGCCGGGTGCTGCGTCAGGCCGGCGTCCGTCGCCGCCAGATCCACCTCGCCACCTTCGAACTCTGAGAGGGTCCATCGCATGCGTCGCGCGCTCCTCGCGATCACCGGCCTGGCCGCCAGCACCACAGCGCTTGTGGTGTTCAAGGCCGCACCGGGCACCGGTCAGCTCGCCCGGGAGGTGCCCGCCCCGGCACCCACCGCCGCCGGGAAGGCGGAACCGGCAGCCGGCCCGGACCGGAAAACGCCAAGCGGCTCGCCGAAGCCGACACGCAGCGCCGCCGGGGCGAGCCGGTCCGCGTCGAGTGCCGCTCCGAAGCGCCCGGCCGCCTCCCCGACCGGTACGGCTGCCGCGCAACCCTCCGCCAGCACCATCGTCGGGCCGGTGGCGACAAACGAGTTCGGCGAGGTGCAGGTCCGCATCACTGTGGTCGGCGACCGGATCGTCAACGCGGCGGCGCTGCGACTGCCGCGCCGGACGGCCCAGTCCGACCAGCGCAGCGACCAGGTCGACAGCCGCTACAGCGGTACGGTCGGGATGGTGGTGGAACGGCAGAGCGCCGACCTGGACACCATCACGGGCGCGACCGCGACGAGCGACTCCTACCGGGGGTCGTTGCAGGCCGCCATCGACCAGGCACGATGAGCGTGGACACGTTGATCCGGCCCGGTCTGCGGCGCGTCGAACACGTGATGGGCACCCCGGTCAGCCTCGACATCGCCGACGACCGGCCCCCGACGGTGCTGGCCGCGCGGGCCGACGAGGTGTTCGCCTGGCTGCGGGAGGTGGACGCGAGGTTCAGCACGTACCGCCCGGACAGCGAGGTGTGCCGCTTCGACCGGGGCGAACTGCTGCTCTCCGAGGCGTCGGCCGACCTGCGTCGGGTGCTGGAACGCTGTGCCGACCTCTGGGGGGCCACCGACGGCTTCTTCGACGCGTACGCCACCGGCGGGCTGGACCCGTCCGGGTACGTCAAGGGGTGGGCCGTCCAGGTGGCCTCCGACCGGCTGCGCGCCGCGGGCATCGACAACCACTGCCTCAATGCCGGCGGTGACGTCCGGGTACGTGGCCACTCGTCGACCGGGCTGCCGTGGCGGATCGGTGTGCGGCACCCCTGGAACCCGTCGGCGGTCTGCCTGGTGCTCACCGGGACGGACCTGGCGGTCGCCACGTCAGGTGTCTACGAACGCGGCCCCCACGTGCGGGATCCCCGGCGTGGAGCACCGGCGCGGGGGCTGCGGTCGGTGACCGTGATCGGGCACGACCTTGGACTGGCCGACGCGTACGCCACAGCGGCCGTGGCCATGGGCGTGGCCGGCATCGGCTGGCTGGACCGGCTGCCCGCGCACCGGCACGCGGTGATCACCGACGACGCGCGGTGCCTGCACTCCGCCGACCTCCCGCTGGCCCCCGACCCAGCCCCCTGACCATGCCCTCGCCCCTGACCATGCCCCGCCTCTCATCGCTCCCCGCCGACCGCTGGCCACCAGGTTCGATCGGTGGCAGCGAAGGTGGCCGACACGCCGGCCAGGAACCGCCTCCACTGCCACGGATCGCGGCTGCGCGGGGACCGGGCCAGGCACCTCGGGGCAGGAAGGTTCGGGGTCAGGGCCAGCGGGCCGGGCGGTGGGTGATCGCCGGGCGGGATCCGGCCGGCCGGGGACGGCCGGGCCGGGCACCCGGGGGACGGGTGGCCGCCCATCGGTGCCCGGGTCGGTGTCGTCGGGGCGGCTCTGCCCCGCCCGGGTGGTGTCTGGTGTCGTCGGTGGACATCGCATCCCCGCTCCCGGCGCGGGCGCGCCGTCGAAGGGTCCAACGAGCGCCGGTCCTCCCGGGTCTCGCTGCCGGCGCGACGCACCTCGCGCCATCCGGTCAGTGACCTCGTCGAGGCAGCGGCAGATGGCCCGGGACCAGTGCCGAGGTGAGCGTCACTCCGGTCGCGCGCAACGCCTCCACGAGCGTGTTCTGCACGAGGTAGGAGTCCGGCAACTGCCAGCGGGCCTGCTCCGGCGCGACGGCCCAGCGGACCTGTCCCTCGGGCAGCCGGGTCGGTGGCGCGGGCACCCACGACCCGCGACCGTGCAGGACCACGTCGAAACAGTGCTCCAACTCGGGTCGCAGCGGGTCGCCCGGGCGGACCAGGAACATCCACCTACCGGTCGGGGTGACCAGCACCGGGCCGCGTACCCCCGGACCGGCCGGGTGGGCGCTCACCGCGTCCAGGACCATTCTTCCGAGGTGGGCGGGGATCTCCAGCACGTCGAAGGAGCGCCCGGTGGGCAGCAGGACGCCGTGCGGCCGGGACCGCCACCAGGTGGCCACTCGCGCCGGATCGGCGCTCGCCGCGTGCTCCCAGTCCTCCAGGGCCGGATGACAACCGACAGTCGGGCAGCCGGCCCGCCCGCAGACGAAGCGGCTCCGCGCCAGGCAGGCGCCCGGGGTCACCGTCCAGCCGTGCAGGGCGTAGCGCACGGCGACCCGGCGCAGTCGTACCCGTTCCAACGGCGACAGACGCGCCACGTGCGGTCCGACATTCCCCCACATTGGTGCCATCTCCCCTCGCCGCGCCCGACCGGCGTCAGCTCGTACGTCGAGACCCGTCACTGCCGTAGCCCGTCATCGTTTGTTTGACAAAGTGGCTGATGCAACTTGCACGAAAAGTACGAGGTTCGGCCGTAAGGCTGACGCACCTCCTGTGCGACCAGCGGAAACCTGGAGATACGGACGGATCGCCGCGCCCACGGAACGGCCCCCGGCCCCCGGCCAGGGCTCCAGCAAGGGGAGGACTGGGGAGATGGACGAGCTACCCATCGGGCGGCGGGTGGCCTACTGGCGTGGCCGACGAAAGATGTCGCAGCAGGTTTTCGCCGACCGGTTGGGCAAGTCGAAGAGCTGGGTCGACAAGGTCGAGCGGGGCGTGCGGCGACTGGACAAGTTCTCCGTGCTCTACGAGATCGCCGACATCCTCCAGATGGACGTGCAACTGCTGCTCGGCAAGGACCCGGAGCGACGCACCGACGCGCTCAACTGCATCGACCAGTTCGAGGTCGAGGAGATCCGGGCCGCCCTGGAGCGCTACGACTCGATAAGCGCGTACTTCGACGCGGCGCCGAGCCCACCACCGCTCGCCGACATGAGCAAGGCGGTCACCCACGCCTGGCTGACCTACCAGTACGGCCGCTACGGGATGCTCACCCGGGCTCTGCCGAAGCTGCTCCGCGACGCCCAGGCGGCCGACGCGGCGTACGGCGGCGACCAGGCCCAGCGCGCCGCCCACCTGCTCGGGCAGGTCTACCAGCTCGCCTCCTCGGTGCTGCGCAAGCTGGGCGAGTGCGACCTCGCCTGGCTCGCCGCCGACCGTTCCATCGCCGTGGCGCAACGCGCCGACGACCAGTTGCTCGCCGGTGTCGCCACCACCCGGGTCTGCAACGCCCTGGTGGCGATGGGCCGGCCCCGTCCGGCGCTGGAACTGAACGTACGGATCGCCAACCAGCTCGCGCCGGGCGGCGGGAACGACAGCCGACCAGAGCGCCTCTCCGTCTACGGGATGCTGCTGCTCCAGGGCGCGATGGCGGCCTCCCGCATCGGTGACACCGCCACCGTGGAGGATCTGCTCAACGGAGCCCACGCGGCAGCTGTCGAGCTGGGCGGCGACCACAACCACTACTGGACCTCGTTCGGGCCGACGAATGTGGAGCTGCACCGGGCGGCGGCCGCCGTCGAGCTGGGCGACGGTGGCCGGGCCGTCGAGGTGCACCGGCAGAAGATCCAGCCCGCGCCGTTCGACGCGATGCTGCCCGAACGCCGGGCGCACCACCTGCTCGACCTGGCCCGGGGCTTCGCGTTGATCGGTGACGTGGCCAACGCCGGCGAGATGCTGTTGCGCGGTGACCGCCTGGCCCCGTCCGAGATCCGCTGCCGTCCGATCGCCCACGAGGTGATGTCGGACGTCCTTCGTCGCACACGTGGTGCGCCGCCTTCTCCGATCGCGGAGTTGGCTGAGCACATGGGAGTAGGAGTATGACCTCGGAGCCGGCATGACCGGTTCGCACCGCCATGACGGGCACCGCCAGGTGCTCTACATCATCGCCTGTGGCTCGCCACTGGCCCGAGACGTGGGCCGGCTCGTCGACCTGGCCCAACAGGACGGCTGGGACGTCTGCGTGATCACCACGCCCGACGGTGCCAAGTTCGTCGATCGCACCGCGCTGGCCCGGCAGACCGGCCACCCGGTACGCACCCACTACAAGAACCCGGGCGACCCCGACGTGCTGCCCACCGCCGACGCCATGATCGTCTGCCCGGCCACCGTCAACACGGTGAACAAGTGGGTGGCCGGCATCGCGGACACCCTCGCCCTGGGGCTGCTGGTGGAGGCCCAGGGCCGGGGGATACCGCTGGTGGCCGTGCCGTACACGAACGCGGCGATGGCCGCTCACCCGGCCTTCCGGGCCGGCCTGGCCCGGCTCTCCGAATGGGGGGTGGGGGTGCTCTTCGGCGATGACGTCTTCCCGCTGCACCCGCCGGGGACAGGAGAGCGGCACCAGCACGCCTTCCCGTGGGCACTGCCCCTGACCGCCGTCCGCGACCGCCTCTGCCGGACCGGTTGACCGGCATCCCACAGTCGAAGCCCCCGGTCCGGGTACGGGAGGCGTTTCCGGCAGCCGGAGCAGACACGGCCCGGCCGCGGCGAAGGTCCGTGGCCGGGCCCACGGCGTCCGCAGGCCGTAGACCGGTACCCGGCCACGCCGGTCCACGGCCCCGGGTCGGGCTGCCGGCCCGCCCAGGTGTGGCCGGGTGACGTCCGGTAGCGGCCCCGACGCCGGTAAGCTCACCGGCCGTGAGCACAACCGCAGCCGTACCGACAGTCGCCGACGTGGTGGCCGAGGTGGCGCGGCACTACCCGCCGGCCTGGGCCGAGGAGTGGGACCGGGTCGGCCTGGTGCTCGGCGAGCCGTCCGCCTCCGTCCGCCGGATCCTCTGCGTCGTGGACGTGGTTCCCGAGACGGTCGCGGAGGCGCTCGACGTGGGCGCCGACATGATCATCGCCCATCACCCGCTGCTGCTGCGGGGGGTGTCGTCGGTGGCGCCGACGACCTACAAGGGCCGCATCGTCCACCAACTGATCAAGGCCGATGTCGCGCTGTACGTCGCGCACACGAACGCCGACGTGGCCGTCCCGGGCGTCTCCGACGCCCTCGCCGCCCGGCTCGGTCTGCTCGACCTGCGCCCACTGCACCCGGCCCGGCCCGACAGCCCCGCCGCCGGGCAGGGGCGCGGGGCCGGTCGGATCGGCCGGCTACCGCAGCCGCTGACCCTGGCCGAGCTGGCCCGCCGGGCCGCCGCCGTACTGCCGGCCACCGCCGTCGGCGTGCGCGCCGCGGGCGACCCGGACCGCACGGTGCGTACCCTGGCGGTCTGCGGTGGCGCCGGGGACAGTTTCCTGGCCGACGCCATCGCCGCCGGGGTGGACGCCTACCTCACCTCGGACCTGCGCCACCACCCGACCGGCGAGCACCTCGCCACCGGCGGGCCGGCGTTGCTCGACGCCACCCACTGGGCCACCGAACGGCCGTGGCTGGACGACCTCGCGGCGCTGCTGCGGACCGCACCCGGCGTCGAGACCCTGGTGTCCGACCTGGACACCGACCCGTGGACCGTGCACGCCGCCTCACCGCACCCGGACGAACCCGCGCCGGACGAACCCCGCAGCGGACGACAAGGAGCCCGACCGTGAAGGCTGACCCCCAGGTCCAGCGCCGCCTGCTCGATCTCCAGGCGATCGACACCGCCCTCGCCCAGCTCGCCCACAGGCGTCGGTCGTTGCCCGAGCGCACCGAGTTGGAGGCCCTCGCCCGGGAGCTGTCCGCCCTAGAGGACGAACGGGTCCGCGCCCAGGTGGCGGTCGACGACCTGGACCGGGACATCGCCCGGCTGGAGCGGGACGTGGACCAGGTCCGGGCCCGCAAGACCAAGGACGAGGACCGGCTGGCCGCCGGCACCGGCCCAGCCCGCGAGCTGGAGGCGCTCCAGCACGAGCTGGCCTCCCTCAACCGCCGGCAGAGCGACCTGGAGGACGCCGAGCTGGAGCTGATGGAGCAGCGGGAGACCGCCCAGGCGGTGCTGGACGGCGTGGAACAGCGGCTGACCGAGGTACGGGAGCGGCGGGCCGCCACCGAGCAGCGGCGCGACGACAACCTCGCGGAGATCGGTCGCGAGGAGGAATTCAAGCGCTCCGCCCGGCAGCCACTCGCCAACGACCTGCCCGCCGACCTGGTGCAGCTCTACGACCGGATCCGCGCCGACACCGGGCTCGGCGCGGCACTGCTGACCGCCGGCCGCTGCGGCGGGTGCCGGCTGGATCTCTCCGGCGCCGACCTGGCCCGGATCCGCAAAGCCGACCCGGACGACGTGGTCCGCTGCGAGGACTGCCGCCGGATCATGGTCCGCACCAACGAGTCCGGGCTGTAGCCGGTGGCGAGGCGTACGGTCCTGGTCGAAGCAGACGGTGGATCCCGGGGCAACCCCGGTCCGGCCGGGTACGGAGCGGTGCTCCGCGACGCGGCGACCGGAGAGGTGCTGGCCGAGCGGAGCGAGGCGATCGGCACCGCCACCAACAACGTCGCCGAGTACCGGGGACTGATCGCCGGCCTGGCCGCCGCCGCCGAGCTGGGGGCCGACGAGGTCGAGGTCCGGATGGACTCCAAACTTGTCGTCGAGCAGATGTGCGGCCGCTGGCAGATCAAGCACCCCGGGCTGCGCCCGTTGGCCGCCGAGGCCGCCAAGCTTGTCGGCCGGTTCACCGCCGTACGGTTCAGTTGGATCCCCCGGGACCGCAACACCCACGCCGACGGGCTCGCCAACGCCGCCATGGACGCCGCGGCAGCGTCCGGCGTCGCCACCCCTACCGTCGAGCCGCCCCGGATGGTCGAGCCGCCGCGCCGCCTCGGTGGCCCGGAGCCCGCCGGTGGCGGAGCTGCCGAGGTCGCCGCCCGCGCCGAGTCACCGGGTGCCGACCTGACCAGCGCGCCGGTGTCCTGGGAGCCCCGACCCAGCTTCACCGCCACCCGGCTGATCCTGGTCCGGCACGGCGAGACCGAGTACACCGAGCAGGGCCGCTACTCCGGTCGCGGCGACATCCCCCTCAGCAGCAAGGGCCAGGCCCAGGTACGGGCCACTGCCGCGCGGGTGGCCGCGCTCGCCCCGGACGCCGTGGCCGTGATCAGCTCACCGCTGTCCCGGTGTACGGCGACCGCCGAGGCGATCGCTGCCGCCCTCGACGACCTGCCGGTACGCCGCGACGACGAACTCATCGAGTGCGACTTCGGCGCCTGGGAAGGACGCACCTTCGCCGAGGTACGCGAGGGCTGGGCCGGCGAACTCGACGCCTGGCTCGCCTCCACCCGGGTCGCCCCGCCGGACGGCGAGTCGTTCGCCGCGGTCGCCGAACGGTGCGACCGGGTGGTCCGGCGGCTGCTCGACGCGTACCCCGGACAGGCCGTCGTGGTGGTCTCGCACGTCTCGCCGATCAAGCTGATGCTGCGCGACGCGCTCGCCGCCACCGACACCTTCCTGCACCGCCTCTACCTCGACGCGGCAGGTGTCTCGGTGCTGGACCGCTGGCCCGACGGCGGCGTCGCCGTCCGCTCGATAAACGAAACCGCCCACCTCGCTACCCTCTAACCCGCCTCCCGCCTCGCCTCGTCGATCTTGCACTTCTGGTC
>NZ_BOOZ01000012.1 GCF_016863495.1 Micromonospora andamanensis
GCAGCCCATGCCAATGCAGCTCGTTCCCTACAACGTTCGACGCCCCGCACTGATCTGCCGCAAGGCGCCCGTCACGGAGGGTAGTCAGATCCTGGGTGTCTGCATCTGGGCATGTCGGTGAGTGGAACTGGAATGGCGGGCCCGGCGACGTCAGGGTGTGGCTGCGGCCAGTGCTTGCCTCGCCAAGGCTCGCGCCTCGTCGTCCTCGCTGATGCCGCGCCATCCTCCGCCGTAGAGCAGTCGTTGGTCTTGCTCGGCGGCGCGGTGCAGCAGGTGCGTGAACGTGGTGGCGGCCGGCCCGAGGGCGGCGAGGTAGCGCAGTGCCTGGCGGCTGACCGGCAGTTGCCGACTGTGCCGCAGGGGGTCGAGTGCCGCGTCGAATACGGTCAGGCAGAGGGCCGGGTCGCTGGTGATGCGGTAGTGCGCGAAGCCCAGTTCGACGCCGTCCCAGGTTGGCCAGTAGCTCGGCTTCTCCACGAGCTGCCGTTCGATGTGTGGCAAGTAGCGCGTGGCCAGCGGACCGAGGTCGGCTAGCATTCGGGCAGCTGAGGCATTGATGCGTTGTCCCTTGAGCACGTCGTCGCGGGCCAGGAACGGCTCGGGGTCGCCGACTATCCGGAACATGGCCCAGGCGGCGGCGGGGGCTTCCGGTCCATCGCCGATGGACATCTGCGTCAGTGTGGCGCGCGCCGCTGCGGCCGCGGGGCCGAGCGCGGCAAGGGCGGTGCAGGCCGGTATGGGGTGTTGCGTGTCGAGCATGGTGGTCAGTTCGGGTACTGCTGCCGCGGCTGTTGGTCCGTAGGCCGTCAGCACTTGGGTGAGCTGGTGGGCCGTAGGTGTGCCGGGATCGTTGCGCAGTCGCCATCGGATCGCGGGCACGAGGTCGTCGGCGTACGCGGTCAGCGGCAGGCAGACGTCGGCGATGCCCGGGTCTTGGTCGAGCCAGTAGAAGTCGTCGCCGTAATACGTCGATCCCATGCGGAAGACTTCTGGATCACGGCGCAGTGACCGTTCGACGGCCGGAATCGCTCGCCGGTCTCCCCACCGTGCCAGGGCCCATGCGGCCAGCGCTCCCGTGCGGCCTGGTTGGCTGATCAGCTCCGCGACGCGGTCCGACCAGGCACGACCGGCATCTCCCGAGGCGGCGAGTAGGTGGACAGCGGCTGCCCGGATGGGGGTTGGTCCCTCGAGCGCGGCGCCGATGTCCGGGATGAGCGCGACGGTGGCCGAACGCCACTTCCGCATGACCGTGCCCACCTCGGCGAGCGGCCGGTCGTCCTGTGTCCGGGCTGCTTCGCCGATCGCGATCCGGGCCAGGGCGATCCGGGCTTCGCGGTCGTCGCCGAGCTCACGGCCCAGCCAGCCAGCGGTCCGCTTCGGTACGGCGCCCGGGTACGCCGCGAGAAGGTGATCGGCCGTCCCGGCTTCGTGTCCGAGACGGCGGGCGGCGACCAGAAAGGTGAGACGCCGTGGATCGCCGGTTGGCGGGGTACGGTCGGACAGCCACACAGCGATAGCTGCTCGTTTCCCAGGCGCCACGGCGCCCTGCGCTGACGCGGTAACCAGGGCGAGAACGTAGTCGGCGGCGACATCGGGATCCGCCTCGCTGGGAAGACGACGCATCAGCTCATCGGCAAGGTCGTCCGCACGCTCGACCAGCTCGACCAGGATTTCCACACCGCCGCGCCGGACGGCGGGATCCGGATCGTCGAGCAGTTGCAGCAGGCTGTCGAAAGCCCCGAGCAGACCCTCGCGGCACGTCTGGGCCGACGGCTGGGACCGCCATGGCTCCCGCATCTCTCGGTCCAGCGCGGCGAAGCGGCATACCAGATCGAGGATGTCCGCTCGATGAGGAACCGTCGGGTCCAGGGCGAAGCGAATGAGGAACGGCAGCACCGCGGCGCCTGCGGGGTACACCGCACCGCCCTGGTGATAGACCGCTACGTCGAGATCGCCAAGAGCGTCAACGCAGATCTCCGGGTCGGTCATCGCCGCCAGCCAGCCCGGCACCTCATCCGCCGAGCCGTACGCATGCTGTAGCGCCGACCAGTCGATCTCATGAACCCCGTCCAGCAGCCCAGCCACGCCGCATCCTAAACCCTCTAGGAAGGTGACGGCGGCGCACCAGCGTCGAACAGATGATCAAGCAACGGCACACGATCCAGACTCAAAGACCAGGGCGTCATGAAGAGCGACACCCGGACATTATCGCGAGCACCGAGGCGCCCGCCGGCCGGGAAACCCGCGTGGTTCGCCGACGAGATGCCCACTGGCGTCGAACGGTTCCGGGTCCGTGTCTGGCCCCAGGCTTAGCCGCCGCGCGCGGGCCGTATGACCGGTGCGACCACGTCCCGTCGCAGGGCTCGCATCACCGCCGCACGCCGGACGGTGCCCGCAGGTGGCATGAGCCGACGGGAGTGCAGGACGATCAACCCCACCCACAGGGTGACCACCCCCGTGAGCACCGTCGCGAACGTCATCACGAACGGGACGTACACCAGCGGCGGCTTCAGCGACCAGAGCGCCGGGAGGGTGACGCCGATCGTGCCGACGACCCAGGGCGGTCCGCACTCGCGGGCGTGGTGGGCGAGCTGTCGCCAGAACTCGTCGGTGGTGTCGGCGTCGTAGCGCTCGCCCTTGAGCAGCGTGCGCAGTTGGTGCAGCGGCAGGGTGGTGTACGGCAGGCCTGGTATCGGGCGGGCGTTGAGGACCAGGGGTGCGGGTTCGCAGGTCAGCCGCGCGAACGCGATCCGGGTGGTGGGCGGGTGCGGGGCCCTTGGTCCGGAACTACAGCCCATGCAGGAGTACCATCCCGCCTGCAGCCTGCGGGTCGGTGAGGTGTTCAACCTCGTTGGGGCGCACCCCGCTTACCAGCCCGTCTTTGGCGCGTACCCGGTCGCGAAGCCCTGCATCACATCGATGCCCCGCCACAGCGAACGACCGTACCTCGCTCTGCGAGTAGCTCGTCCGACACGCCGCGGGCCGCCTCCAATGGCGACCAGTCGCTCGATCATTCGCCATTGGAGAAGGCCCGCTCAGGTCAAGGGCGCACTACCGGGACGAGATATCTGCCACCGGACATCGGTCAGCGAGGGGCGGTGAAGTTGTACAACTCCGACGCGGTGTCGTCGAAATAGGGTGACCACCACAACGTCGGTGCCGCGTACGAGTTGAGTGTGCTGTTGACCCCGTTGAGGTAGCCCCAGTTCCCATCCCAGTTGATCAACCACGGGCCGCCGCTGGCGCCTGCGGTCAGGTCGCAGTTGATGCGGATCCGCGCCCCGGACTGGGTCGAGTTGCCGCTGCACCTCAACAGGTTGCCGCCGTCGAACGGCGCGCCGCTCGGGTAGCCGAAGTTGTTGATGCCGACCGTGAAGCCCTGGTGCGTACGGAAGCCGTGGCCCCCGAACTGGTTCACGATGCGAACGCCGTTGCGGGTGTTCATGATGGCCACGGCCATGTCGGCCTCCCAGTTGGAGCTGTCGATCCAACTGCTCCAGGTCCACAGCTCGCGGGCCGTCCAGGTGCCGTGCGGCCGAGGGTTGGCCAGGTCATCGTCGTACGCCGGGACGAACGACCAGTTGGTGGCGAGACTGCTGCCGGGGCCGCCGTGGATGCAGTGGCCAGCCGTCCACACGGTGTTGAAGCCGACCGAGTTGATGACCGCGCCGGAGCAGACCCACGATCCGCCGTCCATGTTGAAGAAGACCTTGCCGTTGGACCGGGCGGTCGGGTGGTTGGAGCCGAGGTTCGGGTTGATGGCCTGGGTGGACATGCCCGGGGTACCCATCAGGCCCGCCACCGGAGGCACATCCACCGGCCTGGACCGGCTGGTCGGTGCGGCAGACGAGGTCCCTCCGCTCTGGGCGAAGCGCCGTGCCGCGGCCTTGTACGAGGGAGACTCCTCGACGGGCCTGGCATTGCGCATCCGCTCGGGTGTCCAGTACGCCTCGATCGCCTTGTCGGCAGTCACCTGCGCGCCGTACCGCTGCCTGCCGGCCGCCCATGCCTCGGCGCTGACGGCCGTGCCCACCTGACGGATGCTGTCGCCGTCGGCGTGCGGAGCCGCCTGCACCGGCTGGCCGACGGTCAGCAGCGGCAGGGCCAGGGCCAAGGCCAGAATGGGGTACGTTAGGCGCCGACCACCGATTGTTCTTGCTCTCATCGAACATCCCTCTTCCCGGCTCGGGTGAGATACCGGGGACTGCCCCGGTCGATATCTCGTTTCGGTTCTCTACGGCTGGTCATGCGGCCATCGTGGACTATGTTGGACACCGTTGGACTGCCGCTGTCGACAAAAAGACAGACGCCCGTCGATCTATTGCCGATTCGAGGTCGTCGATCATTCGTCGTTGTCGTGACCCCGCCCGGCGGGCCCGGTGCCGGCAAGCGCATCGATGAGGGAAGACGTGACTGGGCAACCCGCCCTATGCGTCCTCAATAGAGGTCAATTGCCCGACAACCCCAGCTCAAGCAGCTGCCCGTCGAACCCGCAATGGAGCTGGCTGCCATCCCCGCTCCATCGCCTGGTGGCAAGGGTCTCGCCTATGTTGAGGATCTTGGTCGCCTGAACTGGCTTCGATTCCTACCAATAAATGATCCAGGATCATGCAGGGTCTCCGGCGAGTCCGGAGACGCTGCATTGTCACGATGGCGGGCCATGCCAGACCGTGCGTCTACGTACCGCCGTAAACCGTTACGATCAGTTCCTGAGCTGGGGGATGTGGTTCGGATTCTGCCAAGTATGGTCCACCGGGTTCGAGCCGCACCAATTATCACACTTACTGCCATGCGGCAGTAGTTCGTAATGGCCAGAGGTCCGGCGCCGCCTGATGTCGGAACCACCTCGGGCGCTCCGAGCGGGCGTCGCCGCGGGCGGGCAGGTCCCCGCAATGCTCCCGGTCCCTGCGTGGATGAGGTTTCGGCAGGGCGGCACCGATCACCAGGCGCAGGGCGTGTAGTCCTTGAGGAAGCAGCCGTGCAGGTCTTCGCCC
The DNA here is from genome assembly GCF_016863495.1 of Micromonospora andamanensis. Taxonomy (GTDB): domain Bacteria; phylum Actinomycetota; class Actinomycetes; order Mycobacteriales; family Micromonosporaceae; genus Micromonospora; species Micromonospora andamanensis. The sequence goes on from NZ_BOOZ01000012.1 coordinate 4,995, forward strand.
TGTTCGCCGCGGATGATCGGGTCGTAGACCCGGGCCGCGCCGTCGACCAGGTCCAGCGGGGCGTGGAAGCCGGCGTCCGCCAGCCGCATCTTCGTCGGGTGTGGCCGCTCGTCGGTGATCCAGCCGGTGTCGACGCTGGTCATGAGGATGCCGTCGGACAGCATCTCCTGTGCGCTGGTGCGGGTCAGCATGTTCAGCGCGGCCTTGGCCATGTTGGTGTGCGGGTGCCCTGGTCCTTTGTAGCCGCGGGCGAACTGGCCCTCCATCGCCGACACGTTCACCACGTACTTGCGGCGGGCGGTCGCTGCGGCCATCGCCGGTCGCAGTCGGCTGATCAGTACGAACGGCGCGGTCACGTTGCACAGTTGCACTTCGAGCAGTTCGACCGGGTTCACTTCGTGTACCCGCTGCACCCAGCTGTTGACCGGGTCGAGGTCCGGCACCAGACCGCCGGCGTCGATGGCGCTGGCTGTTGCGATCCGTTCCGGTGAGGCGGAGCCGCTGGTCAGCGCCAGCGCGGTGAGCGCGTGCGGGGTGATGGTGGGCGAGTTCAGTGGGGCGATCTGGCTGCCCGCCGGATCGCCCCGGCCGGCCGGTTTGGCGAACGTGATCATCTCCGGCAGCGGGCCGTCCGGCAGGGCCGCCGCCTCCGCGGCGACGAGTTGCGCGTACGCCGCAGGCGTGCGGCGTACGGTCTGCGCCGCGTTGTTGATCAGGATGTCGAGTGGTCCCTGGCCGCTGACCGAGTCAGCGAGGGCGATTACCTGGGCGGGATCGCGCAGGTCGATCCCGACGATCCGCAGGCGGTGGAGCCATTCCCCGCTGTCGGGCATCGCGGCGAATCGGCGGACCGCGTCGTGGGGAAACCGCGTGGTCACCGTGGTGTGCGCGCCGTCGCGCAGCAGCCGCAGTGCGATGTACATGCCGATCTTCGCTCGGCCGCCGGTGAGCAGCGCGCGTCGGCCGGTCAGGTCGGTGCGGGCGTCGCGGCGCTCCCGGTTCAGTGCGGCGCAGGGCGGGCAGAGCTGATGGTAGAAGGCGTCCACCTCGCGGTAGCGCTGCTTGCAGATGTAGCAGCCGCGCGGTTTGTGCAGGACGCCGGCCGTGGCACCTACGGTGGGGGAGGCGAGCGGGTTGCCCTGGGTCTCGTCGTCGATCCGGCACGGGGCGGCGGTGGCGGTGGCAGCCGTCACTGCGCGGTCGGCCGCCGCGATGGCATCCCGCCGTTCCTCACGTCGCCGCTGCTTGATCATTTTGTAGAGCTTCGCGGTGGCCCGCTGCACCCGCACCACGTCGGGGTGATCGGGAGGTAGGTCCTCCAACGCCTCGAAGACGCTGAGACAGGTCTCCATCCGGGTCGGCTCAATGCGGTATTGGCCGGTTTCCGTAACTTTGTCCGCCGTCATGCTGTCGCTGTCTCGTCCCGTTCCCTGCGCCGGATCTATCCGGCCCACCCAAGTCCGACCCGGAACTGTACGCACCGCACGGCCTCCGACGCATCCCGCACCTGTTCACCAGCCCGAAGGCCGTAGAGATCACACCTCGACCAGCTTTGTATGTTCAGGTCCGGTCCGACTGCGGCGGGTAGCAGGGGACGGGTCAGCACGTCCCATGGGGGAGCCGACCACCGGACCGACCAACTATGTCTACCTGCTCCCTTCCCCGGACTGCCGGACGATCGCCGTCGGCATCATCCAACAGGCGGGTGGGCGGCGGAAGCCGACATTGGATTCGGCTACGTTCCGTACAAGGGTCGTCGGTTCGAATCCGGCCGTCCCGACATTACGAAAGAGGCCGTCAACCGGGGTGACAACCCCTGGTCAACGGCCTCTGATCCGTTCTAGGGATTGGCGATGTAGTAGGCGACACCGGCTGTTGGAACGGGAGCCTACCGAGGGTCATCGGTGTCCCAGGGGTAGCTGAACTGCGCTGGCGCCAGTCCCCACGCGGCGACGAGCCGGAGCAGGCTGGACTCGTCGGTAGCGGTGTCGACACGGATCTGCCGGGCGTCGACGCCGTAGTCCCAGCCTTCGAGCTGCCGCTCGTTGAAGTCCCCAGTGGGCGAGCCGAAAGGATCGTTGCGTGTCCGGGCGTAGCCATTTTTCGCGCTCGGCGAGGTCGTCACGCTGGTCGAGGACCGGAGTGATATCGACGAAAGCACGGCGTCCCGGCGCTGCCGGCACCTCTGCCACGAGCCGACGCCCGAGCCGAAGTGCGGTGAGCTGCTTCGACGTGCCTGTGACGTGGAGCAGGAGCTCAGGAACCTTCTGGCCATCCGGGTACCGAAGCGTTACGGCGTACGGCGGTGCTGCCGGTCTCTGCCGTATCGCTCGGCGAGTGTGTCGCCGATCGAGGCCAGGTGGTCTCGCACGCCCGGAGGGCCGGTCACCTCGATCCATTCGACAAGTCCGGCAAGTTCGCCGGCGAGTGTGTATTCGTCGTTGCCGCGGATCACGACCTCGATGCGGCCGTCGGTCGTGGCGCCCCCCACCTCGAGCCGACTGCCGAATCCTATTCGGAGTACGCCTATCCCCTCGGGCGTGCACACCGCCCGGGCTTCGAGGGGGGTTCGTTTGCGGTCGACTTCGTCGGCGATCGTGCGCCAGCTCTCGGCAAGGTCGAAGTCCTCGGGCCGGTGCACGGGGTCGCAGGTCGGGTCGGCTGAGGAGACGCGGTCGATCCGGAAGGTCCGCCGACCGGCGTCGGTGTTGGCGACGAGGTACCACGATGAGCCCTTGGCGACGATGCCCAGCGGGTGGACGGTTCGCTCGGTTTCGGTGCCTTCGCGATCGACGTAGCCGAGCCGGACCTGGACGCCGCGGATCACCGCGTCCTGGAGAGCGTCGAGGAAGCGGGGCGGTCGCGGTTCGACCCGGCTCGCCCCCCACCGCCGCGGGTCCATGACGAGCGACGATGCTGCCGCCTCGGCCTGCACCCGGAAGGGTTCCGGCAGGGCGTGGACGAGCTTGCGCAGCGCGGCTCTCACAGCCGGCGTCGCAGCTGAGGCCGGGCCGGCGACCAGGAACAGGGCGCGGGCCTCACTCGCGGTCAAGCCGGACAGGTCGGTGCGGGCGCCGCCCACGAGGCGCCAGCCGCCGCCTCGACCCTGCACGGAGTACACCGGGACCCCGGCCATGCCCAGGGCGTCGAGGTCGCGGCGGGCGGTGCGCTCGGAGATCTCCAACTCCCGGGCGACCTCCACGGCCGTCACCTGCTCACGATGTTGCAGCAGCAGGAGGATGGCCATCAACCGGTCGGCTCGCACTCCGGCAACCTTGCCACGAAAACCGGTCAGGGGGTGACCGGTACTGGTCGGCAGGATGCCGGCATGACAACCGACTTTCCCGAGCCCACCCGCATTCCGGTGAACGGTGTGGAACTCGAAGTCTTCGAAGCCGGCCGGCAGAACGCGGGAAACCCGATCGTGCTCTGTCACGGCTGGCCGGAGCACGCCTTCTCCTGGCGCCATCAGATGCCGGCCCTCGCGGCAGCCGGCTACCACGTCATCGTCCCGAACCAACGGGGGTACGGCAACTCGTCCCGCCCGACCGACGTCACCGACTACGACATCGCACACCTGTCGGGTGACCTCGTCGCACTGCTCGATCACTACGGATACGACGATGCCACAGTCGTCGGTCATGACTGGGGTGCAGCCGTCGTCTGGGGCCTGACCCTGTTGCACCCGGACCGCGTCAACAAGGTGATCAACCTGAGCCTGCCGTACCTCGAGCGCGGGGACAGACCCTGGATCGAGTTCATGGAGGACGTGCTCGGTAGCGACTTCTACTTCGTCCACTTCAACCGTCAGCCGGGCGTCGCGGACCCCGTGTTCGAGGAGAACACGCTCCAGTTCCTGCGGAACCTGTACCGGAAGGATGTGCCAGTCACGGAGCCGCAGCCGGGCAATGTGTGGATCAACCTCGCCAGAATGGAAACCCCACTCGGTCAGCCCATCATGAGCGACAGCGAACTGGCCGTCTTCGTCTCCGCCTTCGAATCGGCAGGTTTCACCGGCGGAATCAACTGGTACCGGAACCTGGACCGCAACTGGCACCTCCTGGCCGACGTGGACCCGATCATTCGACAGCCCACCCTCATGATCTACGGTGACCGCGATACGGTCGCGAGGTCTGAAAGACTTACAGATTTCGTGCCGAAGGCGGAAGTGGTCAGTCTGGATTGCGGTCACTGGATCCAGCAGGAAAAGCCGGAAGAGACGAACCAGGCGATCCTCGAATGGCTGGACCGGCGGGAATCCGCCTAGCACTGCAGCCACATGGGACTGCGGGTTGGTGGCCCGGCGTCACCAACCCGCGCGATGCGCATTTCACTGTGTGGCCGGTCCGTCTCGCGTCATGACGAACCTCAGGACGGTGGCGCTTCGCTGATCGCCTGGTCCAGGATTTCCAGACCGAGTGCCAGTTCGTCTCGCGTCGTGGTCAGGGGTGGTGCGATCCGGAAGGTGCTTCCCATGCCGGGCAGTTGCACGACATTCATATGGAGGCCGAGCTCGAGGCAGCGGCGGGTGACGTGGGCACCGAGGACGTCCGAGCCCTCCCGCGTCTCCCGGTCGCGGACGAGTTCGATCCCCTGCATCAGCCCGCGCCCCCGTACATCTCCCACCACGGCGTGTCGGTCTCGGATGTCAAGCAGGCCGGCCCGGAGGAACTCGCCGAGTTCTCGGGCCCTGACGTCCATCTGCTCCTGTTGGAGGACGTCGAGCACGGTGTTGCCGACGGCGGCGACCAGGGGATCGGACACGTGTGTGGTGTAGAAGAGGTAACCCAACGCATGTGCCCGTTGCTCGATGTCCTCGGTCGTGATCATCGCGGCCAGCGGTAGGCCGGCACCCAGTGTCTTGGACAGCGTGAGGATGTCGGGCACTATGCCGTCGCGTTCGAAGGCATACCACATGCCGGTGCGGCACAGACCGGTCTGCGCCTCGTCGACGATCAGCAGCATGCCGCGCTCACGGCATTTTCGTGCCAGGGCGACGAAGTAGCCCGGCGGCGGTTCGATGATGCCACCGGAGCTGAGGATCGGCTCGACGATGCACGCCGCGAGACTTCCCGATGACTGGGCATCGACGAGGGCAAAGCCGTAGTCGAGTTGACGCTGCCAGTCCAACTCGCCGTCCGCAGTGGTGAAGTCGGGGCGGTACGGGTTGGGCGTGGGGATCGCGAAGTTTCCCGGCGTGGGCCCGTAGCCCCGGTGACCGGCGCTGTAGGTCGCGGCTGCCGCGGCGTGCGTCATGCCGTGCCACGACTTGGCGAAGGCGACGATCTCGTGTTTGCCGGTGACGAGCTTGGCCATCCGGATGGCCGCCTCGTTCGACTCGGCGCCGGTCGTCAGCAGCAGCGCCTTCTCCAACGGCGCGGGGAGGGACTCGGCGAGCCGGCGCGCGAGGTCGACGACCGAACGGGACAGCATGCCGCTGAACAGGTGGTCCAGTCTGGCGATCTCCCGCTGCACCGTTTCGACGATCGCGGGATGGCAGTGCCCGAGAATGGCGCTCATCTGGCCGGAGGTGAAGTCCAGGATCCGCCGGCCGTCAGCTGTGTACACGAAGCTACCGGCCGCGCGATCGATGATCTCGGGCGTGAACGATCCGCCGTAACGCACCAGATGGCAGGCAGCGTCAGACCAGAACTGATCGGGAGTACTGCGCTCGGTGGCCAGCGTCATGGGCCTCACGATAGGAGCGTTCGTTATGCACGAAAAGCTCGTGTTCTTGGCTACGCTGTGCGGAATCCACGCACAAGGAGCTCCGATGCGGCTCAACACGGCACGCCTGGAGATGCTCAGCCTGCTGGAGGGCCTCGGCACCATGCGGGCCGTCGCCGCGGCCCTGCACATGAGTCCGTCGGCGGTGTCGGCGCAACTGGCGGTGCTGGAGGCGGAGACTCACACCGAGCTTCTGCGCCGCAGCGGCCGACGCGTACAGCTCACGCCTGCCGGGCGGACGCTCGCCCGGCACGCCCGCATCATCCTTGACCAGGTCAAGGCGGCTGAGGCGGACCTGCGGAGCCGCTCCGGACAACCCACCGGGCCGGTCCGCCTCGCAGCCTTCTCCAGCGCCATCCGGACCGTCGTCATTCCGCTCGCCGCGCGGCTGCGGGAGGCGCATCCCAGGATCGCACTTGAGGTCGCCGAACTGGACCCGCAGGCCAGCCATCCGGCCCTGCGCCGAGGCGACTACGACATCATCGTGGCTGCGGATTTCATCGACGGATCCACGCCGCTGCATCCTGACGTGCACACCATTCCTTTGCTCACCGACGCCATCGTGCTCGTACTGCCGAGGACGCGGGCGGCGCCCGACGCACCGGCGGACCTGGCTGACTTCGCCGACGCGGCCTGGTCCATCGACATGCCCGGCACATACCTGTCCAATCTGGTGACGAGCACCTGCCGACGCGCTGGCTTCGAGCCGGTAGTGGCCGGCCGCTTCGCCAGCTACGAGCTGCTCCTGGCGCATATCGAAGCTGGCCTGTCCGTGTCGCTCCTGCCCGAGCTGGCCATGGACCGTCGCTTCCGCGTCGCCACCCGCCCGCTACGCCGACCGTTGACCCGCCACGTCTACGCGGCCGTGCGCAGCCGCTCGACGCTCACCGCAGCGAGCCAGATCGTCCTCCATGAACTTCGCGACCTCTGCACGACCCGGCCGTCCTCGGCGTGAGCGGATCGTGGCCGGGAAGAGCGGCAGGAGGGTGGACGGCGGGTCCGCTGTCAGTCTGGCTGCGGTTGCTGGCGGTAGTCCTGCGGCGAGGTGCCGTAGGTCGCCCGGAACAGGCGCGTGAAACTTGTCTTGTCGAGGAAGCCCCACCTGGCGGCGATCGCGTAGATGGGCTTGCTGGCGTGCAGGGGACTGGTCAGATCGCGACGGCACCGGTCCAACCGCCGCAGACGAATCAGCTCGGCCACGCTGGCTTCCTCGCCCTCCCACAGCCGATACAGGGTGCGCAAGGAGATGTGGTGAGCGGCAGCTACGGTACGGGCACTCAGATCTGCGTCGCCCAGGTGCTCGGTGATGAAGGCGTCAATGCGAGCCCGCAGCGCCTGCCGCTGGACCTCCGCCGGTAGTGCTTGCTCGCAGTCGAGGTGTTGGGCCAGGGTCGCCGAGATCAGGTCCAGAGCCATGTATCCCAGTTGTCCCGCATCGGCTGCTCTGAACTGCTCCGGGTGTGTAGTGACCTGAAGGAGGAACTGGGTCAGGAGGGACGCCATGCCCTCCGGAGGGAAGCGACCGGCGAGCAACCGGCTGACCTTGGCCCGTGGCAGCGGTACCGCCGACACCGGGACCAGCACCGAGATGGCCTTGGCCGTCGGGAGTGGTGAGTGCTGCCGGCCCGCCCTCGACGCGGGCTCGTCATGCGGGCGGTGTCGGCACTCGAAGGGACTGCTTGTGGAGAAGAGCGTGAACTCGGTCGGCCTGACCACGGAATGGCTGCGGTTCTGGACGATGGCGGCGTCCCCGGTGAGGGGGAGAGCCAGCCCGTACATCTCCGGATCATCTTGCCGGATCATCCCGGGCGACCGGCTCCAGGTGAGCGCCGGATAGCGGAACGACGACACCGTGGGGACACCCAGGTCGACAACGCTGGCGAAGCCGGTGAAGTTGGCGGAGTGCGGGCTGGAGAACGCCGCCTGCACGCTGCCCTCGGAGATGACCTCCTGCCACACGTCGAACCGGTCAGGCTCGGGAAAGAGCGCCAGATCGACTGTCTCGACGTGGAGAATCGGAACTCACCTCCCTCCCGTCCAGTGAGCGGAGCTGCTCGATGCGACGTGCCAGGGTCGCCGGCACGTGGTTCGGTTTCAGCCCGCGACGAAGGTGGCTGCTGCGGTGAGCCTATCGAAGGGTGTCTCGTAACTCGGCGGAGGCTTTGCCCGTCAACGGTGGTGTGGTCAACCGGGGAGGATGACGGTGCTGCTGGGGGCGTTGTCGCGGTCGCCGGTCCGCGGGTCGGCCAGGGCCACCACGAGGCGGGTGTGGGCGTCGATGGCGACCTGCAGGTTCGTCGAGCAGTGGCGGTGTTCATCCGGTGCCGTGCGGCGGCGGTTGCCGGTGGGGACGAGGGTGCCGTCGACGATCGTGAAGGTGTCGACCCGACGCCGCGGTAGCGGGGCCAGCGCCAGGCACGGGCCGAGGGCGTCGATGATCCGGTGCGCGGCGGAGTGTGACACCCCGAACAGCGGGCCGATCTGTCTGATGGTGAGGTTCGTGCGCCAGTACGCGGCGACCAGCAGCACCCGGTCGGCGAGGTGCAGCGACCACTGCCGGCCGGGTCGACCGTCAGCGACCGCGTCTCCGCCACGTTGCTCGACCAGCTGGACCAGCCGGCAGAACTGGGCGGGCTGCAACCCGGTGAATGGTAAGATCCACTCCCGGCGGGCCGGTGAGATCACCTGCGCCCCACCATCGTCGATGATCTCCCTAGCGGACAGTTGCCGGTTTTGAGGCATCCCTCACGACGACCTATCGGCAGGAGTTCGGGGCTGGAGCCTGGCGGCAGGGCTGGTGGCGTCAACCGGTCCGTTGCCCGAATGCGCTCCATGATGGGCGGCCGGGTGTTGCAGGCGGTTGCCATCGCACGTCAGGCGGTTGAGAATTCGTGCCAATGTGTGCACACGAATGGGCGGCTCGGTGAGCCGATTCCCGGGGCGGTCGGTAGGTGCCGGGTGAGCTTCCGGCTGGCCGCGTACGCCCTGTGCGTCACGGATGGCCGGGTGCTGCTCGCCCGCCACGAATCGCCGCGCGGCGGGACGACGTGGAGCCTTCCGGGCGGCGGGGTGGAGCACGCGGAGGATCCGTTCGACGCGGTGATCAGGGAGGTCGCGGAGGAGACCGGCTACGACGCGGTGGTCGAGCGTCTGCTGGGCGTGGACTCCCGGGTGATTCCCGCCGCTGAGGCGTGGTCGGGCCGGGAGCACCAGAACATCGGCATCTTCTACCAGGTCCGCATCACCGGAGGTGCGCTCCGGCCGGAGCCGGACGGAGACGTTGTCGAGTCGGTCTGGACTCCGATACCGGCGGTGGCGCAGCTGCGCCGGTCCGCCCTCGTCGATGTCGGTCTGGCGCTGGCGCGGACGCGTCCGGCCACCGGCCACGTCCCTCCGGTGCCGGCCGGCGGCCTCATCCAGCACTGAGCACGGTGGCCGTGGCTGCGCTGGCGGGCCGTTGCGGAGTGGCCGGTGCACGCTCAACTCACGTGTGCCCGCGCCACCCAGTGATGGTCGTGGGGCGGGCAGAGTCGTTCGGGTGGCGAGGGCAGCCACGGGCACTCGCCGGCGTGCAACTGCCGCAACGTGTAAGCCTCTGCCGTCCAGCCCTGGTGGCGCAGGAAGTCGCCCAGGTCGTCGAAGCCCAGTTGGAACGCGGACCCCCGTGACTTCATGAAAGTCAGGAACGTCTCGTTGACCGGATCCGTGTAGAAGTCGGTGTGCGGTGCGTCGACGAGCAGGACAGAACCACGTGTCGACATCTTCCTGACCGTCCCGATCAGCCGGGTGAAGTCCTCGATCTGCAGGTATGGCAGCAACCCTTCGATGATCCAGACCGTGGGGCTGTCCGGTTCGTAGCCGGCTGCCAGCAACCGCTGAGGCCACGTCTCGCGGCGTAGGTCCTCGCCGAGTGAGACGCGTCGGCAGGCCAGCTGGTCCCGGACCGGTTCCAGCAGTCGCTCCTTGGCCTCCAACTGGCCCGGCAGGTCGATCTCGAAGAACCGGGTACGGGCGGGAAGCGCCAGGCGCCAGGCGCGCGTGTCGCTACCTGCGCCCAGGCAGACCACCTGGGCGATGCCATCCGCAGCAGCCTCAAACAGTGCGATGTCACCGAAGCGGGCGCGAACGATCACCGATCCGATGGTGCCGCCGACGGCAAGCGCCGCGTCCGCCATCCTCCGGGACCTGGGCGTGCTCAACAACGCCGCGTACCGGTCCACCAGGTAGGCGTCGGCACGATCGTGCTCCATGGCTCTGATGACGGCGGTGATGAAGCTGGTCTCCTTCACGGCCTCGGTGTCCGTCGCCCCGCCCGCCCCGGAGCTGTCGTCCCGTGGGTCGCGCTGACGTCGATCGACGGTGAGTGACGGTCGTGAGTTGACCCAGTCCTGATCGAACTGCCCGGTCCGGGCGTAGCCGCGCGAGATCTCGGTGAGTTCGTCCTCGCTGAAGACCTCGCTGACGTCGTCGAATCCGTGGGGCGCCCGTTGGTGAGCCAGGGTGATCACCTTCTCGGGTCCCATGGAGCGGTTCGCGTGCTGCAGTTCCGTCATCTGCGGGCGGCGCTCGTCTTCGTAGGCCCGCAATCCGCTGCCCACCTCCGTGTGGGTGGCCAGGTGCCAGGACAACACGCGGGCATCGACGATGGCCTGGGTGGCCCCGTTGGACCCGGCCGGATACATCGCATGGGCGGCGTCGCCGACGAGTGTCACGTTGTTGAAACTCCACTGTGGCACGGGGTCACGGTCGATCATCGAATACTGTTGTACGTCCGCGGTGTCACCGAGCAGGCGCGGCAGGTCCACGCCGGGTGGCGCCCAGCTTCCGAACTGGCGCAAGACGGCCGCGCGCCGCTCGGCGACGCCCGCCGCATCGCGCTGGAGCGCATCGGCCTCGCTGTCCGGCCAGGCGGCGACCCAGTTGATCAAGCACCTGCCCGGGGTGTCGTCCCTGTCGATCGGGTACAGGACGAGTCGCCGCCGGTCGTCGCCGAGCACCGCCATTGTGCTTCCGGTCAGGAACTCCGGCCCCCAGGCGGTCCCTCGGAACATCGTCACACCGTTCGACGGCGGTGGCCCCTCCGCCGGGTAGAACGCCGCCCGGACGGCCGAATGGACCCCGTCCGCGCCGATGAGCAGCTCCGTCTCGACGACCCGGGTCGAGCCGTCCCGGTCCATGACGGTCGCGTACGCCCGACCCGGCTCGGAGTGCAGTCCGACGAGCCGAGCGTCGGTGACGACGGCGCTGTCACCCAGGCGTCGCCGGACCTCGTCAGCGAGGACCGTCACGAGTCGTGCGCGGGAGATGGAGAGTTGCGGCCATCGGTAGCCCGCCAGAGTGCCACGGTCCTCGCGCCAGACGAGATCACCGCGAGGGTTGTACATCGCCAGTTCCCGGGTACGGACAGCGTGCTGCTGCAGCTCGTCGAGCAGTCCGAGTTCAGCGAGTTCCCGGACGGCGTTGGGCAGGATGTTCAGGCCGAGGCCGTGCGGGCGCAGCTGTGGTTCGGCCTCGAAGACCGTGACCCGGTTGAATCCGGCCGCGTGCAGACTCACCGCGGTGGCCAGTCCGGCGACCCCGGCTCCGACAATCATGATGTCCACTGTCGACAACTCACCCTCGTACGTCACGGCAGCTGCACCCGCTGCCCAGCGGTGGCATTGAGCATGGCGCTGTTCTTTCTGGTGAGGGCGAGGATCTCCTCAAGGAGCCCCACGCTTCCTCCACCGCTGCCCAGTTCGTAAAGCCGGAGTTCCTCCTGGTAGGCGCGCCGTGCCATGACCAGATGCTTGCCGCGAAACGCGGTGAGCGTCTGGAGGGCGTGCCGCAGGCTTCTCGCACTGGACTCCACGTGCTCGTCGGCCGAGGACGTGCCGGGACCTTCGAGGGCCGCCACGACCCGGGACGTGACGGACGGCGTCCCCGCCCACTCCGCGTACCGCTGCTGCCACTGTGGGAGGGTCTGCGACGCCACCTCGGCGCAGAACTGGAGGTAATCCGGGCTGCCGCGATCGGAGGCCCACAGGAGCAGGTCGATCAGGAAAATCGGAATGTGCGCCGCCGCCGGGCCCATGTACGCCCGGCCCCCGACACGTACGTCCTCGTAGAACGGCCTGAGCACACGCGCGAAGAACTCCGGCGCCACTGTCACCCGGACACCGCTCATCACCGTGTCCGCGACCGCGATGTGCGAGGTGAGCGACGCCAGCCGGTCCGCGTGGGTCGGCGCGGCCGGATCCTCGTCGAGGAGCGAACGCCCGATGTCGACGGCGCGGGCGAGGTGCGGCACGCAGGTGCGTACCGCGTTGATCAGGTTGCGTTCCATCGGATGGCCCGTGTAGAGCCGTTCACGCTCACCGATCGGATTCCAGGACGTGTAGTGGTAGACCGTGTCGCGCGGGATCATCCGGGTACGCCGCCCCAGCAGCTGGAAAGACCTGGCCGCGCCGGGCACGGCCTCGAATGCGGACACTCCGTGCCGCTGCAGACTGCCGAGATACATGCCCAGGTCCCGCATGGCGGCAAGACACTCGGTGGTGGTGAAAGCCGCGATGCTCGCCTCGGAGGGCAGGGCACCGCCGAGCGCCCGCACCAGCGCGGCGACATCGGCGGCCATGTTCAACGCCGGCAACGCGCGAAGATCGTCGTCCAACCTCAGCGGATCGAGCCTTCTGATCTGCTCGTTGTTCTCCTCGGAGATGACATCCACATCTGCCCTGCGGTGCACGTGAACCCTTCCCCCGGCGGATCCAGCGATCCCTAGATTCGAGCAGGAAGTTCTCGTGCCGCACCGATACCTGACAGAGCCTTGACAGATTGCCGCGCGGTCCGCTCCGGGCGCGTCGGGTCGAGTCAGACGTGCCGGGTGGGTCGGTAGGTGAGTTCCTGGGTGCGGCCGTCGAGGGTCCGGCTCTCGATCAGCTCCAGGTCGAAGTCGGCGGCCCCCTGGAAGATCGGTTCCGTGCCGGTCTGACCGGTGATCACCGGAAAGATCGTCACCTGGACGCGGTCGACCAGACCTGCGGCCATCAGCGCCCGGTTCATCGACAGGCTGCCGTGTGACCGCAGGGGCACGTCGGACTCCTCCTTCAGCCGGGCGACGACGTCGACGGCGTCGCCGCGGGCGACAGTCGCGTCCGGCCAGTCGAGGGGAGTGTCGAGGGTGTTCGACACCACTGTCGCCGGGAGGTTCCGCATCCGGGTGACCCAGGCGTCCCGTACCTCGGACTCCTCGGTGCTCTCGGCCAGCAGCCGCGCGAACACCCGGTACGTGTCGGCGCCGAAGACCATGCGCTGCTCCGCGCGGTACGCGGCGAGACGGTGCGCGAGCAGTTCGGGCCCCTGCTTGCCCCAGTAGCCGCCCCAGTCGCCACTTGTGGTGCCGAAGCCGTCGAGGCTGGCGAAGACGTCGAAGGTGTAGGTGACGGTCATGATGTTCTCCTCGGATCGGTGAGTTCGGTGCGACGCCGCTGTAGGTGGGCGCGTTCGGTCTCGTTGGTGGCCAGCGCCGCGGCCTCGTCGTAGGCGGCCCGGGCCGCCGCGTGGTGGCCGAGCCGGGCCAGCAGTTCGGCGCGGGTGGCGGGCAGCCGGTGGTAGCCGGGTAGGTCGATGTCCTCAAGCGCGGCGAGGGCCACCGCCGGTCCGTGCACCTCGGCCACCGCGACCGCGCGGTTGAGCGCGACGACCGGGGTGGGCGCCAGCGCAAGCAACTGGTCGTACAGTGCCAGGACCTGTCGCCAGTCGGTGGCGGCGCCGTCGGTGTGCACCGCGCTGATCGCGGCCTGGATCTGGTACGGCCCGGGCCGGTTGCGCCGCAGGCAACGACGGACCAGGTCGTGACCCTCGGCGATGAGGGCGCGGTCCCACAGTGACCGGTCCTGGTCGGCCAGCGGGACCAGGTCGCCGGTCGGGCCGAGCCGGGCGGGGCGGCGTGCCTCGGTCAGCAGCAGCAGGGCGAGCAGGCCGAGGACCTCGGGTTCGTCGGGCATCAACGCGGCGAGTTCGCGGGCGAGCCGGATCGCCTCGGCGCACAGGTCCGTCCTGATCAGCGGCCCGGTGGTGGCGGAGTAGCCCTCGTTGAACATCAGGTAGAGCACGGTGAGCACGGGCGGCAGTCGATCCGGCAGCTCGTGTTCGGCGGGTACCCGGTACGGGATGCCGGCGTCGCGGATCTTCTTCTTGGCGCGCACGATCCGCTGGGCGACTGTCGCCTCCTGGGTCAGGTAGGCCCGGGCGATCTCCGGTACGTCGAGGCCACCGAGGAGGCGGAGGGTGAGAGCGGTGCGCGCGTCGGGGGCGAGCGCCGGGTGGCAGCAGGTGAAGATGAGGCGTAGCTGGTCGTCTTTCACCGGTCCCACCTCCTGGGGTTCGTCCGGTTGGTGCAGCAGCAGGGCCTCGGCGTGCCGGGCCTCGCGGGTCGTCTCCCGACGGAGCCGGTCGACGGCCCGGTTGCGCGCGGTGGTCACGATCCAGGCGCCCGGGTTCGGCGGTGCGGTCTGCCATTTCTGCAACGCTGTGGTGAAGGCGTCCTGGACCGCCTCCTCGGCCAGGTTGATGTCGCCGAGGAGGCGGGTCAGGGTGGCGACGCAGCGGCCGTACTCCGCGCGGTAGATGCTCGCCAGGTCCATGTCGGTGACCGGCCGGTTCAGGCCTGGGACAGGTCGTCGAAGGGGCGTACCTCGACCGGCCCGCAGGTGGCCGCGCACTTCTCGGCCCAGGCCAGCGCCTCGTCCAGGTCGGCGCACTTGATGACCCAGAAGCCGGCGATGTGTTCCTTCGTCTCGGCGAACGGGCCGTCGCTCATGGTCGTGCTGCCGTTCTCGATCCGGACGACTGTGGCGCTGTCCGGCGACACGAGGCCGCCACCGAAGACCCAGGCGCCGGCGGCCTGCATCTCGTCGTTGATCCGACCGGTCTCCCTGAACATGGTCTGGATCTCGTCGTCGGACGGTTCAGGCGCGCCCTCGACGACATGCACTGACAGCAGGTACTGCTTCATTGGGGTCCTCCGGTGTCTCGACTGTGGATGAGGGACAGGTCAGACGGCCAGGCGGCGCGCGACCGCGGGGATCACGATCGTGGCCGCGACCAGGTGGGTGAGCATCAGCAGCGCCCTGGTGGCCGGACCGGCGTCGACGATCACGTCCGGCAGCAGCGACAGCACGGTCAGCGCCACGGTGGTGCGGACGAACGTGCGCCGTGGACGCCTGGCGAAGCGGGACAGCAGCGCGGCGATGGCCACGCCGACAAGCGAGAAGACGGCGGTCAACACACCGAACCCGGCGACCGGGATCGGGGCACCGGCGATGTCGAGGCTGACGCCCGCCATATTGCCGGCGGTGGCGACGGCCATCGTGGCGGCGCTCGCGGCGGCCGTGGCGAGCAGGCCGGTGCCGATCAGCGCACCGGTCGTCGGCGTGGCGGTGTGGCTTGTGGTCGCCGTGGTGCTCATGGTGCCCTCCAGGAGGCGTGCCGTCCGGCTCGGTGCCGGGCTCTCACCAGAGCTACGAAAGGGACCCACCCCGATCGACAGGTACGCCAAGATTTTTCTGAGCACGTTCGACCCGGCGCTACGGGTATGGCGGTTATTGGTCAGAGCGGGCGAATACGACGACCAGGGTGTCGATCACGGCGAGGGCTGGGGCCGGGCCTTCTGCGGATAGATCGTCTCGTGACGGGCCAGCATGGCGACGAACTCGCTGATCTTCCGCTCGCGGGTCTGCGCCCGTTTGACGCCGTTGACGCGGTGGATGAGCGCGAACCGGTTGGTCCTGGTGAGGACGTCGAACATGGCCTGGGCGGCGGGGTCGGCCGCGATGGCGGCGAGGAGGTCGGCGGGCACCTCGGCCTCCGAGGGCGGCGCGTAGGCGGCAGCCCACCGGCCGTCCGCCTTCGCGGCTTCCACAGCGGCGCGGCCAGCGGGCCGCATCCGCCCCTGCGCCTCCAGCCGGGCGACGTGGGCGACGTTCCGTTGCGACCAGGAGCTGCGGGGTCGGCGAGGGGTGAACCGGATCCAGGAGGTCTCGTGGTCCCGCTTGCGGGCCTGCCCGTCGATCCAGCCGAAACACAGGGCCTCGTCGACCGCCTGCTGCCAGGTCAGCGAGGTGACCGAGCCGCCCTTCCTGGTCAGGGCCAGCCAGACACCTGGCGACGAGGCGTGGTTGGCCGACAACCAGGCGCGCAGCGCGTCGGCGTCCGCCACGATCAACTCATCCAGCTCGGCGCTCGCCATGACGGCAGACTAGTGCGGTGGTCCGACACGCTCAGTCGGGAAGGACGCGCCGGTGAGTTGCTCCGAGACCTGCCAGACGCGCCGGGCCTCGTCCTCGCTGCGCAGCCGGGAGTAGAGAGCCTGTTCGGCGGGTGCGCCGGACAGGTTCCGGAAACCGCTCGGACCGTAGCAGCGGCCGCCACGCGCGTCCGGGGAGGTGGCGGCGAACAGGGCCGGCAGCAGCGCGGTCTCGACAGTGCCGACGAGGACGCCGAGTCGGGAAAGCGCGCGGATGAGGCGTACGCCGGCGGTGTCCTTCGTACGGCCTATCTCAGGACGTGCGGCGAGCAGGCCCGTCGGGGCGATGCCGGGGTGGGAGATGTTGCTGGTGATCCCCCAACCCTCGGCCCGACTGCGCCGGTCCAGTTCGAGCCCGAACAGACCGAATGCGATCTTGGACTGGCTGTACGCGCGGAAGCGGTCGTAGGACTTTTCGCAGTTCAGGTCGTCCCAGTTGATGGCGTGTTGGTTGGCGGCGATGCTGATCTGCGAGGTCACCCTGGCGTGTCCAGCGCGCAACAGCGGCAGCAGCTGGGAGACCAGGGCGAAGTGGCCGAGGTGGTTGCAGCCGAACTGCAGCTCGAATCCGTCAGCGGTGAGCTGTCGATTCGGCGGGGTCATCACCCCGGCGTTGTTGATCAGAATGTGTATCGGGCGGTTCTCGTCCCGTAGCGTGGCACCGAGCGCGGCGACCGAGGTCAGTGATGACAGGTCAAGGTCCCGCAGGGACACGGTGGCGCCGGGGTGCTGCTGCCTGATCCGCGCGAGAGTCGCTTCGCCCTTGTGCCGGTTGCGGACCGGCAGGACGACCTCCGCGCCGGCGGCGGCGAGGCGGGCCGCCAGAACCTGTCCGACGCCATCGCTGGCACCGGTGACGACTGCGAGTTTTCCGGAGAGGTCGGGAACGGTCAGGTGCGGCGTGCTGCGTGCCATGTGTCGACTCCTGGTATCTCGGGCGCTCCCGCTCGGGCTGCCATCCCCAGGCTGCGTCCGCTTCGCGCGGTTATCCACGGCCTGCCGATCCGAGGCTGGCCGGGCCGGCCAGTGGGTAAGGGGGGATCGACGGTCCGAGGCTGCGGCCGGCCGCCGGTGATAGAACGAGAGGAGGACCGTTGACCAGGGCTGGAGGCAGCGATGATCGATCGGGCCGGCCTCGCCGAGTTCCTGCGTCGACGTCGGGAGTCACTCCAACCCGAGGACGTCGGTCTTCCGCGCGGGCACCGGCGGCGGACCTCCGGCCTGCGCCGCGAGGAAGTCGCGTCGCTCTGCCACATCTCCACCGACTACTACAGCCGCCTGGAGCGGGAGCGCGGACCTCAGCCGTCCCCGCAGATGATCGCCTCGCTCGCGCAGGGTCTGCACCTCTCCCTCGACGAACGCGACCACCTGTTCCGCCTCGCCGGGCACAACCCGCCCGCCAGAGGCGCGAGCAGCGAACACGTCAGCCCCGGCCTGCTCCGCGTCCTGGACCGGCTCACCGACACTCCCGCCGAGATCGTCACCGAACTCGGCGAGACCCTGCGGCAGACACCGCTCGGGGTCGCGCTCACCGGCGACCTGACGCGGTACACCGGGCCGGCCCGCAGCATCGGCTACCGGTGGTTTACCGACCCGGACCAACGGGCTCGGTACCACCCCGACGACCACGCGTTGCACTCGCGTGTCTTCGCCTCCGGGCTTCGTAGAGTGGTGACTCTGCGTGGTCCCGATTCGTCGGCCGCCCAGCTCCAACGGCTCCTGGCGGCCGAGAGCGACGAGTTCCGGGCCGCCTGGCAGGAACACGAGGTCGGCGTCGGCTACCAGAACGTCAAACGGTTCATACACCCTGAGCTCGGTCTTCTCGAACTCACCTGTCAGACGCTTCTCGACCCCGAACAGTCGCACTCGCTTCTGGTCTACACCGCTGTCCCCGGCAGCGAGAGTCACCAGAAACTCCAGCTCCTCTCCGTGATCGGAGCCGAACACCTCACTTCCTGGCCGCCGTCGAGCGGGTGACCCCGGCGGGCTGCTCGGGCCGCAGTGACCCCGGCGGGCTGCTCGGGCCGCGGTGACCCCGGCGGACGCGAGGTCAGGAGCGTGCGTCGAACTGCGCACGGGCCTGGAAGACCCGATCCATGTGCGTCTCCGCCCAGGTCTTGATCGCGACCATCAGCGGGAGCAGGTCATGACCGATCGGGGTGAGCGCGTAGTCGACGCGGGCTGGCACCGAGGCGGTCACGGTGCGGGTGACCAGACCGTCGCGTTCCAGTGTGCGCAGGGTCTGGGTGAGCATCTTCTGGCTGACGCCGGCGATGCGGCGGGCGAGTTCGCTGTGCCGCTGCGGGCCGCCGGCCAGTGCCG
The DNA here is from genome assembly GCF_016863495.1 of Micromonospora andamanensis. GTDB lineage: Bacteria > Actinomycetota > Actinomycetes > Mycobacteriales > Micromonosporaceae > Micromonospora > Micromonospora andamanensis. Next base: position 23,332 of record NZ_BOOZ01000012.1, read on the forward strand.
CGATGACGAGCGCCGCCCACTTGTCGGTGAGCGTGCTCAGCAGTTCCCGGGTCGGGCAGACGGCCAGGAACGCGTCGTAGTCGCGTTTGGCCTGTTCCCGTCGCTGTCCGGCGGTCGTCGTCGCCATCTTCCACCACCTCGCCGGTGCCCTAGGCACTTACAGGTACCTACTTACTGACAGTTCCTAACGATACCTACCGTGGTGGCGTCAACGGCACTGAGTGGAAGGACGCGGCGATGCGCGCAGTCAGCTATGCACAGTTCGGGGGGCCGGAGGTGCTGCACGTGGTGACGGATCTGCCGGTGCCGCAGCCGGGACCGGGGCAGGTGCGGGTACGGGTCGCCGCGTCCGTGCTGCACCCCGTCGATCTCATGATCCGTGCCGGCAGGTTTCCGGCGCCCCTGCCGGTGGAGCTGCCGTACGTCCCCGGGTGGGACGTGGCGGGGACCGTCGACGCGGTCGGTCCGTCGGTCACCGGCTGCACAGTGGACGACCAGGTCATCGGTTTCTCACCGTGGCTGCGCACCACCGTCGGTGCGCACGCGGAGTACGTGGTCCTCGATGCGGCGTGGCTGACCGCCGCACCCGACGGGGTTCCCGCCCCTGAGGCCGCGACCCTGCCGACAAACGGCCTCACCGCCGCCCAGGCACTCGACCTGCTCTCGCTCCCCGCGGGCTCGTCCGTGCTCGTCACCGGCGCCGCCGGGCAGGTCGGCGGGTTCACCCTGGCGTTGGCCCGGGTCGCCGGCCTGCGCGTCACCGGGCTGGCCGGCGACGGCGACCGCGAGTTCGTCGAGTCGCAGGGCGCGACGTTCGTGCCCCGCGCGGACGGTCCGCCCGGGCTGCCGACCGGCAGTTTCGACGCGGTTGTCGACCTGGCCGTGATCGGCCCGTCGCTGCTGGACCTGGTCCGCGATGGCGGCGCTTTCGTGGCGGCCTCGCCGCCACTGCGCCCGGAACCGGTACGGGGAATCCGGACGTACGCGCTGGACGTGCTGCCGGACGGCACCCGGCTGGGCGAGTTGGTGAAACGTGTGGAACGCGGGGAGATCCCGCTACGGGTCGCCGGGGTCTACCCGTTCGCCGACGCGGCAGCCGCCCACGAGCGGCTGGCCCGAGGCGGCGTGCGGGGCGGGGTCGTGATCGTGCCCTGACCCGCCCACCGCTACACAGCCGTGGTGTGGCGGGAGGTGCGGGGGCAGGAGGCCCTGCCGGTGGTGCCGGCGGGGCCTCGTTCATTCGCCGAGGAACGCGACGAGGGCTCTGAGGTACTCGGCTGGCATGGTCTCGTGAACCAGGTGCCCGGCGTTGATCGTCGTCATCCGGACGTCGGCCAGACGGTCGGCGAGTTCGACGATGTGCCGCTGGGGCACCGGGCTCGCGGCTCCACCGGCGATGAGCAGCGTGGCTGCCGTGATCCGGCCGACGATGTCGGCCCATCCTGGATCCGGATCGTCGATCTGGGGCCTGATCTGCTCCACCATGTGCCAGTCGAACGGCAGCTCTCCCTCGGGACGGTCGGGAAGTCCCGGCGGTCGCGGGTGCGGGAACCCGATGTCCTCGAGCACGAGTTTGCGGACGTGCCCCTGCCCTGCGGCGGCCACCCGGCAGGCCACCAGGCCACCGAGGGAATGACCGACCAGATCCACCGGCCCGAGGTCCAGCCGGTCCAGGATGCCGATGACGTCCTGCGAGAACAGATCCATGCGGTAGCGACCGGGCCAGGCACTGTCACCGTGGCCCCGCAGGTCGACGGCGTACACCGGGCGCTCACCGTGAAGGCCCGAGGCGATCACATCCCAGTCGCCTGCGGTCCTGCCGGTGGCGGGTAGCAGCACAACCGGGGTGTTGTGCTGGTCGGCGGCCCGCCAGACCCGCAGTGCGAAGCGCAGATCTCCGACCAGGACGTCCATTCGCTCGGGCACACCCCGAGCATCTCCGACCGTCGTCGGCGGACGCAAAGCGATCCGCCGTGGGCAGAAACCGTGCTGCCCACGGCAGGTCCGCCTCACCGTGACAGAAGGCGGGAAAGCATGTCACCGCGCGTCCCGTCCGTAGCGGCAGCGGATGTGCCGGTTGACCTGAAGTGCGGTTCAGCATGGATCGTGGTCGGGGGACCGGAAGGAAGGTGCGATCTCAGTTGATCAACCCGACGGCGGCGATCCGCCTCGCCCGACCCAGCAGGCACCTGGCGGACACCGAACGGTTCTACGTACAAGGGCTGGGGTTGCACGTGCTCTACCGGGTGACCGCCGCGTCCCCGGACGAGCATGACCTGGTCATGCTCGGCTGGCCGGAAGCCCCATGGCATCTCGAGCTGGTCGGCGGATCGAACCTTGACGCCTTCCCGTCGCCGACCGCCGAGGACCTGCTCGTGCTGTACCTGGCCACGCCTGTCGACGAGGCCATGATCAACAGGCTGGAGGCGGCCGGCGGCCGGCAGATCACGCAGAGCGCGTACTGGGACCGGTGGGGTGTGACGGTGCAGGATCCGGACGGCTACCGACTCGTGTTGTCGAGCCGTGCCTGGTCCAACGCCACCTGAGCCAATGGTCTGGTCGGCAGTTCGACCGTGCCGCCGGCCAGGTCGATGCCCACGCACCGGCGATCGGTCCCGGTGGGCGGTACCCTGCGCCTACCGGGACGGACCCGGCCCGGCCGGAGAGGATCGCGCAGCTCGTGGACGACATCGTTTCGCTGGTCAGGCCCGAGATCTACGCGATGCGGCCGTACAGTTCGGCGCGGGTCGAGGCCGAGCAGGCCGTCCGGATCCATCTCGACGCGAACGAGAACCCCTATCCGCCGTACCCGGGCGGGCCCGAACAGGAGGGCCTCAACCGGTATCCGGAACCGCAACCGCCGTCGCTGCTGCGCCGGTTCGCCGAGATCTACGGGCTGCCGGTGGCGCAGCTCTTCCTGTCGCGCGGCGCGGACGAGGCCATCGACCTGCTGGTCCGGGCGTTCTGCGCGGCCGGCCGGGACGGCATCCTGATCACACCGCCGACCTTCGTCATGTACGAGACGGCCGCGGCCATCCAGGGCGCCTCGGTGACCGAGGTGCCGCTGCTGGCCGGGTCCTACCAGCTCGACACCGAGGCGATGCTCGCCGCCTGCGACGCCGACCCGGGGATCAAACTCGTCTTCGTCTGTTCACCGAACAATCCGACCGCCAACCTGATGGACCGGGCGGCCGTGCTGCGTCTCGCCGAGCGGTTGCGCGGCCGGGCGATAGTGCTGGTGGACGAGCTCTACCTGGACTACTCGGGTCGGCCGTCGCTGGCCTGCGACATCGCCGATCATCCCAATCTCGTCGTGGTGCGTTCGCTGTCCAAGGAGTACAGCCTGGCCGGTGAGCGCTGCGGAATCACGCTGGCACACCCGGAGGTGGTAGGCGTACTGCGTCGCATCATGCCGCCGTACCCCCTCACCGTCACCGCGATCCGTGCGATCGGCGCGGCGGTCTCGCCCGCGGGCCTCGCCTACGGGCGGCGCAACATCGACCGCATCGTCGCCGAACGGGACCGGGTGCGACACGCCCTGGCGCAGCTGCCCACCGTGATCGAGGTGCTCCCCTCGGACGCCAACTTCCTGCTGTTTCGTACCGATGATCCGCAGCGGCTGTGCGCCGCCCTCGCCGCACAGGGCATCAGATTGCGGGACCGCAGCAACGTGATCGACGGCGGCGTCCGGCTGTCGATCGGCACCCCCGAGGAGAACGACGACCTGCTCCGGGCCCTCAAGCTCCACGGCTGAACCGGTCCTGGCCGTCGTTCCCGGGCCGACCGCCACGACTGGTGCCGGAGATCGGGCCGGGGTGCGGGTGCGGCCGCTGCCGGTGGCAACGGCCACACCGCACCGGGGGGCTCAGGCTGCGGTAGGGTGCCGCAGCGCCTGCCAGGCGCCGTAGCCGCCGAGCAGGTCGGCGACGTCGGTACGGCCGGCGGCCCGCAACAGGCTGGCGGCGACGGAGGAGCGGTAGCCGCCGGCGCAGTGCACGACGACGGGCTTGTCGTCGGGCACCTCGTCGAGTCGCCGGGGCAGTTCGGCGAGCGGAATGTGCAGCGAGCCGTCGATGGCGCCGTTCTCGCGTTCCCCGGCGTTGCGCACGTCGAGCACGCGCGGCGGCTCGGCCCGGTCCAGGGCGTCGCGCAGCTCGGTGGCGGTGACCCGGCTGGCCGGGGTCAGCTCGGCGACCATCTCGCGGAACGCGTCCTCGGGCTCGGGCAGGTACCCGGTGACATGGTCGAAGCCGATTCGGGCGAGGCGGGTCACGACCTCCTCCTCGCGGCCCTGGTGGGCGACCACGAGGATGGTGCGCTCGGGCGCGACGACGCTGCCGGCGGTCTCGGCGAAACGGCCGTCGGCGGGGATGTTGATCGCACCGCGAAGGTGTCCGGCGGCGTACTCGTGCGGGTCGCGGGTGTCGACCACGACGGCGCCGTCGGCCCGGGCGGCGAGGAACTCGGCGGGCGTGAGCGGTCGGGCCGGGCGCGCGTGGTCGAACAGCTCGCGGGCCTTACGGTTGAGCACCGCGTCGAAGGCGAAGTATCCCGGTGCCGCCGGCTGACCGCCGGTGACCAGGGCGACGAACTGTTCCTCGCTCATCGGCGCGCAGGCGTAGTTGGTGCGGCGCTGCTCGCCGATGGTGGACTGCCGCTCGGTCGACAGGTTCTTGCCGCAGGCCGAGCCCGCGCCGTGGGCCGGGAAGACCCGTACCGCATCCGGCAGGGCCATCAGCTTGCGGTGCACGCTGTGGTAGAGCATGCTGCCCAGCTCGTCGGCGGTCACGCCGAACGAGGCGAGCAGGTCGGGCCGGCCCACGTCGCCGATGAACAGCGCGTCACCTGTCAACACCCCGTACGGGACGGTGTCGTCGGGGTGCTCGTACACCAGCACGCTCACCGACTCCGGGGTGTGGCCGGGGGTTTCCATGATCTGGAGGGTCACCCCGCCGAGGCTGATCCGGTCGCCGTCGGTCAGCTTGCGGATCGGGTACTCGGTCTCGGCGCGTCGGCCGTAGCCGATCCAGGCGCCGGTCGCGGCGGCCACCTCCAGGTGGCCGGCGAGGAAGTCGGCGTGGAAGTGGGTGTTGATGACGCCCTCGATGGTCAGTCCACGGGCCTGGGCGTCGGTGAGGTACTCGTCGATGTCGCGGCGCGGGTCGACCAGGATCGCCCGGCCTGTGGTGTCGTCGGCGATCAGGTACGACGCCTGGGACAGGCAGTCCAGGTAGTACTGGGTGAACAGCACGGTCAGCTCCTTGCTGGGTTCGGTTCCTCTATACCCCTGGGGGTATCTGACGGGCAGAGTTTCACGATCCGGTAGTGGGCGGGGTCACCTCCGCGACAAGTTCGGGCGCCCAGCACCGGTGGCCGCAGGTGCCGGCGTGTACGGCGAGGATGCGGGTGCCCGGCAGCCGGGCGGCCAACCGGGACAGACCGGTACGCAGTTGGCGATGATGCTCCGCCACGCTCACCGGGTTGCCCGCGCAGTCGGAGTGCCCGGCGACGACAAGGGTCGCGCTGCCGTGGGCCCGCTGGGAGATCCGCACCTTGTCCAGCAGGGCGTCCAGCCCGGCCTCGCCGGTGGTGGCCAGCACCGCCTCCGGCCCGGGCTCGGTGATGGTGTCGAGGTAGTCGACGTCGAGATGCCGTCTCACCCACTCGTCGAGGGGGCGCTGGACGCGGCCGTCGATACAGCTCAGCAACGTGGCGAACCGGTCGGGCACGGCTAGAACACCTCCTGTGGTGAGGGTGGCCGCGCGGGCGTGTCGCCCACCTGGTGTGCCACCCTTGCGCCGGTGGCTGCCAGCGCGGCGGTGAGGTCGGCGTGCACCTGGCCGTCCCCGTGCATCGTCTGCCACCCGCCGGCCCGGCCGAGCAGGTCGCGCACCGGCCCACGGACCGTCGCCAGGTGCAGCGCCACGCCGTGGGCCGCGAGACGCTGGCGCAGCTCGGCGACGGCATGGGCACCGTCGGCATCGGTGTCGCTCATCGCGCTCGCGTCGAGCACCAGTGCCGTCAGTTCCGGCCGCTGCTCGGCCAGGCCGAGCAGCCGGTCCTCCAGGAACTGGGCGTTGGCGAAGTACAGCGGTCCGTCCACCCGGACGATCGCGACCCGAGGGTCGGTGACCAGGCCGGCGTAGCGCGCCACGTTGCGGTACGTCTGCGTGCCCGGCACCCGGCCGAGTTCGGCCAGGTGCGGCCGGGCGGAGCGCCACAGGAACACCGCCAGGCCGAAGGCCACACCGGCGGCGAGACCTGGCTCGACCCCGAACAGCAGGGTGACCACGAAGGTGAGGGCGAGGGTCAGACCGTCCGAGCGGCGGGTCCGCCACGCGGTCACCGCCGACCGGCGGTCGACGAGCCCGAGCACCGCCACCACCACGATCGCGGCGAGCACCGCCTTGGGCAGGTGGTGGAAGGCCGGTGTCAGGAACACCGCGGTCAGGGCCACCACCAGGGCGGTGACCACGCTGGCCACGGGCGTGCGTGCCCCGGCGGAGAAGTTCACCGCACTGCGGGAGAAGCCGCCGGCCACCGGGAACGCCTGGAACAGGCCGGCCGCGACGTTTGCCGAACCGACAGCCGCGAGTTCCTGGTTGGGGCTGATCTGCTGGCGGCTGCGCGCCGCGAGGGACTTGGCCACGGCGATGCCCTCCATGTAGGCGACAAGTGCGATCGCCACGGCCGCCGGCAGCAACGCCGCCACGTCCGAGCCGCCGAGCGCGGGGACGGCCGGCGCGGGCAGCCCACCGGGAACCTCGGTGAGGATCCGTACGCCCTGTGTACCGAGGGAGAACCCGGCGCTGACCGCCGTGATGCCCGCCACCACCAGCAGGGCGCCTGGCAGTTTCGGCAGGTAGCGGCGCAGCAGCAGCAGGCCGGCGACGCTCGTCAGGGAGACCAGGACCGTCAGCGGATGGACGGTGGTGACCGACCGCCAGATCGACGCGGCGATCTCCGGAAACGTCTCCGCGCGCCCGGCGTCGAGGCCGAGCAGGTCTTTCACCTGGCTGGCCGCGATGACTATCGCGGCGGCGGAGGTGAAGCCGGACAGCACCGAGTGGGACATGAAGTTGACCAAGGCACCGAGCCGGAGCACCCCCATCAGCACCTGGATCGCGCCGACCAACAGGGCGAGCAGGCCGGCGAGGGCCGCGTACCGGGCGGGGTCGCCGTGGGCCAGGGGCGCCAGTGCGGTTCCGGTCATCAACGCGGTGATCGCCACCGGCCCGACGGCAAGCGATCCGGAACTGCCCAGCAATGCGTAGACAAGCAGCGGCACCACCGAGGCGTAGAGCCCGGTCACCGGGGGCATGCCGGCCAGCGCGGCATAAGCCATGCTCTGCGGGACCAGCATGACCGCCACTGTCACCCCGGCGATCAGGTCGTGGCGCAGCGTACGGCGGTCGTAGTGGCGCAACCACCCGAGCAGGGGCACCACCCGGGCCGGGCCGGAGCGGTCCTGCCGGACGTACTCCGAAGCGTTCATGCCTGCTGCCGCTCGTTGCGCAGGCGGGCGAGGGACTGGTCCACGTCACAACCGGCGCCGCGGTTGTAGGGCAGCCGGGACAGCATCGCGCCCATCGCGCAGGTGTCGGTAAGCGCCGCGAAGGTCAGGCCGGCGCCGATGAAGCCGGCCACGAACCGGGCAGCGGGCACCCAGACACTGGCCACCACGGCGAGCAGGACGAGACCGCCGGCGACGAGGCGGACCTGGCGTTCCAGGCTCCACCGCTGGCGGCCGCGCTCGACAGGTCCGCCCGCGGCGACCCAGGCGTTCATGCCACCGGTGATGACCGTGGCGTCGGTCAGGCCGGCGCCGGCAAGTCGGGCGCAGGCCGCGGTGGCCCGGCCGCCGGACTGACACATCAGCAGGATCCGGCCGCCCGCGTCGTTGACGATCCGACCCAGGTGCGCGTCGACCTGGTCGAGCGGCAGGTTGATCGAGGCGGGGACGTGCGCGGTCTCGAACTCGCCAGGGGTACGCACGTCGACGATCAGCACGTCGGGGTTGTTGGCGATCAGTGCTCGTGTGGTCGGCACGTCGATGGTCGGCGAACTGCTGGTGGTCACGGAACACTCCATCCTGAGTTTCGGCGACATACCCCGGGGGGTATCTGGTTCCGAGTATTGACCAGGGATCGGAGAATCGCAAACGGCCGCCTGTGGTGCTCTCGACCACCGGTCGGGAAATACCCCCGGGTGTACTGTTGTTCGACGAGCCGGAAGGGGTGGGGGATGCAGGTCGACGAGGACGCGGTAGGTGACGTGGTCAAGCGACTGCGCCGTGCCGAGGGGCAGATTCGTGGTGTCATCGGCATGCTCGAGGACGGCCGGGACTGCGCCGAGGTGGTGACCCAGCTGGCGGCGGTATCGCGCGCGTTGGACCGGGCCGGATTCAAGATCATCGCGAGCGGGCTGGAGCAGTGCGTCAGCGGCTCCGCCGGGGAGGACCGCAAGGCCAACCTCGAACAGATGGAAAAGCTCTTCCTGTCCCTCGCCTGAGTGCCGCCGCCGGGCGCCCGCGCCCGGGAGGTCGCTGGGTGGGGTTCAGCGGAAGCCGGCCAGCAGGAATGCCGCCAGGCCCGCGAGCGCCAGCGGTAACGCCGCGACGAGCGCCAGCGCGCGTTGCCGGTTCGTACGCCCGGCCAGGGCGAGGACCAGCAGGCCGAGCGCGATCCTGATCAGGGCGTCCCAGACCGGATCGTCGCCGTAGTCGGGCTCGCCGATCCGGCGGATCTCCAGGCCGGCCTCGGCGAACAGCACGGCTGCCGGCAGGGCGGGGCCGACCACCTGTCGCCAACCCGGCCCGCGCGTCCACACCCCGGCGATGCCGAGGAGCATCCCGGCGAGGACACCGAAACACATCCAGAGAAGGGATGTCGGTGCCCACAGCACCGCCCAGTCGTCGCCCTGCACCAGCGCCGCCGTGACGTAGTAGCTGGGTACCGCGATCACGAGCCCGGCGGCGGCACCGATCGCCGCGCGCAGCCGGCCCGACCGGACCCAGCAGCCGAAGACGAAGGCGGCAACCGCCCACACCGCACTGGAGTTGCCCAGGTTGCCGACGGCATACGGCAGATACTTGATCCAGAGAAAGTCGACAGAGCCGAGCAGCGCGCCACCCAGGACGGCGGCGAGCGCCACGTGTCGGTTGCCGGGTTACGGTCGCATGGCAGGCGAGCATACTGGGTATGCAGCCGGCGGCGCGCCTGGGGTCAACGTGGCGCGACGCCGTTGCGGTAGGCCCAGACGACAGTCTGGAGCCGGTCCCGTACGCCGATCTTCGCCATCGCGCGGCCGAGGTGCGACTTGACCGTGCTGGTCTCGATGAACAGCTCGTCGGCGATCTCGACGTTCGACAGCCCTCGGGCGAGCAGGCCGATGATCTCGACCTCCCGCGCGGTGAGCTGGTGCGCCGCTGCGGCATCGGTCGCCGGTGCCGGGGTACGGCGGGCGAACTCGGTTATCACGCGTCGGGTGACGGCCTGGTCAACCAGCCCCTGCCCGTCGGCGAGGCGGCGGACCGCCTCGATCAGCTCCTCCGGCTCGCAGTCCTTGAGGATGAAACCGCTGGCGCCGGACTCCAGCGCGCCGAAGACGTACTCGTCGAGGTCGAAAGTGGTGACCACCAGCACGGCCGGCGGCGACCCGACCGCCTCGGTGACGATCCGGCGGGTCGCGGTGAGCCCGTCGCCACCGGGCATGCGTACGTCCATGCAGATGACCTCCGGGCGGAGCCGGCGGGCCAGCTCGACGGCCGACGACCCGCTCGACGCCTCACCCACCACCTCGATGTCGCCGGCCTGTTCGAGGATGACGCGGAAGCCGGCCCGCACGACCGACTGGTCGTCGACGAGCATCACTGTGATCATCTCTGGTGGTCTCCGTTCACGGTCGCCGTCGCCCCGGTGGCGCGGGCATCGTCTGTCGTCGGCACCGTCACCGTGACCGACCACCCGCCGGTCGCCGTCGGGCCGGCGGCGAACTGCGCGCCGATCAGGTGCGCCCGCTCGCGCATACCCACCAGACCGACCCCACAGGTGTCCGAGGATCTGGGCTCGGGCCGCCGCGTCGGCCGGTCGTTACGCACCTCAAGGGAGACCTTGCGGGGCAGGAAGCGCAGCTCCACGCGGACCGGCGCGCCCGGGGCGTGCTGGCGGGCGTTGGAGAGGGACTCCTGGACGATCCGGAACAGCGCGACGTCGGCGATCGGCGGCACGTCGCGGTGCTGCCCGTCCCGGACGAACTCGACGGGGCTGCCGAGCTGCCGGGCGTCGCGTACGAGATCGTCGAGCATGGCCAACCCGGGCACCGGAGCGTTGTCGTCGCTGTCGCCGGGCCGACCGCGCAGCACGCCCACCACGAGTCGGAGATTGTCGAGGGTCTCCTTGCCCTGGGAGCGGATCCAGCTCACCGCCGCCTTCGCCGCCGACGGGTCAGGATCGATCAGCCGCTCGGCCGCCGCCGCCTGCACCACCATGCCGGACAGGTGATGGGCGGCGACGTCGTGCAACTCCCGGGCCATCCGGGCACGTTCCGCGCCGATCGCGGCGCGCACCGTGGCCTGCTGCGCCCGCACCGCCTCGTCCGCCCGGACCCGCACCAGGTGCAGGTAGCGCCGGTAGGTGGCCACGTAGCTGCCGAGGAGGACCAGACCGACGTAGACCAACGCGCTTGTGGCAAGGTGTCCGACTGTCGTGGCGAGCGGTCCCGGGCCGGGCCCGCCGACGACGAAGTCGGCCGCATCGGCAGCCCGCACCGCCACCGCCACACCTGACGTCTCCACCACCACGGCCGCCCCGGCAGCCAGCAGCGCGATGCGCACCGGCAGCACCACGCCGACTGTGTACGCCGCGACGAACGGCGCGATGCCGCGGATCGCCGCCTCCGGCACCGAGAGGACGATGACCGCCACCTGGACACTGACGACGAGCGCGAGGCAGAGCAGTGGCCGGACCCGACGCAGGCACAGCAGCATCGCCTGCCCGGTGCACAGGGCGATGACCAGCCAGACCCGCGCCGGGCTGAAGGTGAGCCCCTCCGCAGGCGCCACGAACCGGAACAACAACGTCAGACCAAGAAACGTCAGTACGGTGAGCAGTGCCGCGAGCAGGCAGTCCCGAGCGAATCGGCCGGTCACCCCGGCCCGGGTCAGTCGCTCGTCGAACCACCTGGTCAGCCGGGGTGGGCCCGGGACGTCGACGGCGTCCGTGACGGTGCCGCTGTGGTCGGACATGCGTTGGCCATCCTCGCTCCGGGGCATCCCGGTTCGTGTCGGTCAGTAGGAGATGCTAGGGGCCAGCAACCTGAACTCGACGGCGAACCAACCCGTGCCAGCCAGCGCGAGCAGCACCGCGACGCTGCCGGCGATCCGTTGCCAGCCGGCCCGGCGGCGGAGGTCGTCGACCAGCCGGACGGCGGCCGGGAGCACGCCGAGCAGGCCGATCAGCTGCATCAGCTGCACCACGCGCAGGCTCGCCTCGGGAACCTCCCGCAGGCCCATGATGCTGACCACGCTCACCGTCCAGCCGGCGAGGGCGAGCAGCGCACCGGCCACGGCGACCCGGGTGAGGACCCGGGCGGTCCGGCCGGCCCGGTTCCGGGGTGCGCGACCGAGGCGGCGGCGGACGACGGCCCGTACCGGCCAGGAGAGAACCACGAGCAGCAGCACGACAGTGGACGTGGCGAGCACCGTCAAGACAAGTGCCGAGTCGCGTTCGGCCGGCACCGGCAGCAGCGCGAACGCGGAGTCGAAGCTGATCGCCGCCACCTGGCCGTCGGCCACCCGCATCGCCACGGTTCGCTGCCCGCCGACCTCGCGCCACACCCACGGCGAGACCTCCTCGTACACCGCGGGAGTGTCGGACAGCGGCGCGGGCTCGAACAGCAGCCGGTCGCCGTCGGTGACGCTGACAGTGGTACGCCCGACCAGACCCATCAGGGTCAGGAAGTTGCTGTGCACCGTCCGCGAACTCTCGTACGTGCCGGCGGCCAGCTGGGCGTGCTCGGCCGAGGTGGCCGCGTCGACACCAGCGGCCGGTCGCGTACGCCCGGCCGGCTGCGTGCCCTCGGCCGGCTGCGTGCCTTCGGCGGCCTGCGTGCCTTCGGCCGGTTGCGTGCTTTCGACGGGCTGCGTGCCCTCGCCCGGTTGGGTGGGCTCGGCCGGGAAGTAGCGGTCGGCGAAGCCGTTCAGCACGGCCTGCCGCAGTTCGTGGCTGCCCAGCGCGCTCTCCCCGGTGCTGTTCAGCGAGAGGTAGATGCCGGTCCGGTCGTCGGGGTAGAGCTGGAGGTGGGAGTGGAAGTACAGGGTGTCCCCGCCGTGCCCGAGGATGCGGTGCCCGTTGCGGTTCTCCTCGAAGTAGCCGAGCGTCATCCGGGGGCCGTCGGCGAGCGTGCCCAGCGAGTTCGCGTCGAGCGCCGGACGCTGCATCAGCTCCCGCGTGGCCGGGTCGAGCAGCGGCGCCTCGCCCACCTGTTCACCCAGTTGGGCGAGCATGAACCGGGCCATGTCCGTCGCCGGGGCGCTGAGCGCGCCGGCCGGGGGAGTTCCCACGATCTCGAACGGCGCGGCGGGCGCGCCGACTCGTTCGTACCCGTTGGACATTCGGTCGCTCAGCTGAGCCGGCAGCGGCTGTTCGAAGCTGGACGAGGTCATGCCGGCGCGGGCCAGGACGTTGCCGTAGACGTACTCCTCGAAGCGGGTGCCACTGGCCCGCTGCACGATGTACCCGGCCAGCGCGTTGCCGTAGTTGGAGTAGGCCGGCACCGTGCCCGGCTCGTAGATCTGCTCCGGCGGGTCGTCGGCCAGGGCGGCCCGCAGGTCGACGTCGGTGCCGGCGGTGCCGATCAGGCCGGCGATCCGCTCCTCGAATCCGGCGGTGTGGGTCAGCAGGTGCCGCAGCGTGACAGCCTGCGGATAGCGGCGCGGCACGGTGAAGTCGAGATACTCGGCGACGTCGGTGTCCAGGTCGAGCGTGCCGTCCTGCACGAGTTGCAGCACCGCCGTGGCGGTGACCAGCTTGGACACCGATCCGACCCGGAACAGGTGCCGGTCGGGGTCGACAGGTACCGCGTCCGTACCGTCGTCGCCGGTGTCGGCGTGTCCGTATCCCCGGGCGGTGAGGATCTCGCCGTCCCGGACCACGGCGACGCTCGCCCCCGCGACGCCGGTGCGGGCCAGCGCGGCCGGCAGCAGCCCGTCGAGCCAGGTGTCGACGTTCGCGCCGGTAAGCGCGGCCGGGGCGGCTGGCGCGGGGGCGGGTGGTGCCGGGTCGGTCTGCGACGTGCCGCACCCCGCCACCGTCGCGGCGACGGCGACCGCCGTGGCCAGGGCCGCGCCGATTCGTACGCGACGCGAGAGGTGTCGGGGTGAGCGGGGTCGGGTCACGGTCTCGTGGGTCACGGTCCGCTGCCACCTTCCGGGCCGCTTGGGTGTCCGGAGAGGTTCCGTACGACGTCCCCTGGGGCCTGGTGCCAGCCTGCGCGAGCGCCGTCGGCGCGACATCTGGCGCAGGACGGCATTCGACTTACGACCTGAGTAGCAACCCGGACGCCGCCGCATACCTGCGCCGCCTCCCGGGTACGTCGATCAAGGAGGACGGCCGTGGGGGCGCGGTATGCCGACCAGAGGGACCGGCGCGGCCGGGATGAGGAGCGAGGAATGTCGATACGAAACTGGTTCGCCGGAGCGGGGCTGGTGGCGTTGGCCGTCGGGGCCGCAGGCTGCGGTGGAACGAGTGCGACAGACGAGGTCTCCGCGTCACCGACGGCCACCGGTACGCCGATCACCGAGGTGACCCCCACCGGAGCACCCACGCCCACGGCCTCGGAGTCGGCCAGCCCGGCGCCGACCGCCACCCCGGCGGTGCTGTCCGGCACCCGCCAGATCACCATCACCCGGGTCGACGGGTTCGAGGCGGGACTGTCGTTGACCGATGACGACCGCCTCGCCGAGGTGGACGACGACAGCGGCCGGCAGTTGTTCGTGCCGACCCCGCTGACCGGGCAGAACTTTCTGATCAAGTCGTACCGTTCGGCCGGTGGTGGCCCCGGCACCGGCGAGCCGGTCTGCTGGCAGGCGCTCAACCCGGGCGGCGGCCGGCCGCTGGTGGTGGAGGGTGCCGCCTGCCGGGAGGGCGAGCCACGGCAGCAGTTCACCATCTCCGCCGCCGACGCGGACGAGGGCTTCCTGATCAGCAACAACTCGGCCTACCTGCGGACCTCGCGGGACTCCGGGCTGATCCTGGAGGAGCTGGGCGACGCGCCACCCACGAGCAGCTTCCGGTTCAACGACAACGGGCCGGCGCCCGACCGAAAGTGATCGCCCCGGCGCGCCCGGTCACCCGTCCCGGTGGCCGGGCGCGCGGCTTTCCAGGTCGCTCTTGAGCGTGGCCAGCAACCCCACTGCGGCGCTGGCGTAGTCGCCGATCCACCGGTCGTGGATGTGCTTGATCGGTAGCGGGTCGAGGTGGTTCCACCGCTCGCGGCCCTTGCGCTGGGCGATGACCAGCCCGGCCGCCTCCAGCACCCGCAGGTGCTGCATCACCGTGCAGCGGTCCAGCTGCGGGAACCGTTCGCAGAGATCACCTGTGGTGCGTGACTGGTCCTTGAGCGCGTCGAGGAGTTGCCGCCGGGTGGACGACGCCAGCGCCTTGAAAACGCGGTCCTCATCGACCGGATCCGGGCGGGAAGGCTCGCCACGACGACTCGACATGTTATAAAGCTATAACATGTCGACGATGCGAGAGGGGCCTGCCGTGGACCTGCGGTTCAAGATCGCCGGGCGGATCAGCCGTCCGGTGCACGAGGTGTTCGAAGCAGTGGCCGACCCCGACCAGCTCTCCCAGTACTTCACCACCGGGGGCGCGAAGGGCCGACTGGTCACCGGTGCCACCGTTAGCTGGGATTTCGCCGACTTCCCCGGAGCGTTCCCGGTCGAGGTGGTCGAGGTGGAGCAGGACCGGCGGATCGTGCTGCGCTGGGAGGCGGCCGACGGTGCCCAGTCCACCACCGACGAGCCGGTCGCCGGCGCGTCCTACTCCACCACAGTCACCATGGAGTTCGAGGCCCTCGGTGAGGATCGGACCCTGGTCACCATCGCCGAGCAGGGGTGGCGGCCCACCGCCGAGGGTCAGGAAGCCTCGTACGGCAACTGCCAGGGCTGGACCCAGATGCTCTGCTGCCTGAAGGCGTGGATCGAACACGGCATCAACCTGCGCGCCGGTTTCTTCGCCTGACCCGTCCGCCGCGCTAGCGGGCCGTCCTGTGGTGCTCGGTGACGGCGCGGCCCATCCGGGTCACCGCCTCGGTCAGGATCTCCGGTGAGGTGGCGAAGTTGAGCCGTACGAAGCCGGCACCGCCGGTGCCGAAGACGTGCCCGGAGCTGAGGGCGACCCGCGCCCGGTCGAGGAACAGCGCCGCCGGCCCGGCGACATCGGTCACCATGCCGGGCTCGTCGTCGACCGGCCCGCTGTCGATGCCGAGTGCGGTGCAGTCCAGCCAGGCGAGGTAGGTGCCCTCGGGCCGGTGGTGGCGAATTTTCGGTGCGTGCCGCGCCAGCAGCGACTCCAGCAGGTCGCGGTTCTCGTCGAGGCCGTCCAGCAGACCGTCCAACCAGTCACCGCCGTCGCGGAAAGCCGCAGTGTGCGCGATGACGCCCAGATGACTCGGCCCGTGGCCGACCTCCTCCGGCATCCGCCGCAGGTCCGTCACCGCGTGCCGGCCCGCCACCACGAGCGCCGCCTTCAGCCCGGCCAGGTTCCACGCCTTCGACGCGGACAGCAGGGCGAACGCGTCCTCCGCGCCGGGCACCGTGAGGTACGGCGTGAACCGCGCCCCGGGCAGTACCAGCGGCGCGTGGATCTCGTCGGACACCACCCGTACCCCGTGGCGGCCGGCGAGGTCGGCGAGCGCGTCGAGTTCGTCCCGGCGGTGGACGACACCTGTCGGGTTGTGCGGGTTGCACAGCAGGAAGACCGCCCGCCGGCCGCCCGCACGGGCCCGCCGGAACGCCTCGTCCAGCGCCGACAGGTCCATCCGCCGGTCCGCGCCGAGCGGCACCTCGACCACCCGCCGGTCGGCGTGACTGACGAAGGCGTAGAACGGTGGGTACACGGGTGAGCAGAACACGACAGCGTCGCCCGGCCCGGTGAGCAGCCGCAGCACCTCGACGATGCCGAGCATCACGTCCGGCACCACTGTGACGCGGTCGACCGGCAGCTCGGACCAGCCCCACCGCCGGGCCGCGAAGTCGCCGAGCGCCTCGGCGTACGCCGTCCCGTAGGCGTACCCGGTGTCGCCGCGTCCGACCGCGTCGTGCAGCGCCTCGGCGACGGGCGCGGCCAACGGCACGTCCATCTCGGCCACCCACAGGGGCAGCACGTCATCGGCGTACTGGCGCCACTTGACGCTGGTCCGCCACCGCAGTTCGGACAGGGACAGCTGGGTCAGCGGGTTCACGGTCGTCACTGCCGATCAGGGCTTGCGGGCCATGGGCTCAAGGCTCGCGGTGAGATCGGGATCCGGGCTGGCCATGCCGGGCTCCTAACGGAGGAGGGCCTGGATCATCGATCGTACCCATCGCGGATCCACTGTCGGCGGGTGGACGATGGCTGCCGGCGGCTGCCAGGCTGTGCGACCATGGACAGTCTCGCTGCGCAGCTACCGGCACTGCTCGGTGTGCTGGTCGGCACCATCGGCACGATCGTCGCCACGTCACTGGCGGACAGGTCCCGGTGGCGACGCAACCAGACGGTGCGCTGGGACGAGCGCCGGCTCGACGCGTACGCCGAGTTCGCTCGTGCGCTGAAGGAGGCGCACACCATCGCCAGCCGGCTGATCGGCGGTCACGTCGACCGCGACGAGGCGCTCGCCGCGCTCGCCGAGGCCGACTTCCGGCACACCCTGGCCTGGGAGAACACGCTGCTGCTCGGCGACGCGCCGACGGTGGCGGCGGCGCGGGCCTGGCGGGACAGTGTCTGGGAGGTCGAGCGGCTGGCCCGGGACGGTCAGGCCGACGCCGACCGGGTCACGTTGCTGCACCGGGCCAACGAGGCACGCGACGGGTTCTACCGTGCCGCCCGTGGCGGACTCGGGGTCGGCGGCGGGTCGGTGGCCCAGGCCGAACTCCTGGTGAGCCGGCTCAACCCGCCAACCGCACCACATACGGGTGCCCCGGCCCAACGGTGATCGACCGGTTCAGGCAGGGTGGGCGGGCTGGTCGAGGATGGCGCTGAAGCGTTGCTCGGCCAGGTCGAGCTGCTCCAGGATGTGTCGCTTGACCGGCTCCGACAGGGGAGTGTCGGCACGGGTGACGAGGTCGCGGTACACCGGCACCAACGGGCGGTACTTGCGGGCCGACGACTCGACCTTCGGGCCGACGGAATGGATCACCCCGACGCCGTTGTCGGTGAAGTCGGAGACCTTGATGACCCGAGCCCAGGGTTCCCGTTCCAGACTTGCCGCGACATGCTCCCGGTACTGCTCGTACCGGTCCCGCCCAGGATCCCAGGGCGGGTTGGTGACCGCCGCGACCAGCCGCGCCACCCGCGACCCGAACCGCGCGGCGAGCACCCCCAACGCCGCGTCAGTCAGGTCCTCGGCCAGCTCCCCACCGCGGCTCGGCTGCCCACCGCTGCTCGGCCCCGCACCTCTGCCCGGCCCCGCGTCACTGCTCAGCTTCCCGTCGCCGACCAGCTCGGCGGGATGGTCCTCGACCGTGTCGTGCAGCAGGCCGGCGACGATGACATCGACGTCGCGTACCTGGTAGTGGTGCATCATCCGGATCGCCACCCGGAGCAGATGATTGACGTACGGCTCCCGGGACCGCCGATCATCGCGATGCAGCCGCGTGGCCAGCTCCAACGCCTCGTCGAGCCGTTGCCGCTCCGCGGCCCCGAACCTCTCGACCTCCAGCCGGAACCGCTCCCGCAGCCCGGCCTCGCCGTGCATCTCGGTGATCGCGTGCATCGGCATCGTGGCCAGATACGGCGGCAACTCCATCCGTCCCTTATATCGGATCACCCCCACCTTTCGCCGGACCGGCGACCCCCGCCAACCACGGGATCAGTCCAACCTTGCGACCCCGCACAGCCCCGCGCCTGCGATCCGTGGCAGCCCCGGTGCTCGACACGCCGACCATGAAGCACCTCCACTGCCACAGATCCGGATCCGGGGGGTGCCCGTGGAGAACGGCTGGCTGTAGCAGATTCTGGCTGACGGGAGATTTCCACAGTCGGGTTCCGTATCCACAGGCGCAGGGGAGGGGGTGGTGATGGAAGAGGGCGGGGCGGCACGGTCGGTGGCGTGAACACGGTGCTGAGGGAGTTGCTGGCGCGGAGCGGGGGTCTGGTGACCAGGGCGGACGTCGAGCAGGTGGTGCCCCGGTGGGTTCTCCAGAAGGCGTGTCGGGCGGGTGGCCTGGTGCGCGTGCTGCCCGGGGTGTTCGCCTCGGCGCAGCTGCTGGTCGCCCGGCCCCGGGACGCTCCCGCGCTCAACCGACTCGACCCGTCCGTGGCCCGCCGTGCGGTGTGCGCCTGGGCGCGAGGACGGGCGGCGTTCAGCCACCTCACCGCCTTGGATCTGTGGGGCTTACGCCAGCAGGCGAGCGCCGACCTGCTGCACCTGAGCGCACCGAACGACAGTGGCCTACGCGGTCAGCCCGGTGCGCGGGTCCACAGGCGGCGCCACCTCACCCTCCAGCCGCCTCAGGTGGTGGTGCGCCAGGGGCACCCGGTGACCCGCATCGAGCAGACCCTCGTCGATGCCTGGCCGCTGCTGCCACCCGCCGAGCAACGGGCACCGATCATAAAGGCCGTCAACGACCGGCTCACCACACCGGCGCGGGTGGCCTCGGCCCTGCGCGACGCGTCGAAGCTGCCGGACCGGGCGGCACTGCACACGTTGCTGATCCGGCTGGCCGATGGCTGCCGGAGTCCGCTGGAAATCTGGGGGCACGATCACGTCTTCATCGGCCCGGGCATGCCCGCGTTCCAGCGACAGGGGCGGATCACGATCGGACGCCGCACCCTGTACCTCGACCTCTTCGCCGAGCAGGAACGGGTCAACATCGAACTCGACGGGGCAACGACTCACGGTGACCCCCGACAGCGCGAGATCGACCTGCGCCGGGACGCGCTGCTGGCGACCGCCGGCATCCTGGTGGTCCGCTTCGCCCACCGCCGCCTGATTCACGAGCCCGACGACGTACGCCGGGAAACCCTTGCCATCCTCGCGACCCGCCGGCCCTCGACGCCCCGCCCCTGTCGTTGACACACCCGGTGTGGTCGCTGATCGACACCACACGCAGGGTCAGCGCCCGGTCGCCGGCGAACTGCACCGAAGCCCGGCCGTCGATCCGGAGCAGGTCGCCGGGCTCGGGGCGGACGGTCACCAGGGGCCCTGGTTCGGCGGGCGGCAGTGCCGGGCGTGCATCGACTGCCAGTCGCGCAGCGTCCGCTTGAGCCTGTCGTTCTCCTGGGCGAGTCTGCGGATCTGCTGGTACAGATCGGTCAGCTCGTCGGCGACCGTGGCCTGGAACTCGCGTACCTGATCGGGGTCGACCCCACGACGACGCCTGTCGAAAGTGCGGGTCCGCACCTCGTGCGGAGTCAACCGGGTCGGACAGCCGGTCCCGAAGGGCCGACCACCTCGGTACACCTGGGCCACGACGGTCCTTTCCTCGGGCAGTCGGGAACACGGAGGGTCGGTGCGGTGGTGCATGGAAGGGCGGGCCGTGCGTGGCCGGCGTCCGCACGGCCCGCCCGCTCGGCCGCCGCAGCCCAGTTCGGCGGTACGACGGCAGAGCAGCTTGCTGGGTCGGGACGGGCACGCGCACCCGTCCCGACCAGGGGGATGAGCCGAACTCGTTGCCACGCGAGGACCGGCCCGGAACCAACATATCTAGACATGCTAGATGAGTCAACGCTGCTTGTTAGGCGCGTCGCGGTGTGATCGAATCGGATTGCCACGCGAGGAGTGCCATGCGAGAAGTGCCGGACTACTGGCGCATCGCCGACGATGTGATCGCCGATGTCGAGTCCAAGAAGTTGAAGCCGGGGGACAGGCTGCCCTCGATTGCCGAGTTGCGGGCGACCTACGACGTGAGTCACGGGACCGTGCAGATGGCCTACGCAAGGCTCGAAGCGTTGCGGGTGATTCGGCGGCAGCAGGGGAAGGGTGTCTTCGTGACCGATCCGAAGACCTGGATGCGGGAGCCCTGACATCAACATCCGCGAAACCGACCGTTCGGGGGTAGCGGGTAGATCAAGTCCGATGCACGCTGATTGGCGTGAAGGGCTTTGTCGGCGTGACAGACGAGAAGTGGTACCGGTTTCTGGCCGAGCGTCCGGGCCTCACCGAAGTCAACTTCTGGCGGCCCTCCGGCGGCAGCTTCCGGGCCCTCACACCTGGTGAGCCCTTCTTCTTCAAGGCGCACTACCCGCTCAACCGGATCGTCGGCGGAGGCTTCTTCAGCGGTTTCACTCAGCTGAGGATCTCCGAGGCCTGGGAATTGTTTGGCGAGGCCAACGGCGTCGCCAGCCTGGATGAGATGCGTCGCAGCGTCGGCCGCTATCGTAAACAGCCGATTGGACTCGACGAGGATCCCGTCATCGGGTGCATCTTCGTACGTGACAGCGCCTTCTTCTCCGATGATTCGACGGTCAGCCCGCCACCGGGTTTCGCGTCCAACGTGGTTCAGGGCAAGACGTACGACCTGGGCGACCCCGCTACGGCCAGGTACTTCGACCTTCTGCTGCATCGCCTGTTGGGCTTGACCGTCGAAGTGGACCTCAGTGAGCCCTGGCATCGACCCGGGCCTGTGTACGGCGACCCGCGACTCGTACCGCAACGCCTCGGCCAGCAGTCATTCAAAGCCGTAGTGCTGGGCGCCTACGGACGGCGTTGCGCCATCACCGGCAACAAGGTCCAGCCGGTGTTGCAGGCGGCTCACATCCGACCGCTACCACAGGGCGGGGAGCACCGGATCGACAACGGGCTGCTGCTCAAGTCTGACGTGCACATCCTCTTCGACCGGGGATATCTGGGTGTGGACCCCAAGTTCCGCCTGATGGTCAGCCCTCGATTGCGCAGTGAATTCGGCAATGGCGACCAGTTCTACGCGAAGGCCGGCACGTCCATCACACTTCCGGAGCGGCGGGCCGACCGGCCCAACGCCGAGTACCTCGAGTGGCACCTGGACACCGTATTCAAAGCTGCCTGACCACCGGGTCACGCGGTCCGACACGACGACCGCCATGCCCACCGCGTGGTTCGCCGCTGCGGCAGTACTCACGAGCTGGCCGGCTTGAGCTTTCTCTGGGCGTCGTCGTGGATGCGGGTGGCGAGGTCGAGGGCGGCGCGGATCGGGTCGTCGGACCAGCGGCTGGCGAACGCGTCGTACAGTCGCCAGCCGGCCCGGGTGAGGGTGCGTTGCCGTTCGATGTGCGCGGCCACGCCGTCCGGGTGCACCCCGCACACCAGGCCGATCGGGGCCTCGTCGCTGACGCACAGGTCGACCCGCCAACGGCCGACGGGATAGCCGGCCCGCACGGGCAGCCCGATCCGCGTCAACTCGACAGCGAGCGCGCTCGCCCACGGGTCTACCGCAGCGGGTGACGTTCCGGTGGCGTCAAGCGGTTGTCCGGCGTACCGGAGATAGTCACCGACGATGCCCTCCGGGGCCTGGAGCGACGTGACCACGGTGAGCTGTTTCCTGGCCCGGGTGACCAGGACGTTGAACAGGTTCGGCTCGGCGACGAACCGGTGCCGGGCCGGTGGGTCGTCGTCGACCAGCCCCAGGGTGGCGATCACCACGTCCGCCTCGCTGCCCTGGAACGCGTGCACCGTGCCGGTGCGCAGGCCGATCCGTTCGATCGCGTCGACGTCGTACGCCGACAGCAGCGCCGTCTCGACCGCGTCGGCCTGGGCGCGGAACGGGCTGATCACGGCGACGCCGCCCGGCGGTGGCTGGGCCGCGAGGGCGGCGACCAGGTCGAGCACCGTCGCCACCTCGGCCTGGTTGACGCCGTCGACGACGGCGGCACCGGCTACCCGCACCACGTCGATGGCGTCGGCCCGTTCGGTGCCCGGGTGCCGGGTGACGAGTTCCAGCCGGTCGTCGTAGAACCGGCGGGCGGAGAATCCGATCAGGTGCGGTGCGCAGCGGTGGTGCTCACCGAGCCAGGTGACGGGTGCGGCGCCGGCCGCCACGTCGAAGGCGCTCGCCCGGCGTACGTCGAGCCGGTCGGTGAAGCGTTCCAGGCCGTGCCGGTGCAGCGTCGCGGTCACGTCCGCGTCGGAGACGAAGGAGACGAACCGCAGTTGCCGTGGATCGCCGGCGACGAGCGCCCGGCGGGCCCGGGCCAGCACCGGGGCGGCCCGCAGCTGGTCGATGTGCGCCGCCTCGTCGAGCACCACCAGGTCGAACATGCCGGCTGCCGGTGGCAGCAGATCCTCGACGTCGGCCACGGTGCCCACCCACAGGGGCAGTGCCCGCACCAGCGCCTCGGCGTCCAGGGTGGCGAGCAGTTCGCGGCGGCGGTTGCGGCCGGCCCGCAGGGCGGTGCCCAGGCCGTTGGCGGCGCGCCGGGCGTCGCCGGTCCACCGTCGCGCGCTGGCGGTCTGATTGCGCAGCGCCGCGCCGACCGTCTCGGCGAGCGCCTCGTCCGCCTCGGTCAGTGCCCGCCAGGCGGCGGCCAGGTCCGTGCCGCCGTGCGAGGAGAGCCGGGCGGCTGCGCGTACGGCGTCCGCCGCGTCCACCGCCGCCCGCACCTGGGGCACGGGTACACCGGTGGCGGCTCCGGTGAGCCGGTGGAGCCGGCGGGTGGCGCGGGACCGCCGCCACCGGGACCACCAGTCGTCGCCGTTCCGGCTCGCCTCGTGCAGGGCGGCGCGGATCGCGGCGAGGTCGGAGTCCGGCTCGAACACCGCCGGGGCGTCGTGACTCAGGGCGGGCAGCAGCGGCTGCCAGTCGGGCAGTGTGGCGGCGAGCCGTTCCTGCTCCAGTGCCGCGGTGATGCCGGCTCGGGCACCGGCGACCCGGTCCCGGGCGGCGGAGACGGCTGTGGTGTCGCGGCGCAGTTGTGGGTCGTCGACACCGACGGCGACGCCACCGGCGAGTTCGGTGGCGATGGCCCCGCGCCGTTCGGCGTCGCCGAAGAGCACAGGCGGTGGGCCCGGATGCCGGCGCAGCAGTTCCCCCAGCACCTCTGCGGCGTGCGTCGACTGGGTCGCCACCAGTACCGATCCGCCACGCGCCACGGTGTCCAGCGCGGCGGCGACCAGGGCGTGACTCTTGCCGTTGCCCGGTGCGCCGGAGACCACCACCACGGGTGCCGTCCTGGTCCGTCGGATCACGTCGCGCTGCGCGGCGTTCAGCGGCAGCGGTGACAGCACGTCGTCGGCGTCGGTGAGATCGTCGACGATCGGATCCCGTGCCGTGCCGTCGGTGCCGAGGTAGAGCCGGTTCAGGGCGGTGTCCGCCAGTCCGGGTCGGCCCGCCCAGCTCAACAGGGTGTCGCGGAGACGACCGGCGAACACGTCGCGGGTCACGAAGACCGCTGCGGCGGCGACCCCGGTGACGTCGTCATCGATGCCGCGCGGTGGCCGCGACTGGACCGTCGTCACCTTCAGGCCGGCGGCCTCGGCCGCCGCGCTGATCCAGGCGGTGGTGCCTGGTGCGGTCAACCAGCCGGGGCCGGCCAGCCCAGGTGCCTCCTCCAACCGGGCGGCGAGTTCCCGGTCCTCGACGAGGGGGGTCAGTTCCAGGTCACCGGCGGGCACAACCCGGTAACCGCGTCGGCCGCGTTGCAGTCGTACCGGCTGCGCCAGTAGCGGCAGTCGGATCCGTCGCCGCGTGCCGTCCAGGTCGGCCGTGCCGATGAGGAACGCCAACCCGAGGCGGAGGATCCGCTCGTCGCGGTGCAGGGCGTCCAGCGCGGCGAGCCGGTCCAGTCGTGCGCCGCGCGGCCCCCGGTGCGGTTCCGGCAGCCAGACCAGTGGCCGACCAGGCCCGGAGACGTCGAGGATCCGCTCGGCACCGGCCGGGGCCAGGTCGGCGAGCGCGGTGAGGATGGCCGCCGCGTGCATCGCCCGCAGATTCTGCCCTACGCGGTCACGGCCACCCTCCCGTCGGTGGCCGCAGTCGTGCGCCGGGTACCGCGCCGTCGCCCGTTGCCCGTCGGCGCGGCCCGCTCCCTGGCCGTGGACCGGGATGGAGGTACTGCTGTGCCCCCTTTGCTCTGCTTCAACCCACGCATCGGTTCCAGGACGGATCCGTTGCGTCAGGTGAAGCAGAGCAGAGGGGGGCGGGGAGAAGCAAAGGAGGCGTGGGAGAAACAATGGTGGGAGCCGGCGACATTCGACGGCTCCCACCATTCGGTGCGGTGAGGTCAGCTGGCGTAGGTCTCGAACTCGGCGACCCGTGGCGTGCCTGTCGAGCTGGTGATGTCGAAGGTGACCTTGCGCATCGACGTCCTGGTGAAGCTGACGACGCCCGCGCCGGTGCCGGAGGCCAGTACCGCGCCGGTGTCGTGGTTGAGCACCCGCCAGTTGCGGATGTTGCCGACGGAGCCGGACGCCTCACGGATGTTGATCCGCGACACCGCGGTGGCGGAATCCCACTTGATCGAGATCTGGCCGGTGGCTCCGTTCGGTGACCAGGCGGTGTTCATGTTGCCGTCGCGCACGTCGCCGTAGCTGGTGCCGCTGGCCTTGCTGGAGCCGTCGGAGCCGGCGCCGATGCTCAGGTTGGTGCCGCTGGGCTGGCTCGGCGTCGGCGTCGGGTTGCTTGTCGGCGGCGGGGTGGTGGTGGTTGTCGGGCCCGGGGTCGGGCTGGTCGGCCCGGCGGTCGGGCTCTGCGGCGTGCAGTTGCCGTTGGAGGTGCGGATGCCCTTGTTCGCGCCGGCGGTCTGGCTGACGATGCTCGGCACGCAGCTGGCCGCGTCGAGGCGGAACGAGTACGGGATGCTGACGCTTGTGTTGGAGGTCGGGTTGGGGCCGGCCGGGTTGGTGTCGCCGCTGCGGCTGGACCAGGTCACGTTGTCGAAGATGTTGCCGCTGACCTGCCAGTAGCCGGCCTGGTCGGTGTAGAAGGTGCCAAGCACGTCCTTGGCGTTCTGGAAGTAGTTGTTGTCCACCTTGGCGCGAGCGCCGGCCCGGGAGTTGATGCCGGACTCGTTGAGCCGTACGTAGTGGTTGTTGTAGATGTGGGCGATGCCGCCACGCAGCAGCGGCGCCCGGGAGTCGATGTTCTCGTACAGGTTGTGGTGGAACGTGACGTAGCCGTTGGACAGGTCGCTCTCGCTGGACCCGATCAGGCCACCCCGACCGGAGTTGCGCAGGATGCTGTAGGACAGCGTCACGTACTGGGTGTTGTTCTTCATGTCGAACAGCCCGTCGAAGCCTTCCGACTCGCCGCCGGACGCCTCCAGGGTGACGTGGTCGACCCACACGTTGCGGACGTTGGCCTCCATGCCGATGGCGTCGCCGCCGTTGGAGGTGGGCGAGCCCGACTTCTTGACGTTCCGCACCGTCACGTTCTGGATGACGATGTTGCTGGCCTCGCGGATGTGGATGCCGATCTGGTCGAAGACGGCCCCGTTGCCGACGCCGAGGATCGTGACGTTGCTGATCTGCTTGAGTTCGATCACGTCGGCGGCGGTGTTGCAGCTTGAACCGGAGACCTTCGTGGTGTTGCCGTGGTTGATGGTCCCCTCGACCTGGATGATGATCGGCGTGCTGCTGCTGGCCCGGTTGCACAGGGCCGCGTGGATCTGGGTTCCGCTGGTGGCGCGTACGGTCTGCCCGCCCGAGCCGCCGGTGGTGCCACCGTTGCCTGTCGCGAAGCCGGTGGCGCTGCCGACCGCGGCCGACGCCTGTGGCGTCGTCAGGGCCACGCAGACCACGGCGCCCGTTGCGGTGGCGGCCAGTCCCGCGAGGAGTCGGAGTGCGACGTGTCGTCTCATCCTCGTCTCACCTTCCTTTGTGATGGTGGTGGTGGAGTGCGGAGGGCCCCTTCCGGAGGTGCGGTGGGGAGGGGCTCGCTCAACAGGTGTGGGTCACAGCGGTAGGCGGTCGGCGCCGGCGAGTGGGCCGACCACCAGTGGCACCAGCGGTGCCGGCAGCACCGGGCCGTGCCGCAGCGTCGGCGTCCAGCCGGCGTCGGGGTCCAGGTCGGGATCGTGTACGGCGTTGTACGCGGCCACCAGGTCCACCGGCCGGGACGGGCCGTCGGCGGGGTCTACCCAGTTGCCCCGGGTGGTGATCGCGGTACCGCCCCAGTCGTAGAGCAGGTCGGCGGCGCTGACGCCGGTGCCGAGGGTGAAGTGGTTGTTCTCGGCGTGGACCGCGGACTGGACGCCGACGCCGATGGCGTACTCGAAGCCGTCGCCACCGAGCCGGTAGGCGTTGTTGTAGACATCGACCTGACCGAAGCGGACCCGGGGCAGCCGCTGGAGCACGGTGTCGAACAGGTTGTGGTGCAGCGTGACGTTCAGCCGGCCGACGTCCGGGCCGACCGTGTTGGACGAGCCGATGAGCATCAGCTTGTCGCGTCCGGAGAACCGGTTCCAGGAGGCGGTGACCAGGCTGGCGGTGTGGGTGACGTCCAGCGCGCCGTCGTGCACCTGGTACGGCCGTCCGAAGTGGATCGGTTGGGCGCTGTCCGGGTTGTCACCGTCGGTGAACGTGTTGTGGTCGATCCACACGTTTTCGCTGCGGCGCACCGAGACCTGGTCGTACTGCGAGTTCCAGTTGCCGGCCTCGCCGTCGGTGGGGGACCAGGCGGGAAAGCAGTCCCGGGCGTCGTCGAAGGTGATGTTGCGGACGATCACGTTCGACGCCCTGTCGATCATCAGAGTGAGACCTGTCAGTCGGCCCCCCCGTAGCCCGATGATCGTGGTGTTCGGGCCCACGTTGATCTGGGTCTGCCGGGTCTGGTTGGTCACCGACCGTGCCCGCGCCTGCTCCAGTGGCCCGCTCGGCGCCACCCGGCCCCACACCGCCGGGTCGTACGCGGCCAGGTACGCCGCCAGCGAGTATTCGGGGTCGGCCAGGTCGGTGCAGTCGAGCAGCCGGCCGTCGGCGGCTTCGAAACCGTCGACGCTGCCGCTGACGTACACGATCTTCGGGGTGGCGTTCGTCGCGTTCGTGGCGTTGTCGCCGCCGAGCGCGGCGACAAGTTCCGCCCGGCTGCGCACCACGCGGATCTGATCGGCCGAGGCGGTGGCGCCTCCGGTGGTGCCGGGCCCGGCGGCGGCCCAGCCGTCGCCGGCCGGAAGGGCCTGCCGGCCGAGCTGGCGGGCCAGTGGTGAGAGTGGGGCCCTGGTGTCCCGCTCAAGGTGCCTGCCGGTGGGCGAACCCGGCTCGCTCGACGGTCGTGCCATGGCGGCGGTGGGGGCGGCGGTCAGGGCGACAATGATCGATGCCGCGGCGGCGGCAAGTCTGCGCATCGGCTCGTTCCGTTTCCTTCGTCGCTGTTTCGTATTGATGACGAAGGTTACGGTTATGTTTTTATTGGGGTCAATATTATTGGTGTGCAGATTTGTTGCATTAAATAGCGTCGGGTGGCATCACCCCGACCTGCTCTGGTCGGGTAACCGCTGTTCATCGCATTTTCTCCGATCCTGTGTGGACCGGAGATTTGCAGTTTGTTGCGGCGACGCCTCCTATTCTTGCCCGAGCGGATCGGTTCGCCAAGGGGCTGTCGCCCAGGGCACGCCGAGTTCCGACGGCAGTCGGCCCTCGTCGACCACCCGACGCAGCACCTTGTTGACACCCCGCACCCGCAGCACCCGCTGTGGACCGGCACCGTCGGTCTCCACACGTTCGCCGTCGAGCAGCGTCGGCTCCGGTGCCGCCTGCAGGGCGGTCAGGACGGCGGTGAACGGTGCGGTCCGGGCCAGCGGCGCGATCAGTGGCACCCGGGGATCGGCCCGATGGGCCAGCAGGTTCTCCAGCAGCCCGCACCGGCCGGGCACCGCACCGGCGGTGGCCTCGCCGGGCAGCAGCAGCCGGTCGGTCGGGTACTCCAGCACCGCCCGGCCGGCGTCGCCGGTGACGATCACCTCACCGGCGATGAAGTCCTCACCGGCGAGGGTCACCGCGGCCACGATCGGTGGCCCGTGCCGGGGCCGTACCCGCAGTGCTGCGGTGTCATCCACCTCGATGGGCCGTACCCGGTAGCGCTCCACCTCGATGCTCACCGGCTCCACCGGCCCGCCGCCGACCACCTCGGCGACCGCCAGGCATTGCATCACCGCGTGGGCGAGCGGATTGGCCAGCGCGCCGTCGAGCACCGGCCGTCCGTCGAGGGTGCGCCGCCCAGCCCAGGGTGAGCGGGCGTAGTAGGCGTCCGGGCGTTGCCAGGCGGCCACCGTGGCGATGCCGCTCACCGCGCCCACCCGGCCGGCCGCCACTGCGTCCGTCAACGCGGTGAGCGCCGCCGAGCCGAGGGCCTGGAACCCGACCTGCACGACCCGACCGGTGGTGGCCAGCGCGCCGGCCAGTTCCTCGTGCTCGGCGGTGGACAGCACAGGTGGCTTCTCCACCAGCACGTCCGCACCGGCGGCCACCGCGTCCCGGGCGATGCGCAGATGGGTGTGCGGTGGGGTGCAGATGACCACCACGTCCGGCGCGACGTCGGCGAGCATCGCCCGGTGATCGGTGAACACCGGCACCCCGGCCGGGACCGGGGCCGCCGGTTCCGGCTCGATCGGCCGGGTGTCGACAAGCGCGACCAGCCGGACCCGGCCGGCGTCGTGCAGCGGACCGATCACCCGACGGTGCCATCTCCCGTGCCCGTTCGCGCCCACCAGCGCCACCCGGGGACTCGTCACGCCGCACCGGCCAGAGTGGCGCGTACCCCGTGCTGGTGCAGGTCGGTGAGCCAGGCCAGCACGTCGGCGCGGACCTGATCGTCGGCGGCCACCTCGGGCGGGACGACCTCGTCGAGGCCGAGCACGGCGTCCACCGCCCCGGCCGGGGTCTGCGGCGCGGCGGCCAGCGCCGCGCGGATCCGTTCCGCCAGCGGGTCGTCAAGCGGCAGAGGCCGGCCGTCGTCGGCGCTGCCCTGCACGAACCGGATCCAGGCGGCGACGACGAGTGCCGCCCAGCGGGCCGGTCGTCCGGCCGCCCGCAGGTCGGCGACCGTGTGCAGGATGCGCTGCGGCAGCTTCTGCGAACCGTCCATCGCCACCTGCAGGGTGCGGTGCCGGATCGCCGGGTTGGCGAAACGGTCGAGTACCTGATCGCCGTAACCGACCACGTCCACCCCGTCGGGTGGGGCGAAGCTGGCGGCCACGTCCTCGGCGATCAGCCGGCGCAGCACCGTGTCCAGGTGCGGCAGCGCGAGGGCGTCCGCGATCGTCTCGCAGCCGGCCAGCGCGCCGAGGTACGCGGTAGCCGAGTGCACCCCGTTGAGGGCGCGCAGCTTCAGCCGTTCCCACGGTCCCGCGTCCGCGCAGAGCACCGCCCCGGCGCGGTCCCAGGCGGGACGACCGCCGGGGAAGTCGTCCTCGATCACCCACTGGGTGTACGGCTCGGCCGCCACCGCCGCGAGATCCTCGACGCCGAGTGCCCGCTGGGCCGCGGCGAGGGTCTCCGGGGTGCTGGCCGGGACGATGCGGTCCACCATGGTGCCCGGAAAACCGACGTGCGCCTCGACCCAGTCGACCGCCGGTGGCGGAGTGCCCGCGTACGCCAGGGACTGGGTCACCAGGCCGCGCAGCCGGCGGCCGTTGGCGGGCAGGTTGTCGCAGCTGACCAGGGCGATCGGTCCGGCGTCGGCGGCGGCGCGGGCCAGCAGGCCACGCACCAGCAGGCCCGGCACGGTGGCCGGTGGCCGGTCGGTGGTCAGGTCGGCGACCAGGTCGGCGTCGGGGCGCAGCGTGCCGGCGGCCGGGTCGAGCTGGTACGCCTTCTCGGTCACGGTCAGGGTGACCACCCGGATCGACGGGTCGGCCAGCAGGGCCACCACCGCCTGCGGGTCGGCGGCGGCCAGCCGCACCCCGGCCAGCGCGCCGACCACCCGGGTGCGCCGGTCGGCGGCGGACAGCGTGCTGACGCTGAAGAGATTGTCCTGGGCGGCGAGGGTCGCCACGAGCGCCGCGTTGCGGGGTGCCACGCCGACGATGCCCCAGTCGCCGCCGGCCAGGCCGATCGCCTGTTCGGTGTAGACCGCCTGGTGGGCCCGGTGGAAGGCGCCGAGACCGAGGTGCACCACGCCGGCCGGCACGGTGCCCGGCCGGACCAGCGGACGCGCCTCGGCGGGCAACCGGCGCACCACCCCCAACCCGAGGCGGGACGCGCCCACTGTCACCGCCACGCCGGACCGTCCGGGAAGCGGAAGGTGGCGATCGACTCGGGATGCATGGTGGCGCTGTAGCCCGGTGCGGTAGGCAACAGGTAGCGCCCGTCGCGGGTGCGTACCGGGTCGACGAAGTGCTCGTGCAGGTGATCCACGTACTCCACCATCCGCCCCTCCAGGCTCGTGCCCACCCGTAGGTAGTCGAAGATCGCCAGGTGCTGCACGTACTCGCAGAGACCGACCCCACCGGCGTGCGGGCAGATCGGCACCCCGAACTTCGCCGCCATCAGGATCTCGGCGAGCACCTCGTTGACCCCGCCCACCCGGCACGCGTCGATCTGCATCACGCCTATCGCCTCGGCCTGTAGCAACTGCTTGAAGATGACCTTGTTGGCGGCCACCTCGCCGGTGGCGACCCGGCACCGCCCGTCGGTCAGCTCACCCATCGCGCGGGCGATCCGGGCGTGACCGAGGACGTCGTCGGCGTGCGTCGGCTCCTCGATCCAGTACGGGTCCACCTCGGCGAGCGCCGTCATGTTGGTGATCGCCTCGTCGACGTCCCAGACCTGGTTCGCGTCCATCATCAGCAGGGCGTCCGGGCCGATCTCCGCCCGGATGATCCGGGCCCGCCGCAGGTCGTCGTCGGGCGGGCCGCCGACCTTCATCTTCATCGCCCGCCATCCCTGCTCGTACGCGGCCCGGGTGAGCGCCCGGACCTTGTCGTCCGGGTAGCCGAGCCAGCCCACCGAGGTGGTGTACGACGGGAAACCGTCCCGTTCCAGCCGGCCGAGCCGGTCGGTGAGCCCGTCGCGTCCCTTGTCCAGGATCGCGGCTGCCTCGTCCGCGGTGAGCGCGTCGGTGATGTGCTTGAAGTCGACGTTCGCCACCAGCTCGTCGGTGGGCAGTTCGGCCAGGTAACGCCACATGGGCTTACCGGCCAGCTTGGCCCGTAGGTCCCACACCGCGTTGACCAGCGCGCCGGTGGCCATGTGGATGACGCCCTTCTCCGGGCCGAGCCAGCGCAGCTGCACGTCGGCGACGAGCGAGCGCCAGAACGCCACCGGCTCGGCGGCGATCTCCGCCACGCTGCGTCCCCGTACGTGGTGGGACAGCGCGTGGACGGCGGCGCAGGTGATCTCGTTGCCTCGGCCGTTGGTGAAGGTGAAGCCCGCGCCTGTCGGTCCGTCGTCGGTGCTCAGCTCCACGTAGGTGGCCGAGTAGTCGCCCCTGTTTATCGCGTCGGAGCCGTCGCCACTGGCGGCTGTGGGAAACCGTACGTCGTGCACGGTGACCTCGGTGATGCTGGTCATGACTCTTCTCCGAACTTGAAGACCCGCTTCGGCAGCCGGTACGCGAGGTCGACCATGGTCTCGGCGGCCTCGTCCATGGGCAGCCGGTGCTCGGCGACCAGCCGGGCCAGGAAGCCGGCGTCGATGCGGCGTGCCACATCGTGGCGGACCGGGATGGAGCAGAACGCCCGGGTGTCGTCGACGAACCCGGCGGTGTTGTAGAAGCCGGCGGTCTCGGTGACCGACTCGCGGAAGCGGCGCAGCACCTCGGGGGAGTCCAGGAACCACCAGGGCGCACCGAGCAGCAGGGCGGCGTACCCACCGGCCAGCGGCGCCAGCTCCCGGGTGAAGGTGTCCTCGTCGAGGGTGTACAGCACCACCCGCAGCCGGGGATCGTTGCCGTACGCGTCCAGCAGCGGGGCGAGGGCGTGCACGTACTCGGTGACCTGCGGGATGTCGCCGCCGACGTCGCGGCCGTGCCGGGCGTGCAGCCACCGGTTGTGGTTGCGTACCGCGCCGGGGTGCAGCTGCATGACCAGACCGTCGTCGAGTGACATCCGGGCGAACTCCAGCAGCATGTGTGCCCGGAACGCCTCCGCGTCGTCGGGCTCCGCCGCACCCCGTCGCGCCCGGTCGAACAGCGTCGCCGCGTCGGCACCGAGGTCGAGAGTGCGGGCGGTGGGGTGGCCGTGGTCGGAGGAGGTGGCACCGGCGGCGATGAAGGCGGCCCGGCGGGCGCGCAGGGCGGCCAGATAGCCGGCGTACGTCCCGGTGTCCTCGCCGGTGATCTCACCGAGCTGGTCGACGTTCGTCGACCAGCCCTCGAAGTCCAGGTCGACCACGTTGTCCGGGCGGAAGGTGGTGACCACCCGGCCGCCCGGCCCGCCCCAGCCGTCGGCGGCGAGCTTGGCGTGCCGGCCCAGGTCGTCCAGGGGTGACTCGGTGGTGGCGAGCACCTCGATGTTGAACCGTTCGAACAGCGCCCGGGGTCGGAAGCCGGGCTCGGCGAGCCGGGCCGCGAGGGCGTCGTACACCTCGTCGGCGGTGCCCGGGGTGAGCCGGGTGTGGACGCCGAACACCTCGGTGAAGGTCTGCTCCAGCCACAGCCGTGACGGGGTGCCGCGGAACAGGTGCCAGTGGTCGGCGAACCGACGCCAGATCCGTCGCCCGTCGGTCTCCACCGGGCTGCCGTCGTGGCTGGGGACGCCCAGCTCGCCGGGGCGCACGCCCTGGCTGAGCAGCATCCGGGTCACGTAGTGGTCGGGCACGATGAGCAGCTGCGACGGGTCGGGGAACGGCTGGTCCTCGGCCAGCAGCGCGGGGTCCACGTGCCCGTGCGGGGAGATGATGGGCAACTGCGCCACGAGCGCGTACAGCTCCCGGGCCAGCGCGCGTTGGCCCGGCTCGGCGGGGAGGAGCAGATCGGGTCTGGTCGAGGTGGGCACGGCAAGCGGCTCCTGTGGTCGGTGTCAGTCGAGGGTGAGCAGGTCGGCCACCCGCACCGGGGCGCCGGTGTCGAAGGACCGGTTGGCGGCCAGGCCGGTGAGCAGGGCCAGCGCCCCGTCGCGGGCGCTGGCCGCGCGGTGCAGCGGATCGGGTACGCCACCGAACAGCACCTGGGTCATCCGGGTGTCCGCCCCGCCGTGCCCGTGCCGGGTGTACCCGTCGACCTCGATGCGTCGCGGCGGTGACCAGAAGGGACGCAGGGTCAGCGTGGCCGCGCCCCCCTCGTCGGCTGCCTGGTCGCCGTGCAGCGCGGCGCCCTTGAGCGCGCCGGCGGCGGCCGGACTGACGAACTCGCTCTCGGTGACCTCCAGTTCGAGGCGGCCCCGGCTGCCGTTGACCATCACCCGGTAACCCTCCCAGGGCGCGTACGCGGTGAGGTGGTAGGTCATGGTGGCCCCGGTGGAGTAGGTGGCCAGCACCGCCATGTCGTCCTCGATGCTGACCCCGGGGGCGAAGACGTTGCGGTCGCGGTGGTAGCCGTCCTCGGCCTCGGCGTCCAGGTACAGCTCGCGCAGCCGGGGGTGCTCGGCCAGGCGCAACGCGAACGGGTCGTCGTCGGCGTCCGGCGAGGCGTGCGCCCGGTCGTAGTCGCGGGCGTAGCCGTGGCGGCGGCCGGCGTCGCCGTAGAAGAACAGCCGGCCGGCTGCGTACACCTGCACGGGGGTGGCGTCCAGCCACCAGTTGACCAGGTCGAAGTGATGGCTGGCCTTGTGCACCATCAGGCCGCCGGAGCTGGCCTTGTCACGGTGCCAGCGGCGGAAGTAGTCGGCGCCGTGGCGCACGTCGAGCAGCCACTCGAAGTGCACCGAGCCGATCTCGCCGACCGCACCGTCGGCCAGCAGCCGGCGGACCTGCTCGTGCAACGGGTTGTAGCGGTAGTTGAAGGCCACCGTCACCCGCCGTCCGGTTCGCCGGACCGCGTCGAGGATCCGCTGGCAGCGCGGTGCGTCGGTGGTCATCGGCTTCTCGGTGACCACGTCGCAGCCGGCCTCCAGCGCGGCCACCACGTACTCGTCGTGGGTGACGTCCACGGAGGTCACCAGCACCACGTCGACGTGTTCCTTGGCCAGCATCGCGAGGAAGTCGTCCGCGTGGTACGTCGGCACCGGCCGATGGCCCAGCTCGCCGAGCCACCGGTTGTGGGCGTCCATCCGAGCCTGGTTGACGTCGGCGAACGCGACAAGCTCGGCGGTGTCGGCGTGGTCGCGCACCAGCGCGCGGACGAACATCTCGGCGCGTGCGCCGGTGCCGACCACGGCGTGCCGTACCCGCCTGCCAGGTTGCGGTGACACCTACCGACCCTCCTCGATCTCTCTGCAAACCTTTGCATTGAAGTAACCACGGTCGATCGGCCTTCGTCAACGAGCGTCGAAAAATCGGCGGCCTTTGCCCCGTTTGATGGGCTTAAATGCGCATGGAACGTGGCCCGCCGAAACACAGCTGTAACCATCCACCGTTGACACTGGAGCAACCGTTTGCATTAATTGGCGACACCGTGACCGCCGACACATCGACGAAGGGGGCCTGGATGCCAGTCACCATCAGGGACGTCGCACGGGCCTCCGGCGTGCACATCTCCACCGTCTCCCGCACCTTCTCGGCACCCCACCTGGTCAATCCGGAGACCCGGGTACGGGTGCTCGCGTGCGCCGAGGATCTGGGCTACCGGCCGAACCGGGCCGCGCGCGCTCTCATCACCGGCCGTACCCACAACATCGGGCTGATCATCGCCGACATCGCCAACCCCTTCTTCCCGCCACTGATCAAAGCGGCGGAGAGCCAGGCCCGACACCGCGACTACCACGTCTTCGTGGCCGACACCAATGAGGACGCCGCCGCCGAGGAAGAACTGGTCCACGCGTTGGCCAAGCAGGTCGACGGGGTGCTGCTGTGCAGCCCCCGGATGAGCAACAGCCTGATCGAGCAGCTCAGCCGGGAGGTGCCACTTGTGGTGGTGAACCGACAGCTGGCCGGGCTGCCGTGTGTGCTGATGGACGTCGGGCAGGGCGCCCGCTCGGCCATCGAGCACCTCGCCGGGCTGGGCCACCGGGAGATGGCGCTGCTCGCCGGGCCGCGCGGTTCGTGGACCAGCCGGGAACTCCGCCGGGCGGCCGGCGCCGCCGCCCGGGCCGCTGGTGCGGACCTGACGGTCATCGGTCCCAACCCGCCCACCGAGGCCGGCGGTCTGGCCCAGGCGGAGCAGGTCCGCCGGGCCGGCGTGAGCGCCGTGCTCGCCTACAACGACCTGATGGCGATCGGCCTCCTGGAGGGGCTCGACGCACTCGGGGTCCGGGTACCGCAGGAGATAAGTGTCGTCGGCGTCGACGACATCTCCCTGAGCCGGCTCACCCGTCCCAAGCTGACGACGGTGGCCACGCCTACCGCGGCCGCCGGCCGGACGGCCGTCGACATGCTGCTGCAACAGGACACCGACCTCCCGCGTACCGCGCGGGGCGGCGGTTCCACAGTGGCGGTCGGCGTCCGTCGCACCACCGCACAGGTAATGCTCCAGACCGAGTTGGTCATCCGCGACTCCACCGGGCCGGGCCCCTACGCCGGTCGGGAACGTCCCGGAGCCGCTGCCGCTGGCCCGGGCCCGCATCGCCGTGCGGACCCGGGCAACCCGATCGTGGCCGCCGGTGACGTCGTCGCCTCCTAACGCCAAGGAGTGAGCGCACATGCACCCCGCAACGCACCCCACCGCCAGCGCGCCCGACGGGCGCACCTACCGTACCCCCCAGCTACGCCGCCGGTTGCTGCGCGGCCTGCTCGCCGCCGTGGTGGCCCTGCCGCTCGTCGGCATGGCCGCGGCCTGCGGCGATGACGCCGGCTCCGACGGCAAGACCAAGATCTCCATCTTCTGGTGGGGCGGCGACGCCCGCGCCCAGCTCACCGAGCAGGCACTCGACCTCTACACGCAGAAGAACCCCGACGTCACCTTCGAGAAGACCTGGCAGGCCAACCAGGGTTACTTCGACAAGCTGGCCACCCTCACCGCCGGTGGCAACCCGCCGGACATCTTCCAGATCGACGACAACTTCCTCGCCGAGTACGCGGCCCGCAACACCACCCTGGACCTCAAGCCGTACCAGGACTCGGGCAAGCTCGACACCACGAAGTTCCCGCCCAGCCTGCTCCAGTACGGCGTGGTCGACGGCAAGCTCGCCGGCGTCGCCTCCGGGGAGAACACCCAGGGCCTGGTCTACAACAAGACGCTGCTGGTGAAGAACGACCTGCCCGAGCCGACCACCGGGATGAGCTGGGAGGAGCACATCGCCTGGGCCGAGCAGGTCAGCAAGAAGACGGGCGTGCCCGGCACCCAGGACCCGAGCGCCGACTACAAGGCGTTCTGGGTCTGGCTGCGCCAGCAGGGCAAGGACCTCTACTCCGGCACCGACCTCGGCTTCACCGCCGAGGACGTGACCAAGTGGTTCGAGCTGTGGAAGGGCGCCCGGGACCGGGGCGCCACCCCGACCCCGGACGTCATCCACGAGGGCAACGCCACGGACATCACCAAGCAGCTCGTGGTGACCGGCAAGTCGGCCACCTCCTGGGTCTGGGTGAACCAGATGCCGGAGCTGAAGAAGAACACCACGGACGAGCTGGGTGTCATCGCCTACCCGGGTGACCCCAGCGGCCAGTGGGCCCGCGCCTCGATGTACTGGTCGGTCTTCCGGGGCAGCAAGAACGCCGACATCGCGGTGGACGTGATCAACTTCCTGGCGAACGACCCCGATGCGGTCAAGCTGCTCGGCACCGACCGGGGACTGCCGTCCAACCTGGACCTGCGCCGGGTGGTCAGCGACGACACCACCGACGAGGCGATGAAGCAGTCCATCGCAGTGGAGACCGAGTTGGCCGAGTCGTTCGGTGAGTCGCCCCAGGTGCCGATCAAGGGCCACAGCAAGGTTCGCGCCGAGCTGACCAAGGCCGCCGAGAACGCCCAGTACGGCCGGGCCACCCCGGCCGAGGCCGCTGCCCAGTTCGTCGAGGCATGCAAGGCGGCAATCGCCTCCTGACCCGCCGCACCACCCGGAGAGGAGCAGTTCGTGGCGTTGACCACGGCGCCCGACCCGACCCGACGCGGCAGCGGATCCGTCCGGCCCGACGCCAAACGGCGCGGGACCGGACGGATCCGGCACGGGGAAGGTCTGGCCGGATACGTTTTCCTGTCGCCCTGGCTCATCGGTCTGATGGGCATCACGGCGATACCCATGCTGTTGTCGCTCTACCTCAGCTTCACCAACTACGACATCCTCACCCCGTTGTCCGAGGTGGAATGGGTCGGGTTGGCCAACTACGAGCGGATGTTCACAAGCGACCCCTCGTGGTGGCACTCGGTACGGGTCACCCTCAGCTTCGCCCTGATCGCCGTACCGCTGAAGCTGGCCGCGGCGCTCGGGGTCGCCCTGCTGCTCAACCGCGCCTGGCGCGGAGTCGGGCTGTTCCGTGGCCTGTTCTACCTGCCGTCGCTGCTCGGCGGCAGTGTGGCGCTGGCCATCGTCTGGGTCAACATGTTCAACCGGGACGGCGCGTTCAATTCCTTCCTCGCCCTCTTCGGTATCGAGGGCAAACCCTGGGTCAACGATCCGGACTGGGCGTTGGAGACGTTGATGGTGCTCGCCATCTGGCAGTTCGGCGCACCGATGGTGATCTTCCTGGCCGGGCTCAAGCAGGTGCCGACCGAGCTGTACGAGGCCGCCTCGGTGGACGGGGCCGGCAGGTTCCGGCAGTTCGTCAACGTGACCCTGCCGATGCTCTCCCCGGTGATCTTCTTCAACCTGGTGCTGGAGACGATCAACGGCTTCCAGGGCTTCACCGCCGCGTTCGTGCTCAGCAACGGCACCGGCGGGCCCGTCGACTCGACCCTGATGTACACGCTCAACCTCTACATCACCGGCTTCACCGACCTGGAGATGGGCTACGCCTCCGCGATGGCCTGGGTGTTCCTGCTCGCCATCGCCCTCATCACAGTGGTCTTCTTCAGCACCGGCCGGTTCTGGGTGCACTACTCCGACGGGGAGGACAGCTGATGGTGGCCAGTACCGTCGCCCCGCCCGTGGCGACCCGCCCGCGACGCCCCCGCAGCCGTTCCTGGCTGCGGCTGGTCGTGCTGCTGGCCATCGTCGCGGTCGTGCTCTACCCGCTGTTCTGGATGATCGGCACCTCCGTGAAGTCCCAGGAGGAGATCGTCAACAACATCGGGCTGCTGCCCCGGAACTTCACCCCGGGCAACTACCTCGACGGGTGGACCAACTTCGACGTCAGCTTCGCCCGCTTCTTCCTCAACAGCGCCATGGTCAGCCTGCTCACCGTGGTCGGCAACGCGGTGAGCTGCCTGCTGGCCGCGTACGCCTTCGCCCGGCTGAAGTTCCGGCTGCGCGGGGTGTGGTTCGCCGTCATGATCGGCACCCTGCTGCTGCCGGGCCACGTGCTTATCGTGCCGCAGTACATCCTCTTCCGTACCCTCGGCCTGGTCGGTGGGGAATGGCCGTACCTGCCGCTGCTGATCCCGCAGTTCCTGGCCACGGAGGCGTTCTTCGTCTTCCTGATGGTGCAGTTCATGCGCGGCATCCCCCGCGAGCTGGACGAGGCGGCCCGGATCGACGGCGCGAACGCGTTCGGCATCTTCCGGCACGTGATCCTGCCGCTGAGCCGGCCCGCGCTGGTCACCACCGCGATCTTCTCGTTCATCTGGACCTGGAACGACTTCTTCCGGCAGCTTGTCTTCCTGTCCAACCTGAGCGACTACACGGTCCCGGTGGCGCTGACCCTGTTCATCGACTCGACAAGCCAGAGCGCCGTCGGGCCGATGTTCGCCATGGCGGTGCTGTCCCTGCTGCCGGTCTTCCTGTTCTTCGTGGCCTTCCAGCGGATGCTCGTCGAGGGGATCAACACAAGTGGACTCAAGGGCTGACGCTCGCGCCGAGCGGCGTGGGTCGGGGCGGGACTGGCGGGACACCGTCAGCGACGCCGCCGACCTCGCGTTGCTGGGCATCCTGGCCGTGCTCGCCGCGGCGCCGGTGCTGACCGCCGGTGCCGCGGTCGGCACCGCCAGCGCGGCCGTGCACGACTGGCTCACCACCGGCAGTTGGCCGCCCGCACGACGTACGCTGTCGCGCTTCGGCCGGGCGCTGCTGCCGGGGGTGCCGGCGGTCCTGATCGGCCTGGCCGCCGCCGGACTGCTCGTCGCGGACCTGGCCGCGTTGGCCACCGGTCGGGTCCCGGGCGGTACGGTGGCGCTGGTACTCACAATCGTCGTCGCGGCGGCCCTGCTCGGCTACGCCGCCGCGATCGTGGTCGAGGTGGGGCGTGCCGGCGGCACCGGGTGGCGGTCGGCGGTCACCCGGGCCGCCCGCGCCTGCCTCGACCACCCCGCGAACTGGGCCGCCCTCGCCGGCACCACAGTCCTCGTGGTCCTGCTGGCTGTGCTCGTCACCCCGGTGGCGGTGCCGATCCTCGCCGGGTACGCGCTGGCCGCCGTGCACGCCGTCGCCCGCCGCCGGTCGGTCGCCCGCGTGGAGCTGTCGTGACCGAACCCCAACTGGTCGTCGACGGCACCCCGGTCGCCAGCTACGTGCTCGCGCCCGACCTCGACGTCCGGCACGGGCCCCGGCCGTACCTGCATCCGGTGCGTACCCTGGCCGGCACCCAGGTCACCGACGTGCTGCCCGCCGATCACGTGTGGCACCTCGGGGCGTCGCTGGCCGTGCAGGACGTGGCCGGCACCAACCTGTGGGGCGGGCGGACGTACGTGCGTGGCACCGGCTACACGTGGCGCGCGGACCACGGCCGGATCGTGCACACCGGATGGGAGCACCTGGCGACCGACCGGCTCGACCACCGGCTGCACTGGTGCGACCCGACAGGTCGGGTGCTGCTCACCGAGCGGCGGGTGCTCGCCGCCTCGGCGCTACCCGGTCACCAGAGCGCCTGGCGACTCGACCTGACCAGCACCCTCACCGCGCCCGCCGACCGCGACATCACGCTGGGCAGCCCGGCCACAAACGGTCGCCCCGGCGGCGCGGGCTACGGCGGGTTCTTCTGGCGCGCGGTGACGGCCGAACCGCCCGAGGTCTGCACCGCCCGGCTGGCCGGCGAGGAGCAGGTAAACGGGTGCGCGGAGCCCTGGGTGGCGATGCGGGCGCGGGCGCCGGAGGGTGGCGCGTACACCCTGGTCTTCAGCGGTCTCGGCGACGGCGACAGGTGGTTCGTCCGGACCGCCATGTACCCGGGGGTCTGTGTGGCCTTCGCCTTCGAGCAGACCCTGACCATCCCGGCCGGCACCAGCCGGCGCGGTCACTACCGGGTGGCCGTCGCTGACGGCACGCTCGACCGCGACACCGCCGCCACCCTCGCCGACGCCTGAGAGCCAGCTCGGCGCGTCCGGCCCTGGTTCGGCCGTTGGCCCTGGTTCGGCCTCTGGGCCTGGCTCGGCCTCTGGGCCTGGCTCGGCCTCTGGGCCGGCTTGGCCTCTGGGCCGGCTCTTGAGATGCGGCATGTCGGGGTCTCCGGCGCCAGGGATACCGCGAGATGCCGCATCTCCAGCGCCGGCGCGGCCTGCCGAGCGCCGGGCGCGGGGCGGCGGGCGGCGGGCGCGGGGGTGGCTAGGTGCCGGTGGGGTCGTGGGGGCGGCAGGAGGAGCGGACCACCAGCTCGGTGGGCAGGCGGATGTGGGTGTCCCGCTCGACACCGGCGATCAGGTCGACGAGCAGGCGCAACGCCTCCGCGCCCATCCGTTGCAACGGCTGCATGATCGTCGTCAGCGGCGGGTTGACAAGCGCCGACTCCGGGATGTTGTCGAAGCCGATCACGGACAGGTCGTCGGGGACCGACAGGCCCATGCTCCGGGCGACGTCGATGGTGGAGATCGCGGAGAGGTCGTTACCGGCGAAGACCGCGGTCGGGCGGTCGGGCAGTGAGAGCAGTTCAGCGGCGGTTTCGGCGGCGCTCTCGATCCGGAACCCGCCGACCCGGACCAGCCGTTCGTCCACGGTCACGCCCGCGTCGGCCATGGCCTGCCGGAAGCCCGCCTCGCGCAGGCGCGACGATTCGAGGTCGGCGCGTCCGCTGATGTGCCCGATGCGGCGGTGGCCGAGGGAGAGCAGGTAATTGGTGGCCATGACGGCACCGGCGAAGTTGTCGGAGTCGACAGTCGGCAACCCCGACGGGCCGGTGTGCGGGTCGACGGCCACGACGTGGAAGCCCTGCTTGGTCTCCACCACGGTCGGCGTGACGATCACGGCGCCGTCGATGAGCGTGCCCGACAACCGGGCCAGCGAGCGGCGTTCCCAACCGACGGCCGTCCCGGCACCGTCGCCGCCGGAGTACGCCAGCAGTTGGTAGCCGGTGCCGGCGACCTCCACACTGGCACCCTTGAGCAGTTCGGTCGAGAACGGCTCGAATTCGGCGACCAGGATGCCCAGGACGTTTGTGCGATGGCTGCGCAAGCTCTGCGCCCCCAGGCTCGCCTCATAGCCGAGTTGACGGATGACCTGCTGAACCCGTTCCACGGTCGCCTGGGCCACTCCGTAACGGCCATTCACAACCTTTGATACGGTCGCCACGGAGACGCCGGCTGTGCGGGCTACGTCCGACATCTTGACACGCTGGGGAAACACCACGTCGATGATGATAGAGGGCCATCGGGCCGGTTACGGAGACGAGTCGAAAACGTTATCGACACCGATTGACACTGGGTTACCCGACTGAAAAACTCGCTCAGGCCGAGCACCCGACTGACTGGTCGAGGAGACATCGATGGCTATAAAGCGCCGTGCAACCACCTTTCTAGCGCTGTCCATGACAACCGCACTACTCGTCGCCGGCTGCGGCGGTGGCGGTGAGGACGAAGCACCCGCCGAGAGCGAGCTGTACAAGAACCCGGTGACGCTGACCTGGTGGCACAACGCCTCCCAGGACGGTCCCGGAAAGACCTACTGGGAAAAGGTCGCCAAGGACTTCAACGCGCTGCACCCCACTGTCACTATCGAGATCGAGGGCATCGAGACCAACCAGCTCCAGCGCACCCGGCTGCCCGCCGCGCTGCTGAGCAACGACCCGCCGGACATCTTCCAGGCGTGGGGCGGCGGCGAGATCCG
Organism: Micromonospora andamanensis; assembly: GCF_016863495.1. GTDB lineage: Bacteria > Actinomycetota > Actinomycetes > Mycobacteriales > Micromonosporaceae > Micromonospora > Micromonospora andamanensis. Next base: position 65,541 of record NZ_BOOZ01000012.1, read on the forward strand.
CGAGCAGGTGGAGGCCGACTACCTCAAGGACATCACCGAGCAGGTCAAGGACGAGGTTGCCAACATCGGCAGCGCTGTCGAGATCTGGCAGGTGGACGGCAAGCAGTACGGCCTGCCGTACCGGATGGGCATCGAGGGCATCTGGTACAACAAGGACCTGTTCCAGCAGGCCGGCATCGCCGCTCCGCCGACCACCTTTGACGAGCTGAACGACGCGGTCACCAAGCTCAAGGCGATAAACGTCATCCCGATCGCCGTCGGCGCCGGTGACAAGTGGCCGGCCGCGCACTGGTGGTACAACTTCGCCCTGCGCGCCTGCTCGGTCGACACCCTGCGCAAGGCGTCCCTGGAGAACGTCTTCGACGACCAGTGCTTCGTCAAGGCCGGTCAGGACCTGAAGACCTTCATCGACACCAAGCCGTTCCAGCCCAACTTCATCGCCACGCCGGGTCAGAACGACCCGACCAGCGCCAACGGCCTGCTGGCCAACGGCAAGGCCGCGATGGAGCTGATGGGTGACTGGAACAAGGGCACCCTGGACACGGTCACCGAGGACCAGGAGGCACTGAACAAGTTCATCGGTTGGTTCCCGGTTCCGGCCATCGCCGGCTCCGCCGGTGACCCGAAGGCGGCCCTCGGCGGCGGCGACGGGTTCGCCTGCGCCAAGAACGCCCCGGCCGAGTGCGTCGAGTTCCTCAAGTACATCGTGAGCCCCGAGGTGCAGAAGGGCTACGCCGAGACCGGCACCGGCCTGCCGGTCGCCAAGGGCGCTGAGGACGGCGTCAAGGACCCCGCCCTCAAGTCCATCCTGGAGGCCACCACCAGCGCCACCTACGTGCAGCTCTGGCTGGACACGGCCTTCGGCAGCACCGTCGGTAACGCGATGAACGACGCCATCGTCGCCATCTTCGCCGGCAACGGCAGCCCGGAAAAGGTTGTCGAGGCCATGAAGGCGGCCGCGCGCAAGTGACGTCGACCAACCCGACCCTGGACCTCGCCGGCGGCGCATCCGCGCCGCCGGCGGGGCCTCGGCCCGCCCGGCGCTCGTCAGCTCGGGCCGCCGAGACCCGACGCAAGTGGTACGAGATCATCGGGCTCACGACACCAGCCGTGATCGTCTACGTGATGTTCGTGCTGGTCCCGATGGGCTTCGCCTTCTACTACAGCCTCTTTCGCTGGCGTGGCGTCGGACCGCCCACCGACTATGTCGGCTTCGACAACTACGTCCTGGCGTTCCAGGATCCGATCTTCCTCGACGCGCTGCGCAACAACGCGATAATCGTGTTCGGGTCGCTGCTGATCCAGGGGCCCATCGCCCTGGGCGTGGCTCTGCTGCTCAACCGCAACTTCCGCGGTCGGACGGTGTTCCGGCTGCTGGCCTTCGTGCCGTACGTGCTCGCCGAGGTCACCGTCGGCATCATGTGGAAGCTGCTGCTGTCCGACGCCGGCACGATCAACGCGATGCTGGAGTCGCTGGGGCTGGGCGGCCTGGTGCAGGCGTGGCTGGCCGACCTCGATGTGGTCATCTGGACGCTGCTGGCAGTGCTCACCTGGAAGTACGTGGGTTTCGCCATCATCCTTCTGCTCGCCGGGCTGTCGAACGTGCCGCAGGAGCTGAACGAGGCCGCCGCCATCGACGGCGCGAGCTGGTGGCAGATTCAGCGGCACGTGACGCTGCCGCTGCTGGGGCCCACGATCCGGATCTGGATGTTCCTGTCCATGATCGGCTCGTTGCAGGTCTTCGACGTGATCTGGGTGACCTCCGTGCCCGCGGTGCGGTCGCTGGGTGCGTCGGCGACCATGGCGACGTACATGGTGGACAACGGGTTCTTCGCTCGCCTGTGGGGCTACGGCAACGCGGTGGCGGTCATCCTGTTCGCCATCTCGTTCGTCGCGGCGGTGCTGTTCCAGCGCTTCCTCCTGCGTCGTGACATCGAGGGCGCCATCACCAGAAGGGCAAACTGACAGTGGCCGCGAACGCCGTCCTTTCGCCAACCGCCAAGCGCCGTCCGGTGTCGTGGGGAAACCCGCTCACCTACGCGCTGGCGCTCGCGGTCGCAGCCGTGTCGATCACTCCGGTGGTCTACGTGATCATCGGCGGCTTCCGCACCACGCCGCAGATCGTCGCGGATCCGGCCGGACTGCCCGATCCGTGGGTCTGGGACAACTACGCCCGGGTGCTGACCCAGAGTGACTTCTGGCGGCAGGTCTTCAACAGCGCCGTGGTGTCCCTGGGCACCACGATCGGCGTCGTGGTGCTGGGGGTCTGCGCCGCGTTCGTGCTGGCCCGCTACACCTTCCGGGGCCGCGAGGTGCTCTACACCTTCTTCACCCTCGGTCTGCTGTTTCCGGCTGGCGCGGCGATCCTGCCGCTCTACCTCATGCTGCGTGACCTCAACCTGATCAACTCGTATTACGCGGTGATCCTGCCGCAGGTCGCCTTCGCGCTGCCGCTGACGATCGTGATCCTGCGACCGTTCCTCACCGCCATCCCCCGCGAGTTGGAGGACGCGGCCGCCATCGACGGCACCGGCCGGCTCGGCTTCCTCTGGCGCATTCTGTTGCCCCTGTCGCGACCCGCGCTGGTCACCGTCGGTATTCTCGCCTTCGTCACGAGCTGGAACGCGTTCCTGCTGCCGCTGCTGGTGCTCGGCGACGCGAGCCTGCACACCCTGCCGCTGGGCGTGCAGAACTTCTCCAGCCAGTACACCTCCGACACGGCGGGAATCCTCGCCTTCACCTCGCTGGCGATGCTGCCAGCACTTATTTTCTTCACGTTCGCCGAGAAGCAGATCGTCGGTGGCCTCCAGGGCGCGGTCAAGGGCTGAGCGGCAGCGGCACGAACACAAAGGGGTAACACAGCATGACTGAGGTCCGCGAGGTCGTGGGCGGGCCGGCATCCGTGCCGGCCCAGACAGGCTCGGGCCACGACCGGCCCAGCCGGTACGGGTCCGATAGCGAGACGCGCGTTCGTGAACTGCTCGGTCGGATGACGATCGAGGAGAAGGTCGCGCAACTCGTCGGCTTCTGGGAGAAGGCCGAGGGCGAGGCCGTCGCGCCGTTGCAGGGCGAGTTCGGCGACATCGGCAGACTCGAGGACTTCTCCCGGCACGGGCTCGGCCACCTCACCCGCGCCTACGGCACCCGACCCGTCGAGGCCGCATCGCGGGCGTCATGGCTGTGGAAGTTCCAGTCCGACCTGGTGACCGGCACCCGGCTCGGCATCCCGGCGATCGTGCACGAGGAGTGCCTGACCGGGCTCTCCGCGTGGAAGGCGGCGACCTTCCCCACGCCGCTGGCGTGGGGAGCCGCCTTCGACCCCGACCTGGTCACCGAGATGGCGGCGGCGATCGGGGCGTCGATGCGGGCACTCGGCATCCACCAGGGACTCTCCCCGGTGCTCGACGTGATCCGTGACCCCCGCTGGGGGCGGGTCGACGAGTGCATCGCCGAAGACCCGTACCTGGTCGGCACCCTCGGCACCTCGTACGTGCGGGGACTCCAGTCGCAGGGCGTGCTCGCCACGCTCAAGCACTTCGTCGGATACTCCGCCTCCCGCGCCGGGCGCAACTTCGCCCCGGTGCACGCGGGTCCGCGCGAACTGGCCGACGTGCTGCTCGTGCCGTTCGAGATGGCGCTGCTCGACGGCGACGCCCGCTCCGTGATGCACTCCTACGCCGAGATCGACGGCGTGCCCGTGGCCGCCGATCCGACGATACTGACCGGGCTGTTGCGGGACCGGTGGGGCTTCGACGGCACGGTGGTGGCCGACTACTTCGGTGTCGCCTTCTTGAACCTGCTGCACCAGGTCGCCGCCGACCACGCGGACGCGGCCGTGCAGGCGCTGACCGCCGGCGTCGACATCGAGCTGCCGACCGGCGACGCGTACCTGACCCTGGCGGACTCGGTGCGTGCCGGCCGGCTGGACGAGTCGGTGATCGACCAGGCGGTGCTGCGGGTGCTGCGGCAGAAGCTGGAACTGGGGCTGCTCGACGCCACCTTCACCGACGAGCCGGCGGCGTCGGTCGACCTCGACTCGCCCGAGCACCGGGCGATCGCCCGCCGCCTCGCCGAGAAGTCGATAGTCCTGGTCACCAACCAGGACGCGTTGCCGCTGCCGGCAGGCCGGCGGATCGCGGTCATCGGGCCGAACGCCGACCGGCAGGGTGCCCTGTTCGGGTGCTACTCCTTCCTCAACCACGTGCTCGTGCAGCATCCCGACGTGGAGACCGGCATCGAGGTTCCGACCGTGCTCGACGCGCTGCGCGCCGAGTTCGGCACCGAACTGGTCACCACGGCCGCCGGTTGCGCGGTGGACGACGACGACCGGTCCGGCTTCGACGAGGCGATGGCGACGGCCGCCGCGGCGGATGTCGCGGTACTCGTCGTCGGTGACCACGCCGGCCTGTTCGGGCGCGGCACGGTCGGCGAGGGCTGCGACCGGGACGACCTGGAGCTGCCCGGCGTGCAGCGGGACCTGGTCGAGGCGGTGCTGGCGACCGGCCGGCCCGTCGTGCTGGTGCTGCTCACCGGCCGGCCGTACGCGATCGACTGGGCACTGAGTCGCTGCGCGGCTGTCGTGCAGACGTTCTTCCCCGGCGAGGAGGGCGCCGGTGCGATCGCCGGTGTGCTCTCCGGGCGGGTCAACCCGTCGGGCCGGCTGCCGGTCAGCCTGCCCCGCTCGGCGGGGGCGCAGCCGTACTCGTACCTGCACCCCACGCTCGGCGACGGCAACGAGGTGACGAACCTGCTGGCGACGCCCGCGGCGCCGTTCGGCCACGGCCTGTCCTACACGACGTTCGCGTACTCGGACCTGACGGTACCGGCCACGGTGCCGACCGACGGGGCGCTGACGGTGAGCGTGCGCGTCACCAACACCGGCGGGGTGGCCGGCGACGACGTGGTGCAGCTCTACGGCCGTGACCTGGTGGCGTCGGTGACCCGACCGGTGGCGCAGCTGCTCGGCTACCAGCGGGTCCACCTGGCACCGGGTCAGGCGGTCACCGTCACGCTGACCGTGCCCACCACCCGGCTGGCCTTCTCCGACCGGTCGCTCACCCGTGTGGTGGAGCCCGGCGAGGTGGACCTCTGGGTCGGCACCAGCGCCCGTCGTGACGTCGAGGCGTCGACCACGCTCGTCGGCGATGTCGCGCCCGTCACCAACGCCTCGGCCCGCTGGACGACCGCCGAGATCAGCTGACTCCGGCACGGCCGGCCACCGCCGCGATGGTGGCCGCCCGGGCGACCCAGGGCAGTTCCCGATCACCGGGAACTGCCCTGGTGCGTCGGTCCGGTGAACGCGCGACTCAGCCGGCCCGCCGACGACGGCGGTTCGTCGGCCTCGCCCCGACCTTGGGTGCGGGCGGACGCACCGACTCGTCGCCGGTACGCTCCGCGATCGTCCTGGGTGTGCTGCCGCGTGCCCCCGCGCCGGTCGTGCCGCTCGCGGGCGGCGGATACCTGCGCAGCATCCAGGTCTGCTGGCCGAGCGAGAAGAGGTTCGTGGTCACCCAGTAGATGATCACGCCGATCGGGAAGATCAGTCCGGAGACGAGCAGCGAGGCGGGGATGCCGTAGAGCATCAGCCGCTGCACCAGGCGTTGCTGCGGTGCCTCGGCCCAGCCGCTCCGCAGGATCAGCTGACGGCTGGACAGGTAGGTCGTGGCGACCATCGTCGCGATCAGCACGGCGGCTACGATCCGGACCGTGGCGGTGTCGGCTCCGAGCTGGGCCAGTTCCGGCCCGGTGGAACCGAAGGTGCCCGCGATCGGAGCGCCGAACAGCGTGGCTGACGAGGCGCTGTCGAACTGGGCGACCGACCAGCCGTACAGCGTCTTCAGGTGCTCCGGCATCGTCGGCTTGAGATGCCGCAACACGTGGAGCAGACCCAGGAAGACCGGGATCTGCACAAGCATCGGCAGGCAACCCATGAGCGGGTTGGCCTTCTCCACCCGGTACAGCTCGACCATTTCCTTCTGCAGGGTCTCCCGGTCGTCGCGGTGTCTGGCCTGGAGTTCGGCGATCCTCGGCTGCAACGCCTGCATCGCCCGCTGCGACCGGATCTGCCTGACGAAGACCGGGAACAGGATGATCCGAACGGTGAGTACCAGGAAGACGATGCCCAGCACCCAGGACCAGGTGGTCCCCAGCGCGGTCCCGTCGCCGAGCAACCGCTGCCAGGCGCTGTGCCAGAACAGCAGGATCGCGGAGATGGCGTGGTAGATCATGGACATGGAACACCCCTCGAGACGGCCTAGCTGAAGTGAGCAGGAACGGTCACCAGCGGTCGCCGACGAGCGGCAGAAATGGGTGAGAAAGAGGTGAGGCTCAGGCGACCGCGAGGGTCGCGGCGGTGGGCGCTCTGGGGCGGGCCCGACCGGCGGCGTCCGGATCGCGGTGGCGGGGTACGCCGGTCCGGCCGGAGCGCTCCCGCAGCATCCGGCGGGTGACCCGCAGGTCGGGATCGGCAGCGGTCGCGGGGAGCAGGATCGCGGCGGCGAGCACTGCGGTCAGCAGGACGCCGGTCACCGCCGCCGTGCCGGAGAGCATGCTGGCGGCACCGGCGTCGGCCAACACGCCGACGAGGTACCAGAGCACGCCCAGCCCGATCACAGGGCAACCATATCCGCCCCACGCCACGATGGCTGTCCAGGATGTGCGGTGCCGCGACGCGGCCGGGTACGGCCACCGGACCCCGGTCAACCGTGCGGGTCCGGTTCGGCGCGCAGCGCGGCGGTGGCCCGCACCGCCTTGACGATCGCCGGTACCGCGCCGATCAGCAGGACCAGGGCCCAGATGATCGCGATGACCGCGAAGACGAGCGCGCCCACCGAGTCGAGGATGCTCACCAGGATCACCGGCACCAGGTGGTGCAGGAACTCCAGCACCACAGTGCAGAGCAGGCTGGTCAGGATCAGCATGACCAGGCCCTTGTTCTGCAGGAACTTCGGTTGGGCCAGGATCAGCAGCCCGGCCCAGGCGAGCTTGAGCAGCAGCACCAGGCCGAGCAGCACCGTGGCCTCCCCGACCGGGAAGAACCCCCACAGCGCCAGGTACGCCAGCGTGCCGAACGGCGGGGCCAGGAACAACGACACCATGATCGTCAGTTCGATGAACGCGAGCACCAGCGCGAGCAGCGCCACGATGATGAGGATGATGGAGAAGATCAGGGTGGCGACGCCCTGGATCCGACCGTGCAGCCGTTCCGGCAGCACCAGACCCAGACAGAACAGCCCGGTCGTCCAGAGCGCCGCCGCGTCGACAAGAGCCAGGTAGCCCGTACCACGGCCGGCCGGTTCGCTGACCTCCCGTACGTCGCCGACCTCGACACCGAGGTCGGCGGCGCTGCCGGCCAGTTCCGCCCCCGCGTCGCCGCCACCCAGCAACAGCCCGGCGCCCACCTCCACGCCCACCGCCAACACCAGCGCCAGCATCGCCAGCACCAGGAACGGCTTGCGCAGCGCACCCATCCCGGCCCCCTCGCCTCAGTCCTGCGCGATCGTGACGAGGCACCCGGCCGGACAACTCACAAGCACGGTGGTGGCCCGGTCGACGGCGACCCGGGCCACCGCACCGCTGCCGTCCTCGGCGGGATCCACCTCGTCGGTGACTGTGAAGTCGGCGTCACCCGGAGCCGTGGCCCGCACGCTGAACGGCTGCGGACTGCGCAGGATCAGGGTGCGCAGCCCGCCCGGGTCGGCGATCCGCAGCTCACACCGGCCGTTGATGACCAACTGCCCGACGGCCTCGGCACAGTCCGCGTCCACGCCGGTCGGATCGACGGCGCTTCGCCCGCCGCCGGCCCGGCCCAGCAGCTCGACAAGCGGATGCCGGGCGGCCGGATCACCCCGGTCGTCGCGACCCGCGCCCACCGCCACCGCGAACAGCACCACAAGCAGTACGCCCAGCGCCGCCAGCAGCGCCTTCTGCTGCCCGCTCATGACCGCACTCCGCTTCGCTGCGTGCCGTCATGAGGCACCACCGCGCTGAAGTCATGATTCGCTCGCTGCCGCTCGCTCATGTCGGTCACCGCTGATCGTCCGCAGCGACCTCGGTGAACCGGAGCATGTCGATGCCGGCGAAGTAGCGGTTCGTGCTCTGCGTCTTGCCGATCGCGACCAGGGTGATCTCATGTGTCCCGGGGCCGAGCCGCACCCGACCCACGTCGACCCAGTCGGTGATCTGCACCTTCGGGGTGAACCCGATGAACGCGTCGCCGACCTGCCGGCCGTCGATCAGGAAGACGGTGTTGGCGTAGTCGAACGAGGTGGTCAGCACGGCGGAGAACTGCCAGGTCGCCTCGCCGGGCAGCTCCACCGTCACGGTCACCCGGTCGTTTACCGCGCGACCGAGGAAGAACAGCTGGGCGTCCTGCGACCAGGTCACCTCGCAGCAGTTCTGCTGCACCGTCACGGTGGCCCCGGAACCCGACGGCGACTCGACCCGGGCCCCGGCCACGAGCGTCTCCGCCTCGACCGTCACCACCTGCGCCTGCGGTGGTGGCTCGTCGTCGCGGGCCACCAGGAACACCACCACCGCCGAGACGACGAGCACCAACGCCGCCGCCGCGGCGATCCAGGGCCAGGGCGTACGCTTCGGCGGCGCCACCGCGCGCACCTCGTAGGTGACCCGGCCGCTGGAGCGGGAACTCTCCTCCGGCGCGGTGTTCGCCGAGTACGCGAACCCGGTCATGTCGTAGCGCCGAGGCGGTGTGCCCGCCGGCACGGCCAGGCGGACCAGGAACGACACGGAACCCTGACCCGGCACCACCCGCTGCGGCTCGGTGACGGTGAACCACGACCGTTGGGTGCCCTCGCCGGGCGCTACGTCGAACACCACGGTGTCCGGTGCGACGCCCGGGTTGGAGACGGTGAAGGTCAGCTCACCGGCGTTGCGGACGTCCAGGGTGAACTGCTCGGCGGCGGCGACGACTGTCCATTCGGTGGTCATGACGGCTCCTCGGGAGCGGGAACGGGGGAGGCGGGAGCTGGCGGGGCGACGCTGGGTGACGGCACGCTGGCCCGGCCGACCGCCCGCCCGGACGGCAAGTCCTCGACCGTGATCTCGGCGGTGACGGCGGCCGGCTTCTCCGCCGCCACGATCCGGTCGATCAGGGCCACCTGGTCGGCGGCCTCGGTGGGCACCCGGACGACCAGGTGGAAGGGCCGTTCGGCCGGCTCGTCGAGGACGAACCCGGTGACCCCGGTGGCCAGCTCCAGGGCGGTCCGCAGGCCGTCAGGCGTGCCCCGCCAGGCGGCCAGCGCGGCACCATGGGCCACCAGATCGCGCAGCCGGTTCAGCGGCAGCGGCAGCGGGACGTCCCGCCGGGGCGCGGCGACCAGGTGGTCCATCGCCACCCACCGGGCCAGGTACGCCACCATCGGGCCCGGTGCCTGGTACGGCGCGAAGAGCGCGTCGACCTCGGCCAGCACGGCCTCGTCCGGGGCGTGCAACGCCTCCATCACGTCCAGCAGCGCCCACAGCACGCTGCCCGGCACGGCCGCCCGCTGGTAGGCCGCGGGCAGCAGCCGCTCAATTGCCGCTCGTCGCATCCTGCCGCACCACCTCGATGTCGTGCTCGCCGGAGCAGAGCAGCCAGGTGTCCGGGACTGTCACCACGTCGGCCGTGGACTGGTTGGCACTCGCCGACCACTCCACCGCCTGGTCGCTGCGGTGCACGCCGCGTTCCCCGCCGGCCAGCACCAGGCGTTCCGTAGCGCCGGTGGCGGCTACCGCGTCCACAGGCATGAACCGGGTCCGGTCGCGCAGCGGCAGCCCGCAGTTGACCGACACCGACGTCCACTGCGGCTGCGCGGCGAGGGTGTCCAACCGGAGCACCCCGCCGCTCTGCGTCGCGGCCAGCGCGAGCGAGCCGCTGAAGGCGAGGTCCCGGCAGGTGCCGCCGAGCCAGCCCGCCGACAGGGCCTGCCACTTCACGTCGGACTCGAAGAGCCGGGCGCGGAAGCAGCCCTGGCCGGGCTTGTTCGGGTCCGGTTCACCGGCGCCGCTCCACAGCAGGGTGGCGGGTCCGTCGTACTGCACGGCGAGCACCCGGTTGTCGACGTTGGCCAGACCGACGTGGCTGAAGCTGCCGGGGCGGCCGGCGTTGTTGGACAGGTACACCCCGAAACCGGCCTGGGCGGCCACCGCCACCCCGGCCGCGCCACGCTCGGAGACGAACGCCCGCACCGCGTAGAAGCCCCGGTCCGCGTCGGCCGGATCGACGAGGATCTGCAACGGCACCGCCCCCGGCAGCAGGGACACCTCGTACAGGCCGGTGTCGGTGGCGACCAGCAGCGCTCCGGCGCCGTCCCGGTCGATCCACGCCAGGTCGCCGATCCGCGAGTCCAGGTCCGCCACCAGCGACCACGTCTCACCGAGGTCGGTGCTCAGGTGTACCCGTGACCCGCCGCCGCCGCGTACCGTCGCGACCGCCAGCGAGCCGGCCCGGGGCACGATGCCCGGCCGCACCGGAGCGGGCGCCGGCACCACCCGCTGCACGGTCTCCCCGTCGAAGCGGCCCGCCGGCTCCCAACCGGCCCCCGCGTTCGTGGAGCGGAACAGCACCGACCCGCTGCCGGCGTACCAGGTGCGGGGCTGGTACTGGTCGGCGGCGAGGGTACGCACCTGCTTGTCCGGTGCCTCGTCGACCTCGAACCGCACCGACTCGACGTAGCGCACCCCCGGCTCGGCGTGCTCCAGCAGCCGGTACACGTTCGACGCCCGCAGCGGTTCGCCGAACGCCCAGCCGGTCGGGTTGAGCGTGGTCGGCAGCGGGCTGAGCGTCTGGTGCAGGCGGTCGTGGATACGCCGGCGTACCGCGTCGACGTCCTCCTCCCGGCGGACCACCACCCGGGCCCGGATCGACACCGCCTTGTACCGCGCCCAGGTCGCCCGGCAGGTGGTACCCAGCGAACGGCGGCGCTCCAGGTCCGCCTCGACCCGCAACCGCACCTCCTCCACCTCGTGGTCGCGGAGCACCGTCACCGGCAGCCGGCCGCCGGGTCGCGCGTCGTCCGGCACGTACGGCACCAGCATCACCTCCACCTCGCCGGGGCGGGCGAAGCTGTACACGGCGGCCCGGGTGAAGGCACGTGCCCGGATCACCCCGCCGGAGGCGGTGGCCAGCACCTCGAAGTCCCGGGCGGTGACCGCGCGCTGCTGGGCGAAGAAGGCGTACGGCCCGCGCAGCAGCACCGACTCCATGGCCTCGATCTCCCGCCCACCGGCCGCCGGCAGGGGGTTGGCCACCTTCACCCCCGGCAGCGGGTCACGAAGGTTGGTCAGGGTGCCGGCGGCCACGTTGCCGGCCGGGCCACCGCCCGCGCGGTACCACAGCCGAACCTGCCGCCCGGCCGGCGGCACCGCCGCGACCGCGCCGTCGCCGACGGTGAGCGTCCCGCCGTCGGCGGCCCGCAGGTCCAGCGCCGGTGCGAAGGTCACCGTGCCGGAGCACCTGTCCACCAGGTACGCCTTGTCCTGTGGGCCGAGGCCGGCGAAGCTGTCCACCGCCCGCCAGATCTCGAAGGTGCGCCCGTCGTGTTCCCGGGCCGCGGCGCCCAACTCCACCGAGCCGGCCGGCACCTCGACACCGAGCAGCAGGTCCAGCGGTTCGGCGGTCCGTGCCAGCGGGGCACGGCCGGCCCGCAGCACCTGCCCCGGCTGCCCGGTACCCACGCCCAGCAGTTCCGCCTCCACCGGCTCGCAGTGGTGCATCCGGATGGTCACCTCGCGCTGCCCGGCGGCGAGCAGCGCCGGCTCGCAGGTGACGAAGACCACAGGCCGTGGGTCGGCCCCCCGGGCGGCGGCCACCCGGGTGCCGGCGGGGATCCGCAGCGCGGCCTCGTCGCTGCCGGTACGGGTGAACCGGACGTCCGCCCAGGCCGCCGCCGGTGGGTGCCGGGTCACCCCGAGCAGGTTGAGGAAGGAGACGTACGCCTTCTCCGGCAACTGGTTCAGCCGGTAGATCATCACCTCGGTGAGGTGCGCGAACGCCTCCAGCAGCGCGACACCGGGGTCGTGCGCGGACAGGTCGGTCCATCCCGGGCAGGACTGCCGGATCCGGTCCCGGGCCTCGACGACCAGGTCGAGGAAGCTCCGGTCGTCCAGGTGCGGCACGGGCAGCGTCATCGTGCCTCCTCGGTGTCGGCGTCGGAACCGGTAGTCGGCCGGGCGGGCGGGTCGTCGTCGGCGGGCAGCAGGTCGACCGAGAAGACCAGCTGACCGGGGGTGAGGCTGGCCCGGATCCGGTAGTCCAGCCGGATCACCAGACGCCACGGGTCGTCCGGATCCGGTCCGGCGTCGACGTCGAGCACGTCGATCCGGGGTTCCCAGCGCGCGATGGCCGCGCGGACATAGTGGATGGCCAGCCCGGCGGTGGTGTCGTCGTTGGGCGCGAAGACCAGCCGGTGCAGGCGTGAGCCGTACCCGGGTCGCATCAGCCGCTCGCCCGGCGTGGTGGACAGCAGCAGGAACAACGCCTGACGTACGGTCTCGTCGCCGTCGGTCATCGCCAGGCCGCCGGCCGCGGTCAACCCGAGCCCGCCGCCCTGACCCGGGTCGAAGCCGGCGCCGACGAACCGGATAGCCCTCACCTGTCGGCCCCCACGAAACGCTGCCGGGGATCGCGTACCCGGTAGGTGAACTGACCCGGTGGGCTGCCGTTGGTGAAGCCGGACAGGTGCGACAGCACGATCCGTCGGCCGCCCACGCGTACCCAGTCGCTGTAGCCGGCCCGCACCGCCTCCGTGCCGGTGCACGGCTTGACCGTGGTGCCGTAGTTCGGGCAGGCGACGATCTCCCGGCCCTTCGGGTCGTCGGCTACCAGCACCGGTACGCCGGCCACCGTGACCCACTGCTGGGACGCCCGGTTGCGGACCCGGCCGTCGTGGCTGCACCTGATCACCGAGTCGCGGTGGATCCAGCGCATCAGCTGCCTCCTTCGTGGTGGGCACGGGCGAGCACCCGGGCCCGCTCGGCCGCGGTCTCCGGGTCCTCGACCGTCTCGGCGTGCAGGAAGTCGACACTGCGGGCGCGGACGACCATCGCCCGGCCCGGCGCGGAGAGCACCAGATCGGTCGCGGCGTGCAGGGTGGTCAACTCCGGGGTCAGTTCCAGCCAGCTGCCGGCCTCGGTGCTCAGCCGCAGGCTGCGCGCCACGTCGTCGACCACCACCTGCTGACCACCTGCGGTACGCAGCGACCAGCGCCGGGCCCGCCCGTCGTCGATGCCTGTGTCGTACGGCTCGACGGTGCCGAACAGCGAGCCGAGCACCACACCCGACGCCGGCTCACCACCGGGCAGTGCCACCAGCACGCTGTCCTGCGGATCGGGGAGCGCCACCAGCCCTTTGCCCCGGCCGGCGCCCGGGCACAGCACTGCCAGCCAACCGGCGTCCGCCCCGCCGTACGCGGGCAGCTCCACTCGCACCCGGCCCAGACCGTCCGGGTCGGTCACGTCGGTGACGGTGCCGAGGGTGACCACCGCGGGTGCCGGCGAACCGGTGCGTGGCGCCGGCGGCGGCATGGTGGAGAAACGGCTCAGGTGACCGTTCGCGTCCACTGTGTGCACCACCTCCGTCAGCACGTACGTGCCGGCCACCGGCTCGGCCACCCCGGTCAGCCGGATCCGCCGGCCGGGCCGCAGCGCGGGACTGCCCTCGGCCGTACCGTCGGCGGTGACCAGGGCGGCGGCCCGGGTGTCGAGCCGGGCCTGGGCCAGCGCGGCGATCTCGTCGTCGCTGCGCCCCGGCTGGTCCAGGGCGGTACGCGTGCCGTCCGCGCCGACGTCGGCCGGATCGGGATCCGCCGGGGTACGGCGCCCGCAGCGGGGGGTGCCGACGCTCTGCACGATCGGCTCGGCCCGCTGCGGATGCCAGCCCAGCGCCGCGCTCTCCCCGGCGGCGCTGTCGGCGTTCACCGACAACCGCAGGCCGTGCACGTCACGGCCCAACTCCAGGGGGATCGCGTCGCCGTGGCCGTCAAGCGTGACAAGTCGCAACACGTCGCCGTCGAGGCTCAGGTGCAGCCCGGCCCGTCCGGACACCTCGACCAGCAGGTCCAGGTCGCTGGGCCGGTGGTGCGGCAGCCGGTCCAGTTGCGGCCCGTCGACCTCCGCCTCGACGCGCAGCCCGAGGTCGGCGCAGAGTTCCGTGGCCAGCTCGGCGGCGGTGACCGACTCGAAGACCCGGATCCGTTGCCGCTTGCGCAGCCGGTGCAGCAGGTCGTATCCGCGCACCCGCAGCGTGGCCGTGCCGTCGGCGGCGTACTCGACCTCGACGGCGGTGACCTCCCCGGTGAACAGCCCCTCCGGGTGACCGTCGAGGCGGACGTCCAGGCTCGCGCCGACCTGCACCGGCACGGTCAGCGCGGCGGTGCCGGGGCTGGTGCGCAGCGTCACCTCGCACTGGGTGGGCCGGTTCAGCCGGGCGGCCACCCGTACCGAGGTGACCCGGCCGGTCACCGTGTCGGGCAGTGATCTGCCGTCGAGCAGCACGGTCAGCGCCCGGGGCGCGGCGGCGGTCACGACCCGCTCCCGGGTGAGGTGGCGGACACTGTCGCCGCCGGCCCGGTGCCGGGCAGCGGCGGTACGGCGAGAGCGGTGCCGGCGGGCACGGCCAACGGGTCGGTGATCCGGTTGTGCTCGGCGAGCAACCGCCAGCGCAGGGGAGAGCCCAGTGCGTCGTGGGCGAGCAGATCGAAGCGTACGCCCGAGGTGTCGGCGGCGGCGGTGCCGTCGCCGGCGGCCACCACGGCCGTGCCCGGGGCGACGGTGGGGGTCTGCGCGGCGGACAGTTCCTCGGCGAAGCCCTCCTCGGCGTGGCGGGCGTCCTCCGCCACCCGGACCAGCTTGAGCCGCAGCCAGGAGCGGCGCGGGGAGCCGGTGGCGGTGAACGCGTCGAAACGTTCCGCCACGGCGACGATCACCCCGGGCACGTTCCAGGTCTTGCCCCAGACCATCCGCACCAACGGAGGACGCAGCCAACCGTGTTCCACGGCCGAGTTCTCCGCCAGCATCCACAGTGGTCGGGTGAGCGCCCGGACGTCTGTCGGACGGACCTGCCCCTCGGCGAAATCGATGTCGAAGAGCAGGTCCAGCACGAGTTCGGTGCGTCCGCCCCCGGTGAACAGCAGCGGGTCGTCGGCCAGCCCGGCGCCGGTGAGCTGGCCGTCCGAGCCACCGCGCTGACGCACTCCGGCGAGGCGGGTCACCTGCACGGTCTCCGGGTTGAGCAGACAGTCGATCCGTTCGCCGGTGTCGATCAGGAAAGCCACCCGTTGCATCAGTCACCTGCCTGTTCACCGTCGAGCCGACGCGTCCGGTGCTGGTCACCGCCGGCCGGGTCGGGTACCGACCACAGGGCCCGATCGTCAGGCAGGGCCGGCCAGCGGTCAGCCCCGGAATCCCGCCCGTGCGGCGACTCCAGCTCCGGCCAGCGGAGGTCCGCGTCCACCCGCCAGCGTCCGTCGCCGGTGGGAAGCCCGCTGCCGGGCCAGCGCCCATCGCGGGTGGCCGGACCGGCGGGCAACCAGCCTCCGGTGCTGGGTCGGATCCGACCTTCTGCCCCGCCGTGCCCACCCGGCGGACGGGTGTCGGCAATCCGCTGGTCTGCCGTCACCAGCCGGAGTGCCGGGCGGTGCCCTGGTGCGGCCCCGGGTGAGCGGGCTTCCGGATGCCCCGGCCGCATCCCGGTTGCCCACCGGCCCTGCCCGACGGCAGGCGGGCCGGCCACGTCGGCGGACTGTCCCGCCGGGTCGGCGTGCCGGAGGGCCGGGCTGTGCGGAAGCGGCGGCTTGGCCGGTGCCGGAGCTGCTCCGGGCGGTGCCGGGATGACGCGCATCCGGGCCGTGCCCTGTCCCGTCCGCGCCGGTCGCCGTTGCGGTGTGGCCGGGCGCAGAACCGGCCCCGACCCGGTTCCGTCGTGGGCATCGGTGACGGTTGACGCCGCCGCCTCCGGTGCCCGCAGCGTCCTACGCCGCCACCGGTGAAGGAAACCACCCGTCTCCGGTCCATCCGGTCCATCAGGTTCACCCGGTTTGGCCGTCTGCGGGCCGGGTCGGGACATTCCTCTGTGGTCCCGTTGCTCTGCTTCAACCGGCGCACCTGTCGATGTCCGGATACCGGACGTCGGGTTATGCGTGGGTTGAGGCAGAGCAAAGGACGTGGGGGAGTGGGTGGCGGACGGCGGCCCGGGCGTCGGGGCGTGCTCGGTCGACTGCGGGTCCGGCCCGCCGGCCGGTGCGCGACCAGCCGTCGCGCCGGGTCGGTGAGCGTGCCGGCCGGCCGACGTCGGCGGCCGACGCCCGGGCCGGTCCGCTTCGGCCCTGTCCGAGGGGCCGGCGGGATACGCCGCCGGGCGGCCGTCGCGGTCCGGTTCGCGGCGGTCCGGCTCATGGTGGTACGCCCCGACCGGCGCGGAAACGTCGTCGACCGGCGGGTCGAGGGCCAGGTCTCGCAGCAGGCCGGGGGCGTACGTGGTGACGACCCGCAACCAGTGGTCGGGCGGCTGCCCCGGTCGCCGACGTCGATCGTCCGGCTCGTCGGCGACTGTTACGACGGCACCCTCGACCGCAGGCGGCCCCCCGCCCGGCGTCCGGTCCGGCGTCGCGACCGTGGCCCGGTCCGGCGTCGCGGGCGATCCGGCGGGTGGCCGGGGAGCGGGGGAGTCGACCGCACCGGCGAGCCGGTCCACGGCAGCCGCCGCGGACCGGAGGCGGTCGGCAAGCCAGCTACGCGGGCGTCGGCGCGGCACCACCGGCCTCCAGTTCCAGGCTCTCGTAGCGCAGCGTCAGTGCCGCGATGGCGATCTCCTGACCGAGCGTGTTCAGGTGGGCGCCGCGCCAGTTGGTCGGCCACGCGTTGATCAGGTTCCAGCGCAGCACCTCCGCCGTGCCGGCGGCGTCGAGCAGCACCACCGAAACGTTGCGGCGGCTGACCGTGCCCCGTGCGACCGCGTGCACCCAGTCCCACAGCTCCCGCGACGCGGTGAGGCCGAAGTGCAGGGTGACCGGTCCGTACTCCACCTGGCCCGGGACCATCCGGATCCGGTCGTTGCCCTGCTCCCGGTACGGGACCGCGGGAATGTTCACCTCCAGGCCGCTGACCTCGGTGAAGTGGCCGTTTGTCACCCCGTTGACAAGCAGCTTGAAGTTGTAGGCCCGGTACGGGTCGACAGGGGTGCCCGGCTGCGGCGTCGCCGTGGTCGCCATGTCAGCCTCCAATCGTCTCGGTCTCGGTGCCGCCGGCCCACTGGCTCAGCTTGAACACCACGAACTCCGCGGGCTTGACCACGGCGATGCCGATGTGGGCGACCACCATGCCGGCGTCGCGGACGTCGGCCGGGTTGGTCTCCTCGTCGCACTTGACGAAGAACGCCTCCTCGGGAGTGCGTCCCAGCAGCGCCCCGTCACGCCACACCCGGGTGAGGAAGGCACCGATGTCCCGCCGGATGGACCGCCACAGCGTGTAGTCGTTCGGCTCGAACACCATCCAGCGGGTGCCGTTGGCGATGGCCTGCTCGATGGCGATGGAGAGCCGCCGGACGTTGAGGTAACGCCACTCGCTGGCCTCGGCGGCGAGGGTACGCGCGCCCCAGACCCGGATGCCTTCGCCGGGGAAGTAGCGGATGACGTTGACACCCTTGGGGTTGAGTACGTCGTGCTCGGCGCGGGTGACCAGGTGGCCCAGGTCGACAGCACCGCGTACCGGCTCGTTGGCGGGCGCCTTGTGCACGCCGCGCAGGGCGTCGGTACGGGCCCAGATGCCCGCGACGTGCCCGCTCGGCGGGGTGAGCACCAGCTCGCCGCTGAGCGGATCGCGGACCCGCAGCCACGGGTAGTAGAGGGCACCGAAGTCCGACTGCCGGGGGCGGTGCGCCACCGGACCGCTCCCGCTGGCCCCGCCCCCGCCGCCGGATGCGGTGTCCGATCCGGTGGTGTCGCTCGGCTTCGCCGGTCGGCCGGAACCGGGGGTGGCGACCCGGGTCAGGGTGGACACGTCGTCGATGTCGGGTGCCGGGTCGCAGATGGCGACCATGGTGCGGGTGCGCTCGGCCATGCTCAGCAGCGCCTCGTGCGAGACCGGGTCGTGGAATCCGGGAGCGGCCAGGATGGAGACCTCGTCGACCGCCTCCAGCAGGTCCAGGCCGGCACGCTTGCGGCCGGTGCCGGAGACAGCGCCGCCCTCACCGACGTTCACCACCCAGCAGCGGGTGCCGCCGTTGTCCAGGAAGCCGAAGACCGCCCGGGCCAGCGGCGTGCTCTCCAGCTGGTCGCCGTCGGCGTACAGGCGGAGGAAGTCGGTCCAGTTGTTCACCGCGAGGGCCTCGCCCAGATGGGCGGTGCGGTCCGGCGCGACGCCGACGAAGGCCGCCGTGCTGGTGCCGACCGGTCCGATCGGCCGGGCACCACTGGGCACCTCCTCGACGTAGATGCCGGGCGAGAAGTAGGTGGGCATCGGTCCTCCCGTACTTGTCGGGTCAGTGGGTCGGCGGCGCGCAGACGATGACGATGTCGGCTTCGGTGGGGTCGACCTCGGCGGTGAGCACCTGGCCCCGGCCGGTGAGCCGGAGCCGGACCGGTGCGGGACGCTCCGGGTCGTGGGGTACGCCGACGACCCGGAAGCGGCCCGCCGGGTCGGTGTGCGTCGCGTACGGCTGACCGACGACCTCGACCCGCATCGCGGCGAGGGGCTGCTCGGCCGGGCCGACGACGCGTCCGTCGAAGGTCAGCATCTCCAGCTGCCGCAGCCGCAACGGTCGGAGCACCGGCGCGGCCGGCTGGGTCGGGTGAGTCACCTGCACCGGCACGTCGATGAGCAACGCCGGCCGGGGCGGTGCCCCGAAGGCCGCCCACAGGGCCGGATCCCCGGCTTCCAGCACCAACGTGTGTCCGGCCGCGCCGGTGGCCGCGACGAGCACCCGGTCCAGCGCGGCCAGGGACTCCGGGCCGCCGGCCGCCAGCAGGTAGCGCACCGTGAGCCGGTACGGTTCGGGGCCGCCGCTGCCCCGCGTCTGCCGGGCCGGCCGTATCTCCAGCGGCCACAGGGCCAACCGGCCCGGGTCGGCGTCGAGCCGGGGCGGGCCGACCGGGACGGCGTCACCCACCGCCCCGGCCAGCCACGTCACCAACTCGTCGGTGGCGGCGGAGATCGGCCCGTCGTCGCTCATCGCGGCGGCGTCCCCTGGATCCGGTACGCGATGGCCTCGTTCCACACGTGCGGGTAGACGCCGATCTCGAAGTACCGGGTGAAGCGGTTGATCGGCGCGCCCGTGTGGTCGTGGTACAGCAGCCAGACCGGCGCGATGGTGAACAGCACGTAGTTCGCCACGACGAGCGGGATGTAGAGCGGGCCGAGCAGCCGGGCCTGGAAGATGTGCACGTCCTCGTGCCGCTGGATGCCGGGGCCGGAGCCGGCGCAGACCGTGCCGAGCGTCGTGGCGTAGCGCGGGGAGACCCCTTCGACCACGTTCACCCGACAGCTGTGCCGGGAGGTGGCCCGGTCCAGCGAGTGACCGAACACCAGGTGCACAGCCAGGTAGATCGCGCCGACGAGAGTGTTCAGCAGGCTCCAGGTGTGGTCGACGACGAAGAGGAACACACCGCGCGGGCTGACCGCGTACACCTCGGCCGCGGCGACCGCCCAGCCGAAGACCGCGCCGATGAGCAGGCCGACGCCCGCGCCGATGAGCAGCCCGACGCCGCCGCCGACCAGCTGGCCGAAGACGGCGCCCGCGGCGACGTGCGCGACGGCGCTGAGGATTCCGAAGATCATGTCCGGCTCCTCTCAGGCCCAGGAGCGGATGAAGCGGGGCTCGTTGCCCTGCGCCAGTTGGACCGGCGTCGCCTGCCGGTTGCCGGGGGGCAGCTGGTTGACGCCGAGCGCGGCGGAGAAGATGACCAGGCCGTTGAAGAACGCGATGATCCACTTCTCGCCGCCCGCCTCGGTGGCGAAGGCCGCGGTGAGGTACGACAGCGCGAGCGCGATGCCCAGCGCGATCCACTTGCGGGCCTTGTCGGCGCTCGGGCCGATGAGTCCGCCGATGACGTTCGTGGCGAGCAGCGTCGCGGCGCTGGCGCCGGTGAGACTGCCGAGGGCCGCCCAGGTAAAGAGATCGTTCATCGCCGATCCCCCTTCGGTGCTACGTACTGCGGGGTGGGGTGTGGGTGAGCGGGCCGTCCGCGGTGGGCGGGCGGTCGGCCGGCGGTCAGCCGGCGTCCGGCGAGCCGGGATTCGTGGCGGCCGGCGTCACCGGTGTGGGTCCGCCGGCCGTGGGTGTGGCATTCTCGGGCGGTGTCCCGCCGGTGCGGGAGCGGCGGAGCAGGACCGCCACCAGCACCGCGACGAGCAGCAGTGCCACGGTGCCGGCGACGATCAGCAGCCACGGGAACCCGCCGCCGGAGTCCCCGCCGGCCGCCGTGGACGGTCGGGGCGGAGCCTCGGCGACGGCGCGCAGTTCGGCGGGCTTCTGCTCGTTGCGATTGACCCGCCAGGTGACCGTACGGTCGTTGACCTGACCGCCGGTGCTGGCGTCCAGGACGCGGCCGGGGAACGTCACGGCGATCTCGAACGACATCAACAACATGAATCGTTCTTGATTCTGTGGGTCCTGTTCGGCCACTTTTCCGCCGTATTTCTTCGGGTCCAGCGGAAGGGTGAACACGTATCGGTCGTCGGTACGGACGATGCTCAGACTTTCGCTGGCGAATTGGTTGAGCGGCACGTTCCGATAGTTGATCAGGGAGCCGAAGTGGGTGGCGTCCTCGTACCGGGTCTCGGGTCCGGCGGGTAGCGCCGGTATGTTCTGCCGGAGTTCGGCGAAGCCCGCCTCGACCGGCCTGTTGTTCAAGGTCAGCACGTTTCGCTCGGCCGTGAGGAGGAGCTGGCCGCTAACCGTGTCGTCGGCGTTGACGGTCAGCCCGGCATTGAGTTGCATACAGCCGGAAAGGGCCGCCAGCAGCAGCAGACACGCCGCGCCGCGGAGTGTCCTGATGCGCCGGAGCCGCGAATTCATGGGCTCAGTGTGTGCTCTCGCCGGCCGAGTCATCAGTCAGCGATCAGTCACATGCCAGTCGCCGATCTTACCGGTACCCCGTCACATTCGGCCGAGGTCGTGAACCGGGAAAATCGATATTCTGAAAGGTTGGCCGCAATTTCTTGATCGGGTTGTCTGGGGTGGGGCGTCAGGTGGGCCGGGGCGGATGCCAGTCGGCGTGTCGGGCCATGCCCCGCAGCGCTGTCCGGCTCGGCGTCAGGCGCAGCATCGCGTTGCGTGCCGCGATGGCCACCGGGTGCCGCAGTTCCTGCCCGAACCGGGCGGTGCGGGCAGCCGCGCGGGCGATGGCCTGGCTGCGGGGCCGGCGCAGCCGGTCGTACGCGTCAAGTGCCGCCGGCACGTCGACCGTCGGGCCGGCCACCGCGCCCAGGGTGACCGCGTCCTCGATCGCCTGACAGGCGCCCTGCCCCAGGTGGGGGGTCATGGCGTGCGCCGCGTCGCCGAGCAGGGCCACCCGGCCGCGCACGTAGTGCGGTAGCGGCGTGGCCAGGTGGTACAGGTCGTTGCGCAGCACCTCGTCGGGGCGGGTGGCGGCGAGCAGCGCCGGTACCGGGTCGTGCCAGTGGCCGAAACGTTCGCGTACCTCGGCCAGCTCGTCGGCGGCGTGTCCACCGGGCGGGGCGGTGATCGCGGCGTACCAGTAGACCTGCCCGTCACCGAGTGGGACGGTGCCGAACTCGCTGCCGGGCCCCCAGCTGACCGCCGCCGGGACCGGCTCGTCGAAGCGGATCGCCGCACGCCAGGCGGTGGAGCCGGCGTACGTCGGTGGCGGGGTGTCCGGCCAGAGTCGGGTACGCAGCGCGCTGCGCAGCCCGTCGGCGCCGACCACCAGATCGGCGCGTACCTCGGCCGGCTCGCCGTCGCGGTGGTAGTGCACGCTGCCGCTCGTCGGATCGGCGTCGCGTACCTCGCAGCCGGTCCAGAGCGTCCCGGCCGGCAGTGCCTCGCGCAGCATCCGGTGCAGGGCAGCCCGGTGTACGCCGAGGGCCGTGGTGCCGAGCACGCGCTCCAACTCCGCCGCGTCCACCCGGGACAGCCAGCGCCCGTCCCAGCTACGGAGCCCGCCGGTGGCGCCGTCGCGCCCCAGCCGGCGCACCTCGCCGCCGAGGCCGAGGGCGTCCAGCCCGCGTACCGCGTTCGCCATCAGGGTGATGCCCGCGCCGACCTCACGCGGCTCGGGGGCGCGCTCCAGCACGGTGACCCGCCAACCGCGTCGGTGCAGGGCGAGGGCGGCGGCCAGCCCGCCGATCCCCGCCCCGGCCACGACCGCTCGTCTCTCCGCCACCGCAACCCACCCCTTCTACGTCTGTAGAAGTGCATACTACATCCGTAGAACAAGAGAGTTGGGGGAGCCGGTTGAGTGGGCGGGCGACACGGATTGCCGTACTGGCCGACGCCGCCATCGCGCTGATCGCGGAGAGCGGCATGCGGGGTCTCACCCACCGGGCGGTGGACGTCCGGGCCGGCATGCCGGCGGGAACCACATCGGCGTACCTGCGCACCCGGCAGGCGCTGATCGAGGCGGTCGTGCAGCGCCTCGCGGACCTGGACCGCGCCGACCTCACCGGGCACGAGCTACCGAGCGGGACGCCATCGGTCCCGCCGGGGCCGTCGTTGTCACCGGCGGACCTCGACCGGCTCGCCGCCGGCATCGCCGGTGTGCTCGACCACTGGCTCTCCACCGCCCGGGTACGCACCCTGGCCCGGTACGCCTGCCTGCTGGAAGCGGTGCACCGACCGCAACTGCGCGGGATCCTGGAACACGGCGCGGTGCTCCGGGCACAGGCCGAGGAACTGCTCGCCCGCGCCGGTGCCCCGGATCCCCGCCGTCGGGGACACCGGTTCGTCGCCTTCGTCGACGGCCTGCTGTTCGACAGGCTGGTCGGGGCCGGTGCGCTCAGCGCACCGCCACCCGGCACCCCGGCCAGCCGCGCCGACCTCACCGACGCGGTACGTGACCTGCTGCGTGCCCTCGTCGACCGAGCGACGACCGGGTAGGAATCAGGCGCTCTCGCGTAGCACCAGCGTCGACGGGAAGACGGTCGTCGCCGGCGCTGCGCGTTCCTCCAGCACCATCGTCGCGGCCGTGTTGATGATCTGCCGGACCGGGTGGCTGGCCGTGGTCAGCGCCACCGTCGCGGCCAACGGGATGTCGTCGAAACCGGTCACGGCCACGTCGTCGGGCACCCGGACACCGTCGGCCCGCAGCCGGCCGATCACACCCAGTGCCGTCGCGTCGCTGATGCCGACGATCGCGTCGGTGTCCGGCCAGCGTCGCAGCACCTCCCGCGCGGCGGCGTGGCCACGGGCCGCGCTGAAGTCGCCGACCACCTCCCGGGCGGGTAGACCGGCGTCGTGCAGCAGCCTCCGGTACGCCCGCACCGAGCGGTTCGCGCAGGCCAGCCAGCGGGGACCGGTCACCATGGCGATCCGTCGACGGCCAGCCTCGTACAGGTGACGGACGATCGCCGAGGTGCCGCCACCGTTGTCGATGTCCACCGACGGCACGGTGGCCGAACCGATCCCTATCGACACGGTCCGGCCACTGAGCCGCCGCGGCACCAGATCCAGCAGGTCAGTGGTCGTGTTGAGCAGCACCAGGCCGGCCACGCCCCGGTCGTCGGTCAACCGGGTCAGGCGTTCGGGTGCGTCCACCGGCACCCACTGCACCGCGACGCCCAGACCGTGCGGCGCGCAGGCCCGCGCCACGGCGGCGACCGCCTGGTCGACGTAGGGGTCGTCGAGGACGGCCGGGCCGGTGCCCGCCACCGCCACCAGCAGCCGTACCCCGGAACCGTGCACCAGGGCCCGAGCCGCCGCATTCGGCACGTACCCGAGCAGGCTCACGGCGGTGCGTACCCGCTCGCGGGCGGTCGATGAGGCGAAGCCGTTGCCCGCCAGGACCCGCGACGCCGTCGAGCGGGACACCCCGGCGGCCCGGGCCACGTCGTCCAGGGTGGCCGGGCGGCGCGCTGCCGTCGTCATGAACGTTCTCCCCGTTGTTCCTCGTCGCCCGCGTGGGGCGCCCACCAGCATCATGCCCGGTGTGGTGGCCGCTGGTAAGGACCGGAGGCGGATTGTGGTGGCAGCGCTCCCAGGTGTGTGATCGTCGTAATGCCCGAGGAGAGGACCGGTACGTACGTGGACCCCGCCGTCACCACCCCTGTCACCCCGCCGACCAGCCCCGGACCGTCCCGGGCCGTGCTGGCCGCCCGTAACGGCGTGGCTGTCGTGTTCGCGCTCAACGGACTGGCCGTCGCCACCTGGTTCGCCCGGGTGCCGGCGATCCGCGACGGACTCGGCCTGACCCCGGGTCGCCTCGGCCTGCTCCTGCTCGCCATGTCGGCCGGGGCGATCCTGGCCATGCCCACCGCCGGCCTGGTCACCCAGCGCCTCGGCGCGGCCCGCGCGGTGGCGGCGTCCACCCTGCTCGTCGCGCTCGGGTTGACCATCGCCGGCATCTCGGCCGGCGTGGCCGGGTCGCTGCCCGGGGTGGCGGTGGGCCTGTTCGCGCTCGGCTACGGCTCCGGCAGTTGCGACGTCGCGATGAACATCGAGGGCGCGGCGGTCGAGCGGCGACTCGGCTGGACCGTGATGCCACGTTTCCACGCCGCCTGGAGCCTCGGCTCGGTGGCCGGCGCCGGTCTCGGCGCGGGGGCCGCTCGACTGGGCGTACCGGTTGCCGTGCATCTCGGGGTGCTGGCCGCCGTGGTGCTCGGTGGCACCCTGCTCGGGGCACGCGCGTTCCTGCCGGCCGAGCCGGCGGCGGCGGGCACCCCGGCCGGGCGTCGCAGTCGGCTGCTGGCCGCCTGGCGGGAGCCGCGCACCCTGCTCATCGGCCTGCTGGTGCTGGCGGCGGCGTTCGCCGAGGGCAGCGCCAACGACTGGCTCGCGGTGGCCTTCATCGACGGCTACGGCTTCAGCGAGGCGGCCGGCGCGGCGGTCTTCGGCGTCTTCGTGGTGGGCATGACGCTGGGCCGCACCGCCGGCACCGTGGCGCTGGACCGCTGGGGGCGGGGGCCGGTGCTGACCACGACCATCCTGCTCGCCGTCGTCGGTGCCGGTCTGGCGGTGCTCGCCGGCTCCGGTCCGGTCGCGGTGGTCGGGGTCGCGCTGTGGGGGATCGGTGCCTCGTTGGGCTTCCCGGTGGGGATGAGCGCCGCCGCCGACGAGGAGGAGCACGCGCACGTCCGGGTCAGCGTGGTCGCGGTGATCGGTTACACCGCGTTCCTGGCCGGGCCGCCGCTGCTGGGCCTGCTCGGTGACCAGGTGGGCACGCTGAAGGCGCTGCTTGTCGTACCGCTGCTGCTGCTGCCGACCCTGCTGCTGGTCCCCGCGGCCCGCCCGCCCGCGGCCGGCGGCACGGGGGCGTCGGCGCGGGCGGGCTCAGCGGAGCCAGACGCGTAGCGCGCCGATGGTCCGGAAGCCGTGCCGTCGGGCCGGCGGGAGGTCGGCGTCCTGTTCGTAGCCGACGAGGTGTCGACCCGCGCCGGCCGCGCACACTCCGGCCCACACCTGCTCCGGCGGGGCGTCGCAAGCGAAGACGTTGCTGACACCGACGACGTCACAGTCGTCGTGCAGCACCGCTCCGCCGGACCAACCGCCGTGGCCGTCCGGCAGGCCGAGGATCCGTACCCGGGGGTCGGCGAGCAGGCCGGCACGGAAGATCGAACCGCCACCGTGGGCGTGCGCCCAGGCGGTCAGGTCGTCGGCGGTGGTGACCGGCACCAGGGTCTGGCGCCCTACCGGGCCACCGGGTGGGCGGTGCAGCCACTGCGCCTCGAACAGCACGTCGAAGCCGTGCCCGGCGAGATCCAGGTCGGCGTAGCTGTCCTTGACCGACGCACCCGGCCCGGCGTCGATCCGCCGCAGCAGGCCCGGGCCGAGGCCGGACCGCAGGGTCACCGCATCCGGGTGGAACGGCGGCGAGCGGCGCGGTACCGACCAGGCATCGGCGTCCCGTACGCCGGGCTGCCCGTGCGTGGCGCAGACCAGGTCACACCAGGCGGCGTTCTCCCGTACCGCCGAGTGGATCATCGGGTCAGCCTACCGCCCGGGGGATTTTCCTCGGGCTCCCAGGGATCTGCCAGGTGACGGTGCTGCACTGGGAGCCACGCCGAGGAGAGGAGCCGGGCATGGGCTGGTTCAGCCGGCGGTCACGAGCCGCGCAGGGCACCCCGACGAAACTCGACCGCGAGGGCACCCCCGAGGACCTCGCCGCGCTGGAGCGGTTCGCCACCAGCCGGCAGGGGGTGGAGTTCTACCTGGAGCCGGAGACGACCGCCACCGACACCACGGTGATGGCCATCGCCCACGACGGCGAGTGGATCCGGCGCCGCACCGGCACACCGCGCGCCGCCGGGGCGCTGGCTCGCAAACACGCCATCCCGCTGTACGAGGCCACGAAGGTCGGGTACCCGGATCGGATGCGGGCCTGGAACCGGGCCCACCCGGAGCGGCGCGTCCGCTGAGTCGGCCCGGAGCCCCGCTCAGCCGGTGATCGCTCTCCGGGCCTCGTCGAGGGTCAGCGGCGGGCTGTGGCTGGAGACGTACCAGCCGATGTCGTCGTCGAGCAGCCGGCCGACGAGCGCGAGGTCGGGTTCGTCGGTCGGCGTACGCAGGTGCGCCGGTGGTGGATACCAGCTGTCCCCGAGGAGCATGACCCCCGAATCGGGTACCACGACGATCGTGGAGTCCGGGGCGTGCCGGCCCCCCACGTGGCGCACCAGCACGCCGGTGGGCAGCTCCACCTCGTCGCTGAAGACGCGGGTGGGCGGCAGCACCCGCAGCTCGTCCCAGGAATCGACGGCGAGCGCGCGGGCCCGGAAGCTCGGCCCGAGCCGACGGTTACTCCGCACCTCCTCGCGCAGGTAGCGGACGCTCCACGGCCGGGTCGCCTCGGCGCGCAGCAGGTCCGCACCGCTGACGTGCCCGACGATCTCCACGTCCGGCCACGCGCAGGCACCCCAGACGTGGTCCCAGTGGTGGTGGGTGTAGACCAGCCAGCGGGGTGGCGGCAGACCGGCGGCGAGCAGCGCGGCCCGGATCTCGCGGGCGTGCGACGGGCTCTGCCCCGCGTCGACAAGCACGCTGCCCCGCTCGTCGGCGATCAGCGCGACCCCGGCCTGCACCGACTCCGGATCAGGGTCCCCGGCACACAGCCACACCCGCCCCGCGAGATGCACCCACTCAACCACCACCGCACCCTAGCCCCCGCCGCGGCCCGCCCCTGCTCCGGCGATCATGCAGTTCTGGCACCGGACAGGACGGGCTTGTGTGGAGAAATCACCTACCACAACTGCATGATCGCGGAGACCGGGATCAGTGGATGGCGACGACTGCGGCGTCGGTGCCGCCGCGCCAGAGGGTGCCGACCTCGGTGAATCCGGCGTCTCTGAGGGCGGTGAGGTGCCAGGAGGCCGGGGGCGTCCATTCCGGGCTGTGCCCGGACGGGTAGATGGCGTGACGTTGCCGCACCAGTGGAGCGAGCGTCGGGTCCTGCTCGGCCTGCTGCCACCACTGTGACCAGGACAGGACGGCACCCGCGGCGTGCCGGGCCGCCCGGCGTTCCTCGGCCCGGGCGAGCAGCCGTTTGGTCAACTCGGGCAGGTCGTCGTCGGGCATGTGGTCGGCGTTGATGAACAGCCCGCCCGGTCGGAGCACCTCGCGGATCTCCGCGTAGAGGGTGCCCAACCGGTCCGCGGGCAACCAGTGCAGCGCGGTGGCGGTGAGCACGGCGTCGTAACGCAGGTGCGGCAGGGCCGTGGTCCAGTCGGACCGGCTCAGGTCGGTGGTGACGACTGTGGCCCGGTCGCCGAGGGAGGCGGTGGCGAGGGCGAGCAGCGCCGGGTCGAGATCGACCAGGGTGATCTCGGCGTCGGGGAACCGGTGCAGGGCGCGCAGCGAGATGGTGCCGGTGCCGCCGGCCAGGTCGAGCAGCCGGGGTGGGGTGGCCTCGCAGACGGCGTCGACCGCGTCGAGCATGGTGGCGAACCGGTGCTCGCGGTCCGGCAGGTACGCCTCCTGCTGGCGGTCCCAACTTTCCTGCCAGGCGGCGGCGCTGATGTAAGGACTCATGCGGAGCAAGCTAGTTACTCAGCGGCTCGCGTGTCCAGCCTTGTTGCCAATCTTTTGCAACTAGGCGAGAATTGCGGGGCGATGATCGGATCGGGTCGGGCCGGGCAGCCGGTCCGACCCGGTCGCGCCTCGACCGTCACCCGCCGGCTCGCCCGTGACGAACCTGCCCCTACGCCCGCCGACCGGCGGTGCCATGATGTCCGAGGCGAGGGCGAGGCGCGCCCGGTGAGGAACGGACGGGAAGCAGGGTGGACCCGCAGCGCACCGCCGCGCACGAGATGTTCGACGCCGACGTGGCCTCCAACCGGCTCGGCATCGAGTTGGTGAGCGCCGCCAACGGCAGCGCGGTGGCCCGGATGCCGATCACCGAGGGCATGGTCAACGGTCACCGCATCGCGCACGGCGGTTTCGTGTTCCTGCTTGCCGACACCGCCTTCGCCCTGGCCTGCAACAGCCACGGTCCGGCCACCGTCGCCGCCGGCGCCGACATCACCTTCGTCCGCCCGGCCCGACAGGGAGACGTGCTGATCGCGCGGGCCAGCGAGCGCACCCGGTACGGCCGCAGCGGCATCTACGACGTCACGGTGAGTCGGGAGGGCGGGGAGGTGATTGCGGAGTTCCGTGGCCAGAGCCGGACCCTGCGTCCGCTGTCGGCCCCGGACCGCGAGCCGGAACCGGGGGAGCGGGACCGCGCGCCAGCGGGCGGCCCGGGGCGCTCACCCGGAACCGGGTACCGCTGAGCCAGTCGTCCGGTGGCGACGGTCGGCGCCCCCGACGTCGACGGCCCCGACCGAGCCGGTCGCCCGGGACGGATTCCGTGCGCGTCGATCCGTGGTCGGCGCGGGCATCGGGCACGATGTCCCGATGGGACACGTCGTGCTCTTCCACTCGGTGTACGGGCTGCGGCCGGCGGTGCTGGAGGCCGCCGACCGGCTGCGCGGCGCCGGTCACCGGGTGCACGCGCCCGACCTGTACGGCGTGCCCGCCGTGGACTCCGTGACCGACGGTTTCGCCCTGCTGCACCGGATCGGCCAGCAGACCGTTCTCGACCGGGCCCGCGCGGCGCTCGACGGGCTGCCGCCGGACACCGTGCTCGCCGGGTTCTCGATGGGCGCCGGGGTGGCCGGCGCGATGCTGGCCGAGCGGCCCGACACCGCAGGTCTGCTGCTGTTGCACGGCACCGGAGGGTCGCCGGCCGCCGTCCGTCGCGGCCTCCGGGTACAGCTGCACCTGGCCGATCCGGATGCCTACGACCCGCCCGACGAGGTCGACAGGTGGCAGCGGGAGATGACAGCGGCCGGAGCGGACCTCGTGGTGCACAGTTATCCCGGGGCGGGGCACCTCTTCACCGACCCGACAGTCGCCGACCACGACCCGGTTGCCGCCGGACTGACCTGGGACCGGGTGCTGGCCTTCCTGGACCACAGGTGACCCGACCGGCGGTCGGGGGACTGCGACGCAGGCCCGCCGTGCCGGGGTGGCCCGGCGCGGGGGCGTCCCGGTCGTCGAGGGAACGCGGTCGACCCGCCTGCTGAAGACGGCGCGTACCGCCCGGGGCAGCCGGGCATCGGCGACCTGTCGCACCACCGGATCGGCGACGTCGTAACCACCACCGGGCAGAACCACGAGCAGGCCGTCCCGGGTCAGGGTGGCCAGCTCGGCCTCGGCCCGGTGCTGCGGCCAGTCGAGGACGTCGGCCAACTCCGCCAGGGTGCGGCCGGGCGCGAGCGCCGCAGCCATCAGGACCGCGCGGGCACCGCCGTCGAGACGGTCCAGCCGGGCCTCGACGATCCGCCGGACACACTCCGGCACCGGCAGCTGGCCCTGGTCGCTGCCGGTGAGCGCCCGTACGTAGGCCACCGCCCGTCCAGGGTTGCCACCGGTCAGGGTGATCAGCCGGGCCGCCAACCCGGTGGGCTGACCAGCCCGCCGCAGCAGCCGCCGCAGCAGCCGACCGGTGGTGATGGTGTCGAGCGGCGACAGGCGAAGCCGGGCCACCTGTCGACCGGGAGGGTCCAGCTCCTGGGTGCCGGTGCCGACAAGCACCAGCGGCAGGCCACGCTCGTCGGCCAGATCGACGAGGGTGGCCAGGTGGCGGCGCAGCGCGGGTGCGGCCCGGTCGAGGTCGTCGAGGGCGACCACCACCGGTTGCCGCCGGGCCAGGCTGAGCAGTACCTCGCGCCAGTAGGCCACCGCGCGGGCCGGTACCGGATCGGCGGCCACCCCGAGCAGCGCGTCCACAGTGTCCAGCGCTGGCGTCAGCAGGTCGACCGGCACCAGACCGGTGAGTGTGGCGGCGAGCCGGCGGCGTACCGTCTCGGGGTCGTCGCCGACGCGAGCCCGGGCCAGGGCGCGGATCAGGTCCCCGGCGGGCTCCAGCGGCCCCTCCGGATAGGGCGGGCAGGCCGCGAGGCACCAGCGCACCGGTACCCCGTCCAGCGTTCGGGTGGTGCGGGCAAGTTCCTCGAGTAACCGGCTGCGCCCGCTGCCGGGCGGACCGAGGAGCAGGACCCGCCGCCCGCCGCGTCCGCGTACCGCCTCGGCGAGGTGTTCCCGGGCGACCGCCAACTCCCGTCGGCGACCGAGCAGCGGACCGTCGTGCCGGGGCGGTCGGGGCCGTGCGGTGCCGGTGGCGTGCCAGACGCCGACAGGCAGCGCCTTGCCGGTGACCGTCACCGCCGGGACCGCGCGCTGTGCGATGAGCCCGACGACGGCCCGGTGCGTGGCCGGGCAGAGCGCCACCCCACCGGGCGGGGCGTGCTCCTGAAGCCGGGCGGCCAGGGTGATGACCGCACCGCTGGCGATGCCGTGCCCGCCGTCGTGGCTGGCCGCGAGGTCGACCACGGCCTCGCCGGTGGCGACGCCGACCCGGACCCGCAGCCCCGGCGCCGGGACCAGTGGAAAGCGGTCCAGCGCCCGTTGGATCTCCAGCCCGGCCCGCACCGCCCGGTACGCGTCCCACCCGTCTGCCCGGCGCGCGCCGAACAGGGCCATCACGGCGTCGCCTACGTACTTCTCCACCGCGCCGTTCCATCGTCGCAGTACCCGGGCGACGGTGCCGAAGTAGGCCCGTTGCAGGGCGCGCACGTCCTCCGGGTCGAGCCGGTCGACCAACCGGGTCGACCCGACGATGTCGACGAAGAGGACCGTGACCGTCCGTCGTTCCTCCGGCACGGGCCACCGCGACCGCCTGACAGCTACCGGACCAGCGACAACAGAACTGGGCATGGAGATCGCACCTGCCTCTCCCCCCGTGCGTGCCGACGATGTCCGGAGCCTGTCACCGCTGGTCCGACGGCGGATCTGCAGAACGACGTATGTCGGCCGGACGCAACCTTTGGTCGCAATGTCGACGCGATGAGGAGGACAGACGCGAGGCGCATGTAGAACGGGGACGGAACCTGTGACTAGGCTGCGAGCCATGGCCAGCGACGTGGACACCACACCGCTCGTGGGTCGGGACGCCCTGGTGGCGACGGTACGCTCCGCGCTGCTCGACGATGTCACGGCGGGACAGACGGCGGCGGTGTTCCTGACCGGCGAGAGTGGTGTGGGCAAGACCCGCCTGCTGCGCGAGGTCGGTGACCGACTGGAGCACGCGGGTGCGCTGGTGTTGACCGGGTCCTGTCTGGACATCGGCGATGCCTCACCGCTGCACCCGCTGCGACAGGCGCTGCGCCGCCTGGACGCCGACCTCGCCCCGTCTGCCGCGGCGTCCGTACGCGCACTGCTCGGCGTCTTCGCCGAGGACCGGTCCGGCTCGGACGGCGCGGGCGCGTTGCTGGAACGGGTGTCCCGAGGGCTGAACGTGATCGCCGGCGGCCGGCCGCTGGTGCTGGTCCTGGACGACCTGCAGTGGGTCGACCGGACGACCCGCCAACTCCTGCTCTACCTGCTCGCCGGTCTCGGTGACCTGCAACTGTCGGTGCTGGCCGCGGTGCGGTCGGAGTCGCTGCAGGGGGCACATCCGTTGCGCCGCGTGCTCACCGAGCTGCGCCGGCTGCGGTCGGTGCGGGTG
This sequence comes from Micromonospora andamanensis, assembly GCF_016863495.1. Lineage (GTDB taxonomy): Bacteria > Actinomycetota > Actinomycetes > Mycobacteriales > Micromonosporaceae > Micromonospora > Micromonospora andamanensis. The sequence goes on from NZ_BOOZ01000012.1 coordinate 97,688, forward strand.
CTCGATCTGGCCCCGCTGGATCGGGCCGGCACCGAGGAGTTGGCCGCCGCGGTGATGCGTCGGCCGCTGGCCGCCGAGGCAGCGGAGCAGCTGTGGCAGCGCAGCGGCGGCAACCCGTTCGTGGTCGAGGAACTGTCCCGGGAGCTGCGCGATGGTCGCGACGGGCTCTCCGACACCCTCCGTGAGGTCTTCCTGGCCCGGGTGGACGCGCTGCCCCGACCGGCTCACCGGGCCGTGCACGCGGTCGCCGCCGGAGTCGAGCCGGTGGAGCACTGGCTGCTCGCCCAGGTGGTCGGGCTGCCGGAGCCGGATCTGCTCGACGCGGTCCGGGCGGCGGTGGCCCACCGGTTGCTCGTCGGCTCCGACGACGGGTACCGGCTGCGCCACCGGCTCGTCGCCGAGGTGCTGGAGGACGAGTTGCTACCCGCCGAGCGGGCGGTGCTGCACCGCCGCTACGCGGAGGCGCTGACCACGGCACCGGCCGAGCTGCACCAGGCCCGGTTGGCCCATCACTGGCGGCTGGCCGGTGAGCCGGAGCGGGCGCTGCCAGCCGCGGTGGCCGCCGCCGAGGAGGCGGAGCGGCTGTACGGCTACGCCGAGGCGCACCGGCACTGGTCGGTGGCGGTGCAGTCGGCCGAAGGGCTGCCGGGGGTCGACCGAGCCGCCCTGCTGGGGCGGGCGGCTGAGGCGGCCCACCACTGTGGTGAGTACGCCCGCGCGTTGGCCCTGCTGGAGGAGCTGGCCGGCGCCGACACCGACATTCCCGCCTGCGAGCTGCACATCCGGCGGGCCCGCTACCTGGCCGCCGCCGGTCGGTCCGCGCTGGCCGAGGTGGAGTACGAGCAGGCCCTCGCCGTCGCCGACTGCACGCCCGGGCAGCGGGCCGCCGCCGCCGCCCGGCTGGCGGAGCTGCTGCTGCAACTCGGCAGGTACGCCGAGGCGGGCCAGCGGGCGCGGGAGGCGCTGGCGCTGGCCGAGCAGGTGGACGGAGCTACCACGGAGGTGGTGCTGGCGAGCGCCGCGCTCGGCTTCTCCGAGGCGTACCGCCAGGATCCGGACGCGGGCCTGGCGGTGCTGCGGCGGGCGCTGGCCACCGCGGAGCGGGCCGGTCGTCCGGAGGACGTCGCATTGGCCTACCTGCACCTGGCCGAGCTGCTGACCGGGCCGCTGAACATCCTCGAGGAGGGGGTGGTGGTCGCCCGCCGGGGCGCCGAGCGGGTGGCCGAACTGGGGTTGGGTCGGTCCTACGAGACCCGGTTGCTGGCCATCGCCACGAACGGACTGTTCCGGGTGGGGCAGTGGGCCGAGGCGGAGAAGGTGATCGCCTCGGCTCTGCGGCACCGTCCCTCCGGCGCGGACGCCGTCGAGCTGCTGCTGGCCCGCTGCCGACTCTCGGTCGGCTACGGCGACGTCGAGGCGGCCGACCGGGACCTGGACGCGGTCGCGACAATCCTGGCCGGCGGCGGCGCCCGGCACGTCATCCCGTTGCTCACCCTGCGGGCCGGGCTGGCCATGTGGCAGGGGCGGCACGATGTGGCCCGGCACGCCGTGCAGCGGGGTCTGACCGAGACCCGCTCGGACGACCTGGTCATCCTCGCGGTGCTGGTCTGGCACGGGCTGCGCGCCGAGGCGGAGGCGCACGCCAGCCGTACCGTCGCCGTCGACGACAACGCGGTGCGCCGGCTGCGGGGTATCGCCGACCGGGTGGCGGCACGCAGCGAGCGGGCGGCCCGACCGGTGCGTTACGTGATCGACGGGTACCTGGCGTTGTGCGCCGCCGAGGTGAGCCGGCTCGACGGGGCGGATCCGGAGCTGTGGGCGCGGGCGGCGGCGGAGTGGGACCACCGTAACCATCCGTACCCGGCGGCGTACTCGCGGCTGCGTCAGGCCGAGGCGCTGCTGGCCAGCCGACGTAAGGCCGCCACCGCCGGGAAGCTGCTGCGCCAGGCGTACCAGATGGCGCAGTCACTGGGCGCGGTGCCGTTGACCCACGAGATCCGTACGCTCGCCGGGCGGGCCCGGGTCGCCTTGGAGGAACGCGGCGCGGTCGGGACGGCCACGCCGGACGAGTCGGGCGGTGAGGAACTCGCCGCCCTCACCGCGCGGGAGCGTGAGGTGCTGGCCGCGGTGGCCGAGGGGCTGACCAACAAGGAGATCGGCCAACGGCTGTTCATCAGCGAACGGACCATCGGCGTCCACGTCTCGCACATCTTCGACAAGCTCCAGGTACGTACCCGGGTCCAGGCGAGCGCCATCTTCCTGCGTAGTCGGTCGTAGGTTTCGGATACGTCGTTCTACTGATGTCCGCGCAGTGGACGCCTGAAAGGCTGGGCCCGACGTCGCAACGGGCACGACGACGTCGGTGAGCAGCCTGGAGGGGACATGAGCGAGCGCAGTGGGTGTGGTGAGCCGGTGTGGGGGCCTGTGCACCGGGACATCGTGGACCTGCTGGCCGATCACCCGACCGACGTGCCGGCTGTCGTCGACCATCTGACGAAGCTTCAGGACATGCTGGTCCGGCTCCCTCCGCTGCTGGACAGTTGCCCGCTCGCCGACTTCAACAAGCTGTACCTGACGATCACGACAAGCGTCCTGGACGGGCTGTACGCCGACCGGTTCGTCGATCCGGTCTTCCTGTCCCGGTTGGACGTCGAGTTCGCGGCCCGCTACTTCGACGCGTTGCGGATGTGGAGCGACGCCAGTCCGAGCACGCCCCGAGCGTGGGCGTGTCTGTTCGAGCGGATGCGCGGACCGGATGCTCGACCGCTGCCCTCGGCGGCGGCCGGCGTCAACGCGCACATCAACTTCGACCTGCCGTTCGCATTGGTCACCACGTTCGATCATCTGGAGTCCGAGCCGGTCGACGGCAGTGACCAGCACCGCGACTACCTGGAGATCAACAAGATCTTCGCCGACAAGATCCCCGGCCTGCGCCGGGGCTACCTCGAACAGTGGCAACTGCTCATCGACATGCTCAACGGTGAGATCGACGACTGGTACCAGGGCGAGCTGATCCACTACACGCGCGATGTCGCCTGGCGCAACGCGCAGCGGATCTGGCGGTGCCGGCACGACCCGCACCAGCACGAGCGCGAGCGCAGGCGGCTCGACGACACGGCCGCCGCGCTCGGTCGGCTGCTGCTGTCGCCCCTCGGGGCGTTCCTGCAGTAGCCGGACGGGGGGTCCCCGCGCCCCGCCCGCCTGCGGGGCGCGGGGGCATCCGACCCGACCGGGCGGCAACGTCCGGAGTCGGGCACGGGAAGCACGGGGGAGCACGGGGGGACCATGGGGGAGCACGGGGGGACCACGGGGAAACAGGGGCCGGCCGGCCCGGGGGGTGTCGGCCGGCCCCTGCGGGGTACGCCGCGACCATGACCGCTGTGTCCCGGCGTCGTCCGGCCGCCCGGCCGCGACCGCGCCCCGCCGCCCCACCCCGCCCCGCGCGCCCGGGAGACCGCGCCGGTCGGGGAGCCCGGGGATGACAGTCCAGGTTTTCGAGTTCCGCTTCGAGACGCGGTTCCGCCGACCGTTGGCGTTGATCGGCGTCCGGCCGACAAGCGCCTGGGTGCGGGTCGACGCCGCCCAACTGCTGGTCCGGTTCGGACCGTGGCGGCTACGTACCGGGCGGGACAACATCGCGGGTGTGGAGACCGCCGGCCCGTACCGCTGGTGGCGGGTGATCGGCCCACACCTGTCCGGCGCGGACACCGGCGTCACCTTCGGCACCAACACGGCCGCTGGGCTCTGCGTCCGGTTCGTCCGGCCGGTGCCCGCCCTGCTTCCCGGCGGTTGGCCGCGCCATCCCGGGATGACGGTCACCGTGGCCGATCCCGCCGACCTGGCCCGGGTGCTGACCGGCCCGGACGGCGGCTGACGGGGCGACCGGCTGACCGTGGCCCGGGTCCGGGCGACGATCACGGTCGGGCGCTGACCGTCGTGCGGCGGTGGGCCGACCGAACCACCACCTAGGTCCGTTCGACAAGGGTGAGGCGGGGGCATGGGGGACGGGACGAGAGCGCGACGAGGCCGGGAACGCCGCCGCCCGGCGAGCGGGGCACCGGAGCCGGCGCTGCGGGCCGCCCGGGATCCCACGCGCAAGGGGGACCGGGCGGGACGTGTGGTTTCGGTGCCCGAGCGCGTCGCCGTACCGAGCGGTCCGGTGGCGCCGGAGAGCCGGCTGCGCCGGTGGTTGTTCGTCCACCGGGTGCAGCCGGTCGGACCGGAGACCGCCGAGGGACAGACCCGGTCGCACGCCTGGTGGCGGGTGATGTGCCTGACCGGCGTGGACTACTTCTCCACCCTGTCCTACCTGCCCGGCATCGCTGCCCTGGCCGCCGGTGCGTTGTCTCCGGTGGCGACCCTGTTGATCGTGGCACTGACCCTGTTCGGGATGTTGCCGATGTACCGCCGGGTGGCCCGGGACAGCCCGCACGGCCAGGGCTCGGTGGCGATGCTGGAGCGGCTGCTGCCGTTCTGGCGCGGCAAGATATTCGTGCTGGTACTGCTCGGTTTCGTCGCCACGTCGTGGATCGTCACGATCACTCTCTCCTCGGCCGACGCCACAGTGCACGTGCTGCAGAATCCGTACCTGCCGGAGTCGTTCGGCGGCACCGGCGTCGCGGTCGGGGTCACTGTTGTCCTGCTGCTGATCCTCGGCGCGGTCTTCCTGCTCGGCTTCCGGGAGGCCGTGGCGGTGGCCGTCCCGTTGGTGGCCGCCTTTCTCGGGCTGAACGCGGTGATCGTGGGCGTGTCGCTCGTCGAACTGGCAGGTGATCCCCGTCCGTTGACGGACTGGACGGCGACGCTCACCGCTGGCGGCGGGCCCGGTCAGATCGCGCTGACCGCGGCGCTGGCGTTCCCACTGCTGGTGCTGGGACTGTCCGGTTTCGAGACGGGTGTCAGCATGATGCCGCTGGTCGCGGGGGAGGGGCCGGACGCCCCGGCCCGGTTGGCCGCCCGGATCCGCAACACCCGGCGACTGCTCACCACGGCCGCGCTGATCATGTCGGTCTACCTGCTCTCGACCACCTTCGTCACCGCGGTGCTCATCCCACCCGAGGCGTTCGCTCCGGGCGGCCCCGCCAACGGGCGAGCGCTTGCGTATCTCGCGCACGAGCAGGTGGGTGAGGCCTTCGGTACCGCCTACGACGTGAGCAGCGTGTTGATCCTCTGGTTCGCCGGTGCGTCGGCGATGGCCGGTTTGATCAACATCGTGCCGCGCTACCTGCCCTCGTACGGGATGGCGCCGGAGTGGGCGCGCGCGGTGCGCCCGGTGGTGATCGTCTACACGCTTGTCTGCATCGGGTTGACAGTCGTGTTCCGCGCCGACGTCGACGCGCAGGCCGGCGCGTACGCCACCGGGATCCTGGCGATGATGGTCTCGGCGGCGGTCGCGGTGGCAATCGCCGCCGTCGGCCGCCGGCAGCACGGGGTCGCCGCCGGCTTCACGGTGCTCACCCTGGTGCTGCTGTACGCGCTTGTCGAGAACGTGATCGCGAAACCCGACGGGATCGCCATCTCCGGGCTGTTCATCCTCGGCATCATCGCCGTGTCGCTGGTCTCGCGGGTGAGCCGGACCACCGAACTGCGGGCGGAGCGGGTGGAGTTCGACCAGACCGCGCGACGGTTCATCGCCGACTCGGTGGCGCACGACGGTCGACTGCACGTGATCGCCAACAAGCGGCACAGCGGGGCGGTCAAGGAGTACACCATCAAGGAGCGCGCGCAGCGCGGCCTGAACCCCGTGCCCGGGGCGACCGACGTGCTCTTCCTGGAGATCGACGTGGTGGATCCCTCCGGGTTCCGCCACGTGCTGCGGGTGTGCGGCGTCGAGGTGGGCGGCTACCGGGTGCTGCGGGCCAGCAGCCCGGCGGCGCCCAACGCCATCGCGGCCATCCTGCTGGCCCTGCGGGACGCCACAGGCGTGCGCCCGCACGCGCACTTCGAGTGGTCGGAGGGGAACCCGATCGCCCACCTGCTGCGCTATCTCATCCTCGGTCGGGGGGACACGCCGCCCGTGGTGCGGGAGATCCTGCGCAAGTCAGAACCTGATCCCGCGCGCCGCCCTGGCATCCACGTCGGGGGTTGAGCACCGGCGACGACCGTCCGGTCACGCCAACTCCGGGTGGATGTGAAGCCGAATGGCTTACTCATTCACTTATGCCTGATTTGCGTCATGTGTCGCCGTACGGTGGCCTCTGGTGGCTGAGGCGAGGTCAGCCACCCCGCGCCCGATTCGGTGCGGCCGTGTTTCCGCATGCACGAGAGGCAGGAACGCTGATGTCCACGTACCAAGGGAGCCGTGGGTCGACCCGACCCGGTCGGCGGTCCCGGTGGTTGCTGGCCGGTGGCCTGGTGGCGGGCAGCCTGGTGGTCGGGGCGGCGGGCCTGTCCGCCGTCACCGCCTCGGCCGCCGACCGTGACCCGGCGGCACCGAACCCGGGCCAGCCCGCCGCGATGTTCCAGCATGACGTACCCGGAGTCGACGAGACGCCGAAACGCCCGGGGACGGACCGGCAGCGGCCCGAGTGGCGGCACGACCCGGACGCGTCCCCGAAACCGCCAGCGGGCGGGGCCGACCGGTCGACAGGTCACCACGGGCGCGCACCGGACGGCAAGGTGGTGCCGGTGCCCTGCGACTCCGCCCGGCTCATCGCGGCGCTGGTGTGGGCGAATGCCGAGGGCGGTGCCACGTTGCGACTGGCGGAGAAGTGCACATACACCCTGACCCACGCCTTCCAGCAGCCCGACGAGTACGACGGCGGCATCCGCGACGCGCGGGAGGCCGCCGACGCCGCCGAGAACCCCGGCGACGCCGAAGCGCCGCCACGCAACCCCGCCGATGACAAGGCCGGCCTGCCGGTGATCTACCACGGGATCACCATCGAGGGCTCCGGCGCGACGATCGTCCGGGGGGTCAACACGCCTGACTTCCGCTTCTTCACCGTCCGCGACGGCGGCGAACTGACCCTCCGGGACGTCACCCTGCGCAACGGCCGCTCGGCGGCGGAGGGCGGCAGCATCCACGTCGTGCACGGCGCCACGGCGGTCGTCGAAGGGGTCACCGTCGTCGGCAGCACCTCGCTGTCCGCGGAGGGCGGTGGCGGTGGCATCTTCAACGACGGAAACCTCCAGATCAGCGACAGCAGACTGATCGGCAACCGGGCCGCCGGCGCCCAGGGCAAGGGCGGGGGCCTGCTCAACGGCGGCGTGATGACCATGCACCGCACCGAGTTCCGGCACAACAGCGCGGTCAGCTACGGCGGTGGCCTGGCCAACTTCCGGGCCGCGGGTGACGTGTACTCCTCCGTCTTCGTGCAGAACAACGCCGGTCAGGGCGGTGGTATGGCCAGCTTCTCCGCCCGCACCAAGGTCTTCGACACGCTTGTGGCGCAGAACAGTGCCGAGATCGGTGGTGGCCTGGCCAACTCCGACGCGGTGCTGGTGGCGCGACAGCTGACGGTCCGCGACAACCTGGCCACCGTCAAGGGCGGTGGCATCTCCACCTTCCAGGGCCTGGTGCCGGTGGACGACAGCGTGGTCAGCGGCAACACCACGCGTGGCAACGGCGGCGGCATCCACTCCGAGAAGTCGAACCTGCTCGTGCGGGGCAGCGACGTCAAGGGCAACGCCGCGGTCGGCAAGCGGTCGCAGGGGGCGGGGCTGTTCGTGACGGCCGGCTCGACCTCGCTCTACCGCAGCCGGGTGGTCGGCAACAAGTCCACAGTCAAGGCCGGCGGGATCCAGGCCGAGCGGGCCCAGGTCAAGATCGATGACGACAGCGTCGTCATCGAGAACGATCCGACGAACTGTGCGGGAAGCAAGGTGCCGGTGGCGCACTGCTTCCGCTGAACGACCCGGTACGACAGGGGCCCGTGTCCGAAGCGGCACGGGCCCCTGTCGTGTGTCACCGGGGGCTCACTGAGAGGGCTGGGGCAGATCGCAGTCGACCTTCGGGTTGGCGCCGACGTAGTTCAACGGGCCGGCGGCGATGGTGACCAGGATCGTGCCGACCTCGGCGCAGTTGGCTTCCTCGTCGCTGTAGTAGCCGCGCTGGCCGGCGGCGATGGCGCCGATGACGAGCCAGATCACCACGAGGACTCCGAATATCGACGTGCCGCGCATGGCTTCCTCCACGGATTCGGGGGTGAGAGATTCAAGGTGTGGCCCCTTGTACCCAGACGCGTCGAGCGGCTAACGGCGGCCGGCGCGCCCTACGGCGGCGTGGGCGTCTCGGGCGGACCGCCACGGCTGTGGAGCAGGTCGACCACCGCCACTCCGATGAGCACCAGCATGGCCGTGAGCGACGCGCTCAGCGGGGGCAGGAACAGCACCGCCGGTGCCGCGGTCACCAGGGCCAGCACACCGCCCGGTCGTGACCACGAGACGCGGTTGAACACCTCACGTTCGAAGAAGGCCCGGCCGACCAGGAACAGCGCCGGACCGCCCAGGATGATCGCCGCCCAGGCGGGCGGGGTACGCGCGGGCAGGGCGTGCAGCACCAGCTCGAAGCCGGCCGCCGTGATGACCACCCCGGCGACCATCAGCAGATGGCTGTACGGCGCGGTCTTGACGAACCGGTTGGGCGTCTTCGAGATCTTCATGGCCAGCGGCAGCAGCTCCCCGGACTTGTGCACGTAGACCCGCCACAGCAGCAGGATGGTGCCGAAGGCCAGCACGAGGCCGACGGTGTTCTCCGCCTGCGCGTGTACCACGCTGTAGGCCATGCCGGTGACCAGGATCGTGTCGCCAAGGGCGATCGTGTAGAACTGCTGGTAACGCTCGGCGAGGTGCTCGGCGGTCACCCGCAGTTGGGCGGCGGGCACGGTGCCGAGCCCGGGCACCGGATAGGCCAGCCGAAGCCCGAGGTAGTCGATGCCGAGGGCGAGCAACCACAGCGCCATCCGGACGTCCTCGGAGAAGAACGCGCCGAGGATCCACGGCACCGCGGAGGCGGCGAACCAGCAGAAGACCCGCGCCGCCCGACGCTGGATCATCGGGGCGACGCGTACCGTCGGCATCAGGATCAGGCCGCGTCCGAGGTGGATGGCGACGTACGCGCCGGCGAAGACCAGCCCCCGGTCGCCGAAGGCCTTGGGGATCGCGGTGCTCATCAACAGCACACCGAACATCACAGTGACGATCAGCACCTTGATCTCGGTGCGTGCGGGGTCGTACAGGTCGGTGACGAGAGAGGTGAGGACCCAGGTCCACCACACGGCGGCCAGCATGATCAGCGCCTGGGTCGCCTGGTACCAGGTGATCTCGTGGGCCAGGTCGCGGGAGATGAGCGCCAGCGCGACGACGTAGACCAGATCGAAGAACAGCTCCAGCAGGGTGACCCGGCGGGGCGTGCCCGGACCGCGGGTGGGAGGTCGCCGTGGGTGTTCGGGCTGTTGCTGGGCGAACGGCAAGGACGACTCCCGGCAGCCGGCGACAGTTCGGCGCGCCGGTCCGACCGGCGTACCGACCGTAACCGCGCTCCGGGCCGGGCCGGGCCCGAGTCGCTGCCGGTCACCGGAACGGCGTACACCGGGGCCGCCGGCGTGGGGCCCGTGCGGGCGTTCCCACGACCGGCGGCCCGGGGTTCGTCAGGCCTCGCTGTCGGCCTGGGCGGCCAGCACCTTCGCCTGCTGGGGCCAGGTGACCAGGCTGGCCGTGGCGCGCAGCCCGGCGCTCCTGATGGTCTCCCGCAGCGCGGCCTCGTCCAGCTCGGCCAGCTGCCGGTAGGTCCGGATGCCCGCGCCGTGCAGCGCCGCCGCCATCTTCGGTCCGACCCCCTGGATGCGCCGGAAGTCGTCGGCGTCCGCCGCGACCGGCTCGGCTGCGGTGACCGGCTCGGCTGCCGTGACCGGCTCGGCTGCCGTGATCGGCTCGGTGGTGGTGACCGGGTCGGCTGCCGCGCTGGTGGCCGGTTCGGTTGCGGAGGGTGCCGCTGCGGGCTCGGTGGCTGCCTTCGGGCGGACCGGCGGGGTGGCGACCGCCGGGCGTGGTTCGGCGGTGGCGTCGGCCGTCGGTCTGTCGAGGACGGATGCCGCTTCGACATCGCCCGCGACCGGCTCGGTGGGCTCACCGGTCACCGGCTCCCCGGTGGTGACGGCTGTCGAGTCGGCGGCGACGACCGGGGTCGCGCCGGTCTCGGCGACGACCGGGGTGTCGGCGGTGGTTGGCGCGGCGTCGGTGTCGACGGTGGTCGGCGCGGCGTCGGTCTCGACGGGCTCGGCCGCCGGATCGGTGGTGCCGCTACCCGTCGGTGCGGTGGAAGCGGGCTCGGTCGTCGGTTCAGTCGTGGCGGTTGCCTGCTCGGTCCCGGCGGTGGCCGGGGCCGATCCGGTTGCCTCGGTGGTCGTGTCGCTCGCCGTACCGGCCGTCGGCGTGGGCGGTTCCGTCCGCCGGCCACGCAGCAGTACCCAGCCCACCGCCAGCCCCGCCAGCAGCGCCACGAGCAGTATCAGCCAGCTCCCGAAGGACTCGCCCACGGTAACCCTCCCTGAGGTTCACGTCCGGATCGTCGCGAGAAAAACTCGCCGCAGCTTCGCACACGCGCGCCCGGGGCGACAGGCAGGCCAGGTAACAGTCCGTACGGGACACGTGGAGGCTACGGCAGGTGTCCGCTACGGGACGGACGGTGCGGCGGTAACCGTAGCGGGGGACATCGTGCGGATGTGGACATGCCGCGACCCCGGCACCGGGTCGGGTGCCGGGGTCGCGACGGGGTTCAGTCCTGCTCGCCCCGGTAGGTGTAGAAGTCGTCGACGAACTTGCGCCGCAGCCTCGGTACCCGGCTGGTGACCCGGAAGTATCCCCGCGCACCGACGAGCGCGAGCCGTCCGAACACCGGCTGGTACATGCGGTCGTCGCCGTTGGTGCCGCTGCGGCCGAGCGAGTCGGCGACCCGGGCGAAGCCGTACGGCACCATCGCCGCCTCGTAGTCGGCCACCGCCTGCACAAGCGTCTTCTCGCCGGTGGTGGCGAGGATCAGTTGCCGCCGCAGCAGGTTCGCGTCACGCAGTGCGGTGTTGGCTCCCACACCCCGGCCCGGCGTCATGGTGTGGATCGCGTCGCCGAGGAGGGTGACCGTACTGCTCTTCCACGGCGGCACCGGCTCCGAGGTGGACACCCGGATCGGCAGGGCGCTGTCCGGGTCCGCCAGGCTGAGCAGTTCTCGCAGGTGCGGGTGCCAGTTGGCGGTCAGCTCCAGGGCCACCTGGATCAGCTCCGTACCCCGGCGTCGCATCACGTCCGCCGGAAACCGGCGGGCGGTACTCCACACCACCAGGTTGATGTTGTCGCGGGTGGGGTCGTGGCCCAACCCCGGCCAGTCGGCGAGCAGTTTCGCGTCAGCCGAGCTGGTCTCCGGCTTGACGCGGCCATCGCGGTCCCACTTGAACTCCATCACGTGCAGGACGCCCATCACCCCGCCGGTGCCGAAGATCAGCGAGATGCCGCGCTGCACGCTCTCCGGCAACAGGGACCGGGTGTGCGGGGTGAGCGGTACCCGGGTGGCGATGTTGACAGTGCCGGCGTCCCGGATGACCGCGTGCGGCAGGTACTGGCGACGGACCGCCGAGTGGGTGCCGTCCGCCGCCACGAGCAGGTCGCCGGTGGCGGTTCCACCGTCGGCGAAGTGGGCGGTGACAGTGCCGTCGTCGTGCTGCTCGTACCGGGTGAAGGTGCGGTCGAAGTGCACCACGTCCTCCAGTCCGGTCAGCAGCACCTGGCGCAGCGTCATCCGGGCCACGGACCGTTCCGTGTCGACCGGATGGGTGTCCGGTCGCAGCGGGAAGGACGCCGTGTGGCGCATCTTCTCGGTGAGCACGTTGAAGTAGCGCGGCGAACGGGCGCAGGTGGCCAGGTAGATCTCGAACAGCTCCGGTGGCAGGCAGTCACGTAGGGCCCGACTGCCGGTGGGACCGATGCCCACCCGGTAGCCGAGCAGTCCCTCACCCCTGGCCCGGTGTCGTTCGTAGACGTCGACGCTGATGCCGGCCCGACGCAGCCCGTGCGCCAGGCAGAGGCCGCCGGTGCCCGCGCCGATGACCAGGACGTGCGGTGCTCGGGTCGTCATGGTCCCGCCCGGTCAGCCGGCCACGCGTGGCGCCGGAACGTCCGCGCCGTCCCAGCGGTAGAAGCAGTTGGCGATCGCGTCGCGTGGCGAGCGCCAGGTCGGCAGGTACGGCGAGGTGTGTGCGGACAACCGCTCGTTCACCTGCTGGAACAACGGATGGTTGCGCGCCGCGGCGAGGGCGTCCGCGCCGACGTCGTCGGTCTCCATCAGGTGTACGCACAGGTCGTGCAGGCAGTACAGGGACCGGTGGCGGACGCCGGTCATGGCTGGCAGTTCGGTCTCGTCGGACTCGGCGAAGATCTGCGCCACCCGACCCTCCGCGCCCGGGATGATTCTGCTGACGATCACTAGACGGCTCATCGGATCCCTCTCACCGGTGGTTCGGCCCGGACGGACACCGGGGTCGCGGGCCGCTGTGGCCCCACCCTGGCGTCCGCGCAGTCACCTGTCCGTCAACGTCCGGGATCGGTGCGGTGACGCACCGCCATCGGACCGGAGAAGGCGGCGCGGGTGACCGGGTGCCGGCGTGGTCCGCTGCTCGGGCGGCTGGCCCGACGGATCGGGTCGAGGGTCTCCGCGAGCAGCGCGCTCATCGCCGGTGACGGCTCCAGCCGCAGTTCCCGCAGCAACAGGTCCCGGTAGACGTAGAAGGCGTGCACCGCCTCGAACGCGTTGCCCTCGGCGAGGTGGATGCGGACGACCAGCCGGTGCGGTGTCTCGCGCAGTGGCTCGGCCGCCATCGCCTCCAGCGCCGCCTCCAACGCCTCGCCGTGCCGACCGGCGGCCAGGTGCTGGCCGGCGACCTGTTCCAGCATGTGCAGCCGGAGCTGGCGCAGGCGTTCCCGGTCGGCCAGGACCCAGTCGTCGTACCAGCCGGGCAGCAGGTCGTGCCGCCCGGCGGCGAGAGCCTCCGTGGCGTCGTCCGGGGCGTGGCCGTCACGTACCCGACCGGCCGTGTCGACGAGCAGGTCGACGTCGACCCGGACCAGCGGGTCGAGGCGGACGGTGTCGGCGGCGGTGGTCAGCGGGCAGTAGGGATCCTGCCGCAGTCGCCACAGCGCGGTCCGCAGTGAGGACAGCGCCCGTTCCTCGGTGGCTTCCGGCCAGAGCAGGCCGGCGAGGTGGGTACGGGTGGCGCCGGGGCGCAGCCCGATCAGCGCGATGATCCGTTGCAGGCCGCGCGGCACCACCACCGGAGTGTCGCCGTGCGTCAGACGGAATCCGCCGAGCAGATGCAGCCGGATGTCGGTGTCGTGGTGCTGGCCGGTGGTGGGGGCGGGCGGATCGGCGGCCACGGCGGCACCCCCTGCGGAACGCGTCGGTTACGGGTCTCGGCCGGGCCCCGGCGTGGCCGCCGTGACGCCACTGTCGACTCGCTACGCCGTCGCACGCGGGGTGCGGTGCCGGGTCTGACCGCCGCGAAGATTATCAATAGCAGTTACTCTGAGTCAACGATGCTGTTGGCAATGTAACCCGTCGGGTTCTGTGAGATCGCCTCTGAACTGCTAAATCATGCTGATCATGGACGTCGTGATTCCTCAGCGGAATCACAGCTTGCGTCAACTCAGCGTCACCGTCTCCTGTTCTTTCCGAGGGCGTCGGTGACGCCCGGGTGACGCGGTGCTCCGCATCGTGGCGGCAGCCGTCCGGGCACCTCCGGTGGCGTCGCCACCGGCCCCATGGGGGGAGGACCAGCATGGACCGAACGCTGATCGTCGCGAAGGTGGTCCCGACCGCCGAGTCGGCGGTCGCCGAGATCTTCGCCGAGTCCGACACGACCGAGCTGCCCCGCCTGGTGGGGGTCCGACATCGCTCGCTGTACCGCCTGCACGACCTGTACGTGCACCTCATCGAGACCGAGTCGGCAGGGGACGGCGCCGTGGAGGCGGTTCGGGAGCACCCCGAGTTCGTCAGGGTCAGCAGCCGGCTCAGCCCGTACATCTCGCCGTACCGGCCCGACTGGCGCTCACCCCGGGACGCGATGGCGCGGTGCTTCTACCGTTTCGACGGGCGTCGGCCGTGACCGCCACCGCGCCCTCGGGCGAGACCCTGTGGTCCCGATGCGGCGGCTGCGCCGCCCTGCTCTACCGCAAGCGGCTGCGCCGCAACCTCGACGTCTGCCCCGAGTGCGGCCTGCACACCCGACTCGCCGCACCCGAGCGGATCAGCCAACTCGTCGACCCCGGATCGTTCCGGCCGCTGCCGGACCGCGCGGTCGAGGTGGACCCGATCGGATTCGTCGACGTCCTGCCGTACCCGCACCGGCTCACCGCCGCCCGCGCCGACACCGGCCTCGCGGAGGCCGTGCTCTGCGGCACCGCGACGGTCGGCGGGTCGCGATGTGCGCTCGCGGTGATGGACTTCCGGTTTCTCGGCGGCAGTCTGGGCTGCGCCGTCGGCGAGCTGATCACCCGTACCGCTGAGCAGGCCCTGGAATCGGGCGTGCCGTTGGTCCTGGTCACCGCCTCCGGCGGCGCCCGGATGCAGGAGGGCGCCCTGTCGCTGATGCAGATGGCCACGGTCAGCCAGGCGATGGCCGCGCTACGCGAGGCCGGGCTGCTCACCGTGAGCGTGCTCACCGACCCCACCTACGGCGGGGTGGCGGCCTCCTTCGCCACCAGCGCCGACCTGGTCCTCGCCGAGAGCGGCGCCCGGATGGGCTTCGCCGGCCCCCGGGTGATCCGCCAGGTGACCGGTCGCACCCTGCCGGAGGGATTCCAGACCGCTGAGTTCCTGCTGCGGCACGGCCAGGTCGACATGGTGGTGCCCCGACACGCGCTGCGTGCCCGGCTGGCGACCCTGCTCGCCGTGGCGGCCACCGGCCGCCGAACCACGAAGCGGTCCGACGCGCCCGCGCCACCGTCGGCGTCCGCCCCGGCGGTCGACCCGTCCCGGGCACCCGCCCGCGACGCCTGGGAAACGGTACGCCTGGCCCGACACCCCGCTCGCCCCACCACGCTGGACTACCTGGAGACCACCTTCGACGGCTTCACCGAACTGCACGGCGATCGGCTCGGCGGGGACTGTCCGGCGGTCGTCGGCGGGCTGGCGCGGCTCGACGGCCGGCACCTGATGGTGATCGGCCACCAGAAGGGACACACCACCGCCGAGTTGGCGGCCCGCAACTTCGGCATGGCCACCCCGGCGGGACATCGCAAGGCGTTGCGGCTGATGCGACTGGCGGCTCGAATCGGGCTGCCCGTGGTGACCCTCGTCGACACCCCGGGGGCCGATCCGGGTGTGGACGCGGAGGAACACGGCCAGGCGGCGGCCATCGCGGAGAACATCCTGACCCTGAGCATGCTGCCCACTCCGGTGGTGACGGTGGTGACCGGGGAGGGTGGCAGCGGTGGCGCGCTCGCCCTGGCGGTGGCCGATCGGGTGCTGATGCTCCAGCACGCGGTCTACTCGGTGATCAGCCCGGAGGGCTGCGCCGCGATCCTCTGGCCAGGTCGTACCGCCGCCCCGCAGGCGGCCCGGGCCCTGCGGTTGACCGCGCCGGATCTGTGCCGGCTCGGGGTCGTCGACGAGGTCGTCCCCGAGCCGGACGGCTCGGCCGCCGACGATCCCGAGGCGACGGCGCGGGCCGTCCGTCAGGCACTGCTGGCGAACCTGCTGCCGCTGCTGGACGTGCCGGCGGTGACCCTGGTCCAACGACGGCGACGGCGCTTCCGCCGCTTCGGTGCCGCCCGTGCCGGTGCCCGGGCGGGTGCCCGGTGAGCGCCACGGCCGGTGCCGCGCCCACCGTCGCCGGTGCCCCGTCGTCGTCTGTGGACGGCGCACCGACCGCGACCGCCGGGCCGCCGTCGGACGCGGTCCGCTCCGGGCGGTCCGACGCCGACGCCGCGTACCTCGCGCGTACCGCTGCGCCGACCCCGGACGGTGACGAGACCGGTCACCTGGTCGACGGCGTCGCAGGTCCCGGCCGGTACGCGGCGGCCGACGCCGCCCTGACCGAGCTACGCCGACACGCCCGGCAGCTCGTCGCCGAACTCGCCGAGCCGCTACGCCGGCTGCGGCTGCGCCTCGGCGACGCCGAACTGGAGGTGGAGTGGGACCGGCCGGTCGGCCCGGACCAGGGCGCACCGTCCGGTCGCACGGATTCCGCCACGGCTCCCGCCCCACGGTCGCCGGCCGGTCCGTCCGTGGCCCCGTCGGCGGCGGCCCCGGCGACCCGGATCAGCGTCCGCTCGCCGATGGTCGGCACCTTCTACCGGGCGCCGCAGCCGGGCGCGGCACCCTTCGTGGCCGTCGGTGACCTGGTCCGGCCCGGGCAGGTCGTCGGCATCGTCGAGGCGATGAAGCTGATGAACGAGATCGCCGCGGACCGGCCCGGCCGGGTCGTCGAGGTCCTGGTGGCCGACGGACAACCCGTGGAGTACGACCAGCCGCTTGTCGTCCTGGACCCGGGCTGAGGGTGGTGCTGATGTTCTCGAAGGTGCTGATCGCCAACCGGGGCGAGATCGCGCTGCGTATCCTCCGCGCCTGCCGGGAGTTGGGCATCCGTACCGCCGTCGTCTACTCCACGGCGGACGCCGACTCGGCGGCCGTGCGGCTGGCCGACGAGGCCGTCCGGATCGGCCCCTCGGCCAGCCGCCGCAGCTACCTCAACGCGGCGGCGGTGGTGGAGGCCGCCCGCAAGGTCGGTGCCGAGGCGGTGCACCCGGGCTACGGCTTCCTCTCCGAGGACGCCGACTTCGCGGAGATCTGCGCGGACAACGGGCTGACCTTCGTGGGCCCGCCTCCGCACGTGATGTCCGTGCTGGCCGACAAGTCCTCAGCCCGCGCGTTGATGAGCCGGGCCGGGCTGCCGCTGGCGCCGGGTGCCGTGCAGCCGGTACCGACGGCCGTCGAGGCCGCGGCCGTCGCCGCCGAGGTGGGCTACCCGGTCATCATCAAGGCCGCGGCCGGGGGCGGCGGCCGGGGGATGGCAGTGGTCCGCACCCCGGCGGACCTGCCCCGGGCGTACGCGCGCACCCGGGCCGCCGCCCAGGCCGCCTTCGGCGACGACCGGGTGTACGTCGAGCGCTACCTGACCGACGCCCGGCACGTCGAGGTCCAGTTGCTCTGTGACCCGCACGGCAACGGCGTGCACCTGGGCACCCGGGACTGCTCGGTGCAGCGCCGACACCAGAAGCTTGTCGAGGAGGCGCCCGCCCCGGCGCTGTCCCCGGCGACGCTCGACGCCATCGCCAGCACCGCCCTGCGTGGCGCCCTCGACGTCGGGTTCACCGGTGCCGGCACCGTGGAGTTCCTGGTCGACGCCGAGGAGCGGTTCCACTTCCTGGAAATCAACTGCCGGATCCAGGTGGAACACCCGGTCACCGAGATGATCACCGGGATCGACCTGGTGCACGAGCAGTTCCACATCGCCGCCGGCACCCCGCTGCGGTGGCGTCAGGACGACATCCGGTTCACCGGGGTGGGTATCGAGTGCCGGGTCAACGTGGAGGATCCGGACCGGGGCTTCGCGCCGACACCCGGCCGGCTGGACCGGTTCGTGCCACCCGGCGGCCCGTTCACCCGGGTCGACACCCACGGCCACGCCGGCTACCTGGTGGGTCCGCACTACGACTCGCTGCTGGCGAAGGTGGCGGTCTGGGCCCCGGACCGCGACCTGGCGCTGAGCCGGCTGGACCGCGCGCTCAGCGAGTTCGAGATCTCCGGACCCGGGATGCGGACCACCATCCCGTTCGTCCGCCGGGTGCTCGACGACGCCGAGTTCCGCAAGGGGCGGCACTCGACCGGCCTGGTGGACCGCCTGATCGCCGGACCAAAACCCACTTACCCGAGGAGGAAACGATGACCGTCACCGACGGCCGTCCGCTGACCGCGGAGATAACCGACATCCTGGTCGCCAACTGCGGGCTCGACCGGGACGCCGCCGCCCGCGCGCCGGCCGCCTCCCTGGAGGAGCTGGGCATGGACTCGCTGGCCCTGCTCGAACTCTCGGCAGTGGTCGCCGACCGCTGGCAGGTGAGCATCCCGGAGCAGGCCGCCCAGCTGAGCATCCCCGCCGTGGCCGACCTGGTCGCCCGGCGGGCCGACCCGCCCGGACACACCGAGAACAGCATCGTCATCGCCGCGCCGATGGAGCTGGTCTGGTCGGTGACGAACGACGTGGCGAACTGGCCGGACCTGTTCACCGAGTACGCGCGCGCGGAGATCCTCGACCGGGACGGCGACACCGTCCGGTTCCGGCTCACCATGCACCCCGACGAGAACGGCGTCGCCTGGAGCTGGGTGAGCGAACGGACCGCGGACCCGGGCACCCGGCAGGTGCGGGCCCGTCGGGTGGAGACCGGACCGTTCGAGTACATGCGCATCCGCTGGACCTACACCGAGGAATCCGACGGTGTCCGGATGACCTGGGTGCAGGACTTCGCGATGAAGCCGACCGCACCCGTGGACAACGCCGGCATGACCGAACGGATCAACACCAACAGCGCGGTGCAGCTGGCCGTGATCAAAGAACGCGTCGAACGGCTCGCCGGCCACCCGGCGAGCACGCCGCCGCCGAACCTCACCCCGACGAGCACGCTGCCGGCGGACGGGCCGGCAGGCCTGCCCGCGACAGGAGCAGACGATGAGTGACCTCACCCTGGTAGCCGCCCGGGACGTGCCCGCCGACCGCCGTCGTGGTGGCGAGCTTCGCGTCCTGCTCGGTCCCCGTACCGTCGGCAGCACCTCGGGTTTCATGGGCGTGGCCACCATGGCGCCGGGGGAACGGATCGCCGAGCACTACCACCCGTACAGCGAGGAGTTCCTCTACGTCGCCCGGGGCGCCATCACGGTCGACCTGGACGACGAACCGGTGCCGCTGGCGGCCGGCGAGGCGCTCTTCGTGGCCCGCAACGTCCGGCACCGGCTGCGCAACACCGGTCACGTGCCCGCCGAGGTGGTCTTCCACCTCGGGCCGTTGGCCCCCCGCCCGGAACTCGGCCACGTCGACACGGAGCTTGTCGAACAGCGGGACCGGTCATGACCACCCGGCGCACCGTGGTCACCGGCGTCGGGGTGGTGGCCCCCGGCGGGGTGACCCGGGACCGGTTCTGGAAGGGCATCACCGAGGGGCGTACGGCCACCCGGCGGATCAGCTTCTTCGACCCGTCACCGTTCCGGTCGCAGATCGCCGCCGAGTGCGACTTCGACCCGGACGCCGCCGGGCTCACCCCCGACCAGCGGCAGCGCTCCGACCGGTACGTGCAGTTCGCGCTGGCCTGCGCCGCCGAGGCGCTGGCCGACAGCGGGCTGGACCTCACCGACGCCGAACGCGACAGTGCCGGCGTGGTGCTCGGCACCGCCGTCGGCGGCACCATGGCGCTGGAACAGGAGTACGTGACGGTGAGCGACAGCGGCCGGCGCTGGCTTGTCGACGCGGCACTCGGCGGACCGTACCTCTATCCGGCGCTGATGCCGAGCAGCCTGGCCGCCGACGTGGCCTGCCGGCACGGCCTGCACGGCCCGGCGCAGGTGATCTCCACCGGCTGCACCTCCGGCATCGACGCCATCGGGTACGCCCACCAGCTCGTCGTGGACGGCGAGGCGGACATCGTGCTCGCCGGTGCCGCCGACTCGCCCATCTCGCCGGTGACCGTGGCCTCCTTCGACGCCATCAAGGCCACCAGCCCGGACAACGACGACCCGGCGCACGCCTCCCGCCCGTTCGACGCCGACCGGCACGGCTTCGTGCTGGCCGAGGGGGCGGCGGTGCTGGTGCTGGAGGAGGCCGGCCACGCCGCGCGGCGAGGCGCGCACGTCTACTGCGAGGTGGCCGGCTACGCCAGCCGCAGCAACGGCTACCACATGACCGGGCTGCGACCCGACGGCGTGGAGATGGGGCTGGCCATCACCGACGCGCTGCGGCAGGCCCGGCTGGCCCCCGAGGACGTCTCCTACATCAGCGCCCACGGCTCCGGCACCCGGCAGAACGACAGGCACGAGACGGCCGCGTTCAAACGGTCACTCGGGTCGGCGGCCTACCGGGTGCCGATCAGCTCGATCAAGTCGATGGTCGGGCACTCGCTCGGCGCCATCGGTGCCATCGAGATGGCCGCGTGCGCGCTGGCCATCGAGTTCGGGGTGGTGCCGCCGACCGCCAACTGGGCCACCCGGGATCCGGAGTGCGACCTGGACTACGTGCCGAACGAGGCCCGGGAGGTGCCGGTGGACGTGGCGCTGTCGGTGGGCAGCGGGTTCGGCGGCTTCCAGTCGGCCATGCTGTTCCGCCGGTTGGCCCGGGACGTGGCACCGTGAGCGGGGTCCGGGCCGCCGGCGAGGTGATGGCATGACGGGCGGGCGGGCCGTGGTCACCGGCGTCGGGGTGGTGGCGCCCAGTGGGGTCGGCGCGGACGCGCACTGGCGTTCGGTTCTGGCCGGCCGTCGCCGGACCGGGCCGATCACCCTGTTCGACGCCTCCGGGTATCCGACCCGGCTCGGCGGTGAGGTGGCGGACTTCGACCCGGCCCGGTACGCCGACACCCGCGCCCTGGTGCAGACCGACAGGTGGACACACCTCGGTTTCGCCGCCACCACGCTGGCGCTGGCCGACGCCGGCCTGCCGGAGCGGGCCACCGACCCGTACGGCTGGGCGGTGACCCTGGCCAGCGCCTCCGGCGGCAACCTGTTCGGCCAGCGGGAACTGCAACGCCTCTGGTCGTCGCCGACGCGCACCGTCGGGGCGTACCAGTCGATCGCCTGGTTCTACGCGGCGAGCGTCGGTCAGCTCTCCATCCGGCACCAGGCGAAGGGCCCGTGCGGGGTGTTGGTGGCCGAGTCGGCGGGCGGGCTGGACAGCCTGGCGCACGCGGTGCGGACCGTGCGGCGTGGCGCCTCGGTGGTGCTCGCCGGGGCCACCGAGTGCCCGCTGAGCCCGTACGCCCTCGCCTGTCAGCTGCGGTCCGGCCTGCTCAGCGAGGTGGCCGATCCGGAACGCGCCTACCGGCCGTTCGACGCCACCGCCAGCGGCTACCTGCCCGCCGAGGGCGGCGCGGTCTTCGTGGTGGAGGAGTTGACCCACGCCCGTGCCCGGGGCGCGCGCATCTACGGCGAGGTGACCGGTTGGGGCGCCACGCACGACGCGGCGCACACGACTGTGGACAGCGCCGGAGATCCGCACCAGTACGCCCGCGCGATGCGGTTGGCCCTCGGTCGGGCCGGCGTCGCACCGGACGAGGTGGACGTGGTGGTCCCGGACGCCCTCGGGGTGCCCCGCTACGACCGGGCCGAGGCGAGCGCGCTGCGCGCCGTCTTCGGCGCCCGCACACCGCCGGTGAGCACCCACAAGGAGTTGACCGGGCGGGCGCACCAGGGCGGTTCGGCCCTGGACGTGGCGACAGCGCTGCTCGCCTTCGCGCACGACACGCTGCCCGCCTCGGCCGGCCCGGACGTCGTGGCCGAGGGGTGTGAGCTGGACTTCCTGCGGGCCGCCCGCCGCCCGCGTACCCGGGTCGCGTTGGTCTGCGCCCGAGGCTTCGACGGATTCAACAGTGCGCTGGTGCTGCGCGGTGCGCCGCCGGCCGGAGAGGAGCCGTGATGACGGCAGGGGAGCGCGACGAGCGAGCCGACGAGCACCGCGCCCGGGTGGTCTTCCTGGTCCGGGTGCCCGACGAGCGCACCGGGGACTTCCTCCGGGCCTACGAGGCGGTCCGGCACCTGGTCGCCGACGGTGTGCCGGGCCACCTGGTCGACCAGGTGTGCCGGTCGTCGACGGACCCGGAGCAGTGGCTGATCACGAGCGAGTGGCGCAGCCTCGCCGACTTCGAGGCGTGGGAGCGCAGCCCGGAGCATCGCGACCTGGTCCGGCCGATGCGGGAGTGCTTCACCGATGCCCGGTCACTGCGTTTCCACATCCACGCGCAGACCCCGGTGCCGGCGTGAGGACCGTCGCGACAATATGCACGCTCGGTGTTGTTTCGCTCACTGAAGGTCGACACACGGATTCGATCATGCCTGCCGGGTGGCCGCTCGACAATCCCGCCAGTCGCCCTTCTCGGGGATCCATTTGCATGAAGCAATGTCCGTCCGGCCTGCCGTAGGGTTCCGGCAGTGCTCCGATGAGACGGCCCGTGGTTCGTTCGTGCCGCGGTGACGTCGATGGTGGAGGTGGGGATGTCATGACCGGACCGCTGTACTCGCCGAGCGAGGCCGATCGGCGGCCCCCCGCCGCCCGGTCGCCCGCCGCTGCCGGCCCCCCCGTCGTCGACCCGCTGAACGAGAGGCGCGGAGCTGCCGGTGACCCGTGCGCGGCATCCGGCGGGCAGCGGCCTCAGCGCGACCCGAGGTCGACCTCGGCCAGGTAGACGCAGCTGCGTCCCTCGTGCGAGGAGTAGTAGCTGACGTGCAACCGCTCGTCGTGCCAGACCAGGCCGGGGTAGCTGGAGTCACCGCCGGAGGGCAGCGCGACCAACTCCCGCAGCCGGCCCCGGGTCACGTCGACGGCGCAGATCGCCGTCCGCACCGCACCGTCGTGCAGGCGTACGCCGGCAACGAGGGTGCCGTCCGGCAGCCGGCGCAGCGCCGGCCCGCCCACCCGTACCCCCAGGTCCGTCCAGGTCCACTCCCGGTACGGCGGGCCCGGCCGAGGTGGGCGGTGGCCGTGCCGCCGTCGCGCCGCAACAGGCAGGTGGCGGTGCCGTCGGGGTCGAAGACCAGGCCGGATTCGTTCGGATAGCCGCCGGAGAACAGCGTCCGCACCACCGGGCGCAGGTCGAAGCCGTCCTCACTGCGGTAGAGCCGGACGAACCGCGGCTCCCGGGTGGCGTAGCCGATGCCGTACATCGCGCCGTCGCGCCAGGCGGCCTGCCAGATCCAGACATCCGGTTCGCCTACCGGCCGGGGCGCTGCCCACAGGTGACCGTCCTCGCTGAGCGCGGCGACCGTCCGGAAGCGCTTCGGGGTGCCGGTCGCGGCGGCGGCGAGCAGCTGCAGTCGTCCGTCGGGGCGCAGCACGAAGCGCGGGTCGCGCAGGTCGACACCGGCCTGGGCGAGGACGGCCGCGCTCTGCCAGGACCGCCCGTCGGTCGAGGTCAGCACCCGCAGGACGCCGTCGTCGGAGAGGTGGGACAGGCCCTCCCGGAACGCGCAGAACCAGTGTCCCGCGTACCGGACCAGGTCGGTGAAGGCGCTGTGCGGGGCGGTGTCACCGATACGGCGTAACGCGCGCACCTCGGACGCCGGACGGATGATCACGGGCGTCGACGCTACGCGGAGCGGGCGACGCCGGTGTGGCGGTTGGACGAACACCCGGCCAACGCCCTGCCCGGAGCTGCCGTGCCGGTGCCGACACGGGACGACGTCGCCGCTCGGGGCCGGTGCTCACCGGGTCGTCCGGGTGCGGCGCGCCGCGACGTAACGCCGGGCCTTCTCGGTGGTCCCGCAGTCGTCCATGCTGCACCAGCGTCGGCTGCGGTTCTTGCTCTCGTCGGTGAAGAGGAAGCGGCAGCCGCCGCATCCCTTGATCCGGTCCAGCGTCCCGGTGGTGAGCAACTCGACAGCCGCGTGCACCACCGGCCGAAGGGGGCGGCCGGCGGTGTGGTCGTCCCGCCAGGTCCAGCCGAAGCGGTCGGTCCGGTCCAGCCGCGCGTGCGCGAGCGCGTCGGCTTCGTCGTCGCCGAGACGGTCCAGGGCGGACCGGCTCGGTGTCCGGCCGGTGGCCAGCGCCCGGAAGATCTCGTCGAGGCAGTCGCGGATGCGCAGTGACCATTCGAAGGCGGCCTGCGCGGCGTCCGGGTCGTCCCGGCGGAGTCGGTGCCACCTGGTCACCTCCGCGTCCGAGAGGACGCCCGCATGACCGGCCCACGCGACCAGCTCGGGATGGCCGGTGAGCACGTCGCCGTCGGGGGCCCCGACGGGTGGGCCGGTGCGGGTGTTGACGAAGTCCAGCGCGAGGTTGCCGCCCACCAGGCGCAGCCTCCGGACACCCTCGACTGTTTCCATCAAAAGTTACTTTACCAGTTGACCCTGCCCTGGGCGCTGCCTAGTGTTACCTCCATAACATCTTTAGGTGGTAACAACGGAGGGGTGCATGGGACGCGGACGGGCAACAGTGGTCCTGATCGGACTGTCGGGCGGGACGTTCCTCTACACCACCGCCGAGGCGCTGCCCATCGGGCTGCTGCTGCCGATGGCCGCGGACCTGGCCGTGTCCCCCGCCGACGTGGGCATGCTCGTCACCGCGTACGGCGCTGTGGTGATGGTCGCCTCGGTCCCGTTGACCGCGCTGGTCCGGCGGATCCCGCGTCGCCGACTGCTGTCGGCGCTGCTGGCCGGCTTCGTGGTCAGCAACGCGGTGACGGTGTTCGTGAGCAGTTTCGCGGTGCTGATGGCGGCCCGGATGGCGACCGCGGCTACCCACGCCCTGTTCTGGGCGGTGGTCGTGCCGGCCGCCGCGGAACTGTTCCGGCCCGGGCTGCGTGGCCGGGTGGTCGCTGTCGTGTTCGCCGGCGGCAACGTCGCCCTGGCCCTGGGCGTACCCGCGGGTATCTGGCTGGGCGAGCGGGCCGGCTGGCGAGCCTCGTTCCTGGCCGTGGCCGGGCTCGGCACCATCGTGTTCGCGGTGGTCGCCGCGCTGCTGCCCTCGACGCGACCCGACCAGGGGCACGCCACCCGGGGCGCGACCCCCGACGCGCGCCGCTTCTGGCTGCTGGTCACCGTGGCAGTCCTGGCCACCGCGGGCGCGATCGCCGCCTACACCTACGTCGCCGTCTTCGTCACCGAGTACAGCGCGCTGCCCGCCGCCTCGGTCGGCGCCATCCTGCTCGCCCGGGGCGTCGCCAGCGTCCTCGGCATCCTCGCCATCGGCGTGCTCGTGGATCGCAGCCCCTGGCTCGCCCTGACCGCGACTGTCGCACTACAGTCGCTGGCACTTGTCGGGCTGTCCGCGCTGGGTCACCTGCCCGCCGCGGCCGTCGGCCTGATCGCCCTGGCCGGTCTGGCCTTCGCCGCGTTCACCGCGTCCCTCGGCGGCCTCGTCCTCCAGGTGGCACCGGGACGCTCGGACATCGCCGCCGCCACCGTCTCCGCCGCCGTGAACGTCGGCATCACCGGCGGTGCCTTCGTCGGCGGGCTGGTGCTGCCGAGCCACGGAGTGCACCGCACGGTGCTGATCGGTGCCCTGCTCAGCGTGGTGGCCCTGGTGCTGGCGCTCGCCGAGCGACTGATCCGGCGCGACCCGGTACGGCAGACGCCGCCGGAGCAGGGCCGTTCCGACGTGGCCGCAACGGCAGCTGTCGAGCCGGACGTGTCGCTCGGTCGTGCCCGCTGACCGTCACCCGCCCGCTTCGGGTGGCGCCGTCTGCGCCTGGTACGCCGTGGCGAGGCGCTTCGGGGCGCGGGCGTACCAGGCCTCCACGATCAGCTCGGTCAGTTCGGGAAGGTCGATCCGGTCCAGCCGGACCAGCACCGAGGGGTAGCCGTCGAAGTGCGGCGTGGTGAAGAAGAGCCCGGGGTCGTCGGCGAGCAACGCCTCCTTGACGCCGAGGTCCGCCACCCGTACCCCGAGGATGGGGCCGTCCGGCGCGGCCGATCCGAGCTCCTGGAGCTCCTTGCCGCGCAGCGGGCGTTCCCAGACGAACGGCTTGTCCTTCACCCGCCAGGCGGCCACTCCGTCATAGGAGGGCCGTTCGCTGGTCTCCGGCAGGCCCAGCGCGATCCGGCGTACGTCGTCCCAACTGGCCACCTCCCGACGGTACGCCAGGCGACGCGCGTGAGGGGCCCCACCGGGCCGCCCGATCACTTGTGCGTTGCGGGGCGCGTACTGGCGTGGCGGTCGCCGGTCGGCGATGGTGGACCGCATGCAGCTCACCTCCGGTCCGCCCCCGGCCTGTCTGGCCGACTTCGCCGGCCTGGCCCGGACGGCGCTGCCGCCGCAGGTCTGGGACTACGTGGACGGTGGCAGCGGCGCGGAGGTGACCCTCGGTGGGAACCGCCGCGCGCTGGACCGGGTCGCTGTGTTGCCGAGGGTGCTGACCGGGGTGAGCACCCCGACACTGCGGACCCGGATGCTCGGCCGGGAGCACGCGATGCCGGTGGCGGTGGCGCCGATGGCGTACCAACGGCTGGTGCACCCCGACGGCGAGCTGGCGCTGGCCGCCGCGGCCCGCGCCGCCGACGTGCCGTACCTGGCCAGCATCCTCGGCAGCACACCTATCGAGCAGGTCACCGCCACCGGCGCCGAGGTCTGGTTCCAGCTGTACTGGCTGCGTCACCGTTCGTTGGTGACCGACCTGCTGGCGCGGGTGCGCGCCGCAGGTTGCCGGGCGCTCGTGGTGACTGTGGACGTGCCGGTGCTCGGCCGGCGACTCCGGGACCTGCGCAACGCCTTCCGACTGCCGCCGGAGCTGGTCCCGGCGAACCTGCCGGGTGGCCGCGACGACCTGGCCCACGGCGGTACGCCGGGCGTCACCCCGGTGTCCGCGTCGCACGATGCGCCCTTCGCGCCGGCCCTGAGCTGGGCCGACCTGCGGTGGCTCCGGCAGCGGTGCGACCTGCCGCTTGTCGTCAAGGGCATCCTGGACCCGGCCGACGCCGTGCGGGCCGTCGACGTCGGCGTGCAGGCGGTGATCGTGTCCAACCACGGTGGCCGCCAGCTCGACGGGGTCCCGGCCAGCGCCACCATGCTGCCCGAGGTGGTGGCGGCCGTCGGCGACCGCTGCGAGGTGCTGCTGGACAGTGGGATCCGCAGTGGTGTCGACGTGCTGCGCGCGTTGGCGATGGGCGCCGACGGCGTCCTGGTCGGTCGGCCGATGCTCTGGGCGCTGGCGGTCGGTGGGCGACCGGCGGCCGGCACCGCGCTGTCCCTGCTCGCCGACGAGCTGCGCGACGCGTTGGCGCTGGCCGGGTGCGCCGACCCGGCGACCGCCCGCGAGCTGCGCACGGTCTCGGTGGACTGACAGGTACCGGCACGGCGACTCATCGCGTTCACCGGTTCGCAACCTGTTACCGCCACCCTGCCCTCGTCCTGGGTGGACGGTCATAATGGGCGACATGGTTGCCTGGGAGTACGCCCTGCTGGTCCGCCGCTACCAGGGGCAGGGCCGCAATTTTCATGTCTCGTTCGTCTGGTACGGCCCGGACGGGTCCCGCAAGGACATCACGGCGTACGGCGACACCGCCATCGCGCACCTCAACCGGGCCGGACGGGACGGTTGGGAACTCGTCTCCGCCGCCGAGGACGTGAACAACGTGCAGGGCAGCACCGAGGTGCACCGCTACCACCTCAAACGTCCGATCGCCTGAGGCCGGGATCGCGCCGGGCCGGGGTGTCCCGGCCCGGCGCGTCCGTGGTCAGCCCAGCTCGACGTCCGGGTAGAGCGGGAAACCGGTGAGCAACTCGCTGGCCTGGCGGCTGACCTTGTCCGCGAGGGCCGGGTCCAGGACGTACTTCGCCTTTGACGTCGTACCGTCCGGGCCGACCCCGGCGCTGGTCTGGCTGAGCACGGTGTGGATCAGCTCGGCGGTGGTGTCCATCTCCGCCGTGCCGAGCCCTCGGGTGGTCAGCGCGGGGGTGCCGATCCGGATGCCGGAGGTGTACCAGGCGCCGTTCGGGTCCTGCGGGACCGCGTTGCGGTTGGTGACGATGCCCGAGTCCAGCAGCGCCTGCTCGGCCTGCCGGCCGGTCAGCCCGTAGCCGGTCACGTCGATGAGCACCAGATGGTTGTCGGTGCCGCCGGTGACCAGCCTGGCCCCCCGGCGCAGCAGGCCCTCGGCCAGCGCCTGAGCGTTGTCGACGACCTGCCGGGCGTAGTCGGCGAAGTCGGGCCGGCGGGCCTCGGCCAGGGCCACGGCCTTGGCGGCCATCACGTGCGGCAGCGGGCCGCCGAGCACCATCGGGCAGCCCCGGTCGACCTGGTCGGCCAGCTCCGGGCCGCACAGCACCAGGCCGCCGCGCGGACCACGCAGCGACTTGTGGGTGGTGGTGGTGACGATGTGCGCGTGCGGCACCGGGTCGAAGTCGCCGGTGAAGACCCGGCCGGCCACCAGACCCGCGAAGTGCGCCATGTCCACCATGAAGGTGGCACCTACCGAGTCGGCGATCTCCCGCATGATCCGGAAATTGACCTTGCGGGGGTACGCCGAGTAGCCGGCGACGAGCACCAGCGGGCGGAACTCCCGAGCGGTCTCGGCGACCTTGTCGTAGTCGACCAGGCCGGTGGCCGGGTCGGTGCCGTAGCTGCGCTGGTCGAACATCTTGCCGGAGATGTTCGGCCGGAAACCGTGGGTGAGGTGCCCACCGGCGTCCAGCGACATGCCGAGCATCCGCTGGTCGCCCAGCTCGCGCCGGAGCGCGAACCAGTCCGCCTCGGTCAGGTCGTTGACGTGGCGCGCCTGTGCCCGCTTCAGCGCCGGGGCCTCCACCCGGTCGGCCAGGATCGCCCAGAACGCCACCAGGTTGGCGTCGATGCCCGAGTGCGGCTGCACGTACGCGTGGGTCGCGCCGAACAACTCCCGGGCGTGCTCGGCGGCGAGCGCCTCGACGGTGTCCACGTTCTGGCAGCCGGCGTAGAAGCGCCGCCCGATGGTGCCCTCGGCGTACTTGTCGCTGAACCAGTTGCCCATGGCCAGCAACGTCGCCGGGGAGGCGTAGTTCTCGCTGGCGATCAGCTTGAGCGACTC
Organism: Micromonospora andamanensis; assembly: GCF_016863495.1. Taxonomy (GTDB): domain Bacteria; phylum Actinomycetota; class Actinomycetes; order Mycobacteriales; family Micromonosporaceae; genus Micromonospora; species Micromonospora andamanensis. The sequence continues at coordinate 126,369 of NZ_BOOZ01000012.1, forward strand.
ACGCTGGTCGGCCAGCTCCGCGCCGATCGCGTCGGCGACCCGTGGCTCGACACCACGGATCACCTCGAGAGCGCTGCGGAAGGCTGTGGATTCGGCGTTGCGCGGCATGCGACCTCCAGGTGACGTGCGGAAGGCCCAGGCGCTCGGCATGCGTCCTCGTGACGGGGCCGCTCCCCGATGGTTATCCATCTCCAATGCGCCAGTCACGGCCCGAGGGGATCCTACCGGGTACGCGGTCGGGGACGGGCCGCAGCGCCGCCGGGCGCGGTCGGGCGAACCTCGGCCCACCTCACTACGATCGACGCATGGCGGGGACGGACGGTGCTGGCAGTCTCCTGGCCATCAGCGACCTGCACGTGGGGCATCCGGAGAACCGGACGATCGTCGAAGGGCTGCGCCCACGGACACCCGCGGACTGGTTGCTCGTCGCCGGTGACGTGGGCGACACCGTCGCCGACGTGGCCTGGGCGCTGCGGCTGCTGGCCGGCCGGTTCGCCCGGGTCGTCTGGTCGCCGGGCAACCACGAGCTGTGGACCCCTCCCGGCGACCCGGTGACGGTGCGGGGCGTGTCGCGCTACGCACACCTGGTCGAGATGTGCCGTGACCTCGGTGTGGTCACCCCCGAGGACCCGTACCCGGTGTGGGTCGGGCCTGGCGGCCCGGTGACGGTGGCGCCGCTGTTCCTGCTCTACGACCACAGCTGGCGGCCGGAGGGCTTCGACACGCCAGAGGCGGCGCTGGCCGAGGCGTACCGGACCGGGATCGTCTGCACCGACGAGTTCCTGCTGCACCCCGACCCGTACCCGAGCCGGTCGGCGTGGTGCGCGGCCCGGGTGGCCGAGACCGCCCGCCGGCTCGCCGAGCGTGATCCGGCGCTGCCGACCGTGTTGATGAACCACTGGCCGCTGGTCCGGGACGTGACGCGCGTCCTGCGGTACCCGATCTTCGCCCAGTGGTGCGGTACCGAGGCCACCGCCGACTGGCACGTACGCTTCGACGCCGCCGCTGTGGTCTACGGCCACCTGCACATTCCGCGCACCACCTGGCACGACGGGGTGCGGTTCGAGGAGGTGTCGGTGGGCTACCCACGGGAGTGGCGGCCTCGTGGCGTACCCCCGGGCCGGTTGCGGCAGATCCTGCCCGCACCCGACGGGGTGGCCCCGACGCCCTGGTGACGACGCCCGACGTTCGTCGCGGCCCGGCGGCGAGAGCTGGCCGCGTCGTACTCTCGCAGGTGTGGCGACGGCGGCGGAGGAGATCCAGGTGGGGCGGCGGACGGTCCGCGTCTCCAGCCCGGACAAGCCGTACTTCCCCGAGCGGGGGCTGACGAAGCTGGACGTGGTGCGCTACTTCCTCGCCGTCGGTGACGGCATCCTGCGCGCGTTGCGGGACCGGCCGACAATGCTGGAACGGTGGCCCCGCGGCGTGTTCGAGGGCGCGACGATCGCCACCCGGGCGGACAACCGGGGTGACGCGTTCTACCAGAAGCGGGTGCCGGCCGGTGCGCCCGACTGGGTGAGCACCGCCCACATCACCTTCCCCAGCGGACGTACCGCCGACGAGGTCGCCCCGGCGGAGCTGGCCGTGGTGATCTGGGCGGTGAACCTGGGCACCCTGCGCTTCCATCCGTGGCCGGTGAGCAAGGCGGACGTGGAGCGGCCGGACCAGCTACGCATCGACCTGGATCCGTTACCCGGCGTCGGGTTCGACCAGGTGGTGCCGGTGGCCCACGAGGTGCGCGCCCTCCTCGACGAGCTGGGTCTGGTCGGCTACCCCAAGACCACCGGCGGGCGGGGCCTGCACGTCTACGTGTCGATCGAGCCCCGGTGGAGCTTCGGCGACTGCCGCCGCGCGGTGCTGGCGCTCGGGCGGGAGATGCAGCGGCGACGGCCGGACCTGGTCACCACCACCTGGTGGCGGGAGCAACGGGACCGGCCGGTCTTCGTCGACTACAACCAGATGGCCCGCGACCACACCATGACCTCGGCGTACTCGATCCGGCCGACGCCTGCCGCGCTGGTCTCCGCCCCGCTGGACTGGGCAGAACTGGACGACGCCCGACCGGAGGACTTCGACGTCACCACCATGCCGGTCCGGTTCGCCGACCGGGGCGATCCGCACGCCGGCCTGGACGAACGCCGTTTCTCGCTGACGCCCCTGCTGGAGCTGGCCGACCGGGAGGGCCTGGAGCCGCCGGACGAGCGCTGAGCGGTCAGGCCCACGGGCTGCGCACCCCGTCGTACTCCTCGAAGACCAGCCAGCTGCGGGTGGCGAGCACCCCGGCGATGCGCTGCACCCGGTCCAGCACCACGTCCCGCAGGGTGGCGTTGTCCGGTGCCCGGACCAGCGCGAGCACGTCGTGCTCGCCGCTGAGCAGCGCCACATGTTCGACGTAGCGCACCCGGGCCAGCTCCGCCGACACCTCCCGCCAGGTGTTCTGCCTGATCGTCAGGGCGATGTACGCCGAGGTGCCGAGACCGGCCGCCTCCGGGGCGACCCGCGCGGCGAACCCGGTGACGACTCCGTCGCGCAGCAGCCGTTCCACCCGGGCGTACGCGTTGGTCCGCGAGACGTGCACCCGTTCGGCGAGGGTCCGGATGGAGAGCCGACCGTCCCGGGTCAGCTCGTCGAGGATGCGCCGGTCCACCTCGTCGAGCGGGACTGCCGAACGTCCCGTTCCGCCCCGCCGGTCCGCCTCCCCGGCGGCCTCCTGGCTCATCGTGGCCCCCTCCGGATGCCATTCATCCCGCGTTCACCGGGCATGTTGAGTCAATCATCCAACAGCAGGAGCATAGGGCCACCACACGTCCAGGAGGTTCCGCCGTGACCACGACCCCCCAGGCGGCCCGCAGGGCATCCCCGCGTACGCGGCGGTCGGCCACCCCGACCGCGCCCGATCCCGCCGCCGGCCTGCTGCCACAGAGCGAGCCGGTCCGGCTGCTCAACCCGGACGGCACCCTGCTGCCGGCCCGCGCGGACTACCCCGAGCCGCCCGTCGAGGCGCTGCGGGAGATGTACCGGCGGATGGTCGTCGGCCGGCGCTTCGACACGCAGGCCACCGCGCTGACCAAGCAGGGCCGGCTGGCCGTCTACCCGTCCTCCCGGGGCCAGGAGGCATGCCAGGTCGGCGGCGTCCTGGCCCTGCGCGACGACGACTGGGTCTTCCCGACCTACCGGGAGTCGATGGCGCTCACCGCCCGGGGCATCGACCCGGTCGAGGTGCTGACGCTGCTGCGGGGCGACTGGCACTGCGGGTACGACCCGGCGCAGCGCCGCACCGCGCCGCAGTGCACCCCCCTCGCGACCCAGTGCGTGCACGCCGCCGGGCTGGCCTACGGGGAGTCGTACCAGGGACGCGACACGGTGGCCATGGTCTACATCGGCGACGGTGCGACGAGCGAGGGCGACTTCCACGAGGGGGTCAACTTCGCCGCCGTGTTCAAGGCCCCCGTCGTCTACTTCGTGCAGAACAACAGGTACGCCATCAGCGTCCCGCTGTCCCGGCAGACCGCCGCCCCGTCGCTGGCCCACAAGGGCGTCGGCTACGGCATCCCCAGCGAGCAGGTCGACGGCAACGACCCGATGGCCGTGCTCGCCGTGCTCACCCGGGCCGTTACGCACGCCCGCGCCGGGAAGGGACCGTTCCTGGTCGAGGCGCACACCTACCGGATGGAGCCGCACACCAACGCCGACGACGCCTCGCGCTACCGGGACGCCGACGAGGTCGAGGCGTGGCGCGACCGTGACCCGCTCGCCCGGTTGGAGACCTACCTGCGCGGCCGGGACGTGCTCGACGACACGGTCGTCGCCGAGATCGCCGAGCAGGCCGAGACGTACGCGGCCCAGCTGCGCGACCGGATGAACACCCAGCCGACCGTCGACCCGCTCAGCCTCTTCGACCACGTCTACGCCGAACCCACGGCGCAGTTGGTGGAACAGCGGGAGCAGGTGCGCGCCGAACTGGCCGCGGCAGCGGAGGAGGACGCCTGATGGCCACCATGACCATGGCGAAGGCGCTCAACGCCGCACTCGCCGACGCGATGCTCGACGACGAGCGGGTGCTCGTCTTCGGCGAGGACGTCGGCCAGCTCGGCGGCGTCTTCCGGATCACCGACGGGTTGCAGGCCCGCTTCGGCGACAAGCGCTGCTTCGACACCCCCCTCGCCGAGGCCGGCATCGTCGGCTTCGCCGTCGGACTGGCCATGTCCGGGCTGCGCCCGGTGGTCGAGATGCAGTTCGACGCGTTCGCGTACCCGGCGTTCGAGCAGATCGCCTCGCACGTGGCGAAGCTGCGCAACCGCACCCGGGGCGCGCTCAGCGTGCCGATGGTGATCCGGGTGCCGTACGCCGGCGGCATCGGCGGCGTGGAGCACCACTGCGACAGCTCCGAGGCGTACTACGCGCACACCCCCGGGCTGAAGGTGGTCACCCCGGCGACCGTCGACGACGCGTACTCGCTGTTGCGAGAGGCGATCGACGACCCCGACCCGGTGGTGTTCATGGAGCCGAAGAAGCTCTACTTCGCCGGTGCCGAGACCGCGTTGCCGACCCGGACCGAGCCGTTCGGCCGGGCGGTCGTCCGCCGGGCCGGACGCGACGCCACACTCGTCGCGTACGGGCCGGCGGTCCCGGTCGCGCTGGAGGCCGCCGAGGCCGCCCGCGAGGAGGGCTGGGACCTGGAGGTGGTCGACGTACGCACCATCGTGCCGTTCGACGACGCCACCATCGCCGCCTCGGTGCGGCGTACCGGGCGGTGCGTGGTGGTGCAGGAGGCACAGGGCTTCGCCGGGGTCGGCGCGGAGATCGCCGCCCGGGTGCAGGAGCGCTGCTTCCACGCGCTGCACGCCCCGGTGCTGCGGGTCTCCGGGTTGGACATCCCGTACCCGGCGCCGATGCTCGAACACACCCACCTGCCGTCGGTCGACCGGGTCCTGGACGCGGTGGCCCGGTTGCAGTGGGACGACCAGCCCGACCGGCGCTGGCTGACCGAGAGCGGTGTGGCGTGACCGAGAAGGTTTTCCTCCTACCCGACCTGGGTGAAGGGCTCGCCGAGGCGGAGATCGTGCAGTGGCGGGTCGCGGTAGGCGACACGGTCACCGTGGACCAGACGGTGGTGGAGGTCGAAACCGCGAAGGCGGTCGTCGACGTGCCCTGCCCGTACGCCGGCCGGGTCGTCGCCCTGCACGGCGCCGAGGGTGAGGTACGCCCGGTGGGCCAGCCCCTGATCACCGTCGCGGAACCGGTCACCGGTCGCGTCGACGGCGGTGATCCGCCCGGGCACGCGGTCTACCGCGAGGAGGAGCGGGCCGGATCGGGAAACGTCCTGATCGGGTACGGCACCGGACACGGCGGTGCCCGCCGCCGTCGGCGGCCCCGGCTCGCGGTGGCCACCTCCGCAACCGAGCTGGACGGCGCGCCGACGGTCCCGCCAGCGGCGGGGACGGCCGCCCGGGAGTCCGGCCCGCCCGGAGCGGCCCAGCCCCTGGTCATCTCGCCGATCGTGCGGCGGCTGGCCCGGGAACGTGGGGTGGACCTGGCGTCGGTACGCGGCAGCGGCCCGGGCGGTGTGATCCGCCGGGCCGACGTGGAGGCGGCGGCCGGCGACGTCACCGGGGTGCCCGCAGACGGGAACGGGACCGCCCGGCTCACCGCGGTGCCCGACCTGCCGGCGGTCCCGGCCGGGCACCCGAGCTCGGTCGACCCGGCTGCCGCCGGTGCCCAGGATCTGGTCATCCCCCTGACCGGCATTCGCCGGTCGATCGCGGACAAGCTGTCGCGCAGCCGGCGGGAGATTCCCGAGGTGACCATCTGGGTCGACGCTGACGCCACCGCACTGCTGGAGACCCGGGCCGCGATCAACGCCGCCCGCCCGGACGGTCAGGTGAGCGTCCTGGCCCTGCTCGCCCGGATCTGTCTGTCCGGACTGCGCCGGTACCCGCAGCTCAACGCGCGGGTCGACACCGAGGGGCAGCGGATCATCCAGTCCGCCGGAGTGCATCTGGGTATCGCCGCCCAGACCGACAGGGGTCTGGTGGTGCCGGTGCTGCGTGACGCCCAGCGGCTCAGCACCACCGAACTCGCGGCCGAACTCGCCGCCACCACCGCCGCGGCCCGGGCTGGCGAACTGCCGCCGGCCCGGCTCACCGGGGGCACCTTCACGCTCAACAACTACGGGGTGTTCGGCGTCGACGGCTCGACGCCGATCATCAATCACCCGGAGGCGGCGCTGCTCGGCATCGGCCGCATCGTGGACAAGCCCTGGGTCGTGGACGGTCAGCTCGCGGTCCGGAAAGTAGCCCAGCTGAGCCTCACCTTCGACCACCGGGTCTGCGACGGTGGCGTGGCCGGCGGTTTCCTGCGGCACGTGGCGGACTGCGTCGAGCAGCCCGCACTGCTGATCGCCACGGTCTGACGGGGTCGCGTCGATCGAGGGATCCGGCGTCCGGTCCTCCCCGGCCGTCGTGCCCCTCGATCGACGCTCGCAGGGTGCGGTGAACCTGGCTCAGTGGTACTCGGCCGGACATAGCGCCACGCCCGGTCGAGATCGCCCGTAGCGTCGTCGCAGGCATTTTCCGTTCGCCCCGGTGCGATTACGGAAAAGGTTCTTCATGCAATGTCCCCACTCTTGGTCGAAACCGCGAAAACGTCGGCACCGGGCTAGGGAGAATGTGCGGAGGAAGCGGCGATAACGGGGGGACGCATCATGATGTTGAGGCGGCGACTGACGCTGTTGGCGGTGAGCGTCGCAGCGGCACCGCTGGCGCTGGGCGCGTGCACCAGCGACCGTAGGCCCGGGCAATCCGCCGAGGCGAAAGCCAACCCGGAACTGGTCGTGACACCGGCCGAGGGCACCCGCGACGTGCCCGTCACCGGGGAGATCGGCACCGTGGTCAAGCACGGGCGGGTCACCGGCGTGCGGATCACCGACGACAAGGGCGCGACGGTCGCCGCGGAGCCGCGTGAGGACGGTACCGGCTGGGTGCCCAGCCGGACCCTGGAGCCGAAGCGGACGTACACCGCGGAGGTCACCGCCACCGGCGACTCCGGAAAGACGGTCACCCGCAGGACGAGCTTCACGACCCGACCCAAATCTTCCAAACCTGCCGTCGTCAGCACGCTGTATTTCGCCGGTGATCGGACGTACGGCACGGCGATGCCGGTAACCGTTGCTTTCGACCCGCCAATTCCCAAAGAGGCGCGGGCGGATGTACAGCGCCGATTGTTCGTGAGGACGGATCCGCCGCAGCCGGGCACCTGGTCCTGGGTGTCCGACGGCAGTCAGGTCTATTACCGGGCGCCCGATTTCTGGCGGCCGGGTACGACGATCAAGGTCCGGTCCGCGCTTGAGGGGTTGCCGATCGGCAAGGAGAACGTCGGTGACGCCGACCGGCGGGCCACCTCGAAGATCGGTCGGCAGGTCGAGCTGGAGATCGACAACGCGACCAAGCAGATGTCGGTGATCCGGGACGGCAAGTTGCTGCGCAAGCTGCCGGTCAGCCTCGGCAAGCCGAGCACGCCCACCTCCAGCGGCAAGATGGTGATCATGGAAAAGCACGAGTTCACCACCTTCGACACGCGGGGCTCGGCCGATCCGTACGTGGTCGACGTCGAGGATGCGCAGCGACTCACCTGGGGCGGCGAGTTCATCCACGGTGCCCCCTGGTCGGAGGGGGATCAGGGCTACACGAACGTCTCGCACGGCTGCACCAACCTGTCGGCGTCCAACGCGGACTGGCTGATGGGCGTCACCCAGGTCGGCGACCTGGTGACGGTCAAGGGCACCGAGGTCGAGCTGAACGAGGGCAACGGCTGGACGGCGTGGAACGTCAGCTGGGAGCAGTTCGCCAAGGGCAGCGCGTTGCCGGTGCCCCCCGGTCTGCGGCCCACGCCGACCCAGCCGCCGGACCCCGGGGCGGTGGCCGGCGGGTCACCCGAACCGCAGCCGTCGGCGAGCGGCGGCTGACCAGGCGTACCCGCCGGGCCACCCGTCAGGGGTGGCCCGGCGCCTCGTCGCGGTGCTCGCGCCTCGTCGCGGTGCTCAAAGGGTCGGTAGGCCGGGGGCGGGGGATCGTCCCTAGGGTGGACCCGACCGGCCTGCGGGTCATGCCCTGGGCTTACCCGGAACCCGCCTTCCAGCAGGGTGGAAGTGTCGGTGGCGGGGGATAGGTTCGTCGTATGCGAGAGCGCGAGGAGCGGTTCCACGTCGAGACCAACGTGTCCGACGACGCGGTGTGCGTTCGCGTGGTCGGTGTGATCGACATCGCCACGGTCGCGACGTTCCGCGCCGCTCTCTGGGCGGCCCCCGCCCGCACCGAGCTGCGGGTGGATCTCTCCGAGGTCCGGCTGCTCTCCGCGGCCGGGGTGCGCACGCTCGTCGCGGCCCGGCTCTGGGTGCGGTCGCAGGGCGGCGACCTCGTGCTTGTCGACCCGCCGCCGGTGGTGGAGCGGGTGCTGCGGGCCACCGGTCTGCGGCGGGTCATCCCGGTCGTCGGCATCACGCCGCAGCGGGTGCTCGCCGGGGTCTGACCGGTCCCCGCCGGCACCTGTGTCACCGGCCGGCGGTGCGACCGGGTGGTGCCGACGACGCGTCCGGCGCCGGGCACGGGGCCGGCGCCGGACGCGCGAGGTCAGCTCACGCCGAGCAGGTCGACCACGAAGACCAGGGTCTCGTTGGGCTTGATGACCCCACCCGCGCCCCGGCTGCCGTACCCGAGGTGCGGCGGGATGGTCAGCCGGCGCCGACCGCCGACCCGCATCCCCACCACGCCCTGGTCCCAGCCGGCGATGACCCGACCGCCGCCGAGCGGGAAGTCGAACGGCTCGCCCCGGTTCCAGGAGGCGTCGAACTCGGCGCCGGTGGAGTGCGACACCCCGACGTAGTGCACCCGGGCCACCTGCCCGGCCTGGGCCTCCGGGCCCTCGCCCACGGTGATGTCCTCGATCACGAGGTCGGCCGGCGGGGCGCCCTCGATCGGACCGATCTCGGGCTTGCTCGCTGCCTGGTTCATGCGGATTCTCCTGGTGCGTCGGTTCCGGTCAGCACAATCCTGCCGGATGCTACGGCCCGGCGCGCCCCGTGGACCGATGTGGGCCACAGGTGACCGAGCGCGCCGGACGCGGTGCGGCGGGCGTCACCGGTAGGTGAC
>NZ_BOOZ01000013.1 GCF_016863495.1 Micromonospora andamanensis
GGTGACGCCCGCCGTGGGGGAGGTGATCAGGGTCAGCGGAGCCAGCCGAACCGCTTGACGATCGGCAGTCGTGCCCAGGTGCGGCCCAGGCCCCAGGTGTCACCGGCGTTTGTCACCGCGAGCAGGGCCAGCACACCGGCGTAGACGAGGTGGTCGTCCATGAAGGGGTTGTTCTCCGGAGGCAGGACGGCCGTCCACATCAGCACCAGCAGCAGACCGCCGGCTGCGGCGGCGACGCGCACCCCGATGCCGAGCAGCAGCGCCGTGCCGATGGCGGCCAGACCGATCATGAACAGCCAGTCGGCCCAGGCGGCTCCGGCGATGCTGTTGTAGAAGCCCTGGAACGGGCCGGCGGCGCCGAAGCTGAGGAAGCCCTTGGTCGGGCTGCCCCCGTTGATCCAGGCGTTCTTCGCCTCGGTGGCGAACCCGAGGCCGAACACCTTGTCCAGGAAGGCCCAGAGGAAGACCCAACCGAGCGCCAGGCGGAGCCCGGCGAGCAGGTAGCGGGCGGCCCGCGTTGGGAGGTTCTGCTCCTGGTTGGTCTCGGCCATCGGGGTCTTGGCGGCGGTGTTCCGCTCGATCATCGCGGTCATCATGTCCACGTCCCTTCGCTGCTTCGCACCGCGTGTCCCGGTGGCACTTCTATTTGACGCCCGTGGACCACGCGGCGGTCAGGGCCGGCGGGCCGGTGCCGGGCGGGACCTTCGACCTGTGTCCACCGGGACCCGTGACAGGTGCCGGCCCGCGCCCACCGGTCCGCCGGGGCGGTCAGCGGGCGACGTGCAGGTCGGCGAGCTGGGCGGCCAGCAGCGCGGGAGCCTCGGCCAACGAGGGGCCGTACCAGGTCAGGTGCCGACCGGACACCAGGGCGCACGGAACGCCGGGAAATGCCTCCGGCCCGTCCTCCCGGGTGAAGCGGTACGGCTCGTCCGGCAGCACCACGAGCTCCGGTGCCTGGTCCCGCAGTTGCGACAGGCTCGGTCGCGGATACCGCTCTGGCTGCTCGGCGTAGGCGTTGACGACACCGAGCCGGCGCAGCAGGTCCCCGGCGAAGGTGTCGGCGCCGAGCACCACCCAGGGACGTCGCCAGACCGGCACCACCGCGCGTCGGAGAACAGGCGTTTCCGGTAGCGCGGCCCAGGCCCGGCGGGCCTTCGTCAGCCAGGATGGTTCCGCTGCCGATCCCAGGTCCCGCAGCAACTCGGCGAGTTCGGTGAGCGCACCGTCCACGGTGCGCGGATAGGTCACCCGGATCGGTACGCCCGCGGCGGTCAGCGCGGTGGCGTCGTCGCGCCGGTTCTCCTCGACGTTGAGCAGGACCAGGTCGGGCCGGAGCGCGCGGATCCGGTCCAGGTCCGGGTACTTGGTGCCGCCGACCCGCGGCACGTCCAGGTCAGCCGGGTGGGTGCACCAGTCGGTGGCGCCGACGAGCAGCCCGGGCAGGGTCGTCGCCACCGCCTCGGTGAGCGACGGCACCAGGGACACCACCCGCATCCGCCCACCTCCTCGGTCCGGCGACGGTGGGTGGCCCGTCGTCGCCCCACAGCCCGGTCACGGACCGCCCGTCGGGGGAGCCGCCGGCATGATCGTCATCCTAGACTCGGTCGGCCGGCGGGACGGAAAGCCATGTCGACCTGCTCGCGCACCGTTGTCCGGCCCGGCCGTCGCCGGCCGGTGGGGAGAGGTTGAAGAGGATTCATGGGTACCGCGATGACTGGTGACCACGACTGCGGGCTGTCGGCGGTGCCGGAGGACGCCGGGCGGGGGCCCGTGCTGGTCCGGGCGGAGCAGCGGGTGCACGCCGGGCTGCGCCTGGGTGAGATCGTCAGGCGTCGGCCGCCGGGTCTCACCGCGAGCCAGTGGAACACGGCCAGCAGGACCCTGTTCGACCAGGTGGTCTGCGCGGTGTCGACCGGACGACCCGAGTTCGCGGTCGAGTTCCGGCCACCGTCGACAGACGCCACCGCCAGGCGAGCCGAGCGGACCACGGAGGCTGTCGCCGCGGCGATCGGGCTGCCGCTGCTGCGGGTCGTCTCCGCCACCCTGCGCACCGCCGGACACGGGCCGCGGATCGTCGCGTACGTCGTCGACGCGCGGCGGTACGCCGCCGGCGCGGCCGGTTCGGACGTGCCGGCGGTCGGATTCCGGGACATCGTCGGCCGGCTGCCCGACGGACGTGAGGGTGCGGTCAACGATCTCGGCGCGCTCGCCCGGGCCGAGGCGGTGCAGGCGTACGTGGCGCGGCGGTTGACCGACCCGATCCTGCGCGGACTGCACGTGTCCTGGACGCGGGGGCCGGCCGAGGGGTGGAGTTGGGCCGAGGTCCGTCCGGGCCAACTGCTCGTGGAGCGGGTGACAGTGCAGGCGTACGGCGTTTCCTGTGGTGTCGAACCCGCCCAGCTCGCCGAGGACCTGGCCGTCCTGGCGCTCGGCGAGCGGCTGCGGACGACCGAGGTAGGCGTGCCGTCGCTGGTGCCACGGGAGGAACTGCTCGCCGACATTCGGCGGCTACGGGATCGTCGCGGCGAACTCGTCGGCGACTTCGGCTACGACCATCTCTGCCAGGAGTGATCGCGTCCTGACTGCCAGCCGGTCGAGGGCGGACGGTGACCGTCCGGGCGCGGAAAGAAACATCGGAAAAAATCTGGCGGCCTTTGAACCACCGTCGGAGCGGGCCCGTACCTCACCGGGAATGGACAGGATCTCCCCAACCCGCACCGGTAGGCGCGGGAGACGGTGCGGAAAGGGCATCGTCGTTCGTCGACGTGCCACCGGCGCGTTCAGGCGGTCCCCGTCGAGCGTGCCACCAAGATTCCGTTCGGTCCGTCGAGTCACGAATCAGGAACCGGATCGAGAAGGAGAGCAATTCGATGCGCAGGTCAACCCGGTCGCGCCGACCATCCGGTAACGCGCGGACCAAGCGACTTCTGGCCGTTGGCGCCACGCTCGCTGTCTTCGGCGGCGTCGTCGCCGTGACTCAGATCTCGTCGGCCGGTGACCGACGGTCTAACCAGCAGAAGCGACCGGTGGCGGCCGAATGTGTCGCACCGAGCCCGGGCGCGACCGCGCCGACCGCTCGCGGCGCCACCACGACTCGCACCTGGCAGAACGGACGCTGGGTGGTCAACCACTGGGGCGACGGGCAGCAGACCGTCGAGGAGTGCCAGGAAACCCGCGACGGCACCGATGGCGCGACCGCCGGGGCCTTCGCGGTGGCCTGCCCGGACGTGGTCAGCCGGCTCCCGCAGGTGCCCGACCGGGCCCGCGCCGAGGTGGACCGCAACCTGAACGCTTTGCAGACCCAGATCACCGAGGCGGACACGCGGCTCGCCGCTGAGGGCAACCGCGGCCAGGCGTTCATCCGCAACGCCATCCTCAACCCGCTGGCCAGCAAGCGTCGGGCGACCCTCGACCGGATCACGATCGCCATCGACCGGTTCGGCCCCCGGCCGCGCGGTCTCGCCAACCTCGCCACCTGCCAGGTGCAGCCGGTCGAGAACAACAACGGCGGCGGCAACGACGGCGGCGGTGACAACGACGGCGGCGACGACGGCAACAACAACGGCGGAAACAACGGCGGCGGCAACAACAACAACGGCCTCGACGTGCTGGCGAACAACTGCGACAACAGCCAGCTTCAGCGGCACGACGGTTTCCAGAACGGCAACCGCTGCATCACCACCGCCTTCGGTGAGGTCGGCGCCGCGGCCAACAACCCGTCGCTGTTGATCACCGACTTCCCGCAGCAGATCAACCGCAACGAGGGCTTCTCGATCCGGGTCAGCACCCGCAACCTCGTCCGGGACCGGTTCCTGCCGGCCGGCCAGGGTGGCTACTACCTGGAAAGCTCGCTGCTCAACGGGCAGGGCCTGACCCGTGGCCACTTCCACACCGCCTGCCGGATGCTGAACAACACGAACGAGGCGCCCGCGCCTGAGCCGGTGCCGGCCTTCTTCGTCGCCACCGAGGACGGCGGCGGCGGTGCCCAGCCGGACGAGGTGACCATCCAGGTCCCGGGTCTGCCGGACTCCGGCACCGCCCAGTGCGCGGTCTGGGCCGGCGACGGTTCGCACCGCATCCCGATGTCGGAGCGGGCCAACCAGACCCCCGCCTTCGACGCGGTGCGCATCGAGGTCAACTGACGCCGAGGGCTGAAGCCGTAGGCTGATGCCGAACACGCGGGGCCGCCCGGAATTCCGGGCGGCCCCGTAGCATGTCGGAAAGGCGGTGTAACCGTGCCGTGACGGCGGCCTAACCGCGCCAGAGTGACATTCCGGCTGCTCAGCGGTTCTTGTAGGCCTCGACGACCTCAACCGGGATCCGACCCCGCTCGGAAATCTTGTAGCCGTTCCGGACGGCCCATTCGCGGACGGCGCGGTTCTGCTCACGGTTCATTCCGGGAGTGCCCGAACCGGTGCTGCGACGTGGGTTACGGCCAGTGTCGACGGCGCCACGCCCGAGGCGTCGGCCGGCATTGATAAACGGATCCAACGCCTTGCGGAGGACACCCGCGTTCTCGTCGGAAACGTCGATGGTGTACGCGACGCCATCCAGGCTGAACTCGACCGTACGGTCGGCCTTTCCGCCGTCGAGGTCGTCAGTCAGCACCGTGATTACTTGTTTGGCCATCGTCGATTACTCCCTGTGTCTGACGGGGTGTGCTCAAAGTTTGACTGATCGTCCGCCAATTGCGCAACAAAAGCGCGCCCTGCGGCGGTTCGCGTTTTGCGTGGGATCGAAATCCCGATTTTGGATCTGCTGGGCACGGGTGCGGTCGAGCGGCGCCGGGGGTGGAAAGGCGGCCCGGTGTCGGTGCGCGGTGTGCTGGGTCACACCGAGGAACATCTGGAGTCCGCCGCGACTTGAGCCAGACACGCTCAACTCAATGCGATAGCAGGTGTTCGATGGCAACTCTTCCGGTACTTCCACTGACCGACGCCGTACTGCTGCCCGGCATGGTCATCCCGGTGACCCTCGACCCGACCACCCAGGCCGCGGTCGACGCGGCCCGCGCCACAGGTGACCGTACGCTGCTCGCCGTGCCCCGCCTCGACGGCGAGTACGGGTCCGTCGGCGTGATCGCCACAATCGAGAAGGTGGGGCGGCTACCCAGCGGCGAGCCCGCCGCCGTGATCCGTGGTCTCGCCCGTGCCCGCATCGGCTCCGGGGTGCCCGGGCCCGGCGCGGCGCTCTGGGTCGAGGCGACCGAGATCGACGAGCCCGCGCCGGCCGGCAAGGCACGGGAACTGGCCCGCGAGTACCGCGCCCTGGTGACCTCCGTGCTTCAGCAACGCGGCGCGTGGCAGGTCATCGACGCGGTGGAGCGGATGACCGACCTCTCCGAACTGGCCGACTCGGCCGGCTACGCGCCCTGGCTGACCCTGGGGCAGAAGACCGAACTGCTCGCCGCGCCGGACGTCACCGCCCGGCTGGAACTGCTCGTCGCCTGGGTCAAGGACCACCTCGCCGAGCAGGAGGTCACCGAGCAGATCAACTCCGATGTGCGCGAGGGGCTGGAGAAGTCGCAGCGGGAGTTCCTGCTGCGTCAGCAACTCGCCGCGATCCGCAAGGAACTCGGCGAGGACGCCCCGGACGGATCGGCCGACTACCGGGCCCGCGTCGAGGCCGCGGACCTGCCCGAGAAGGTACGCGAGGCGGCGCTGCGCGAGGTCGGCAAGCTGGAACGGGCCAGCGACGCCTCGCCGGAGGCGGGTTGGATCCGTACCTGGCTCGACACGGTGCTGGAGATGCCGTGGAGCACGCGTACCGAGGACAACACGGACCTGGCCGCGGCGCGGGCCGTGCTCGACGCCGACCACGCCGGCCTGGCCGACGTCAAGGACCGCATCCTGGAGTACCTGGCGGTGCGCAACAGGCGGGCCGAACGTGACCTCGGCGTGATCGGCGGTCGCGGCTCCGGTGCCGTGCTGGCCCTCGCGGGTCCGCCCGGCGTCGGCAAGACCAGCCTTGGCGAGTCGGTCGCGCACGCGCTCGGCCGCAGGTTCGTCCGGGTCTCGCTCGGCGGCATCCGTGACGAGGCCGAGATCCGGGGACACCGGCGCACCTACGTGGGCGCGCTGCCCGGCCGCATCGTCCGGGCGCTGCGCGAGGCGGGCTCGATGAACCCGGTGGTGCTGCTCGACGAGGTCGACAAGGTCTCCGTGGGGTACGCCGGTGACCCGGCCGCAGCCCTGCTGGAGGTGCTCGACCCGGCCCAGAACCACACCTTCCGGGACCACTACCTGGAGGTCGACCTCGACCTGTCCGATGTGCTGTTCCTGGCCACGGCCAACGTGGTGGAGGCCATCCCCGGGCCGCTGCTGGACCGGATGGAACTGGTCACGCTTGACGGGTACACCGAGGACGAGAAGGTGGCCATCGCCCGCGACCACCTGCTGCCGCGCCAGCGGGAGCGGGCCGGGCTGACCGCCGACGAGGTCGATGTGGACGCCGAGGCGCTGGCCCGTGTCGCCGGGGAGTACACCCGGGAGGCCGGCGTACGGCAGCTGGAACGTGCCCTGGCGAAGGTCATGCGGAAGGTGGCGGTGGCCCTGGCCGACGACCCGACGCCGGTCCGCGTCGGCGCCGACGACCTGGTCCGCTACCTCGGCCGGCCGAAGCACACGCCGGAATCGGCGGAACGCACCGCGACACCGGGCGTGGCCACCGGACTGGCGGTCACCGGCGCCGGGGGCGACGTGTTGTTCATCGAGGCGACGAGCATGGAGGGTGAGCCGGGGCTGACCCTCACCGGTCAGCTCGGCGACGTGATGAAGGAGTCGGCGCACATCGCCCTCTCCTACCTGCGGGCCAACGGCCGCCGCCTCGGCCTGGACCCGAACGCCCTGGCCGGGCGGCGGATCCACCTGCACGTCCCGGCGGGGGCGGTGCCCAAGGACGGGCCCAGCGCCGGCATCACGATGGTCACCGCGCTGGCGTCGCTGGCCAGCGGCCGGCCGGTACGCCCCGAGTTCGGGATGACCGGCGAGGTGACCCTCTCCGGGCGGGTGCTGCCCATCGGCGGGGTGAAGCAGAAGCTGCTCGCCGCGCACCGGGCCGGCCTGACCGAGGTGATCATCCCGGCCCGTAACGAACCGGACCTGGACGACCTGCCGACCGAGGTCCGCGAGCAACTGACGGTGCACACCCTGGCCGATGTCGCCGACGTGCTCGCCCTGGCGTTGCGCCCGGCCGAGATCGACCCGGCGGCGCTGGGCGGTCAGCGGGTCAGCGCCGCCTGATCGGGCGTCCGCGCTGGCCGGGCGGGCGGATCGACCCCCACCGGGGCCGACCGGGTAGGCCATCGCCTGCCCCGGACACCCGAGAGCAGACTCGTGCCCCCGACCACCCGGTCGGGGGCACGAGTCGCGGTGGGCGGCGGTGGCCGGCGAGAAGACCTCAACGCCTGTCGCGACGCTCCCGTCGGTCGCCGCCGTCGAAGCGGCCCTCTCCGGGGCGCTCCTCACGATCACGGCGCACGGTGGCCTTGCGGCCCTTGATGGTGCTGCCGCGCAGCCCGGCGATGACCTCGTCGGCGACGGCGACGGGCACCTCGACCAGGGAGAACCGATCGGCGATCTCGATCGAGCCGATGTCCCTGCCGCGAACCCCGGTCTCCCCGGTGATCGCGCCGACCAGATCCTGCGGACGCACCCCGGCCCGCCGGCCGACGCCGATGAACACCTGGGTGGTGCCAGCGCTGCGGGGACGCGCGGGCCGGCGTTCACCCCGGCCCTCGTACCCCGCCGGCCGACCGTCCCGGGGCGAGCGGACGGCGACCTGCGGGATCTCCTCCTCGGCCTCGTCGGAACCGGGCAACGTCGCCTCATGGGCCAGTTTGACCGCGGCGAGCGCCACCTCCATCAGGTCGAACTCGTCGCTGAGCGACTCGACGATCACCCGGAACGGGTCGAGGTCGTCCTCCAGCAGGCTCTCCCGCAGCGCGGCCTGGGTCAGCTCCAGTCGACGGGTCCGCAGATCGGCGACCGTGGGAATCTTGTCGATGGTGATCCGCTGCCCGGTGACCCGCTCGATGGTCTTGAGCATCCGGTGTTCCCGAGGCTCGGCCAGGGTGATCGCCACCCCTTCCCGGCCGGCCCGGCCCACCCGACCGATGCGGTGCACGTACGACTCCGGTGCCGACGGCACGTCGAAGTTCACCACGTGGCTGAGCTGCTCGACATCGAGCCCACGGGCCGCCACGTCGGTGGCGACGAGCAGGTCCGCGGTGCCGGCCCGCAGCCGCCCCATCACCCGGTCCCGCTGTTCCTGGCTCATCCCGCCGTGCAGCGCCTCGGCCCGGTAGCCGCGGCCGTTCATCGTCTCGGTGAGCCGGTCGACCTCCTCCCGGCTGCGGCAGAACACGATCGCGGCCGTGGGCGACTCGACGTCGAGCACCCGCCCCAGCGCCGCCGGCTTGTGCGCCCGCGCCACCAGGTACGCGCTCTGCCGGACCCGGGGTGCCTCGCCGGCCACCGGCTGCTCGCGGGCGATCAGGATGCGCACCGGATCGGTCAGGTGCGCCCGGGCCATCCCGTCGATACGTGCCGGCATGGTGGCGGAGAAGAGCAGCGTCTGTCGCTGCTCGGGGGCGTGTTCCAGGATCGCCTCGATGTCCTCGGCGAAGCCCATGTCGAGCATCTCGTCGGCCTCGTCCAGCACCACGCTGGCGAGGTTGCCCAGCCGCAACGTGCCCCGGGCGATGTGGTCCAGGGCGCGGCCGGGGGTGGCCACCACGACGTCGACCCCGGCGTCCAGTGCCCGCAACTGCCGACCGATCGGCTGCCCACCGTAGATCGGCAGCACCCGCGCACCGAGATCCTTGCCGTAGCGGTGGAACGCCTCGGAGACCTGCACCGCGAGTTCCCGAGTCGGCACCAGCACCAGCGCGAGCGGGTCGTCGCCCGCCCGGTCGTCCGGCATCCGCTGCAACAGCGGCAGGGCGAACGCCGCCGTCTTGCCCGTGCCAGTCGCCGCCTGCCCGAGCAGGTCCCGGCCGGTCAGCAGGGGCGGGATCGCCTCCCGCTGGATCGGCGTGGGCTCCTCGTACCCGAGCGCGGCGAGCGCGGCGAGCAGTTCGGGCCGTAGGCCGAGATCCGTGAAGGCGGGCGGCTCGGTGGACGGGTCGGGCAACACGGGCGTGGAACTCATGGGTCAAGCTTTTCATCACGCCCACCGGTCCGCTGCGGCGACCACCCGAACGGGCGTGCGGGGCCGCCGTCGGCGGCCCCGCACGCCTGACCGGCCCCGTCACCCGGCGAGCAGCGCCAGCATGATGGTGATGCCCAGCACGGCGTCGATGACGACGCAGCACTCGGCGTAGGCCCGCGGCACCACCTGACGGCTCCGCAGATGCAGCAGGTCCCACCCGGCGTGGGCCAGCCAGCCGACCGCCACGAGCCACGCTCCCGTGGTGCCGCCGGCGAGCATGGCGAGCAGGGCCAGGGCGGACCAGCCCGCCAGGCCGGCGAGTTGCAGCCGGAGGTTGCCGGGTACGCCCCACTGCCGGCGGAGCGTCCCGATCACCAGGTAGCCCACCGGCAGCACCAGCAGCGTGTACGCGCCCAGCAGGGTCGGCGAGGCCCAGTTGTCGGCGGTCACCAGCAACGCCAGCCCCGCCGGCCAGCGGTGGGCCAGCGCCCGGGTCAGCGGGTGCCGGGTAAGCGACCGCCACCGCCACCGCGCGGTGCGACCCGCCCCGGTCGGTGGTTCGGACGCAGCGGTGTCGGTGGTCGGGAAAGCCGGGATCGTCGATGCCACAGCGGTTCTGAGCTCTGCCATGTCACCGAGCCTGGTCGCGGTCGTATCGTGCCGATCATCCCCGCGTTGTCACAGCCGCACCGGGCGCGATGCCCGGTCGGTCCGGGCAGATCGGCGGGTCCACCGCTGCGGCGGCGCGATCTACCCTGGCGAGCGTGGTGGACGGGGCGTTGGTGGCGGGTGGCGGGCGGACGCTGTCCCGGGCCCGGGCCGCGACCCTGGTGTCCCTCACCTCGGGCATGGCCGCCACCCTGCTCCTCCCGGCTGTCGGGTTGACCCGGGAACCGGACGCCTGGTGGGTGGTCGCCGGCACGGTGGGGCTGGCCGCGTTCGCGCTGGTGCTGGCGGTGACGCTGTACGCGGCGGTCAGCCCGGAGTGGCCCGCCGGGCTGCACCGGCGGCTGCTGGCCGGGTACGCCGGGGTGGCCGGGTTCAGTGTGCCGCTCGTCGCACCGGTCGCCGGTGCCGCCTGGCCCACCTGGGCCTGGCTCGGCGCGGCGATCGTCGGTGGGCTCGCGTTGCTCACGCCGTTGCGACTGGTGCTGCCGGCGGCGCTGGCCACAGTTGCGGTGTCCGGGGCGGTGGCCCTGTTCACCGGCGCGTCCGTCGGCCGCTCGGTGCTGCTCACCGGCTCGGTCGGCGTCGGCCTCGCGCTGGTGAACGGCTTCCAGGTGTGGTTCTGGCGGTTGCTGGTTCAGGCCGAACAGGGCCGGGCGGCGCAGGCCCGGCTGGTCGCCGCCCAGGAGCGGCTCCGCTTCGCCGCTGACGTGCACGACCTGCTCGGACATCACCTGACCGTCATCGCCCTCAAGTCCGAGCTGGCCGCCCGACTCGCGCCGGACGACCCGGTGCGCGCGGGTCGGGCGGCGGGCGAGGCGCAACGGCTGGCTGCCACCGCCCTCACCGAGTTGCGCCGCACCGTGCACGGTTACCGTCGGATCGACCTGACCGAGCAGCTCACCGCCGTGCGGGAGGTGCTGCGTTCCGCCGGGGTCCGGTGCACCGTCGTACCGCCCGCCGGTGAGCTGCCGGCAGAGGTGGCGACCCAGTTGGCGGCGGTGCTTCGGGAGGCCGGCACCAATGTGCTCAGGCACAGTCGGGCGGCCTGGTGCCGGATCGAGTTCACGCAGGAGGAGCAGGTGACGCGGATGATCGTGACCAATGACGGGGTGCCGGCGACGGCCGCGCCCGACCGGCACAGCCACGGACTTCGCGGTCTGGCCGACCGCCTGGCCGGGGCCGGTGGGCAGCTGCGTACCCGCGGCGCCGACGGGGTGTTCACCGTCGAGGCGACTGTACCGACCGCCGTATGATCCGGGTTCTGCTGGCCGACGACGAGGAGTTGATCCGGACCGCTCTGGCCGCACTGCTCGATCTCGAGGACGATCTGTCGGTCGTCGCCCAGGCGGCCGACGGAGAGGCGGCGGTGACCGCCGCTCTCGCGCATCGGCCCGATGTGGCGGTGATCGACCTGACCATGCCCCGGCGGGACGGGTTCCAGGTCGCCGCCGAGCTGGCCCGGGCGCTACCGGCGTGTGCGGTGGTCATCCTCACCGGCCAGGGTCGGCCGGCGCACCTGACCCGCGCGCTCGGCGCGGGTGCCCGGGGCTACCTGCCCAAGGGCGCTCCGGGCGGCGCGCTGGCCGATGTGATCCGCCGGGTGCACGCAGGTGGCCGGTACGTGGATCCGGCCCTGGCGGCGGACGCGCTCACCATCCCGCCCTGCCCGCTGACCCCCCGCGAGTTGGAGACGCTGCGGCTCTCCGGCGATGACGCCCCGGTCGCCGTGATCGCCCGCCGGGCCCACCTCTCGCCGGGGACGGTGCGTAACTACCTCGCCCTGGCGGTGCAGAAGCTCGACGCGGCGAGTCGGGCGGAGGCGCTGCGGATCGCGCGGGACAACGGCTGGTTGTGATCCGTCGGCGGTGCTGGTCCAGGACCATGGGCCGCCGCTGACCTAGCATCGGCTCGTGACAGTTCCCGTGCCGGCCGACGGTCCGCAGGAGGCGCTGCTGCGGCGGGTGATCGCGTACTTCGCGGCCAACGGCGTCGGCGACACCAGCCTGCGTACGCTCGCCGCGCAGATCGGCACCAGCCACCGGATGCTGATCTACCATTTCGGTTCCCGCGAGGGGCTGCTCACCGCGATGGTCGAGGCCGTCTGGCGGGCCCAGCAGGAGTTGCTCGAAGCGCTGCTGCGCGACGCGGTGGGGGACCCGTACGACGGCGCGTGGCGTTTCTGGGTCCGGCTCGCCGACGACCGGGCGTTCGCGCCGCTGTTCTTCGAGATGTCGGCGGCGGCGATGCAGGGGCACGCGTGGGCGAGCGCGCTGCGTACCTGGATCACCGTCTGGACCGACCGGCTCGGGCGGTTCTTCGAGGAGGTGGGCCATCCACCCGCGCAGGCCCGGACCCAGGCCCGGATGGCGATGGCGATGACCCGGGGCGTCCTGTTCGAGTTGGCGCTCACCGGCGACCGGGCGGCAGCCGACGCCACCATGGCGGCTTTCCTGAACTCCACCCGGCCGACGAGCCGAGCCGGGTGACCCGTGCGGCGTGGTGACGTCCGGCGGCGGCTCAGGGTCGCGGGCCGCTGACCTCGGTCGCGACGAAGCGGGCGAGTTCCGCCGCGAGCCGGTCGGGTCGGTCCTCGGGTACCAGGGTGTAACTGTCGTCGATCTCGACCAGCCGGCCCCGGGGGAACAGCGCGGCCAGCCGGGGACCGTGCGACCGGGGCATGAGCCTGTCCTCGCGGGCCCAGACCACCAGGACCGGGCGGTCGAATGACGCCAGCCGGCCCGGCAGCGCCCGCAGTTCCGCCGTCGACGGGGTGGACAGCGCGAAGGTGCGCAGATCCCGGCGGACAGCCTGGTTCTGCTGTGCCGGCCGGAACCAGGCGTCCATCACCTCGGTCGGGATCGGGTGCTTGCTCATCCATCCCCAGGCACCGGGCGCGCGCCGGAACCAGCCGAACCGCTGAAGCTGCATCGACAGCCACAGCGCCCCCGGCAGCCGCGCGCTCATCGCCACCGCCTTGCCCGGCTTGCCGGGTGGGAAGTTGTCGAACGCCTCGCAGGCGACAAGCGCCAGACCAGCGATCCGCTCGGTGGGGCCGTCGGCCACCAGGAACTGGATCCCACCCCAGTCGTTGGCGACCACTGTCACGTCACGCAGGTCCAGCGCGTCGAGGAACTCCCCGACGAGCGCGGCGACGCCTCGGTGGGTGACCAGCTCCGGCCGGTCCATCGGCCGCCGGTGACTGCCCAGCGGCAGGGTGGGGCAGACGCAGCGGACGGCCGGGCCGAGTTCGGCGACCACCCGACGCCACAGGCTGGCGTCCATGTTCACCCCGTGCAGCAGCACCAGGACCGGTCCGGTGCCGCCGGTGTCGGTGTAGTCGATCGTCCCGGCGGTCAGGGTGATGGTTGGCATCGGCCGTCTCCTGCCGATCGGTACGTACCTTTGCGGCACGGTTCATGTACCAGATGGTACATGAACCGTGTGTCGCTCGACGGGATCTGTCTGTCGCTGGGGCGGCCCCGCCCGGTCGCGTGCTCTGCCACGCCTTAGGGGGATACGGGAGTATTGCTCGCGCTCATCCGGATCCGTGCCGTTACGTTCTGTCACAGGCGATCACGCGGCGGTAGAGAGGACCGATCATGCGAGTGCCCAGCAGAAGTCCGGGACACCGATCCGGTCCTCCCGTCACGCCAGCCCGCCGCCGCCCCCGGGGCATCGCGCGTCCGCCCGTCGCCGCCCCGCCCGACCTGGCGGCCTACCGCGACGCCGTCGCTGAACTGCTTGTCGAGGTGAGCGCGCTCGCCGGGGTGAGCAGCGCGAAGGCGCGTCAGGTGCTGATCGACCAGCGGCTACGGGAACCGGCGATCATGCAGGTGCTCGACGCCACCTCCCAGGGGTTGGTCGGAGCCCGCGAGACGCTCCTGCTGGAGATGGCCCGGTACCAGCCGAACGAGCGCAGTTCCGCAGCCGACCTGGCCGCGCTGGTGCGCATCTACCTGCTCTCGCGGATCGACGTGATGTGGTGGCGCGACGCCACCACCTTCCTCACCGACAGCGAGGTCAACCACAGCGCCGAACTTGTCGACCTGGAGTGGTTGCGACGCCGGGACCTGCTGCAGTTCCAGTACACCGAGCAGCCCCGCACCATCGTGGGCCGGGGCGTACGCGCGTTGCGCCGCCGGATGCTGCCCGACGCCACGCCGCGCACCGCCGGGTTGCTGTTCCGCCGGGCCCGCCGCGAGGTGATCGCCCTGCTCAACGACATCGGTCGCGAGTTCGCCGCCGCCACCCCGGCCGGCACTCCGCCACTCTGGGTGACCAGCCTGGTCCGCAGCGCCGAACACCAGTACCGGCTCCGGCGCCTCGGGTACGCCGCGATGGTGCCCAGCGGCCACTGTCTGGGCTGGGCGGTGGACGTGGAGATGGCCTGGTACCGCCGCTTCGGCGCGCGGGACACCCTGGCCGGGCTGCTGCTGAACCGGCAGCAGGCCGGTGAGATCAATGTGGTGGACGAGGGGCAGGCGTGGCACATCTGCCTCGCACCGTCGGCGACCCTCCGGCTGCGCCGGGCGTACGAAGCCGAGATGGGGATCTGACCGATGTGCGGGATCATGCTCAGCATCGGCCCGGAGGCGGACCCGGCCATCTTCCGGCGGATGCTCGGGACGCTCGCGCCACGGGGCGAGGTGACCGAGACCCGGCACGAGAGCGGTCTGCTCGCCGGGACCCGCCGGCTACGGGTGGTGGACCGGGAGCGCGCGGTGCAGCCCTGGGTCTCGACCGACGAGCGCTGGCTGCTCTGCTACAACGGCGAGGTCTTCAACCACCACGAGTTGCGGGCCGAGCTGAGCAGCCTCGGCCACCGGTTCCGCAGCGCCAGCGACACCGAGGTGGTGCTCGCCGCGTTCGAGCACTGGGGCGAGCAGGTGGTGACCCGGTTGCGTGGCGAGTACGCCTTCGCCGTGGTGGAACGGGCCACCGGGCGCGCGTACCTGGTCCGGGACCCGCTCGGCGTGAAGCCGCTGTACTGGGCGCGGACACCGGGCTGTCTGCACCTCGCCAGCGAGATCAAGGCGCTGGTCCGGCTGGGCGCGCCGGTGGCCGAGGTGCCACCGGGGCACCACGGCTGGGCCGACACCGGCGGGCACCCGCAGCTGCGACCGTACGTGGACCTGCTCGCCCTCGGCGCGGGCCGGCCGGTGGTGGCGGACCCGGACGAGGCCGCCCTGCTCGTCCGTACCGCCCTCACCGACAGTCTCCGGGTGCGGCTGGACACCGACCTCACCGTGGGCGTGGTGCTCTCCGGTGGGCTGGACAGCTCGCTGGCGCTGCTGCACGCGGCGCAGTCGCATCCGGACTGCGTCGCCATCACCGTCGGGGTGCCGGAGAGCCCGGACCTGGCGTACGCCCGGCGGTTGGCGAAGGACCTCGGCGTGGCACACGAGGTGGTGGAACTGCGCCCGCGCGACATCCGGCTCGCCGACGTGCGGGAGGCGATCCGGATCTCCGAGCTGACCGAGTACGGCGACATCATCAACGCGATCGTCTCGGTGCCGATCTTCCGCCGGCTGCGGGAGCTGGGCGTCAAGGTGGTGCTCACCGGAGACGGCTCGGACGAGCTGTTCGGCGGCTACCCCATGTACCACGAGGTCGGTCCGGAGGCGTCCCGGAGACTCTTCCTGCACAAGATCCGCAACCTGTGCCGGACCGAGTTGCAGCGGGTCGACCGGACCAGCATGGCCTTCGGCGTCGAGGCCCGGGTGCCCTTCCTCGACCTGGCGCTCGTCGAGCTGGCGATGCGACTGCCGATCGAGTTGAAGCTTCGCGACGGTCAGGAGAAGTGGATCGTTCGGCGGGCCTTCGCCGACATGCTGCCCGACTACATCCGGCGTCGGCCGAAGAACCCCATGTCGTACTCCTCCGGACTGCACGAGCGGGCCCGGCTGTACAAGCCGCTCTTCGCCCGCCTGCACCGCTCGTTCGGCTACCACCTGCTGGAGCCGGTCCGTCGCGACTTCGACAGCGTGCTGACGCGCTGCGGCAACGACCTGGACGCCGCGCTGGCCGCCGGCCGGGCGAGACCCGACTACACGGTCCTCGAACACGCCCGTGACCTGGTCGGCGCGGCCAAGTGGAACGCCACCCCGCTGGTACGCCGGCTGGTGTCCCCGCGCCGTAACCGTGGCGACGGGGCCCCACTGCCCGGCTGAGCCGTCGCGGTGTTGACTCTGACACGGTGTCAGCGCCCACCGTGGAGGAACCATGTTAACCATCGGAGACTTCGCCAGCCTGGGCCGCGTGTCGGTGCGGATGCTGCGGCACTACGACAGCATCGGGTTGCTGCCGCCGGCCGCAGTCGACCCGCACAGCGGCTACCGCTACTACACCGCCGCCCAGTTGGGCCGGCTCAACCGGGTGATCGCCCTGAAGGACCTGGGTCTGACCCTCGTCCAGGTGCGGGCGATCCTGGACGACACTGTCGACCTGGTCGAGCTGCGGGGCATGCTGCGGCTGCGCCGGGCCCAGTTGGCGGCCCAGTTGGCGGCGGACACCGCTCGCCTGTCGAGCGTCGAGGCGAGGCTCCGCATGATCGAAACGGAGGGTCGGATGACCAGCCAGGATGTCGTGCTCAAGCAGGTTCCACCGATCCGGGTCGCGGCGCTGAGCGCCGTCGCCCGAAGCTACGAGCCCGCGGACATCGGTCCGGTGCTGACGCCGCTCTACCCGGAGCTGTTCCGCCGTCTGGAGGCCGCCGGGTTCACCCCCGGTGGGCCGGCGCTGGCCTGGTACGACCAGGCTGCCGATGGCGACGGTGTCGTCGTACACGCCGGGGTGGGTGTCGAGGGCAGCCTGGACGCGGTAGGTGACGTCGCGGTGGTGGAGTTGCCGGCGATCACGGCGGTGACGACGATCCACCACGGCTCGATGGACACGGCCGACCGGAGCATGCAGGTGCTGGCTCGGTGGATCGAGGAGCACGACTGGCGGACCGACGGCTACGCCCGCGAGCTCTACCTGGAGTACTGGCCCGAGGAGGCCGACAAGGGGGTCACCGAGTTGCAGCTGCCCGTGCGCCGGGCCTGACCAGCGGCTGACCTCGGCCGCACCAGCGTGGCGCGGCCGAGGTCAGCCGGTGAGCAGCAGGGCACCGACCGCGGCGAGGGTGCCGAGCACCGCCACCGCGGCGCTTGTCACCAGAAACCGGGCCAGCGGTACCCGGACCCGGGCGGCCCGGCAGCGCTCCAGCCACAGCAGGGTGGCCAGGGACGCCCAGGGCAGCGCCAGCGGTCCCACGTTGGTGCCGATCAGCAGCGCCAGCAACCGCTGCCGGTCCCCGGTGGGCAGCACCGCCTCGCCGGCCAGATAGGCGGGCAGATTGTTCACCAGATTGGCCAGCAAAGCTCCGGTACCACCCGCGCGCAGCGCGCCCAGCACCCCGCCGTCCTGCCCGACCAGCCCTGCCACCAGGTCGTTCAGCCCGTGCCGACCGATGGTCTGGACCACCAGGAACAGCCCGGTGACGAAGAGCAGCAGCCGCCAGGGGACCAGCGCGGGGCGCAGCGTGGCGGGCGAGCGGATCGCGAAGCCGAGCACCAGCAGGCCGGCGGCGACCGCCGAGCCGAGGCCGACAGGTGCGCCGACCAGGATCACGCCGACGAACAGCAGGCAGCCGGCGAGCGCGGTCCGGTACAGCACCGGGTCGGCGGGTCGGTGCGGCGCCGGTGCCGGGAACCGGTTGCCGGGCGGCCGTTCCGGACGCCACCAGCAGTGCCAGAGCAGCGCCGTGGTGACCGCGAGGACGGCCAGTTGCGGCAACCACAGCAGACCGGCGTACCCGAGCGGGTCGAGTCCGATCCGGTCTGCGGCGAGCAGGTTTGTCAGGTTGGACACCGGCAGTAGCAGGCTTGCCGTGTTCGCCAGCCAGACCGTGGTGACCGCCAGCGGCGCCACAGCGGTGCGCAGGGTGACCGCCAGGGTGAGCATCACCGGGGTCAGCAGCACGGCTGTGGTGTCCAGGTTGAGCACGATCGTGGTCACCGCGGCGAACCCGACGCAGAGCGCGAAGAGTGCCGGCCAGCTACCCCGGGCGGCGACGGCCAGCCGGGTGGCGAGCACGTCGAAGACACCGGCCGCCGCGGTCAGTTCGGCGAGGATCACCACGGTGCCGAGGAACAGCAACAGGGGCAGGACCCGGACGAGGGTGGCGGCGGCGTCGGGGCGGGGCAGCAACCCGGTCGCGACACAGCCGGCCCCGACGACGGCGAGCGCTACGGCGATCGCGTCGAGCGGGTGGGGTCGGCGTCGGGCCGACCGGATCGGGGCGGGCGGGACCGGCCCGGCAGAGGTCACGGCCGGTCATCCTGGCACGCCCGGCGTACGCCATCGGTTTCGGCGTCGTTGCAGGTGACGACGGGCACGGCGGGTGGCGGCAGCGGACCGGCGACGGCGGCCTGCCGACAGCACCCGGGGTGGATGGTGTCGGCAGGTCGCCGCTGGGGTTGCCGGCTCAGCCGGCGGGCGGGTACGGGTCGTCGTGGTAGGTGTACTCGGTCTCGATCTTCCCGTCGGCCGTGTGCACCACGAGCTGGCTGGGCTCGTGACCGTGTGCCGCCTCGCGTCCGGCCTCGACCGCCCGCTGCTTCGTGTCGTACGTACCGACGACGGTGCTGCCCTGCTCGACCTTCCAACCACCACCGTCGGGCACCACGTGGTACTCGTTGCGCGTCATCTCGCACCCCTTTCCTGCGTGCCGGAGGAGGTACCCGGGACAGGCGGGAAAAAACGCGACAGGTGGTACCCGTGAGCAGATCGGGCCCGGTCACTCCCGTACGGGAGTGACCGGGCCCGGTCGGTGCGTCGGGTCCTACCAGCTGAGGTAGCTGGGCTGGGTCTGCACGTTCAACTCCCGGAAGTGGGCCAGCTTGGCCGTCCACGTCCGCCAGTCGTTGAGTTCGAGCACGTCGAGCCCCTTCTGGATGTCAGAGGAGTAGATGTGCCCGTTGTAGTAGTAGGCCGACCAGGAGCCGCCGATGATGAGCTGGCTGTCCGACAGCGGGCCGCGCTCCCAGTAGCCGATCTCCTTCGGCTTGCGCGAGTTGGTGAAGTCCCACACCGACACGCCGCCCTGGTACCACGCCTGGACCATGATGTCCTTGCCGAGGACCGGGATGAGCGAGCCGTTGTGCGCCACGCAGTTCTCGGTGTCCCCGTTGGTCCGGGGGATCTTGTAGTAGCTGCGGAACTCCAGCTTGCGCTTGTCACCGCGACCGGTGATGTCGTAGATGGCGTTGGCGCCGCGCTCCGGGCCCACGGCCTCGTTGCAGGTGGCGCCGCCGCCACCGCCTAGCTCGTCGGTGAAGACGACCTTGGTGCCGCGGTTGTTGAAGGTGGCCGAGTGCCAGAACGCGAAGTTCGTCGTGTCCCGCACGGTGTGCAGCACCCGCGGCGCCTCCCGCTTGCTGATGTCCAGCAGCACTCCGTCACCCATGCAGGCGCCTGCGGCCAGGTCCTTCGTCGGGTAGGCGGTGATGTCGTGGCAGCCCGAGGTCGCCGAGCCGCCCGTACGACCCTCGTAGCCGCCGTCGGGGAAGAGGTTCGGCGTGGCGACGACCGCCGCGTCGGTCGGCTTCTTCAGCGGCACCTTGACGATGCTTATCGAGTCGTGCGGCGGCTGGCAGTCCGGCAGGGCGGCGTTCGGGCTGTACGAGGAGACGTACAGGTAGACCGACTTCTTGTCCTTCGCCGGTACCAGCGTGTGGGTGTGTGAGCCGCAGGCCGTCTCGACCGCCTTGACGTACCGGGGGCTGGTCTTGTTCTTGATGTCGAAGACCTTGATGCCCTCCCACGACTCCTTGATCGTGGCGGACTGGGAGACGCTGCTGCACGAGTCGTCGCTGCGCGACGCGTCCGTCGACAGGAAGAGCAGGTCACCGTAGACGGAGATGTCGTTCTGCGCGCCCGGGCAGAGCACCTGCGAGACGATCGTCGGCTTGCTCGGCTTGGAGACGTCGTAGATCACGAAGCCGTCGTAGTTGCCGACGAAGGCGTACCTGCCCTGGAAGGCGATGTCGGTGCCGAGCGCCGCCGTGGTGTTGAACGGCGACTGCTTCGGCAGGTTGGCGATCAGCTTGAGGTTGGGGCTGCTGGCGATCTCGTCGACACCGAGCGGTGCCTCGACTGCTGCGGTTGACTCGACGGCCGCCTGGGCGACCGTCTGCGCGTTGCCGGGTGGGGCAACGGCGATGCTGGCGAGGAGGAGCCCGGTGGCGGCCACACTGACGATACGCAGTTGCCGCCCCCGTGGCAGGGTCGATCCGACCATCGGCGACACCCTTCGAAAGGGGAGTGAGGTTGGCCGTACCTTACTCGCAGATGAGATCCATCGATGTGATCCAGGTCACATTTTACGTCCAATGTGAATGGATACGATCGCAGCGACCTCGATCCGGAGGAGGTGTCGCATGACCGGCCGACGCGGACGGATACTCGCCGCCGTCACAACGGTCGCGGTGGCGCTGACAGTCGGCGCCGTCGCGTTGCGCGGTGGCGTCTCCGGGCCGGCGGCACCGGGTTCGGCCGCCGCCACCGCACCGTCCACCCGCCCGGCACCGTCCGGTGTGGACGCCTCCGCGCCACCGGTCATCGTGCCGGGCCGCCCGGGGGAGGACGCCGTCGAGCGCCCCGCCGACGAGGTCCGCAACGACTCGCCGCCCCGCTACAACAGCCTGGACACCTGGTTCGTCCGGATGATGATTCCGCACCACGAGCAGGCCCTGGAGATGGCCGGGCTGGCCACCGACCGGGCCGCCGAGCCGAGGGTGCGCGCCCTCGCCGACCGGATCCGGGCCAGCCAGGGGCCGGAGATCGGCGTGCTGCGGGCCTGGCTGACCACGCGGGGCCTCTCCGCCGGCGTCGACGGGCACGACCACGCCACGATGCGGGGCATGCAGCCGGCCGAGGCGATGCGCCGGCTCGCCGCCGCCCGGGGCGCCGAGTTCGACAACCTCTTCCTGCGGATGATGACCGAGCACCACGAGGGCGCCGTGCTGATGGCGACCGACGTGCTCAAGGTCGGGCTCGACCTGACCGTGGAGCAGTTCGCCACCTCGGTCGCCAGTGAACAGTCCGTCGAGATCGCCCGGATGCGCGACCTCCTGCCGGTCTGACCGGTACCGACCCGCCGGCCGGGAGCACTCTCGCGTCCGCCGTCGGGTCGCCTCGTACGCTGGGTGCACGATGAGTGCGATGATCTTTGGCCGACGGTTGCCCGCGGTCGCCTTCGACGTGGCCCTCGCCGGCCTGGTGGCCCTGGTCAGCGTGGCCGGCGGGCCCGTGCAGCCCGGCGGCTGGTGGTCCACAGCGATCGGGGTGGGGATGGCGCTGGCCCTGCTGTTCCGCCGCGTCCGACCGGTGGCGGTGACCGTCGTGATCGCGGTACTGGCCTTCACGCAGGTCGCCCTCGGCTGGGCGCCGATGCTCTACGACGTCGCGGTCCTGATCGCCCTGTACGGCGTCGTCAAGTACGCCGAGCGGCTACGCGACGGTGTCATCGCCGGTGGGGTGGCCGTGCTCGGTGCGGTCTTCGCCGCCGTGCGGCAGCCGCTGCCCGCCCCCTGGTACTACACGGCCATCTACTACACGCTGATCACCGGGGCGGTCTGGCTGGTGGCGCTGAACGTCCGCACCCGCCGGCAGTACGTGCTCAGCCTGGAGGAGCGGGCGGCGACCCTCGAACGGGAGCGGGAGGCCGAGGCGCGGGCGGCGGTGGCTGAGGAACGCACCCGGATCGCCCGCGAACTGCACGACGTGGTGGCGCACAGCATGGCCGTCATGATCGTTCAGGCGGACGGAGCACGTTACGTGATCGACCAGAATCCTGAGACCTCCCGGGATGCGCTCAAGATCGTGGCGGACACCGGTCGGCAGGCGCTTGAGGACATGCGCCGGCTGGTGGGTGTGCTACGCGAACCGGACCCCGCGGAGCCAGTGCCCGTACCACCCGTACGACCCGTGCCCGACCTGGCCGAACCCGCCCACCGCCGGCCCTCGGTGGCCGAGCTGCCCGCCCTGCTGGACCGCTTCCGTGAGGCCGGGTTGCGGGTGAGCTACACGGTCATCGACGGGCCCGTCCCGCTGCCGCAGGCGCTGGAGCTGACCGTGCACCGGTTGGCTCAGGAGGCGTTGACGAACGTGCTCAAGCACGCCGGGGTGGGCGCGAGCGTGGAGATCACTCTGGAGCAGGCCGCCGACGGCGTCGCACTCGTGGTGGTCGACGACGGTCGCGGCCACCTACCGCTCACCCCGACGCCGCCGGGCGGTCACGGACTGGTCGGCATGCGCGAACGGGTCTCGGTGTACGACGGCAGCCTCACCGCCGGTGCCCGGCTGGCCGGTGGCTGGCAGGTGCGGGCGTGGCTGCCGTTGCCGGCCGCTCCGGCAACGGGGGTGATCGCGGCATGACCGTCCGGGTGGTGATCGTGGACGACCAGGCGCTGGTGCGCGCCGGGTTCCGGATGGTGCTGGGCTCCCAGCCCGATCTTGAGGTGGTCGGTGAGGCGATCGACGGCGCGGACGCGCTGCGGGTGCTCGACCGCGTCACCGCGGACGTGGTGGTGATGGATGTCCGGATGCCGACCATGGACGGCGTGGAGGCCACCCGCCGGATCTGCGCCCAGCCGGCCGGCGGGCCCAAGGTGCTGGTGCTGACCACCTTCGACACCGAGGCGGACGCGTTCGCCGCGCTGCGCGCGGGGGCCAGCGGCTTCCTGCTCAAGAACGTCCCGCCGGAGGAACTGCTGGCCGCGATCCGGGTCGTCGCGGGCGGCGAGTCGGTGGTCGCCCCGTCGATCACCAGGCGGCTGCTCGACCGGTTCGCCGGCCAGCTCGGCACCGGGCCCACCGAGGATCCCCGGCTGGCTCAGCTCACCGACCGGGAACGGGAGATCCTGCTGCTGGTCGCGCAGGGCCTGGCCAACGCGGAGATCGCCGCCCGGATCCATGTCGCCGAGGCGACGGTGAAGACCCACGTGGGCCGGATACTGGCCAAACTCCAGCTCCGCGACCGGGTGCAGGCGGTGGTCCTGGCCTACGAGAGTGGCCTGGTCACCCCGGGTGCGGAGGGCCTGCGTACGACCTGAGGCGTACGGGTGTGCCAGGTGCGGGACGACCTGAGACGTACCGAGGTCGACCGTCCGGGTTGATCCCGACGGGCCGGTGGTCTCCATAGCGTCAGGGACGTCCGAGGTTCACCGTTCCCTGGAGCAGCACGTGTCGATCGCACCACCCGTCCACGTCACCGCCGGTGTCGCCGTCACGGCGCGGGGCCTGCGCAAGCAGTACGGCACCGGTCAGGCCGGCGTCGTCGCCCTCGACGAGGTCGACGTCGACTTCGCCGCCAGCCGTTTCACCGCCATCATGGGCCCCTCCGGCTCCGGCAAGTCGACACTCATGCACTGCCTGGCCGGCCTGGACCGACCCACCGCCGGGACGGTACGCGTGGGCGACGCCGAGCTGGGCCGCCTCGACGACCGCCGGCTCACGCTGCTGCGTCGCGACCGGATCGGCTTCGTGTTCCAGAAGTTCAACCTGCTGCCGGCGCTGCGCGCGGAGGAGAACATCACCCTGCCGCTGGACATCGCCGGACGGCGACCCGACCCGGCCTGGCTGCGGCAGGTGGTCGCGGCGGTCGGACTGACCGACCGGTTGCGACACCGTCCGGCCGAACTCTCCGGTGGCCAGCAGCAGCGGGTCGCGGTGGCCCGGGCGTTGATCACCAAGCCGTGGGTGATCTTCGCCGACGAGCCGACCGGCAACCTGGACTCCCGTGCCGGGGCGGAGGTGCTGCGGCTGCTGCGTGCGGCGGTCGACACCCTCGGGCAGACGGTGGTGATGGTAACCCACGACCCGGTCGCCGCTGCCCACGCCGATCGGGTGGTCTTCCTCGCCGATGGTCGGCTCGTCCGGGAACTGGCCGAGCCGACCGCCGAGGGAGTCCTCGACGTGCTCGCCCACCTGGACACCGACGGCGCGGCCCCGGCTGGAGGGCGCTGACATGATCCGGCTGACCCTGCGCTCGCTGCGTGCCGAGGCGGCGCGCATGCTGATGTCCACCCTCGCCGTGGTCCTCGGCGTGGCCTTCATCGCCGGTACGTTGATCTTCGTGGACGGGATGCGGAGCGGCGCCTACGACCGGGCAGGCACCTTCGACCGACACACCGACGTCGGTGTCTACCGGGACGACATGATCGACGCGTCCCTGGTCGAGCAGGTGCGCGCGGTCGACGGGGTACGCGCCGCCGAGGGCGAGCTGACCGGCACCGCCGGGGTGGTCGGCTCCGACGGGCGTCCGGTGCTCGGCTACGGGGTACTTGCCGCGATCCCCACCGACCCCACCCTCCAGTCCTACGACGTGGTGGCCGGCCGACTGCCCGCCCGCGCCGGCGAACTGGTGCTCGACCAGCGGACCGTCGCGGCGCAGGGCTTCGACCTCGGCGCTCCGGTACGCGTCGGTGGCGCCAGCGGCGCGGCCCGCCCGTACACCCTGGTGGGCACTGTCGACGTGGCCGGCAGTTCGCGTGACATCGGTGGTCCGTTCATCGGATTGGTGGGCGCTGACGCCCTCGCCGTCACCGAACGGCGCGACTACGACCGGATCATGGTGGCGGCCGAGGCGGGGACAGCCGACCGTCTCCTCGCCGAGCGGATCATCGAGCTGACAGGTGGGGACACCACCGTACGTACCCGGCAGGAGATCCTCGACGCCGCCGTGGCCGAGGAGGTCCGCGACCTGAGCCAGTTCAACATGGTGCTGCTCACGTTCGCCGGAGTGGCAGTGGTGGTGGCCGCCTTCGTCATCGCCAACACGTTCACGATCGTGCTGGCGCAGCGCGCCCGGCGGACCGCGCTGCTGCGCCTGGTCGGTGCCACCCGGGGGCAGGTGTTCCGGGCCACGCTGCTGGAGTCGGTGGCTGTCGGGCTCGTCGCCTCGACCCTCGGTGTGCTGCTCGGCGCCGGGCTGGCGGCCGGCCTCAACGTCCTGATGGCGCGACTGGCCACCCCGTTGTACGGCGAGCTGACGCTTACCGTCGGCACCGTGCTGGGCTGCCTCGGCGCGGGCACGGCCCTCACCGTCGGCGCGGCCCTCGTACCGGCCTGGCAGGGCACCCGGACAGCCCCGGTGGCCGCGTTGACCGACGCCGCCGTCCAGGTCGCCCGCCCCGCCGGCCGGGTACGTCTGGCGATCGGCGCGATCGTCCTCGCCAGCGGGGTGGCGGCCCTGATCGGCGCGGCCTCGGCGGGGCAGGTCGCGCTTGTCGCCCTGGGTGGGGTGCTCAGCTTCCTCGGCCTGGTCCTGTTCGGTCCGGTGCTGGTGCCGGCGTTGGTGCGGCTGTTCGGCGTCCCGACCCGGAGGATTTTCGGGACGACCTGCTCCCTCGCCGTCGCCAACGCGGTTCGCAATCCTCGGCGGGTAGCCGCGACCGCCATCGCACTGGTGATCGGAATCGGTCTGGTCTCCTCCTTCGTGGTGGGCGCGCAGAGCACCAAGGTGGCCATCGAGCGCAGCGTCGACGCCCAGGTGGGGGTGGACTTCCTGGTGACCGGGATCGGCGTGGAGCTGCCCGCCGAGGTGGTCGAGGCGCTGGCCGCCCGCCCGGAGTTGGCGACGGTGCACGAGCCGCGTACGCATCTCGCCGATGATGTCGAAACGCGCGCCGCCCACCCGACGCTGATCGGTCATCGGATCGAACAGGTGCTGACCGGGCAACTCGACCGGTTCGGACCGGGACGGGTACTGGTGCACCGGGAACTGGCCGAGCGGCGCGGTTGGTCGGCGGGGGAGACGGTGACCCTGCACGGACAGGCGTTCGAGGTGGCGGCGGTGATCGTCGGCACCGGCTCCGAGGCCGTCGATGGACGGGTACCGGCCGGTCACGTCGTCGAACTGGACGACGCCGACTTCACCCGGCTCTTTCCGGGCGAGCGAGGCTATCTGGCGGAGATCGACCCGGCGGCGGGCACGTCGACGGCCGCGGCTCGGGCCGCGATCGAGGCGGTCCTGGTCGACTACCCGACGGTCAACCTGATGGACCAGGCGGCGTACAAACGGATGCTCACCGGCACGGTGGACATGGTGCTGGCGTTCGTGGTCGCCCTGCTCGGCCTGGCCGTGGTGATCGCCCTGGTAGGGGTGGCGAACACGTTGAGCCTGTCGGTGGTGGAACGGACCCGGGAGAACGCGGTGCTGCGGGCGGTCGGGCTGACCCGTGCGCGGATGCGCGGCATGCTGGCCGTCGAGGCGGTGCTCACCGCGCTTGTCGGCGCGGTGCTCGGCGTCACCCTCGGCACCGGGGTCGCCGCGGCGGGGATGGCCATGTTGTCCCGCATCGCCGGCGACTTCACCCTCGTCGTGCCGTGGGGCCAACTCGGCGGCATCCTCGGCATCGCGGTACTGGCGGCGCTTGCCGCGTCGGTGCTGCCGGCCCGCCGGGCCCTGGCGCTGCCCGTCGTCGAGGCGCTCGCGGACCGCTGATCAGAGCCGCTCGACTGTGGGGCCGGTGCAGCGGTTGCGGGTGTCGAAGACGTACCGGGCGTGCCGGACCACCAGGTCGTAGTCGAACACGTCGTGATCGGTGACCACCACGACACCGTCGGCCTCGCGCAGCTCACGCTCGGTCAGGTCGACGGTGAGCACCCCGTCGGGCAGGTGGTGCGCCTCGGCGTACGGCTCGACCGCCCGGACCTCGGCGCCGAGTTCGCGTAGCCGCCGGGCGACCTCGACGGCGGGCGAGTCGCGCATGTCCCCGGTGTTGCGCTTGTACGCCAGGCCGAGCAGCAGCAGGCGGGCGTCCTTGACGGCCCGACCGGAACGGTTCAACCCGGCCATCACCCGCTGCGCCACGTGTTCGGGCATCTCGTGGTTGACGTCGTTGGCCAGCTCGATGAACCGGAACTGCCGACCGAGGCGGCGCTTGACCTGCCAGGAGAGGTAGCAGGGGTCGATCGGCAGGCAGTGCCCGCCGACACCGGGACCGGGCCGGAACGGCATGAACCCGAACGGCTTCGTCTCGGCCGCTTCGATGGCCTGCCACACGTCGATGTCGAGCTGGTGCGAGAGCATCGTCAGCTCGTTGACCAGGGCGATGTTGACCTGGCGGAAGGTGTTCTCGATCAGCTTGGTCAACTCGGCCACCCGGGTCGAGTCCACCGGCACCGTCCGCTCCACCAGACGCCTGTAGAACGAGTCGACCCGGGCCAGCGCGGCCGCGTCCACCCCGGAAACCACCTTCGGGGTGTTCGCCAACCGCCAGGTCGGGTTGCCCGGGTCGATGCGTTCCGGGCTGTACCCGAGGTGGAAGTCTCCGGGACTGCGCAGCCCGCTGGCCGCCTCCAGCAACGGGCGGAGCAACTCCTCGGTGGTGCCGGGATAGGTGGTGGACTCCAGCACCACCGTGCAGCCGGGCCGCAGGTACGGTCCGATCCCCGTGCCGGCCTGCTCCACGAAGCTCAGGTCGGGAGTGCCGTCGCGCAGCGGAGTGGGCACCGTGATGACGCAGATGTCGAAGTCCTTGGCCTCGGCGTACTCCGTGCTCGGCCGGTACCGGCCGCTGGCCAGGGCGCGGCCGAGCCGGTCGGCGGGGATGTCGGACACGAACGACTCACCTGAGGCGAGCCGCTTGACCCGGTCGGCGTCGACGTCGAGACCGACCACGTCCAGACCGGCTTCGACGGCCTGCATGGCCAGCGGAAGACCCACGTAACCCTGGCCGACGACGACCAACTTCTCCACGCTCACCCGAACTCCCGACCGGTAGGAGATAACTGCTGGTGAGGAGCCTAGAGCGCAGTGTGGTGCCGTACGTCCGTTTCGGGGAATTCGAGAAGGTTGGGGCCGGTGGGACTCAGCTCTCGCCCTCGCCGGCGCCCGGCGGCTCCCCGTCGGGTGGGGTGGTGGGTGTCGACGGCGTGGGGGATGCCGGCGGGGTGGGGCTGCTCGACGTGCCCGTCGGCTCCGGGTCAGGGCTGGGTGTGGTCGGTTCCGGTGACGCCGGTTCGCTCGGCTCGCTGGGTTGCGGCGAGGACGGCTCGGGCGACGGGGACTCGGTCGCCCGGCTGGTCGAGCCGGCCGGCCGCAGCGGCACCTGCGCCGGTGCGCTCTCCTGCGGGCTCGGCGACGCCTCTTCCCCGTCGGTGGACTCGGCCGTCGGGGCGGTGGTGGGCAGCTTGACCGCCGGGGTGTTCGCCTCCTGCGTGGCACCGAGCGCGGCACCGAGCGCCGTCAACCCGACAAGCGCGGCGGTGAACGCGCCCACGAGTTTCCCGCGGCGTCGTTGGCGTGGCGGTGCGTCGATCACCGGTAGCCCGGTGCGGGTGTCCGGCCCCGCGTCGCGCAGGGCCGTGGCCATCGGGACCACTGTCGTGGGCAGGGAGCCCTCCGACACGGCCGCCCGCGCCGCCTCCGCCATCGCCGCGCCGCTGCTGAACCTGTCGGCCGGGTCCTTGGCCAGCGCCCGGTCGACAAGCAACCGGACCGCTTCCGGGATGTCGTGCGGCAGCTCCGGCGGCGGATCGTCGAGATGCCGGACGGCGACCTGGAGCGGGTTGTCGCCGGTGAACGGTGGGCTGCCGGTCAGGCAGCAGTAGGCCACCGCGCCGAGCGCGTACAGGTCGGTCGCCCCGGAGACCGGTCGCCCGGCGGCCTGCTCGGGCGCCATGTAGAGCGCGGTACCCGGAACGGCGTTCGTGCTGGTGATGCTCGTTACGTTCGTCGAGCGGGCGACCCCGAAGTCCACCAGGACGACAGTGCCGTCCTCCTGGATCAGCAGGTTGCTCGGCTTGACGTCGCGGTGCACGATCCCGCCGAGGTGCGCGGCGTGCAGCGCCTGGGCCGCCTGCGCCACCACGGACATGGCCACGCCCACGTCCAGGCGCCCCTCGGCCTCGATCCGCTTCGACAGCGGCTGGCCGGTGACGAACTCCATGACGAGGTAGTCGGCGCGGCCACCGCCGGGCAGGTCGTCCTCACCGCAGTCGTAGACCTGCACGATCCCCGGGTGTCGCAGCGCCGCCATGATCCGTGCCTCGGCGCGGAACCGGGCGATGAAGTCGGGGTCGGAGACGAGGGCGGGCAGCAGCACCTTGACCGCCACCTGCCGCCCGAGGATCAGGTCGGTCGCCCGCCAGACGTCGCCCATGCCGCCCGTGGCGACACGCTCGTCCAAGCGGTACCGACCGCTGAGTACGACCTCCGAAGACAACACGGCACCACCGTACCCACCGCGAGCCCGAACGGCGCGCCGGCGGGTCGGGCCCCACCGCTCGCCGCCGCGAAGTCGTGGCCGGTCGGAGCCGCCGAGCACCGACCGCCGTCGTCCCGGGGTGACTTCATCGACACCGGGCGTCACCTTTCGCCCGCGCCGAACCCCGGTCGGTTGGCCAGCGGGGCGTCCGCAGCGTCGTCGGCCCCCGGCGCGTTACGGCGAATCGCTGGGCAGGCGGTAGACAATTCTCACTGCCCGTGCGGCCTTCCGCTGCTGCCCGACCGCGTCGACACCGCCCGCCGGGTCGAAACGACAGTACAGCCGGGTCAGGTTGTGGTCCTCGACGTTGTCGGCGAGAATCCGCTACCGGGTCGTACGGGCCCGGTTCGGTTCAGGTCGACGGGGGTGGGGTGCGGATCGGGGTCCGGCGCGCGGGACGGGCCGAGACGACGCGTGTCCGCTCCGGGGACTGGCGTACCGAGGTCCGGCGGCCGGCGGCGGTGCGAGCGTGACAGGTGAACTGGAACAGCTTGTCGAGGCCGCCCGCGCCGGTGACGAGGACGCCTTCCGTCAGCTCTACCGCAACCTGCAGCCCGGGCTGTTGCGCTACCTGACCGCCCTGGTCGGTGCGGACGCCGAGGACGTCGCGTCGGAGACCTGGTTGCAGGTCGCCCGCGACCTGCCCACCTTCACCGGTGGCGAGTTCCGCGCCTGGGCGGTCACCATCGCCCGCAACCGGGCCATGGACCATCTGCGCCGGCAACGCCGTCGCCCCGCACTGTCAGTGCCGGTGCAGGAACTCAGTGAGCTGGCCGGGGACGCCGACACCGCTGAGCGGGCGGGGGAGAGCCTCGGCACCGAGGCGGCGCTCGCGATGATCGCCAGCCTGCCACCCCGGGAGGCCGAGGCGGTGCTGCTGCGTGCCGTGATCGGGCTCGACGCCGAGACCGCGGGACGGGTGCTCGGGCGTCGGGCCGGTGCGGTGCGTACCGCTGCGCATCGTGGCCTGCGTCGGCTCGCGGTGCTGCTGGACCAGCAGGGCGCGGCAGGCGCCCCGGGCGACGCGGTGGCCGGGGCGGGCGACGTCCCGGCCGGGCCGAGGGCCGAGGCTCGGCCGCGTCAGCGTGCCGGGTTGCCGCCCCAGACCGAACCCGTGGACGGCTGACATGCGCGGACTCCGGGTGATGCTGAGCCGGTCGTCGCGCGTCGACCACGAACGGCTGCTGGACGCCGCCCGCGCGACCCGCTCGCCGCGGCCGGCGCCGGGGCCCGGTGACCCGCTCGCCAGCCTGCTGCGGGCCGCCGCCGCTCCGGCCCGGGAACGGGAACTCGCCGGCGAGGAGGCCGCCGTCGCGGCCTTTCGCGCCGCCCACCTGACCGAGGCCACGGACGCGGTGACCCGGCGACGACGACACC
Organism: Micromonospora andamanensis; assembly: GCF_016863495.1. Classification (GTDB taxonomy): domain Bacteria; phylum Actinomycetota; class Actinomycetes; order Mycobacteriales; family Micromonosporaceae; genus Micromonospora; species Micromonospora andamanensis. The sequence goes on from NZ_BOOZ01000013.1 coordinate 30,453, forward strand.
GGCTCACCGTCGGCGCCCTGGCCTGGGTCGCCGGGGTGGCGGCCACCGCCACCGCCGGTGCCGCCCTGGCCGCAGTGGGTCTGGACCGCTCCGGCCCGACACCGCCGCCGGCTGTCACCAGCCCGGCCGCGCCCGAACCCACCATCGGGCCGGGCACCCCCACGGGTGAGCCTTCCGCTGTCCCGACCGCTCCGACCGACGGCCCTACCGCTGGTGCGACCTCGGTTCCACCGACGTCTCCGCCCGGTGCGTCGCTGACCCCGAGCCCCGAGGCCACCGACCACGTGGGGCCGGGTAACTCCGACAACACCACGGACCGTCCGGGCCTCTGTCGGGCCTACCTGGCCAAGTCGGAACGGCAGCGGGAGAAGGCCCTGGACCGGCCCGCCTTCAACGAACTGGTGGTCGCGGCCGGCGGCGCGGAACACGTCGAGGGGTACTGCCGGAACCTGCGGAGCGAGTCCGACCCGGACTCGACCACGGGCGCGGACTGAGCCAACCGACACCGTGATCCCGGCGGCCCGCGCGGGCGCGGCCGGCCGGGTACCCCGGCGAATGTTGACTGAATCGTGAAATCCGTTCGACGGGCGGTCGGCCCCTGCTACACAGATGGTGGCGGAGCCGCCCGTGCCGACACCGGCTGAAGCCCCTCGTCAACCCGCCGTCGTGGGCGATGTGCCGTGCGGCCGGAGCCGACGCGTCGGCGCCGTGCGGTTCAGGTTCACCCGGATCCGATGTCACAGGGGTGGGCTACCGTGGCCGCGGATCCGACCGGAAGGAGCCACACATGGTGATGTCACCGGAGGTGGACCAGGTCCCGGTGCTGCGGGACAGCGCCGCAGCCGCCCGGCACCTCGCCCGGATCTGCTTCAAGACCGGTCCGCCCGTCCTCACCGGGGTCGAGCTGGAATGGACGGTCCATGACGCTGTCGATCCGGTCCGCCCCGTCGACGCCGCACGGCTTCGCGCGGCACTGGGGCCATATGGCCCCACCACGCTGGACCCGACCAGCCCCGCCCTGCGCCTGCTGCGGGGCAGCACGATGACCGTCGAGCCCGGCGGGCAACTGGAGATCTCCACCCCACCGCGAGCCGGCGTCGCCGCGCTCATCGAAGCCACCCAGTCCGACGTGGAGCAGGCCAGCAGACTGTTGGGCGCCGCCGGGCTGACGCTCGGCCGGGCCGGCATCGACCCGTACCGACCTCCCCAGCCCGTGATCGACACCCCCCGCTACCGCGCGATGCGGCAGGTCTTCGACCGTCGTGGTGCCGCCGGGCGGACGATGATGTACAGCACGGCCGGCCTGCAGATCTGCCTCGACGCGGGGCAGCCGGAGCACCTCCTGTCCCGTTGGCGACTGGTCCACGCGGCCGGGCCGCCGCTGCTCGCCGCCTTCGCCACCGCCGGCCGCCACGCCGGCCGGGACACCGGCTGGGCATCGGCCCGGATGGGCGCCTGGTGGCGCATCGATCCGGCCCGCACCGCCCCGGTCTGGACGCCCGATCTGGCCGACCGGGATCCGGTGGCCGCCTGGACGGCGTACGTGCTGGCCGCCCCACTGCTCTGCGTGCGCTCGGACGGCCCGGACTGGACCGCGCCGCCGGACGTGACGTTCGCCGACTGGATCGACGGGGCGTTGCACCGGCCACCCCGCGTCGACGACCTGGAATACCACGTCAGCACGCTCTTCCCCCCGGTACGCCCCCGCGGCTACCTGGAGATCCGCTACCTCGACGCACAACCCGGGCGGGGCTGGATCCTGCCGCTGGCGGTGCTCAGCGCGCTGCTCAGCGGCCCCGACACGACCGCCGCGGCGATCGAGGTGACCGCACCCGCCGCCGACGGCTGGCACCGTGCCGCCCGACACGGACTGCGGGACGTGACCCTGGCCCGGGCCGCCGCGGGCCTGTTCGACCTGGCCCGGGGCGCGTTGCCGCGGCTGGCACTGCCGTCGGCCCTGCACCGGGAAATCGACAACGGATTACGGCGGCGGCGTGAGGCCGCGGAGAGGAGCCGGCGGTGACCGACATCAGCATCGACCGCGACGCCGAGGGCCTACGCGGCCGGATCGCGGCGGAACTGGCGCGTACCCGCGCCCGCACCGTCCTGTTGACCGAGGCGGTGGACGACGCCGATCTGATCCGCCAGCACTCACCGTTGATGTCCCCGCTGGTGTGGGACCTGGCGCACGTGGGCAACCAGGAGGAACTCTGGCTGGTCCGCGACGTCGGCGGGCGGGAGCCGGTCAGGTGCGACATCGACGACCTGTACGACGCGTTCAAGCAGCCGCGTCGGGACCGCCCGTCGCTGCCGCTGCTACCGCCGCCCGAGGCCCGCGCCTACCTGGCCACCGTCCGGGAGAAGGTGTACGACCTGTTGGACCGGGTCGCCTTCGACAACGGCCGGCTGGTCGCCGACGGTTTCGCCTTCGGCATGATCGTGCAGCACGAGCAGCAGCACGACGAGACGATGCTCGCCACCCACCAGTTGCGATCCGGTCCCGCCGCGCTGCACGCGCCGCCCCCACCGGAGCCGACCGGCTGGGTGCCCGCCGAGGTGCTGGTGCCGGCCGGCCCGTTCCAGATGGGCACCGACGCCGACCCGTGGGCACTGGACAACGAGCGCCCGGCGCACCGCGTGGACCTGCCCGCGTACGTCATCGACGCCGCACCTGTCACAAACGGCGCGTACCGCGCCTTCATCGCCGACGGGGGATACGACGACCCCCGCTGGTGGAGCGAGGCGGGCTGGCAGCATCGCAGGCAGGCCGGGCTCAGCGCGCCCATGCACTGGCGGCGGGACGGAGACGGCTGGTCCTACCTGCGGTTCGGCACCTGGTCCCGGGTACGCGACGACGAGCCGGTGGTGCACGTCTGCTTCCACGAGGCACAGGCGTACGCCACCTGGGCGGGCAAGCGGCTGCCCACCGAGGCGGAATGGGAGAAGGCCGCCCGGTGGGACCCGGCGACCGGTCGGTCCCGCCGGTATCCGTGGGGCGACGGTGACCCCACGGCGGCCCACGCCAACCTGGGCCAACGGCACCTGTCACCGGCGCCGGTGGGCGCCTACCCGGCGGGCGCCTCACCGCTGGGTGTGCATCAGCTCATCGGCGATGTGTGGGAGTGGACCGCCACCCCCTTCCGGGGCTACCCGGGCTTCGCCGCCTTCCCGTACCGGGAATACTCCGAGGTCTTCTTCGGCGACGACTACCAGGTGCTGCGGGGCGGATCGTTCGGCACCGACCAGGCGGCCTGCCGCGGCACGTTCCGCAACTGGGACTACCCCATCCGTCGACAGATCTTCAGCGGCTTCCGCTGCGCCCGCGACGCCCGGCCCGACGAGGCGCACCAGTGACGGTCCGGAAGCCGATCGCCTGATGTGTCGACACCTGGCCTACCTGGGGCCGCCGCTGACCCTGCGTGAGCTGCTGTTCGATCCGCCGCACTCGCTGCTACGCCAGTCCTGGGCGCCACGCGACATGCGCGGCGGCGGCACCATCAACGCCGACGGCTTCGGCGTCGGGTGGTACCCGGACGGCGCGGCGCCGGTGCGGTACCGGCGGGCGCAGCCGATCTGGACCGACCCCACAATCGCCGAGTTGGCGGCGGTCACCTCGGCCGGCGCGGTGCTGGCCGCCGTCCGCTCGGCCACCGTCGGCATGGCGATCGTCGACACCGCCGCCGCGCCGTTCGCCGACGGTCGATGGCTGTTCAGCCACAACGGCGTGGTGCGGGGCTGGCCCGACTCGATGGTCCCGCTCGCCGCCGAGCTACCCGTACGGGACCTGCTCACCCTCGATGCGACCACCGACTCGGCGCTGCTGTGGGCGCTGGTGCGCCACCGGTTGCGCGCTGGCGTCGGGCCGGCGCGGGCGGTGGCCGAGACGGTCACCTCGGTCGCCGCGGCGGCACCCGGGTCCCGGCTCAACCTGCTGCTCACCGACGGGCACACGGTGGTCGCCAGCGCGGCCGGGCACGCCCTGTCGCTGCGTGCCACCACCGCCTCGGTGCTGCTGGTCTCCGAGCCGCACGACGACGAACCGGGGTGGCGTGAGGTGCCCGAGGGGCAACTCGTGCAGGCCACGGCGACCGAGGTGCGCCAGCGGGACCTGGCCGCGTGGTGAGGCGGGCCGACGAAGCACCACCGGGCGTGCGCCGGGCCGCCCGCACCTGTCAGACACGACGGAAGGGGACAGCAGATGGGCGTTGAGCCACTGGAGATTCACCTCGACGACCAGGACATCAGCCGCAGCCTGCGCCGGGACGTACGCCTCGGGTTGACCGCCACCGAGAAGTGGCTTCCGCCGAAGTGGTTCTACGACTCGCGGGGCAGCGAGCTGTTCGACGAGATCACCCGCCTGCCGGAGTACTACCCGACCCGGGCCGAGCGTGCCGTCCTGGCCGAGCGGGCGGTGGAGGTCGCGGAGTTGACCGGCGCGAAGACGCTCATCGAGCTGGGTTCCGGTTCCTCGGAGAAGACCCGCCTGCTGCTGGACGCCTTCACCCAGCGCGGCGGCCTCGGCACGTTCGTGCCGCTGGACGTGTCGGTGAGCGCGCTCGCCGGGTCCACCGCCACCCTCACCGCCGACTATCCGGGGCTGCGGGTACGCGGCATCGTCGGTGACTTCACCCGCCACCTGGATCACCTGCCGACCGGTGGGCGGCGGCTGGTCATCTTCCTGGGTGGCACGATCGGCAATCTGCTGCCGGCCGAACGGGCGGAGTTCGTCGCCGCGATGCGGGCCGCCCTGGAGCCGGGTGACTGGCTGCTTGTCGGTACCGACCTGGTCAAGGATCCGGCGGTGATCGTGCCCGCGTACGACGACGCGGCCGGAGTGACGGCGGAGTTCAACCGCAACGTGCTGCGGGTGCTCAACCGGGAACTCGACGCCGACTTCGACCCGGCGGCGTTTGCCCATGTCGCGCTCTGGAACCCGGCACAGGAGTGGATCGAGATGCGGCTGCGGGCGGAGCGAGCCATGCGGGTGCGAGTGCTCGACCTGGATGTGGACTTCGCCGCCGGTGAGGACCTGCGGACCGAGGTGTCGGCGAAGTTCCGCCCGGCGGGGATCGCGGGCGAGCTGGCCGCGGCGGGATTCCGCACCGAGCGGTTCTGGACCGACCCGGACGGCCTGTTCGGGGTGACCCTCGCCCGCGCCGAGTGAGCGACAGGCGCCGTCCGCGCCGACCGTGGCGGGCCCGACCGCCCCCATGTCGGGCCCCGGTGCTCCGCCGGAGGGTGGTCGGCTAGGCTGGGCGCAGCGAAGGGGAGTAGCCCATAACGGCGTGGTCGACATACTGGTGCGTTCCGCATCCGGCCACCCGGCCTCGTTCCGGCGAGGCGGGCGAGACCTTCGACCAGGCTGTTGCAGCCGGGTCGAGGGCGTCCCCACACCTCCTCCCGGCCTGATCCGGGAAGGACATCATGGACGGGTTCCTCGCCGCGCTTGTGGTCAGCTTCGGCGTCATTTTCGTCGCCGAGCTGGGAGACAAGTCCCAGCTCATGGCCCTGGCCTTCGCCACCAGGTACCGCACGATGCCGGTGCTGATCGGCATCACCGTGGCCACCACCGTGGTGCACCTCGCCTCGGTGGCGATCGGCCACGGTCTCGGCGCGGCCCTGCCCACCGGCTGGATCTCGCTCCTGGCGGGCCTGGCCTTTCTCGGCTTCGGCGCGTGGACGCTGCGGGGCGACCGGCTCACCGAGGACGACGAGCGCCGGGCCGCCCGGGGCGGCAGGTCGGCCGTGATCACCGTCGGTGTCGCCTTCTTCCTGGCCGAACTGGGTGACAAGACGATGCTCGCGACCATCACGTTGGCCACCCAGTACGGCTGGTTCGGCACCTGGATTGGCTCGACTGTCGGCATGGTCGCGGCGGACGCGTTGGCCATCCTGGCCGGCCGGCTGCTCGGCCGGAAACTGCCGGAACGAACCATCAGGTACGGCGCCGCCACGCTCTTCGCCATCAGCGGTGTCTGGCTGATCGTCGACGCGGTGTCCCAGTTGCGCTGACCCTCGTCGCCGGACCGGCGACCGCGTCGACCGGCTCGACGTCGTACGCCCCGGTGCCGACTACCCGGATGCAGGCCGGGTAAGGCGCCGGGGTGGACGTCGAGGTGATCCTCCAGCGGGGCCACCAACTGCTGGTCACCGCGGTGGAGCTGGTCGGCGCGTTCGTCATCGTCGTCGGGGCGGCGCTGGCCGCGCTGCGTTTCGTGGTCGACGGGCTGCGTCACCGCGATGCCGCGGTGTTCACCCGGATCCGGCTCTCCCTGGGCCGCTTCCTCACGCTGGGCCTGGAGTTTCAGCTGGCGGCGGACATTCTGCGGACCGCGCTGTCGCCGACCTTCGCGCAGATCGGCCAGCTGGCCGCCATCGCCGCGATCCGGACGGTGCTGAACTACGTGCTGGGTCGCGAGATCGAGCACGAGCAGCGGCAGGTCGACGATCGATGAGGATGCTGGTGGCGGCCGTCATCACGGCGTTGGGCGTGCTCGCCGCGCTCGTGGCGCTGCTCGCCACAGGTTCCCGTACGACAGCCCTGGGGGTGCTGCTCGACATGCTGCTCGCCGCCGGCCTGCTGCGGTTGACCGGGGAGCAGACCTGGACGGAGATCGCCGTCCTGACCGCGATCGTGGCGCTGCGCCTGCTGGTACGTGCCACGCTGATCACGGATTTCCGGCGGCGATCGAGCGGGGCCGGACGCCCGGCCGAGCGGGTCGGCCGGGCGTCCGGGACGTGAGCGGCGGCGGTGGTCAGCCGCCGGGCTTCTGATAGACGTCGGGCACGCCATCCTGGTCGAGGTCGACCTGCTCCTTGAGGGCGACCGCCCGGTAGATCTTGTTGCGCCGCCGGAGCACGACAGTCGCCAGCAGCGCCGAGATCAGCGAGCCGGCCAGCACCGCGGCCTTGACGTTGTCGCCCTCGACGCCGTCGGAACCGAAGGCCAGCTCGCCGATGAGCAGGGACACGGTGAACCCGATACCGGCCAGGAACGACACACCGAGCAGGTCCGACCAGCTGATGTCCTCGTCCAGACTGGCCCGGGTGAACCGGGCCAGCAGCCAGGTCGAGCCGAGGATGCCGACGCACTTGCCGACGACGAGGCCGAGCACGATGCCGAGGACGATCGGATCGGTGACCACCGCGCCGAGGTCCGCGCCGCGCAGGGAGACCCCGGCGGCGAAGAACGCGAAGACCGGTACCGCGAAGCCGGCGGAGATCGGCCGCCACACGTGCTCCAGGTGCTCGGCGAGGCCCGGCATGCCCCGGCCGTCGGCGCCGCCCTTGCCGGCGAGCACCGGCACGGTGAAGCCGAGCAGCACGCCGGCCACGGTGGCGTGCACCCCGGAGGAGTGCACCAGGGTCCAGGCGACCACGGCGAGCGGGATCAGCGCCCACCACCAGGTCCGGCGGCGCTGCACCAGCAGGCCGAACAGGGCGATCGGCACCAGCGCCCCGAGCAGTGGGAGCACGCTGAAGTCGTCGGTGTAGAAGACCGCGATGATGGTGATGGCCAGCAGGTCGTCGACCACGGCCAGGGTGAGCAGGAAGGCCCGCAACCCCTGTGGCAGATAGGCCCCGATGACGGCCAGCACCGCGAGCGCGAACGCGATGTCGGTGGCGGTCGGGATCGCCCAGCCGCGCAGTCCGTCGCCACCACCTGCGACGTTGACACCCACAAAGATCAGCGCCGGTACGACCATTCCACCGACCGCCGCCACCACAGGTAGCGCCGCCCGGCGTGGATCGCGCAATTCACCGGCGACGAACTCGCGCTTCAGTTCCAGCCCGACCACGAAGAAGAAGATGGCCAGCAGACCGTCGGCGGCCCAGGTGGCGAGGTCGAGGTCGAGGTGCAACGCCGCGCCACCGGACCAGGGCACCCACCGCCCCAACTCCGCGTAGGCGTCACCCCAGGGCGAGTTCGCCCACACCAGCGCGACCACGGCGCCGAGGAGCAGCAGGGCGCCGCCAACGGTCTCCGTACGCAGCACATCGGCCAGGAAACGCGCTTCCGGCCACGAGGTACGCGCGAAGAGGCGGCGCACGCCGCGAGGCTCGGGGGGCGGGTTCTGATCGGTCATCCGGGGGGTCCACCTCGTCGGTCAGAGGGCAGCACGGCAATGTCGCCGACCAGGCTTCCCGGCACACCCGTGCAAGACCCTATCCAGTGCCGACGGCCGTCGCGAGCGGGCGGACGCGACTCTTCCAAAGGAGGGCGACGAGTCAGCCGTAGCGCCCGGCGAAGACACCGCATTTTTTCCGTCCCGGAGCGATTCCGACGGACCGTCGGCCCGGTTGGTCACTGCGGGTGCGATCCGCCATTGGAAAATACCTAACTCCGGACATAAGCCGCATGAGCCGCTTTAATGGTTTCACGAGATTGAGTCGACCTTGGGGGTTTTCGTGAAGTTTTCTGGCGTTACCGGCCCGGTACGGAGGCCCGCCTGATGGACCTGTACCGCCAACTACGCCTGGTGCGCCGGCACTGGTGGATCGTCCTGGTCACCCTGATGGTGGCGCTGGGCGTGACCGCGCTGGTCACCGTGCGGGCCCAGCCTCGATACGTCGCTTCGGTCACCTTCTTCGTCACCACGCCGAGCCAGGGCGTCACCGACGCCTACCAGGGCGGGCTCTTCCTCCAGCAACGCGTGAAGTCGTACGCGGAGCTGCTCACCAGCGATCGGTTGGCGCAGGCCGCGGTGGCCGACAGCCAGCTCGGGCTGACCGCCGAGGAGGTCCAGCGCCGGGTCAGCACCTCCACCGAGACCGGCACGGTGCTGCTGCGGGCGTCGGTGACCGACACCGACCAGACCCGGGCGCTGCGGGTGACCGAGGCGCTCTCGGCGAAGTTCGTCGAGCTGGTGCAGAAGGTCGAGACGCGGCCGGACGGCAGCCCTGGGCCTATCAAGATCGAAGTGGTGAGCGGGCCACGGGTGACCCCGAGCCCGGTGTCGCCGCAGCCGGTCCGCAACACCGCGATCGGCGCCCTGATCGGCCTGTTGGCCGGTGTCGGTCTGGCGATCCTGCGCGGCATGGCCGACGTGCGGTTGCGCGACGCTGCCGGATTGCAGCGGGTCACCGGTAGTCCGTTGCTCGGCGAGATCCCGATCGACGCCACCGCACGTACCGCCCCGCTGATCGTCGGTGACGCCGCCACCTCGGCCCGGGCCGAGGCGGTCCGCAAACTCCGGACGAACCTGCGCTTCGTCGACGTGCACGAGCCGGCCCGGGTCATCGCGGTCACCAGCGCCCTGCAAGGGGAGGGCAAGACCACGCTGTCGTGCAACCTGGCGATCGCCCTGGCCGAGGCGGGTTGGCGGGTGCTGCTCGTCGACGCCGACCTGCGCCGGCCGAAGGTCGGCGACTACCTGGGCATCGACCCGGGCGTCGGGCTGACCGACGTGCTCGTCGGCGACGTGCAGGTGGGCGATGTGGTCCAGCGCTGGGGGGACAAGTCACTGCTCGTGCTACCCAGCGGGTCGGCCCCGCCCAACCCGAGCGAACTGCTCGGTTCGAAGGCCATGTCGGACCTGCTGCTGGCCCTTCGCGAGTCCGCCGACATCGTCATCATCGACACCGCGCCACTGCTCGCGGTCACCGACGGTGTGGTGGTCGCCGTGCAGGCCGACGGTGCGCTGCTGGTCACCCAGCAGGGCCGCACCTCGCGGGCGCAGGTGGCCGCGGCCGCACGGGCGCTGCACTCGGTGTCGGTGCGGTTGCTGGGCTGCGTGCTGAACATGGCCCGGGTGCCCAAGGCCGAGGCGTACCAGTACGAGGCCTACCGGGTGGTCGCGGCCGCGACAGGTGCCCAGTCGGTGCCGACGGACCGCAGCCGGACCGGCCGCCACGCCGAGCGGGCCCGCGCCGGCGAGGCGAGCGACCACACCCAGGAACTCACCCGGCTGTCCCGATGAGCGTCGCCAGGGGGCGCAGCGCCCGGTCGATCTCCTCGGCGCAGCGTCGGAAGTCCTCCGGCGTGCCCCCCACCGGGTCACGCAGGTCGTCGGAGTCCCCGGGGGCGGGCTGCAACCGCCCCCGGGCCAGTGCGGCGGCGGCCACCGCGGCCCGTACCGGATCGTCCTGCTCGTCCAATGGCGGCTCGGCCGCCGCGGCGAGCCGGCCGAACTGGCGCAGCGTGAACGTCCGGTGCAGCGCCGCCGGCGCCAGCGCGGTGCAGATCGAGCGCTGGCGCCGGGTGGCGGTCAGCACCAGCACCGCGTCGGTGAGGTGTTCCGGCAGCAGTCGCCGGCTGCGGAACGACGTCGGGTCGTCGCCGGTCTCGGCGGCGATCGCCGCGGCGTACGGATGCATGGCCAGGCCCTCGACGGCGTCGGTGCCGGCGCTGGCCACCGTCACGTGTCGACCGGCGAGCAGGCGACGCGCGGTGTACTCGGCCATCGGTGACCGGCACAGGTTGGCGTGGCAGACGAACAGCAGCCCGCTGAGCATGTGGAACCCCCTGGACGACGCGGTCGCGGGCGACGGCGCCGCGACGAGGGGCGGCCACCGGCGGCGACCGTCCCGTGAGGGGATGTCGAGATCGTACGCAGTGGTCGGGTCCGCGGGCCCGGGCGGCGCGCCGAACCGGATGGGGACGGAGGTGTCCCGGTGCGAATCGGGATCCTGACGTACCACTTTCCGCCGGAACCGGCGTTCATCCCCGGCAGCCTCGCCGAGGAACTGGCCGCGCGGGGGCACGAGGTGCGGGTGCTCACCGGGTTTCCGGACTACCCGGGCGGACACATCTACCCGGGCTGGCGGCAGCGCTGGCACCACGAGACCCGTAGCCGGGGGTTGACCGTTCGCCGGGTGCCCCGGTACAGCACCGGCGACGCCTCCGTCCGTGGTCGGATGGCCTCCTGGCTCTCCTTCGCCGGCAGCGCGGCGCTTGTCGGCCGCCGGTTCCTGGCCGGCGTGGACGTGTTGTACGTGCACCAGCCGCCAGCCGCCGCCTTCGCCTCGGCGGCCCTGCTGCGCCTGCTCGGGCCGGTGCCGCTGGTGCTTCACGTGCCGGACGTCTGGGCCGAGCAGGTCCCCGACTCGGTCGACGACGGCCGGTGGGCGGCGCGGGTCCGGTCGGCCGCGGTGCGGACCTACCGGGCGGCCAGCAGGGTCGCGGTCACCACGCCGTCCCTGCGGGACGCGGTCGTGGCGGACGGGATCGACCAGGCACGGATCCGGGTGGTGCTCAACTGGACCGATGAGCGGATCTTCCGCCCGGCGTCGGCCAGCCCGGCCGCCCGGCGGCTGGTCCGCCGCGACGACAGGTGCGTCGTGATGCACGCCGGCACGATCGGGGCACGGCAGGGGCTGGACACCGCGGTACGGGCGGCGGCAGCCCTGGGCGAGACGGTGGACCTGGTCCTGGTTGGCTCGGGCTCCGACGAGCGGCGGGTGCGGGGGCTCGCCGCCGAGCTGCGGGCCGACAACGTCCGGTTCGTGGACCGGCGGTCCCCGCTGGACATGCCCGAGCTGTACGCCGCCGCCGACTACCAGCTCGTGATGGTGCGCGATCTGCCGGAGTTGCGCCGCAGCGTGCCGGACAAGCTCGCGGCTGCCCTGTCCTGCGGCGCACCCGTGGTCGCCTCGGCCGGTGGGGACACCGCGACCCTTGTCGAACGGGCCCGGGCGGGGCTGTCCTGCCCGCCGGAGGACTGGGCCAGCCTGGCGGACCGGTTCTGGCTGGCCGCGCAGATTCCACCGCCGACGCGGGCCGAGATGGGGCGGCGTGGCCGGGAAGCGTACCTACGGGACATGTCGCTGCCCTCGGGCGTGGACCGGATCGAGGAGCTGCTACGCGACGCGGTGTCCGCCGGAACCAGGCGTAACGCGAATGGTGAGCGAACTTCGCATAACGTCTGATCCAGTCATTACCACGCCATTTTGGCTGTTAGGTGTTAAGAACATTATGGTCTTCTGTCCGTTTTCGGAAAGAGGTGTGATGTGACGGAGAGCGAGAGCCCTCGTCGTCGGCGCGGACGATCCCGCCGCCGACGGCGCGCCCGACTGCGTCGCATCCTGCTGACCACGCTCGTGGTCGGTTCGTTGGTGCTGAGCCTCACCGGGTGGGTCGGCTTCCGGGGCTGGCAGGCGCGCGCCCATCTGGTCAACGCCGCGGGCCTGGCCGGCGAGTTGAGCGCCCATCTGGTCGGTGGCGACACGGCACGTGCCCAGCGGACCCTGGCCGCCCTGCAGGAGCAGTCGGGCGCGGCGCGACGGGCCACCGGGGACCCCGGATGGTGGCTCGGCCGGCAGACCCCGGTCGCCGGGGCGAACCTCACGGCGGTCCGGCAGATCGCCATCGCCATCGACGACCTGGCCCGCCAGGCGTTCCCGGCCCTGCTCCGGGTCGACCTCGGCGGGCTGGTGCCGCAGGAGGGGCGGCTGGACCTGACCGGCCTGCGTGCCGTCACCGACGATCTGGTCGCGGTGCACGGAAGCGTGCAGCGGACCCGTGCGGAGTTGGCCGAAGTCTCGGGCGACCGGCTGGTCGGACAGGTCCGGCGTGCCCTGGAGGATCTGCGCGGCGAGATCGACAGGCTGGCCGCGATGACCTCGGCGGCGGACCGGGCCAGCCGCCTGCTGCCGCCACTGCTCGGCGTCGACGGGGCGCGGAAGTACCTGCTGGTGTCGCAGAACCCTGCGGAGCTGCGCGCGACCGGTGGGATGTTCGGCGCGTACGCCGTCATCGAGGCGAACAAGGGCCGGGTGAAGATGGGCGCCCAGGGCAGCAGCGCAAGTCTCGGCCATTTCGTCAAGCCGCTGAAGATCCCGGCGGAGTGGCGGGCCCTCTGGGGAGAGCTGCCCGGCATCTATCCGGCGGACGTCAACCTCAGCCCGCATTTTCCGACAGCGGCGTCGCTGTACCGGGAGATGTACCGCCGGCACAGCGGGGTGACCGTCGACGGCGTCCTCGCCGTCGATCCGGTGGTGCTGTCCTACCTGCTGAAGGCCACCGGGCCGGTGCGGGTGCCGGGCGGGGTGTCGTTGAGCGCCGAGAACGCGGTCCGGACCCTGCTCAGCGACACCTACCAGCGGATGAGCCCGAGGGAACAGGACGGCTTCTTCGCAGCCGCGGCGGCCACGGTGTTCGACACCTTATTCGCGAGAAACGTCCACCCGAATGGGTTGTTGTCCGCATTCGACCGCTCTATACAAGAACGTCGGATACTGTTCTGGAGTGCCCGACCTGAGGAACAGCGGACGTTCGGCGACAGCCGGATGGCCGGGACGCTTCCGGAAACGGACACCGTGCCGATGGTCGGCGTGTTCCTCAACGACGGTAGCGGCGCGAAGCTCGGCTACTACCTCCGGCAGACCGCTGACCTGTCGGTCGGCTACTGCCACGCCGACGGGCGCCGCGAGCTGAACCTGCGGGTGACGCTCCGGTCCACCGCACCGGCTTCGGGGCTCAGCGAGTCGGTTCTCGGCCTCGGCCAGGCCGGTGACCCCTACACCGTCCGGACCCTCGTGTCGGTGTACGGCCCGGCCGGCGGGGCGGTGCTCGACACCCGCCTCGACGGTGCCGAGACCTCGGTGGGCAACGGCACCGAACGGCGGCGGCAGGTCGCCACCGTGAACGTCGAGATCGGACCGGGCGGGACCCGCACGTTGGAGGTCTCGCTGCTGACCGGGAAGACGGACAGCGGAGCGGCCGAGCTGTGGCTGACCCCGACCGCCACCCCATGGACCACCCATGTTGTTACCGCACCAAGCTGTTCTCAGTAGGAGGGAACGAACCATGCGGCTTTCCCGCATCATCATGGCGCTCACGGTCGGTCTGGCCGTGGTGGCCGTGCCGACCGCGGCGGGGGCGGCCCAGCCGCAGCCGGCGCCATCTGTCGACGGTACGCCCCAGCCACCGCCCTATCCGCCGGTGCTCGCGTCGCTGACGGTGAACCGACCCACCATCTTCCTCGGTGAGACGGTCATCCTGACCGGCCGCAACCACGGGCCGAACGAGACTGTCGACATCGTCGTCTCGGTGGCGCCGCTGGCCGCACCGGCCGCCGGTACGGCACGTCGCAGCGACGGCAGCACCGTCGCCATGGCACCGGTGGCCTTCCAGGCCAGCGCGCCGTTGAGCTTCACCGCCCGGACCAACTCAGAGGGCGTCTTCACCCGGCGGTACACACCGTCGGTGAAGGGCCTGCTCACCTTCACCGGCACCGGCCGGGAGTCCGGGCGGACCGCCTCGACCCAGCTGCGGGTGCTGCACAAGAAGAAGCCGCACCTGCCGGTCACCGGCAGCAGCCTGGACACACCGATGAAGGTAGGCGGCGGGCTCGTCGCCGCCGGTGCCGTCCTGCTGCTCGGCACGCTGGCCTGGCGGCGACGCAACCGCTTCGGCACGGGTGGCGCGAACTGATCCACCATTCCGGGCAGTGCCCGGAGAGCCAAGGTACCGGTGCCCGCCGTTCCCTCCGACGGGCACCGGTACCCGTCTGTCCGGCCTACACCAGGCCGTGCGCCAGCATCGCCTCGGCGACCCGGCGGAACCCGTTGATGTTGGCCCCGGCCACGTAGTCGCCAGGCAGGCCGTACTCCTCAGCCGTCGCCCAGCAGCGGGCGTGGATGTCCCGGATCGTCTCCCGTAGCCGCTGCTCCGACTCCGCGAACGTCCACGACTCCCGGCTGGCGTTCTGCTGCATCTCCAGGGCGCTCACCGCCACCCCACCGGCGTTCGCCGCCTTGCCGGGAGCGAATCGCACACCGGCCCGGCCGAGGATGCGTACCGCCTCGGGGGTGGTCGGCATGTTCGCTCCCTCCACCACCGCGGCGCAGCCGCCGGCGACCAGCTGGGCGGCCTCCGCGCCGCCGATCTCGTTCTGCGTCGCGCAGGGCAGGGCCAGGTCGCAGGGCACCTCCCAGGGCGCACGACCGGCGACGCTCACCGCGTGCGGCACGTCGAGCACGTAATCGGCCAACCGGCCCCGTCGCCGCTCCTTCAGCTCCCGCAACACGGCCAGGTCGATGCCCTTCTCGTCGAGCAGGTAGCCGGTGGAGTCGGAGCACGCGACCACGGTGCCACCGAGCTGGTGCACCTTCTCGATCGCGTGGACGGCCACGTTGCCGGAGCCGGACACCACCACCCGCTTGCCCTCCAGGCCGTCTCCGGTCTGCCTCAGCATCTCCTCGGCGAAGAACACCGCGCCGTATCCGGTGGCCTCGGTGCGCGCCTGCGCGCCGCCGTACGCCAGGCCCTTGCCGGTCAGGACTCCCGACTCGTACCGGTTGGTGATTCGCTTGTACTGGCCGAACAGGTAGCCGATCTCCCGGCCGCCCACCCCGATGTCGCCGGCCGGCACGTCCGTCTGCGCCCCGATGTGCCTGTGCAACTCCGTCATGAAGCTCTGGCAGAAGCGCATCACCTCGCGGTCCGAGCGGCCCTTCGGATCGAAGTCCGCGCCACCCTTTCCGGCACCGATCGGCAGCCCGGTCAGCGCGTTCTTGAAAATCTGCTCGAAGCCGAGGAACTTGACGATGCCCAGGTACACCGACGGGTGGAAGCGCAGGCCACCCTTGAACGGGCCGAGGGCACTGTTGAACTCGACCCGAAAGCCCCGGTTGACCCGGATCCGGCAGCTGTCGTCCTCCCAGGGCACCCGGAAGATGATCTGCCGTTCCGGCTCGCAGATCCGCTCGACGATCCGGGCCTCGGCGTACTCGGGGTGCCGGGCCAGCGCCGGCCCGATGCTCTCCAACACCTCCCGTACGGCCTGGTGGAACTCGGGTTCACCCGGATTGCGGGCGACCACTCTGGCGAACACCGACTCGACCGTCTCCGGCATCACCGACACGTCCCTTCCGGTTCAGGCCCGGCGCCGTTGCCGGACCTCGGCGGTGCCGCGCACCGACCGTCCCCGGATACGGTTCGTCACCGTCGTCCGGTTCACCGGCGGCCGGGGACCAGTTCAGGCACCTGGTTCGCCGCCGGGTCGACTGATCCGTGCCGCCTCCTGGCGCGTACCCCTCGGTAGGGGACCGTGGAAGGGGAGGCCGATGGCCGGATCGGTGCAGGACGGACAGGAACGAACACAGCCCGGGTCAGCTCCGGTGACGCAGGTGGAGGTGTCCCCGGCGGCCCCCGCCGGTACCGCGGAACCACCACCGGAGCGGCCCACCTGGTCGCCGGCGGCCCGGCTGCTGGTCGCCGCCGCGGTGCTGGTGCTGGGCCTGGGGGCGGTCGCGGTCATGGTGATCCTCTCCGACCCGCACCGGCTCGGCCGGGTCTTCTCCGGCGCGCCGGAACCGGTGGCCAGCGCGCCCACCGGGCCGGACGGCACCAGCGGACTGGGTGGCGCCGCCCGGGCCGCGCAGGAGAGCCCGGAGGAGGTGACGACCGCGCCGTTGGACGGTCGGCGGCGTGCCACCTTCGAGCTGGTCGACGGGCTGGACTGGGTCGACCTGCGGGTCACCGAGCTGGGGGCGGAGTTGTACCGCGTGATCAGCCCGGCCGACTCCGGCTCGCGGGCACGTCCCGACCTCGCCGGCGATCGGCTGTCGCTGCGGATGGAGCGGACCGGCGAGCAACCGGGCAGCGTGGAGGTGCTGCTGAACGCCCGGGTGTCCTGGGATCTGCGGCTCACCGGCGGAGCCGCCGAGCGACGGCTGGACCTGAGCACCGCCCGGCTGTCCGGGCTGGAGCTGACCGGCGGGGCGACCCGGACCGACCTCCGGCTGCCCAGGGTCGACGGGCCGCTCGTGGTGCGGGTGACCGGGGGCGTCAACCAGTTCGACGTGACTGTCACCGGCGGTGCCCCGGTGCGGGTACGGGCCGGCTCCGGTGCCGGTGCCGTCGATCTGTACGGCCAGCGCCGGGACGGACTTCCCCCGGGGACGGTGCTCGGCACACCGGGCTGGGACCGGGCCGCTGGACGGATCTTCCTGGACCTGGTCGCCGGTGCGAACGTGGTGACCGTACGCGGCGGGTGAACCACCCGTGCGGACGCCCGCCCGCTGATGGCCGGGCGGGTGTCCGGTGCGGGCGTAGAGTCGAGGCGTGGAGCGTGCCGAAGCGATGCCTGCCGAGACCCGCCCGCCCGGTGTGGCGACCGTCGATCCCGGCAGCGTGCTGCTGCCCGGCCACGATGTGCCGCTGGGCCGCTACACCACTGTGCGCCGACTCCTGCCGCAGCGCACCCGCAGGCTGGTCGGGGCCTGGTGCTTCGTCGACCATTTCGGACCCGACGACGTGGCCCGACGGCCCGGCATGGAGGTGCCACCGCACCCGCACACCGGCCTGCAGACCGTGACCTGGCTGCTCGACGGCGAGATCCTGCACCGCGACAGCCTCGGCAACGAACAGCCGATCCGTCCCGGCCAACTCAACGTGATGACCTCGGGCCACGGCATCGCACACTCCGAACGCTCACCGGCGGAGCATCCTCCCCTGATGCACGGGGTGCAGCTCTGGGTGGCGCTGCCGGACCAGGCCCGAGCCGGCGCGGCCGACTTCGCCCACCACGCCGAGCTGCCCCGGTGGCGTGACGGGGAGCTGGACGTCACCCTGCTGGTCGGCGAACTCGCCGGGGAACGCTCGCCGGCCCGGGTGCACACGCCGCTGCTCGGTGCGCAGCTGGAACTGGCCGGCCCGGCGGCGGCCGGGCTGCCGCTGCGGCGTGACTTCGAGTACGCGCTGCTGGCCCTCGACGGGGTCGGCGAGGTCGACGACCTGCCGCTGACGCCCGGGGCGCTGCTCTGGCTCGGGTCCGGGCGGGACACGCTGCGGTTACGCGGTGAGCCGGGTAGCCGGCTGATGCTGCTCGGTGGCACTCCGTTCGAGGAGCCGCTGGTGATGTGGTGGAACTTCGTCGGCCGTGACCACGAGGAGATCGTCGCCGCCCGGGAGGACTGGATGGCGGGGCGGCGTTTCGGGGTCGTGGCCGACGATCCGGATCCGCCCCTGCCCGCACCGGCCCTGCCCACCGTCCGGCTCAAGGCCCGGGACCGGTCCGGCGGCTTCCACGTCTAGGGCGTGTGTCACACGGCTCGCTCAGGGTTCGGTCCGGTGGCCCGCGGCGTACTCGTCCGGGGCGCGGGTAACAGCCGCACATGCCCACCATGGTCTCCACCATCGAGGACCGGAAGCGGTTGGCGCGTCGGCTCGCCGGAAGTGGCCGGGGCTTCGCCGAGCAGTACGGCTTCCGCGTCACCAACAACCCGTCGAGCCTGTTCCAGGTGCTCTGCCTCGCGGTCCTGCTGGCCCGTCGGGGCGACTTCCGGCGAGCCCTCGACGGCGGGCACGCGCTGCGCGAGGCGGGCTGGGACAGTGCCGCCCGACTGGCCGGTTCGTCCCCCGCTGACCGGGTCGACGTGCTGCGCGTCAGCGGTCAGCGCGGCGACCTGGACGCCCTGGCCGACCTGCTGGGTGCGCTGGCCCGCACGGTCGTCGACAGGTACCGGGGCGACCTGCGGCGGCTGCGCTCGGCGGCCCACCGTGACCCGGTTCGCGAGCGGGCGCTGCTCACCGCCCTGCCCGGGGTGGACGAGCAGGTCGCGGACCTGTTCCTGCGCGAGGCGCAGGCGCTGTGGGGCGAGGTCGCCCCGGTGGCCGACCGCCGGGCGCTGACCGCCGCGCGACGGCTCGGGCTGGGTCGCACGGCCGAGGATCTCGCCGGGCTGTCCGGCGGCCGTGCGTCGGAGCGGCTCGCCTGGCTGGTCGGTGCGCTGGCCCGGGTCGACCTCGAGGGGCGGTACGCCGAGCTGACGAGGTAAAGCCCTTCGTCACCTACCCACTGTCCGTTCGGCCGATGGCGTGCGTTATGCTTGCCGCAGTAACAGCAGCCACCCGGTTCGGGTGGCTGTCGGCCGCCTGGTGGCCGCGCCCGGTTCGGGCGCATCGTCGCCGGGGCAGGCGGTTACGCAGGGGCGCCCCCGGCCGCGGTTCGTGGCCGGGGCGCCCCCCTGTCTCTCGAAACGTGTGCGTCGGCCGTCCCGGTGTCGGCGGGTTCGGCCCAGATCGTCGCTCAGATGCTGCGCAGGTGCTGGGACACCCGCTGGTGACGCTTGTCGCGTCCCTGGGCGGCGCGCTGCGCGTCGCTGATCTCGGGGGCGGCGTCGATGCCTGCCGAACGGGCCACCTGGTTGCCGTTGGCGTAATCCACAGGGGGCAGGGCGCGCAGGGCCTGCAGCACGTCCGGCGGCGCCCCTTCGCGCTCGGCCTCGCGTACCACCTCGTCCTTCCCGGCGGGAAAGTCCAGGCTGGACAGGTATTGCAGGACGTCGGCGTAACTCGCCATGGTGTCGGCTCCTCCCGGCTTCGATCCGGCCACGACCGGGCGCGGATACCCGGCCCGGGGCGGCTCACGCGCCGCGACCGGCGGAAAGCGGTGGCCGTTTCCGTACCGGCCGGGCGGGTAAGCGCGGCCGGAGGGGGTACCCGATGAACTACGACACCTTCGTCGACCAGGTCGCTCAGCGCACCGCGACGTCGTCGTCCCGGGCGACGGAGCTGATCCGGGCGACACTGGAGACGCTCGCCGAGCGGCTCACCGGCGGTGAGGTGCTGGACCTGGCCGTGCAACTGCCCGACCCGCTGCGGCTGCCACTGCGCCCGACGCCGGACATCGAGGCGGCGGAGCGGTTCGGAGCTGCCGAGTTCGTCGCCCGGGTGGCCGTACGCGCCGGGGTCGAGGAGCCCGCCGCCCGGGACGCGGTCCGTGCCGTCTTCACCACGGTCCGGGAGGCGGTGACCGGCGGAGAGTTCGACGAACTGGTGGTCCAACTGCCCCGCGACTACCGCGACATGGTCGAGCCCGCCCTGGCCCCCGGCGCGACCCTGCGCCGCCGCTGAGCCGCAGGCGCCCCGGCGGGCGGCACCTGTCAGCCGACCGCGCCGGCAGCGCGCAGGCGGGCGACGCGGTCCCGGTCGAAGCCGACCTCGGCGAGGATCTCGTCGGTGTGCTCACCGGGCCACGGGGGTGGTCGGCGGATCGCTGTCGGAGTGGCGGAGAACCGGGGCGCCGGAGCCGGCTGGACGACCCCGTCGCGGCGCACGAAGGTCTCCCGGGCGGCCAGGTGCGGGTGTTCCGGGGCCTCCCGCCAGTCCAGCACCGGTGCGGCGCAGGCGTCGGAGGCGGTGAGCAGATCCGCCCACTCGTCCCGGGTACGGGTGCGGAACAGGCGCGCCCAGGCGGCCCGCAGCGCCGGCCAGTTCGCCGGATCGGTCCGGTCCACCGGCTCGTCCGGGGGGAGCGGGAAACCGGTGAGCCGGACCAACTCGTCGTAGAAGCGTGGCTCCAGCGCGCCGACGGCGAGGTACCGCCCGTCGGCGCACTCGTAGGTGTCGTAGAACGGCGCGCCGCCGTCGAGCAGGTTGACCCCACGCGGGTCCTGCCACATGCCGAGCTGGCGCAGCGCGTGGATCTGGGTACTGAGCACCGCCACCCCGTCCACGATGGCCGCGTCGATCACCTGACCGGTCGCGCCACCGCGTACCGCGTACAGCGCGGAGACCACACCCAGGGCGAGCATCATGCCGCCGCCGCCGAAGTCACCGAGCAGGTTCATCGGTGGCACCGGGGGCGCGTCAGGCCGTCCGATGCCGTGCAACGTGCCGGTCAGCGCGAGGTAGTCGATGTCGTGCCCGGCGTACGGGGCGTTCGGGCCGTCCTGTCCCCACCCGGTCATCCGGCCGTAGACCAGGCGCGGATTGACCGCGTGGCAGTCGGCCGGGCCGACACCGAGCCGCTCGGTGACCCCGGGCCGGAACCCCTCGACGAGGGCGTCCGCGCCGCCGATCAGGGCCAGCGCCACCTCGCGCCCCTCGGCGGACTTCAGGTCGACGCCGATCGAGCGCCGCCCCCGGTTGAGCAGGTCGGGGTGCGGGGTGCCGGTGCCGATGGCGGTGGCATCCACCTCGCTGGCCCGGTCGACCCGGATCACGTCGGCGCCCAGGTCGGCAAGCATCATGGCGGCGAACGGCCCGGGGCCGATCCCGGCCAGTTCCACCACGCGTACGCCGGCCAGCGGGCCGGTCGCCAGGTCTGCGGTCACCGGGCCACGATAGGCGCTCGCGTCGGGGTCGGCTGGTCGCCGGCCGTGAGCGATGCCACCGGACCCGACAGCGCCCCGCGTGGCGGGCGGAATCCGGCTGTCCTAACCTTGTCAGCACGAGGGGAGTACTTCCCACGAACCATGCCGGTCAGTACGGCGCGTCCCGGAACGCGCCTCGGGTGGTTGCCCACGAAACGTGGGTGAAGGAGACCTCGAACATGACACGGTGTTCGAGGAGGCCCCATGTCCGATTTGTCTGTCGCGGCCGGTCTGGATTCGGTAGGCACGCCCTCGCTGTGGGCGATCACGATCCTTGGCGTGCTCGCCCTGCTGGTGCTCGACTTCGTGGTGACCAGGCGCCCGCACGAGGTGTCGCTCAAGGAGGCACTCGGCTGGAGCGCCTTCTACATAGCCCTGCCCCTGGCCTTCGGCGCCTGGGTCTGGCACCGGTACGGCTCCGAACGCGGCTTCGAGTACCTCACCGGTTACCTGGTCGAGAAGTCACTGTCGGTCGACAATCTCTTCGTCTTCATGCTGCTGCTGGCCGCCTTCGCGGTGCCCACCGAGCTCGCCCAACGGGTGCTGCTGTTCGGCATCACCGGAGCGCTGGTGCTGCGCGGTATCTTCATCGCCCTCGGCGCCGCGGCCCTGCAGACCCTCGACTTCGCCTTCCTGATCTTCGCGTTGATCCTGCTGTTCACTGCCGCCAAGCTGCTGCGCGATGCGTTCACCGGGCACGAGCAGACGGTGGACATCGGCACCATGCGCTCGGTGCGACTGCTGCGCCGGTTCATGCCGGTGGTGCACGAGTACCACGGCACCAAGATGACAGTGCGGGTCGACGGGCGCCGGGCGCTCACCCCGCTCGCGCTGGTGGTGGTGGCGGTGCTCGCCACCGACGTGGTCTTCGCCGTCGACTCGGTGCCGGCGGTCTACGGCATCACCGAGGACCCGTACCTCGTCTTCGCCACCAACGCCTTCGCCCTGCTGGGCCTGCGGGCGCTGTACTTCGTGCTGCACGCGGCGCTGAGCCGCCTGGTCCACCTCACCTACGGCCTGGCGATCATCCTGGCCTTCATCGGCATCAAGCTCGGCCTGCACTGGGCGCACGGCATCTGGGACGGTGTCCCGGAGATCCCCACCGTGGCCTCGCTGCTGGTCATCCTCGGCGTGCTGACCGTGGTCACGATCACCAGCCTGCGGGCGACCCGCAACGTGGTGCCGGGTGCCAAGGAAGTCGTGACCGAGCGGAAGTGAGCGTCACCCGGCCCGGGTGACTGACGCCCGGGCCGGTCGAAGCCACCCGCGCCGGTGACCGCCGTGGTAGGACTGAGCGGTGGGTATCGTCACACCGGGTTTCCAGGGTCGGCCCCGCGCCGAGGCGCCGGATCTGCCGCCGGGCCAGTACCTCACGCCTGACTTTCCGGTGCTGTCCGCCGGCCCGACCCCCCGAGTGCCGCGTGACACGTGGGAGTTCGTGATCAGCTCCGAGACCGGTACGGAGTACCGGTGGAGCTGGGACGAGATGATGGCGCTGCCGCAGGAGACGCCGACCGTCGACATCCACTGCGTCACCAGGTGGTCCAAGCTCGGCACCACCTGGCGGGGCGTCTCGCTGGACACGCTGCTCGACGGTGTGGACACCGCCGCCGACTACGCCCTGGCCCACTCCTACGGTGGCTACAGCACGAACCTCCCGCTGGAGGACCTGCGGGACGGGCAGGCCTGGCTGGTGCACACCTACGACGGCGACGACCTGCCGGCCGAGCACGGCGGGCCGGCCCGGCTGCTCGTTCCCCACCTCTACTTCTGGAAGTCCGCCAAATGGGTACGGGGCATCCACCTCACCGTCGAGGACACCCCCGGCTTCTGGGAGACCGCCGGCTACCACGACTACGGCGACCCGTGGCGTGAGCAGCGGTACCAGGGCGATTGAGCGCCCGGATGAGCTGGCGGCAGGCCCGGTTGGTGGCGCACCGGGCCGAGACGCCGACGGCGCGGACCCTGGTGCTGGAGGTGCCGGGCTGGCCCGCCCACCTGCCCGGCCAGCACGTCGACATCCGGCTCACCGCGCCGGACGGATACCAGGCCGCCCGGTCGTACTCGCTCGCCGCCCCCGTTGACGGCGAGCGGATCGAGGTGAGCGTCCAGCGGGTGACCGACGGCGAGGTGTCGCCGTTCCTGGTCGACGGCTACCGCGAGGGCGACCCGGTCGAGGTGCGCGGCCCGATCGGCGGTTGGTTCGTGTGGCGACCACAGCAGACCGAGCCGGTGCTGCTGGTCGCCGGCGGATCGGGGGTGGTGCCGCTGATGGCCATGATCAGGGCCCGGCGGGCGGCCGGAAGCCGGGTCCCGTTCCGGCTGATCTACTCCGTGCGCACCCCCGATGACGCCTTCTACACCGAGGAACTGCGCCGCCGGGTACGCGACGACGCCGGCCTCGACGTGGCGCACGTCTACACCCGCCAGGCGCCAGACGGGTGGCGCGGCGAACCGCACCGGCTCGGCCTCGCCGACGTCAACACCCACGGCTGGCCGCCGGAGCTGGAGCCACTGGTGTACGTCTGCGGGCCCACAGGTTTCGTGGAGGCCGTCTCCGATCTGCTCGTCGGGCTGGGCCACCCGGCGCGGCGGGTACGCACCGAACGTTTCGGCCCGACCGGCTGAGAGGAGGCCGCGGATGACCGCGCTGCCGTACGTGGACGGCAACATGCTCGACGGTCCGTTGGGGGAGGTGTTCGCTGTCGACCTGAGCACCGCCACCGCCAGGTGCGCCCACTGCGGCACCACCGGTCCGGTGGCCGGGCTGCGGGTCTACTCGCACGCGCCCGGACTGGTGGGCCGCTGCCCCACCTGCGTCGAGGTGATGGTGCGGCTGGTCCGCGCCCCCGACCGCGCCTGGCTCGACCTACGCGGCACCACATTCCTGCAAATCCCCATCCCCTAGACCCACCCACCCCACCGCTCAGCGATCTTGCACTTTTGGTCGACGTGATGCCTCCTTTGTGTCGTTATGACGCGACAGAAAGTGCAAGATCGCGGGGACGGTTGGACGTTTGCCGGCGGGTAGGGCGGGAACCGGGCCGGAATGACGAAGCCTCGTGTGGTGATCGTGGGGGCCGGGTTCGCCGGGTACCACGCGGCGAAGACGTTGAGCCGGTTGGCCCGCGGCCGAGCCGAGATCGTCCTGCTCAACTCGACCGACTACTTCCTGTACCTGCCGCTGCTGCCGGAGGTCGCGGCGGGGGTGGTGGAGCCGGGTCGGATCGCGGTGCCGCTGGCCGGCACGCTGGACGGCGTACGGGTGGTGATCGGCGAGGCGGACAGCGTCGATCTGCAGAACCGGTGGGTCGGCTTCACCCAGCCGGAGGGTGACCGCAACCGGCTGGCGTACGACAGGTTGATCCTGTCCGTCGGCAGCGTGAACAAGCTGCTGCCGATTCCCGGCGTGACCGAGTACGCGCACGGCTTCCGGGGCCTGCCCGAAGCGCTCTACCTGCACGACCACGTGGTCCGACAGATCGAGCTGGCCGAGCAGGCCGAGGACCCGGCCGAGCAGCAGGCCCGGGCCACTTTCGTGGTGGTGGGCGCCGGATACACCGGCACGGAGGTGGCCGCGCACGGCATCCTGTTCACCGACGAACTGGCCGCCCAGCGTCCCCGTCTCAAGATCCGACCGAGGTGGATGCTGCTGGACGTCGCCCCGCGCGTGCTGCCGGAACTGGACCGGCGGATGTCGGTCACCGCCGACCGGGTGCTGCGCCGGCGTGGGGTGGACGTTCGGATGGGCACGTCGGTGGCGGTCGCCACCTCCGACGGGGTCAAGCTCACCGACGGCGAGTACGTGCCCACCTGTTCGCTGGTCTGGTGCGTCGGCGTACGTCCCGACCCGTTCGTGGCGGAACTGGGCCTGCGGACCGAGAAGGGGCGGTTGGTCGTCGACGAGTACCTGAACGTCCCCGGGTTCCCCGAGGTCTACGCCTGTGGCGATGCCGCAGCGGTGCCCGACCTGACCCGGCCCGGCGAGATCTGCACGATGACGGCGCAGCACGCCCAGCGGCAGGGCAAGCTGGCCGCGCACAACATCGCCGCCTCGTACGGACAGGGACGCCGTCGCCCGTACAAGCACCACGACCTCGGCTGGGTGGTGGACCTGGGCGGCAAACAGGCCGCGGCGAATCCGTTGAAGGTGCCGCTGTCCGGCCTGCCCGCCAAGGCGGTCACCCGTGGCTACCACCTGCTCGCGATGCCCGGCAACCGGGCCAGGGTGAGCGCGGACTGGGTCCTCGACGCCGCGCTGCCGCGGTCGGCGGCACAACTCGGACTGATCTCGGCCACCGCCGTACCGCTGGAGAGCTCGTCGCCCGAGATGCCGGCGCGGGTCCGCTGAGTGGACCACCCGAACGCCCCGGCCGGCTGAACGGCGGTGCGGTCGTGGGCGGGGCCCCACGACCGCACCGGCGGTGTCCGGCGGCTCAGCCGCCGGCCATTCCCGCGCCCGCCTCGTCGACGGCGTCATCGACCGCGTGGGCCAGGTCGACGTCCATCGCGGTCACCGCCCCGGCGTTGCCGGAGGTCACGGTCAGTACGGCGGTGGTCGGGCCGACCCGGCCGATCCGTGGCCCGCGACCGGTCCGCTGGCGGAGCAGGTCGAGCCGGTCCAGCACCCGGTCGAGGTTGCCCGGCGGCAACTCCAGGGTCCGGGACAGCGCGGAGCCGTCGCCGGACCAGTAGGGCAGGTCGGCCAGGGCCGCACCCAGTTCGGCCGCCGACAACTGCGGCGTCGCGCTGACCACGCCGACCACCCCGCCGCCGGCCGCCGGCGGGTTCAGCAGCTCCCGCAGCTCATCCGGTACGTGCAGCGACTCGATCAGGTCACCGTCGTGCTCGGCGAGCGCGGCGAGGGTCGCTTCGGCCTGGTAACGGGCCTGCTCCGGGCTTCGACCGCTGATCCGACCCACCTCGGCCAGGAAGCCGCCCAGGTCCTGGCGACGCTCGATGCCGTCCACCGGGACCACGTCGTGCAGTGAGGCGGGAACCGCCTCCAGCAGCCGACGGCGTTCGCCGGCCTCCAGGGCCCAGGCCAGTACGAGCACCGTCGACTCGACCCCGACCTTCGCGGTGCGGAAGTCGACGCCGACGCGGCGCACGACGTCCTCCACCAGGTCGCGGTAGCCCACAGTGGTCACTCCCGGTGCCTCCACGCCCGGTTCCGGGCGGGGCCGGGGGGTCTCCGGCGAACCGGCCGGTGGGGGAGCGGGGCCACCGCGGGTGGTGTCCGGTTTGTGGCGGACCCCGGCCGGCGCGGGGCCGGCCCGCTTGCTCTGGTCGAGGTGGGCGAGTTGCTTGGACGCGCTCAGGCTGGCCCCGGTGTCGGCGGCCCGCATGCCGCGTTCCCGGGCCTGGCGGGCCAGTGCCCGGCGACGTTGGTTGTCGCCCTCCATCTGTTTACGCATGGTGAACACCTCGCTTCCGCTGGTGCTGCCTGCCTTCGTGGGTGGCCTTCCCGGCCGCCGACGAGGCGAAACGACCTTCTCGGCGCGGGCGGTGGGCCGGTTGTCGCCGTCGGCGAGGCTTCATCCGGGCGGGGTGAGGGCCGATCACCCGGACGGGGCCGACGATCGCGGTGGACCGGAGATCTTCCGAGGCACGGCGGAAGGGAAGGTCGTGATGAAGCGGATTGTCGAGATCGTCCCCGCTCGACCCGGTTGGTACGCCCGGTGGCGGCTGGAGCCTGAGCGCACCTGCTGTTACCCGGTGAGCCTGTGGGCGCTGTTGGAAGAGGCCGACGGCGGTGGTCGCGAAGTGATCGGCGTCGACTGCGCCGGTCAGTGGCCCGGGGAGCAGGACGACGGGACGGGTGCGGAGTTCATCCGCTATCTGTTCAAGACTCCCGATTCGGGGCCGCCCGAGGACGCCGAGCCGACCACCCGGCCACACCGCACGGGCCGGTATCCGGTGCCGGCTCCCTGAGCCATCCTCCGGCCCCCGACCCCTGGTCCCAGGGTCGGGGGCCACCCCTGCGGTGGCCCCGGCGGGTCAGCCGACCGCCTGCACGTCGTTCTCCCCGGCGGCCGAGGGCAGCTCCAGCACCTCGGCGAGACCGGTGCGGTCCAGCAGGTGGCGCAGCGTGGCGTTGACGCCTGTCAACCGCAGCGGCGCGGAGCCACCTCGATGGGCGATCACGAACGCGCTGAGCCCGGAGGAGTCACACATGGCCACGCCGGTGAGGTCGATGACCAACTGCTGGTAGCCGTCGCGCCGCAGCGAGTTGATGGCGTCGACGAGTTCCGGCGCGCTGTCGAAGTCCAGGTCGCCGGTCAGCCGCAGCTCGGCACGCCCGGAGTCGTGCCGGTCGACCTCGATGACCAACAGCTGTGCCGACATGACTCCATGCTCCCAGGACGCCGGCCAGCCGCAAGTCGCGGGGGTGGAAAAGTTCGCGGCAGGTGGCGGCGAAGCCGCCACCTGCCCGCCCGGTGCCGCTGGTCGCTACGCGGTGACCGGGGACTGCTCGTCGGGATCGGTGCCGGTGGGCCCGGCATCGACCGGCTCGCGGGCCAGCAGGCCGGTCACCCCGGTCATGTCGAGGATCGTCGCGAGGAACCGGGGGACCGCCCGTAGCCGGAGTCGGATGCCCCGCTGCTGCCCCTCCCGCCAGGCATGCACGATGACGCTGAGCCCGGTGCTGTCGATGAACCGCAGGCCACCGAAGTCGAGCACCAGGGTGGCGGGGTCGCTGCTCATCGCCCTGTCGATCTCCGTCCGCAGCGGCGCGGCGGTGGTGTACGCGAGGTCACCGGCGACCTTGATCACGGGTGCGTCGGGGGCGGACCTGTCGACGGACATGCTCAGCGGCGGCGTCTCGGGTCGGCGACCGTGGGACAGCAACGATCACGCCTTCCGCGGGTGGCGGGCGGGTAGGGGCGCTCGGATCGTAACAACCGTTGGGCTGGTCCGCCGGTCGGGCGGCCGGCAGTGTCCGGCGGACCGTCGTCCGGGTGGCGGCATCGGCGGACGCGCGTAGGCTGGGGTGTCAGGACGTGACCAGGCAGGCCGCTCGGAGCGGCTGCGCAACCGACTAGGAGCGAGGCTCAAGCTGGTGACAGGTGCCGACGTCAGGGACCTCGACCCAGGCGACGGCCGGTTTTCCACGCCGAGTGTCGCCCGGGTGCCGGTGCGGCGTCCAACCACCTCCCGGCAGATCGCCGCGGCGCCCGCCCTGGAGCTGCCCCAGAGTCAGCTTGCCGCCGACTGGCCCGAGGTCGCCGAACATCTCCGCGAGGGCGTGGTGGTGTGTGGCCCGGACGGCACCGTACGGCACGTCAGCCCGGTCGCGAAGCGGCTGCTGCCCGACGTGGTCGTCGGCGGGACGCTCGCGGCTGTCAATCACCTGACCTCGCTCGATTCGCACGTGCGCCATTACGGCCGGCGGCTGCGGGTGCGTCGGGTCGCCCTGTCCGCCGGGCGCAGCTGCCTGTACGTGGAGGACGTCAGCGACAGCGAGCAGCGCGCCGACGAACTGGCCGCCGAACGGGCCAAGTCGGCCTTCCTGGCCGTGGTCGGCGACAAGCTGGGCAATCCGCTGCACCCGGACCGGGCCGCCGCCGCCGTGGTCCGCCTGGCCGTGCCCACCCTGGCCGAGGTGGCGGTGCTGGTGTTGGCCCCCCGCTCCGGTCGGGCCCGGTGGTGGCGTGCCTGCCGGGCCGAGGACGAGACGCCCACCGTCGATCGCGGGGTGCTCGCCGCGACGGAGCTGCCCCCGGCGATCACCGACAGCCTGCGGGGCGTCCAGCCGCACACCGTCGACTGGCTGGTCGAGCAGGCCATCGACGCGGGCTGGTTGCCCGGTGTCGCCGCTCACGAGGTGGCTGCCCGCCTGGTGCCGTTGCCGGGCCGGGACGCCCCCGCAGGGGTGCTGCTCGTCGCCCGGGGGGCGGGCGGGCGGTACGGCGAGGACGAGTTCGACCTGGTCCGGACCTTCGCCGCCCGGGCCGGCGCGGCGCTGACCACCGCGCTGCTCTATCGCGAACAGGCCGAGGTGGCCGACACGTTGCAGGCCAGCCTGCTGCCCGTCGAGCCGGCTCCGGCTCCGGGTGTGCAGTGGGGTACGGCGTACCGTCCCGCTCAGGCCGGCCTGCGTATCGGCGGTGACTTCTACGGTTCACACCGGCTGCCCGACGGCGGCTCGGTGTTCTTCCTGGGTGACGTCTCCGGCAAGGGTGTCGAGGCGGCGGTCTTCACCGGGCAGCTGCGGCAGTGTCTGCACGCGCTGCACCGGGTCGAGCAACACCCCGCCAGGCTGCTGCGGCTGCTCAACGACGCGCTGCTGGAGACCACCCTGGCGCACGGCCAGGGTCGGTTCGCCACAATGGTGCTGGGCGTGGTCCGTCCGCACCGCGACGGTGGACTGGGGCTGACGCTGGCCGGCGGCGGGCATCTGCCGCCGTTGGTCCTGCGGTCCTCCGGCGAGGTGGAGCAGTTGCCGTTGAACGGCATGCTCGTCGGCGTGGTGCCGGATCCGCGCATCGGCCAGGTCTCCACGCGGTTGGCCCCCGGTGAAACCTGTCTGCTCTACAGCGACGGGGTTACCGAGGCCAGGGGTGGTCGCCGGGGCGAGGAACTGCTCGGCGCCGATCGCCTGATCCAGGCGCTCAACGGTTGCCACCGGATGCCGGCACCCGCGTTGGCCGAGCGGATCGAGCAGGTCACCTGCGACTGGTTGGGCCAACGGGACCACGACGACATCGCGGTGCTCGCGTTGCGCGCCAGCGGAGTCGGGGGCCGCCCGCAGCGGCACCTGCACGCGGTGCCGACCCTGACCGGGCCGGATCCACAGGAGACGACCGCCCGGTGACCATCGCGACCAGGGACACCCTGCCCGAGGCGGGCTACCGGGACTATCTGCACTGTCTCGCCGAGGCCGACGAGCATGCCGCCGTCGAGGTGGCGTGCGGGCTGCTCGACGCCGGTGTGCCGGCCGACCGCGTACTGCTGGAGCTTGTCGCTCCCGCGCAGGCCGAGGTGGGGGAGCGGTGGGCGCGCAACGAATGGAGCGTGGCCCAGGAGCACGCGGCGACGCACATCAGCGAGCGGGTGGTGGCGGCCGTCGCCGCGTACGCCGACGTGCGCCCGACCGGCGCTCGGATCGTGGTGGCCTGCATGGACGGTGAGTGGCATGCGCTGCCGGCCCGGCTGGTCGCCGAGGTGCTGCGGCTGCGCGGCTGGCAGGTCACCTTCCTGGGTGCCAGTGTCCCGGCCGCGCACCTGGTGTCGTACCTGCACCGGTACGACGCGTACGCGGTGGCGCTCGCCTCGGCGTTGCCGATGCGGCTGCCACACGCACACCGGATGATCGAGGCGTGTCGGCGTTCGGACGTGCCGGTGCTCGTCGGTGGGCGGGGCTTCGGGGTGGACGGTCGGTGGGCTCGGCGACTCGGTGTGGCCTGGGCCGCCAACGCGGTCGCCGCCGCCGAGCTGCTCGGCGACGAACGTGCCCTGCGGGCGTCGGGGCCGGCGGACCTGGCGCACCTCGCCGACGACGAGTACGCCGGCCTGGTCAACAGGCGTGGTGAGCTGATCGACGGCGCCCTGGCCGACCTGACGCAGCGGTTCCCGGCCACCCGCGACCACACGCCGGCCCAGCTGGACTCGACGGTCAGCGACCTCGGGTACATCCTGGACTTTCTGGCCGCCGCCCTCTACGTCGACGACGGCTCGCTGTTCACCGAGTTCATCGAGTGGCTGACCACCATTTTGGACAGCCGAGGAGTTCCGGCCGCGGCGATCGACGTTTCGTTGGCGTACTACACGCGGGTGTTGCACGACTTCCCCCGGGCGGTGGACCATCTCCAGCGGGGGCGTGCGGTACTGCCGGCGGCGGGCCAGCGATCTGCCTGACCCGCGCGTGATGTCCGGCCCGCGCGGGCCCACGTATACTTGCCGCGCAGCAAGCATCTGTCTCTGCGCGGCGGGAGGGGATCGTCGTGACGTTCACCGTCACGCACGTCGACGACGACGACGGCGGGCCGACCCGCCTCCGCCTGGCCGGCGAGCTCGACATGATCAGCGCCCCTCGGCTGAACGCGGTCATCGACCGTCTGGCCTCGGCCGGCCAGCGGCGGTTGTTGATCGACCTGACCGAGTTGACCTTTTGTGACTCGACGGGCATCGCGGTCTTCGTCCGCGGCGACAACCGGGCGGCGGCCGAGGGTGGCTGGCTCCGGATCACCGGCGCGGTGGGCCGGGTGGCGCGGGTGCTCGCGGTGACCGGCCTGGCGGGGGTGCTGGGGTACGGCTGCGACACCGCGGACCCGGCGGTCGCCGACCGTCCGGGGATGGGCTAGATTTCCGCCAGCGCGGGGCCGGCAGGTCTCGTCGTGACCGACCTGAGGCAGGTAGAGATGAGCGCAGGCACCCTCGCTCCGGTTCGTATTCTCGTGGTGGACGACGACCCGGGCGACGTGCTCATGATCGAGGAGGCCCTGGCCACCTCGGACGTCGAGAAGGTGATCGACGTGGTCGGTGACGGTGAGGAGGCGATGGAGTTTCTCCGCCGCGAGGGCCGGCACAGCGACGCGCAGCGTCCGGACGTGATCCTGCTCGACCTCAACATGCCCCGGATGGACGGGCGTCAGGTGCTCGGCGAGGTGAAGAGCGACGAGGATCTACGGACCATCCCGATCGTCGTGCTGACCACCTCGAACGCGGACACCGACATCATCAGCAGCTACACGCTCCAGGCCAACGCGTACGTCACCAAGCCGATCGACCTGGACGACTTCAACGACGTCGTGCACCGCATCGACGAGTTCTTCGGTCGCGTGGTCGTCCTGCCCAAGCGGGCCTGACCCGCCGTACCCGACGGGCCCGACCCGGCGGCCCGCGTCCGGCTCAGGTAAGTGCCGCCACGATGGTGGTGGCCCGCTCCTCGTGCTGGGCGTAGGCGTAGGGGAAGGCGGAGATCTGCACGGCCTGGGCGGCCAGGGTGAGGCTCATCTGCTGCCATCCGGGTACCTCCAGCAGCGCCTCGTAGAACGCGCGGGCCGCGTACGCCGGCCGCATCAGGTCCCGTACGCTGCCCCAACCGCTGCTGGGTCGCTGCTGGAACAGCCCCACCGAGTCGTGGTCCCAGCCGATGGCCTGGTGCGGGTAGTTCTGCGACTCGGGCAGCACGCCGCTGGCGTAGTTGAGCAGGGTGCTCTCCTGCATCGCGGTGGCGACCGCGATCACCAGCCCCTGGCGGGGGATCTTCATGTCGACGCCGACGTCCACGATCGCCTTGGCGTTGTCCATCTGTGCCTGGGTGAGCCCGGCGACCGGCCGGGGACGCGGTGGCTTGGTGGGGGCCTTCTTCTTCGTCGCCTTCGGCTTGGGGGTGGCCGACGGCTTGGCGGTCGGCGAGGTGGTCGGCGTGGGGCTGGCGCTGGACGGGGCGGGGGTGGGACTGCGGTCGAGGGAGCGGGAGGCCGCCTCCTCCTGGGCGGCGAGCGCGCGCTCGGTGAGCGCCTCGGTCGCCGGGGGCGGCGACCCCCCGTCGTCATGCCTGGCTGCCACCACTGCTGTCGCGCCGAGACAGCAGGTCACACCGGTGGCCAGGGCCACCCGGACGGGGGTGGAGGCGAGCACCGCGCGAACGCCGCGGCGGGGCGACGGCACGGCGCGATGTCGGCCCATCACCCGTTCGGATGATGCCTCGCCGGCCGAAAGGCTCGCCGGTCGCCCGGGGGTCAGCTTCTGGTCGATGTCGTCGTCGGGATGCACCCGCCGAGGCTAGAAACTTAACGGCGGTCTGCCATCGGCCCGGTTGGTGGCATGCGTCACAATTCGCGGCTATCCGCCAGGAGATTCTCCACGCTGACTGACAAAGCGAACTAAGCTCCCCTGTCCGCCGGTGGGTAAATGTCGTAAATGCGGGGACAAAGCAGGGCGAAAACCGAATCTTGTCGGCGTCTATCGACCCGGTCGGCGGCCTCCCCCGAACGGACGAGGGCATTGTCGACCCGACCGCGCCCACGGGTCGGGCGGTCGGGCCAGCCGGTGCCCCGTTGCCGGGAGAGCCCGGGATCAGCTCACCAGCGGGTCAGTGCCGGCCATTCTCCGCCGGACTCACGGTGAGCCGGTGCCGGCCGCCGTCCTCGCTGGAGAACGGCCACAGCCGGTCGGCGTGCTCGACCAGTTCGGCGAGCTGCTGTCGACTGAGCCCGACCGAGGAGATCGAGGCGTGCACGTCGGCCCGGTACCGGCCGTCGTCGTCGCGGCCGAGTTTCGCCTCCGCGCGTACCTGCACGGTGTGCGCCTCGTCGGTGATCCCGCCGGCCGCCTCCACCGCCGCGTGGTGCAGGCAGGACGCGAACGCGGCGGCCAGCAGCTGCGACGGGGTCAGCCCGGTGCAGTGCGGTGCCAGCGGCGAGGCGAGGGCGGTCGAGAGCGCCTCGTCGTCGGTGTGGATGTGACCGCCCTCGGCGGTCGCGGCGGCAACCTCGTTCAGCCAGGAACTCGGCATCGCGTTCCTCCCGTCACTCCCCGCCCGGCTACCCGGGGCGGGTCGGGTGAAACCGGCAATCAGCCGCCGTGCCGACTCCACTGGGCGACCGCGGCGGCCTCGGTGGCCTCGGCCGCGGCGCGCTCCGTCCACGGGCTCACCGCCGGTGGCCGCTGCCGTGGCATCAGCGGCTCGTGCATCGGCACGTACACCCGGGCGTCGACCGCCTCGGCCAGCAGCAGCGCGGCCACCAGGCTGCTGGGCCGCAAGGTCGGGTCGTCGGCGAGGCAACGCCGACACAGCTCCGCCACCTCGGCCGGCAGCCCGGGCAGCTCGGGCAGGGGGCGAGGCTCGCGGCGACCGTCCCGGCCGAGCAGCTGGCTGACGCTGTCCGCCGGATACGGCAGGCGTCCCGCGAGGCAGTAGTAGAGCAGCACCCCGAGGGCGTAGATGTCGGCAGCCGGGGTCACCGGGGCCCGGTGCAGCTGCTCCGGCGCCAGGTAGGCGGGCGTACCCACGACGACGCCGTCCGGCGTGGTGTCGGCGGCGCCGGCGGGGGTGGCGATACCGAAGTCGAGCACCTTCACCCCGGACGGGGTGAGCATCACGTTCGCCGGCTTGATGTCGCGGTGCACGATGCCGTGGGCGTGCGCGGCGGCCAGCGCGGCGCTCACCTCCGCACAGACGCGCACCGCGATCCGCCAGTCCAGCGGACCGGCCCGCAGGTGCGCGGCAAGGGTCTGCCCCTCGGCCAGCTCCATCACGATGTAGGGCAGCTCGCGGCCCAGCACGGAGTCGCAGGTGCCGAAGTCGTGCACGCTCGCCACGTTCGGATGGACCAGGCGGGCCGCGGACCGGGCCTCGCAGCGGATCCGCTCCACCGAGGCCGAGCCGTCGGGTTGCCCGGGCGATACCAGCTTCACCGCGACCGGCCGGTCCAGCACGGCGTCGTACGCCCGCCACACCTCCGACATCCCGCCGATGCCGATGCGCTGGTCGAGCCGGTAGCGCCCGTCCAGCGTACGCATCGACCGCCCCCTGTCCCTCGTGCCGCTCCGCCACGACCCGGCAGACCGTGGCCCCGGCACGGTACCCCACCCCCGATCAGGGCAAACCCGCCTCCGACGGCGGCTGGTGCGTTAGCGTGCGAGCCGGGACGCCCGACGCGCCGGGCGGGCTGGAGGCGGAACGTGATGAGTGAGGTGACCGTACGCTTCGTCGGCGGTCCGGCCCACGATCTGGTGCGGTCGTTGCCGGCCGGGCCGGACGGCACCCCACCGCGACTGTGGGTGCTACGCCGGCCGCAGGAGGCGCCCACGCCGGCGGCGGACCATCTCTATGTGCGGCAGCGACCCGACGGGTCGGGCACCTGGTCCATGCGCTTCGTCCGTACCGACCCGGTAGGTGTGACCGAGTGACCCCCGGCCCACCTCGGGCGGTCGTGGCCGCACAGCCGGCCCACAGGAGCCGCACAAGTGGCCCCCAGCACGCGGCACCACCATGGGAACCATGATGACCGAGGGGGAGGCCGCGCCGGGCCGGGTGGAGCTGCGTCGACCGGACGGTGAGCCGGTCCGGGTGCTGGTCGTGGACGACGAGCCGACCCTGACGGACCTGCTGTCGATGGCCCTGCGGTACGAGGGCTGGCAGGTGCGTACGGCAGGCGACGGCATGGCCGCGGTACGCGCGGCCCGGCAGTTCCGACCGGACGCGGTGGTGCTCGACGTGATGCTGCCCGATCTGGACGGCTTCCAGGTGCTGCGCAAGCTGCGGGCGGACAACGACACGGTGCCGGTGCTCTTCCTGACCGCCCGGGACGCGGTCGAGGAGCGGGTCGCCGGGTTGACCGTCGGCGGCGACGACTACGTGACAAAGCCGTTCAGCCTGGAGGAGGTCATCGCCCGGCTGCGCGCGCTGCTGCGCCGCTCCGGCTTCGCGGTGGCCACCCGCCCCGACGCGGTGCTCACCGTCGGCGACCTCACCCTCGACGAGGACAGCCACGAGGTACGCCGGGACGGCCGGCTGATCACTCTCACCGCCACCGAGTTCGAGCTGCTGCGGTACCTGATGCGCAACCCCCGCCGGGTGCTGAGCAAGGCCCAGATCCTCGACCGGGTGTGGAACTACGACTTCGGTGGCCAGGCGAACGTCGTCGAGCTGTACATCTCGTACCTACGGAAGAAGATCGACGCCGGCCACCAGCCGATGATCCACACGCTGCGCGGGGCCGGGTACCTGCTCAAGCCGGCGGAGTGACCGGGATGCGCCGCTGGCTGGCGGGCTGGTCGCTGCGGACCCGCCTGGTGTTCACCCTGGTGGCGCTGCTTGCCGCGGTCAGCCTGGCCATCGGCGGCCTCACCACCGTGGCGCTCCGCCAGTTCCTGATCTCCCGGGTGGACGAGCAGTTGCGCTTCACGCCCGGAGGGCGGCCCAGCGCCCCATGGGAACCCGGCCCCGGCACCGGCCCGTGGGGCGACGTGCGGGTGCCGCGCGGCTTTCCGCCCGGCACGATAAGCGCGCAGGTCGTCGACGGTCGCGTCACCGAGGCGT
This sequence comes from Micromonospora andamanensis, assembly GCF_016863495.1. GTDB lineage: Bacteria > Actinomycetota > Actinomycetes > Mycobacteriales > Micromonosporaceae > Micromonospora > Micromonospora andamanensis. The sequence continues at coordinate 66,490 of NZ_BOOZ01000013.1, forward strand.
GGACGCTCGTCGGCCGGCAGGAACAGTCGGTGCCTGTCGACGAGGTGGGCGAACTGGCCGAGGTGCCCACCGACGGTCGGGCGCACAGCCTGAGCCTGGGGGAGCGGGGCGGCTACCGGGCCGTGGCCCGGCAGTCGCCGACCGGGACCGTCCGGGTGCTGAGTGTGCCGCTGGCCGGCGTCCAGGAGACCGTCTGGGCGATGGTGGCCGCGCAGGCCGGGATCACAGTGGTCGGCCTGCTCGTCGCCGGCACCGCCGGGGCGCTCATCGTCCGGGTCACCCTCCGTCCGCTGCGCCGGGTCGCCGCCACCGCCGCCCGGGTCAGCGAGCTACCACTCGACCGGGGTGAGGTGGCGCTCTCCGAACGGGTCCCGAGCACCGACACCGATCCGCGTACCGAGGTCGGGCAGGTCGGCTCCGCGCTCAACCGGATGCTCGGCCACGTCGCCGCCGCGCTGGCGGCCCGGCAGGCCAGCGAGACCCGGGTACGCCAGTTCGTCGCCGACGCCAGCCACGAACTGCGGACGCCCCTCGCGGCGATCCGCGGCTACGCCGAGGTGGCGCGCCGGGGCCGGGACCAGGTGCCGCCCGACGTGGCCCACGCGCTGCGCCGGGTCGAATCGGAGAGCACCCGGATGACGAGCCTCGTCGACGACCTGCTGCTGCTGGCCCGGCTGGACTCCGGCCGACCTCTCGCGGTGGAACCTGTCGACCTCTCCGCACTCGTCGTCGACGCCGTCAGCGACGCGCACGTGGCCGGCCCCGAGCACCGTTGGCGGCTCGACCTGCCCGAGCCGGTCATCCGGGTGACAGGTGACCCCGCGCGACTGCACCAGGTGCTGGCCAACCTGCTGGCCAACGCCCGGGTGCACACCCCGCCGGGCAGCACCGTCACCACCAGGCTCCGGCTCGCCGACGACACCGCCGAACTCAGCGTCACCGACGACGGCCCCGGGGTACCGCCCGAACTGCGGCCCGAGGTGTTTGAACGCTTCGCCCGGGGAGACAGCTCCCGGTCCCGTGCCCACGGCAGCACCGGTCTCGGCCTGGCCATCGTCGCCGCCGTGGTGGAGGCGCACCACGGCACCGTCTCGCTGGACTCCCGGCCGGGCCGTACGGTGTTCACCGTCCGACTACCCAACTCCACAGCCGACGCATAGCCGCCGCACGGAGGCGGAACAGTTCCCCGGCCGAGGCTGGCCGGCATGGACAGAACAGAGACCCGGACAACCCCGTCGACGACAGCCAGCGGCACCGACCTACCCACCGGGAGCGCACCGGCCTGGGCCCGGCCGGCACTGGTCCTGCTGCTGCTGGTCACCGGGCTGCTCTACCTGTGGGGGCTGGGCGCGTCCGGCTGGGCCAACTCCTACTACGCCGCCGCCGCGCAGGCCGGCTCCCAGGACTGGACGGCGTTCTTCTACGGCTCGTCGGACGCGGCCAACTCGATCACCGTGGACAAGACGCCCGCCTCGCTGTGGCTGATGGCGCTCTCCGTACGCCTCTTCGGCCTGAACAGCTGGGCGCTGCTGGTGCCGCAGGCACTCTGCGGCGTGGCCACGGTCGGCCTGCTGTACGCCACCGTGCGCCGCTGGTACGGACCGGCCGCCGGTCTGCTCGCCGGTGCGGTGCTGGCCCTGACCCCGGTGGCCACCCTGATGTTCCGGTTCAACAACCCGGACGCGCTGCTGGTGCTGCTGCTGGTCGCCGCCGCGTACGCCACGGTGCGCGCGGTGGAGACGGCAAGCACCCGATGGCTGGTGCTGGCCGGCGTCCTGGTCGGCTTCGGCTTCCTGACCAAGATGCTCCAGGCGTTCCTGGTGCTGCCGGTCTTCGCGGCGGTGTACCTGCTCGCCGCGCCGGCCACGCCCGGACGCCGGATCCGGCAGGTGCTCCTCGCCGGGCTCGGCGTGGTGGTGGCCGCCGGCTGGTGGGTGGCGGTGGTCGAGTTGGTGCCCGACAGCGCCCGCCCCTACGTCGGCGGATCGCAGTCCAACAGCGTGCTGGAGCTGACCCTCGGCTACAACGGCCTGGGCCGCCTCACCGGCACCGAGGTGGGCAGCGTCGGCGGCGGTGGCGGGCCGGGCGGCGGCGGCCCGTTCGCCGGGCAGACCGGCCTGCTGCGGATGTTCGGTACCCAGGTCGGCGGGCAGATCTCCTGGCTGCTGCCGGCCGCCCTGATCCTGCTGGTCGCGGGGCTGGTGCTGGCCGGTCGGGCGGCCCGGACCGACCGGGTGCGGGCGGGCCTGCTGCTCTGGGGCGGCTGGTTGCTGGTCACCGCCGGGATCTTCAGCTACATGTCCGGCATCTTCCACGAGTACTACACAGTGGCGCTGGCACCGGCGGTCGGCGCGCTTGTCGGCATCGGCACGACCCTGCTCTGGCGGGCCCGTACCCACGCCCGGGGATGGTGGCGGCTGGCGGCCACGCTCACGCTCACCGGCACCGTGGCGGTCACCGTGGTGTGGTCGGTGACGCTGCTGGAACGTACCCCCGACTGGTTCCCGTGGCTGCGTGGCGCCGTGCTGGTCGGCGGGCTCGTCGCGGTGTCCGCGCTGCTGCTGGCCCACCGGCTGGCTCGGCGCGCGGCCGTCCCGGCGCTTCTCGTCAGCGCGGTGGTGGCGCTGGCCGGGCCGGCCGCGTACGCGACGCAGACCGCCGCCACACCGCACACCGGCGCCATTCCGACCGCCGGCCCCGACGTGCGCGGCGGGTTCGGGTCGGGCGGTGGTGGGCGGTTCGGCGGCCCCGACCCGAACCGCGCCGGCGGCCGGTTCGCCGGCGGCGGCCCGCCCGGCGCCGGCCGGGCCGGTGCCACCGGAACACCTGGCCTCCCCGGCACCGACCGGGCCGACGCCCGGCCGCCAGGTGCCGGCGGCGACCCGGCTGCCGATCGGTTCGGTGACGGCCGGCCCGGCGGTCCGGAGACGGCCGGCGCGAACCCTGGCGCCGGCATGGGCGGGCTGCTCGACTCCCGGACGCCCAGCGCCGCCCTGCGGGACGTGCTGGAACGCGACAGCGACGACTACACCTGGATCGCCGCCACCGTCGGCTCCAACAACGCCTCCGGCTACCAGCTCGCCACCGGCTCGCCGGTGATGGCGGTGGGTGGCTTCAACGGCAGCGACCCGTCGCCCACCCTCGAACAGTTCCAGCGGTACGTGGCCGACGGCAGGATCCACTGGTTCATCGGTGGGGGCGGCTTCCGGGGCACCAACGGCGGCAGCTCGGCCTCCTCGGAGATCGCCACCTGGGTCGCGGCGAACTTCCCGGCGCAGACCGTCGACGGGGTGACGTTCTACGACCTGAGCAGCGGTCAGCAGGGGGGACCGCGATGATCTCCTCGATCGGTTCCCGTGCCGCCGTACCGGCCCGGCCCGGCGCGCCGAACCCGGTGCTGGACGTCGTCGTCCCGGTCTACAACGAAGAGGTCGACCTCGGCCCGTGCGTCCGGCGGCTGTCCGCGCACCTCGCCGAGCACTTCCCGTACCCGTTCCGGATCACCATCGCCGACAACGCCAGCGTCGACGGCACCCTGGCCGTCGCGGAGGCGCTCAGCGCGGAGATACCCCAGGTGCAGGTACGCCACCTGGACGCCAAGGGTCGTGGCCGAGCCTTGCGGGCGGCCTGGTCGGCGTCGGACGCGCCGGTGCTGGCGTACCTGGACGTGGACCTGTCCACCGATCTCGCGGCGTTGCTGCCGCTGGTCGCGCCACTGATCTCCGGTCACTCCGACGTGGCGATCGGCACCCGGCTGGCCCGCACCTCCCGGGTGGTACGCGGTGCCCGGCGGGAGATCATCTCCCGGGCGTACAACCTGTTGCTGCGGGGCACCCTGGCCGCCCGGTTCTCCGACGCCCAGTGCGGCTTCAAGGCGATCCGGGCGGACGTGGCCCGTGAGCTGCTGCCGCTGGTGCAGGACACCGGTTGGTTCTTCGACACCGAACTGCTGGTGCTGGCGCAGCGGGCCGGGCTACGCATCCACGAGGTACCTGTCGACTGGATCGACGACCCGGACAGCCGGGTCGACGTGGTGGCCACCGCCGTGGCGGACCTGCGTGGCATCGGTCGCCTCGGCCGGGCGCTGCTGACCGGAGCGCTGCCCCTGGCCGACCTGCGCGCCCAACTCGGTCGAGCACCGCTGGCGGTGCCGCCGGGGCAGGTGCCGGCCGGCCTGCCCCGACAACTGATCCGCTTCGCGGCCGTCGGCGTGGCCAGCACCTGCGCGTACCTGCTGCTGTTCACGCTGACCCGGGGCGTGCTCGGCGCCCAACCGGCGAACGTGCTGGCGCTGCTGCTCACCGCGGTGGCCAACACCGCCGCCAACCGCCGGCTCACCTTCGGCATCGCCGGTCGCCGGCACGTCGCCCGGCACCACGCGCAGGGGCTGCTGGCGTTCGCCGTCGGTCTCGCGCTCACCAGCGGATCGCTTGCCGCGCTGCACGCGGTCGCCACCCCGGCCCGCCCCCTGGAACTAGCCGTGCTCCTGACGGCCAACCTCGCCGCCACCGCCCTGCGCTTCACCCTCCTCCGCCTAGCCATGCACCACCACCCCTGAAGGCCCCTTCCGCGTTGATCATGAGGTTGGCGGCACTTTGGAGATCAAACTCGCCGCCAACCTCATGATCAACCGGCCGGGGTGAGGGTGGGGTGGGGGAGATGGGGGGTGGGAAGTGTGTGGTTGTGGCCTGGCGGAGGCGAATGGGGGCGTACGGTGGCTTAGGTCCGGCCATGCCGCTCAAATCCGAAATGTGAGCAACGGCGGTGGGTGTCGGTGTCGTGACGGCAGAGGGAAGGAGCGGTCGGTGAACCACCTGGCCTACCTGGACGCGGGATCCGGCAGCCTCATCGTGCAGGCGGTGGTCGGCGGTATCGCCGGGGTCGCGGTGGCGGCCAAGCTCTACTGGCGCAGGCTGGTCAGCCGGTTCCGCCGCCAGCCCACCGACCAGAGCTGACCCGACGCGATGGTGATCCCAGACCTGGGCCGGTCGACCCGACCGGCCCCGCTTGACGTCGATCCACGCCCGGAGCCCGGTTCCTTCCGTGACCCGGCCAACCGGGTGTTCCACGCCGGCGACGACGTGCTGCGCGCGCTCGACCGGACCGCCGCAGACCACTGGCGTGCCCTCGCCGCCAGCAGCTTCTTCCCGCCGCTGCTCGCCACCGGCAAGGTCTGTGGCACCGAGGAGTTGCCCCCGGAGTCGCCGCTGCGGGACCTGCCGACAGGCTCGGCGTCGTCGAGCTGGGCGACGGTGCTGCGGCACGAGCGCGTCCCGTTCGTCTCGCACCCGTACGAGTGGTCCTTCGCCATGCTCCGCGACGCCGCGCTGCTGCACCTGGAGATCCTCCGGGCCGCCCTGCCGGCCGGGTTCACCACCAAGGACGGCTCGGCCTACAACCTCCAGTGGCGTGGCACCGATCCGGTCTTCATCGACGTCGGGTCCTTCACCCCGCTGCGCGACGGCGAGCCCTGGGCCGGCTACCGGCAGTTCTGCCAGACGCTGCTCTACCCGCTGATGCTCGGCGCGCACCTGGGGCTGGCGTTCCAGCCCTGGCTGCGGGCTCAGGTCGACGGCATCGAGCCGGAGCAGATGGGACCGTTGTTCCGGGGCACCCGCCGACTGCTGCCGGGGGTGCTCACCCACGTCCACCTGCACGGCTCCGTGCAGCGCCGCAGCGCCGCCACCAGCACCGCCGAGGTGCGCGCCCAGTTGCGCGACGCCGGCTACACCCGTGAGCTGGCCCTGGCCACCGCGCGAGGGCTGGAGAAGCTCGTCCGCCGCCTGGACCATCAGCCGCCGGCCACGCACTGGGTCGACTACCAGCACACCTGCGGCTACTCCGGCGACGACCGGACCGGCAAGGAGCGCTTCGTGACCGCCGCGTTGACCGCCGCCGGTCGGCGCCGGCTGGTGCTCGACCTGGGTGCCAACGACGGACGGTACGCCCGGCTCGCGGCCCGGCACGCCGACTACGTGGTCGCCGTCGAGCAGGACCCGGCGGTGGTCGACCGGCTGTACCGCACCCTGCGCGGGGAGGGCGAACGGCACGTCCTGCCGCTGGTGATGGACCTGGCCGACCCGTCGCCCGGCGGTGGCTGGCGCGGCACCGAACGGGCCTCGTTCGCCGCCCGGGCCAAGGCTGACACCGTCCTCGCCCTGGCCCTGGTGCACCACCTGGCGATCGGCCGCAACGTGCCGCTGCCGGAGGTGGTGGCCTGCCTCGCCGGTTTCGCCGCGCCCGGCGGGCGGCTGGTGGTCGAGTTCGTCCACCCGGACGACCCGATGGCCGCTCGGCTGCTGGCCAACAAGCCGGACGGCATCTTCCCCGACTACCGGCGGGACGCCTTCGAGGCGTTGCTCGCCGGCCACGGGACCGTCGAGGACCGGCTGGAACTGCCCTCGGGCACCCGCACCCTGTACCGGGTGGCGCTTCCGTGACCGACCGCCCCACCACCGGGGCCGGCGCGAGCGGCTCCGGCAGCGCCGGCGGCGACGACCTGGTGCCGGGCCCGGCCGCGCCATCCGGTACGACCGAGGAGCGTCGTAGCTGGGGCTGGGGCTGGGGCTGGGGCTGGGGCTGGGGCGGCTGGCGGGCCGAGGGCCGGCGGCTGCTGGAGGTCACCGCGCTGGCCGGGCTGGTGATCACCCAGCCGCTGCTGGACATCCTCGGCCGCAGCCCGGACTTCTTCCTGTTCCACCGGGCCGACCGGGGCGAGATCCTGCTGCTGGTGGCCCTCGTCGCGGTGGCGCCGACGGTGGCGCTCGGTCTGCTCGGCCTGCTGTCCGGCCTGGCCGGGACCGCGACGCGGACGATGACCCACAGCCTGCTGCTCGGGCTGCTGGTCGCCGCGCTGGCGGTGCAGGTGGGGCGGCACACCACCCCGCTGCGGGGCGTACCGCTGCTGCTGGTGGCGCTGGCGGCCGGCGCCGCCGCAGCCGTCGCCCACCGGCGCTGGACGGCGCTCGGCGGGGTGCTGCGCCTGGCTGCTGCCGGTCCGCCGCTCTTCGTCGGGCTGTTCCTGTTCGCCTCGCCGACCGGGCCGGTGGTGCTGCCGCTCGGCGACGGCGGGGTGGCCGGTACGGCTACCGGAAACCGGCACCCGCCGGTGGTCATGCTGATCCTCGACGAGCTTCCGCTGGTCTCCCTGCTCGACTCCGCCGGTGGCGTCGACGCGACCCGGTTTCCGCACTTCGCCGAGCTGGCCGGCGCCTCCACCTGGTACCGCAACGCGACAGGGGTCAGCGGGTGGACGCCGTACGCGCTGCCGGCGATGCTGACCGGCCGGTACCCGGCGGAGCCGTTCGCCCCGCACTACTCCCACTACCCGGACAACCTCTTCACCGCCTTCGGCGGGCTGTACGACATCCGGGCCGAGGAGAGCATCACCCGGCTGTGCCCACCGAGCCGCTGCGAGCGGCCGGTCACCCCGGAACAGGGGATCGGCGTGCTGGTGCGGGAGACGGCGGGGCTGCTGCGTCAGGTCACCGCACCGTACGACAGTCGGATCGACCCGGAGGACTCATACCGCGAGCGCACCGCCGAGGAGGCCGGCATCGACGCCGCCGAGCCGGTGCCGACCGACCCGAAGTTCCGCTGGGACAGCCTCAACGTCAACCAGCCGGCCCGGTTCACCAGCTTCCTCAACGGCCTGACCCCGTCGTCGCGACCGACACTGCATTTCCTGCACCTGCTGATGCCGCACTCGCCGTGGGCGTTCCTGCCGTCCGGGGCACGGTACGAGGCCCCGGAGGACTTCCCCAACGAGGGCGACGGCTGGGTGGACCTGGCCCGCGCCCGGCACCTCGCCCAGCTCGGCTACACCGACCGGCTGATCGGCGAGACCATGCGTACGCTGCGCGCCAGCGGACTGTGGGACGAGGCGCTCGTGGTGGTGACCGCCGACCACGGGGTCAGTTTCACCAAGGGCGTGCAGGGGCGCGGCGAGGACGCGATCCGGGCCGCCGCCGACGAGGTGGCCTGGGTGCCGCTGTTCGTCAAGACCCCCGGCCAGCGCAGTGGGCAGGTCGACGACCGCAACTGGGCACATGTCGACCTGCTGCCGACGATCGCCGACGAGGCCGCGATCCGGCTGCCCTGGCGGGTCGACGGTCGTTCCGCCCGCCAGGCTCCCCGCACCGACCAGGGCAAGGTCTTCTACGACCGGCCGTCGCAACCGCTGCCGATAAGCGGCGGGGTGCCGGCCGCGCCGCCACCGGCGGCCCCGCATCGGCTGGTCGGCACCGCCGTCGGCGCGGTGCCCACCGCCGGCAGCGCCCGGGTCGGTGGGCTGGACGCCTTCCGGGCCGTGGATCCCGACGAGGGTGTGCTGCCCGGCATGATCTGGGGCACCGTCGACGGCGACGTCGCCGACGGCACCGAACTGGCGGTGGCCGTCAACGGCACCGTCGCGGCGGTGGTCCCGGTGGTCGCACCCGATCCGGGCGGCCGGCGCTTCGCGGCCCTGCTCGCCGACGACCGGCTCTTCCGAGCCGGCGCCAACCGCCTCGACCTCTACCTGGTCGGCCAGGACGGCGGCCTGCGGCAGCTGTCGATCTCCTGACCCGGTAGGGCAGGCCGGCCGGCAGCTCAGTTCCGGCCCTCGATCACGATTCCCTTCGCCCGTCTACTTGCACGCTACGTGTGCCTTTCGTACCCGTCCGTCCCGGTCGTCGGGGTTTCCCGGCGCTTCGGTCGGGAATCGGGTGACGCATGCCTCACCGCCGAACCACGAGCGGCGGTGTCGCCGCAACCGCAATTACGGTAGAAGCGAAGGCAATTCAACGTAGATCTGCCGGCGAAGCGAGGAACCACATGACGGAAGTCAAGCTCGATCACCCCGGCGGGCAGCTGTCGATGCCGGTACATTCCGCGGTCGAGGGCCCCGCCGGGATCGGTGTGGGCAAGCTGCTGAAGGAAACCGGGCTGACGACGTACGACCCGGGGTTCGTCAACACCGCCGCCTGTTCGTCCGCGATCACCTACATCGACGGTGACGCGGGCATCCTGCGTTACCGGGGCTACCCCATCGAGCAGCTGGCCGAGAAGAGCTCCTTCCTGGAGGTCTCCTACCTGCTGATCTACGGCGAGCTGCCGACCACGCAGCAGCTGACCGAGTTCACCGAGCGGATCCGCCGGCACTCGTTGCTGCACGAGGAGATGCGGCGCTTCTTCGACGGCTTCCCCCGGGAGGCCCACCCGATGGCGGTGCTCTCCTCCGCCGTCAGCGCCATCTCCACCTTCTACCAGGACAGCCTCGACCCGTTCGACGCCGAGCACGTGGAGATGTCCACGGTCCGGCTGATGGCGAAGGTGCCGACCATCGCCTCGTACGCGTACAAGAAGGCGATCGGGCAGCCGCTGCTGTACCCGGAGAACTCCCTGGGCTACGTGGAGAACTTCCTGCGGATGACGTTCGGCGTGCCGGCGGAGCCGTACGAGGTCGACCCGGTCATCGCCCGGGTGCTGGACATGCTCTTCGTGCTGCACGCCGACCACGAGCAGAACTGCTCCACCTCGACGGTGCGGCTGGTGGGCTCCAGCAACGCCAACCTGTTCGCCTCGGTCTCGGCCGGCGTGAACGCGCTGTTCGGCCCGCTGCACGGCGGGGCCAACCAGGCGGTGCTGGAGATGCTGGAGCGGATCCAGGCCGAGGGTGGCGACGTGCAGTCGTTCGTCCGCAAGGTCAAGGACCGCGAGGACGGCGTCAAGCTGATGGGCTTCGGCCACCGGGTCTACAAGAACTACGACCCGCGGGCCGCGATCGTGAAGAAGGCGGCGCAGGACGTGCTCGGCCGGATGGCCAAGCCCGATCCGCTGCTGGACATCGCGATGCAGTTGGAGGAGATCGCGCTCGCCGACGACTTCTTCGTCTCCCGGCGGCTCTACCCGAACGTGGACTTCTACACCGGCCTGATCTACAAGGCCATGGGCTTCCCGACGAAGATGTTCACGGTGCTGTTCGCGCTGGGCCGGCTGCCGGGCTGGATCGCCCAGTGGCGCGAGATGATCAACGACCCGGAGACCAAGATCGGCCGCCCGCGGCAGGTCTACACGGGTGCCGCCGAGCGGGACTACCTCCCCGTCGAGCAGCGCTGACCGCGAGCAGCCTGACCGCAGCCCTCACGACGACGGCCGCCGCACCCGGAGCACGGGTACGGCGGCCGTCGTCGTGACCGGGGCGGGTACGCGTTCAGTGGGCCGGATGACCGTCGTCGTCCTGACCAGCGGTGGTGGGCAGGTCGCCGAGCACCTCGTTGATGACGTGGATCCGGGCGCCGGCCGCCCGGTAGTCGGCGCACACCGTCTCGGCCTGGTCGTCGAGGCGGGCGCCCTGCCCCACCCCGGTGACGGTCAGGCTGGTGCCGGCGACAGTGGTCACCGTGCCGGCGGCGACCAGGTCGGCCACCGGCAGCGCCCCGGTGACCAGATGGTCGCGCAGCAACTCGCGCAGTTCGTCGGTGTCCCGCAGGAGCAGCTCGTCGAGATTGGTCCGGGAGAACTTGCCGGCGAACGCGTCGTCGGTGGGGGCCAGGATCGTCACCTCCCGGGTCAGCTCCTCGGCCAGGCCGGTGGCGCGTACCGCCGCCTCGAAGGTGGTGAGTACCGGAATCCACTGGAGAGCCTGATCGGCGGGCTGGTCGGCGAGCGAGGCGGGGTTGCCCGGTTCGCTGCCGGCCGGCAGCAGATCGCACAGCGGCCCGGTCACGGCGACCCCGGCCGGTACGGCATCGGCCGCGCCACTGTCCTTTCCGGACGTGCTGCCGAGCCCGATGAGCAGCACAGCGGCCAGGGCGGCACCGGTGATCGGCAGGATCCGGCGAGGCGCCGGACGCCCGGCCGCAGCGTTGGTGTCGGTCACTGTTTCTCCACTTCCTGCGTCGGGGCGTACCGGCAGGCCGGGCGCGGGTCCGGCCTGCCGGTACGAGGGGGCGGGGCTCAGCGGCTCACAGGCCGGCGCACTGGTTGAACCGTGGGCCACCGACCGCGTTGGCGACCTCCAGGTTCACCGGTGCGGCGGCGTTGCCGGCGCAACTCAGTGGGCCGTTGACGGTGTTGCCGGCCAACAGCGGGGCGACGCCCGAGTTGTTGACCACGTTGACCGGGCCGCTGATCCGGTTGCCGACCAGCAGGACCGGGCCGGTCGTGCCGGTGACGTTCACCGGGCCGTTGACAGTGCCGGCGGTCAGCACGAACCCGGCCGCGCCGCTGGCGTCCACCGGACCGTTTATCGAGCCGCCGTTGACGATGAGCGTGGCGCCGGGCTGGACCCGGACCGGACCCCGGACCGTGGCCCCGGCGAGGCAGGCCACCCCGGTGACGGTCAGCGGGCCGTTGCGGGTACCGGTGAGCGTCGGCGCGACCCGTTCCCCGGCCACCAGGCCCTCGGCGGCCTGCTCGTCGAGCAGCAGCGGCACCAGCCCCCGCTCCGGCTGCGACAGCGGTACGAGGTAACCACCGGCCACCTTGACGACCTTCCAGCCGTGCGCGGCGAGCCGTTGCGCCACTGTGGTCTGCCGGCCGCTCGGGCCGTCGGTACGGGCACCGTGGTACTGCTCCTCGGTGAGCTTGTACGCACACGGCGGCTGCTCCAGGATCTGGTGCTCACCGGGGGCGTCCAGCGGTGGCGGCGTGTCGCCCGGGTGCGGCGCCGGGTACGCCTCGATCGGGCGCGAGCCCCGGAAGACGATCCGGCCGGTGTTCGCCGACTGGAACCTGATCGCCTCGGCGCGGGCTGCGGTGATGTCGCCGACGCTCGCCCCGTGGTACGCGAGGAACTGGTGGAACGTCCACAGCGCCGAGTACGTCTTGCGGCGGCGGTTGTTCGCGGTGTTGCCCTCGTCCGGCCGGGTCGGTCCACCCGAGCTACGCAGCTCCAGCAGGGAGTTGACCACGTTCTTCAGCCCGAGGGTGTTGCGCAGGATGGTCTCCTCGCTCAGGCCGACGTTGGCGCCGGTGCACCCGTACGGGCAGGCCCACCAGCCGTCCCTGGCGCCCTGGGTGTACATGTGGCCCTCGATCATGTCCTGCGACCGGTCGAAGATCCCCTGCGCCACGTTCTGGTGCCGGGGCGGCAGCATCGGCAGGTCACCGGTGTTGGCGTTGCCGTACTCGTGACCGTCGTAGCTGGCGATCGGCCGGTAGTCGCGGACCATCTCCACGAACGCCTGGGTCTCCGGCTGGCGGATCAGCGAGTAGTCCCGGTTGAGGTCCTGGCCCGTGGAGTTGCCCCGGCTGTTGGCCGCCCGGCCGTCGCCGTTGATGGTCGGCACGATCAGCATGGTGGTCCTCGACAGCAGGCCGAGGGTGGCCGGGTCGTCGGTGAAGGCCAGCTGCCGGGCCATGATCAGGCATGCCTCGCGGTCACCTGGCTCGTTGCCGTGCACGTTGCAGTTGACCGCCAGCGGGTTGGTCGCGGCGACCGCCTCCGGGGTGGCCGGTGGGGTGGGGTAGCCGATGACGAACATGTTGATCGGCCGGTCCTGCACCGTACGGCCGATCTCGACCACCCGTACCCGGTCGCTCAGCTCGTCGATCGCGGCGGTGTAGGCGTACTCGTTGACGTCGTTCGTGTACTGCGCGCCAAGCGTGTTCTCCCACTGGGTACGCAGGCTCCGGCCCGGGGTGTCCGGGTCGCCCCAGTGGCCCCGGGTGGCGTCGCTGACCGGCGCGGAGTAGGGCTGCGCGGTGCTGCCGAGGCGGGCGCGGACCCGCCACTGGAACCGGTTGCCGGGGGCGAAGCCGGCGTCGGCGAAGGTCGGCGCCGAGTTGTTGATCTGACGGTTTGGTCGCCACACGCCGACGATGACCGACGCCCCGGTGGCGCTGCCGTCCTCGGCGACGGCGGTGCGCTCGATCTGGTAGTCGGTGGCCCCGTCGACAGGGGTCCAGGCCAGGGTCGCGTAGCCGTCGCCCTGCACGACCGTGAGGCCCTGCACCTGGTTGGGCTCCGCCTGCTGGGCCTGGGCGGGTTGTGCGGTCGCCGCGAGGGTGACGGCGAGCAGAGCGGAGAAGACACCGGCCGTTGTCCGTCTGTATCTCAAGGGGATCTCCAAACAGGAGGGATGGCTGGGTACGCACAGCACACCCGCCCTCCCTCCACCACGGGGCCGCGAGCTGGGATTCTTGAGGATGCTCTGAGGTTGCCTCGACTGAGCAGAGAGTCAGTTCACGCGGAGGCGGTAGCCGACGCCGCGTACGGTCTCCACCAGACCCGGGTCGTCGAGCTTGCCGCGCAGCGCCGCGACGTGGACGTCCAGGTTGTGCCGGGTGGCCCAGGTGGTCTGCCAGACTTCGAGCTGCAACCGGTCCCGGGGCACCACCGTGCCGGCCTGCCGGGCCAGCGCCACCAGCAGGTCGAACTCCTTGCGGGACAGGCCGATCTCGCGGTCACCCACCCGTACCCGGCGGGCGTCCACGTCGATGCGCAGCACGCCTACCTGCAACGTGGTCGCCTGCCGGACGGTACGGGCGGTACGCCGCATCACCGCCTCGATGCGCGCCTGCAACTCCACCATCGAGAACGGCTTGACCACGTAGTCGTCGGCGCCGGCCCGCAGCCCGGCCACCCGGTCGTGCTCCTCGACCCGGGCGGTCACCGCGATGATCGCGACGCCCTCGTCATGCTGGCGGAGCCGGCGACACACCTCCAGACCGTCGCGGTCGGGCAGGTTCATGTCGAGCAGCACGAGGTCGACCGGATCGGCCTCCACCGCCTCGGCGGCCGTCACCGCCTGTACCACGTCGTGCCCCCGCCGCCGGAGCGCCGAGGCGAGCCCCGCCGAGACGCGCAGGTCGTCTTCCACCAGGAGCACCCGCACCCGCGCCCTCCTCGGACCTCACCGCCGTCGGATGCCTGCGAGTGTGTCGGATGTGAAGCGGCACTGACCAGTGCGGATACAAGATCGTAACGACAGAATGAACTGTCCGAACGGGTCTGGCGGGGGCGTGGAACCCACGTGGACGCGGCCTGGCGCCGCTCAGCGACATTGCGGGTCAGCCGACGGCGGCCGTCAGCACCCAGGACGTGAGCCGGGGACGGCCGGGCAGTTCGGCCCGGCCGGTGCACCAGAGCAGCACCCTCGACCGGGTCCCCCGACGGGGCCTGCGGAAAGAGCCGGGCGAGCACCGCGGCGCACAGCGCCGCGGGTGGCCGCCAGTCGATGCCGAGCCCCTGGGTGATGTCCCAGGTGTGCACGAGCGTCTCGCTGACCCCCAGCGCGGCGAAACCACCCGGGTCGGTCGGCCCCCAGTGCCAGCCACGCGCGGTCGGCTCCGCGGTGCCCACCGCGTCGCTCAGCAGCCGCCCGCAGGCGGTGACCACGGCGAGAACGTCGCGCGGCGCGGCGTCGTCCCGGACGACCAGATCGAAGGGCAGGTACGCGTCGGCCGGGCGGGCCGCGACCTGACCGGCGTACGCCAGCAGGTCGTGGGCGATGTGGGCCGCCGTCGTCCAGCAACTCCACTCCAGCGTCCCCGCCCGGTGTTCCCGCCAGTCCCGGGACACGTGCGGCGTGAGCACCCGCACCATCTCGGCCACCGCCAGGTCGACGTCTCCACCGTCCATCACAGCCATGTCCACATGCTGCCAGTCGCCCTGCGGGCCGGCGGCCCCGTCGGGTCAGGGACAGCCGTACCCGCCGGGTGAGCGGTACGGTGCCGCCCATGAGCCAGCAGGTGCGGTCCCGACCGTTCTCGCTCGGCGGACGGGTGGTGCTGGCAGGCCAACTGTTTGCGCTGACCGCCGCGCTGGTCGGCAGTTTCGGTGTGCTGCTCGCGGCGGCACTGCGTGCCGGCGATCCTCGGGCGTTGCGGGACCCGCGGCTGGAACGGCTGGGCGATCCGAAGGACTCGCTTCCGCCGGTCGGCCCCGACTCGGCGTGGAACCCGCTGCTCTGGGTCTTCGAACTCAGCCGTGTGGTGGCGATGCTCGTCCCGCTTGTCGCCGCCGTCGCCGTGCTCCTCGGGCTGGTGTCCCTCGGTCGCACCTGGCGGGTCGGCGATCGGTCGGCGTTCCGCTGGCTCGCCGTCGGCACCGCCCTCTGGTGTGTGACAGCGCTCCTCGCACTGACTCCCTACGGCACGCAACTGCACCACTGGTTGCTCGACTAGGCCCTGTGTCGATGGCCGAGTGACGGACGGAGTGGCCGGCTGAGCGATGTCGGTCGTGCCTGTTACCGTCCGGCATTCGCCGGAGCCGATCCGGCTGGCTCGTCCGACCGGCGCACGAGCCGACGGGGAAGGGGTGCCCGAATGGGCGACGGGGAGAAGACCGCACTGCCGCTGTCCGCGCCGGTACGCGAGCGGCACCCCGGCCCGCTCGGAGAAGACGTCACCGACCTGCGGCGCGTGGTCCTGCACATGATCGAGGAGACCGCACGACACGCGGGTCATCTCGATGCGGCGCGCGAGCTGCTCGACGGCCGGACCGGTCTCGGGCCCCGATAGCCGCCAACCCGGTCAGCGCCACCCGATCCCGGTCCGGTCAGCGCCCCGACCCGGCCGAGGACCGGGTCGGGGCGAGCAGGAGGCGCGTCACCGCAAACAGCGGTCAGCGCAGGCCGGCGGCGGCGAGCAGGTTGCCCTCCGGGAGCGCCGGCAGCGCCCGCCCGTGGGCCATCTGCCGCGCCGCGCGTTCGGCGGTGAACGTCGGTGCCTGGGCGATCGCCGAGGCGTACGTCGAGGCGGTGCGGCTGGCGATGGCGGCCCAGCCGTACTGGTCGTGCACCATGGCGCGGGCCCGGCGGGCCAGCGTCCGGGCCCGGTCGGCGTCGGAGAGCAGGGTGTGCACCGCGTCGGTGAGCGCGTCCGGATCGTGCGGCCGGAAGGTCACGCCGGTGACGCCCGGTTCGACGATCTCGGCCAGCCCGCCGGTCTCGGCGACCGCCAGCGGCGCACCCGCGGCGGCTCCCTCCAGGGCGACCATGCCGAACGGCTCGTAGATGCTGGGCACGGCGAAGCAGTCCGAGGCGGCCATCACCGCGGGCAGGTCGGTGCCGCCGAGGAAACCGGGCAGGCTGACCGTGCCGGCCAGGCCGAGCCGGTGCACGTGGGCCTCCAGTTCACCCCGGTACGGGCCGTCGCCGACGATCACCGCGCGCAGCCCCGGGTGCCGCTCGCGCAGCCGGGGCAGCCCGGCGATCAGGTGCTGCACACCCTTCTCGTACACCAGCCGGCCGGCGAAGGTGACAAGCGGGCCGTCCCCGGCGAACCGGGCCCGCGCCTTCGCCACGGCGGCGGCGGAGACCCGCCAGCGGTGCGGCTCGACCCCGTTGGGCACCACGTCGACCCGGCCGGTCGGCACGCCGAACAGGCCGGTCACCTCGTCGCGCATGTAACCGGAGCAGACGATGACCCGGTTCGACTCGCCGCCCAGCCAGTGCTCCACCCCGTGGATGGTGCGGTTCATCTCCTCGGGTAGCCAGCCCTGGTGCCGGCCCGCCTCGGTGGCGTGGATGGTGGTGACCAGCGGCAGGTCGAGGTGGTCGCGCAGGGTCATCGCGGTGTGCGCGACGAGCCAGTCGTGGGCGTGGATCACGTCGTAGCCGCCGGTGGCGGCGGCGCGCAGCGCGGCCCGGGTCAGGGTGTGGTTGAACGCCATCGTCCAGGCCAGCAGCGAGCCGGTGGCCAGCGGGAAGGTCACCGGGTCCTCGGCGGCGCGCACGACGCGCACCCCGTCGACGTACTCCTCGAGCGGGGCGCCGTCGGCGTGGCGGGTGACGACCGTGACCTCGTGCCCGGCGGCGGCCAGGGCCACCGACAGCGCGTGCACGTGCCGGCCGAGACCGCCCACGAGCACCGGTGGGTACTCCCACGACAGCATCAGGATGCGGCGGGTCTGCGACCCGGCGGGCGGGCCGGGCTGGGCCGGAACCTGGGGTCGCGAGGTGAGCGTGGGGCGGTGGACGCGGTCAGCAGCGGTGGCGGTACGTCCGCCCACCCGCAGGGTGGTCACAGTCGGTCTCCGTCCGTGCAGGGAGGAACGCGCCGACAACGGTGGCGGCGAGAGGCAAGGTTGGGTTTCGGACACGCGTGAACGCGCCGGCGGTGCGAGGATCTGGTAGGCGCGCGGACAACGCGCCCGCGAACAAGCAAACGTCATCGTGGCCGATCCCGCATCTCGAAGAGGGCCTCAGTGACCGACGACACCGCAGGGTTCATCTCGGCTCAGTCGGGCGGATACCGGGCATTCACCCGATCGGATGGATTGGCGGTGGACCGTGCGGGGCATTACCGCCGCGCGCATCACCGGCTCACCCCGGTTGGTGCGCTCATCGTGCGAGCTAGCTCATGACGTGTGGGCCGAAGGAGCGACATGCAGGTCTGGCCGGGCGAGCGGTATCCCCTCGGCGCCACCTACGACGGGATGGGCACCAACTTCGCGATCTTCTCGGAGGTGGCGGAGAAGATCGAACTCTGCCTCTTCGACGAGTGGGACGTGGGCCACGAGCGCCGGGTCGAGCTGCGGGAGGTCGACGCGTACGTCTGGCACGCGTACATCCCGGGGATCGGGCCGGGCCAGCGGTACGGCTACCGGGTGCACGGCCCCTACGACCCGGCCGACGGGCTGCGCTGCAACCCGGCCAAACTGCTGATCGACCCGTACGCCAAGGCCATCGACGGTGACGTGCGGTGGGACCCGGCGGTGTACGACTACACCCACGGTGAGCCCGAGCGGATCAACACCGACGACTCGGCGCCGTTCATGCCGAAGTCGGTGGTGGTCAACCCGTACTTCGACTGGGGCAACGACGCGCCGCCGCGCATCCCGTACCACCACTCGGTCATCTACGAGGCCCACGTACGCGGGCTCACCATGCGACTGCCCGGCATCCCGGAGGAACTGCGCGGCACGTACGCCGGCATCGCCTCACCCCCGATGATCGAGCACCTGACCCGGCTCGGGATCACCGCCATCGAGCTGATGCCTGTGCACCAGTTCGTCAACGACCACCGCCTGACCGACCTGGGGCTGCGCAACTACTGGGGTTACAACACCATCGGCTTCTTCGCCCCGCACCACGCGTACTCGGCGCTGGGTCACCTCGGCCAGCAGGTGCAGGAGTTCCGGGGCATGGTCAAGGCACTGCACGCCGCCGGCATCGAGGTGATCCTCGACGTGGTCTACAACCACACCGCCGAGGGCAACCATCTCGGGCCGACGCTGAGCTTCAAGGGCGTCGACAACCCCAGCTACTACCGGCTTTCCGAGGAGAATCGCCGCTACTACGTCGACTACACAGGCACCGGCAACAGCCTCAACGTCCGCAGCCCCCACTCACTGCAACTGATCATGGATTCGCTGCGGTACTGGGTGACCGAGATGCACGTCGACGGCTTCCGCTTCGACCTGGCCGCCACCCTGGCCCGCGAGTTCTACGAGGTGGACCGGCTCTCCACCTTCTTCGAGGTGGTGCAGCAGGACCCGGTGGTCAGCCGGGTGAAACTGATCGCGGAACCGTGGGACGTCGGCCCCGGCGGCTACCAGGTCGGCAACTTCCCACCACAGTGGACCGAGTGGAACGGCAAGTACCGGGACACCGTCCGCGACTTCTGGCGCGGCGAACCGGCCACCCTCGCCGAGTTCGCCTCCCGCATCTCCGGCTCCGCCGACCTCTACCAGGACGACGGCCGCCGCCCGTTCCACAGCATCAACTTCGTCACCTGTCACGACGGGTTCACCCTCAACGACCTGGTGTCGTACAACGACAAGCACAACGAGGCCAACGGCGAGGACAACCGCGACGGGGAGAGCCACAACCGTTCCTGGAACTGCGGCGTCGAGGGCGACACCGACGACCCCGGGGTGCTCGGGCTGCGTGCCCGGCAGCGCCGCAACTTCATCGCCACCCTGCTGCTCTCCCAGGGCGTGCCGATGATCGGTCACGGCGACGAGTTGGGTCGCACCCAGCGGGGCAACAACAACGCCTACTGCCAGGACAGCGAGCTGGCCTGGGTCGACTGGGACAACGCCGACACCGAACTGCTCGACTTCACCCGTCGGCTCGTCGAGTTCCGCCGCCAGCACCAGGTGTTCCAGCGTCGCCGCTTCTTCAGCGGCCTGCCGGTGCACGGCCGCGAGGTCGACGAGCCGCTGCCGGACCTGGCCTGGTACACCCCCGACGGCCGGGAGATGACGGGCGAGGACTGGGGCAACGACTTCGGGCGCTCGGTGGCGCTCTTCGTCAACGGCGAGGGCATCCGGGAACGCGGCCAGTACGGCCAACGCCACCACGACGCCTCCTTCTGGCTCTGCTTCAACGCCCACGACGCGCCGCTGGACTTCACCCTCCCGCCGGCCGAGTTCGGCCAGCGCTGGGAACTGGTGATCAGCACCGCCGAACCGGACCAGGACAAGGGCACCACAGTGGATGCCGGGGGCACACTCTGCGTACCGGACCGCTCCCTGGTGGTGCTGGAGAGGATGGCCTGACATGCCCGCGAGGTCCGTCGCCGCCACCTACCGGGTGCAGGTGCGCCCGGGCTTCGACCTGGACACCACCGCCGGCCTCGCCGGCTACCTCGCCGACCTCGGCGTCACCCACCTCTACAGCGCGCCACTGCTGGCCGCCGCCCCGGGCAGCGCACACGGCTACGACGTCGTCGACCACCGGCAGGTCAACCCGGAGATCGGCGGCGAGGCCGGCCGGCAGCGGCTGCTGCGGGCCCTGCGCGACGTCGGCCTCGGCCTGGTCGTGGACATCGTCCCCAACCACGCCGGGGTGGCCGTACCGGCGGCCAACCCGGCCTGGTGGGACGTGCTGCGCCGGGGGCAGGACTCGGCGTACGCCTGCTGGTTCGACATCGACTGGCAGCGGGGCCGGCTGCTGCTGCCGGTGCTCGCCGACACCCCCGACGCCCTCGACGACCTGAAGCTCGCCGACGGGGAGCTGCGCTACCACGAGCACCGCTTCCCGATCGCCGACGGCACCGGCGACGGCAGCGCCCGCGAGGTGCACGACCGGCAGCACTACGAGCTGGTGTCCTGGCGACGCGGTGACGCCGACCTGACGTACCGCCGGTTCTTCGCCGTCTCCAGCCTGGCCGGGCTGCGGGTGGAGGATCCGGAGGTGTTCGCCGCCACCCACGAGCTGATCCTGGCCTGGGCGGCGGCCGGCGAGGTCGACGGCATCCGGGTCGACCACCCCGACGGGCTGCGCGACCCCGCCGGCTACCTGGCCCGGTTGCGCGAAGCCGCCCCCGACGCCTGGCTGATCGTGGAGAAGATCCTGGAGTACGGCGAGGAACTGCCGGCCTGGCCGGTCGACGGCACCACCGGCTACGACGCGCTCAACGCCGTCGGCGGGCTCTTCGTCGACGGCGACGCCGAGGCCGACTTCACCGCCCTCGACACCCGTCTCGCCGGCCGGGCCACCTCCTGGGCCGACCTGACCCACGACACGAAACTCGGCGCCGCGACCCGGCTGCTGGCCGCCGAGCTGACCCGGTTGGCCGCGCTCGCCCCCGACGTCGACCCCGACGCGGCCCGCGCCGCCCTGGCCGAACTGGCCGCCGCCTTCGCCGTCTACCGGGGTTACCCGCCCGACGGGGCCCGGCACCTGGCCAACGCCCGCGCCGAGGCCGGCCGCCGCCGCAGCGACCTGACCGGCGCGCTGGACGCGGTCACCCGCCGGCTGCGCGACCCCGACGACGAACTGGCCCTCCGTTTCCCGCAGTTCACCGGCGCGGTGATGGCCAAGGGCGTCGAGGACACCGCCTACTACCGGTGGAGCCGGTTCATCGCGCTCAACGAGGTCGGCGGCAGCCCCACCCACTTCGGCACCCGGCCCGGCCGGTTCCACCGCTTCGCCGCCGCCCGGCACGAGCGCTGGCCGGCCAGCATGACCACCCTGTCGACCCACGACACGAAACGGGGCGAGGACGTCCGCGCCCGCCTCGCCGTCCTCGCCGAGCTGCCGCAGCGCTGGGCCGACCTGGTCACCCGCCTGATGGCCGCGGTGCCGCTGCCCGACGCCGCCCTGGCGCACCTGCTGTGGCAGACCGCCGTCGGCGCCTGGCCCGTCGAGCGCGAGCGCCTGCACGCGTACGCGGAGAAGGCCGCCCGGGAGGCGGCGGCCTCGACCAGCTGGACGGAGCCCGACCCGGACTTCGAACGGGCCATGCACGCCCTTGTCGACGCCATGTACGACGACCCGGCCGTCAGCTCGGAGCTGGCCGCCTTCGCCGCCGAGATCACTCCGCCCGGCTGGTCGAACTCGCTCGGGCAGAAGCTCGTGCAACTGGCCATGCCCGGGGTGCCCGACACCTACCAGGGCACCGAGCTGTGGGAAAACTCCCTGGTCGATCCGGACAACCGCCGCCCTGTCGACTTCGCCGTACGCCGGGAACTGCTGGCCCGGCTCGACGCCGGCTGGCAGCCGGCGGTGGACGAGACCGGAGCGGCGAAGCTGCTCGTGGTGTCCCGGACGCTGCGGGCTCGTCGCGACCACCCGGAGCTGTTCGGCGACTACCAGCCGCTCATCGTGCACGGTCCGGCGGCCCGGCACGCCGTGGTCTTCGACCGGGGCGGCGCGGTCGCCGTGGCCACCCGGCTGCCGCTGCGTCTGGCCGCGGCCGGCGGCTGGCGGGACAGCACCCTGTCACTACCCGTCAAAGAGATGTCGTGCCTGTTCACCGGTCGGGTCTACAGTGGCTCTCAGGTCCGCCTGGCCGACCTGTTGGCCACCTATCCCGTCGCGCTGCTGGTGCCCACCACCTGACCCGGGAGGCTGCGTCATGACCGAGTTCACCGTCTGGGCGCCCGAGGCGAAACGGGTACGGCTGCACCTGCCCGGTGCCGCCGACCACGAGATGCGGGCCGGCCGGGACGGCTGGTGGCGGGTCGAGGTGCCCGAGCCCGGCACCGACTACGCGTTCCTGCTCGACGACGACGACCAGCCGCTGCCCGACCCCCGGTCGGCGTGGCAGCCGTCCGGCGTGCACGGTCCCAGCCGGGTCTACGACCACGCGGCCTTCCGCTGGACGGACGGCTCCTGGACCGGCCGGCAACTGCCCGGCAGCATCCTCTACGAGCTGCACGTCGGCACCTTCACCCCGGAAGGCACCTTCGACGCCGCCATCGGCAAACTCGACCACCTGGTCGAGCTGGGCGTCGACCTGATCGAGCTGCTGCCGGTGAACGCCTTCAACGGTGAACACAACTGGGGTTACGACGGCGTCTGCTGGTACGCCCCGCACGAACCCTACGGCGGGCCGGACGGCCTGAAACGTTTCGTGGACGCCGCCCACGCCAAGGGGCTGGGGGTGATCCTCGACGTCGTCTACAACCATTTCGGGCCCTCCGGGGCCTACGCGCCGAAGTTCGCGCCCTATGTGGGGGAGCGGCACACCCCCTGGGGTCAGGCCATCAACCTGGACGGCCCGCACTCCGACGGGGTACGCCGCTTCATCATCGACAGCATCCTGATGTGGCTGCGTGACTACCACGTCGACGGACTGCGCCTGGACGCCGTGCACGCCATGCCCGACACCCGCGCCGTGCACCTCCTCGAAGAGATCACCGTCGAGGTCGAATCGCTCTCGACGCATCTGGGCCGCCCGCTGTCCCTGATCGCCGAGTCCGACCTCAACGACCCCCGGCTGATCACCCCCCGGGAGGCCGGCGGCCACGGCCTGCACGCCCAGTGGAACGACGACGCCCACCACGCCCTGCACACCCTGCTCACCGGGGAACGACAGGGCTACTACGGCGACTTCGGCACCATGGAATGCCTGGTGGAGGTGCTCACCGGCGGTTTCTTCCACACCGGCACCTGGTCCAGCTTCCGCAGCCGCCAACACGGCCGCCCGGTCGACCCGCGCACCCCCGGCCACCGCTTCGTCGCGTACCTCCAGAACCACGACCAGATCGGCAACCGCGCGGTCGGTGATCGCCTCTCCGCCTCGCTGTCGCCTGGGCTGCTGCGGGTGGGGGCTGTCCTGCTGCTCACGGCACCCTTCACCCCGATGCTGTTCATGGGGGAGGAGTGGGCCGCCGCCACACCCTGGCAGTACTTCACCTCCCACCCGGAACCGGAACTGGCCGCCGCGGTCGTCACCGGCCGCCGCAGCGAGTTCGCCGCCCACGGCTGGCCGCCCGGCGACGTGCCGGACCCGCAGGACCGGCAGACCTTCCTCCGCTCCCGGCTCGACTGGGCCGAGCTGGACAAACCCGAACACCGCGAGATGTACGACTTCTACCGCCGACTCATCGCGCTCCGTAAGTCCCGCCCGGAACTGTCGGATCCACACCTGTTCGCGGTGGAGGTACGCCACGGCGACCAGTTCCTGGTGATGCGCCGGGGTGGCTGCCTGGTCGCGGCGAACCTCGCGGGCAAACCCCAGCGAGTCACGCTGCCCGGGGTGGCCCGCCGCGTCCTGCTGGCCACCGGCAACGGCGTCACAGTGATGCGCGACCGCATCGAACTACCAGCCGAAACGGCAGCGATTGTGGCGCTCTGAGGAGCGGCGGAATCGAGTGCACTTTCGGGATCGATTTACGCAAGCGCGAGTCTTACCTGATCTGTCCGCAATAGAGTGAGTCGCGCTCATGGTGTCTGGCCGGCGAATATGGCTAAACCTTGTCGACTGCCGTGAGGGCTGTTGGATCACTCGATGTGAAGGGTCTTCGTTGTCCGTCAGTCCAGCGGCGAGATCCCGCGTAAAGTCGACTATTTGACAGTCGGGCTGTCATGGGCTGGGCTGTGCGGCACACTGTCAACCTCTTTGCGCCCCTTCGAGCTTATGGGCTGATTGCCCGTGAAGAGATATGCAAGGAGTGGTGACGTCAAATTGAGAGGTAATCATTGTCTCGGGTAAGGTCTCCACGTGTAAAACGCTCCGGTGCTGCGCGTCAGCCATCTGAAGGTCGGCGCATTGCCAGATTGGCAACCCTCGGAACTGTGGCGGCGGCGTCGTTTTCTGCAATAGCCGTGATTGTCGCAGCGGCTATTCCCTCTTTGTTGAACGAGGAAGGGGGGCAAGTCAAGCCGACGCTGTAGAAGGCCTCCACGAGGTGGAGAGTTCGCCGGATGGGCAGGTTCCGCTAACGGTTGCCGTTCAACAGTCCGATGAGTACTGCCGAGAGGGGTGGATGGTGCCTGATGGTCCTGCTCAGCTCGCAGAACCCTCCTCCTCGGGTGAGTATATCGATTGGCCGGGATGGGCCAGGCAGCAAAGAGGGATTCGCACTAATCGTCATGAGGTGATCTTGACGGTCCAGGGAAAGTCGCAGGCCAGGGTTGTCATCGACCGAGTTCGTGTAGTGACGATAGAGCCACGTCGCGTGCCGGTTCGCGGTACCGAGGTGGATATTCTTTGTGGTGAGCCGTTCGAGTATCGATACCTAGAAGCGAATCTCGACCGAAGTCCGCCGACGGTGACTTCGAAGACAACTGGAAGTATCAGTGGAGAGCCGGACGTTCGCCTGGATCCAGCAAAATTCCCATACCAAGTGGCGATTGACGAGGCTGAGAGTTTTGTAGTCTCGGCTGTCGTCTCGAAATATGACGTCGATTGGCGCATTGAGCTGGACTGGTCGTCCCAGGGTAGGGTCGGAACGATGGTGATTGACGATGAAGGTCGGCCATTCCATACAACCAGTTCGTCGGAAGCGTTGGCCAAGTGTGTGTGGGCGGATGCGGGAGGGCTGATCAAGGAAATGTCTTCAGGTTGTAGCCGTTAGGTCGGCCCAGATCGGGGAGCTGTTCAGCGGTACTCCAATGGAGCCATGCCGCAGGCGAGTGTGCGAGCGTCCTGACTGCTCCCGATCGGGGCCATCCCGCTGTCGGCTCCTAGGACCTTGCTGTTCTCTGCACGGTGGATGCGCCTCGCCCTCGCCGGTGCTGAGCCGCGGTGGCCTTTCGGTGGCATTGCACTTTAGTCCCAGCGCCGCGGCGTCGAACAGTGACGCTGCCGCAGTCGCGGTCGTCGAATCGGGTTCGCGACGAAACGGGCACACGCGGAGTGGACTGCCACCCCTGATGCAGGAGTCTCTTCACTCGGCGACGTAGACGCCCACGCCGGGCAACGTCTCGGTCATGCCCTTGATCCGTAGCACCTGCATGGCGCGGTCGATCACCGGCTCGGTGACGCCGTAGTGCTCGATCAGCTCGCGTCGGCTGGGCAACTTCGAGCCGGGTGGGAACTCGCCGGCGACGATGCGTTCGGCGAGGTCATCGGCAATCTGTTCGTAACGGTAACGCGGTGGCACGGTCTTCCCCTCGGTTGGCAACACGAGTAGACCACCTACGTCAGCCCTTGACTACCCAACGCTACCTATGGGAGGTTGCCGGAGAGGTCGTTCCCCTCGGTTGGCGCTGTCGGGCCGTCCTCGTGTGGATGCCCGGTGCACCTGCGTTCGGGCATCCACGCCCTTACTCGGAGAGGCACGAGGAAGACGGGCGGTGACGGTGGCATGCAACGCCAGGACAGCGAGTCGGTGAGTGAGGGTGAGCAGGTTGAGGCGGCTGAGCGGGCGGCGGCCATGCGGCGATTGTTGGAGCAGGCGGAGGCGGAGCGCGTTCCGGTAGAGGAGACCACGCGGGCGGTGCCGGACCGGCGGTGGCGGCGTGAGCAGCGATGAGCTGCCGATAGGCCGGCGGGTGGCGCGCTGGCGGGTGCGGCGCGGGATGACGCAGCAGATGCTTGCCGACCGGTTGGGCAGGTCGAAGAGCTGGGTGGACAAGGTGGAGCGGGGTGCTCGGCGGTTGGAGCGGTATCCGACGATCCAGCAGATCGGTGAGGTGCTGCGGGTGGATCCGATGGTGTTGCTCGGTCAGCGCCGTCCGCCGCAGCGGCAGGACGGCGGTACCTCGAACGGTGTGGACGGGATCCGGGCGGCGTTGGCCTGCTACGACCGCGTGCCCGGCGATCCCGCGTCGGCCGCCGAAGCGCGGCGGCGCGTCGAGCATGCCTTGTTGAGTTTCCAGCACGCGCACTACCCGCAGTTGGTGCGGGCGTTGCCGGGTTTGTTGGACGCCGTGCGGGTGTCGTCGGGCCGGGACTTGCTGGTGCCGGCGTATCGGGTCGCCTCGTCGGTGCTGGTGAAGCTCGGCGAGGCGGAGCTGGGCTGGTTGGCGGCGGACCGGGCCATGGGTGCGGCGGGTGACGACGCGGCGTGGTACGCGTCGGCGGCAGTGGCGGTGGGGCAGGCGTTGCGGGCGCTGGGCCGGAACCGGTTGGCGTTGGCCGTGACGGGCGCTGCCGCGAGCCGTCTTGGCCCGCGTGCTCCCGCCGTATCCGGGACGTTGCTGCTTGAGGGCGCGTTGGCGGCCGGCGGGTGTGGTGATACCGGTCGTGCCGGTGAGTTGATCGGGCGGGCCGCCGTGCTCGCTGCGAAGGTCCGTGAAGACCCGCAGCGGACCGGGTTCGGGTCGGCTGCGGTCGAGGTGGCGCAGGTGGTGGTGGCGATCGAGCTGGGCGACGCCGGGGCGGCGGTGCACGGGCACGCGACGGTCGTACGGCGGGACGGGTGGCGGCGGCTGCCGGCCGAGCATCGGGGCGCGTACCTGGTGGACGTGGCGCGGGCGTACCTCCAGATCGGTGACCTGCGGGCTGCGGCCCGTGCGCTGGTCGACGCCGACGCCATCGCACCGGCCGAGATACGCTGCCGCCCGTTGGCGCGTACGGTCATCGCCGACCTCGCCCACCGTCACCCGGCCCCCGCCGGCGTAGCCCGTCTGGCCGCCCTCGTCGGCCTCACCCCTGGAGCGGACCCGCCACCGCTTCGCTGATCATGCAGTTGTGGCACCTGGAATAGGAAGAGTACGAATATTGTCAGGTGCCACAACTGCATGATCGACAAGCGGGGCGTGCGTGGCAGTCGAAAGTGGGTGGGCAGAAGGGTTGGGTCAGCGGCCGGCGCGTTTCCAGGCGCGGTAGAACTCCTTGTAGAGGAAGCGTTGCACCGGCGTGCCGGTGGCGGAGACCTGTTTGCCGAGTGTCCGTGCGCCGATCCACATGCCGGCGACCTTGGGTACGCCGGGCACCGATTCGGTCACCGACGCCACCCCGTTCACCAGCTCCTGCTCCACCGGCGATAGCGCCACCCGGCGCAGGCCGAGCCGCTCCAGGAGCTGTCGCTTCGCCCCGTTGATGTCGCGGGCGAGGCGGAGATGATCCTCGTCGGTGACGCAGCGGGCGACGGCGGCCCGCAGCTCGGCTGCCTTGTCCCGGTAATCGGCGATCCGGGCGACTACCAGGTCGATCCAGTCGCGTTCACCGAGCCGGCCGGTCTCGCCCGCGTGCCAGAGGCGGCCGCCGAGCAGCGGAAGTTCCAGTTCGAGAAGCTGTACGCGGTACGTGTCGCTGTCGTCCGCCGCCGTCACCAGGGACTCGTGGATCCCCCGGATGGCCTTGATGACGTCGAGCACCACCGTTTCCGTCGCACCCTCGGTGGACAGGTCGAAGGTCAGCAGGAAGTCGCGCCGGACGGGATGAGCCTGGTAGGACAGGCTAGTGGCGTCCGCACGAGCCTGATACTTCAGCCCGCGCGCCAGTGTCGCCGCGACGTAGACCTCCTCGCCAGGCGGTGCCATCAGCCGCAGTGGGCCACGTAGCACGATCGAGGCTGCCCGGGCCCAAGTGCCGAAAGGGTCGTCCTCGACCCCGTCAGTTGTGGTGATGCGATCCCCGTGGTGGCCAGCCACCCGCACATTGGCCGCCTGGAAGGCGCACCAGCGGTGGACCCTCTTCGACAGAGAGTTGCGTTCATCGGGCAGGGCGTCGCCTCAGGGCGTCGTCCCGATCCCCGATCGCGGCAGTAGCGGCCGGGGCGATGACCAGCTCCGCGACACACTCGGCGCACCCACCGGGAAGCGGCGCTACTCGATAGATCCCCACGATGCCGCTGCCCCGCGATTCCCGTGCGGTGGCCCACCGGCCCGACACGGTGACGTCGTCGCTGCCTGCGGCGCTGCCCAAACTACTCGTGTCGATGCCGAGCGTGATGACAGGCCCCGGGTGATCGTGCTCGTTCTCGACCGGAGCCACCAGGTAGTCGGCGGAGGCGACGACAGGTCCGTCTGCTTCCCAACGCAGGTAGGTACTTTTCCGCACGGCACCATCGGGCAGGCCGTCCACCTGGAACGGCAGGGTGGTCTCCCAGCGAGCGCCCTCGGCCACCTGACGGGCCATCTCGTCGCGGCGCTCGGCGGTGCTCATAGTGCTCAGCATCATCCGGATCCACGCGTCGGGCGCGTATTCCCAGGCCAGCACCCGATTTTGGTCCGACAGGGCCTGGACGGCGCGACGACCGTGCACCGGCGCGACGCGCTCTCTGGGAATGACGGCCGGGCCCGAGTCTTCGTCGTACGGCACGAAGCTGTGGACGTCCACGCCCCGTGTCGCCATCAGGATCTCCACCTGCCAGGCATAGTCCGACGAGAGGGGTTCCCCCTGCTGGGCGAGGCGTCACTCAGTGCGCCGGAGATCTCAAGTTTGTGCAGGTCGGGCCTGATGGTGTAGCTGGCGGTGCGGACGGGGCCGGGGCAACTCGCCGAAGCGGAGCAGCTGCCGGCCGAGGTCGAGTTTGCCTCGCCACGGACGTCCTCCCGACTCGGTGCATCGTGCTGCGCGATGTCCGGGGAGTCTACGAGCGGTCCCGTCCCCACCGCTGCCCTTGGCCGACCACGAGACCCGGTGATGCTGCACCCCCACCGTTGCTGAGCCGGCGTCCACCCTCATCTGCCGGGCAGGGTGCCCAGCGGCGCGTAGGCCGTCCGGGTGGTGTTGACCAAGAGGGTTGCGTCACCGGAACGGCGTGGCCAGGGCGCAAAGCTCTTGATCGACTGGGTGTGGCCGGCGGAGTTGACGCTTCCCGGCCAGACATGGCGGCAACGACGCCCCACCCACCAGCTTCACCCTCAACGGCGCCGCGTGTAGCTGAGCACTCCACTCTGGCCGGGGGCGGCACTCGCCGGCCCCGGCCGGAACCGGCTGGACCGCAGCGGGTGCCGGCGTGCCGGCCCGGCTGTCGGGTCCGCCGACCTCCCTCAGCGGCGTGTCGCGAACACCACGCCGGTCAGGCAGAGCGCGCCACCCAGCAGGGCCAGCGGTGCCGGCACCTCACCCAGCAGCGTCCAGGAC
This sequence comes from Micromonospora andamanensis, assembly GCF_016863495.1. Taxonomy (GTDB): domain Bacteria; phylum Actinomycetota; class Actinomycetes; order Mycobacteriales; family Micromonosporaceae; genus Micromonospora; species Micromonospora andamanensis. The sequence continues at coordinate 95,575 of NZ_BOOZ01000013.1, forward strand.
AGCAGGACGGTGACCGGCGGGACCAGGTAGGTGGCCGCTGTGGTACGCCCCGCGGTCCAGTGGGACAGCACGTAACCCCAGGTCAGGAAGCCGATCGCGGTCGGGAACACACCCAGGAACAGCACGCCCAGGGTGGCCGGTGGCGGAGCTGCGGCGAGTTCCGTCAGCAAGGTGGGTGCGAACGGCAGCAGGGCGGCCGTCCCGGCCAGCGCGCCGAGCCAGGTCATCGTCGGTGCGTCCATCCGTGCCAGGAGGCGCTTCTGGAGCAGTACGCCGAAGGCGTACAGCAGGGCGGAGAGCACCGCCAGCGCGACGCCTACCTTGTCGACATGCCCGGTGAAACCACTGGCCGCGATCAGAGCGACACCCGCGAAGGCGACAGCCACCCCGACCCCGAGCCGGCGGGTGAGCCGCTCACCCAGGACGAGGACCGCGGCCACCGCGACGAGGATGGGCGCGACCGCCACGAGCAGGGCCGCCGTACCGGCGTCGACAAGCCGCTCGGCGGCGTTGAGCGCCACGTTGTACCCGCCGAACCAGGCCACGCCCCAGAGCGCGACGAGTCCCAGCGTGCCACCACGGGGCAGGGAGCGACGGCGAGTCGCGGCGTGCGGTGCTCGGGTGCGCCGGAGTCTGGCGGTGAACGCGACGAACACGCTGAGCGCGGCGGACGCCGCCACCATGCGGCCCAGCGCCATGGCGCCGGGGGAGTAGTCGTGCCCGGCGAAGCGGATGCCCACGAACGCCGAGGCCCACAACAGCACAGTGGTCCCGGCGGCGGCGACGATCGGCCAGGACCGGGGCCGCTCGTCGCGCCGCGCGTACGCGGTGACGATCTCGTCGGGAACGGTCCGCAGCAGTGCGGCGGGTTCGGTCATCGGCGGGCTGCTCATGGGATGATTCTCGGCCGCCCGAAGATTCAGCACCAGCGACTGTTTCTTCACTACAGTTTAGCGAGGCTTTATCGTTGTGCGGTGCTCGACGTTCACCGCCTCCGGGTCTTCCGTTCCGTCGTGGCGTCCGGGTCGGTGCAGGCCGCCGCCGCAAACCTCGGCTACACCCCCTCCGCCGTCAGCCAGCACCTGACCGCACTGCAACGCGAGACAGGTCTCACCCTGCTTGCCCGCGCCGGGCGCGGCCTGCGCCCCACGGCCGCCGGGCACGCGCTCGCCGCCGAGGCCGATCGGGTGCTCGCCCGGGTCGGCGCTGCCGAATCGCTCATCGCGGACCTGCGTACCGGCCGTACCGGCGCGCTGTCCATCGCGTACTTCGCGTCGGTAGGCGCGGCGTGGATGCCGCAGGTGGTCCGGGGCATCCTCACCGAGCTTCCCGGGGTGCGGCTGGAGCTGCAACTGCGCGAACACATTCCGGACAGCCGGGAGGAGCGCGCCGACGTCCAGGTGGTCGTGGCGGGCGCCGGCTTCGAACCCGGTTCCGGCTTCACCGCCCACCACCTTCTCGACGACCCGTACGTTGCCGCGGTGCCGGCCGGGCACCGCCTCGCCGGTCTGGTGGAGACGGACCTCGTCGACCTCGCCGACGAGCGCTGGGTCGACAACGACTTCGCCCGGGGCTGGTGCCGGGCCAACCTCCTGGAAGCCTGCACCGCCGCCGGTTTCAGCCCGGCCTTCCGGGTGGAGGCGCACGACTACCGGACGGCGCTCGCCTTCGTCGCCGCCGGCATCGGCGTCACGGTGCTCCCCGCGCTCGGCGCGGCACACCTGCCGGAGGGCGTGACCTGCATCCGGCTGCTCCGCCCCACGCCGACCCGGTCGATCCACGTGGTGGTGCACGAAGCGGTCGAGCACACCCCGGCGGCCCGACTGGCCGTCGCCGCGCTACGAGACGCCGCCCAAACCCCACCCCCCTGACAACCCCGCCCCCGCCCTCGCCTCGCCGATCATGCACTTGTGGCACCTGACAAACGGGGTGTTCCCGGCCTTCCGGGTGCCAGAACTGCATGATCGCCGCGCTAGCGGCGCAGGTGTCGTTTCCAGTCGGCGGGTACTCGGTCGGCGGGGGCGGGTGCGCCCTGCTCGGGCGGACGGCTGACGGGTGCCACCAACTCGGGCCCCTGGTCGTAGAGCACCTGCTCGTCGTAGTCCCAGAACCATTCCTCGCCCGGCTCGAAGCTACGGACGAACCGGTGCCCGGTCGCGGCATGGTGTGCGCTGGCGTGCTGGCTGGGCGAGGAGTCACAGCATCCGACGTGACCGCACTGCCCGCACCGCCGGAGGTGGAACCACCAGCCCGGTGGATCGGCCGAGGTGCAGTCGGCGCAGCCCGGGCTGCTCGGTGGCACCTCGGGGTCGATGCCTTCCATCGTGCGTCCTCTCGACTGAACGGGGCGCCACAGCTCGTCCTGGGTGCCTGCGGCGACCAACCCTAGCCCGGTCCGTACGTCAGGGGCGTGCACCGCTACCCCGCCATGATCAACCCAGTGGGGGCGGGGAACCCGGATCCGTTCGAGATGCGGCTGGTGGTGGCCGAGTTGCAGATGGCGGACGTGCGGGCGCAGGTGGCACTCTCGCTGTTCACCGACTTCGAGAACTTCACCGCGTTCCGGCCTGGTCCGCTTCAGGAGGGCTCGGTGAACATGATGCTCGATCAATTGGTGGCCTGGAGCGGCGCGCTGGCGAGCCTGCGGGCCGGTACGACGATGTCGACACCCCAGTCCTCGGCGTAGGGCCGCTGCGGCCGTCCGGATCAGCGGTGTCGGGCGGCCTGCCACTCCTCGCGGGTGATCGCGTACTCGACCTCACCCTGTTCCGTTCCGGGCAGCGGGTCGTCCCAGGACGGGAAGAAGGTGCGGACATAGCGCAGGCCGACGGACTCCATCACCCGGCGGGACCCGGTGTTCACGGTCATGGTCTGTGCGACGACCCGGCGCTGGCCGACCGTGTCGAAGGCGTGCCGCAGCAGTTCCCGGGACGCCTCGCTGGCCAGCCCCTTGCGCCAGTGCCGACGCAGGATTCGGTAGCCCAGATCGGCGACCGTGGGATCGTCCGGCTGGTCGGGGCCGTGTGCCGGCGGAAGCATCAACAGCCCGACGAACTCGCCGTCGTCCTCGGCCGCCGGCGGCGTCGAACCGGGCGCCGCGCCGTCGGTGCCGAACGCCATCCAGTAACCGAGGCCGTCCACCTTGTCGGCCAGGGCCAGCCGTCTCTCGTGCGAGGCGACCACCTCGTCCCGGCTGCGGGCCCGGCCGAAGAGGTAGCGCAGCACCTCCGGGTCGGAGTCCAACTCGACCTCCAGGTCGAGGTGCCGGTCGGCGAGCGGGACCAGCAGCAGACGAGCGGTACGCAGAACCGGTTGCGACATCGGGCCACGATCGCACGATCCCACCCGCGCGGCGCGCGATTATTCGCGCCCGGCCGGCCGGCCGGCGGTGCGGGCGGCATTCGCGCGGTGCGGGCGGGTCAGCTCGCCGACCGGGGCAGTACCCGGAACACCGGGTACGCGGCGGCGATCTGGGCGAACTCCGCGAGGGGCGCACCCCGGGGCACCGGCAGGTGCGGCCTCGCGCCCGGGGCCTTCTCCAGATAGTGGCGCAGGATCGGCGCCCGCCGCTCGACCGGCTCCTCCACCAGCAGCACCGGCCGGCGACGGCCGTGCCGCAGCACCGCCCGCCCGGCGGCGGCGCGCACGTTTCGTACCCAGTTCGCCTGCTCGCCGAGCATCGACACCAGATACCGCCGGCCGTCGTGGTCGACGGCGACCACGGGAAACGACACCGTCCGGCCGGTGCGCCGCCCCGCCACCTCCAGGGTGATCCAGTTGCCGGGGGCGAGAAAGCCGGCCGAGAACTGCCACGCCGAGATGCGATTCATCGCCCGCGCCAGCCAGTTGGGCCGGCCGCCGCGGTACAACCACCGCCTCAGCCGGTGGCGCCGACGGTCGCTGACCTGGTTCATGATCGGCCCTTTCCGGCGTCGTGTCCCTCGCGTCGACGGTACGGCGGCGACGGTGGGGCGCTAAGGGGCGAAAGTCCCACGCTGAGTTGGGCGCCGAGTTCGCGGAAGCCGAGCGCCCGGGCTACCCGACGGGAGGCTGCCGGTCGAGCCCGCCACTGGGGCAACAACCCCTCGGCGAGGCTGTCCGCCGTGGCCGCAGCGGCGACGGTGCGGGCGAGGCCGCGTCCCCGCCGGCTCGGCGCGGTCAGCACGCTGAGGTGGGCCACCCGTCCCGACCAGTGCCGGCCGCCGCGACGACGGCCGTTCCGACGCGGAGGACGTACGCGGTAGAGGTGATCTCGACCGGGAGTGTGTGGCAGGCGCGCGTCACCACGTCCACCAGGTCATCCGTCGGTACGGTGCAGATCGCGGCGTCACCCAGGGCGACGATTCCGACCCAGCCCGGCGGACACATCGACGAGTTCGCCGAGGCCGCCACCGCGACATGCCGGGTGGGAAAGCCGATCGGCGTGCCGGCCAGCCCGGTCCACACTGGCCTGGCCCGATCCAGCAGCGGGTCGACATCCATGTCAGCAGCCTGCTGCTCGATCGTGGGTGGCGGCCACCGATATTCACCCCGCAGCCGCAGCCGCAGCCGCAGCGGCCCTCGGGTTCGCCCGGGTGCCACGCCACCGCCGGGCTGTTCCGCCGGTCAGGTCGCTGGACCAGGTGTCGATCCCGCCTGTCCGGCCGCGCCCGCCCCGGCATCCGGTAGCCAGACGGTGAACAGGCTGCCCTCACCCAGGGTGCTCTGCGCCGTCAGGGTGCCGCCGTGGGCACCGACCAGATGCTGGGTGATCGCCAGCCCCAAACCGCTGCCGCCGGTCGCCCGGTTGCGCGACTCGTCCGCCCGCCAGAACCGGTCGAAGATCTTCGGCAGGTTCTCCGCTGCGATGCCGACGCCGGTGTCCCGGACGGTGATCGTGCTGTCGTACGCGCCGACGGTGACCGTGCCGCCGGGTGGGGTGTAGCGGATCGCGTTGGAGACCAGGTTGCCGACGATCTGCCGCAGCCGCACCGGATCGGCCGGCAGCACCGGGTCGTCGCGGAGCTGCGTGCTCAGCACGACGCCGGCGACCTGTGCCGTGCCCCGGTGGCTCTCCACCACCTGCGTGAGTACGTCGCGCACGTACGTCGGCTCGGGATGGATCCGCAGCGTGCCCGCGTCCGCGGCGGCCAGGTCGGTCAGGTCGTCGATGATGTGCTGGAGCAGCACCGCCTCCTCGTGCAGCAGGCTCAGCAGCTGGGCGTCGGTCGGGGCGAGGTCGTCCTGGGCGGCCTCCAGCCAGCTGCGGATGTTGGTCAACGGGGTACGCAGTTCGTGCGCCACGTCGCTGACCATGGCGCGCCGCTGTGCCTCGGCCCGGTCGCGGCGGTGGATGGAGTCGTTGAGGGCACGGGCCAGCCGGCCGATCTCGTCCGGGGCGGACACCGGGGCGGCGCGCTGCCGGTCGACGGCGTCGGTGAGCGCCCGCAGCGGGCGCACCAGTCGACGACCGACCAGCACCGTGACGATGATGGTGGCGACCAGCACCGCGCCGGTCACCGTGACGATGCGGATGGTGTTCGCTCCGGACATCGTGAACGTGCTCTGGTCGGCTCCGCTGCCCGGGGCGGTGATGAACAGCAGCACGGCCGGGGCCACGTACGGTTGCAGTAGCGTCCGCCGGGACTTCTCCACGCAGCTGTCGATCCGCGCCGTGCCGGCCGCGTCCACCCGGGCGCTGGTGGCCCCTCGATCGAAGCGCTCGTCGCTGGGCACGGCGACCAGGTACGCCGAGAAGTCGGGCAGAACCTCCAGCCGCTGGGCTTTCTGGTCCAGGCCGAGGCATCGGCCCGCCAGCGTGCCGAGCGAACGCAGCGCCGTCACCTCTGATCTGGTGACCGTCTCAGCTGCCTCTCCACATCTGCTCAGCAACTCCCAGGGGTCGGCGGTGGTCAGCACGACGTCGGCGCGACCGTTGGGCTGCTCCTCGATTCTTCCGTCGGAGCCGGATCGTCGCAGGCAGGACAGCCTTTCGCCGGCTGCGGCGCGCTGCGCTGCGCGGTCGGCCGCCGACAGCCGGAAGGGGCCGACCGCCCGGCGGTCGATCCGGTCGGTGCCGCCGGTGAGGCCGAGATCCAGGTTCAGCGGATCCACCACGGCGGCCGGCCGCGCGTGCTGCGGCGGCGGGCCGGGAGTCGTGTCGGCGATGACCGCCCGGTCCTCGGTCATCAGGGTGATCCGGCGGTCCAACTCCTCGGCGCGCTGCTCGATCAGCGGCTGCACCCCGGACCAGTCCGGATGGCTGGCCGCGTGGGCGACAAGCAGGTCGTACACGCTGGTGTTCTCGGCGAGTGAGCGGCCCTGTTCCTGGCTGATCGCCCGGGTCGCGGTCCGGGTGGCCAGCCACGCGGTGGCCGCGATCGCGGCCACGGCGATCAGCACCGAGGTGATCAGCAGCCGGGTGACCAGACTGTGCCGGATCGGCACTCGCCCGCCGCTCACCGCCCCGCCGCCGCGTCGCTGGTCAGCTTGTATCCGACGCCGAAGACGGTGAGCAGCCAGGCGGGGCACTGCGGATCCCGTTCGATCTTGCGCCGGAGGTTCATCACATGCACGTCGATGGTCCGCTCGGTCGAGCTGCGGTCGATGCCCTGGGTGTGGTGCAGCAGCTGGGTCCGGGTGAAGACCCGGTTCGGTTGCTCCGCCATGGCCGCCAGGATGGCGAACTCGCCGCGTGTGCAGGCGACCGGGACGCCGTCCACGGTCACCTGGTGCGCGGCCCTGTCGATCTCGATCGGGCCGATCCGGCGTGGCCCGGTTCCGGCCGGGACCGGCGCGCCCCGGCCCGACCGGCGTAGCAGGGTGCGGACCCGGGCCATCAACTCGCGCGGGCTGTACGGCTTGGTCAGGTAGTCGTCGGCGCCGAGTTCCAGCCCGACCAGCAGGTCGTCCTCGGTGGACCGGGCGGTCAGCATCAGCACCAGCATGTCGGACTCCCGGCGCAGGGTCCGGCACACCTGTAGGCCGTCCAGTACCGGCATCATCACGTCCAGCACCAGCAGTCCGGCCGGAGCCGGCGGGCCGTGTCCAGCGCCGCCCGGCCGTCGTGCACCACCACGGCGGCGTGGCCCTCGGCGATCAGGTACCGGCGTACCACCTCGGCCTGGCGGGGATCGTCGTCGGCGACCAGCACCTGTGCGCACATGGCGGCGATGATAGGTCTGGATTCCCGCCGACTCGGGTCCGGCCGCGACATCTGACAGGTTCCTAACGAGCGCTGGCCAATCTCGTCGGCATGCAACCGAAGCTTGACGACCCGACCGAGTTCATCCCCCGCGTCGCCGCTCCGCCGACCCGGCGGCGCGGCTCGCGGTGGCTCGCGGTGGGGCTGGCGACAGCGGTGCTGGTGGTCGGCTCCGGGATCGCGGTGACCTGGCACCGGGCCGCCGCCGAGCGGGGGCCGAAGGAACCGGTCGCCGTCGCCACCGCGACGATCGACCGGCGCGACCTCTCCACCACCAGGACGCTGCCCGGCGCCATCGGGTTCGGCGCGGCCCGCCCGTTGTCCGGGCACCTGGCGGCGACGGTGACCTGGTTGCCGACGGTGGGCAGCACCGTCAAACGGGGTGGGCAACTGTTCCGGGCCGACGACCGGCCGGTGGTGCTCTTCTACGGCAGCATGCCGATGTACCGGGACATCGCCGGGCTGAACCTGGTCGGCCGGGACGTCGCGATCGTCGCGGACAATCTCCGCACGCTCGGCTACTCGATCGGTCGGCAGCCGTCGCCCGGCGCGCGGGTGACGCCGCCCCCGCCGGCCGCGCCATCCACCATCGGGAAGCCGGCCGCAGAGGCCGACGATGGCATCCCCGGCGGCCAGCCGGGTGGCGGTGCCGCAGGAGAACCCCATCGGGTACGCAGTGGCGAGGGCGTCCTCACGCCGGCCCTGATCGCGGCGATCAAGCGGTGGCAGACCGACCTCGGCGTGCCGGCGACCGGCACGATCCCGGTGGGGCACGTGGAGGTTTCCAGCGGAGCGGTCCGGGTGGACTCGATCATCGGACAACCCGGTGCTCCGGCGCAGGAGCCGCTGATGTCGGTCACCCCGGTCCGCAAAGTGATCACGGTCGGTGCGGAGCTCGCCCACGCTGCCTCGATCAAGCGCGGGGACCGGGTCACTGTCGGACTGCCCGACGACCGTACGGTCTCCGCCCGGGTCGTCTCCGTCGGCCGTGCTCTCGTCGCGGCCGAGAACGGCCCCGCCACCGGCCCGCAACTGCTGACCGTGACGGTGTCTGTCGACAAGCCGCAGGCCATCGCCGGCCTCGACGCCGGCGAGGTACAGGTGCACTTTGTCGGGCGGACCGCCGTCGACGTGCTGGTCGCGCCCGTCGAGGCGCTGGTGGCGCTGCGCGAGGGCGGGTACGCGGTGCAGACGCCCAGCGGGCTGGTCGCGGTGAGCACCGGCATGTTCGCCGACGGCCTCGTCGAGATCACCGGCGACGGACTCACCGAGGGCGTCGAGGTGGTGGTGCCCGCGTGAGGCGGCAAACCGTACTCTCCGTCCGCGACGCGGGCCTGGTCTATCCGAGTGGGGTCACCGCGCTGGCCGGCGTCAGCATGGAGGTCGCCGCAGGTGAGCTGGTGGCCATCGTCGGGCCGTCCGGGTCGGGCAAGTCGACCCTGCTCAACATCATCGGCACCCTGGACCGTCCCAGTTCGGGTGCGGTCCACATCGCCGGCCGGGACGTCGCGACCCTGGGGGACCGACAGCTCTCCGCGCTGCGGGCCTGCGAGATCGGCTTCGTCTTCCAGCAGTTCCACCTCGCCGACGGGTTGAGCGCGGTCGACAACGTCGCCACCGGGCTGCTCTACGCCGGGGTGCCGCGCCGGCAGCGGCGCGAGCACGCCCTGCGGGCGCTGGCCCGGGTCGGCCTGGCACATCGCACGGAACACCACCCGCGCCAGCTCTCCGGCGGCGAAAAGCAGCGCGTCGCGATCGCCCGCGCGCTGGCCAACCGGCCGTCGCTGGTGCTCGCCGACGAACCCACCGGCGCGCTGGACACCGCCACCGGGCACTCCGTGCTGCGGCTGCTGCGCCGGCTCAACGAGGAGGGCACCACCATCGTGCTGATCACCCATGACCGGGACATCGCGGCGTCCCTGCCGCGCCAGATCGAGATCCGCGACGGGCGGCTGGTCCGCGACGACGCCGCGCCGTCGATCCGGCGTGCGGCCGGCACGGCGGCGGACCGGTGACCGGGCCGCCCAACCGGGCACCTCGACTGGTCGGACCGGCGGATCCGGCACCGGCAGCGGTCGGCCCGACCCACCCGGCACCGCGACCGGTCCGGCTGGCCGCGACGGACCTGCTCGCGCTCGGATCGACGGGCCTGCGGACCCGGCCGCTGCGGGCGGCACTGTCGGCGCTGGGCATCGCGATCGGCATCGCCACCATGATCGTGGTGACCGGCATCCCCGCCTCCAGCCAGGCGGCGCTGCTGACGGAGCTGACCGCGCTCGGCACCAACTCGTTGCAGGCGATGGCGGCACCGGACCGCGATCCACCGACCAAGTTGCCGGAGTCGGCGGTGCGGATGGTCGGGCGCATCGGACCGGTCACGGCGGTCAGCGCGGTCGGCAACACCCACACCGTGGTACGCCGAAACGACCGCATCGACCCGAGCAACGGCTCCGGCCTGACCGTGCTGGCCAGCCACCTGGATCTGCTGCCGACGATCAGCGCCCGGGTCCGTACGGGCAGTTGGCTGAACCCGGCCACGGCGAGTTTTCCCACCGTGGTCCTCGGCTCGGTGGCCGCCGCCCGGCTCGGCATCGTCGACCTGCCCGCCGGCCAGCCCTCGCCCCAGGTGCTGATCGCCGACCGCCCGTTCACCGTGATCGGCATCCTGGCGCGGACGCCGCTTTCGCCGGACATCGACCGATCGGTGCTGATCGGTTGGGCGACGGCCCGCAGCGAGCTGCGCTTCGACGGACATCCGACGGTGATCTACCTGCGCTGTGCGGAGCCGCAGCTGGAGGCGGTCCGGGGGGTGCTGGCGGAAACGATCTTCCCGGAGCGGCCCGGCCAGGTGGTGGTGAGTCGCCCGTCGGACGCGCTGGCCGCCAAGCGGGCCACCGAGGGCAGCTTTTCCGTGCTCTTCCTGGCCCTGGCCGGGGTCGCCCTGCTGGTCGGCGGCATCGGGGTGGCCAACACGATGGTGGTCTCGGTGTTGGAACGCCGTGCCGAGATCGGCCTGCGGCGGGCGCTCGGGGCGACCCGGGGGCAGATCCGAGGCCAGTTCCTGAGCGAGTCGGTGGTGCTGGCGGCGCTCGGCGGGCTGGCCGGCACGACGCTGGGCCTGCTGGTCACCGTCGGCTACGCGACCTGGCAGGGCTGGCCGCTTGTGGTTCCCGTCGAGTCGGCCGTCGTCGGGGTGGCCGGTGCCGTCGCGATCGGGGTCCTCGCCGGGGTCTACCCGTGCGTACGCGCCGCTCGGCTGCCCCCGACGCAGGCCCTCGCCGCCGGCTGAGCCGACTGGCGGGGAAGACTGCCACGAGCGAGCGTGGCGGCCGGATCTCCGGCCGCCACGCTCGCTGTTCGCCCCGCGTCAGTTCGATTCGGCGGCCACCTTGCGCTCGCACTCCGGCGCGAGGTCGAGGCCCAAGCTGATCGAGCGGGAGTCGTTCCGGTCACCACCGAAGGAGATGGAGACGCCGTCCTCGGCCACCTCGACGTACTTCACGCCCTTGTCCCTGAGGCACTTCACCACGTCGAGCGCGAAGTCCCGGGCTTCCGGGTTGGCCGGATCCCTCTCCCACGGCGGTAGGGGATAGAACTGTGGCTCGCAGATCCGGTTCGCCGCGTCGGCCTCCTGCTCCTCCTTCGAGCCCGCCGTGCCCGGGGGCAGCCCGATGCGGCGGTGTTTGCTCGGGTCCACGCCGTGGTCCCGCATGCACGTGTGGTACGGCCCGAGCAGCGCCTGGTACTCCTCCGCCGTGGTGTCGAGCCGCTCGCGCGGGCGTTCCGCCTTCGGCGATGCCGAGCCGCTCCGTTCCGCCTCGGGAGTGCGCAACGTGGCCACCTCCGCCGTGTCGCCCTGCTCGTTCTTTCCGCCGCTCGACGGCGACCCGCAGGCGGACAGCGCGATCAACGCGATCGCACTCACCAGGAGCGCACGATTTCTCCGCATGACGATGCCTCTCTGTCCGGGCGGCCCGGGACCGGTCCCGGGCCGCGAAGGCAGCCTCTCGGGCGGACGTGAGGAAGATGTCAGGTTCCCCGTGGCCACGGGGCACTGAGACCCGGCTTACCTGGGTGTGCGAGCTGGGGTGCCGGATGCCGGGATGGGCCGCGCGATCAGCGGGTGAGGTGCGTCCGCCTGTCGAGGTGGGCGAGCTTGTGCGGGTTGAGCACCGAGTAGAGCCGGCTGATCCGTCCGTCGACGATGACCAGGTTGACGACCGCGAACAGCCTGCCGTCGAGGTCGAAGCGGACCGCGACCGCGCCGTTTATCCACATCGGCATCGCCTGGTAGTCGAGGCCCATCTCGGCCAGCTTGGCCAGCAGCGGCGCCACCCGCCGGGCGCTCTCGACGGGGCGGCGGGCCGCAGGTGCGAGGCCACCGCTGTCGGCGACCACGATCACGTCGGGTGCCAGCACCTCAAGCAGTTCCCGCAGGTCACCGCCGCGCACTGCGGCCAGGAAGCGGTCCACGACGGCCTCCTGCTCGGCTCGGCTGACCCGTACCCGTGGGCGCCGCGCCGCCACGTGTTCCCGAGCGCGGTGGGCAATCTGGCGGACCGCCGCCGGCGTTCTGCCGACGGCTGCGGCGATCTCGTCGTACGGAGTGTCGAACACTTCGCGTAGCACGAACACGACCCGTTCGGTGTGGCCCAGCGTCTCCAGCACGGTGAGCATGGCGAACGACACGCTCTCGGCGAGTTCCACGTCCTCGGCCACGTCGGGGCTGGTCAACAGCGGTTCGGGGAGCCACTGCCCGATGTACTCCTCGCGCCGCCGGGCCAGCGTACGTAGCCGGTTGAGGGCCTGGCGGGTGACGATCCGCACCAGGTAGGTGCGCGGGTTGCGGACCTCGGCCCGGACCTCGGTGTTGAGGTTCGCCCACCGCAGCCAGGTCTCCTGTACGACATCCTCGGCGTCGGCGGCGGAGCCGAGCATCTCGTACGCGACGGTGAAGAGCAGGCTGCGGTGCGCGACGAACGGGTCGCCGGTCATGCCCGCGAGGTTACGTGGCTCGGCTGGGCCAGGGGCGGTAGGCCACAGGCCGCCGCCATGCCCTGCGCCTCGATGCCGAGCGCGACGTTCATCCGCGCGGCCAGGTTCGCGGCGGCGACGAACGCGGTGAGTTCGACAAGCGCCGGGGCCCCGAGCTGGTTGAGCAGTCGGGCGGAGAGGTCGTCGGTGACCGTGGGTGGGGTCTGCGACATCGCCTCGGCGTACGCCAGGACGTCGCGTTCCAGCGGGGTGAAGACCTCCGATTCGCGCCACCGGGGCACCTCGCGGGCCTTGGCCAGGTCGAGCCCTTCGTTGTGCGCCTGGAAGTAGCCCAGGTCGAGGCAGAAGGAGCAGCCGATCAGGGAGACGGCTGCCATGTGGGCGTATGACTTGAGATCCTGGTCGCAGGCGTTCCACCGGGTGGCCGCCCGTCCCATGCCCATGCTGGTGCGCAGCACCCGCCGGTTGTGCCACATGACTCCGAGCGCGTCGGGTACCGCGCCGAACTTCTTCCTGATGATCCGCTTGAGCAGGGCGCCGTGCACGCCGGTGAGTTCCGCCGCGGGTATGCGGGCCATGTCTCCTCCTCGCCTGTCGGTTCTGCCCATCCAGACACCGGCCGGCGAGGCTCTGTGACAGGCCAGCCGGAAACACCGACCGACCGTTTGCATGACCATACGCCATGGTGCATACTTTTCCTTGTGTCCAAGGTTCTGACCTCCCTGCCCACCGGTGAACGTGTCGGCATCGCCTTCTCGGGCGGCCTCGACACCTCCGTCGCGGTCGCGTGGATGCGCGACAAGGGCGCCATCCCGTGCGCCTACACCGCCGACATCGGCCAGTACGACGAGCCCGACATCGCCTCGGTGCCCGATCGCGCGCTCAACTACGGCGCCGAGGTGGCCCGCCTGGTCGACTGTCGTGCGGCGCTCGTGGAGGAGGGGCTTGCCGCGCTTACCTGCGGCGCCTTCCACATCCGCTCGGGCGGGCGGGCGTACTTCAACACCACGCCGCTGGGGCGCGCGGTCACCGGGACGCTGCTGGTCCGGGCGATGATCTCCGATGACGTGCAGATCTGGGGCGACGGCTCGACCTTCAAGGGCAACGACATCGAGCGGTTCTACCGCTACGGCCTGCTGGCCAACCCGCAGCTGCGCATCTACAAGCCGTGGCTGGACACCGACTTCGTCAGCGACCTCGGTGGCCGCAAGGAGATGTCGGAGTGGCTGCTGGCCCGGGGCCTGCCGTACCGGGACAGCACCGAGAAGGCGTACTCCACCGACGCCAACATCTGGGGTGCCACCCACGAGGCGAAGACCCTCGAACACCTCGACACCGGCATCGAGACGGTCAACCCGATCATGGGCGTCCGGTTCTGGGACCCGACCGTGGAGATCCCCACCGAGGACGTGACGATCGGGTTCGACCAGGGTCGGCCGGTCACCATCAACGGCAAGGAGTTCGGCAGCGCCGTCGATCTGGTGCTGGAGGCCAATGCCATCGGCGGCCGGCACGGGCTGGGCATGTCCGACCAGATCGAGAACCGGATCATCGAGGCCAAGAGCCGGGGCATCTACGAGGCACCCGGCATGGCGCTGCTGCACGCCGCGTACGAGCGGCTGGTCAACGCCATCCACAACGAGGACACCCTGGCCAACTACCACAACGAGGGTCGCCGGCTGGGTCGGCTGATGTACGAGGGGCGTTGGCTGGACCCGCAGGCGCTGATGCTGCGCGAGTCGCTGCAACGCTGGGTCGGCACCGCGGTCACCGGTGAGGTGACGCTGCGGCTGCGCCGGGGCGAGGACTACTCGATCCTGGACACCACCGGCCCGGCGTTCAGCTACCACCCGGACAAGCTGTCGATGGAGCGTACGACGGACTCCGCCTTCGGCCCGGCCGACCGCATCGGTCAGCTCACCATGCGCAACCTGGACATCGCCGACTCGCGGGCCAAGCTGGAGCAGTACGCGCACCTGGGCATGGTCGGTGGCGCCCCGCAGCGGGTGGTCGGCGCGGCGCAGGCGGCCTCGACCGGGCTGATCGGCGCGATGCCGGAGGGCGGCGCGGAGGCGATCGCCTCCCGGGGTGTCCCGTCGGCGGAGGACGAGGCGCTCGACCGCGCCGCTATGGAGTTCGGCGTCGACTGACCGACCCGGCTGCGGCCAAGGCCCGCCCGCCACCGATCAGCAGTCCGTCGGTGGCGGGCGGAGCCGTCTCCGACCTGCCGGTCCGTGACCGGTACGCTTGCCGCCTTCGGGCGTCCAGGAGGAGGTGCCGGTGCTGGCAAGGGTCCGACCCTGGCAGGCGGTCGCGGTGGCGAGCGCCGTCGCGGTTCTCGCCTGGGCCGGCTTCTGGTACCTGGCGCTGCCGCGCTTCGAGGTGTGCCGCGCGGTGGCCCCGGCCCCGGCCGGTTGCCGGGTCGACGCGCGGATCTCCGCCGCGTGGGTCTGGACGACGATCGTGGCGGTGCTCTACCTGGCCGTCGTCGTCGCCGTCCGGGTCCGTCCGGGTGAGCACCCCCGCCGGTCGGTCGCGCTGGGCACTGTGGCGCTGGGCGTCGCCGCCCTGTACGGCCTGTGGACGGTGTGGCAGGCGGGCGGCTGACCGCTCCGGCGCGTACCTGCCGGGTGTCCGCCGGCCGTGCCGGGGTCGCCCGCGACTCCTAGGTGGCCGGGTGCGAGACGGTGATCACCACCTTGCCGGCCGGGTGCCCGTCGGAGAAGTGGCGCAGCGCGTCCACCGTCTGCGCGAGCGAATAGCCGCTGTCGACCGAGGGGGTGAGCGCACCGGACTCGACGAGGTCCCGCAACTCGTCAAGATCCTCGATGCGCTCCCGGGCGCTGACGGCGCGCAGCCGGTGGCCGACGACCGTCGACAGCAGTGGCGCCCCGAACATCTGCCGGCCGTACCCGCCGAGCAGGGCGCCCCTGGTCCAGTCGCCGCCGACCAGGGCCAGTGTGCCGCGCGGGGTGAGCGCGCGTCGCAGCAGGGACAGCGGACGGTTGCCGCCGGTGTCGATGACCACGTCGTACACCGGACCGTCCCGGTCGATCTCCTCGCGGGTGTAGTCGACGACGTCGTCGGCGCCGAGTGAGCGCACGAAGTCGGCAGCCGTGGGCGAGCAGACGCCGGTCACCGTCGCCCCGTACGCCTTGGCGATTTGCACGGCCTGGGAACCGACGCCACCGGCGGCGCCGATGACAAGCACCCGGTGACCTGGGCGCACCAGACCGGTGTCGCGGACCGCACGCAGGGCCGTCATCCCGGAGACGGGCACGGCGGCGGCCTGCGCGAAGGTCAGGTTCGCCGGCTTGCCGGCCAGCCGCCGCTCGTGGGTGGCCGTGAACTCGGCGTACGACCCGCGCAGCGAGGTGCCGTACACCTCGTCGCCGGGTCGGAAGCGGGTCACCCGCGCGCCGACCTCGGCCACCACGCCTGCCACGTCCCGGCCGAGCACCGGCACCCGGGGCCGGCGTAGCCCGGAGGTGAGCCGTACCAGGTAGGGGCGACCGGCCAGGAAGATCAACACTCCCGGGTCGACCCCGGCGGCGTGGACCCGCACCAGCACCTCGTGCTCGCCGATCTCGGGGCGGTCGATGTCGCGGAGTCGGAGCCCGGACGGCGGGCCGTAGCGGTCGTACACGATGGCCTTCACGGTGCCTCCTCGGGGTACTGGAACACGTCGTCGAGCCGTACGCCGAACACGTGGGCGATCCGGAAGGCCATCTCCAACGAGGGTGAGTAGCGGCCCTGCTCGATGGCGATGACTGTCTGCCGGGTCACGCCGATCCGCTCGGCCAGCGCTGCCTGGGTCATCTCGTCGCGGGCGAAACGCAGCGCCCGGATGTTGTTCGTGACGCGTGTCGGTTTCACCACTGCGGCACGCCCCGGCGGTAGACGATCACCTTCGCCAGCGAGCCGACCACCGCCGACAGCACGAAACAGAGGTAGATCACGTTGGCGATCCAGAACCAGTGCCACTGCGCCATCGCCATGAGCATCGCCGACACCGCGCCGATCACCACGAACGCCTGCCCGACGTGGTCGCCGAGCCGCCCGATCTCCCGGTCGCGCACGTCACTGGCCCGGGAGGCGCGGGGATTGACGACGCCCATCCCGATCTCGAGCACCATGCTGGCGGCGATCGCGCCGCCGATCGTCCAGAACAGCGTGCCGGCGTACGGCGTCGAGGCCAGCCTCCCGTCGCCGACCCGGCTGAGGACGACTGTCACGTAGACGGCGTAGCCGATCGCGCTGACCACCAGCATGATCCAGGCACGCTTCTCCTGGTGCGTCATCACCGACTCCTCGATATAAAGAATCATTGACATCCTGAGAGTAAGGCGTCTTTGACGTCATGTCTAGAAACTTTTACATAGAATCCCGCGTCCGCAGCTTGGGGCGATCCGCCGGGAGGTCAGCCTCGGGCGGCGCGCAGGGCGTCGTGCAGTTCCCGGGCCACCTGTGCGAGCGCCGCCTCGGCCTGCGGCTGCACGGCCGCCGGCACCGTCGACTCGCTCAGCGCGGCCACGGCGTACGCCTGGCCGTCGGCGTGTTCCACCACGCCTACCTCGTGCCGCAGGTTCAGCACGGTGCCGGTCTTCGACGACCAGCGGGAGGCGTCGGAGCTGAAATCCGGGGCGAGCCGCTGACGCAGCAGGTTGTCGCCCATCAGCTCGCGCACCCGGGCGGCCACCGCCGTCGGGATCCGCGACGGACGCCACAGCGCGTGCAGCAGCTCGACAAAGGCCCGGGCCGAACCGGCGTTGGCCCGACCCGCGTCCAACTGCGCGACCGGATGGCCCTGACCGGCGGTGGTCGCCGACGCGGCAAGGGAGTGCGCGAGATGCACCTCCGGCGCGAGCCGCTCGGCAGGCGTGTCGGTGAGATCCCGGGTGCGGTGCCGGACGCTTATCCCGTCGACGCCGAACCGGCGCAGCGTGTCGGCGACATCCCCCGGCGGGGTGAGGGCGAACAGCGCGTCCGAGGCCCCCTCGTCGCTGATGGCCACACTGAGATAGAGAAGGTCGTCGATCGCCACGGTGGCCGGATGCCGGAACCGGCTCAACCCGGTGGGGCCGGGCGTGCGGACCCGGCCGGGCGCCACCGTGATCCCGGTGGCCCCGTCGAGTTCCCCCCGGTCGATCCGGTCCACGGTGGCCACCGCGAGCGGCACCTTCACCAGCGACGCGACGGGCAGCACCACGTCGGCGTCGATCCCCAGCTCGTCGCCGGAGTCGAGGTCGCGGACCAGGAGGCAGCCGCGCAGGCCGGCGTCGCGCAGCGTCTCCCGGGCGGTGCGGAGCAGTCGACCGACTGTCACGCCGCCTCCGGTACGCCGAGGCACCGCGCCACCGCCGCGCCCAGCTCGCCGCGCAGCCGCTCGGCGTCCTCCCGGGCACCGGCCGCCACCTGGTAGCCGCGCACCGGTCGCGGCTCGGCCAGGGGTCGCCAGTGCAGCCCCAGCTCCTGCGCCTCGGCGGGCGAGCAGAGCACCAGGTCGCTGCCGGCGAGCGCGTCGGCGGCGGCGTCGACCACGGACACCGCGACCGCCACCTGGGTCGGCCGCAACCCGACCGCGTCGCGCAGCCGGGTCATCGGGTCGCGGACGTGCGGCACGTCGTCCTCCGGCGAGATCCAGACCCGACGCCGACGGGCCCGGCGGTCCGCGCGCGGGGTGCGCAGCGTTTCCAGCCGCAGGGTCTCGACACCCGGGTCGGCGCCGCCCGCGAGACCGAGCGGCACCCGCCACGCGGCCTCGTCCGGCGGTACGCAGACGAGCGCGGCACGCACCTCGAGCTGCTGACGCAGCCGGGCCCGTTCCGCCGGCTCACCCCGGCGTAGCTCCAGATTCAGGTCGTGTCGACGGGCCTCGACCACCAGCCGGGCCAGCGACCGGGGTGCGCAGACCTCCGGCACGGCCAGCCGGAACGGACGCAGTCGGGCCCGTTCGGCGTCGTGCTCCATCGCCTCGGCCAGGTCGACGATCCGCCGGGCCGAGGCGAGCATGTCCCGCCCGAACGGGGTGAGCGTGACGCTGCGCGAGGTGCGGTCGAACAGTCGCCCACCGAGGTGCCGCTCCAGCGCGGCCACCCGCCGGCTCGCCACCGACTGCGGGATGCGGGCCACGGCGGCGCCGACGGTGAAGCTGCCGTGGCTGCCGACCGACACGAACGCCCGACAGGCCGCCACCAGATCCACACCGGCATCCTATGCCGATCCGGCATCAGTAGCCCTCCCGGCGTCTTCGACAGCATGGGGCGGCGCTGCGAACCTGGTTGTCGGCCGTCCGGACGACCTCCGGTGGACCGGCTGATCGAGGGAAGGACCCAGCCGTGACACGTACCAACCGCCGTGCCCGCGCCGTCGCGCTCGCCGCCGCCCTGACGCTCGGCCTGCTGGCCGGTTGCTCACCCGGCACCCCGACCGCGCCCGCGCCGACGGTGTCCACCCCGACCGCGTCCGCCGCGCCGGTCACCGTCGACTTCGCCCCGCTGGAGCGGGAGTTCGACGCCCGGCTCGGCGTGTACGCGATCGACACCGGCACCGGACGCAGCGTCGCGCACCGGGCCGACGAGCGCTTCGCGTACGCCTCGACCTTCAAGGCCCTCGCCGCCGGCGCGGTGCTCGCCGCGACCTCCGAGGAGGAACTGGACCGGGTCGTCAGCTACTCCCGCGACGACCTGGTCACCTACTCGCCGATCACCGAGCGGCACGTCGACACCGGCCTGTCGCTGCGCGCGATAGCCGACGCGGCGGTGCGCTACAGCGACAACACCGCCGGGAACCTGCTGCTCAAGCAGCTTGGCGGCCCTTCCGGTTTCAAGCAGGTGCTGCGTGAGGTAGGCGACGAGGTCACCGAGCCGGTGCGGTGGGAGACCGAGCTCAATGCGTACGTCCCGGGCGAGCCCCGCGACACCAGCTCACCGCAGGCGCTGGCCACCACGCTGCGGGCGTACGCGGTCGACGACGCGCTCACCCCGGCCGACCGGGCCGTCCTCGTCGACTGGCTCAAGCGCAACACCACGGGCGACAAGACGATCCGCGCCGGAGTGCCGGACGGTTGGGCGGTGGGGGACAAGACCGGCTCGGCCGACCACGGCACCCGCAACGACATAGCTGTCGTCTGGCCGCCGGACCGGGCACCGATCGTGCTCGCGGTGCTCTCCGACCGGGCCGAGCCCGACGCCGAGCGCGACGACGCCCTGCTCGCCCGGGCCGCCGAGGTCACCATCGACGCGCTGCGCTGAGCGGACCGTCGGAGCGCGCGGACCGGCCACCAGGGCGACCGTCACGGTCGTCCTGGTGGCCGGCTCCAATCGGTGGCCTGGGTTGGCACGGAGGTCGGTCCCGGCCGTGCCCACGGGCCGCGCGGTGGCTGGTTTCCGGTCTGCCGTCAGCCCGTCGCTGGCCCGGTCAGGTCGAAGTCGGCGGTGACCGGGGTGTGCCTGATCCGCACGGGTTGCGCCCCGGACACCTGCTCCGCGTTGGGGAACCAGCGGCTGGGCACGTGCGCGCAGTCGCACCGCAGCAGCACCCGCTGCCCCGGCAGCAGCCGCAGCGTGTAGTCGGCGCCGACGTCGACCACCCCCGTCACGTCGCCGGTACGCGCGTGGAAGGCGATCACCTGGGAGTAGTTCGGCAACTCGTCGACAGCGATGGTGCCGCTGACCACGGTGCCCGCGACGAGCGTCTGGTTGCTGCTGACTGTCGTGCCGGACCGGACCCGTACGGTGTCGGCAGTCGTGCGGTCGGCCACCCCGCCGGACCACTGGCTGGCCAGCCCGTAACCGGTGTAGTACAACGGCCAGCGGTACGGCCCGAGACCGGTGAGGGTGTACCGGCCGTCGTCGTCGGTGATGGCGCCGTAGTCGCTGTTCTTGGGATCGGGGACCACCGGCAGGGGCATGGCGTAACCGCCGGAGACCGGCGTGCCGTCCGCCGCGCGGGTGACCCGGCCGGTGACGGTGCCCGGCGCGTCGAACCGGACCGTCGGGGCGGTGACGGTTGCGCCCGGACGCACCTTGATGATCACGCCGCGCTCCCGCTGCCCGGTGCCGCCGTGCTTGCCGACCCACTGCATGCCGTGCTGCGCGTTGTCGTAGGGCGCGGCGAGCAGGTGATAGCGGCCGGGCGGCACGTTGCTGGCGAGCACGTCGCCACCGTCGACGCCGGTGCAGCCGCCGTGCCGGCCGTCCTGCACCTCGCCGAGAAACACGACGGTGAGCAGGTCGCGGTCGACCGGCACCAGGGACACGCACCCTCGTACGGCGGTGCCGGTGGCCCGGTCACGCAGGGTGGTCCGTACCTCGCCCGGGGTGGCGGCAGTGGTCGTGGCGAATGAGGGCGCGGCGGCGGTGGCGCGCGGGACGGCGGCGGACTGTGCGAGCCCGGGGCTCGCCGTGGCGGGCAGCGGCAGGCTGACGACGAGCAGGGCGACGGTGAGTGGGACGGCATGACGTGGGGACCGCGGCATCGGCGGGATCCTCTCCACCCGGCGGACGAAACCCACTCACGGTAGCCGCTGTGACGGACCCGTCACGCGTTGTGTCGGGAGGTGGTCACGGGATCGGCCACTCGTGGACCGGCCGGTTGCTGTGCATCAGCTCCACGTAGTGCCGGACCACCTGACGCAGCGCCTCCGGGCGGTCGAGCTGATCCGTCGACTCCAGTCGGTGCAGCGTCTCCACCTGCCAGCTGGCACCGTTGCGCCCGGTCAGGCAGCGCTGTTCGATGATGCCGAGCAGCCGGTCCCGCTCGTCCGGTTCGACACCCCACCGGTCCAGACCGTGGTGGGCAAGCGGCAGCAGGCGGCGCAGCACCAGCTCGGTGACCGGCAGATAGCCCAGGCCGGGCCAGAAGACGTGCGCGTCGATGCCGTGCCGGGCGCAGGTGTTGAAGTTCTCCTCGGCGGCGCTGAACGACATCTGCGACCACAGTGGCCGGTCCGCTTCGGCGAGTGCCCGCACCAGACCGAAGTAGAACGCCCCGTTGGCGACGGTGTCGAGCACCGTCGGCCCGGCCGGCAGGACCCGGTTCTCCACCCGCAGGTGCGGTCGGCCGCGCAGGACGTCGTAGACCGGCCGGTTCCACCTGTAGATGGTGCCGTTGTGCAGCCGCAACTCGGCAAGGGTCGGTACCCCGCCGGCAGCGAGCGTCTCGGACGGGTCCTCCGGATCACAGACCGGCAGCAGCGCCGGGAAGAAGCGCACGTTCTCCTCGAACAGGTCGAAAACCGAGGTGATCCAGCGCTCGCCGAACCACACCCGAGGGCGTACGCCCTGGGTCTTGATCTCCTCGGAGCGGGTGTCGGTGGCCTGCTGGAACAGCGGGATCCGGGTCTCGCGCCACAGCTCCCGGCCGAAGAACAGCGGCGAGTTCGCGCCGAGCGCCACCTGGATCCCGGCGATGGCCTGCGCGGCGTTCCAGTAGTCGGCGAACCGGCCGGGACCGACCTGGAGGTGGAACTGGGTGCTGGTGCACGCCGCCTCCGGCGTGATCGTGTCGGCGGTGACCGCCAGCCGTTCCACCCCGTTGATGGCGATCCGCAGATCCTCCCCCCGGGCCGCGAAGATCTGCTCGTTGAGCAGCGCGTAGCGGGGATTCGGCGACAGGGTGGCGGCGGTCAGGTGCTCCGGCAGCACGGTCGGCAGGATGCCGATCATCACCAGTTGCGCGCCGACCGTGCGGGCCTGCTTGTCGGCCGCGTTCAGACTGGCCCGCACATGCTTCTCGAACTCGGCGGTGCCGGTGCCTGCCAACCGCCGGGGCGCGACATTGATCTCGACGTTGAACTGGCCGAGCTCGGTCTGGAAACTCGGATCGGCCACCGCGCGCAGCACGTCGGTGTTACGCATCGCCGGCATCGAGTCGTCGTCGACCAGGTTGAGCTCGATCTCCAACCCGGTCATCGGCCGGTCGACGTCGAACCGGGACTCGCGCAGCATCTCGGCGAAGACGTCGAGACAGCGGCGCACCTTGTCCCGGTAGCGAGCTCGATCCTGGCGGCTGAAGGTCTGTACGCCGACTTCCTCGCCCATTGGTCACCACCCTGTCACCGCTGGTACCCCTAACGTCGCACGTCCATGCCACCTGCGGAAGTCGGGACCTGTCGAGTTGTCCGTAGCATGGCCGTCGTGCGTGACAAGGTGACCCGACTGTTCGTGGTGGCGGCTATCGCGGAGGCGATCTCCTGGGCTGGCCTGCTGGCCGGGATGGTGGTCAAGTACGGCCCGCCCGGCAACGAACTGGGCGTGCAGGTGTTCGGCCCGATCCACGGCGCGCTCTTCGTCGCGTACGGCCTGTTGGTGCTGGCCGTGGCGCGGGTGCACAGGTGGAGCCTGCTGGCCACCGGCGTGGCGCTGGCCTGTGCGGTGCCGCCGTTCGCCACAGTCGTCTTCGAGCGCTGGGCGCGTCGCCGGGGCATGCTCGACGTCAGCGAGCCCGCCCCGGAGCCCGCTCCCGTCGGCTGACACCGCGCTGTCGGCGCCGCCGGCGCTCGGATGACGGCCTCAGCTCACCGCCGTGCAGGCGGCCACCGTGGCCAGCACCAGCACGCCCAGTACCGCCTGAAGGAGCAGCGGGGGCCCCAGGTGCGACCACATCGTGGCGGTACGCGGCCGGAGCAACTGCCCGGTGGTGAGGTTGACGATCCGCTCGATCTTCGGTGCCAGGTCGGGATCGCCCTGGTCGCGCAGGGTGAGCTGGACGTGGTCGGCCGGATGCAGGGCGCTCTGCGGCAGGTGCCCGTGCAGCTCCACCTCGTACAGCCGGCCGTCGGCGTCCCGCAGGCGAACCGGGGTGACCAGATACTCGGGGCCCTTCTTCAGCTCCTTGAAGCTGCGCCGGCCCGTCCCGGAACCGGCCGAGAGCAGGGCTCGCACCAGCCGGGCGAGCAGACCGGCCACCCCGGCCGCGGCCAGCACCACCACCAGCACCGGCTGTCCCACCCGTACCTCCCGGGGGTAGCCGTCCAACAGGCGCACGATCTGCGCGGTGAGGATCCGCCCGGTGGGGTGCAGGCTGCGCCGGGAATACGATGTCGTGTCCATCCCACCACCCAGAGTCCGCTTACGCCTACAGATCGTATCGATCCTCGGGGTTGAACGACGTGAATGAAAACCGGTCACGCGGCTGCCGGCAGGTGACAAGCACGGCGACGCGGGTAAGCGGTGGGCCGAGCTGGAAAGGGGTCGAGCATGCAGCTGTCCTTCCTGCGCCCGCTGTACCAGCGTCCGGGCCCGTGGTGCTCGGTTTACCTGGACGCCTCCCTGGACACCGAGGACGCGCACGCGGCGCTCGATCTGCGCTGGCGCGGCCTGCAACGGCAACTGGCCGAGCAGGGGGCGGACGAGCCGACGCTCGCCGCCATCGACCGGGTCGTCCGGGGTCACGACCCGATGCCCGGCGACTACGGGCTGGCCGTGTTCGGCACCCGGGGAGAGGTGGTGCTCTCCGAGTACCTGTCCGCCCCGCCACGTCGGGACCTGGCCGCGTACGACCCGTTGCCGCACGTGATGCCGCTGCTGGCCCAACGCGGTGAGCAGGTGGCGTGGGTCCGGGTGCTGGCCGACCGCACCGGTGCCGACGCGATGTCGGTGAGCGCCGGTGGCGTGCCGCGCCGGGCGCACGTGTCGGGCCGGGAGAACTTCCAGCTGCGCCGGGTCAAGCCCGGCGGCTGGTCCCAGTCGCGCTACCAGCGGGCCGCGATGGAGGCGTGGCATCACAACGCCGGTGACGTCACCGCCGCGACTGTGGAACTGGCCGAGCGGGTGGGTGCGGAGGTGGTGGTGGTGGCCGGTGACGTCCGCGCCACCGGCATGATCGCCGCCCAGATGCCGGATCGCTGGCAGGACATGGTGGTGCGTACCGACGCCGGTTCCCGGGCCGGCGGCGCCGACCAGACCCTGCTGGACGACCTGACCGTGCAGACCATCGCCGAGGTGGCCGACCAGCGGGTGAACGCGGCGCTGGACCGCTTCGGCACGCAGGAGGACGTCGGTGTCGGGCTTGACGCCGTGGTGGCCGCGTTGCAGCGCAACCAGGTCGACACGATGCTCATCGTCGACGACCCGTCGGCCGACGGCCACCTCTGGATCGGCCCGGCGGCCACCGACATCGCCACCGAGCCGGGCCAGTTGGCCACGATCGCCGAACCGGAGCGGGTGCGGGCCGACGCGGCGCTGGTGCGTGCCCTGGTGGGCACCGACGCCGAGTTGACGGTGCTGGGGCCGGACGAGGCGCCGCAGCTGGTGGACGGGGTGGGCGCGGTGCTGCGCTACGTCGACCCGGTCACCCCGGGACGGGGCGGTGCCTGACCCGAGCGTCGCTGACGCGGTAGTCACCCGGCTGTCGGCCTGGCGCGTCCCGCGGGTCTTCGGCCATCCGCAGGAGACGGTCGGGGCACTCGTCGAGGCGCTCGACGCCACGGGTGCCGACCCGGAGTTCGTGCCCACCCGCGACGTCGGAAGCGCCGTGGTCATGGCGGCCGGTCACGCCCGGTTCACCGGTGGGCCGGGTGTCTGCCTGGCGGCCGGCGGCGTGGCCGCCGCCGGCCTGCTCGCCGGGCTCGACGCGGCCCGGTGCGCCGGCCTACCGGTACTGGCCGTCGTCGCCGATCCGGGTCCGATCGGGTCCGGCGTTACCGGGGTCGTCCAGCGGCAGCTCGGCGAGGTGTGCCACCACCTCCGGCACGTCGCCGGACCGGAGTGGGTGCCGGAGCTGGTGGACGAAGCGCTGCGCGCCGCGTCACGCGGTGGCGGCCCGGTCGGTCTGGTGCTGCCGTACCGACCAAATGACGACGGGGCACGGGACGCCTCGCCGGTTGCCGGGCTCGACGTCCGGCTGGTACTCGACGAGCTGTCCACCCGGCTGCCCTCGAACGGCACGGTGATCGTCGACGGCACCCTGCCGACGGCCGGCACCGGACCCGCGCCGGGGGCGCCCGACGTCGTCGGGGGTCCGGTCGGGCAGCTCGGCAGCGGCATCGTCGGGGGTCCGGTCGGGCAGCCCGGCGGCGCGTTGCCGTACGCCGTCGCCGTGAAGCTGGCCGCCCCCGACCGGCCGGTGGTCGCCCTGGTCGCCGACGACGGGATGCGCGCGCACGGGCTGGCCGAGCTGGTCACCATCGCCCGGCGGCAACCGGCGTGGCCCGATCCGCGCCTGGTGGTGCTGGTGTGCAACACCCGGTCCGGTCATCCCCGGCACCTGGCTACGGCCCGGCCGATCACCGACGACGTCCCCTACGCCGGCTGGGCCCGGTTGCTCGGCCTGCACGGGGTGCGCGTCGACCGGCCGGAGCTGGTCGGCGCGGCCTGGGACGAGGCGCTGAACGCCGACCGGCCGTGCCTGCTCGAGGTGATGACTGACGCGCTGGCCCACGGCTCGTGGAACCGGCTCACCGGCCCGACGGTCGAGGTGTCCGCGCAACCCCCCGTCCCGGCCCCTCACCCCACCTGACCTCGCATCCCCCGACACGTCGGGGGATGCGACAACATCGGCGATGTTGCTGCATCAGGCGACGGCGAGACAGCACCATCCCCGATGTCGCTGGCCGGCGATGGCGCACCGGCGATGGCGGGTGGTCGGTGTTGGGGGGAAGGGGCAAGATCCGCTGATTGATGCCGCTCGGTGGGGGGATGCCCTGTTTAACCCGCATCGTGGCGGGAAGCCGGGCCGCGTGGTGAGCGATCGAGGCAAGGTGGAGCCGGGGCGCACGGTGCGTCCGGGACTCACGGCAGCCGGGGCCGGGATGGCCGGCGACCGCGTCGTCGCCGCTGGCAGCACCGCTCGGACCCTGGTCGCGGCAATCGCCCGGGCGCTGCGTGGCAGCGACTGCGCCGACCTCGGGCACGCCGGGCCGGTGTCCCGTTTCGCCGGTACGCCCGACCCGGTGCGGCGGGCCGCGGCGATCCGCTCCGCCGGCCGGATCGCCCTCACCGCCGGGCAGGCCGCCGAGGTCGACGCGGGGCGGGTGGCCCGGTGGTTCGTCGACCAGTATCCGCGTCAGCGGTATCCCGGCGTGCTGCTGGGCTCCCCGCACGGCGGCGTCGCGCACCTGGCGGTGGCGCTGGGCATGCCCTGGCTGCCGGCCGGGTTCGAGATGATCGCCCACTGGCCGCAGGGCGCGGTGGACCGCCCGAGCGCCGCCCTGGACCACGGTGCGGCGCTCGCCGGACGGCTGCTCGCCGGCAACCCCGACCTGCATCTGCGGCAGGTGCACTGTCCGGCCAGCCGGGGTGCGCTGGCCGGGGCGACCGTGGCGCTTACCGGCCGCTGGCAGGCGCTGCCGGCGGCGTACCGCAGCTTCCTGGCCGAACGGCTGGCGCCCGGCGCGCCGGTGCTGGTGCTGCGGGACACCCGGACCTGGCCGGTGGTCGACGCCGCCGACGGGCACAGCTTCCAGCTCGGCTGCCCGGCCAGTGGCCTGAACCCGGTGGACTTCCATCCCGACAGCCACGCGCTGCGGCAGGTGCTGCGCTCGGCGGGCGGGGACAGTGCCCACTGGGATCCGCCGGAGATCTCCGCGCCGCCCGCCGCCGCCGAGCACGGGGTGGAGTCCGGTTTCGACGACTGTGTGCGGGACTGGACCGTCCGGCACGGTCATCCCGTGCACCGCATCCTGGTACCCGCGCCGGAGGCGCTCAGCGCGGCCACCGCCGACATGTACCGGCGCTGGCTGCGGGCCGCCGGCAAGACCGGTGACCGCCTGGTGGTCGAGTGCGGCCGGCTGCTCGACCCCTGGCAGGTGCTCCGGGCCGGGCTGGTGCCGTACTGGTGCGAGAACGCCACCCGGCGCAGTGTCGAGCAGGTGGAGTGGTGGCTGGCCGGCAGCGAGTCGTTCACCTCGGTCGACGTGCTGCCGGAGCCGCCGGGCGTACGGTCACCGGCGCTTGCCGGTCTGCCGCAGTGGCTGGCGGTCGCCGGTTTCGGCCGGCGGCGGCGGGCCCTGGACCGCGCCTCGGCACGCGGTTACCCGGTCACCTCGGTACCCACCCGACGGGCCACCGAGGTGCTCCGCGCCCAGCCGTACGACCTGCCCAGGCCGGTGCCGCTCGCGACCTCGGAGGCACTGGCCGCGCTGCGCGACGGCGGCGGCCACCACGGCCTGCTGATCTGTTGAGACCGGGCTGACGAAACATCCTCGCGAACCCGCGATCCCGTGATTGAGTACCTACGGAGCGGGAACACCGCCGGCTGCGACAGGCTGATCACCTTGCGTGGCGCGGCGCCGTCGCCCGCTGACATCCCAGTCACGTAACCCAGTCACAGGCCCGTGCGTGCCTACGCGCGTGCCCGGTGTCGGTGAATCCGGGCGGGGTCCTTCCCGAGGGAGGCGCGGATGTTCGGACAGACCACCACAACCACACCACCACCCACCGATCGGGGGTTGGAAGATCTCGACGCCGCGGCGCTGGCGTACGCGGCGCGGATCGAGGGGCTTCCGCCGGAGCGTCGCCACGAGGCCCGCGACGACCTGGTCCGGTTCGCGTTGCCGTTCGCGGGCCGGCTGGCCCGCCGCTACCGGGGGCGAGGGGAACCGCTTGAGGATCTGGAGCAGGTGGCCCGTCTGGGGTTGGTCAACGCGGTCGACCGGTACGACCCGGAACGGGGCTCGTTCACCGCGTACGCGGCAATCACCATCGTGGGTGAGATCAAGCGGCATTTCCGGGATCGCACCTGGGGTGTGCACGTGCCCCGCCGGCTGCGGGACCTGATCCTGGAGGTCGGACAGGCGACGGCGGCGCTGACGAGTGAGCTGTCCCGGGCGCCAACGGTGGCCGAGTTGTCGAAGCGGCTGGAGACGCCGGAGGAGGAGATCCTCGCCGCGCTGGAATCGGCGGCCGGCTACAGCCCGGCGTCACTGAACGCGCCGGTCGGCGGGGAGAGTTCGGCGGAGTTCGGCGACCTGGTCGGTGAGTCGGACATCGCGCTGGAGTCGGTCGACGACCGGGTGACGGTCAGCGGCCTGCTGCACCGGCTGCCCTGGCGGGAGCGGCGGATCCTGGCCATGCGGTTCTACGGCAACCAGACCCAGGCGGAGATCGCGGCCCGGTTCGGCATCTCCCAGATGCACGTGTCCCGGCTGCTGTCGAGGGCGCTGACCTGGCTGCGCCAGGCGATGCTCGCCGACGCGCCGCCACCCTGGCAGAACGGTCCCGCCGAGTCCGAGGCGGCCAGCCAGACGCGGGCCACGGCGACGGCACGAAGCCGCTGAGCGGGTACCACGGGAAACGTCGGCGAGGGCGGCACCGACAGGTGCCGCCCTCACCCGTACGCGTCGATCAGTTCTCCGGAGTGTCTCCGTGCCCACGCGGATGCCGCCACCGGTCGTTGGGCTGCGCGTCGCGCTGCGCACCCAGCGGGTTGTCCTCCGGCTCGTCGGTCTCCTCGAAGCTGGGCCGGCGTACCTCCTCCGGCTCCGGCACCTCGACCGGCCGGGCACCCGACTGCGGCGCCGGCTGGTACGCGACGGCCTCCCGCGCGCCGCGCGCTCCCTCGGCGCTCGGCGATTCCGGCCTGTGCACCTCGCGGTGTATCTCGTCGCGGAACTCCTGCGGTGGCCGGGTGGTCCGCTGCGGAAGGTCGCGGCCCAGGTCGGAGACGAGTTCGCCGTACTTGGCGTCGAACGCGGGGCGCTCCGAGCGGATCCGGGGCATCCGGTCGAAGTTGCGCAGCGGCGGTGGGCAGGTGGTGGCCCACTCCAGCGAGTTGCCGAAGCCCCAGGGGTCGTCCACTGTCACCTCGGCGCCGTAGCGCCAGGACTTCCAGGCGTTCCAGATGAAGAACAGGGTGGACGCGCCCAGTACGAACGAGAAGACGCTGGAGATCGTGTTCAGTGTGGTGAAACCGTCGGTGGGCAGGTAGTCGGCGTACCGGCGGGGCATGCCCTCGTTGCCGAGCCAGTGGTGCACCAGGAAGGTGCCGTGGAAGCCGATGAACATGGTCCAGAAGTGCAGCTTGCCCAGCCGCTCGTCGAGCAGCCGCCCGGTCATCTTCGGCCACCAGAAGTAGAAGCCGGCGAAGAGCGCGAAGACCACGGTGCCGAAGACCACGTAGTGGAAGTGGGCCACCACGAAGTAGCTGTCGTGGGTGTGCCAGTCGGCCGGCGGGCTGGCCAGCAGCACGCCGGTGAGCCCGCCGAGCAGGAAGGTCACCAGGAAGCCGATGGCGAACAGCATCGGCGTCTCGAAGGTGAGCTGCCCCTTCCACATGGTGCCGATCCAGTTGAAGAACTTCACCCCGGTGGGCACCGCGATCAGGTAGCTGAGGATGCTGAAGAACGGCAGCAGCACCTGGCCGGTGGCGAACATGTGGTGCGCCCAGACCGCCATCGACAGCACGGTGATCGCGATGGTGGCCAGCACCAGCCCGGTGTAGCCGAAGATCGGTTTGCGGGAGAAGACCGGGATGACCTCGGTGATGATGCCGAAGAACGGCAGCGCGATGATGTAGACCTCGGGGTGGCCGAAGAACCAGAACAGGTGCTGCCAGAGCATCGGTCCACCGGTGTCGGGGTTGAACACCTGGGCGTCGAGCAGCCGGTCGGCGCTCAGCGCCAGCAGCGCGGCGGCCAGCAGCGGGAAGACCAGAATCACCAGCACGCTCGTGAAGAGCATGTTCCAGGTGAAGATCGGCATCCGGAACATGGTCATGCCCGGCGCCCGCAGGGTCAGGATCGTGGTGATCAGGTTGACCGCGCCGAGGATGGTGCCCAGACCGGAGACCACCAACCCGATCACCCACATGTTCGCGCCGACCCCCGGGGAGTGCTCGACGGTGCTCAACGGGGTGTACGCGGTCCAGCCGAAGTCAGCCGAGCCGCCCGGGGTCAGGAACCCGCCGACCACCATCAGCCCACCGAACAGGTAGAGCCAGTAGGCGAGCGCGTTGAGTCGGGGGAACGACACGTCCGGGGCGCCGATCTGGATCGGCACGATGTAGTTGGCGAAGCCGAACGCGGCAGGGGTGGCGAACAGCAGCAGCATCACCGCTCCGTGCGAGGTGAAGAGCTGGTTGTACTGCTCCGGGGCGAGGAACTGCAGACCCGGCCGAGCCAGTTCGGCCCGGATCACCATGGCCTCGATCCCGGCCAGCACGAAGAAACCGAAGGACGTCAGCAGGTAGAGCAGGCCGATCTGCTTGTGGTCGGTGGTGGCCAGGAATCTGACCAGCTTGCCGCCCGGCAGCGGCCTGCGCAGCGGTCCGGGATAGCCGCCGAACCGGGCCGGGGCGAGAATCGCCGGCCCTCGGTCCTGTCCGGGTTCGGTGGTTACCCGCTTGGGCATGAGCGCTCACCCCGCTGACGACGGATAAGGACGGGCGTGGCTACCCGCCCCGTCGACCATGTAACCAGGCGACAGCGGTAATTTCGGTCAATTCGCCGGTAGTGTGGCCCAGACGGCCTTTCCGTCGCCGGCCGGGGCGCTACCCCAGCGGTCGGCCAGCTCGCGTACGAGCAACAGCCCTCGACCGCCCTCGTCGCGCTGCCCGGACTCGCCGGGCAGAACCGCCGCGCTGCTGCCGTCGACCACGGCCAGGTGCAGCCAGGGGCGCCGCAGGGTCACCGTGACCTGCATCGGGGTGCCCGCGTGCCGGACCACGTTGCCGACCAGCTCGCTGAGCACCACCGAGGCCGGACCGACCGCCTCGGGGAGGTTCCACCTGGCGCACGCGTCGGCCACCAGCTCCCGGGCCCGCCGGCAGGCCGCCGCCACCGGGTCCAGGCGCAGCCGCAGCCGGGTCACGGCCGTCGCGTCGGCCACCCGGCTCGCCTCGTCGCAGTTGTCCCGCACCGGCACCACCCGACAGGCCGTCGTCTCGGCCAGGCAGACGGCGGCGTCCGGGCGCGGCGCGCACAGCACCAGCGGCACCACCGGCCAACCCGCGGCGCGGCGCGCCGCCGCGGCGAAGACGGACACCGCCAGGTGCTCCCGCACGGCCAGCCCGGACAGGTCGACCACGAGCGCGTCGGGCTGCCGGGCCAGGCAGGCCTCCAGGTGCGCGTACGCCTGGCGCATCGAGGTCATGTCGAGGGTGCCGGCGAGGCGGACGACGGTGACGTGTGCTCCGTCGTCTACCTGGCAGGTGATCCGGCTCGCCATCTCCACCCTCGTCTCGGCGGTGTCGCAGAGCCTGGCAGGTACCCGGCCCCCCACCGCATGAAACGCCACGTGGGGCCGGACACGTCAGGCCGCGACCCGGCGCCGGGGCAGTTGGTGTCGCAGCTCCGCCAGCGGTGGCCGCTCCTCCACGGCGACGTCGCTGACCACGATCTCCCGGTCCAGGTTCGGCAGCGCCTCGGAGCCGCCCCGGCGGAACTGGGTCAGCAGCGCGGTGGGCAGTACCTCCGGGTTGGCCCAGCCCCGGCGCTGCAACCGCGACCAGGCGGTGAGCATGATCTGGGCGGACATCCGGCCCAGCGCCGCGGTGTCCTGGTGCCGGTGCTTGCGCTCGCCGAGGTCGACCTGGGCCAGCGCGTCCAGCCCGACGAGTTCGAGCAGGTCGATGAGCATGGCGGTCTCGACGCCGTAGCCGGAGACGAACGGCACCCGCGCCAGCACCTCCCGGCGGCCGGCGTACTCACCGGCGAGCGGCTGCACGAATCCGGCCAGTTCCGGCCAGAACAGGTTCAGCATCGGCCGAGCCATCAGCTCCGTCACCCGGCCGCCACCGTCGGCCTCCACGCCGCTGGTGCTGACCAGGGGCCGGTGGTAGAAGCCCTTGACGAAGTCGACAGACGGGTCGGTCAGCAGCGGGCCGAGCAGCCCGGTGACGAAGTGTGGCCGGAACTCGCGCAGGTCGGCGTCGACGAAGGCGACCACGTCTCCCTCCGCCGCGGCCAGGCCGGCCCACAGCGCGTCGCCCTTGCCGGTCAGCCGGGGCAGCCCCCGGGTCATCGCGTCCTGGCTGACCACCTCGGCGCCGGCGGACCGGGCCACCGCTGCGGTGCGGTCGGTGGACCGGGAGTCGACCACGATCAGCTCGTCAACAAGTGACACCCGGTCCATCAGGTGCTCGCGGATGGTCGAGACGATCGCCCCGACGGTGGCCTCCTCGTTGCGTGCCGGCAGCACCACGCTGACCCGGCTGTCGCCCTTGGCCCGCAGCAGTCGTCGGGTCGGCCAGTCGGCCGCCGAGGTGGTCCGATAGGTGGCCCAGGCCTCCACCACCGGCGAGACCAGAGATTCGTTGTCGTGCACAGGCACCCCCTCGTCGGCGGGAAGACCGGGAGATGGATTTCCCAGCACCCCGCACGCTAACCGGACCGGTACCCCAGCTTGATCAGCGCTGTGCTCCCGCCACGTTCCCAGCTGATGAACCTTTGATTGCGCCCGCAGCCATCCCGGTCTTT
>NZ_BOOZ01000014.1 GCF_016863495.1 Micromonospora andamanensis
GAAGTTGTTTGTCCAGTAGCGCCTCGTCGAAGTGGTGGGGTGGGCGGGGTGGCGGGTTATCCACAGGGGCGGCGGGCGGTGCTTGCGGTCGTCCATGGTGGACGGCATGGCCAGATCTGCTCGGCGTCCGCCGCAACTGCGCGGGCGCGTCTTCCGTGGTTCCCGTGCTGTGGCCCGAGGAATACTGACCCGGGGTGAGCTACGCAGCAGGGCGTGGCGACCGGTCTTCCGGGACGTGTACGCCGACGCACAGCTCACGATCTCGCACCGCACCCGGTGCCTGGCCGCGGCGCGGTGGGTGCTTCCACCCGGTGCGGCGATCGCCGGTCGGAGCGCCGCCGCGCTGTTCGGTGCCGGGTTAATCGGGGACGCCGAACCGCTCGACATCCTCGTACCCTCAGGTCTCCGCTTCGGGCCGGTCGCCGGTCTGGTGGTGCACACCGGCGAGGTCGCCGAGGCCGATGTGCTGTCGCTCTCCGGCATACCGGTCACCACCCCGCTACGCACCTGCTGGGACCTGGCCCGGTGGCTGGATCCGGAGGAGGCCGTGGTCGTGGTGGACCGGTTGCTCGGTCAACGACTGGTGCGCGCCGATGAGTTGAGGGAGATGGCGGACCGCCGTCGCGGTGCCCGGGGCTGGAAACGCATGCTCAGGGTGGCGCAGCTGGCCGACCCGGGCGCGGAGTCGGCTCAGGAGTCGCGGCTGCGGGTGCGGATCGTGCTGGCCGGTGTTCGTCGGCCAGTCACCCAGTTCGTGGTCGAACGCGACGGCAGGTTCATCGCCCGGGTCGACCTCGCCTGGCCGGAGTTGAAGATCGCGGTCGAGTACGACGGGCTCTGGCACGACGACCCGCGGCAGCTCCATCGCGACCGGCGACGCCTCAACCGTCTGCTTGGCGAGGACTGGATCGTCTTGCACGTGACCGCCCAACGGCTCCGCGAGGATTTCGAGGGCTTCCTCGCCGAACTTCGCCAGGCCCTCCGCACCCGCACCCGCTGATCCCACCACCCCATGCGCAACCCCGAACGGGCACAAGCGCGGGCGGCACAACTACAGACGGCAGCTTCGGGGAAACTGCCGCCTCAGATCGTGTCGAGGGGACACTGTCCCCGAAGTTGCACACGCCGCCCGCGGATCAGGTGGTGTGAGCAGGGCAGGCTAGTGGGGGGTGGGTGGGGTCAGGTCGGTGACGGGCAGGACCTTCGGATCCTCGGGGTTGCCGACGATGACGCGTAAGGCCGGATAGCGGTCGGTCAGGAGCTGCCGGCAGGCGGCGCAGGGGGTGACGATCGACCGGCCCCGGTCGCCGACCGTGACGATCGTCTCCAGCTCACCCACGCCCTGCGTGGCGGCGGTGCCGACCGCGATCGTCTCAGGGCACGCTCCGCCGGCCACGTGCACCACATTGACGGCGGAGATCACCCGACCATCGGCGGTACGGGCCGCCGTCGCGAGAGTGTGGGCTGCGCTGCGGCAACGCAGCTTTGCCACCGCGCTGGCAGCCTGCACCAGTGCCCGGTCGGTGTCCCGCATCGTCATCGGCGTCCCCGTGTTCCGCTCCCCAGTTCGGCGCCCAACGATAGACCTCCGCCGTGCTGGTGCCACCGCACCGCCTCCTTTGCTCTGCTTCAACCCACGCATCGACTCGACGCCGCAACCGTTGCGCCGGGTGAAGCAGAGCAAAGGGGGCCCGGGCGGCCAGCCTCAGGCCGCACACACCACCGCGCGACCGACCAGGCCCGGACGCCCCATCGCGATCAGCCCCGTCCAGCCCAGCCCGGGCTCCACTGCGCGGCCAGCCCGATCCGGCCACCTCGACTCGCCGCCGCCGCACCGCCTGGACATCGCCCGCCCGGTTTCGGACCTACCCGGAGCCGGCCCAGCCCGGCCCGGCCGGAGCAGGCAGGCCCGGCCGGAGCAGGCAGGCCCGGCCGGAGCAGGGCCGGAGCAGGGCGCGGGTAACCAGGAGGCGGACCGGGCAGCGGCTGCCTATCCTTGGCCACGACATGCAGAATCCAGCCTCAACCGCCGCGACCGATCCCGTTCGGGAGTTGCAGCGTCGCCTGTCCCCGCTGATGTTCCGCGACCAGCGTCACCTGCGCCGTCGACTCGACGGGCTGCGGAAGCTCCGCGACCCGAGGCGACGCGAATCGGTGCTGGCGGAGATCGTCGCCGAGACGGCCGCGGCGGAGGTCCGGCTGGAGCGGCGGAAAGCCGCGGTCCCGACAATCGTCTACCCGGCAAGTCTGCCGGTCAGCGAGCGCAAGGATGACATCGCCGCGGCGATCCGCGACCACCAGGTGGTGATCGTGGCGGGTGAGACCGGCTCGGGAAAGACCACCCAGTTGCCGAAGATCTGCCTGGAGCTGGGACGTGGCATCAGCGGGCTGATCGGTCACACCCAGCCCCGGCGGTTGGCCGCGCGTACGGTGGCCGACCGGATCGCCGAGGAGTTGGGGACCGAGCTCGGTGACGTGGTCGGCTACAAGGTGCGCTTCACCGATCAGGTGGGCGAGAACAGCCTGGTCAAGTTGATGACCGACGGCATCCTGCTGGCCGAGTTGCAGACCGACCGGATGCTGCGCCAGTACGACACGTTGATCATCGACGAGGCGCACGAGCGCAGCCTCAACATCGACTTCATTCTCGGGTACCTCAGGCAGCTCCTGCCCCGCCGTCCCGACCTCAAGGTGGTCATCACCTCGGCGACGATCGAGACCGACAGGTTCGCCCGGCACTTCGCCGGCCCACCGACCGCCGAGCATCCCGACGGCGAGCCGGCGCCGGTGGTGGAGGTCTCCGGCCGGACCTACCCGGTGGAGGTGCGTTACCGGCCGCTCGTCGAGGTCGCCGACGGCGACGAGGAGGACGCCGACGAGGAGAACGTCCGCGACCAGATCCAGGCCATCGGGGACGCCGTCGAGGAACTGGCCGCCGAGGGGCCGGGCGACATCCTGGTCTTCCTCAGCGGTGAGCGGGAGATCCGGGACACCGCCGAGGCGCTGGGCAAGCTGGTGCAGAACAAGCGGTCGCTGCTCGGCACCGAGATCCTGCCGCTGTACGCCCGACTCAGCGTCGCCGAGCAGCACCGGGTCTTCGCCCCGCACGCCGGCCGCCGGGTGGTGCTGGCCACGAACGTGGCGGAGACCTCGCTGACCGTGCCCGGCATCAAGTTCGTGGTGGATCCCGGCACCGCCCGGATCTCCCGTTACTCGCAGCGGCTGAAGGTCCAGCGGCTGCCGATCGAGCCGGTCTCCCAGGCCAGCGCCAACCAGCGCAAGGGCCGCTGCGGGCGTACCTCGGACGGCATCTGCATCCGGCTCTACGACGAGCAGGACTTCGACTCCCGCCCCGAGTTCACCGACCCGGAGATCCTGCGGACCAACCTGGCCTCGGTCATCCTCCAGATGACCGCCATCGGCCTGGGTGACATCGCCGCCTTCCCGTTCATCGACCCACCGGACCGTCGCAACGTCACCGACGGCGTGAACCTGCTGCACGAGTTGGGTGCCATCGACCCGGCCGAGACCGAGCCGACGAAGCGGCTCACCACGCTCGGTCGGCGGCTGGCCCAGCTGCCTGTCGACCCCCGGCTGGCCCGGATGGTGCTGGAGGGCGAACGCAACGGCTGCGCCACCGAGGTGATGGTGATCGCCGCGGCCCTGTCGATCCAGGATCCGCGTGAGCGGCCGGCGGACAAGCAGGCCCAGGCCGACCAGGCGCACGCCCGGTTCGCGGACAAGGAGTCCGACTTCGTCGCGTACCTCAATCTGTGGCGGTACCTGCGGGAGCAGCAGCGGGCGCTCTCCTCCAGCGCGTTCCGGCGGATGTGTCGGGCCGAGTACCTCAACTACCTGCGGGTCCGCGAGTGGCAGGACATCGTCAGTCAGTTGCGGCAGGTGTTGCGTACCGCTGAAGCCACCGGCCGGGGACGCGGCCGGCGAGGCGGCGCGGACGACGCGCCCGACGGCGGCGGGCGGCGCCAGGCCGGCGCGGACCTGCCGGAGGAGATCGACACACCCAAGGTGCACCAGTCGCTGCTGCCCGGTCTGCTGTCGCACATCGGCCTCAAGGACGCGCAGAAGCACGAGTACCTGGGGGCGCGCGGGGCGAAGTTCGCCCTGTTCCCGGGTTCGGCGTTGTTCCGTAAGCCACCTCGCTGGGTGATGGCCGCCGAGCTGGTGGAGACCTCCCGGCTGTGGGGGCGGGTGAACGGGCGGATCGAGCCGGAGTGGGTCGAGCCGCTCGCCCAGCACCTGGTCAAGCGCAGCTACAGCGAGCCGCACTGGGAGAAGAAGCAGGCGGCGGTGATGGCGTACGAGAAGGTCACCCTCTTCGGTGTCCCGCTTGTCACCTCCCGGAAGGTGAACTTCGGTCGGATCGACCCGACGTTGAGCCGGGAGCTGTTCATCAGGCACGCGCTGGTCGAGGGCGACTGGTCCACCCACCACCAGTTCTGGCGGGACAACCAGCGGCTGCTGACCGAGGTGGAGGAGTTGGAGAATCGCGCCCGGCGGCGCGACATCCTGGTCGACGACGAGACCATCTTCCAGTTCTACGACGAGCGGATCCCGGCCGAGGTGGTCTCCGGGCGGCACTTCGACAGTTGGTGGAAGACGACCCGGCGGGAGCGGCCCGAGTTGCTCACCTTCACCCGGGAGCTGCTTGTCAACGCGGGCCGGGGTGGGCTGGACGAGGCCGATTACCCCGACGAGTGGCGGGCTGAGGGGGTGGCACTGCCGCTGACGTACACGTTCGACCCGGGCACCCCGGCCGACGGGGTGACCGTGGACATCCCGCTGCCGTTGCTCAACCAGATGCCCGCCGAGAGCTTCGACTGGCAGGTGCCGGGGCTGCGCGAGGAGCTGGCGGTGGCGCTGATCCGGTCGCTGCCGAAGCCGGTACGGCGCAACTTCGTACCGGTTCCCGACTACGCCCGCGCCGCGCTGGCCGCGATCACCCCGGGCGAGGAGCCGCTGCTGGACGCGTTGACCCGGCAGCTGCGGCGGATGACCGGGGTGACCGTGCCGAGGGACGCCTGGGATCTGGGCAGGCTGCCACCGCATCTACGGGTCACCTTCCGGGTGCTCGGTGACGACGACAAACCGGTCGCCGAGGGCAAGGATCTGCCGGCCCTGCAACGTCAGCTCAAGGCCGAGGTACGCCAGGTGGTGGCCGCCGCCGCGCCGGAGGTGGCCCGTTCGGGGCTCACCGGCTGGGAGATCGGTACGCTGCCGCGCACCATCGAGCAGGTACGGGCCGGCTACGCGGTGACCGCCTACCCGGCGCTCGTGGACGAGGGCGCCACGGTCGGCGTTAAGGTGTTCGACTCCCCGGCCGAGCAGGAGGCCGCCCACTGGGCCGGCACCCGGCGGCTGCTGCGGCTGACCGTGCCGTCCCCGGCGAAGTTCCTCCAAGGCCGGTTGACCAACGAGGCGAAGCTGGCGTTGTCCCGCAACCCGCACGGCGGGGTGCAGGCGTTGATCGAGGACGCGGCCGGCGCGGCGATCGACAAGCTGGTCATCGAGGCGGGCGGCCCGGCGTGGGACGAGGCGGGTTTCGCCGCGTTGCGCGAGAAGGTCCGGGCCGAGCTGGTGGACACGGTGGTGGCGGTGATGGACCGGGTCCGGGCGGTGCTCGCCACCGCGTACGCGGTGCAGCAGCGCCTCGGCGCGACGCGGAACCTGGCCGTGGTGGCCGCCCTGGCCGACATCCGCAACCAGCTCAACGGACTGGTGCACGCCGGATTCATCACCGAGGCCGGGTACGCCCGACTGCCCGACCTGCTGCGGTACCTGACCGCGATCGAGCGTCGACTGGACCGGCTGCCGAGCAACCCGGCGCGGGACAAGCAGCAGCAGGACCGCGTCGCGGTGGTGCAGCGCGAGTACGACGAACTGCTGGCCGCGCTCCCCCCGGCGAAACGCTCGTCGGAGGCGGTGCGCCAGATCCGCTGGATGATCGAGGAGCTACGGGTCAGCATCTTCGCCCAGGCCCTCGGCACCCCCTACCCCGTCTCCGAGCAACGCATCTACCGCGCCATGGACAACGCCGAAACCCGCCAACCTAGTTGATCATGAGGTTGGCGGCACTTTGAAGATCAAAAACCGCCGTCAACCTCATGATCGACAAGGGTCAGGGCAGCGGTTCGACGCCGGGTGGGAGTTGGGCGGTGGTGGTGGCGGTGTGCACGTAGTCGAGGAGGATGCGGCGTAGTTCGCGGCCGGCGTGGGTGGGTACGACGTCGCGGCGGCGGGCCACGGCGATGGTGCGGCGTACGCCCGGAGGCGCGAGCCGGGTGACGCGGATGCCGGGACGCCGGGCCACCACGATGCCGGGGACCAGGGCGATGCCCAGCCCGGCCTCGACGAAGCTGAGCACGGCGTCCATCTCGCCGCCGTCGACCGACAGGGTCGGTTCGAAGCCAGCGTCCCGGCACGCCTGGAGGGTGGCGTCACGCAGGTCGTAGCCCTCGCGGAACATCACCAGGGGCTGGTCGCGCAGGTCGGTGATGCGCAGGTCGGCACCGGGGTCGGCGGCCGGCACCGGCTCCACCGAGGCGACCACCAGGCTCTCGGTGAGGATCGGGTCGACGCGCAGCCCCGGGTCGGCGCCTTGCGCGGGCATGATGATCAACGCCAGGTCGAGGTCGCCGCGGAGCAGGTCCCGGACGAGGTCCTGCGAACCACCCTCCTCCACCCGCAGGTCGACAGTGGGATGGGCGTCGCGGAAGCGGCGCAGCACCGGCGGGGCCAGCGAGGTGGCCAGGCTGGGGGTGGCGCCGAGGCGTACCCGGCCGCGTCGCAGGCCGACAAGTTCCTGCACCTCGCGGGTGGCGGTCTCGACGTCGGCCAGGATCCGGGTGGCCAGCGGCAGCAGCACCTCCCCCGCCGCGGTGAGCGTGATGTTGCCTCTTACCCGTTCGAAGAGAGGTGCGCCGAGGGTGTCCTCCAGGGCGTGAATTTGCTTACTCAACGAAGGCTGGGTGATGCCCACGATGTCGGCCGCCTGGGTGAAATGTCGTACTTCGGCCACCGCGACGAAGTATTTCAGCTGATGGAGCTGCATCTACATAGCTTATGGCTATCAAGACTGCGGTGTCGATGCATTGGACGACTGATCAAAGTGCTCCTAGCGTCGGTCGAGTGGTAGTCACGACGAGAACGCGGTCGCCCATCCGATCCAATGTCGGCCTCAAGGCCGTCATGGCGGTGACGGGCATCCTGCTGGTGCTGTTCCTCATCGCCCACATGCTGGGCAACCTGAAGATCTTCTCGGGCGCGACGTCGTTCGACCACTACGCGCACTGGCTGCGCGACCTCGGCGTCCCCCTGCTGCCCAGCGCCGGATTCCTGTGGATCCAGCGGGTCGGCCTGCTGGCGGCGGTGCTGCTGCACATCTGGGCCGCCACCGTCCTGGCGTTGCGCGCCCGGGCCGCCCGTCCGGTGCGCTACGCCCACCGCAAGAAGGTCCGGGGCAGCTACGCGGCCCGCACCATGCGCTGGGGCGGCGTGATCATCCTGCTCTTCGTGGTCTACCACATCCTCGACCTGACCACCGGCACGCTGAACCCGGTCGGCGACCCGTCCCGGCCGTACGCGAACGTGGTCGCCGACTTCGCCCCGGAGCGCTGGTACGTCACGGCCTTCTACACGCTGGCGATCGTCGCGCTCGGCTTCCACCTGCGGCACGGCGTGTTCAGCGCGCTGCGCAGCCTCGGCCAGCAGACCCCGCGTGGCGAGCAGCGGGCCCGGCTGGTGGCGCTGGTCTTCGCCGTCGTGCTCTGCGCCGGCTATCTCGTGGTCCCGTTCGCCGTACTCACCGGATTGGTGGCCTGACCATGGATCTGTTCACCGAGGGCGACCCGATCGCCGACACCAGGGCCCCCGACGGGCCGATCGAGACCCGCTGGGAACGTCGCCGCTTCGAGGCGAAGCTGGTCAACCCGGCCAACCGCCGCAAGATGACGGTCATCGTGGTCGGCACCGGCCTCGCCGGCGGCTCCGCCGCCGCCACGCTCGCCGAGCAGGGCTACCGGGTCAAGTCGTACTGCTACCAGGACAGCCCCCGCCGGGCGCACTCGATCGCCGCGCAGGGCGGCATCAACGCCGCCAAGAACTACCGCAACGACGGCGACTCGGTGCACCGGCTCTTCTACGACACCGTCAAGGGCGGTGACTTCCGCTCCCGCGAGTCGAACGTGCACCGGCTGGCCGAGGTCTCGGTCAACATCATCGACCAGTGCGTCGCCCAGGGTGTCCCGTTCGCCCGCGAGTACGGCGGCCTGCTCGACACCCGGTCGTTCGGTGGCGCGCAGGTGCAGCGCACCTTCTACGCCCGGGGCCAGACGGGCCAGCAGCTGCTGCTCGGCGCGTACCAGGCGTTGGAGCGGCAGATCGGCCTGGGCAACGTGGAGATGTACGCCCGGCACGAGATGCTGGAGCTGATCGTCGTCGACGGCAAGGCCCGGGGCATCGTGGTGCGGGACATGGTCACCGGCGAGATCACCACGGAGTTCGCCGACGCGGTGGTGCTCGCCTCCGGCGGCTACGGCAACGTCTTCTACCTCTCCACGAACGCCAAGGGCTGCAACGTCACCGCCACCTGGCGGGCGCACCGCAAGGGCGCGTACTTCGCCAACCCCTGCTACACCCAGATCCACCCGACCTGCATCCCGGTCTCCGGCGACCACCAGTCGAAGCTGACCCTGATGAGCGAGTCGCTGCGCAACGACGGCCGGGTCTGGGTGCCGAAGGCCAAGGGCGACGACCGCGACCCCCGGGACATCCCCGAGGACGAGCGGGACTACTACCTGGAGCGCATCTACCCGTCCTTCGGCAACCTGGTACCCCGGGACATCGCCTCCCGCGCCGCGAAGAACGTCTGCGACGAGGGCCGGGGCGTGGGCCCGACGAAGCTCGGCGTCTACCTCGACTTCGCCGACGCCATCGACCGGCTGGGCCGCAAGGCCATCGAGGCCAAGTACGGCAACCTCTTCGAGATGTACGAGCGGATCACCGGCGAGGACCCGTACGAGGTCCCGATGCGGATCTACCCCGCCGTGCACTACACGATGGGCGGGCTCTGGGTCGACTACGACCTCCAGTCGACGATCCCCGGCCTGTTCGTCATCGGTGAGGCGAACTTCTCCGACCACGGCGCGAACCGGCTCGGCGCCTCGGCGCTGATGCAGGGCCTGGCCGACGGGTACTTCGTGCTGCCCAACACGGTCGCCAACTACCTCGCCGCCGGCCCGTTCGAGAAGGTCGACGCGACCCACCCGGCAGCCGTGGCGGCGCGGCGCGACGTGGAGGACCGCATCCAGCGGCTCCTCGCGATCGACGGCGACCGCACCGTGGACTCGTTCCACCGCGAGCTGGGCCAGATTATGTGGGAGCACTGCGGCATGGAGCGCTCCGAGGCCGGGCTGCGCAAGGCCATCG
Source organism: Micromonospora andamanensis (assembly GCF_016863495.1). Taxonomy (GTDB): domain Bacteria; phylum Actinomycetota; class Actinomycetes; order Mycobacteriales; family Micromonosporaceae; genus Micromonospora; species Micromonospora andamanensis. The sequence goes on from NZ_BOOZ01000014.1 coordinate 9,445, forward strand.
ACGAGATCCGGGCCCTGCGCGACGAGTTCTGGCAGCGGGTCCGGGTGCCGGGCAACGGCGAAGGGCTGAACCAGTCGCTGGAGAAGGCCGGCCGGGTCGCCGACTTCTTCGAGCTGGCCGAGCTGATGTGCATCGACGCCCTGCACCGGGAGGAGTCCTGCGGCGGCCACTTCCGCGCCGAGCACCAGACCCCCGAGGGCGAGGCGCAGCGCGACGACGAGCGGTTCGCGTACGTGGCGGCCTGGGAGTTCACCGCCACGGGTGAGCCCTCGGTGCTGCACAAGGAAGACCTGAACTTCGAATACGTCCACCCCACGCAGCGGAGCTACAAGTGAACCTGACCCTGCGCATCTGGCGCCAGTCCGGCCCCCAGGACAAGGGTCGGATGGTGACCTACCAGGTCGACGACGTCTCCCCGGACATGTCGTTCCTGGAAATGCTCGACGTGCTCAACGAGCGCCTCATCCTCGCCGGCGACGAGCCCATCGCCTTCGACCACGACTGCCGCGAGGGCATCTGCGGCATGTGCGGCCTCATGATCAACGGGGACGCGCACGGTCCGCAGCGCGGTACCACCGCCTGCCAGCTGCACATGCGGCAGTTCAAGGACGGCGACACCATCGACATCGAGCCGTGGCGCGCGCGGGCCTTCCCGGTCATCAAGGACCTGGTGGTCAACCGCAACGCCTTCGACAAGATCATCGCTGCCGGCGGGTACGTCACCGCGCCCACCGGTAGCGCACCGGAGGCGCACTCCGTGCCGGTGGCCAAGGCCGACGCGGACGCCGCCTTCGAGTCCGCCGCCTGCATCGGCTGCGGCGCCTGCGTGGCCGCCTGCCCCAACGGCTCGGGCATGCTCTTCACCGCCGCCAAGGTCACCCAGCTCTCGCTGCTGCCCCAGGGCCAGCCGGAGCGCTTCACCCGGGTGATCGGCATGGTCGACGCGCACGACGAGGCCGGCTTCGGCGGCTGCACCAACGCCGGCGAGTGCACGGTGGTCTGCCCGAAGGGCATCCCCCTGACCACAATCGGCCGCCTCAACCGCGACTACCTGGCCGCCACCACCCGCCACGCCGACACCCCCGGCACCTGACCCGCCGCGACCGGCCCACCCCCACCTCCTGCTCCGTTGATCATGAGGTTGGCGGCAGTTTGAAGATCAAGACTGCCGTCAACCTCATGATCAACCATGCGGGAGGTGGGGTTTGTCGGTTTGGGGGTAGAGAGTTGGGGACGGCGGCGAGGAGGGGGCGAGATGCGGGCACTTATCTGGCAGGGGAAGCGGGACGTACGGGTCGAGGAGGTGCCCGACCCGAGGATCGAGGATCCTACCGACGCGATCGTGCGGATCACCTCCACCGCCATCTGCGGCTCCGACCTGCACCTGTACGAAGTCCTCGGGCCGTACCTCAAGCCGGGTGACATCCTCGGCCACGAGCCGATGGGCATCGTCGAGGAGGTCGGGCCCGGGGTGACCCGGCTCAAGCCCGGCGACCGGGTGGTGGTGCCGTTCAACATCGCCTGCGGGTCCTGCTGGATGTGCCAGCGACAGCTCTACGCCCAGTGCGAGACCACCCAGGTCACCGCCGAGGGCAAGGGAGCCGCCCTGTTCGGCTACACCTCCCTCTACGGCGCGGTGCCGGGCGGGCAGGCCCAGTTCCTCCGCGTCCCGCACGCCGAGTTCGGCCCGATAAAGGTGCCGACCGACGGCCCGGACGAGCGGTGGCTCTACCTCTCCGACATCCTCCCGACCGCGTGGCAGGCGGTGAAGTACGCCGACACCCCGCGCGGCGGCACCCTGGCGGTCTTCGGGCTGGGGCCGGTGGGCCAGTTCTGCGCCCGTATCGGCCGGCACCTCGGTGCGGACCGGGTGATCGGCCTCGACCTGGTGCCGGAGCGGCTGGAAATGGCCCGCCGGCACGGCGTGGAGGTGCTCGACATCTCCCAACTCGACGACGTGCCCGGCACGCTTATCGACCTGGTGGACGGGCGCGGGCCGGACGCGGTGATCGACGCCGTGGGCATGGAGTCGCACGGCGCGCCGCTGGGCAAGATGGCTCAGGCCGCCGCCGGCCTGCTGCCGGACAAGCTCGCCCAGCCGATGATCGACAAGGTGGCGGTGGACCGGCTGGTCGCGCTCAAGGCCGCGCTGAAGGGCGTCCGGCGCGGCGGCACCGTCTCCATCTCCGGGGTGTACGGCGGCGAGGTCGACCCGCTGCCGCTGATGGAGATGTTCGACAGGGGCGTCCAGGTGCGGATGGGCCAGTGCCACGTCCGGCGCTGGACCGACGAGATCATCCCGCTGCTCACCGACGACGACCCGCTCGGCGTGGCCGACCTGCGTACCCACCGGCTGCCGCTGGAGCAGGCGCCGCAGGCGTACGAGATGTTCCAGAAGAAGCAGGACGGCTGCGTGAAGGTCGTCCTCGCCCCGTGAGCCCCTCGACGGGATCACGTCCGTCGATCCTTCGGCCTAGGGTGTGTCCTGGACACACCAGGGGACCGACGGGAGAGACGAGTGACCATCCGGATGGACCGCAGGACCGCGCTCGGCCTGGGCACCATGGCGACGGCCGGCACCGTGTTCGGCAGCGCGGTGCCCGCCGCAGCTGACCCCGACGGGGAGACGGCCACGGGCGGCGGGCCGCGCGACCGCGAGCGGCTCGCCGCCCGCATAGCCGCCGTCTTCCAGCGGGAGAGCACCCGGGCCGGCGGCAACTGGCAGGCGTACGTCAGCCTGACCGGCCCGGACGAGCCGTTGGTCGCGGTGGACGAGTCGGCGGACCTGCGGATCGAGGCGTACAGCGTCAACAAGATCGCCGTGGCGGTCGCGGTGCTGGACAAGGTCGACAGGGGTCTGCTCACTCTCGACCATCAGGTCGAGGTCACCCAGGCGATAGTGGTGACCGGCGGCGACGGCATCTTCAGCCTGGACGGCGCCTACCCCAGCCTGGTCACCGTCGGCCACGTCCTGGCGAATCTGCTGACCGTCTCCGACGACACCGCGGTACGGCTCTGCGGCCTGGTCTGCCCGGCCGCCGAGGTCAACCAGATCCTCGTCGCCAAGGGCTTCCCGAACACGCAGGTGCAGCCGGTGGCCAACCCGAACCGCTTCTTCCTGGGCACCAGCACGCCACGGGAGACCCACAACCTGCTGTGCGCGCTCGTCGGCGGCACCCTGCTCTCCCCCGCCTCGACCGACCTCGTGCTGCGGCTGCTGCGCTCGCCTGTGGCGTTCACCGACGGGGTACGCCGGGAGATGTCCTCCGCCGAACGGGCCCGGGTCGCCACCAAGGCCGGCTGGTTCGTCGACGCCCGACACGAAGCCGGAGTGATCTTCGACACTGCCGGTGCGCCACTTGTCACGTACGCCCTCTTCGCCGACGGGCAGGCCGGCGCGGACGACTTCGGCGCCACCCACCCCGCCGTGCAGGCCCGGGCCCGGTGGGGACGACGGGTCATGGATCTCACCGCCGGTTTCGGTGGCGCCGGCGTCGCCCACCGCAGGCAGCCGTACCGCCCCAGCAACGGCGGCTGAGAGCGGCCGGAGGCGGCTAACGTGGACTCGGCATCAACCGAGGGGGGACCATGCGGGCGCCGAAGGAGCCGAACGGACGTACGACCGGTCGGCGGATCACGTCGGTGGCGGGCCTAGCCGCGTTGGCCGGGCTCGCCGGTGCGGCCTGGGCGGCGCGGAATGTGCCGGCCGCGCTCGGCGGTCGACTGGCCGGCGTCCGCGCCGAACGGGCGGCCCGGTCACCACAGTTCCGGGACGGCCTTTTCCACAATCGGGCCGACACCCGCACGATGGTGCCCGTCGCAGACCGCAACCTCTTCCGTGAGCTGCTCTTCGGCAAGCAGAAACGTCGGCCCGGCGCACCCGTGCCACTGCTGCGGCCGGCCGCCGAGACCGGTATCGACCCGGCCCGCGAGCTGAACGTCATCTGGTACGGCCACGCCTCCGCCCTGATCGAGATCGAGGGTCGACGGGTGCTGCTGGACCCGGTGTGGAGCGACAGGTGCTCGCCCTCGACGGCTGTCGGCCCGCGCCGGCTGCACGAACCGCCGGTACGCCTCGACGAACTGCCCCGCCTCGACGCGATCCTGATCTCGCACGACCACTACGACCACCTCGACATGGGTACGGTGCGGGAACTGACCGCCCGGCAGTCGGCACCCTTCCTGGTGCCGCTCGGGGTCGGCGCCCACCTCGACCGCTGGGGCGTACCGGCGGAGCGGATCATCGAGCTGGACTGGTCACAGACCCACCGGGTGTCCGGGTTGGAGATCACCTGCACCGCGGCCCAGCACTTCTCCGGCCGGGGCCTGCGGCGCAACGTCACACTGTGGAGCTCCTGGGTGGTGGCCGGCGAGCAGCGCCGCGTCTACTACACCGGAGACTCCGGCTACTTCGGCGGGTACGCCGAGATCGGCGCCGCACACGGACCGTTCGACGTGACGCTGATGCAGATCGGTGCGTACGACCGGGCCTGGCCGGGCATCCACATGTTCCCGGAGGAGGCGGTCGCCGCCCACCTGGACCTGCGCGGCGGGCTGTTCCTGCCGGTGCACTGGGCCACCTTCAACCTCGCCCTGCACGACTGGTCCGAGCCGGTGGACCGGCTCTGGGCCGAGGCGAAGGCCCGCGACGTGCGGCTGGCCGTGCCGCGCCCCGGCGAGCGGGTGGTGGTCGACGACCCGCCAGCCGTCGACGGCTGGTGGCAGGCCATCGCCTGACGGGGCGGTGACCCGACGGGCCCGAGCCGGTCATCTCAGAGGACGAACGCGTCGGTCCAGAGAGCGCCGGAGCGACCGGAGAGCGCGTCCAGCATCGCCACCGCCTGACTGTCGGTGAGCTGGGCGACGAAATCCACGATGGCCCGGCCGCGCGCCCTGCCGATCCGGTCCGGGGTACGCGGATGCAGTTCCGCCTCGGCCAGCTCCACCAGGTCGTGCAGCCGCCGGGGCAGCCGGGACTCCTCCTCCGGGTCGAGCAGCCACTCCCGCAGCGCCTCGACCAGGGTGTCGAGCAGCCGGGCCTGACCACGCTGGTGCAACGCCAGGTCGGGACGGGCCAGCACGAACCGGTGGTGCACGAACTTGAGCACCTGCACCTCGTGCCACTGGGCCGGGGCCAGCAGCACGTGCCCGGAACGCACGGCGGGCTGCTCAACGACGGTGATCGCGTCCACGAAACGGGTGGTCCACCGGGCGGAGAAGCGGGCCACGTACTGCTCCGCCTCGATCGAACCGTCGAACGGCAACGCGAGCAGCCCCTCGACAAGTTCCTCCCGGACATGCTCGACGGCGGCGGCGAACGCCTCGTCGTCGGCGATCCAAGCGTCCTTGTGGTGCAGTTGGCGACGCAGCCGCTCGATCGACGAGCCGGGCCGGCGGGCCGAGCTGGCCAGCGCGGAGTCGGTGATCGCCCGCAGATGGCCGCCCTCGCGCTGCCAGGCCATCAACTCGGCGGCCACCGCACCCTGCTGGAGCACCCCGACCCGGTAGAAGTCCTCCACGTCGTGGATGGCGTACGCGATGTCGTCGGCGGTGTCCATCACCGACGCCTCCACTGTCTGCTGCCAGTCGGCGATCCGGCCGGCGAACGGTGCCCGGGCCTGCCGCAGATCGTCCAGCTCCGTGCGGTACGCCCCGAACTTCGCCGAGCCGCTGTCCGGATCGTCCGGCGGCGGGGTCGCGCCGCGCGGCGGCGGATCCATCAGCCGAGGGTGCGGGTCGGGGTGGTCCAGCCGGGTCCACGGGTACTTCAACATCGCCGCCCGCACCGCAGCGGTCAGGTCCAGCCCGGTGGTCGCCGCGCCCCGGATCTCGGTCGAGGTGACGATCCGGTACGACTGGGCGTTGCCCTCGAACCCGTCGGTCAGGCCGAGCCGGTGCCGGGCCAGCCGGTCCAGCACCCGCTCCCCCAGGTGCCCGAAGGGCGGGTGGCCGAGGTCGTGGGCGAGCGCGGCGGCCTCCACCACGTCCGGGTCGCAGCCGCCCAGCTTCTCCACCAGGTCGCGCTGGTGTCCGTCGGCGGTCAGCCGCTCGGCTATCGCCCGGGCCACCTGGGCGACCTTCAAACTGTGGGTGAGCCGGTTGTGCACCAGCAGCCCGGACCCGCCCGGGCTGACCACCTGGGTGACGCCGCCGAGCCGGGTGAAGAACGGCGAGCCGACGATGCGGTCCCGGTCGGCCCGGAACGGGCTGGTGGCCAGGTCGCCGAGGGCCCGCGCGCTGCCGCCGAAGAGTCGGCGCGCCCGGGGCTCCACAGGTGGTTCCATGATCGCCACGTTAGCCCGGCAGAATGCAGCACGGAACCCACACCCGAAGGCGGAGCGACAACGTGACCCTCTCTGTTCATCAGCGGATCGCCGAGGAACTCGGCGTCGCCGAGCGCCAGGTACGCGCGGCCGTGGAGCTGCTCGACGGTGGTGCCACCGTGCCGTTCATCGCGCGTTACCGGAAAGAGGCCACCGGCCTGCTCGACGACACCCAGCTGCGCACCCTGGAAGAGCGCCTGCGGTACCTGCGCGAGCTGGACGAGCGGCGCGCGGCGGTGCTGGAGTCGATCCGCTCCCAGGGCAAACTCGACGAGGCCCTGGAAGCGCAGATCATGGCGGCCGACTCGAAGTCCCGCCTGGAGGACATCTACCTGCCGTACAAGCCGAAGCGGCGGACCCGGGCGCAGATCGCCCGCGAGGCCGGGCTGGAGCCCCTGGCCGACATGCTGCTCGGCGACCCGACCCAGGATCCCCGCTCGGTGGCGGCGGCGTACGTCGACGCCGACAAGGGGGTGGCCGATGCCGCCGCCGCGCTGGACGGGGCGCGGGCCATCCTGATCGAGCGGTTCGCCGAGGACGCCGACCTGATCGGCACGCTGCGCGAGCAGATGTGGTCGCGGGGCCGGCTGGTGTCCCGGGTACGCGAGGGACAGGAGAGCGCCGGGGCGAAGTTCGCCGACTACTTCGACTTCGCCGAGCCGTACCCGAAGCTGCCCTCGCACCGCATCCTGGCCATGTTCCGGGGCGAGAAGGAGGGCGTACTCGACCTGACCATGGACCCGGAGGCCGAGGGCGACGTCGACGCGGTGGTCGCCGGGCCGACCCGCTACGAGGCAGCCATCGCCGGCCGGTTCGGGGTCAGCGACAGGGGGCGACCCGCCGACAAGTGGCTGGCCGACACGGTGCGGTGGGCGTGGCGTACCCGGATCCTCATCCACCTCGGCGCGGACCTGCGGATGCGGCTGTGGCAGGCGGCCGAGGAGGAGGCCGTCCGGGTCTTCGCCACGAACCTGCGGGACCTGCTGCTGGCCGCGCCGGCCGGCGCCCGGCCCACCATGGGGCTGGACCCGGGCCTGCGGACCGGGGTGAAGGTGGCAGTGGTCGACGCCACCGGCAAGGTGGTCGCCACCGACACGATCTACCCGCACGAACCGCGCCGGCAGTGGGACGCCTCGCTGCACACCCTGGCCACGCTGGCGGCTGCGCACGGGGTCGAGCTGGTCGCCATCGGCAACGGCACCGCCAGCCGGGAGACCGACAAGCTGGCCGGTGACCTGATCAAGCGGCACCCGGAGCTGAAGCTGACGAAGGTGGTGGTCTCCGAGGCCGGCGCGTCGGTCTACTCCGCCTCCGCGTACGCCGCGCAGGAACTGCCCGGGCTGGACGTGTCGCTGCGCGGCGCGGTCTCCATCGCCCGCCGGTTGCAGGACCCGCTCGCCGAGCTGGTGAAGATCGACCCGCGTTCCATAGGCGTCGGGCAGTACCAGCACGACCTGTCCGAGGTGAAGCTCTCCCGGTCGTTGGATGCGGTGGTGGAGGACTGCGTCAACGGCGTCGGCGTGGACGTCAACACCGCCTCCGCGCCGCTGCTGACCCGGGTCTCCGGCATCGGTGCCGGGCTGGCCGAGAACATCGTGCTGCACCGGGACGCCAACGGCCCGTTCCGCACCCGGGCCGAGCTGAAGAAGGTGGCCCGACTCGGCCCGAAGGCGTTCGAGCAGTGCGCGGGCTTCCTGCGCATCCCCGGCGGCGACGACCCGCTGGACTCGTCAAGCGTGCACCCCGAGGCGTACCCGGTGGTGCGCCGGATCCTGGCCAGCACCGGTCAGGACCTGCGCTCGGTCATCGGCAAGTCGGCGATCCTGCGGGGGCTGCGGGCCACCGACTTCGTCGACGACACGTTCGGCCTGCCCACCGTCACCGACATCATCGCCGAACTGGAGAAGCCGGGCCGCGACCCACGGCCGGAGTTCAAGACGGCGACCTTCGTCGAGGGCGTTGAGAAGATCAGCGACCTGACGCCGGGGATGGTGCTGGAGGGCGTGGTCACGAATGTGGCGGCGTTCGGCGCGTTCGTGGACGTCGGCGTGCACCAGGACGGCCTGGTGCACGTGTCGGCGATGTCCCGCACCTTCGTGAAAGATCCCCGCGACGTGGTCAAGTCCGGTGACGTGGTGAAGGTCAAGGTGCTGGACGTCGACGTACCCCGCAAGCGCATCTCGCTGACCCTGCGCCTGGACGACGAGTCCGAGCCCGGCGCGGGGCGTGCCGGCGGCCGGGGTGACGCGGGTCAGCAGGGACGTGGCCGGCAGAGCAGCCAGGGCCGGGGCAGCCAGGGTGGCCAGGGCCGTACCGGACAGGGCGGTCAGGGCCGTGGCGGACAGGGCGGGCAGGGCCGTGGCGGACAGGGCGGGCAGGTGCGCCAGGGACGCGGCGCGGCGGCGCCCGCCGACGGCGCGATGGCCGATGCGCTGCGCCGCGCCGGCCTGCTCTGAAGCGAGCCTCCCACAGCAACGGCTGTGGCTGGCGGGTCTCGTTCCCCATCCCGCCAGCCACGCCGTTGGCACCACCCGAGGCACATACCATCGCGCGCCCTTTGCTCTGCTTCAACTGACGCAACGGTTTGGCGCCGCCGATGCGTGGGTTGAAGCAGAGCAAAGGGCCTCAGCCCGCACACTCGGGAGGCCCGGCGCCGAGGTCATACACGGGTGGGCGGCAGAGCGGGGACTGTCGAGGTCGGGCGGCTGGTGGCGTACGGTCGGGTCGTGGTGAACGACGGCGGCCCGGACTGGCGGGAGACCCGACAGCGAGCGGTGCAGGCGCACGCGGCGGCCGAGGAGCGGCGCCGACAGTCTGAGCAGGTGGAGGCGGCGGCGTTGGTCAGCGCCTTCGTCGCCGAGGCGCGGCGGCGGGGCCTGGCCACCACCCGCCTCGTGGCCCTGTCGTACGACGGACGGTACCGCTACCGGACCCGGCTGCACGGTTGGTACGTCGACCGCGCACGTCACCGGGCGGTCGACGTGGCTGGCGGATTCCACCTGCTGACCGTGCCGGCCAGCCTGCGCTCGCTGCTGTTCGGCGCCGAGCCGGAGCCGTCTCCGCCACCACTGGTGATCGGGCGCGGCGGCCGTGACGGTGAGTCCCTGCCGCTGGAGACGCTGCTCCGTCGACGCCTCAACGCCGGCGACGACTGGCCTTGAACCCGGGGTCCTCCACCACCTCGCGCAGTGCCCGTTCGACCCGCTCCGCGCCGACTGCCACCGAGAAGACCCGGTCGTAGTGCACCCGTCCGGCCTGCCCGAGCAGTTCCAGCTTCTCCCGGCCCAGGTCGCAGAGTTCCCGCAGGGCATCGGCGATCGAGTCGGGGTCACCCGGCCGGGCGGTGATCCCCGCACCACTGTCGCGCGCCACGGCTGCGGCGTCGCCCTCCGCGGCGACCAGCAGCGCGCGCCCGGCGGCGAGGGTGGCCTGCACCTTGCTCGGCATCGTGTACGCGGACATGCCACCGCGCCGCAGGCTCACGTAGTGCGCGTCCCCGGTGGCCATCAGCGCGGGCATCCGATCCCGGGGCAGCTGCCCGAGGAAGCGCACGTTTGTCGCCCCCGCCGCCTCGGCCCGACGGCGTAGCCGGTCCTCGGTGGTGCCGGAGCCGGCGATCAGGCAGACGAACCGGGGGTCGCTGGTGCGGGCGCAGGCGTCAATAAGTGAGTCGAGCCCCTGTGCCTCGCCGAGGGCACCGGCGTACACCAACACCACCTGGTCCGCGCGGAGCCCGAGATCCGCGCGGAGGTCGCCGGCGTGGGTACGCAGCGTCTCATCCGCCCACATCGGGATGTGGAGGAGCTTCTCCCTGGGCACGCCGCGGCCGGCCAGGAGATCGGCGGCACCGGGCGAGACGCAGGCGACCCGAGCGGCGCTGCGGTACATCGCACCGCACCAGCCGGCCATCCCCCGCTCGATCATCAGCGAGGCCCGGCCGGTACCGAGGAAGCCGCTCGCTGTCACGCTGTCCGGCCACAGGTCCAGTACGTGCAGCAGCACCGGCACCCGGTGCACGTACCGGGTGAACCACATCGGCAGGGCGACGCTGATCGGCGAGTTCCCGACCCAGAGGGCATCCAGGCCACGGAGCGCCGGTGTCCCGGAGACAAGCGCGGAGACGGCGAAGGAGCCATAGTTCGCCACCCGCCGCATCGCGGAGCGGTCATGGCTGGGATACAGGGCCACCCGACGGATCCGGGTCGCACCGTCGATCTCGTCGCGGCGGCGGGCCATCCGGTAGCCGGAAGCGAGCCGGCCGGTCGGGTAGTTGGGGAAACCGGTCAGCACCTGGACCTCGTGGCCCCGACCGGCGAGGGCAGCGGCGAGCATCCCGGGAAGCGCGGCGGGGCCCGGCTCCGGGTCGTACCACTGGGTGAGCAAGCCGATCCGCATCGGCCTCACCTCGCCGCCGCGCCAGCGACCGGGCGCACCGGCTGCTCGCCGTCGGCCCGCCACAGGGTGGTCAACGACTCGCTCAGGTCGAAGGCCGGTGACCAGCCGAGTCTCCGGTGGGCGCGCTCGATGTCGGCGCACATCCAGGGCACCGCGGCGGAGCGACTGGCGTCCGGCGTGAAGCTGCCGTCCCGGATCTGACCGGTGAAGCCGGCCACCTCGGCCAGCAGCCCGACGACGTCGCGCGTCGCCACCGCTCGCCCGCTACCCACGTTGAACACCCGCTCCGGCACCGACCCGCAGCGCACGGCCGCCAGGACCGCCGTCGCGACGTCCCGCACGTCGACGAAGTCCCGATACGTGTCGTGCAGGCCCACCGAGATGTCATCCGCACCGGCGGCCGACGCCGAGCTGACCATCGCCGTCACCCGGGAGAGCACGTTGCCCGGCGGCATCCCCGGCCCGACCGGGTTGAAGACCCGCAGAACCATCGTGTCGAGGCGGCCGGCTGTACCCGCCAGCTCCGCCAGCCGGGTCGCGGTGAGGTGGCTGAGCCCGTACTCGCTCACCGGTGCACCCGGGTACTCCTCCCCGACGGCGAGGCCGTGCGGCACGGCCCCGTACTCGGCAGCCGAGCCGACCCGGATCAGCCGGGCTCCGGGCGCGGCGGAGGCCATCGCCTCGATCAACTTCGCGGTAGTCACGACATGTGCCTGCACGAAGTCGTGCCCGGATCCGACGATCCGGCCCGCCGCGGTGACCACCACGTCCGGTCGCTCCCGGGCGACGAACGCGGTCAGCGTCGGCAGGTCCATCCGGACCAGGTCGCACTCGGCACGGGCGGGCGATCGGATGGTGGTGTGCTCGGCCAACATGGTCCGGATGTGTCGGCCCAGGAATCCACCGCCGCCCAGCAGCAGTACCCGCTTCATCGGCGGTACACGGGATCCGGGTCGCCAGCCGGCGACTGCGCGGAGGGGTTGGCATTGCCGGTGAACTCGTGCCAGGTCGCCGCGCCCGGCGCCGATATCCCATGGCGGCTCAGCACCACCCAGACCGTAGCCAGGATGATTTTGAGGTCCAGCAGAAGGGAACGCCTGTCGACGTACTCGACGTCGTAGGCGAACTTCGCGTCCCAGCCGAGCGCGTTGCGACCGCGCACCTGAGCGAGCCCTGTGATGCCCGGTCGGACCTCGTGCCGGCGGGCCTGCTCGGCGTTGTAGAGGCTGAGGTAGCGAACGAGGTGGGGGCGGGGACCGACAACGCTCATCTCGCCACGCAGGACGTTCCAGAACTCCGGCAGCTCGTCGAGGCTACTGGCCCGCAGCCAACGGCCGACCCGGGTCAGGCGCTCCGCGTCGGTCACCAACCCTCGCTCCGGATCGGGGTGGCGCATCGTACGGAACTTCACCACCTCGAACAGTTCGCCGTGCAGGCCGGGCCGGGTGTGCCGGAACAGCACCGGCCGCCCGTGTGTCACCAGCACCACCAGGGCGACCAGGGCCAGCAGGGGTGCGCCGAGAGTCAGGACGAGAAGTGCGCCGAGCACATCGAGAAGCCGCTTCCATCGATCGTACGGTCGCCGGGTCGTCGAGGTGTCCGAGGAGTTTTCCGATCCGGCGGCCGCGCCGGGGGCACCAGCGCGCACCGGCGCCGTGTGGACAGCAACTTTTGCCATGGAGTACGCATATCACCATTTCGGCGAGCGATTCCGTCTTTCACATTAGCGGGGCCCCGACGGGCCGCCAATGGAGATCGCAGCCGCTGCACGGGTGCGAAACATGACTCGAACTCCTATTAACAGAACACGTCACGGCACCGTTTGCCCGCCGGTATGGTCCGATCGACGAGATCCCGATTCCCGAGGATGGTCCGACGGGAAGCAGGCAGGAGGAGATATGGTTTCCTCGCTTTCGGACAGGCGTTTCCTGATAACCGGTGGCACCGGCTCCTTCGGCCAGACGATGGTCACCCGACTGCTGGATGCCGGCGCGGCCGAGGTTCGGGTGCTCAGCCGCGACGAGTCGAAGCAGGATGCGATGCGGCACCGCCTCGGCGATGACCGGGTCCGCTACTACGTCGGTGACGTCCGGGACTACGACAGCGTGCTCAAGGCCGCTCGGGGCATGGAGTTCGTCTTCCACGCCGCCGCCCTCAAGCAGGTTCCCTCCTGCGAGTTCTTCCCGCTTGAGGCGGTCCGTACCAACGTGCTGGGCAGCGCGAACGTGGTGGACGCGTGCGAGCATGTCGGCGTCGAGACGCTGGTGCTGCTGAGTACCGACAAGGCCGTCTATCCGGTCAACGCGATGGGCATGACCAAGGCGCTGATGGAGAAGGTGGCGCAGGCGCACGCCCGTAACAATCCGGCCGCCCGGACCCGGATCTGCTGCGTGCGCTACGGCAACGTCATGTACTCGCGCGGTTCGGTGATTCCGCTGTTCATCGACCAGATTCTCCGGGGCGGGTTGCCGACGGTGACCGAGCCGTCGATGACCCGCTTCCTGATGTCGCTGACCGAATCGGTCGAGCTGGTGGAGCACGCGTTCAGGCACGGCCAACCGGGCGACGTCTTCATCCGCAAGGCGGACGCCTGCACCATCGGCGACCTGGCCACCGCGCTGTGCAACCTGTTCGGAGTACCGGCGAAGTTCAACGTGTTGGGCATCCGGCACGGGGAGAAGCTCTACGAGACGCTGGCCAGCCGCGAAGAGCTCGCCCACGCAGAGGATCTCGGCGAGTTCCTCCGGGTGCCGGTGGACAGCCGCGACCTGAACTACTCCCTCTACTTCGAGGAGGGGGACACCGAACGTGGCGGCCTTGCCGACTTCCACTCGCACAACGCCCACCGACTGTCCGTTCCGGAGATCGAGTCGCTGCTGCTGACGCTGCCCGAAGTACGCGCGCAGGTCGAGGCCGCCGCCGCGGCAGTTGCCACGACATGAGCACGGCTACCGACGCCGGTCGCTCCGACCTGGTTCCTCGACGGCGCAGCGACGCCAGAGGTGAGCCGCGTACGGTGCGACGGGTCCTCGTCGTGGGCGTCACCGGCATGCTCGGCCATGCCGTTTTCCGGGAACTCAGCGACGATCCAGGACTCGACGTCCACGGTCTCGCCCGCAGCATCTCGAACCGGGCGGACTGGTACCCGCGACATCTGCTCGCTCGGATCGTCCCGGCCGTCGACGTAACCCGATTCGGTCAGGTCCAGCAGCTCGTCGACGAATTGCGGCCGGATGTCGTCGTCAACTGTGTGGGCGTCATCAAACAGCGGCCTGACGTGCAGGACGCGGTGCAGACGGTCACTCTCAACGCGCTCTTCCCGCACCTGCTGGCCGACGCCTGCGCCCAGTTCGGCAGCCGACTCGTCCATGTGAGCACGGACTGCGTCTTCTCCGGCCGGCGGGGCGGCTACGTCGAGGACGACCTGCCTGACCCGCCCGACCTCTACGGGCGTTCCAAACTGCTGGGCGAGGCGACGAGTGTGCAAGCCCTCACGCTGCGCACCTCAATCATCGGACACGAGCTGGCCACGAACCGTTCCCTGGTGGACTGGTTCCTCTCTCAACAGGGAAGGGTGCGCGGCTTCACCAGGGCCATCTACAGCGGTGTGACCACTGTGGAGTTCGCCCGGCTGCTCCGCACGGTGGTCCTGCCCCGTGAGGAGTTGACCGGGCTGTACCACGTGGCCGCGGAGCCGATCTCGAAGTACGACCTCCTTCGACTGGTCGCCGAGGTCTACGGGTGGTCCGGCGAACTGGTGCCGGACGACGAGTTCGTCTGCGACCGGTCGATGCGCGCCGACACCCTCGCCCGGGTCACCGGTTACCGCCCGCCGAGCTGGCCGGACATGATCGCAGCGATGCACGCCGCCAGGGCCCGCTGGGCGCTCGGGCAGGGCCTGCAGAGCGTGCCGCTCTGAGGCGTCATCCGAGAAACGACAGCCGTACGCACCGAAAGGGGCTGGTGACCCGATCCCGGTCACCAGCCCCTGCGGCACCGCTCAGCGGCGGATACCCGCCCAGTCGTGGTGCCGTCGCACCGTCGACAGGATGAAGTTCACCACCAGGCGGGACGTATCGGTGACCTGGTAGTCGGCCGGACAGGGGACACTGGCCACCGCCACCTGGTCGATCGCCACCCGGACGGCCTCGACGATCCCGCCCCGGTCAAGGCCCGTCATGATGATGCCACCGGCGTCGAGCGCCTCGGGACGTTCCATCGAGTCGCGCAGGGTCACCGCGGGGAAGCCGAGGATCGCGGCCTCCTCGCTGATCGTGCCGCTGTCGGAGAGGACGCAGCGGGCCTGGGTCTGCAGGCGTACGTAGTCGAAGAAGCCGAACGGCTCGTGGAAGGCGATGCCGTCGAGGTCTGTGCCGTCATCGGTGAGCGACTCCAGCCGTTTGCGGGTACGCGGATGGGTGGACACCAGCACCGGCAGACCCCACTCGGCGCGGACAGCCCGCAGGCAGTCGAGCAGGCGCCGCAGTCGGGCGGGATCGTCCACGTTCTCCTCCCGGTGGGCACTGACCACGAAGTATCCCCCGGGTTCCAGCTCCAGTTGGTGCAGAACTGGTGACGCCTCAATCTCGTGCCGGTAGTGGTCGAGCACCTCCCGCATGGGCGAGCCGGTGTGCAGGATCCGCCGAGGGTGCAGTCCCTCGGCGAGCAGGTTGCGGCGCGCGTGTTCGCTGTAGACCAGATTGAAGTCGGCGACGTGATCGACCAGACGGCGGTTGGTCTCCTCCGGCACGTTGAGGTCGAAGCACCTGTTGCCCGCCTCCATGTGGTAGACCGGCACCCGCATCCGCCGCGCCATCACCGCGGCGATGGCGCTGTTAGTGTCCCCGAGCACGAGTAGCGCGTCCGGTCGCAGTTCACGGATCGCCTCCTCCACGCCGACGAGAACGCCGCCGAGCACCCGCCCGAGCGACGACGTGTTCACCCGGAGAAAGCGGTCGGGTTCCCGAATCCTCATCTCCGCAAAGAAGACGTCGGACAGCGACCGGTCCCAGTTCTGTCCGGTGTGGATCAGCACGTGGTCGACCGTCCGATCCAGTCGTTCCGTGATCCGGGACAACCGGATGATTTCTGGTCGCGTTCCCACCACGGTCATGACCCGCGTCATCGCCCCACCCTTCGCACGGCCGACTCCGAAAGGTGCCGGCAACAGACCGATGTTCAACGAGGCAGCCAATCCTCAGAAACGCGGACACATCACCGTCATGATGAGCTGCGGGCCAGTTCCAGAACGTGGACGTCGGACAGGGAACGCCGCCACTTCAGGAACGCCTCTCCCGCCAGTCGACGCGCCTGGAATCGGGCCTCTGGTGACGTCCGTGCCAGGCGATCGAGTTCCGCGGTCAGTTCCTCCTGGGCCAGCGGCCGGACCACGATTCCTCCGCCCGATTCGATGAGTTCGCTCCAGGGAGTCCGGTCGGAGCAGACAACCGGGCAGGAGGCAGCCAGGCTCTCCATGATCACGTGGCCGAAGTTCTCCCCCAAGGTCGGTAGGAGGAAGGCGTCGTAGCCGTTGAAGGTGGGGCGGACCTGGTCGGGAGTCAGTTCGCCGAGGTAGCGGACCTCGACGTTCGCTGGCATCGCGTCGATCAGCCCGCGGCACCGGTGCCAGTAGTCGCGGTCCTCCACCGGGCCGTAGATGTCGAACGACACCGGCTCGGTCACCTCGCTCAACGCCGAGAGCGCCATGAGCAGGTTCTTCATGGGAGATATTCGACTGATGAACACGAGCCGTAGAGCGGATCCTGGCGCATTACGGGCGGCGGCCTGCATCGGGATTCTCGGTAGTGAAGCTCCGTTGCCGCTCAGCAGCACCTCGGCTGCGGGAAACGTCCTGAGGACATCTTCCCTCTCCAGGGTGCTGCACGCCTGCCAGCACACATCCAAGCGGCGCAGGACCGGCCTCCACACCGTGAGGAACAGCCGCTTCTTGAGGCTCTTGAGACGTAGTGCTCCGGGCGACAGCTCTCCGCGCGGTGCGATGAGCACTCGGCGTACGCGCAGCAGACCAACGGCACTCAACAGAATGGGCAGCAGGGAGAAAGTCGACCACAGGCTGTTGACATAGAGAAGGTCGAAGGTGGTCGACCGCAACTGTTGGCGCAGTCGCCGCCAGGACTGCGGGCTGCGGGTGGAGAGGTAGAAGACGCTCGCCTGCTCGTTGCGCTGCACCCACCGGCTCGACAGGTCGGGGTAGGGCGTGGTCGCGCCGAGATCCCGGTCCCGGGTGACCAGGGTCAGTTCGACTCCGTCGGGCAGGGTGTCCAGGACAGCGGCCAGCGATCGCACCGGACCGCCACCGCGATATCCGGGCTCGAACACCATGCAGGTCGCCAGGACGCGGTAGGCGCCCCGCTGCGACGATCTCGCCGACGGCACCTTTGCCCCGGATCGGCTGCGCCGGGATAACTCCACGTCGGCTCACACTCCTACTTGTCCACTGGCCGGACCGGTCGTGGAAAGATCTGGTAAAGAGTTACCTGACCAGCGAACCTACTCGTAACCGGCCACCGGCCATCGCTCCCGCCAATTGGTTCCGGTCCCCGCTTCGATGCCGCCCCCCGGTTGGACGATCCAATGCTCGACCGACGTCACGAGCCCGGTGAGCGAAAACCGCAAGGCTGTAAGCCAGAGCGAGCAGGATGGCGGGATAAAGAATGATCTTTACGGCACCCAGGGTGTCCGTTCGGAACACCATCGGAAGCACACTCACCGCCAGCGCATAAAGGACCATGGACGCACGGCGCGCCGCAGGATCGAACCGGGCGTACAACCAGGCGATCACGAGACCAGCCAGGAACGGCAGGAGGAACGCACCCGGGGTGCCGAAGTTCAGCACGCCCTCTGCGGGCAGGCTGAAGTTCCAGCCGAATCCGTCGTTCGTCTCGCCGGCAATCACCCGGAACTCCTGAACACCGGTCCCATCGGGCTGGCCGAAGAGGTAGAGGCTCACCGGCCCGGGAAGTTGACGCAGCAACCCGGCCACGATCGTCGCGCCGCCCAGGTGCGTCCCCCCGGCGACCTGCTCAGCTACCAGACCGGTGGTCAGAGTCAACGGCATCGAATCCATCAGTAGCATGTCAATGAGCGGTTCCTGGTTCGACAGCCCCACCGCCGTGGTCCGGTAAGCCATGACCACGAGCGCGAAGGCGAGCACCCCCGCCAGCCCCAGGACGGAGGTCAGAAGAGCACCGCGCCTGCGGGTCGCGAACACCAGGAAGATGATGAGGATGGCGAGTGCTGGACCTCGCTCCCCGATCAGACCGATCAGGCCGACCATCGTGGCTATCAGTACCGCATCGATGCCTCCGAACAGCTTCCTGCCCTGCAGGAATCGCGCGGCCAGCATCAGGGCGACCGCAGTCGGTGCGAGAATGTCTCGCGCCGCGTAAAGCGAGTCGAGAAAGGTCACCTCGTTCTGGCCGGCGCCACGCTCGGCGACGCCTCCGTTGGCAAAACCCAGACCGACAACGCCCATGGGTACGAGGATGAGCATCCGACCGAATGTTGCGAGCACCTCCGGGCGCATCGGCGTGCCGGCCCTGATGGCCTTCTGCCGGAACGGCATGGCACAACCGAGCGTGAACCCGACGACCGCCAGCGCCATGAGCCAGGGCGTGTGTTCAGCCAGCATGAACCGCGAGATTCTCATACCCGACTCGCCGGTGGGCGACAACCACAGCCGCCCACACGGCACGAGACAGACCAACGCCACGTACACCGAGGCGAAGATCATCGGGTGGAACAGGTCCAGTCGGCCGGCCCGAAGGCTTCGACGCGCGCCTTCGACCACACCGACAACCGTGAACACCCCGGCGACGAGCAGGACAGCGGGAATCCCGGACATGCGGTCATTTCTACCGTAATTCTCCGCGACTGTTGGCCGAATCAAGCTCAAGGAATGCGAGTCTCGCTTATCTGCAACGGCCAGGTATCCGAGCGTGCCAGAACAGTCGAGCTGCCCTCTTCAGTAGCCGTCACGCACCTCAGGCGAAGGTCGTTTACACGGCGTACCGGCAGGGTGCGAGCAATCGTCGGCAGCGCAGCCGCCAATTGCCGGAAGATGAGGCTAATTTTTGTTTGAGATTCGTCCAGGAAAGGGCAAGCGCGGCCCCCTTTTCTCCGACGTCGGCGAGGCTGACATCCGCCCTCCCGCCCGGGTCGTACCGTCGCCCGGGCCGAAGCTGCGTGCTCACACGCTGATGGCGTCGATCGCTCCACTGGTCAGTGGTGTCCTGAACGCCGCGATGCTGGCCCTGAGCGCACGCCGTGGGGAGACCGACGAGATCGCCGCGTACACCGTGATGACTGCGGCGCTGATCGTGGTCTCCATGCTCATCGCCGGTGGCACGTCGCTGCTGTACACCGCCGGCAACGAACAGGAACGATCGGCGGTGCGCAGCCTCAGGGTCCTCATCGCCGTACCCGTCCTGCTCGTGTTCGCCGGCGGCGCCACCGGTTTCTACTCGGCGCAGGGCTATCTGTCCACCGCCCTTGCCGTGGCGGCGATCTGGATGATCAGCAACAATCTGTCCGAGCTCCAGTTCGCCGACCTGACCCGCCAGTTGCGGTTCGTCGCGATGTCCCTGGCGATCATCCTGAGCCGCCTGGCCGCCCTGGTCATCCTGCTCGCCGGGGCTCCACTGACAGTCGCGTTGGCCCTCGGATCGGTGCTTCAGCTGGCCGCCTGCGAGATCCTGGTGTGCCGCAGTCCAGACGCACGGCCACCGCTCTGGCAGAACCTCTCCTGGCGCGCGGGTGTGTCCGCGCTGGGCAGCAACAGGCAACTCCTGGGCTACAGCGCGGCCGAGGCCGCGAGCGCACGTTCTGGCAGCCTGGTCCTGTCCCTGGTCGCCACTCCGCAGGTGGTCGGTTGCTACGGTGCCGTGATCGCGGTGTATCAGGCGTTCACCTCCGTTCTCTACGGCGGGCTACGGGTGCCGATGGCCGTCCGGGTACGACGTCGGCACCAGTTGGCCACCGACAACGCGTCGCCACGGGAGAGCGAGATCCTGATCATGATTCTCGCCGTGGTCGCCGCATGTGCGGGGGTGGTCCTGGCCCCGTGGATCGCGAACGATCTACTCCGCCTACCGATCGCCGCAGCCGCCCTCTGGCTGCAACTGCTCGCGCTCGCGCTTCCTCTTCTCACGCTCCGCTGGGCCGTGTGCCTCTTTCTGATCAGCGACACCAACTACCGCGCCGCCGCCCGCCTCGCCGTTGTCACCGCTGGTGTTCTCGGCATCGGTCTGGTGGCACAGTTGCCGGGGCTCAGCCCAGGTGGTGCGACTGCGGCGATGCTCGGCGCCGAAGCAACGGGCGTACTGGTCATCGGGATTGCGGTTGCCGCGAATCGCTGGTTCCGATCGCGCCGCAGGGTTGATACCGACCGCCCAACGCGCGGCGGTGGCAGTGCCAGCCGTCGGCGGACGCCTCGGGCCCAGACAGAAGCCGAGGCGGACGTGCCAGCTGCGGAGACCGGGTCCGGCATACGCCGCGCCTCAGCGACTTCGGAGCTGTGAAAACGCTTCCTCGGTCTACTGGTGACCGTTGCGCCCAAGGCGACGAAATGCGCGTTTACGTGCACCGATCGCCCGCAGCGGGATGTTACGCCGAGCGTATTGACACACGTGAGGGCTGGCACAAGGCTCGCCGCAGAAGTCCTTCGATCGAAGGGGGCAGGATGAGGCGCACACCGCTGGCCATCGCCGGCGTGTTCACTCTGGTCGGTGCGCTGGTGCTTACCGCACCGGCGAGCGCACGGCCACCGTCCGATCCGGGCGGTCGCGACGGCCGAGACGGCCTGGAGGTGTATGTCGGCACTGTCGATCCCGCGCAGTTGCACACGTTGCGGGAGGCCGGTGTCGACCTCGGGCACGGCGCGACGCCCGACCAGTCCGGCAAGACGGAGATCGAGACGGTGCTCAGTCGGGGTCAGGCCGACCGGCTGGCCCGCAAGGGTGTCGATCTCGAGGTCAAGAAGGTACGCGGCAAGGACGCCTCGCAGGTGCTGCGGGAGCAGGGGGCGGCGGGCTGGCGGGCCTTCCGGTCGTACAGCGAACCAGGCGGCATTCGCGACGAGATCACCGCGACGGCGGCCCGTTATCCGAAGCTGACGAAGGTGCAGACCATCGGTCGGTCGGCCCAGGGCAAACCGATCCTCGCGATCAAGGTCACCAAGAACGCGAAGAACATGAAGGACGGCAAGCGGCCGGCGGTGCTCTACGGGGGGACCCAGCACGCCCGGGAGTGGATCACGCCGGAGATGACCCGCCGGTTGATGCACCACGTGCTCACCGGTTACGGCTCGGATCGGGAGATCACCCGGCTGGTGGACACCACCGAGTTGTGGTTCATCCCGGTGCTCAACCCGGACGGCTACGACCACACCTTCACCCCCGGCAACCGGCTGTGGCGCAAGAACCTGCGCGACAACAACGGCGACGGCCAGATCACCGGGGTCGACGGCGTCGACCTGAACCGCAACTTCAGCTACAAGTGGGGCTACGACAACGAGGGTTCCTCGCCGGACCCGGCCAGCGACACCTATCGCGGCCCCGGCCCCAACTCGGAGCCGGAGACGAAGGCGCTCGACGGGTTGTTCAAGCGGCTCAAGTTCAAGTTCTTCGTCAACTACCACTCCGCCGCGGAGTTGCTGCTCTACGGCGTGGGCTGGCAGGTGGCCACGCCGACCCCGGACGATGTGATCTACGAGGCGCTGGCCGGTGACGACGCCAATCCCGCGGTGCCCGGCTACGACCCGGACATCTCCGCCGAGCTCTACACCACGAACGGCGACACGGACAGCCATGCCACGGTGCGCTACGGGACGCTGGGCTTCACTCCCGAGATGTCCACCTGTCAGGCGGCTGCCGAGTCGGACCCGGACGACCAGTGGCGCCCGGAGGACTGCGTCAGCATCTTCACCTTCCCTGACGACGAGAAGCTGATCGCCGCCGAGGTGGCCAAGAACATTCCGTTCGCGCTGTCGGTGGCGAAGTCGGCGCACCAGCCGGACGATCCGGTCTCGGTGGTCGGCCGCAGCACCCCGGACTTCGTGGTCGACGCCTTCGACGTGTCGTACGGCCGGACCCAGCAGGTCGCCGCGATCACCCGCCGGTCGCTGAAGAACGTCAAGCTGAACTGGACGATAAACGGGGGCCGGGCGAAGTCCACGACGGTACGCGAGTGGCGCGGCGGTGAACGTTACGGCGACACCCACGACGACTACTACGCCGAGCTGCGCGGCAAGGTGACAGGCGCCCGGCCGGGCGACCGGGTGCAGGTCTGGTTCACCGCGACCAGGCCGGGCCGGGGCAAGGTCAGCAGCGAGCGCTTCACCTACCGGGTGCATCACGACATCGGCGGGGACGTGCTGGTGCTGGCCGTGGAGGATGTCACCGGGCTGAGCCCCGCCCAGGACACCACCACCGCGAAGTACGCCGACGAGATCGCCGCCTCGCTGAAGGCTGCCGGGCGCAGCAGCGACGTGTACGACTTCGACGCGATGGGGCGTACCGCCCCGCACCATCTGGGCGTGCTGTCGCACTACGACGCGGTGGTCTGGGAGACCGGCGACGACATCATCCTGCGCGAGCCGGGCCAGGTGCCGGGCACTGTGGCGAAGGCGGCGGTGGACATCGAACTGTCCGTCCGGGACTACCTCAACGAGGGCGGCAAGCTGCTGGTCAGCGGCAAGTACGCGCTCTACGCCCAGGCGGCCAACGGTTCGTACGGTTACCTGCCGGACGCCCCGCCGGAATGCACCGACGCCGCCGACCCGAACTGCCTGCCGCTGCTCAACGACTTCCAGCAGTACTGGCTGGGGGCGTACAACTACGTGAGCGACGGCGGCACCTCACCCGACGGGCAGCCGTACCCGGTCCAGGGTGACGCCGGGGCGTTCGCCGGCTTCGCCGGGACGCTCAACGCCGACGGCTCGGCGGGCAACCAGGACCACACCGCGTCGTTCCTGACCACGTCGAGTTTCCTGCCGCCGACACAGTTCCCGCAGTTCACCAGCTCCGCGCCGGTGGGCTGGGGGCGCCCGGGTGGCGCACCGTTCGATCCGCGTACGGGCGACTGGTACCTGTTCAGTGGGCAGTCCGACGAGGCGTACAAGCGGCTGACCCGGACGGTGGACCTGACCGGGGCGAGCAGCGCCGAGCTGCGCTTCTTCACCTCGTTCGACATCGAGACGAACTGGGACTTCATGTTCGTCGAGGCACGGGAGGTGGGCACCGACGACTGGACCACGCTGCCGGACGCCGGTGGCCTGACCACCCAGGAGACCGGGGAGAGCTGCGCCTCCGGCTGGGTGGCCCAGCTGCACCCGTTCCTCGCCCACTACCAGGGCGCGGACTGCTCACCGACCGGCAGCACCGGCCAGTGGCACGCGGCGACCGGCACCTCGAACGGCTGGAAGGAGTTCGTGGCCGATCTGTCCGGGTACGCGGGCCGGCAGGTGGAGGTCTCCATCACCTACGCCAGCGACTGGGCCACCCAGGGTCTCGGCCTGTTCGTCGACGACACCCGGGTCGTCGTCGACGGGACCACCGTCGCCGAAACGTCGTTCGAGACGGACCTCGGTGGCTGGACGGTGGCCGGCCCGCCGGCCGGGTCCGCCCCGGCGGCCAACGACTGGTCGCGCAGCCAGCAGGCGTTCGAGGAGGGTTCGACCGTGGTCACCCGGGACACCGTCTACCTGGGCTTCGGGCTGGAGGGGTTGGCTCCGGCGGCCCGGGACGAGCTGGTCGCCCGGTCGCTGAACCATCTGACGGGCCGACCGCGGCGGTAGCGGCTGGTCCAAGGCGCGCCGGCGGTCGGGACACCGCCGGCGCGCCTTGCCGCGTACCGGCATGAAGGGTGCCCGGTCTGTGGTGAGCTGTGGGTATGAACCGGATCCGGCTCGGGCTGGTGCTGCACCCCACCCGGGACGTGGCCCCGGTGGTGGACACCATCGCCACGTGGGCCGCGCGGCACGAGGTGGCCCTGACGGTACGCGAGCAGGACCGGCAGCGGGTGCCCGAATCGGTCCGCACGGTACCTGAGGACCAGCTCCCCGCCGGAGCGGACGTGCTGGTCAGCATCGGCGGGGACGGCACGATGCTGGGCGCGCTGCGGGCAGCCGCACCCGAGCCGAAGCCGGTGCTCGGCGTACACCTGGGCAAGTTGGGGTTTCTGGTGGAGGTGGAGCCGCCGGAGCTGCCGGCGGCGCTGGACCGGCTGCTGGCCGGCGAGTACACCGTCGAGTCGCACAGCTGCCTGGCCTGCGACGTGTGCGGCGACGACGTGGTCGCGTTCAACGACATTGCGCTGATCCGCCGGCCCGGGCAGGGCTTCGTCAGCGCGACCCTGGCGGTGGACGGGCAGCAGTACGGCTACTACCGCTGTGACGCGCTCGTGGTGAGCACCCCCAGCGGGTCGACCGCCTACAGTTACGCCGCCGGCGGCCCACTTGTCTCCCCCGCCACGCGTGCGGTGGTGGTCACCCCGAGCGCGCCGATGTCCGGCATCTCGCGATCGGTGGTGTTCTCTCCCGACGAACGGGTCCGGCTGGAACTGCGTCCCGGGTCCGCGCCGGTCGCGATCGAGGTGGACGGCCAGGTCATCCGGGACGGGTCGACCTCCGGTGCGGTGGACATCGGCTACCGCACCGACGCGGGTCTGGTGGTCCGCCTCGACCCGGCCCGCTACCAGGAACGCAGTCAGCTCAAGCTGAGCCTGCTCGACCTGCCGCTGCTGCCGGAACAGCTCCGCGAGCTGCTTCCGGAGAACCTGCGCCGCCAACTCGGTCGCCGCGAGGCACCACCGCGCTGAGACGAGTCGGCTACTCCAGCACCTCTGCCAGCTTGTCGCGCAGTCGCGGTGCCAGGGTGCGGGCGTAGGTGGCGGTGAGGTGGCTGGTGTCTCGGTAAACCAGTACACCTCCAATCACCGCCGCGCACCGGTCCGTTGGGCAGATGGCGTCGTTGAGGTCGATCAGGTGCACGCCGGGGGCACCGGATGCCGCTTGCACCTGCGGTTCGCTGCGGGACAGGGCCTCGTGCCTGGGGGTGGTGCACCGGGTGAGCCGCCTGGTGTGCTGAGAGACGCAGTCCGGTACGTCCATGTCCTGGTAGGGGATGTCTCTGATGACCACGACCTTGACTCCGGTGTCGGCGATCTCGGTCCAGGTCTTCCGGAACGTTTCCACAGTCCTGCGCACGCCCTCGTCGCCCATGATCACCTGCCCGTTCTCGTACAGGCGGTACGTCACGTTGGAGAGTACGAGGACATCCGGCTTGTCCGCGCCGGTCAGCTTCCTGCGTAGTTCGCTGTTCCAATCGACGCAGCTGTCGTACACGGCACTGCCGTCCGGCAGCGGCACCGGGCCGTCAAGGTACGGACACTCGGTCTTGAGATAGGTGACCATCCGCCAGCGGTTCGCGTTCGCGACAGCCTGCAACGCCGGCACCCAGTGTGCGGCGTGGGAGTCGCCGGCGAGCGCGACGACCATGTCCGACCCGAGGTCGCCGTAGGAACAGGTCCGCACTGTCGAGTCCGCGCGCGCCGAGATGCACTGTTGCGCATAGACGTCCGGCACGTCGTCGTAGGCCGCGAGAGGATCCGGCACGATCGAGTCGACCCGGTCCACCGGCCGGCCAGCCGCGTTGCCGAGTGGCTCCCGGCCCAGCGCGGCGGCCCCGGGCGGTCCCTGCTGCTGGACCAGCGAGCCCGGAGGCGGTGTGGACCCTCCCAGCGCCGGCAGCGCCGCTGGCACCACCGGCTTCTGCGGCGGAGGCCAGACGGTCAGCTGGAACATGAGACCGGCCGCCACCGCGACGCCGGTGCAGGCCGCACCGAGCTTGAGCGCGGCCCTGGGATCGAACGTGAAGAGCTGGGCCCGGCGCAACGGGTTCTCGACGTACCGGTACGTCAGCACTGCGGGAATCACCGAGAACAGGGTCACGGCGAGAGCGGTGACGGTGCTGAGCTCTCCGAATCTGGCTTTCGCCACCACCAGCAACGGCCAGTGCCAGAGATAGAGGGAATAGGAGATGGCGCCGACGGCGCGGACCGGTCCGAGACCGAGCAGCGCCGCTGGGCCCGCCCGCCCCGCACGTACCGCGCCGACAATCACCACCGCCGCCCCGACCGTCGGCAGCAGAGCCAGGTAGCCGGGGAATCGCGTTGTCTCGTCGAACAACACCGCGGCAGCCACGATCAGGGCGATGCCGCTCCACGCGAGCATGGCGGCGACGGCGGTGGGCATCCGGCTGAGGCTGACCCCGAGCACCGCGATGGCCGCGCCGAGGGCAAGTTCCCACAGGCGGGTGGTGGTGACGAAGTATGCCTGCGCGGGGTCGTTCTGGGTCAGCAGCACCGACCAGACGAACGAGGGCACCCCCACCACGGCGAGCCCGAGCAGCAGTCGCGCTCGCAGTACGCCCGGGCGAGCGCGCCATGCCCGACCCCGCCGCCCGAGCGTGACCAGGATCAGCAACAACGGCCAGATCAGGTAGAACTGCTCCTCCACAGCCAGCGACCAGTAGTGCTGCAAAATGCTCGCCGCTTGGTTGGCCGCCAGGTAGTCCACCGAGCGTTCCGCGAGTCGCCAGTTCATCACGTACAAACCGCTGGCCACGACGTCCCATCCGGTGGCGGCCCACCGGATCTTGGGCAGAAACACGAAGGTGAGCAGGAGACTCACCACCAGAACGAGTCCGGCGGCGGGTAGCAGGCGTCTGGCCCGTCGGGCGTAGAACTCGACGAGCGAGATTCGGCCCGTACGTTCCAACTCGGTCAGCAGGAGACCGGTGATCAGAAAGCCGGAAATCACGAAGAAGACGTCTACGCCGACGTATCCCCCCGGCAGGAGGGCCGGCGCGGCATGCCCCGCGAGCACCAGGACCACGGCGAGCGCCCGCATCCCCTCGATGTCGCCACGAAAGCCGGAACGAACGCCCCCGCGCTCGCGGACGGCCAGGTTCACCATACCTACCCCTCAACCGGTTGACGCCGCCCTCCAGGACGAATCACGAGCCGTTATCGCGATTTATCCCGGTGCGGCGTCGAACAGACTAGCCGGGGAGGATTTCTCATTCCGCTTTTCACGCAACTCGCATTGAGTGGTCGTAGCAGTAGTGCCGTAGCGGAAGTCGGCACCTTTGCGGCCCCGATAATGCGAATCGCGTTCGGGTGATCCTGGATCCAGGCGGGCGGTTCGCGGAGCCGGTCGAAACACATTTCGACCCCAGTGACGAACCATCCCGACAACCGGCCATAGAAACGCGAAACCTGGAGTCTCCAGAGCGAATGTCCGCTAAGCAGTTACGGGACGTACGTGGCCCTGACCTGCCGTAGGTCATGCCGGCCACCGACAGCAGGACAGGACAGGGGAACTTGTACATGTCGCCGGAAATTGAGCGTGTCCAGCCAACGTCATCCACGGCCACCGGTCGAATCAGAGCGGGCAGCCGTCGTACCGCCGTCTTTCTCATCGCCGACGCGCTCGCCTGGGTCGGAGGATTCACTGTCGCCGGTTGGGCCAGATACGAACAGAGCCTCACCATCGATCAGGCTGTCAACGCGGTGATGCTCGGTGGCGCCGCCGCCATGCTGCATGTCGGTGTGAGCGCGCTGCGCCGGGTCTACTCGGGTCGGCAGCCTCTCGGCAGCATCGAGGAGGTTCGTGGTCTCGCGGGCACCACCGCCACCACCGCTGCCGTGGTGCTGGTCGCCCTTCTGGCGATCGACGAACGCCCGATACCCGCCAGCACTCCGGTGGTCGGTGGCGCCCTGGCGCTGCTGCTGATGCTCAGTTTCCGCCTGCTGCATCGGCACCGGCGGGACCGGGCCATGCGTCCGGACGCACGCTCGGCGACCCCGGTACTGCTCTTCGGCCTCGGTGAGGCCGGTCAGGGACTCGTACGCGCGATGCTCGGCGACCCGAAGGGTGGCTACCTACCCGTCGGCGCGCTCGACGACGACCCGGACAAGCAGGACCTGCGCATCGCCGGCGTTCCGGTACTGGGTGGCCGGAGCGACATCGCCAAGGCCATCAGCCGCACCGGCGCCACCGCGTTGATTTTCTCCGTGGCCAATGCCGACGCCACGCTGATCCGTGAGATTCGGGAGGCCACTCTCCGCACCGGCGCGGCATTCAAGATCCTCCCTCCGGTACGGGAGTTGGTGGATCACCGCATCACGGTCCGGGACGTACGGGATGTCCAGATCAGTGATCTGCTCGGTCGGCGCCAGGTCGTCGGCGACCTGACCCTGGACGACGGTGCGCTAACCGGCCGGCGTGTCCTGGTCACCGGTGCGGGTGGCTCGATCGGCTCGGAGTTGTGCCGGCAGATCATGCGGGCCAACCCCGGTGAGCTGATGATGCTGGACCGGGACGAGTCAGCCCTGCACGGCCTCCAGATGTCGCTCACCGGTCGGGCGCTGCTGGACGGTCCCGAGCTGATCCTCGCCGACCTGCGCGACGACGAGGGTGTCCGGCGCATCATGCGGCAGCGCCGTCCCGAGATCGTCTTTCACGCCGCGGCACTCAAGCACCTGACGCTGCTGGAGCGGCACCCGGGCGAGGCAATCAAGACAAACGTCTGGGGCACCCTGACCGTGCTGGACGCCTGCCGGGACGTGGCCCGGTTCGTGAACATCTCCACCGACAAGGCTGCCGACCCGATAAGCGTGCTGGGCTACTCGAAACGCATCACCGAGATGCTTACCGCGCACGCCGCGGCGACCTACCCGGGCACCTTCCTCAGCGTCCGGTTCGGCAACGTGCTGAGCAGCCGTGGCTCGGTGGTGACCGCCTTCCAACGACAGATCGAGGCCGGGCAGCCGCTGACCGTCACCCACCCGGACGTGACCCGGTACCTGATGACGGTGCAGGAGGCTGTCCAGCTGGTTCTTCAGGCGGCGAACATCGGCCGGGACGGCGAGGCCCTGGTGCTGGACATGGGTGAACCGGTACGCATCGACGACATCGCGCGCCGGATGGTGGCCCGGGCCGCGAGCGCAGTTGAGATCATCTACACCGGCCTGCGGCCCGGTGAGAAGCTGCACGAGGATCTGCTGGGCAGCGGCGAGCCCGATCATCGCCCGTTGCATCCGCTGATCTCGCACGTGCGGGTGCCGGTGCTGGACCCCTTGGAGGTCAGCGGACTGGATCCGTTCGACGAACCCGCCAAAGTCATCGACCAACTCGCCCGACTCTGCGGCACCCTCCCCGCCTCACCCAACCAGAAGGCCGGCATACCACTCGCCCGCTGACCACGACCACACCGCCAGGCCGCGACTGAACGACTCCGGTACGGCGGTCCGGCCTCCCACCGACAACCTGAGTCTGCCGGCCTCCCCTATCCATCGATATACTTCACTCAATTCGTACCCGGTGCCGGTGGCCCGTCCCAGTCAGGCTCCGACGGCCGCGACCGTCGGAGCCTGACTCGCCACACCGCACCCCGAGCAGCCTGGAAGGAAGCAGATGATCCGCGCTCTCCTGCGGGCGGCGACCGTCCTCGCCGCCGCGCTTCTCGCCGCCACCGTCATGGCCAGCAGCGCCGCCGCCAGCCCGATCTCCCAGCGTTTTTCCGTCCCGTCCGGAGACAACTGCACCTACGGCTACACCGAAGGCGTGCTCGAATGGCGCTCAACCGCACCCACCAGTGCGGTACGGCTGACCGGAGTTGTCGTCGACCGGCCCAGCGCCAACGAGCCGATCGCCTGCCGCGACGACCGTCGCTACACCATTGCCACCTATGTGGCGTACGCGGGCGAACGCCCCGTCGACCAGGCAGCCCAGCGGGTCGACAACGGAGTGGTGAGGTTCGACTTCGTGCTCGGCTCCAGCGCCTCGGTGCTGGGCATCGATCGGGTGACCATCCAGATCTGCCGGACGTCTCTCGACGGGCCCAGCATCAGGCCGGACTACTGCGGTCGGGAACACACCTTCCGCCCCACGTCGATCGGCCCCGCCGGGTCGTGACAGCGGCATCCCGGGTGTGGTCACTCACGGTCACCACACCCGGGCGCCCGCTCCGCCGCAGTGTCAGGTGTTGTCGAGCACGTCGGTGACCAGGGCCTGGGCTTCCCGTTGGATGCGGGTCAGGTGCTCCGGGCCCTGGAAGGACTCGGCGTAGATCTTGTAGACGTCCTCGGTCCCCGACGGGCGGGCGGCGAACCAGCCCGACTCGGTGGTGACCTTGAGGCCGCCGATCGGGGCACCGTTGCCGGGGGCGGTGGTGAGCGTCGCGGTGATGGGTTCGCCGGCCAGTTCGGTGGCGCGTACCTGCTCCGGGGAGAGCTTGCCGAGCACGGCCTTCTGCTCCCGGGTGGCGGGTGCGTCGATGCGGGCGTAGGCGGGTGCGCCGAAGCGGTCGGCCAGGTCGGCCCAGTGCTCGCTCGGGGTACGCCCGGTGCTGCCGATGATCTCGGCGGCGAGCAGGCAGAGCAGGATGCCGTCCTTGTCGGTGGTCCAGGTGCCGCCGTCGCGGCGCAGGAAGGACGCGCCGGCGCTCTCCTCGCCGCCGAAGCCGACAGCGCCGTCGAGCAGGCCCGGCACGAACCACTTGAAGCCGACGGGCACCTCCAGCAGTGGGCGGCCGAGGTCGGCGGCGACCCGGTCGATCATCGAGGAGGAGACCAACGTCTTGCCGACGGCCGCGTCCGGACCCCAGTTCTCGCGGGTACGGAACAGGTGGGCGATGGCGACGGCCAGGTAGTGGTTGGGGTTCATCAGCCCGGCGTCGGGGGTGACGATGCCGTGCCGGTCGGCGTCGGCGTCGTTGCCGGTGGCCACCTGGTAGTCGGCGCGCCTGGCGATGAGCGAGGCCATCGCGTTCGGCGACGAGCAGTCCATCCGGATCTTGCCGTCGCCGTCCAGGGTCATGAACCGCCAGGTCGGGTCGACTGTCGGGTTGACAACTGTCAGGTCGAGCCGGTGCCGGTCGGCGATCTCGCCCCAGTAGTCGACGCTGGCGCCGCCGAGCGGGTCGGCGCCGATGCGGACCCCTGCGGCGCGGATCGCGTCCAGGTCGAGCACCGCCGGCAGGTCGTCGACGTACGCGCCGAGGAAGTCGTACGTGTCGGTGGTGTCGGCGGCGCGGGCCCGCGCGTACGGGATGCGGCGCACCTCCTTGAGCCCGGCGGCGAGGATCGCGTTCGCGCGGTCCTGGATCCACTTCGTGACGTCGGAGTCGGCCGGGCCGCCGTGGGTGGGGTTGTACTTGAATCCACCGTCGTCGGGCGGGTTGTGCGACGGGGTGATCACGATGCCGTCGGCGAGACCGCTGGTGCGTCCCCGGTTGTGGGTGAGGATGGCGTGTGACACCGCCGGGGTGGGGGTGTAGCCGTCGCGGCTGTCCAGCAGGACTGTGACGTCGTTGGCGGCGAGCACCTCCAGGGCGTCGACGGCCGCCGGGGTGGACAGCGCGTGGGTGTCCCGGCCGAGGAAGAGCGGTCCGTCCAGGCCCTGGTCCCGGCGGTAGTCGCAGAGCGCCTGGGTGACGGCGAGGATGTGGTCGGAGTTGAAGGCGTTACGCAGGCTCGACCCACGGTGCCCGGAGGTGCCGAAGGAGACCTGCTGAGCCGGGTCGGTTGGATCGGGATGCTCGGCGTAGTAGGCGGTCACCAGCCGTGGTACGTCGACCAGGTCGGCGGGCTCGGCCGGCTGGCCGGCACGGGGATGACTGCTCAAGGCTGTATTGACCTTTCGTTCGCGACTGCGGGGCTCCGCTGCGCTGCACTCCTCGCGCTCACGGTTCCACCTTCTGTCCTTTGCCGATGACCACGATGCCGTTGTCGGAGACGGTGTAGCGCTGCCGGTCGCGTTCCAGGTCCACGCCGATCTCGGCGCCCTCGGGCACCTGGACGTTCTTGTCGAGGATGGCCCGACGGACCACCGCGTGCCGGCCGATCTCGACGCCTTCCATCAGGACCGAGCCGTCCACGTGGGCCCAGGAGTGGACCTTCACCTTGGGCGAGACGATCGAGTTCTCCACCAGGGAACCGGAGATCACCGCGCCGGGCGAGACCATCGAGGCGACCGCCCGGCCGACCCGCTCACCCCACTGGTGCACGAACTTGGCCGGCGGGTACGGCGGCTGCTCGGTGTAGATC
This sequence comes from Micromonospora andamanensis, assembly GCF_016863495.1. Taxonomy (GTDB): domain Bacteria; phylum Actinomycetota; class Actinomycetes; order Mycobacteriales; family Micromonosporaceae; genus Micromonospora; species Micromonospora andamanensis. Next base: position 41,292 of record NZ_BOOZ01000014.1, read on the forward strand.
GGCCAGTCGAAGTTGTAGAGGTTGAACACCGGATGGACGTTGATCAGGTCCATGTGGGCGTCGTAGAACGAGTCGAGGGTTCCCACGTCGCGCCAGTAGCCGCGGTCCCGGTCGGTGCTTCCGGGCACCTCGTTGTCGCGGAGGTCGTAGACGTTCGCCTCGCCGCGCTCGACGAGCATCGGGATGATGCTGCCGCCCATGTCGTGCTTGCTGGTCTTGTCGTCGGCGTCGCGTTCGACAGCGTCGATGAGTGCCCGGGTGGTGAAGACGTAGTTGCCCATCGAGGCGTAGATCTCGTCGGGCGCGTCGGGCAGGCCGACGGCGTCGGTGGGCTTCTCCCGGAAGGCCCGGATCCGTCGGCCGTCCTCGCCGACCTCGATGACACCGAACTGGTCGGCCGTCGACAGCGGCTGCCGGATGCCCGCGACAGTCACCCCGGCCCCCGAGGCGATGTGGTCCTCCACCATCTGCCGGGGGTCCATCCGGTAGATGTGGTCGGCGCCGAAGACGATCACATAGTCGGGCTGCTCGTCGTAGATCAGGTTGAAGCTCTGGTAGATCGCGTCGGCCGAGCCGGCGAACCACCAGGGGCCACGGCGCTGCTGCGCGGGCACCGGAGTGACGTAGTTGCCGAGCAGCGTCGACATCCGCCAGGTCTTGGTGATGTGCCGGTCGAGGGAGTGGGATTTGTACTGGGTCAGCACGACGATCTTCAGATAGCCGGCGTTGGCCAGGTTGGAGAGGACGAAGTCGACCATGCGGTACATCCCGCCGAACGGGACGGCCGGCTTGGCCCGGTCCGTGGTCAACGGCATCAGGCGCTTGCCTTCTCCGCCGGCCAGGACGATCGCGAGCACCTTGGCAGCCATGAGCAGACGCTATCCATACCGCTGCCGGTTCACCACTCGTACGGGCACAGTTCCGCAGCCGGGTGCGGCGGCGGATTCTGCACTAGGGTGCCGGGCATGACCGACTCCGCACGGCTGCGCGTGGACCTGCTGACCCGGGAGTACCCGCCGGAGGTCTACGGCGGTGCCGGGGTGCACGTCGAGTACCTGGCCCGGGAGCTGCGCCGGATCACCGACGTGCGGGTGCACTGCTTCGGCGCGCCGCGTACCGAGCCGGGGGTTCGGGCGTACGCCGACCCGCCGGCGCTGGCCGGGACGAACGCCGCGCTGCGGACCATGGGCGTGGACCTGGAGATGGCCGCCGGGTGTGCCGGTGCCGACGTGGTGCACAGCCACACCTGGTACGCCAACCTGGCTGGGCACACCGCGAAGCTGCTGTACGGGGTGCCGCACGTGGCGACCGCGCACAGCCTTGAGCCGCTGCGGCCGTGGAAGGCCGATCAGCTCGGCGGCGGCTACGCGCTCTCCTCGTGGTGTGAACGCACCGCGTACGAGGCGGCCGACGCGATAGTGGCGGTAAGCGCGGGCATGCGTCGGGACGTGCTGGCCGCGTACCCGTCGGTCGATCCGGACCGGGTGCACGTGATCTACAACGGCATCGACACCGCGCAGTACGCCCCGGATCCGGGCACTGACGTGCTGGCGCGCCTCGGCATCGACCCGGCCCTGCCCAGCGTGGTCTACGTCGGGCGGATCACCCGGCAGAAGGGTCTGCCGCACCTGCTGCGGGCCGCCCGCGAACTGCCGGCGGACACCCAGTTGGTGCTGCTGGCCGGCGCACCGGACACCCCGGAGATCGCCGCCGAGGTGGAGGGCCTGGTCGCCGAACTGCGGGCCAGCCGCTCCGGGGTGGTCTGGGTGGCCGAGATGCTGCCCAAGTCCGAGGTGATCCAGGTGCTCACCCACGCCACCATCTTCGTCTGCCCGTCCGTGTACGAGCCGATGGGCATCGTCAACCTGGAGGCGATGGCCTGCGAGACGGCGGTGGTGGCCACCGCCACCGGCGGCATCCCCGAGGTGGTCGCGGACGGCGAGACCGGGCTGCTGGTCCCGATCGAGCAGGCGGGCCTCGACGGCGCGCCTGTGGATCCGGCCCGCTTCGAGGCCGACCTGGCGGCCCGCCTGAACGAGTTGCTGGCCGCGCCCGAGCGCGCCGCCACGCTCGGCCGGGCGGGGCGGCGACGCGCCGTCGAACACTTTTCCTGGGACGCCATCGCCGCCCGCACCCTCGACCTCTACCGCTCCCTGCGCGGGTAAGGAAGGAAGGATTACCTTCTCCCGTCCTTACCGCTCGCCGCGCAACAGCGCCATCAGGGCGTCGGTGGGCATCTGGGCGGTGGAGGTCGCGCCGCCCCGGCCACGCATGTGCCGCACCAGGCGCGAACCCCGACTCTCGCAGCTGCGCCCGCCAGCCGACTGACGCAATCTTGGACAGTTTCCGTTAGCGAAGAACGGAAACTTTCCAAGATTGCGTGGGCGCTGCATGGCGAGAGTGAGGATTCGGGCGAGCATGCCGGCTCAGGTCGCGTGCAGGCTGGCGGCGAGACGGGTCAGGTCGGCCGGGGCGGCGGTGGACCGGGCCACGACCGCGACCATGTTCCGCGCCGCCGGCCGGTCACGCACCTCGCCGCGAGCGGCGCGTTCGGCCTCCAGCAGCGCCCGCCCGGCCCGGGACATCTCACCGATCCCCGCGTACGCGCGCGCGACGTCGAGCAGGTACGCGGCCCGGTGCTCTGGCGGCAGCCACCGCCAGCCTGGGCTGGCCAGCAGTCGTTCGTGGCGTACCGTCGCCGTGGGAAGGTCTCCCCTCGCGGCCTCGACGAGCACACGGGCCGTCTGCACCGCCGCAGGGCCGAACCCTTCACCGCCGAAGCTCCCCTGGTCGGCCAGCTCGACGGCTTGGTCGACCAGCCCTCGGGCGCTGTGTTCGTCGGCCCGGTCGGCGGCGGCCAGGGCGGCCTGAATCAGGAGCCTCCCGCGCAACGACTCCACGCCGGCCGGAGGCTGGGCGCCGGGTCGGGGTCCGAGGCGGTGAGCGGCGACGACGGCGGCCCGCAAGGCAGCTCCGTTTCGGCCGCAGCAGCGCATGGCCTGACACAGCGGTACGGTGGCGACGGCGGTCAGCTGCGGATCCTCCGAGGCCAGGGCGACGGCCATCCCCCGGTCGGCGGTCAACCACGCCAACTCGCCCTGGTCCACCTTGACCATGGTCAACGCGATCAGGCCATAGACCGGCACCAGCAGCGTGTCAGTGAGCCGGCCGATGCGGGCGGACCGCACGGCGTCAAGCAGACCGGGCAGCACGGTGAGCAGCGCCGGATAATGCGCATGCCGGTAGCTCTGCTTCGCGTGTTCGAGACCGGCCCGTAACTGCGCGACGTCGGGCGGTCGGGGCGGGGCCGGCACGTGATACCGGGCCAGCGCGGCCCGGATCCGCTCCACACCGGCGTCAGCCTGTCCCGGCCGCGCGGGCCGTTCGGCAAGGAGGACCTGCACGTCGATCCGAAGGGCGTCGGCGATCTCCCGGAGGTTCGACACCCGTTCCAGCCGACGTGCCCCACGCTCGATCTTGTCGACCCAGCTCTTGGACTTGCCGAGCCGGTCGGCGAACTGCTGCTGCGTCATGTTGCGCCGTACCCGCCACTGCGCGACCCGCCGCCCCACCGGCACCTCATTGACCGCGCGACGCTCACGCATCTGTTCCCCCTTCAGGTCAGGGCGGGGCAGCACGGGACCACCCCGCCCACCACGAAGCACTCCGCTGCTGACGAGAGAACCTCTGGCGACCCAGACTTAGCGCACACTGTATACACAGTCAACACTGCACGCACAGGATGCAGGGTCGGCGTGGCATGCTCGACGCGCTGACGAGAGGCCGTTGCCATGCCCAGACAACCTGTGTACGAGCAGATCATCGCCGACGTGATCGCGTCGATACGGTCCGGCGCGCTCCAGCCCGGAGCCAAGCTTCCGTCCATCGCCCAACTGTGCGAGCAGTACCAGGCCAGCCCAACACCGATCAGGTTCGCGCTCCGGATTCTCGACGAACGAGGCTGGATCGAGGTTCACCAGGGCAAGGGGTCGTTCGTGGCGGCGGAACCGCCCTCCTGATCCGACGCCCGCTCCCCTCTCCGGTGGCCCAGGCGAGATCTTGGTTCGGGAGTGCCCCTGAGGGGGCGGTTTCGGACCAAGATTGTTTCTGTGGCCGAGGCGCCGGTCAGCCGAGCGCGAGGGGATCTCGGGCAGTAGGTTGGGGCGGTGAGCGGACGGTTCCCGATCGAAGACGTCTCCCCCGTCGTCTCCTGCGGTCGCTACCCGGCCCGTGCGGTGGTCGGCGAGCTGGTGCCGGTGTCGGCGCGCGCCTACCGCGAGGGGCACGACGCGCTCGGCTGCAACGTGGTGTGGCTCGGCCCCGACGGGTTGGCCCGCCCGTTCACCCGGATGCGTCCGGGTGAGCCCGGCCAGGACCGGTGGCACGCCACCATCGTGCCGGACGCGGTGGGCGAGTGGATGTTCACCGTGGAGGCGTTCAGCGACCCCTACCTGACCTGGCACAACGCGGTCACCAAGAAGATCGCCGCCGGCCAGGGGCCGGCTGAGCTGGCAAACGACCTGGCCGAGGGCGTACGCGTGCTCAGCGCGGCCACGAAACTGGTGCCCAAGGCGGAGCGGGCCCGCCTCAAGAAGGCCGCGCAGGCCCTGGGTGACGCCAAGCGGCAGTTGCCGCAGCGGGTGAGCCCGGCGCTGGAGTTGGCCGATCTGCTCTGGGAGCACCCCGTGCGCGAGTTGGTCACCACCGGCGAGGAGTACCGCCTCTGGGTGGACCGCGAGCGGGCCCTCTTCTCCGCCTGGTACGAGTTCTTCCCCCGTTCCGAGGGGGCGATCGCGGCGACTGTCGACGCGCCGGCCCGCTCCGGCACCTTCGCCACCGCCACCGAGCGGCTACCGGGCGTCGCGGCCATGGGTTTCGACGTGCTCTACCTGCCGCCGATCCACCCGATCGGTCGGGTCAACCGGAAGGGCCCGAACAACAGCCTGGTCGCCGGGCCGGACGACGTGGGTTCGCCGTGGGCGATCGGCGCGGCCGAAGGCGGGCACGACGCCATCCACCCCGACCTGGGTACGCCTGAGGACTTCCGGGACTTCGTCGCCGCCGCCGCCGAAGCGGGCCTGGAGGTGGCGATGGACCTGGCGTTGCAGTGCGCCCCGGATCACCCGTGGGTGACCGAGCACCCGGAGTGGTTCACCACCCGGGCCGACGGCAGCATCGCGTACGCGGAGAACCCGCCGAAGAAGTACCAGGACATCTACCCGCTGAACTTCGACAACGACCCGGACGGCATCCGCGCCGAGGTGCTGCGGGTGGTGCGGCACTGGGTCGGCGAGGGCGTGAAGATCTTCCGGGTGGACAACCCGCACACCAAGCCCGTCGACTTCTGGCACTGGCTGATCTGGGAGGTCAAGCGGGTCGACCCGGACGTGCTCTTCCTCGCCGAGGCGTTCACCCGGCCGGGGATGATGCACGGGCTGGCCAAGGTCGGCTTCACCCAGTCGTACACGTACTTCACCTGGCGGACCTCGGCGGCCGAGATGCGGGAGTACTGCACGGAGCTGGTGGCGGCGGCCGACTACATGCGGCCGAACTTCTGGCCCAACACGCCTGACATCCTGCACCCCTCGTTGCAGCACGGCGGACCGCCGATGTTCAAGATCCGGGCGGTGCTGGCGGCGCTGCTCTCCCCCTCCTGGGGCATGTACGCCGGCTACGAGCTGTTCGAGCATGTCGCGCGCCCCGGCGCGGAGGAGTACCTCGACAACGAGAAGTACGAGCTGCGCCCGCGGGACTGGGCCGGCGCGGAGGCGCGGGGCCGTTCGCTGGCGCCGTTCATCACCACCCTGAACCGGGTACGCCGGGAGAATCCGGCGCTGCGCCGGCTGCGCAACCTGGTCTTCCACGACATCGACAACCCGGCCCTGCTGTGCTGGTCCAAGCACGACCCGGAGACCGGCAACGTGGTGCTGGTGATCTGTTCGTTCGACTCGCACACCGTGCAGTGGGGCAACACCACCCTGGACATGCCGGCGCTGGGTCTGGACTGGCACGACAGGTTCACCGTACACGACGAGCTGACAGGTGCCCGCTACGACTGGGGGCAGCGCAACGCGGTCCGGCTCGACCCGTACCTGCAACCCGCGCACGTGCTCACCCTGCACCGCCCGACCGCTGGGCCCGAGCCTTCGACCGCGCCGGCGGAGGCCGGTTCGCCGGCTCAGGGCGGCACCGAGCCGGTCACCCTGACCGTTGAGGACGTACCCGCCGACCTGTCGGGTGGCACCGCACCTACCGCTCCCGCCCAGAAGGACGACACCCGATGGACCAGCTGATTTCCGGGGAGATCCACGACCCGCACGCCGTGCTCGGCGCGCACCCGGCCGGCGGGCGTACGGTGATCCGCACCCTGCGCCGGGGCGCGGCCGACGTGAGTGTGCTTGTCGGCGCGGAGCGGCACCCGATGAAGCGGGTGCACGACGTCGGAATCTTCGAGGCCGCCGTCCCCGGGGAGGTGCTCGACTACCGGCTCGACGTCGACGGGGTGCGCCACGACGACCCGTACCGCTTCCCGCCCACTCTCGGCGAGCTGGACCTGCACCTGATCAGTGAGGGCCGGCACGAGCGGCTGTGGGAGGCACTCGGTGCCCGCGTCGTCGACGGCGGGGTGGCGTTCGCGGTGTGGGCGCCGAACGCCCGGGGCGTGCGGCTGGTCGGCGACGTCACCGGCTGGGCGCCCGACGACGGCTGGCCGATGCGCTCGCTCGGCTCGACAGGCGTGTGGGAGATCTTCGTGCCGGACGCCGCCGCCGGCACCCGGTACAAGTACCGCGTGCTGGGCGCGGACGGGTACTGGCGGGACAAGGCCGACCCGCTCGCCGCGTACGCGGAGGTGCCGCCGGCCACCGCGTCGGTGGTGCACCTGTCGGCGTACGAGTGGTCCGACGCGGAATGGCTGGACCGGCGGTCACGGCGACAGCCGCACCAGGAGCCGATGAGCGTGTACGAGGTGCACCTGGCCTCGTGGCGGCCCGGCCTGGGTTACCGGGAGCTGGCCGAGCAGTTGACCGCGTACGTGGTGGAGCTGGGCTTCACCCACGTGGAGTTCCTGCCGGTGATGGAGCACCCGTTCGGCGGCTCGTGGGGCTACCAGGTCACCGGCTACTACGCCCCGACGGCCCGGTTCGGCAACCCCGACGACTTCCGGTACCTGGTGGACCGGCTGCACGCCGCCGGGATCGGCGTGATCCTGGACTGGGTGCCGGCGCACTTCCCGAAGGACGAGTGGGCGCTGGCCCGGTTCGACGGCACCCCGCTCTACGAGCATCCCGATCCGCGCCGGGGTGAGCATCCCGACTGGGGCACCTACGTCTTCGACTTCGGTCGCCGGGAGGTACGCAACTTCCTGGTCGCCAACGCGCTGTACTGGCTTGACGAGTTCCACGTCGACGGGCTGCGGGTGGACGCGGTCGCCTCGATGCTCTACCTGGACTACTCGCGGCAGGACGGGCAGTGGACGCCGAACGTGCACGGCGGCCGGGAGAACCTGGAAGCCATCGCGTTCATGCAGGAGGTCAACGCGACCGTCTACAAGCACCACGCCGGAGTGGTGATGATCGCCGAGGAGTCCACCGCCTGGCCGGGGGTGACCCGGGCGACGAGCGACGGCGGGCTCGGCTACGGGTTCAAGTGGAACATGGGCTGGATGCACGACACCCTGCTCTACACCTCGAAGGACCCGATCTACCGGCAGCACCATCACCATCAGCTCACCTTCTCCCTGGCGTACGCCTGGAGCGAGAACTACGTGCTGCCGATCAGCCACGACGAGGTGGTGCACGGCAAGGGTTCCCTGGTCGGCAAGATGCCCGGGGACACCTGGCAGCGGCTGGCGAACGTGCGGGTGCTGCTGGCGTACATGTGGGCGCACCCGGGCAAGCAGTTGTTGTTCATGGGTTGTGAGCTGGCCGACGACCGGGAGTGGAGCGAGGAACGCGGCCTCGACTGGTATCTGCTGCACGATCCGGCGCGGGCCGGCGTGCAACGCCTGGTGGGCGACCTGAACCGGGTCTACCGGGACACCCCGGCGCTGTGGGCGCAGGACACCTCCCCCGCCGGTTTCCGCTGGCTCGCCGGTGACGACGTCGCCAACAACACCGTCTCGTTCGTCCGGATCGCGCCCGACGGGGCGACTCTGGTCTGCGTGGCCAACTTCTCCGCGCTGCCGGTCGAGGACTACCGGATCGGTCTGCCGGCCGCCGGCGCCTGGGCGGAGGTGCTCAACACCGACGCCCAGCACTACGGCGGCTCCGGCGTGGGCAACCTGGGCACCGTGTACGCCGAGAACGTCCCCTGGCACGGTCAACCCGCCTCGGTGGCGCTGCGCGTGCCGCCGCTCGGTGCCCTCTGGCTCCGCCCCGCCTGAGGGCGGCGGGCACCAGGACCGGATGTCCTCGAAGCTCTCCTGTCACTCAGACATGGTCATGTCTGAGTGACCTGACGCTTACCAGGAACACAACAACCCGTCAGGCGGGCAAGAAGATCATCGAATTGTGAACTGCCCGCGCCCTCGCGTCCGTACTCCCGGTTCCAGGTGGGACGACGAGGCGGAGGATCGATGGCGAGCAGCAGGGGTACGACCCGAAACCGTGGGAGCGAGCCCTCGCCGGGACAGCGGAGGATCGCGGGGTTCGCGGCGGTCGGGGTGACCCTGGCGGTGGCTTTCGCGGTGGCGACCGGGACCAGTCAGGCAAGTGAGAACTGCGACGGCCTGGACGCCGCCGTGGGTAGCAATCTCGCGTTCATCGCCGACCAACTGGTCTTCCCGGACGAGCTGTCGGAGGCCCGGATCGCCAACCGGCAGGCGGTCATCGACCAGTTGGAGCAGCGACGCGCGGCGGCCGGCTGCACCGGCGAGGTGGAGGTGCCCGACGCGGACCCGAACGCCGCGCTCAACGGCGGCGCGGCGGAGAACTGCGACGGCCTCGACGGCGCGGTCCGCAACAACCTCGCCTTCATCGAAGGTCAGCGGCGCAACCCGGACGCGCAGTCCGAGGCGCGGATCGCCAACCGGCAGGCGGTGATCGACCTGCTCGAAGACCGGCGCACTCTGGCCGGCTGCACCGGCGAGGTCACCCTCACACCGGGCGGCTGACGCCGACGGACGGTGGGTGGGCCGGGTCGGGTGACCGGCTCCGCCCGCCTGCCGAGCAGCTCCCCCGCCGGCCCGGTCGGAACCGAGACCGGGGAACCCGAGGGCCGGCTCAGACCAGGCCGGCACCGCGGAGCAGGGTCCACAGACCCGCACCGTCGGGGGCGGAGAGCCACTTCTGCCCCACCGGCCCCTCGCGGGGGTGGTCGTGCGGGACCGGCAGGCTACCGGCGAGCACCGCCTGGGCGGGCGACAGCCGCCGGATCGCCACCGCCGCGACGTTGTCCGGGTGGGCGACCGCGAACTCGCGGTAGATCTCCTGGTCGTGCTGGCCGTCGTCGCCGACGAGCAGCCAGCGTACGTCCGGGAACTCCTTGGCCAGCCGGGCCAGGGTGGCCCGTTTGTGTTCCCGGCCGCTACGGAACCAGCGGTCCTGCGTCGGCCCCCAGTCGGTAAGCAGCAGCGCCCCGGCCGGGTAGAGATGCCGGGACAGGAACCGGGTCAACGTCGGCGCGACGTTCCACGCGCCGGTGGACAGGTAGAACACCGGCGCGCCGGGGTGGGCGGTGACCAGCCGCTCGTAGAGCACCGCCATGCCGGGTACCGCCGCGCGGGCGTGCTCGTCGAGGACGAACGTGTTCCACGCGGCGAGCAGCGGCCGGGGCAGCGCGGTCACCATCACCGTGTCGTCGATGTCGGAGATGATGCCGAACCGCACCTCGGGGTCGAGGATGCGTACCGGTGCCTCGACCGGCTCGGCGTCGGGCATGCTCAGCCGCACCGCGCCCCAGCCGGGTGGCAGGCCCGCCTCGACCACCGTGTCGATGAACCCGCTGCGGTCGGCCTGCGCCTGGTGGACCACCCCGCCGGTCTCGATTGTCACTGTGACGTGCTTGGCCGGCAGGGTGGTGAAGCTGCGCCAGCCCCGGACCTTCTCCAGCCGGCCCCGCTGGCGGGTGTCGGGGCGTCCCAGCAGCACCCGGCACATCACCCGCACCCAACCGGGCCCGCCGTAGCCGGTGTACGCGATGATGTTGGTCCGCCAGCCGGTGCGCCGCAGCCGGCGTTCCACCAGGGCATGTACGGCGTCCTCGATCCGCGCGGCCCGGTGCAGGTTCGGTACGGCCAGTTGGCCTGCGGGAGTGGGTGGCACGCAAGCAACCCTGCCACAGACCAGCCACCTCGGCCACGCGAGCTGAGCCGAACCGCCACGCCGGGCGTCGCCGCCGTGACACACTCCGGTCGGGACGGCGACGGGGGCGAGGTCGTGCCACGAGCAGGGGCGGAACCAGGGCGGCAGCGCGGGCGGTGGTGGCCACGGCTCGACCGGCCGGCGCTCGTCGCACTGCTGTTCGGGGTGGTCGGGGTCGGTTACCGGCTGGTGCTGGTGCTGACCACCGTGCCCGTCTCCAACAGCGACGAGGCCACCTTCGGGTTGGCCGCGCTGCACATCGCGCAGGGACGCGAGCAGCCGATCTTCCTCTACGGCCAGCGGTACATGGGGACTCTGGAGTCGTACCTGGCCGCACCGCTGCTCGCGGTGACCGGGCCGAGCTGGCCGGCGCTGCGGCTGCCGGTGCTCGCGCTCTACGCGCTGTTCCTCTGGCTGATCCACAGGTTGACCCGGCGGGTCGGCTCACCGTGGTTCGCCACTGTGGTCGTCGGGCTGCTCGCGCTCGGCTCCGAGCGGGTCGTCCGGGACCAGGTGACGGCTGTCGGCGGGCGCCCGGAGGTCAAGGTGGCGGTACTGGCCATGCTGCTGGTCGTGGTGGCGTTGGCCCGAGGCACGGTCCGTCACCGGGCCCTGGCGGTGGGCGGGTTCGGGCTGCTCGCCGGGGCGGCGCTCTGGTCGGACTGGCTGATCACGCCGTACCTGGCGGTGGCCGGGCTGGCCCTGGTGTGGACGCTGCGCCGGGAACTGCTCGGCTGGGCGGGTCCGCTGCTCGTCGTCGGTTTCGCCGTCGGGCTCGCCCCGATGATCCGGGACAACCTGGTGGCCCCGCCGGGACAGGACTCCCTGTCGGTGCTGCGGCGCGTCAGCGGCGAGACCGGCGCGGTCCCGCCCGTGTCGCAGCGGGTCGGCGGGGGGCTGCTGGAGGGCGTGCCGCTGGCCGCCGGGCTCTGCCCGGTCGACGGCTGCGCCCGCTGGCAGGCGTGGTTCGGGCTGCTCTACCCGGTGCTGCTGGTGGTGGCGGCGACACTCGCCGGGCTCGCGTACCGCAGGGCGAGCGGACGCCATGACCGGGTCGGGCCGGTCGTGCACCTCACACTGCTCGCCGGGGCGGCGCTGACCCTGCTGGCGTACGTGCGCAGCCCGCTGGCCGCTACCGATCCGCTGGGCAACGCCCGCTACCTGTCGGTGCTGCAACTGTCGCTACCGGCGGTGCTCTGGCCGTTGTGGGTGGCGGCGCGCGCCGCCCGACGGGGCACGGCGGGCGTGGCGGGCCGGGTCGCGGGTGCGGCGGCCACCGCCGTGCTGGGTGCCCTGGCCGCCGGCTCGCTCGTGGTGACGGTGTTGTTCGCCACAAGCGGCGCGGCTCCGGGGCGTACCGAGGAGCGACAGGCCCGGGAGCTGGCCGACACGGTACGCGCGGCCGGCCTGCGTGAGGTGTACGGCGAGTACTGGACGTGCAACAGGCTGGTCTTCAACACGGCCGAGGAGGTGGTCTGCGGGGTGGTCGACGGCAGCCTGCACCCCGGGCAGAACCGGTACCCGGCGTACTGGTGGCGGCTGGCGCGGGCGCAGCGGCCCGGGTACGTGCTGGCGGCCGACGCCCCGGCGGACCGCCGGTTGCGGGAGTTGCTCGGCGACCGGGCCGGTGCGGCGCTGCTCGCCGAGGTCGGTGGTTTCCGGGTGTACCACCCGCCGGAGCCGCTGCGGCCGTGGCGTTAGAGTCACCCATGCTCATCCTGCTGCCGCCCTCGGAGGGCAAGGCCGAGGTCGGCTCGGGCCGCCGACTGGACCTGGACCGACTCTCCCTGCCGGGGTTGAACCCGGTGCGGGAGCAGGTGCTGTCCGCGCTTGTCGCCCTCGGCGGCGAACCGCCGGAGACGGCGCTCACCGCGCTCGGTCTCGCCCCGGGGCAGCACGGCGAGCTGCGGCGCAACGCCCGACTGCGGCAGGCCGCCACCGCGCCCGCCGCCCGGATCTACACGGGCGTGCTGTACGAGGCCCTCGGCCTGGCCAGCCTCCCGGCGACGGCACAGCGGGCGGCCGGCCGGCAGGTGCTTGTCAGCTCCGGGCTGTGGGGAGCGGTACGGCTGTCCGACCGGATCCCGCCGTACCGCTGCCCGATCGGGGCGCGGCTGCCCGGCCTCGGTGCCCTGCCGGGGCTGTGGCGGCGGGACCTGGGTGCCGCGCTGACCGAGGCGGCCGGTCGCGGCCCGGTGCTGGACCTGCGCTCCGGTGCGTACGCGGCGGTCTGGACGCCCCGCGGCGAGCTGGCCGAGCGCACCCTCACGGTGCGGGTGCTGCACGAGCGGGAGGTCGACGGGGTGCCGGTGCGTTCGGTGGTCAGCCACTTCAACAAGGCCACGAAGGGTCGGCTGGTCCGGGACCTGCTGCTCGCCGGTGCCCGCCCGCGTACCGCAGGCGCACTGGTGACGGCGTTGCGGGACCTGAAGTACACGGTCTGTGAGCAGTCCACGGGTGCCGGCCGGCCCCGCCAGGTCGACGTGATCGTTTCGGAGCTGTAACCAGACGCAAGATTTCCTCAAGGCTGGACCGGATCGGTACCACCGGGGGGTGTCCCGGGTCACCGTAAGAGGACCCGACGCGACGAGGAGGCCCTCCGGTGATTGCCGAACCGATCCTGCTCGACAGGTCCCGTCCGTCATCGGCCTCGCCGGCCACCGGCACGCCGCCGTCGCCCCGGCCCGCGTCGGCGGTGCCTCCACTGGACTGGACGACCCTGGCCGACGCGTTCGAGACCGCCTGCCTGCTGCGCTGCATGCCACCGCCGGCCGCCGCCGGGTACCGACAGGCCGGGCAGCAGCCGGTCCGTCCGGCGGTCATCGAGTTCAACCGGGAGGAGGCGGCGCGGCGGACCCGGCAGCTGCTCGACCGCCTCGACATCCCGGTACGGCACGAGGTGGCCGTCGGTGGGCTGCGCCGCCGGTACGAGCTGCACCGGCTGCACGTCGGGCGCGAGCACCGCACGACGTACGCGGCGATCGTGGAGAACGGTTGGCGGCGGGGCCGGCGGGAGCTGCTCGGCGGCCCGGTGCCGGGTGCCTCCACGGCGCGGCGGCTGTGGCGTACCCGGTTGGCCGCCGCCGCCTGGCGGGCCGCGTTGCTGGCCGGTGGCCGGCATGTCCGTCGGCACATCCTCGGGGTGCGGATCACCGACCGGGAACTCGGCGCGGTGCTGGTGCGCGGCGCCGCGCTGCTCGACGTACCGGCGCTGCTGCGGCCGAACACCGGGTGCTTCCTGGTCAGCGTGGCCCACGGTCGTGACCGGGACCGGATCCTGCGGTACGCGGCGGAGGAGGCGGTGCAGCGCCCGGTGGCCTGACCGGCGGCCGAACCTGGGCCGCACCACGTTCCGCCGTCCTCCCGGGGTTGCGCCGCAGGGGTCCGGCGGCGCACAGTGCTGCCCGTGAGCCGTACCCGGTATCTCGCCCGAGCCCGGCGGCGCGGCGCCCGCGTGGCGCTGGCGCTGGCCGTGCTGCTGGCCCTGCCCGGCCTCGGCGGCTGCCGCGAAGATCCGGGCGAGCCGGTGGTCATCCGCATCGCCACCGGCAGCCCCACCGCCGTCTACCACGCCTTCGGTGAGTCGCTGGCCGCCATCCTCAACCGGGAACTGCCCCAGGTGCGGGCGGAGGTGCTTGTCACCGCGGCCTCCGCGGAGAACGTGCAACTGCTCAACGCCGGAGCCGCCGAACTCGGCTTCACCCAGGCCGACGTGCTGCGGGCCGATCCGGGTCCGAACCCGCCGGTGGTGGCGGTCGCCCGGGTCTACGACGACCTGCTGCACCTGGTCACCACTGCCGACAGCCCGGTGCGGACGCTTCCCGACCTGCGCGGTAGGCGGGTCTCGGTGGGTGCGCCCGGCTCAGGGACCAAGATCACGGTGGATCGCCTGTTGACCGCCGCCAACCTCGACGGCGCCGCGGTGCGGCAGGAGCAGCTCGGCCTGGACGACTCGGTGGCCGCGCTGCGCGCCGGACGGATCGACGCCTTCTTCTTCTCCGGCGGCCTGCCGGTACGCGCGGTCGCCCAGTTCACCGAGGACACCCCGGCCCGCATCATCGATCTCGGCCAGTGGACCGCGCCGCTGCGCCGGGGCAACCCCGAGGTGTACGTGCCCCGGGACATCCCCCGCTCGGTGTACGGCGTCGACCCGATCACCACAGTGGCCAACCCGAACTACCTGGTGGTGCGGGCCAGCCTGCCGGAGTCGCTGGTTCGCGACGTGACCCGGCTGCTGATGGAGCGTCGCTCCGAACTGGCCGCCGCCCACCCGGCGGCCGGCCGGATGAGCCCCCGCTCGGCCATCGCCACCTCGCCGTTGCCCCTGCACCCGGGCGCCGTCGACTACTACCGCGCGAGCAAGCCCTGACCGGGCTGGTCAGGCGGACCGCGCGGCCGGGGGTGTGGGGTCGCCCAGCCGGGGGAACGCCTCGGTGGAGAAGACCACCTCCACCGGCACCTCGAAGTGCCGGGCGATGCGCAGCGCCAGGTGCAGGCTCGGGCTGAACTCGCCCCGCTCCAGGTAGCCGATGGTCTGGTAGTGGACGCCCAACGCCTCGGCCAGCTGACGGCGGGAGATCCCCCGCTCCGCCCGGAGCATGGCGATGCGGTTGTGGACGACCTCATTCATGTCGACGACCCATCCTCACGTCACCCGCTGCATGGCCTTCTCGCGGCGAGCCGCCACGCTCGACCCGGATTCCCGGCGAGCCATCCGGCGCAGCACCATCGGTGCCAGCACCAACCCGGCGACCGCCCAGCCGCCGAGCACCAGCAGCGTCTCCAGGTGCCGCCACGACTCGCCGATCTCGACGGCGGCCATCGCCTCGGGCAGCAGCACGGAGCGCATGCCGAGACCGAGCCAGTAGATCGGGAAGACCTGCGCGACCGCCTGCAACCAGCCCGGCAGCGCGGTGATCGGGTAGAAGATGCCCGAGGTCGCGATGAGTCCCATCATCGGCAGCATGATCAGCCCCATGTTCCGGGGGTTGGACAGCAGCGAGCCGAAGACCGCGCCGACCGGCATGGTCGCCACCATGCCGACAAGCATCACCCAGGCCAGGGTCAGCCAGGCCCCGACGGTGTCGAGGGCGAGGACGTCGAAGAGGAAGAGCCCCGGTACGAGCAGCAGGACGACGCTGACGAAGGTCATCCCCGACACCAGGGTGATCTTGCTGATGAGGTAGCCGAACATGCCGTTCGGGGTGGCCTTGGCCCGCAGCAGGGTGCCGTCCTCCCGCTCCACGGTGAGGATCGACGCCATGCTGACCAGGCCGCCGAACGCCACTGTCATGCCGAGCGTGCTGGGCAGCGTCTGCGCGCCGAGCGAGAACTCCGTGCCGGGCACCTTGGCGCCCCGCATGAAGACCATCACCACCAGCAGGACGACAGTCGGGAAGAGGTAACCCCAGAGGGTCTCCGCGTTCGTGAAGCTCTGCCGCAGCTCGATCCGGCCCCGGTTCAGACCGGCCCGGGCGGCCACCACCAGCGGGCTCATCGACCCACCTCCTCGAACGCGCGGGTCGCGCCGTCGGCACGCCCGGACTCATGGTCGCGTACCAACGTCATGTAGGTGTCCTCCAGGCTGGCCCGGCGCACCTCAAGGTCGGCGATGTCCTCGCCGTGCTGGGCGAACAGCTCCCGGACGAAGCCTGTCGCGTCGCTTGTGGAGTGCACGAACCGGGTCCCGCCCTGACTCCAGCGCACCTCCGCGTCGGCGGAGATGCGACGGGACAGCTCGTCGGCGGACCCGCTGGCGATGATCCGGCCACCGGCCAGGATGAGGATCCGGTCGGCCAGCTTCTCCGCCTCGTCCAGGTCGTGGGTGGTGAGCAGGATCGTGGTGTCGTCGATGTCGGTGAGCCGGTGCACCAGGTCGTGGAACTCGCGGCGGGCGGCCGGGTCGAACCCGGCGGTCGGCTCGTCGAGGAAGAGCACCTCCGGCCGGCCGACGATCCCGATCGCCACGTCGACCCGGCGGCGCTGACCGCCGGAGAGCTGGCCCACCTTCTTGTCCGCGTGCTGGGTCAGCCCGACCACCTGGATCAGTTCCTCGGTGTCCCACGGCCGGCTGATCCGGTCGGTCGAGTAGGGCGCGTAGAAGGAGCCGAGGTGTGCCAGCAGCTCCCGTACCCGCCATCGGCTGTGGTCGCGCCAGGACTGGAGCACCACGCCGAGGCGGGACCGCCACCGCTCGTCGCCGCGCGCCGGGTCGGTCCCCAGCACGGTGACCTCGCCGCCGGAACGCATCCGGAAGCCTTCCAGGATCTCGATAGTGGTCGTCTTGCCGGCGCCGTTCGGACCCAACAGGGCCAGCACCTCACCCCGCCGCGCGGTGAACGACACACCTGTGAGCACATCGGTTGAGCCGTACCGCATCCGCAGGTCGCGCACGTCAAGCGTGACGCCCCGGTCGGTGGGCGACGCGGTACTGGTCGGGGTGTCCACCCCGGCAGTGACAGCCATGGACCACTACCTCCGTACGATCTGTGCGTTGGAAGATAGCATTCATACTACGGATTGGAGCAAGCGTCGGCTGCCCCGACACACTGCTGCGCTCAGGCCGGCGCGGGCGCGGACGACGCCGGATCGGTGGGCGCCCGTGGTCCGGCCACCGTGCCCGGACCGGTCGGGTCGCCCGGATCTGCCGGCGCGCCCGGGTCGGCCGGGTCGGCGGGCTCCGCCGGCTGCGGGAACCACAGCGCGGCGACCAGGCCGCGCGGCGAGTTCGGGTGCATGGTGAGCCGGCCGTCGGAGGCGTCGACGAGCACGGCGGCGATGGTCAGCCCCAGTCCGGCCCCGTCGACGTTCTGCACCTCCGGCGCCCGCCAGAACCGTTCGGTGGCCCGACCGAGCTGGCTACGGGTCATCCCCGGACCGGTGTCGCGTACCTCAAGGGTCGTCCCGCCGTCGCGGGCCTCGACGGTCACCGTCACCTCGCCGCCCGCACCGCTGAACTTCACCGCGTTGTCGATCAGGGCGTCCAGCGCCTGGTCGATGGCGGTCGGCACGGTAGAGGCGTACACCGGCCCGGGATCGGCCGCCAACCGCAGCGTGACCGACCGGTGCCGGGCCAGCGGCTCCCAGGCCGCGACCCGGGACACGGCCGCGGCCGTCGCGTCGACGGTGACCCGCTGGTTCTCGCGGCGCTCCGCCCGGGCGAGGGTGAGCAACGCGTCCAGGAGCAGCGCCAGCCGGTCGGTCTCCTCCAACGCCAGCCGGTGCTCGACCCGGCCCTGCTCGTCGCTGACGCTCGGCCCCAGCTCCTCCACCCGCAGCCGCAGCGCGGTCAACGGATTGCGGAGCTGGTGGCTGGCGTGCGCGACGAAGGCGCGCTGCCGGTCCATCACGTCGGAGACCACGTCGGCCATGTGGTTGAAGCTCTTCGCCAGTCGACGTAGCTCCGGCGGCCCCAGCCGGTGCTGCACCCGGGCACCCCGATCGCCCTCGGCGATCTCGTGGGTGACCGCGTCCAGCTCGGTGACCGGACGCAGCACCCAGCCGGCCAGCCCGAACGCGGTGAGCACGCAGGCCAGCACGGCGAGCAGGCCCAGCGCGGCGACGAGCGTCCACCAGGTGGCGACGGTACGACGGACACCGTCGGCCGGGGTGGCGGTGACCACCGCGCCGAGGACCTCACCCCCGTCGTTGATCGGCACCGCCACCACGATCGGCCCGTCCACCCACGGCCAGACCGAGTCAGGTCCGCTGGCCTGCTGCCCGGAGAGCGCGACGTCGAGCGCCTCGCTGGTGCCCGGGGCCGGCCGCCAGCTCACCGAGGCCACCACCTCCCGCCGGTCCCGGTCCACCACCGCGGCACCGATGCCGTACAACTCGTCGTAGCTGCCCAGTTCGTGATCGAGTGGGCCGGGTGTGCCGTCGCGCAACGCCGGCCCGGCCAGCGAGGCGAAGCGGGTGGCGTCGGCGAGCCGGTCGGCGCGGACCCGGTCGGTCTCCCGGGTGGTGAGCGTCACCGCCAGCGGCGTACCCAGCGCCACCACCACCAGCACCATCAGCAGCAGATAGCTGATCACCAGCCGCCGTCGCACCGTGGGCTCCTCACTCGCCCCGGAGCCGGTACCCGACGCCGCGGACGGTCTCCACCAGGCGCGCGTCACCGAGCTTGCCGCGCAGCGAACCGACGTGCACCTCGACCGTGTGCCGATCGGTGAACGTGGTGCCCCAGGCGTCGAGCAGGATCCGGTCGCGGGGCACCGCGACGCCGGGTTGCCGGGCCAGGGAGAGCAGCACGTCGAACTCCTTGCGGGTCAACGACACCGCCCGCCCGGCCACGGCGACGGTCCGGGCGGCCACGTCGATGTGGACCGGGCCGACCTCGATCAGGTTGCGCTCCGGCGCGGCGTGCGATGCCCGCCGCAGCACCGCCTCGATGCGGGCCTGGAGTTCCACCATCGAGAAGGGCTTGACCACGTAGTCGTCCGCGCCGAGCCGCAGGCCGAGCACCCGGTCCCGCTCCTCGCCCCGGGCGGTCACGGCGATGATGCCGAGTTGGCTGCTGCGCCGCCGCAACTGTCGGCACAGGTCGGTGCCGTCCCCGTCGGGCAGGGTGAGGTCGAGCAGCACCAGGTCGCAGGGGGCGGCGGAGAGCGCGGCGGCGACGGTGGCGGCGTGCTCCACCTCGTACCCGCGTCGGGTCAGCGCCGACGAGAGCGCGGCGGCCACCCGTCGGTCGTCCTCGACCAGCAGGATCCGCACCCGGCCTCCCCGTTCGGTCTGCTCAACCGCACTAGATGGTGGCAGACGAGCGGCCTGGTGCACAGGCCCGGGGGCCGTCGGGGGCGGCTCAGCCGCTCAGATCCCGAAGGTCTCGTCGGAGGTGCCGTCGCGCACCCCGTCGACGAATCCCTTGAAGCCGGGGTCGTCATGGCTGGCCGGCACGGTGGCGACGACCTCGCCGGTGGCCTCGGTGACCGCGTCGACAAGCGGCGCGAAGTCGATCTCGGCGTCGGCGAGGGTGTCGTCGTCGGCCTCCGCCAGGTTGATCACGTGTTGCACGTCCTCGGACGGCGTGTCGGGGTCGTCGGCCCAGTCGGCGCCGGCGCGGTAGCACTCGTCGTAGAGTGCGCGCTGGCTGTCGGTCCAGTCCTCGTGGTAGCTCTCCATGCCCATCCCCTCACCGGCGGCCTGCCCTTCGAGCATGCCCGCCGGGGCGTCAGGCCGGGCCGGTACCGGACAAAACCGGTTCCACGGCAACGCGCCCGGGACGAGAGCCTCGTCCCGGGCGCGTACCGTGTCGGGGTCAGCGGCAGAGCCGGCCGATCTCCTCGGCGAAGCGGTCCATCGGGTTGGCGTCGGCCGGGCCGAGCAGGTAGGTCTTCAGCTCCCGGCGGGCCTCGGTCATCGGGTCGTCGCCCGCCCGGGTCACCGCCACGATCTTCTCCAACTCCCCGCAGTCGGCGGCCAGCAGGTACGCCGCCCGGGAGGTCGGGAAGGACCGGCGGAACTCGTCCTCGGGCAGCCCGGCGGGGTTGGCCACCACGTACGGCCGCTGGCTCTGCACGAAGTCGGACACCACGCTGGAGACGTCGCTGACCAGCAGGTCGGTCTGGTTGAAGCAGTCGAACAGCGCGGGTACCCGCCCGGTGACCACCCGGTGCGCGGGTCCGTCCAGGTTGCTCGCGTCGACATCGCCACCGGCCGCCCGGATCATCGCCACGATCCGGTCGTGCACCGCCTTGGCCTGCTTGGACCGGCTGCCGGTCAACGGGTGCGGCTTGTAGACAAGTCGTACCGCCGGCCGGACCGCCAGCAGCCCGGCCACGATCCGCTCACCCATCAGCACCAGCGAGGTGTGGTACGGATCGTCGTCGAGCCAGCCCTCCCAGGTGGGCGCGTAGAGCACCGTGAAGGGTCGCTGCACCGACTCCGAGCCGAAGGTGTGTACGCCGGCCAGCTGCGGCCGGCCGATCTCCACGATGTCGGCGTCGAGGACGCCCACCCCGGCCCGGGCGTAACGCTCCCGACCGGCCAGGCCGGCGACCCATACCTCGTCGTAGACCTTGCTGTACGGGTTGACGCTCGCCGCCTTGTCGCTGTCGCCGTGGCCGACGAAGACGTGCTTCATGCCGGGCTCGCGCAGCATGTGGATGTTCGGGCCGACGTTCGCCGCGTACAGGGTCGTCCGGATGCTGCTCTTGTCGAGATTCATGAAGTCCGCTGCGGCAGGTACGCAGACCACCGGCAGTCGGGTGTCGGCCAGTTCGTTGAACGCCTCTTTGCTGCGCATCAGCACCACCGCACGCCGGCCGAGCGCCTCGATCGGGGCCAGCCACATGTTCGCCTGGTACACGTCCTTGGCCGGACCGGCGAAGTACAGCGCCACCTCCGGGCGGTCGCGGTCCAGCCAGCGCTGCACTGCGGGCAGCAGCGGGCTCTGCCCCGTGCCCCGTCCGCGCAGCCAGGTCACCGCGACCACGCCGCCGACAAGCGCGGCAAGTCCCACGGCCACCGCACCGGCCACGAAGACCGGCGTCACCGCACCGGCGACGGCCGTGACGACCGCCCCCGGCAATAGCAGGATGTTCACCCGGGGCAGCCGGTCGCCGACGAAGCGGGTGGCCCACTCGGGCGGGCGGGGCGCCAAGGAGACCGGCCCCAGCTCGATGTTGCGCACCTGGGCCGAGATGGGGTTGCGTCGGTCGATCATGCGGTTGAACGCGCCGGCGAAGACCGCGATCACCCACACGGCGGCGGGCAGCAGGAGCAGCAGGGTCAGCTCACTGTCGATGAGCGGCACCTCGGCGGCGACCAGCAGCACGGCCGACAGGTCGCGGCTCAGCTGGCGGTAGACCCGGCTGATGCCGACCTTCCCGAGCAGGCTCACAGTCGCCGGTGACCACCGCTCGACCGCGTACTCCCCCAGGACCGCCGCCAGGGCGGCGACCGCGAAGAGACCGACCCAGCCGAAGGCGGCAGCGGCCAGGAGGATCAGATAGGACGCCACCAGCAGGGCGCCGCGCGCGGCGACCCCGACGCGTGCAGTCAACGTGCCGAACAACGAGAACGCTCCCTAAAGAGATCGATGACCGGCTGGATACGCCTCGACGGCCGCCAGCGTAGCTGCGACCTTAACGCGAAACGTCTCCGGGACAACGCTCGGGTATCCGGCATCTTTCCCCCAAACCACAGGCCTGTCGGGACGGGACGAGCAGCGTCCACCGGGTGGAAACCACCCGCGCTGCGGTCCCGGCCTGGTCAGACTCGGCGCAGGCAGGTCACGCCGCCGGGCTGGTCGGGTACCGGCGGGGGCCGCTCGGCGAATTCGGTGTAACCCAACCGCTGCGCCGTCCGACGGGCGAAGCGGTTGCCGCTGTAGACACAGATGGTTCCCACGTCCAGCCGTTCCAGCGCCCCGGCCACCTGCTCACGGGTCGGCCGGCCCTCGGCCGCGCCGCTGTTGGCGAAGCGGGTCAGCAGCAGCCGGTCCTGGGCGAACTGCGAGTTGAGGTCATACTCCACCAGGTAGAAGTCGCGGGGCAGGACCACCCGCACCCGGGTGGTCAGCATCGGCATCGCGCGCATGGCGGTCTCCGGCGCGAGCACGAGCCCGTCCGGGCGGTCGAGCGTGGTGATCCACTGCGCGATGCGCAGCCGCTGCTCCGGGATCTTCCAGGCGGGGGTGGCGTGCACCTGCACCCAGCTGCGATCGGACCACATCGGAGTGGCGTAGACGGCGAACGAGGCCACCATCGCCCCGGCCAGCACCACCCCGACGAGCGCCCGTACGCTGCGCAGCCGGGTCGGCAGCCAGACGGTGCACAGCAGCCCGATCAGCGCCGGCAGGGCGAGCAGCCACGGCACCCGCCAGAGCACCACCGAGACGCCGGTGAGCGCACCGAGCCACTCCAGCACACCCGGCAGCAGCAGCACACTGAGCGTGAGTCCGCCACCGGCCGCGAGCAACGCCGGGGTGCGGCGACGGGCCAGCAACGGGCCGCACCACAGGGCCAGGCCACCGATCACACCCACGATGCCTATCGCGAACGTGCGCTGATAGGTCCGCTCGGCACCCCAGACGTTGACGTCCGCCGCGGCCTCGCTGGCGGATCCGACGAGCATCTGGGCGACGGCGACCACCCCTACCGGGTACGCGAGAGCCGCGACGCCCGCCACCAGCGCCGACTTCCATCGCCCCACCAGCAGCATCATCAGGGCCGCCCCACCGACAAGCAGCGGCAGGATGATCGCGGCGGTGGTGGTCAGCCCGATCGCGGTGATCGACAGCGCGGCGATCAGCACCAGGGACCGGCGGGAGCGGTCGTCGAACCAGCGGGTCAGGTAGAGCCACATCAGCGGTACCACTGCGGAGACGAACATCCCCTTGCCCTGGTAGAGCCGGGGCAGGTGGAAGGTGCCCAGGGCGGCGTCCGGTCCACAGACCAGGGCGAGGAAGGTCACCGCCACGGTGAAGGCGAGCACCGGACGCCGGGGAGCCCAGCGCTGCACCAACCGCCACAGCGCCAGTACGGCGAGTACCGCCATGATCGGCAGCAGCACGTACCAGGTCGCCGAGGCGGCCGAGAGGGAGAGGAACCGGGCCAGCGCACCCGCGAGGACCTCGATGCTGGCGACCGGGGGCTGCGAGGCCATCGGCGGCAGCACGTTCTCGCTGAACAGGAAGTCGTTGAGCGGCACCACGTCCCGCTCCGCCACCCACACGGACCGGCCCACGTAGTAGATGTCGTCGGGGGTGTTGCGGGCGAGGTAGAGCGAGGCGACCGCGGCTCCACCGGCGATCAGCAGCGCGTACGCCGACTGCCAGGCGCCCGGCGACGGCGCCGCCGGGGTGGTCGGTGGGGTGACCCGCCACGTGCGCCAGGTCAGCAGCACCGCGCCGACGGCCGCCACGACGCCGGCGGAGGCCGGCACCCACCAGGACAGGCCGTCACCGGCCGGGGTGCCTGCCACCCCCGCGGTGATCGCCGCACCGGTGCCGATCAGCAGGACCAGGGCCGTCAACCACCGCTGGACCACCGGCATCCGCCCGGCGTGGGCCGCCGGGACGGCCGCGCCCGAAGCGGCCGGTCGGCCCGGGTCCCGCTCCGCCGGGTCCGGCGCGCCTGTCGCGTCGGTGCCGGTCGCCCGGTCACCGCCCTGGGCCACCGTCGGGGCATCGCCGCTCGCCGGGTCCGCCGCCGCGTCGGCAGGGGCCGTCGCGTCGGTGTCGGCGTCCGACGCCGTGTCGTCTGTGTCGGTGTTCCGGTCCGGCGGTGCGGCGGCAGCGGGAGCACCGTCGGGGGGATCGGTCGATGACGCGGTGGTGGCGCCGGGCCGGGCGGCGCGGCGGCGAAACCACCGCACGGCGAGCCGGACGGCCAACGCCAGCAGGGCCAGCGCCGGGCCGCTCACCAGCCAGATCCGCAGCGTCAGCGACGGGGCGAGGTCCAACGGCAGCGCGGCGTGGTAGAGCACTGTCCAGAGGGCGAATGCGAGTACCGCGCCGTCGGTCAGGACGGCGGGTATCGCGGCGAAGCCGGCCCGGATGCGGCCCGCCACCACTCGTGCCCGACTCGGCCGGGCCGGCGTGGGGACTGTCACCTCATCGGCCGTCGCCGGCTCGGCGACGGCGACGGCGACGGTCTGGTCGGTCATCGACACGGGCGTCCTTGTCGTCGTACGGGCGGGGCTGCGCGCTGCTCATGCGCGACGGTGCCGCTGCGGCACGATCCACCGAGAGTAGTAGTCGTCTCTGGGCCACCGCGTCGAGCCGACGCGCGGAGCACCGACCCGCCGAGGCCGGTTCGGTAGCCCTACCCACTGCGTTCGGCACTCAACCAGGGCTGGTCGCCGACCGTTGCCGGGGGACGGCGTCCTGGGCACCGAGACCCAGCGCCACCGACTCGACGAGCGTTTCCAGGTAGCTGTCGGTGACCGGGGTACGGGCGATGGCGATCCGCCAGTACAGCGGCCCGACGATCAGGTCGACAGCCGTGTCCGGGTCGGTGTCGGCGGGAAGGTCGCCACGCCGCACCGCCCGAGTGATCAACTGACCGACCACCTCCTGCTGCTGGGCCCGCAGCACGCGCTGGAGGGTCTCGTCGATCGTCGGGTTGCGAGCGGCCTCGGCCAGCAGGTCGGGGATGATCTGCGCGGCCAGCGGGTGTCGCAGTGCGTGGGTCACCACCTGGAACAGCAGGGACAGGTCGGTACGCAGGCTGCCGGTGTCCAGCGCGGGCAGCCGACGGCCAGCGGCGGCGGCCACCACCTCCAGCACGAGGTCGAGCTTGGAGTTCCAGCGGCGGTAGACCGCGGTCTTGCTGACCCCGGCCCGGCGGGCCACCGCCTCGATGGAGAGCCGGCCGTAGCCGACCGCGGCGAGTTCCTGCATGAGGGCGCGACGGATGGCTGCGGTGATATCGCCACGGAGCACCGCCGCACCGGCTGGTGTGCGCCTCTTCTCGGCCGTCACCTGGGACTCTTCTCGACTGTCACGAGGGACAGCGTAGCGCAACGACGCTACGGTTGCGTCCCGACGTATTTCCGACTACTGTCCAGCCAGCGACCGGGGGCGGCGCTCCCGCACTGGCCACGCTAGATTCTCTCGTCGCGAGACAAAACGCCGGCACGACAGATCGGAGCGCCAATCCCCATGGCCAACCTGCTGGCCGACCCCGACTCCGGCCTCACCCCAGCGCAGCTGGCCGCCCGACACGGGCTGCGGGTGGCCGGCGAGCGGCCCTCGATCGGCCGCTACAGCGGCCAACTGTGGCGCTACCGGCACTTCATCTCCGCGTACGCCCACGCGAAGCTGACCGCGTCGTTCAGCAACGCCCGGCTCGGGCAGCTCTGGCAGGTACTCACCCCGCTGACAAACGCGGCGGTCTACTACCTGATCTTCGGTCTGGTGCTCGAGCAGAACCGGGGCATGGACAACTTCATCGCCTACCTGACCACCGGGCTGTTCATCTTCAACTTCACCCAGGTCAGCGTGCAGCAGGGCACCCAGGCGATAAGTGGCAACCTCGGGCTGATCCGCGCGCTGCACTTCCCCCGGGCCTGCCTGCCGCTGGCCATCACCGCCACCCAGTTCCAGCAACTGCTCGGCTCGATCGTGGTGCTGCTGGCCATCGTGGTGGCCACCGGTGAGCCGATCACCCTGATGTGGCTGATGCTGGTGCCGGCGGTGCTGCTCCAGACGGTCTTCAACGCCGGGTTGACCATGGTGGTGGCCCGGCTGGGCGCGAAGGCCACCGACCTGAAGCAGGTCATGCCGTTCGTGCTGCGGGCCTGGATGTACGGCTCCGGGGTGCTCTACAGCGTCAACCTGTTTGCCGAGAACCTGCCGGGCTGGGCGACAGCCGTGGTGCAGTTCAACCCGATGCTCGTCTACATCGAGCTGGCCCGCATCTCCCTCCTGGAGAACACCCACCTGCTCAACGACTCGCTGCCGCTGACCTGGCTGATCGCGCTCGGCTGGGCGGCCGTCGCGGGACTCGGCGGCTACTTCTACTTCTGGCGCGGCGAACAGGAGTACGGCCGTGGTTAATCTTGAAATGTCCAATGATGTGACGGTGACCTTCCCCCGGATCCAGGAGCGGATCCCCACAGTGGTGGTGGACGACGCGCACGTCGTCTACCGGGTGCACAAGGGCGCCGCCGGCAACACCAGCCCGGTGGCCGCCTTCAAGCGGATGGTCACCCGCACCAACGCGCCGAACGTCCGCGTGGTGCACGCGGTCCGTGGCGTCACCTTCACCGCGTACCGGGGCGAGGCCATCGGGCTGATCGGCACCAACGGCTCCGGCAAGTCGACACTCCTGCGGGCCATCGCCGGACTGCTGCCGGTGGAGCAGGGCGCGGTCTACACCCAGGGGCAGCCGTCGCTGCTGGGGGTGAACGCCGCCCTGCTCAACGACCTGCCGGGTGAGCGCAACGTCACGCTCGGCTGCCTGGCCATGGGGATGTCCCCGGCCGAGGTCCGACGCAAGCTCCCGGAGATCATCGAGTTCTCCGGCATCAACCAGCGCGGTGACTTCGCCTCGCTGCCGATGCGTACCTACTCCTCCGGCATGTCGGCCCGGCTGCGCTTCTCCATCGCCGCGGCGAAGCAGCACGACGTGCTGCTCATCGACGAGGCCCTCGCCACCGGGGACAAGGCGTTCCGCAAGCGCAGCGAGCAGCGGGTCCGGGAGCTGCGGGAGAGCGCCGGCACGGTGTTCCTGGTCAGTCACCAGCTCTCCTCGGTACGGGACACCTGCGAACGGACCATCTGGCTGGAGTCCGGCGAAATCAGGATGGACGGCCCGACTCCCGAGGTGCTGGCGGCCTACGAGGCATTTACGAACGGCAAGTAGAGTCTGGGCGAACCAGCGGCGTCCTGGGCCGCGTTGTCCCGTTGGGGCGACGCGGCCCGCGCGTTATGGTTCACTCCGTCGCCGTGTCGGCGGAACCTTCCGTTCACGTACTCACCACAGTCATGCACCCCCGAGAGCGAGGACCGGCAATGACGCAGGACCAGACCACCGATCCGGGCACCACGCCGGACAACCGAGCGCCGTGGCGACCCTCACGGACGGTGGCGGTGGTGCTGGCCGGTGGCACCGGCACCCGGCTGGGTCTGGGCATCCCCAAGCAGCTGCTCAAGATCGCCGGTAAGCCGATCATCGAGCACACGCTCGCCGTCTTCGAGGCCGCGCCCGAGATCGACGAGATCATCGTGCTGATGGCCACCGGGCACGTCGCCGAGGCGCAGAAGATCGTCGACAAGGCCGGCTTCCGCAAGGTCACCAAGGTGATCGAGGGTGGCGACACCCGCAACGACACCACCCGCGTCGCCCTGGACGCGGTAGGTGAGGGCGACTGCAACATCCTCTTCCACGACGCGGTACGCCCGCTGCTCAGCGGTCGCATCGTCCGGGAGTGCGTGAACGCCCTCTGGACCTACTCGGCCGTCGACGTGGCCATCCCGTCCGCCGACACGATCATCCAGGTCGACGAGAACGAGTGCATCACCGACATCCCGGTGCGGGCCACCCTGCGTCGCGGTCAGACCCCGCAGGCGTTCCGCTCCGGCACCATCCGGGAGGCGTACCGCCGGGCCGAGGGTGACCCGAACTTCGCCGCCACCGACGACTGCGGTGTGGTGCTGCGCTACCTCCCGGAGACCCCGATCAAGGTGATCGACGGTTCGGACGAGAACATCAAGGTCACCCACCCGGTCGACGTGCACCTGGCCGACAAGCTGTTCCAGCTCGCCGCCGCCAAGGTGCCCCGGCTGACCGACCACCGCGCCTACAGCGAGGAGGTCTCCGGCCGCACGATCGTCGTCTTCGGCGGCAGCTACGGCATCGGCCACGACCTGGCGGAGCTGGCCCGCAGCTACGGCGCCCAGGTCTTCCCGTTCAGCCGCTCCAGCACCGGCACCCACGTGGAGCGCCCGGCGGACGTCGAGGCCGCGCTGCGGACCGCCTTCGAGGCCACCGGCCGGATCGACCACGTCGTGGTCACCGCCGGGATCCTGGAGAAGGGCGCGCTCGCCGAGATGGACCAGGAGACCATCGACCGGGTGCTCCAGGTCAACTTCGTCGGCCCGGTCACCGTCGCCCGCCAGGCGCTGCCCTACCTCCAGCAGACCAAGGGCCAGCTGCTGCTCTACACGTCCAGCTCGTACACCCGTGGTCGGGCCGACTACGCGCTGTACTCGGCCACCAAGGCCGCCCTGGTCAACCTCACCCAGGCGCTCGCGGACGAGTGGGCGGAGTTCGGCGTACGGGTCAATGTCATCAACCCGGAGCGGACCGCCACCCCGATGCGGACGAAGGCCTTCGGCGCGGAACCCGAGCACACGCTGCTCGCCGCCGAGACCGTCGCCCAGTCGTCGCTTGACGTGCTGATCTCCGATCTCACCGGCCAGGTGATCGACGTCCGCCGGCCGCCAGGTGAGGCGCCTGTCGCTGTCGCGGTACCCGCCCAGACCGACCGGTCGGCCAGCGCCGCACCCGTCGGCTGACCCCCTCCGACCCACACGACCGCGAAAGCGACACCGAGATGCGTGGTGAGCTGGTCCGCAAGTTGACCGCACGGGGCCTGGCCACCGGTGGGGCGGTCCTGGCGTTCCTGGTGGTCGCCCTCACCGGCGCGACGGCCTGGGGGCTCTGCCTGGCCGTGGCGGCGCTTGCCGCCACGGCCTGGGAACGCCGGGTACGCCCCGGCGCCGACAACGTCGCGGAGACCACGCTGATCGCGGGCGGAGTGCTTGTCGGCTACGCCCGGCAGCTCGACGCCGGCTTCGATCCGGCCCTGGCCGCGACCGCCCTGGTGCTGCTGGGCCTGGTGCTGGTCACCGGTCCGCTGCGCCAGGCCGGGAATCTGGAGATCCGCGCCGCCAACCTGCCGGTACGCGCCTGGGTGCCGCAGGTCGCGGCAGCTCTCGGCGACGCCGTGGCGGCACTTGTCGGGCTCCTGGCCCTGGCTGCCCTGGCGGGGCTTCCGGCGGCCGTGGCCCTGGCGGCGACGCTGCTGGTGGGGGCCACCGCCGCAGCCGTCGCCCTCGACCTGGCCCGGCGGCGGTTCCGGCCGTCCCCGGGCGGGTCGGCGGTGGCTCGGGCGCTGCGCCGGCACCAGCCCGAGTTCGTCCTGCACTTCTCCGCCCCGCCCGGCTCGG
Organism: Micromonospora andamanensis; assembly: GCF_016863495.1. GTDB lineage: Bacteria > Actinomycetota > Actinomycetes > Mycobacteriales > Micromonosporaceae > Micromonospora > Micromonospora andamanensis. The sequence continues at coordinate 70,215 of NZ_BOOZ01000014.1, forward strand.
ATTACCAGGTCACCATGTGGCTGCCGTACTTGGAACGGATCGGTCGACCGTTCGTGGTGATGGTGCGGGAGCCGGAGTTCCTGGCTCCCGTCGCGGCGGCCACCACCGCCCCGGTCGTCTACTGCCCCACCACCCGGAGCATGGACGAGGTGCTGGTGCCGAGCCTGCGGGTGGCGTTCTATGTCAACCACGGCGCGAAGAACAGCCACTGCATCAGGTTCACGCAGCTCACCCACGTGCAGTTGCATCACGGTGACAGCGACAAGGCGCCCAGCGCCAACCCGGTCTCGGCCATCTTCGACCGGATCTTCGTCGCCGGTGAGGCGGCCATCGAGCGGTACGCGCGGGCCGGGATCGACATCCCCGCCGAGAAGTTCGTGGTGGTCGGCCGCCCCCAGGTCGAGGCGATCGAGGTATGTTCGCGGCCCGCGCGGGGCCTGACGAACCCGACGGTGCTCTACACCCCCACCTGGACCGGGCACAACGCCGACGCCGACTACTGTTCGCTGCCGGTGGCGGAGACGCTGCTGCGGCGTCTGCTGGACCGTGGGGCCACTGTCATCCTGCGGGCCCACCCCTACACCGCGCAGAACCCGGCGTCGGCCCGGCAGCTGGCCCGGCTGCACGACCTGCTCGCCGCCGACCGGGCGCGCACCGGCCGGGGGCACCTCTACGGTGCCGCGGCGAGCCGGCTCACCCTGACCGACTCGGTCAACCGCGCGGACGCGCTGGTCTCCGACGTTTCCGGAGTGGTCTCCGACTGGCTCTACTCGGGCAAGCCGTACGCGGTGACCGACATGGGCACCGACGGTGACCGGTTCGTCGAGCGTTTCCCGCTGGCCGCTGCCGGCTACGTGCTGCGCCGCGACATGGCCAACCTGGACGAGGTGTTGATCCGGCTGCTCGACACCGACCCGCTGGCCGAGGCCCGCTGGGCCACCCGCCGCCGCTACCTGGGCGACTTCCCGGCCGACTCGTACGCCGAGGTGTTCCTGGCCGCCGCCCGACGCGAACTGGATCCGGCGTGGACCCCACCGGCGCCACGGGCCGCAGCCGGCGCCCCCTTCTCCGCCGCCACCTGAGGTAAACGGGGTGCGGCGCGCCCGGATGCGCCGCACCCCGTTCACCCGAGCGGGTGGCCGGTAACGTCGACCACCCGCGGTAGGCCCTCGGCCGTAGCGTGTGGTGGTCAGCTCACGGGCAGGGCTGCCAGGCGAGGTGGTACATGGTCTGGATGCTGCCGTCGGTCGAGTCCATCGTGAGGAAGTTGGTTCCCGACGAGCTTCCCCGGCTGAGGCGCAACTCGGTGTTGATGTTCAGGTTGCGCAGCTCGCCGCAGGGGTGCCAGACCACCGAGGCGATCGGCACCTCGTCGCTCACCATCCAGTTGTCGTCGAGCGGCGCGGCGATCGGGTGGTTGCTGAAGGTGCTCTGCGTCATGCCCTGGAAGTAGTAGTTCGCCCGGGCCGAGGCGATGGCGCCGCGGTTGAGCAGACCGTAGCCGCGGTAGTCCACCTTGACGATCGCGAAGGTGTAACCGGCCGGGGCGTGGACCAGGACGTTGAGCTGGCAGTTCCGGCGACCATCGGTGACCGGGATGCCCGGACCCGCCTGCACCAGGTAGTCGCTGTAGATGGTGGTGAAGGCGGTGTTGTCCGGGGAGACCGCGACATCGGCAGTGCCCGGTCGACATCCGGAGCCGGCCATCGCCACCAGGTCGATGACGACCTTGTCGGTGGGCGGGTCATCCATGATTCCCCTAGCGGACGCCGGTGCCCCCACGATCAACGATGAAGCGAGTAGCGCAAGTACCACGCCGCCACGCGTCAGCAGTTTACGCATGAATCCTCCTCCGATACAGGAAACGACGCCACATGCGGAACAAGCTACGTACAGACATAGATGGATGTCAACGTAATCCCGCTTTCCCAAAAATCGGTCACGAGCCGAATGTTATTCGGCTTCACGTGGCTGCTTCGCGACGTCCCACAGGATGGAGATCGCTCCAGAAGCTGATCTGCGCGACACCTTGATCGGGCGCACACCCGTTATGCAGCAACAGTTATAGGGGTTGATCTCGCCTCACGACAATTCCGATCAAGAGTTGGCCGGCAATCGATCACATAGACGTAGGCTGATGCTTGCGGGCCTCGTCCCACATCGCTAGCATCCTCTCGCAGAACACCGCCCTAGTGCTCACCACCACCTCAAGCATTGGGCTGACGGACGAGCACCCGACGGGCCGTTCGGCGAAGAAACACGCGTTGAATTCGGTGACCATCTACTGCATCCGAGAGGAACGGAATGACAAAGAACCTCGTCGGCGCGAGAAACGGAATCTTCGCCGTACTCGGCACGGTTCTCGCGCTGTCCCTGTCCGCACCGGCCCACGCCGCCCCCGCCGAATCCACAACTGCCCCGGAAAGCGAGATCACCGTCGAGGTGGTGGCCGCCAACGGCTCCGGCTGCGCACCCGGCACCGCCCGGGTGGTGCCCTATCCCGACAACACCGGCTTCCGCATCCGGTACCACGACTTCGTCGCCTCGGCCGGTCGGGGCGTGGACGTCACCGACAGCCGCAGGAACTGCCAGCTCGGCGTGCTCGTCAACGTGCCGGCAGGCTGGACCATCGCCGTCGCCGCGGCCGACTACCGGGGCCGGGCCCGGATCCCCACCGGCGCGACAGGTCGCCAGCGGACGAGTTACTACTGGCAGGGCTCATCCGAGACCAGCCGCACCGACGCCACCTTCACCGGGCCCTACAACGGCTTCTGGGGCACCTCGGACATCGCACCCGTGCTTGTCTACACGCCCTGCGGACAGCAACGGGTGCTCAACGTCAACACCGAGCTGAGAGTGGACGCCGGCACCGCCAGCTCGATCGCCAGCATGTCGATGACCACGACCGAGGGCGACGTCGACACCCTGTTCAATCTCAAGTGGGAACGGTGCTGACGCCCTGATCCGGCCTCACCACGACGTCGAGCCACCCGGCGGGCGCGGTGGACGACCCGCCCGCCGGTTCTCGGTGCGTTTGTTGTCGCCCCCGCGACAACGAACGCACCCAGTCATGCCACCGGAACCTCCTCGTCCACCCGGGCCGCACCGGCGACCTCGTGGACCCCGCGAACCGCTGCCGCCGGCAGTGCCGCGTAGACGTGTGGGAACGGGCCGCCGTTCGGGGCGTCCTCCCATCGCAGCACCCCACCGAGCAGCGACGTGTCGAGCGCGACGACGACAAGTTGCGGCTGGTCGCCGAAGACCCGCGCCGCCGTGGCGGGCAGTTGGGATCGCGACGAGCAGTGGATGAAGCCGCTGTCCCGATCGAACGGTGAACCGTCGAACCGGCCCGCGGCCTGGAACTCGGCCCATTCGCCCGGCAGCAGGATCTTGTAGATCAGCACGTCGCCATGCTGCCAGAAGGGAACTGCCGTCAGTCGAGGCGTGCGGCGATCTGGAGGGTGTTCAGGTAGTGCTTGCGTACCGTCCCGGCCGGACGCGCGGCGATCATCTCCCGGATCCCGTCGAACAACGTCCGCCGCTGCCCGGGCGAGGCGGCGATATGGCCGGAGTAGGTGGAGAGCAGGCTCAGATACTCCTCGGCGGTGTAGTCGCGGCTCCACTGGTACCGGTGCACGGTCGGTTGGTCGAAGAACCCACTGCCCGCCATCGCCGCCACGTCGGGGGCCACGATCGCCTCGGGTGGCTTCGGGCCACCCTGCCCGTCGCCCATGCCGACCTCGTCGTAGATCCGCTCGACCCGCCGGAAGAAGTCGTCGCCGTCGGGTGGCGAGACGTGCTCGGTGGCGACGATCGCCAGGTGCCCACCGGGGCGCAGCAGTTCGGCGGCCCGGCGGTAAGCGACAGCCGGGTCCAGCCAGTGCCACGACGTCGCGGCGAAGACGAGGTCGAACGGCGCCAGGTCGCCCGCCTCCCACCACTCGAACGGCGACCCCACGACGCGTACGTCACCCCGGCCGGCGAGCACGCGACGCGCCACAGTGGCCAGTTCGCGTCCCGGTTCCAGGCTTACCACCTGCCAGCCACGCGCGAGCAGACCACGGGTGGCCTGGCCGGTGCCCGTGCCGATCTCCAGCACCCTGGCCGACCCGCTCGTCAGGCCGGTCGTCGCGGCCAGGTCGGCGAACAGCCGCTCCGGATAGCCCGGGCGGGCCTGCTCGTACAGCTCCGCGGCCGTGTCGAACGTGGTGGCCAGCCCCGCGTACGGTTCCTGCTCCCCCATGATGTCCCCTCGCACAGGTGTCAGACGCGGTCGATGTCACAGGTGATCGTCGCCCATCGCCCCACCCCTCACCGATCGCCCCTCGCGCAGTGGCTGAACCTCCGAGATCTTGGAAAGTTCCCGTTCGCGAAAAACGGAAACTTTCCAAGATCTCGGGTTCTCGTGCTGGGCGGCGACAGGGCGCGCTAGGTGGGCGGCGGGTCCAGGCTATGAAGAGGGTGGTGGGTGTCGGGCCCTCGTGCGGGTTGAGGCGGTAGAGGTCGCGCATCGCCTCGTACATCAGGCCGGCGAGGTAGATGGACAGGCCGGGCAGGTTCCCGTCGTACGCGACCCGCAGCGGCAGCCGGGCCTGACCGCAGGGCCAGGGCTGCCCGTCGGCGCGGCAGCACGGCAGGTACGCCTGACGTACCCGACACGGAAGCCCTCGGCCGGTTGGCCGAGGGCATCCGTGTGCCGTGGGACAGGCGTGATCAGGCCGAGTAGCCGCGGGTGGCGGCCCAGTTGGCGAGGTCGATGGTGCTGAGCCAGTACGACGGGTACGAGGCGTCGGCCGAGTCGGCGATCTTCACCAGCCGACCGGAGTCCTGGTAGCCGACCACGGCGACGTAGTGCCCGCCGGGGAAGGAGTGCCAGCGACCGTCGGTGTCGGTGGCGGTGCCGGCGACGTTCACCACGACGCCCCGTCCGTCGGTGACGGCGGCGACGACATCCGCCTGGAGCTGGTCCATCTGGGCCGGGGTGGCCGCACCGCCACGGATCATCGTGGTCTCGTACGGGTCGCCCTTGACGACGGCGTTGAGGACGCGGGTGGTGTCCTCGGCCGAGTTGGTGCCGGCGAAGGTGGTGCCGAGCTGGCTGGCCAGGGCGTCCTGGCTACGCGTGACACCGGCGGCGCTCAGCGCGTTGCGTACTGCGGCGGGACCGCAGTAGTAGCCGTTGATCTGGGCCTGGTGGTCGTACTCGAGGACCTTCGACGTGGGCGGCTTCGGTGCCGCCTTCTTGCTCGTCAGGTCCGGGTCCGGGGTGGCCGAGCTGGGCTTCGGCGACGGCGCGGCGGCGCGGGCCGGCACCGGACTGGCCGGTGCGGCACTGCTCGGCGCGGCACTGCTGGGTGTGGCGGTCGACGGCGCGACCGCTACCGGGCTCGGCGCCACCGCGGCGTCGTCGCGCAGTTCGGCGGCGGCGGTAGCGGCAGGTGTGGTGGCCGGGGTGTTGCCGGTGCCGGCGAGCGCGGCACCGGTGCCGGTGGCCAGGACGAGCGCGACGGCCGAGCCGGCAACGATCTGGTAGGGACGTTCGGTGACCAGCCGGCGGAGCCGGCGGGAGAGGGCGTGCTTCACGGATTCCTCCACGGGCTGAGGGGGAACGGCACGTCGGGCACCGGCGGTCAGCTCGGCGTCAGGACACCGACGACCACCCGGGGTGAGCGGGACGGGCCGTTCAGGGGTACGCCCGGGAAACCCGGGCGGTGGCGATGACCGGGTCAGCTCGCGGCGGTCAGGCCGGCGAGGACGGGCACCGCGGTGCCGTGGAGGCGGGGGAACAGGGGGATCACGTCGAACCGCACGAGGGCTGGAACTCCTTCCGTCACCGCCGACCGGGTTAGCTGACGGATTCGGGCGGGAAGACGCCCTACCGCGGGCCGAGGCTCGCGGATTCACCCCAGTGGTGCAGTGGGTCCCCGGTTCGTGAGATCACGATTGAGCGGGTCGGTACGGCGTCGCTTCCTGCGATCGGTTACCGCACCGGACGGGCTGACACTACTGGTCGGTCACCTCGAAGCCAACCCACTCTGAGCTGCTTAAACATGATCCAGTGCGGCGATTTTCGGGTACCTGAGAACTGTCGTCGCTCAATGGGACCGACGGCATTCCGGGCACCTTCGGGTGACAACCGGACGGCTCGTGGACAATGTCCACGGAATTTGCTGCGGTAATCGCATCAACTACGAGCAGTGACCGAATTTCCATCCCATGTGACCCAGCTCACGGAATTTCAGCCGAGCCGGGCTGGTCGCCAGCGCAGCACCGGCCCGGAGCGCCTGACGGCGGCCCGGCCGGGGGCGGGCAGCAGGTCCGGTCGGAGCCGCTCAGCGGCAGCGTACGCCTCGGCGGAGAGGGCGCGGGCCGCCTCCCCTGCCAGTTCCGCCGCCCGCCACAGGTCACGCTCCCGCTCGGCCGCCGACCGGTAGGCGGCCAGGCGGTTGTCGCGTACCACCCGGGCGAGGACCACTTCCTGCTCGGCCGGGTGACGCCGGGGATCCCAGCCGGGCCGGCGCGCCAGCACGTCGCTGAGCTGCCGGGCGGTCAGATCCCCACGCCAGTGGGCGGCCATCGCCGCTCGGCGCAGCCAGCGTTCCCGGGCCGCGTACTCGGCCGGGGTCCGGGGGGTGCGTGGGGTCGGCAGCCCGGTGACGCCGGCCAGCCGACGGGCGGCGGACTCCGCCTCGTCGTAGGCGGCCCAGGCCCTGTCGAGTTCCGCCTGGGCGACCCGCCATGCCGCACGCCGCCGGTCGGCGTTCTGCGCCGCGCCGGCCGCCGCGACCGCCACCTCCCCGGCGTATCGGTGCAGGTCGGCCTGCTCGATCGCGGCGCCGGCCGCGTCCGGATCGGCGGGCTGCTCCACCGGCCCGGACGGTTCGGGGCGCGCGACGAGCACGGTGAGTACGCCGAACGCGAGCACCAGCAGGACCGACCAGATCGCGGCGGCGCGGGGCACCTCGATCAGGAACTGGTAGAGAACTGTCTTCTCCATGTCGACACCTCGGGAAGATCGGTACGACGCCGGTGGCCGTACCGGCAACGGATCGTCACGGCAAGCGCCGCGGCCCTGGCGGGCGACAGCGGGCTGGCGGATGCGGGGGCGCGGTGCGCCACCGGGCGGGCGGATGCGGCGGAAGGTCGCCGATCAGGCGTGCGGTGGGGCGCGGGCCGCCTGGACGCCGTCGACACGGGCCGCGGGCGTCGGTGTGGTGGCCGCGGCGACGGTGCCGAGCGCCGTCAGCCCGGGCCGGCCCGAGATGGTCGGCTGCGTCGCGGACACCCCGACCAGGTCGGCGGCGTCACCAACTCCGCGCACGGTCGGCGTCGCGGGGCCGACCAGCCCCAGAGTGGCGGCCAGGTCGGGGACGACGGCGAGGTCGAAGGGGGCGGTCAGGTCCCGTTCGACGGATGCCTGCGGTGCGGCGGCCACAACCGGCGGGGCCGCGAGCTGCTCGGCCGGGGCCGCCTCGCCGGGCAGTGCCCAGGCACCGAGGGTGAAGGCGGCGGCGACCGCGAACCCGGTCAACAGCCGCGCGGCCCAGCGCGCCAACCACCACAGAGGACGGGTGGGCGCGGCGGAGTGCACCTCGCCACGCTACCCGTCACGACCGCCCGGACGCACCAGCCACCGGGCGTGTCGTACCGACCGGCGCGTCGCCGTCACCGCCGCTTATCGCAGGTCAGGACACTGCGGAAGCACTGTCTCCGGTGGACGGACGGGCCGGTCCGGTGGCCGTGGCGGGACCCGTACCGTCGGGTGGCGTCCGCTGTCGGGGTAGCCCGTCGGTGGACGGTCCCCCGGGTCGCGCCGCGTCGCCCGGCCCCGCCGCTCGGGCCGGCCGTGACGGTGCCAGGCGCCGCATCATCGGCTGCTCCACGTACCTGTGCAACAGTGCGGCCAGCCCCAGGGTGAGCAGCAGGAAGCCGATCACCGCGAGCGGGCCCCACCACCCGGGCAGGCCCGTCCCCCAGTCACCTGTCAACCGGAGAATCGTCATGATCACAAAGACGTGCACCAGGTAGAAGGCGAACGAGACCTCGCCGAGCCAGACCATCGGCCGGGAGCGCAGCGGCGAGCGCCGCCCGTGCACGTCCGCGTCCGCCGCCGCGGCGATGACCAGGACGTACGCCACCGACAGCAGCGCGGACCAGAACTCGGCCCGGATCCACTGGGAGGCGGCCACCCAGGTCAGCACGAAGAACAGACTCGCCAGGGGCAGCCGAGGGCCCCGCCAGCGGCCACGCAGCATGAGTTCGGCAGCGGCCACACCCATCCAGAACTCCAGCGAGCGGACCAGCGGGAAGACCTGGGCGAACCACCAGCGATAGTTCTCCGGCACCAGCGCCTGACCGGGCCAGAGCGCCAGGATCAGCAGTGGCACCGCGATCACCACGGCCCACAGCAGCCACGGCCGGGCCCGCCGCACCGCCGGCAGCGCCAGCGGCAGGCACAGGTAGAAGAACAGCTCGCAGGAGAGCGACCAGCTGACGTTGTTGATGCTGTAGAAGTAGCCCGGCCGGGGGTCCCACGCCTGTACCAGGAAGAGGTTCTCCAGCGCGGCCACCGGGTTGATCGGGTCGGCGAACCAGAGCATCGCCAGCATGGCCAGCGCCCACAGCACCACGTGGTTCGGATAGATCTTGGCGAACCGACGTCGCCAGAACCGACGCCGGGAGGCGCCGGGGCGCATCGACCAGACCAGCACGAAGCCGCTGAGGATGAAGAAGAACTGCACACCGGACAGGCCCAGGGTGAAGATCTCGCCCACCACGGCCTGGGGGCCGGGATCGGCGATGATCCGCATGGTGCCGACGTGGAAACCGAAAACCAGCATCGCGGCGACCCACCGCAGGCCGGTCAGCGATGGCAGGCGACTCGCCTGCCCACTTCCGGCCCCGGAGGTAGGTCGGTCGACGGCGGTGGCGGTGGTGGTGCTGGTCATCCGGGCACCCTATCCACCTGCCCGACTTCCGCCTGGCCCGCGTAGGCAGGCCGGCACCCTGCGTCGACCTCGCGGCCTGTCGACCCGGTGGGGCACTCCACCCCGAACCAGGCCATACCTCTCGGAACCACCACCATGTGTCATCTGCCGGTCTGGTGGCCTACTATTCCCAGACCCGGCAGGGACACCCCCCGTTACCCGACCGACCGGCGGGGCGTGGCGGCTGACGCACCGACGAGAGGCAGAGCCAGCGATGCACCAGCGGATCCTGATGCGAGCCCGCAAGGAGCCCTTCGAGGTCAACTCCCCGGAGGAGACGTTCGACCGGAACCTGATCGGTGACAACGTCGGCAACCTGGTGTTCAGCCACGCCGCGCACAAGCTGCTGGGGGCACCCGGCGTCGAGATCACCTCCAACCGGTTCGTGGTCAACCCGCGCGCCGCGGACCGGATCAACGAGCAGTACGACGTGTTCGTGGTACCGCTGGCCAACGCGTTCCGACGCAGCTACGCACACCGGGTCGACGCGATGACGAACCTCATCGAGCGGCTGAAGATCCCGGTCGTGGTGCTCGGCGTGGGCGTGCAGACGAATGTCGACGGCGACCGGGAGTACCTGCGACCGATCGACGAGTCGGTCACCCGCTTCTGCCGCGCGGTGCTCGACCGCTCGCACAGCATCGGGGTACGCGGCGAGATCACCGCGAGCTACCTGCGGACGCTCGGTTTCTCCGCCGTCGACGAGATCGGCTGCCCGTCGATGTTCCTGCACGGCGACACCCTGCCGGTGGAGAAGCGCAAGGCCGCGCTCGGCACGGACGACCGGATCGCGTTGACCGTCTCGCCGTACGTGAAGTCGATGGCGAAGATCATCCAGTCGCATCAGCAGCGCTACCCGAACCTGCGCTACATCCCGCAGGACCTCAAGACCCTGGGCACCCTGCTCTACGGCGACGCGCCGGAGGACCGGGGCAAGACCAGCCCGATCCCGCTGCACACCTCGCATCCGCTGTTCACCGAGGACAAGGTGCGGATGTTCGTCGACCCGTGGACGTGGATCGACTACCTCACCGGCTTCGACTTCAACTTCGGTACCCGCATCCACGGCACCATCGTCTCCCTGCTGGCCGGCACGCCCGGCTACCTGTTCGCCCACGACTCCCGCACCCTGGAACTTGCCAGGTACTTCGAGATCCCGCACCGGGTGATGCGGGACGTGCCGAAGGACGTCGACGCCGCCCAGTTGTACGACGAGGCCGACTACTCCGGGATGATCAACGGGCACAAGGCGCGCTTCGAGACCATGCTGGCCTTCCTCGCCAAGCACGACCTGGGCAACGCCTTCGCCGACGCGGACCCCCCGGCGGCGTTCGACGCCCAGGTCCGCGCGACGACCTTCCCGCCGGCCGTGCGTCCGGCGCTGGCGACCTCGCCGGAGGTGCTGCTGCACCGGATCCAGTGGCTGTACGACCGGGAGGCCGAGCTTCGCGAGCAGCTCCAGCAGCAGCGCCCGGACCGGTTCAAGGCCCGGATCAAGAAGGCCGTCCCGGCACCGGTACGCCGCATCCTCAGCCGATGAGCCACGTCCTGAACCGTTAACCTGATCGGGCCCGGCTGTTCAATCACTGAACCGTCGCCGGTCACGTCAGGTTCCAGGTCTGTCCACCCGGGTGGCCAATTGTTTCCGGGTGGTCACAGAGCCGACGCCAACGCCGCTGCTGAGCATCGTCGTGCCGGTGTACCGCGTCGAGGCGTACCTGCGCCAGTGCCTGGACTCCATCCACGCCGACATCCCGGTCGTCGAGGCGACGCCTGTGGAGGTCGTCGCCGTCGACGACGCCTCACCGGACCGGTGCGGTGACCTGCTGCGCGGGTACGCCGCCGAGCATCCTGCGCTGCGCGTGCTGCACCTGGACCGCAACGTCGGCCTCGGGCCGGCCCGCAACGCGGGCCTGGACGTGGCCACCGGCCGGTACGTGTGGTTCGTCGACAGCGACGACTGGTTGCCGGCCGGGACGATCCCGGCCGTGCTGGACCGGCTGCGCAGTGACCGCCCCGACGTGATGATGGTCGACCACCTGCGGGTGCACGAGTGCGGGCGCGAGGAGGTGGACGCCAGCAGCCGGCTGCTGCGCGGCACCCCCGGCGTGGTGCGGCTGGCCGACCGACCGCACCTGCTGCGGGTGCAGCACACCGCCTGGAACAAGGTGGTACGCCGGGAGTTCATGGCCGAGCTGGGCCTGCGCTTCCATCCCGGCTGGTACGAGGACATCCCGTTCAGCCACCCGCTGCTGATCGGCGCGGAGCGGATAAGCGTGCTGGACCGGGTCTGTTATCTGTACCGTCAGGGCCGCCAGGGCGCGATCACCTCGACGCGCAGCGGTCGGCACTTCGACTCCTTCGAACAGTACGACCGCCTTTTCGCCTGGCTGCGCCAACGGCATCCCGACGGGCGCTGGCACGCCGAACTGTTCGACCTGATGGTCAACCACTTCCTGGTGGTGGTGGGCAACGACGACCGGCTGCATCCGCACCTGCGCCGGGAGTTCTTCCGTCGGGTCGCCGCGCACTACCGCACGTACCTGCCCAGCGGCGGCTACCCCCGGCCGGGCGGGGTGTCGGGACTCAAGCACCGACTTGTCGGCCGCGACAGCTACCTGGCGTACGCGGCGCTGCGGCGGGCGCACCGGCTCGCCGGCCGGGTGCGCGGCAGCAGCGGCGGGGTGCCCGTTGGCGGGGTGCAGCCGACACCGGGAAGCCCGACACGGGACCACACATTGGTAAGCACGCACGGAAACGGATCGGAATGACGTTCAAGATCGGGTCGCACCTGGTCGGCACCGGAGAGCGCCCCTTCGTGGTGGCCGAGATGTCCGGCAACCACAACGGAGACCTCGACCGCGCACTGTCCATCGTGGATGCCGTGGCGGCCAGTGGCGCGCACGCGCTGAAGCTCCAGACGTACCGGCCGGACACCATCACCATCGACGTGGACACCCCGGACTTCCGCATCTCCGGCGGGCACGAGCTGTGGGGCGGGGAGAACCTGTACCGGCTCTACGAGAAGGCGCACACGCCGTACGAGTGGCACCGGCCGATCTTCGAGCGGGCCCGCGCCCAGGGGCTGACGGTCTTCTCCTCCCCGTTCGACGCCACCGCTGTGGAACTGTTGGAGGATCTCGACGCGCCGGCGTACAAGATCGCCTCGTCGGAGCTTGTCGACCTGCCGCTGATCCGGTTGGTCGCGGCGACCGGCAAACCGATTGTCATCTCGACCGGGATGGCCACCCTCGCCGAGATCGACGCCGCGGTACGCACCGCCCGCGACGGTGGCGCGAGCGGGATCATCCTGTTGGCCTGCACCGCCTCCTACCCGGCACCGCCCGCGGACAGCAACCTGCGCCGCATCCCGGTGCTTGCCGACGCCTTCGGCGTACCTGTGGGACTGTCCGACCACACGCCGGGCATCGGTGTACCCGTCGCCTCGGTGGCCCTCGGCGCCTGCTTCATCGAGAAGCACGTGACGCTGGACCGCGCCGACGGCGGCGTGGACTCCGACTTCTCCCTGAACCCCACCGAGCTGGCCGCCCTGGTGGTCGAGTCCGAGCGGGCGTACGCGGCGCTGGGCGGCACGGCGGTCGGGCCCACCCCGGCCGAACAGGAGGGCCTGCGCTTCCGGCGTTCGCTGTACGTGGTGGCGGACGTGCGCGCCGGCGACGAGGTGACGGTGCGCAACGTCCGCTCGATCCGGCCGGCCGGCGGGCTGCCTCCGGTGGAGATCGACAGGGTGCTGGGCCGCCGCTTCACCGCCGACGTGGCGCGCGGCACCGCGCTCACCTGGGACCTGATCTGAGGCCCTTGACTAACGAAGCACACTTCGTGAATACTGGTACGCAGTTCGAGGGGGAGTACCCGACGTAACGCGCGTCGCCGTCAGTACGGGCCCGGCCCATCCGGGGCCCCGGTGACGCGGTCACCACGCCGGTGGACGGGGAGACCTTCGTCCAGCAGTGCCGGGCCCGGCGTGGCCCGGCCGGACGAGAGGTCTTGCCGGTGTCTGTCTCCTGGTGGGTCTGGGCCCTGCTGATGCTGGCCATCGCCGTGATGCTCGCCGTCGACCTGTTCCTGCACCGCGACAACCACGTCATCGGTTTCCGCGAGGCCGCCACCTGGTCCGGCATCTGGATCGCCGCCGGTCTGCTGTTCGGCGTGCTCCTGTGGGTGTGGCAGGGCGGTGACGTGGCCGGCACCTACTTCGCCGGCTACCTGATGGAGAAGGCGCTGTCCATCGACAACGTCTTCGTCTTCGCGCTGATCTTCACGTACTTCGCGGTCCCCGCCGCGTACCAGCACAAGGTCCTGTTCTGGGGCGTCATCGGCGCGCTGGTGTTCCGGTTCGTGTTCATCTTCGTCGGCGCGGAGCTGCTTGACAGGTTCTTCTGGACCGCGTACCTGTTCGGCGCGTTCCTCGTCTACACCGCCTACAAGATGGCGTTCCGCCACGGCGAGCAGACCGATCCGGACCGCAACCTGGTGGTGCGCCTGGTACGCCGGATCCTGCCGACCGACCCGGCGTACCACGGCGACCGGTTCTTCGTCCGGATCGACGGCAAGCGGGTCGCCACCCTGCTGTTCGTGGTCCTGATCGCGGTCGAGACCACCGACCTGATCTTCGCGATCGACTCGGTGGCGGCGATCCTGGCCATCACCACGAGCACGTTCATCGTCTGGACCGCCAACGCGTTCGCGATCCTCGGACTGCGCAGCCTGTACTTCTGCCTCGCCGGGCTACTGCGCCGTTTCGTGCACCTGCACTACGGCCTGGCCGTCCTGCTGGCCTTCGCCGGGGTCAAACTGATCCTGTCCGAGACCCCGGTCGGCAAGCTGCCCATCCCGGTGACCCTGGGCGTCATCATGGCGACGATCGCGGTGTCGATCGCCTGGAGCCTGCGCAGCACCAGCGCCGGGTCGGAAACGCCGGAGCCCGCACAACGTCGCTGATGGTGCGGTCTCAGCCGGGGCCGGACACGGCAACATCGGGGAAACCGCGCAGCTCCCGGCCGACGCTCTGCCGGCCCACGCGGTCGGTCGGGGTGAAGGCGACGGTGACCACCAGGTCCGCCAGCGGCATGGTGCGCCACAGCCAGGCGGTGCCGGGCGGCACCTCCAGACCGTGCCGATGCCACCAGGTCGCCACCGGCACGTCGGCGAGTTTGGCCAGACACTCGACGCGGGTCCACCGGCCCCAGAAGTCGGTGGACCCGAACCGGCCGGCAAGCGCGACCGGGGGCGCGGCGTCGGCGCGCTCGGCGTCGATGGCCACCCGCCAGCCGGGTACCGGCGGGGCGTACCAGCCGACACAACGCCCGTCGTCGAGGTGGCTGCGGGTGACGGCGTCGCCCGACTCGGCCACCGGGGCCACCCGCAGATGTCGTTGCGCGGCGGCGAGCAGGGCGGACACCCGTTGTCCCGCCCCGTCGACGGTGCGGGACAACGGGTGCGGCGGATCAGATCGAGGCGGCACCGTCGACCACGATGACCTGGCCGTTGATGTTCGTCTGGTCACGCAGCAGCAGCCGCACCACAGGCACCACCTCCACCGGCTCGGTCAGGTGACCGGTCGGCGTGCGACGCACGATCTGGTCGAGCTGGGTCTGGCCGAGCACCGCCGACATCTCCGAGGCGAAGAAGCCCGGGGCGACCGCGTTGACGAGCACCCGCCCGCCCAGTTCCCGGGCCAGCGAGCGGGTCGCCGCGTCCATCCCGCCCTTGGTGGCGGAGTACGCCACCAGGCCCGGAAAGCCGCGCTGCGCGCAGATCGAGGTGATGTTGACGATCCGTCCGCGCCGACCCTGGGCCAGCATCCGCCGGATCGCCAGCCGGGTGAGCTGCAACGGCGCGGTCAGGTTGGTCTCGATGATCCGGGCGATGTCCGTGGTGGCGGTGTGCACGTGCAGCGAGTCCTGCCCGACAGCCGCGTTGTTCACCACGCCGTCGATCGGGCCGAGCCGCTCCTCGGCCGCCCGGACGAACGCCTGCGCCGCGGCGAGGTCGGTGACGTCGACCGGGCCGACGTGCGCCCGCTCCGGATGAGCGCCGGCGAGCTTGGCCAGCTCAGGGGTGACGGTACGGGCGAAGGCGGCCACCTTCAGGCCCGATTCGAGCAGGTCGGTGACGATGGCCAGGCCGAGGCCGCGGGAGCCGCCGGAGACGAGCACCACGGAGCTGGGCGGCACGGGCTGGGCGGGGGTGGTGGGGTCAGACATCGCTCTTCAGGGTCTCCTTGACGGGAATCTCGGTAAGCACGCGGATCCGCCGCGGGACCGCGTACTCGGGCAGCTGGTCGGCGCACCAGCGGACCAACGTCGCCTCGTCCAGCACGGTGCCGGCGCCGATCGGTACCACCTCGGCGACGACCATGTGGCCGAGCAGCGGGGCACGCCGGCCGGTCACCCGCGCCCAGGCCACCTGCGGGTTCGCGGTCAGCACGTCGCGGACCACACCGGCGGAGACCTTGCTGCCGCCGACGTTTATCTCGTCCGCGTCGAGCCGGCCGGTGATCAGCACCCGGTCGTCGACGAGCTGCGCCCGGTCACCGGTGCGGACCGGACCGTCCAGCCCGGCACCGTGGTACGGCGAGGTGATCACCAGCTCCCCGTCGCGCACCCCGATGGTGGGGCGGCCCGGCGCCGCCCGGTCCAGCCACTGGACCGGGAATCCGGCCCGCCCGTCGTGCACCACGATGGCCGCGCCGACCTCGGAGGAGGCGTAGATCCAGGAGATC
Organism: Micromonospora andamanensis; assembly: GCF_016863495.1. Lineage (GTDB taxonomy): Bacteria > Actinomycetota > Actinomycetes > Mycobacteriales > Micromonosporaceae > Micromonospora > Micromonospora andamanensis. Next base: position 85,947 of record NZ_BOOZ01000014.1, read on the forward strand.
CGGGCGGTCGGGAACACCTCCCGCAGCCGGTCCAGGATCGTCTGGTCGACAGGTTCGCCACCGAGGGTCAGCTGACGCAGCGGCACCCGGGCCAGCCCGGCCGGATCGCGGTGCAGGGCGCGCCGCCAGAAGGTGGGCGTACCGGAGGCGGCGTCCACACCGTGCTCGGCCGCCAGCGCCGGCCAGTCGTCGAGCTGGTCCGGCTCCACCACCACCAGGTTCTGCCCCGGCTGGGTCAGCGACAGCGTGACCACCTGCCACCAGGCGTACGTGCCGGGGGCGTACGGGCAGAGCCAGGTCCGGGCGGGCTGCTCGCCCCGGACGGTGGTCAGGGATTCGAGGGTGTGCCCCACCCGCTTGGGCCGACCGGTGGAGCCCGAGGTCAGCAGCCACAGGCGGCCGGGCTCGGCGGCCCGGGCACCTGGCGTCGCGCCGTCCCCGGCCGTGCCGGGACCCAGTTCGGCCACCGCGAACCCGGCGGCGCGTAGTTCCTCGCGCAGCACCGCGTCGACCCGGCTGGCCGTGCTGAGCAGTAGTTCGGTGCCGTGCACGGCGTGGTGCCGGGCGGCCGCTAGCGCGTACCGGGCCGAGTGGGCGAGCGCGGCGACGGGCTCCGGCAGGGTCAGCTCCGGCAGGTCACGCCAGGTCAGCACGGCACCGTCGACGACGATCCGGTTGTCCGCCCCCGCCGGCTGTGCGGGGGCCGGCGAGGCGGTCTCGACGCTCACTGCCGCTGCAACTCGACGAGGAAGTCCAGCACGTCCCCGACCGTGGCGATCCGGCGCAGCCCGGGTGCGTCGAAGTTCAACTCCTCCCCCGTGGCGTCCTCGACGCGCAGCGCCAACTCGGAGAAGTCCAGCGACCGGAAACCAACCTCGCGCAGGTCGGCGGCGTCGTCGGCGGGCAACGCCTTGCCCTGGTTCTTGAGAACCTCGCCCATGAGGTCGCGAATCTGCGCCCGACTCAATTCCTTCATGCGGCGGAGTGTACAGCCAGGTGAATCGTGATTAGGGTGCCCGGTGACGAGGTAAACGGAGTGGAAAGCGAGCGGTACGTGTTGCGTGACGCCACCGAGGACGACGTTAACCTGATGTTGTCCTGGCGTAATCAGGAAATCAACCGACAGGTCAGCAAGACCAGTCACGTCATCACCGCCGAGGAGCACCGACGGTGGTGGTCGGCGGTGCGCCAGGACCCCACCCGTCGGGTGCTGACCTACCTGCGCGACGGGGTGCCCAGCGGTGCGGTCACCTACTTCGACCTGCGGTTGTCCGGCCCGCGTACCGGCGGGTGGGGTTTCTACCTGGACGCCGAGGGGCTGGCCGAGCGGGGTGAGACGCTGCCCGCCTGGCTGGAGGTGATGCGGGAGGCGGTCGACCACGCCTTCGACGTGCTGGACCTCGACCGGCTCGACGGTGAGGTGCTGGCCCACAACACGGTGGTGCGCCAGATGAACAGTCGTCTCCGTTTTGTCGAGGGGCCCGGTCGCCAGGAAACGCACGACGGTCGGGAAATCACGGTCATCCCCATTTCCCTGGAGCGCGCCAACCGTCGCGTTCGCTGATTCTTGGCATTTTGTCCACGCATTGTTCACGTAGTCGACGGGTAGGGTTTCCGTCGATTCCGGAAGGCCGTGGTCACCGCCGCCGCCAGCCGGCCCACTTCCGCTCCGGGTCGCCGCCCAGCCGGACGAATCCGTGTCGGGCACCGTCCCAGTCGTCGGGTTCGCCGGGCGCCCAGCGCGCGAAGACCACCTGGGCGTGTGCCGGCGGCCGGTCACCGAACCAGCGCACCTCGGTCCAGGTGACCTGGTGGCTGAGGTTGAACCTGAGCTGGTAGGGCACGCCTGTGGAGGCGGCGACCCGTTCCGGTGGCCGGATCCCCAGCTCGGGCACGCTGGGCATCGGCGTGCCGGCCACTGCCAGCGGACGGATCAGCCGCCACGCGAGCACCTGCATGGTCGCCACGTTGGCCACCACCAACGCCGTGAGCAGCACCGCCAACAGGCGGGTACCCACGGCCCGGTGGCGGATCGCGAGCACGAGCACGAGCAGCAGGCAGCCGGCGATCCCGATCGCGGACCCGACCAGGGGCCGCATCTGTCGCCATCCGTCGGTCAGCGCCACCAGATCCGGCGCGCTGAACCCGCCCCAGCGCAACGGCGTGCCCTCGGCCTCCGCGCGGTCCAGGCGAAGCCGGATCAGTACGCCGCCGACCGCAAGCAGCAGCACCGCCACCGCGGCCCGCCGCAGCAGCGGACGGTACGCCGTACCGAACAGCACCCCGATGCCGACAAGCAGCCAGAACGGGGCGAACATCTGCACGTACCGGGCGTAGATGGCGTCCGGCACCCGGTCCGGCACGCCGGCCAGGACGAGCTCCGCACCGACGGCGACCCCGACGGTGCTGAGCAGCGCCACGCCGGACGTCCACCCGGCGGCACCACCACTGCGACGGCACAGCCGGACCACCGCCTCGGCACCGGCCAGCCCGGCCAGCCCGAAGGTGACGACCACCAGGTACCAGAGCTGCGTGCCGACGGATGCCAGCACCTGCGACAGTCCCCGGACCGAGGTGACCGCCCGCACGACGTTGCCACCGGCCGGTTCACCGAGCAGGTGCACCGTCTCGCCGAGCAGCCGCACACCCACCTCGTTGCCGAGCGCGGCGGCCAGCACCGGCAGCACCGCCGCCAGCAGCCCCGCCGGGCCCAGCCGACGGCGGACCACGAGCGCCAGGACCAGCAGCGCGGATCCGGCGACGATCACCACTCCGCGCGAGTGCACCAGATGCGTCGCGCCCGCGAGGGCACCGCAGAGCGCCGCGCTTGCCGGACCGGGCCGCTCGACCAGCCGGTGCACGGCGAGCAACCAGGCCAGCAGCAGGGGTCCGAGTACCGCGTCGGTCATCGCCACCGTGGCGTGGAAGGCCACCGCCGGCAGCGTGGCCGCGCCGGCCGCCGCCGCCAGGGCCGGGCCGGGCCGCAGTCCCAGCAGCCGGCGACCGAGCAGGTACGCCAACGGCAGGACCGTCGCGTTCAACGCCGCGTTGATCACCCGTACAGCCAGGTAGGTGTCGAGGAAGTCCCGGTCGAGGAGGAAGGCCGGTGCGATCAGCAGCGGATAGCCGATCCGGCGCAGTGTCTCGTTCTCACTGCTGAAGCCGCCCGGACCGCCGACCAGGGCACGGGCGGTGTTGAGGTAGCTGTCCTCGTCGGTGTGCGCGAACGGCATGCTGGCGTGCCGGGCCAACCAGATCCGCCAGGCGGTCCCGAGCAGCCAGCCGCCGACCAGCAGCAGGGGCAGCAACAGACGTCGACGGTCGGGCGACGCAGATCCACGCGGGTCCGCCGACCCGCCGGTGTCGTCGGCTCGGGTCGCCTCGGCCTCGATGGTCATCGTCCCTCCCCTGACGCGTCCGGGCCGCAGCCTCGGTCGGACGCGCCCCGGTGCCCGGTCGGGTCGAGACCCTAACGACCTGGTCGACGCAGGTCGGCGGGCACGCCGCGACGACGGCAGGTGTTCGCCAACCGGGTGCTCGCCATTCACCGCCGCACGGCACGTGGTTAACCGCAGGGCTCGGGACCGTTAACCCGCCGCGTTTAGCGTTCCCACCCGGCCGGCCGAGGCCGACCGCGAATCCGACACACACGGGAGCACCAGTTGAGCGAGCTGAACGGATCGTCCATCCTCGTCACCGGGGGAACGGGTTCCTTCGGCAGGACCTTCCTGCGGCACCTACTCGCCGAGACCGATCCGGCCCGGGTGGTGGTTTTCTCCCGTGACGAGCTCAAGCAGTACGAGCTGCGCCAGCAGCTCGGCGATGACCCCCGGCTGCGCTGGTTCATCGGCGACATCCGGGACCGGCACCGGCTGACCCGGGCCATGCACGGCGTCGACCACGTCGTGCACGCCGCCGCCCTCAAGCAGGTCGACACCGCGGAGTACAACCCGTCGGAGTTCATCGCCACGAACATCACCGGCTCGCAGCACGTGGTGGACGCGGCGATCGAGGCGGGCGTGAAGAAGGTGGTGGCCCTCTCCACCGACAAGGCGTCCAGCCCGATCAACCTGTACGGCGCGACGAAGCTGGTCGGCGACAAGCTGTTCATCTCCGCCAACCACTACGCGGCACAGCACCCGACCCGCTTCGCGGTGGTGCGCTACGGCAACGTGGTCGGCAGCCGCGGCTCGGTGGTGCCGCTGTTCCGCCGGCTCGCCGCCGAAGGTAGGAGCCTGCCGATCACGGACAAGCGGATGACCCGCTTCTGGATCACCCTCGACCAGGCTGTGCAGTTCGTCATCGACTCGTTCGACCAGATGCAGGGCGGCGAGCTGTTCGTCCCCCGCATCCCGAGCATGCGCATCCTGGATCTGGTCGAGGCGGTCGCCCCGGACGCCACCACCCACGAGATCGGCATCCGTCCCGGCGAGAAGCTGCACGAGGAGATGATCGCTCCGGACGACAGCCGCCGGACGCTCATCGCCAAGGACCGGTTCATCGTGCAGCCGACGATCGCCACCTGGGGCTACCAGCCGCCCGTCGACTGTGAGCCGGTGGCGGACGGCTTCGCGTACCAGTCGGACACCAACGACGACTGGCTCACCGTGCCCCAGCTGCGTGAGATGCTCGGCATCGCGGCATGACGTCTTTTCTCCCGTACGGGCGGCAGTCGGTCACCGACGACGACGTGGCCGCGGTGGTCGCCGCCCTGCGCAGCGACTGGCTCACCACCGGCCCGGAGGTCGCCGCGTTCGAAGCGGACATCTCGGCGTGGGCCGGTGGGGCCGGGGTGGCGACGGTCTCCAACGGCACCGCCGCGCTGCACGTGGCGTACGCCGCCGCCGGTGTCGGCCCCGGCGACGAGGTGATCGTGCCGCCGATGACATTCGTGGCCACCGCCAGCAGCGCTGTCGCCCTCGGCGCGCGGGTCGTCTTCGCCGACGTGACGGAGGAAACGTTCACCCTGGACCCGGCGGCGGTGGCCGAGGCGACCACCGAGCGGACGACTGTCGTCGCCGCTGTGGACTACGCCGGCCACCCGGCCGACTACGACGCGCTGCGCACCGCGCTCGACGGCAGCGACGCGCTGCTGCTCGCCGACGCGGCCCACTCGATAGGTGCCACCTACCGGGGCCGGCCGGTGGGATCGCTCGCCGATCTGACCACGTTCTCGTTCTTTCCGACGAAGAACCTGACCACCGCCGAGGGCGGCGCGGTCGCCACCACCGACCCGGAGTTGCTCAAGCGGGCCCGCCGGTTCCGCAACATCGGGCTGGTCCGGGAACCCGACGAGCTGCGCTGGCCGGACGAGGGCGGCTGGCACCAGGAGGTGCACGAGTTCGGCCTGAACTACCGGCTGCCGGACGTGCTGTGCGCGCTCGGCCGCAGCCAGTTGCGTCGGCTCGGTGACTTCCTCGCCCGCCGCGCCGAACTGGTGGCCCGCTACGACGCGGCCCTCGCGGACCTGCCCGGCGTGCTCGTTCCCGGTCGGCGGCAGTGGGCGGCACCGGCCTGGCACCTGTACCCGATCCGGGTCCTCGACGGCCGCCGCCGCGAGATCTACGAGCGGATGCGCGCGGCCGGGATCGGTGTCCAGGTCAACTACATCCCCGCGCACTGGCACCCGGCCTTCGCCGATCTCGGCTACCGGCGGGGCAGTTGTCCGGTGTCGGAAGCCTTCTACGCCCAGCAGTTGTCGCTGCCGCTCTACCCTGGACTGCGCGACGCCGACCAGGACCGCGTCATCGACGCGTTGGCTGCGGCCCTGCGCGGCGTCTCGCTCCGGCCCGCCGCCTGAGGGAATCCCCGATGCACCACGCGAACCACTTCTACGGTCACGCCCACGTGCTGGCCCGCTACGCGGGTCTGGGTGACGGCCATCCGCCCCGGATCAACGGGTACGTCCAGCACGGCTGGAACATCGGCGACGGTCTGGCCCCCGGCCACCCGTACGCGGAGCGCACGCCGAGTCTGCTCTGGTCGGAGCAGACCCGGCGGCGGGCCTGGTCGGTCGGGCGACGCAACGTCACGGTGATCGGGGCACCCTTCGTCTACCTGCTGGCCATGCAGCCGGAGGAGAAGTCCCCGCCGGACCGGGAGGGCACCATCTGGTACCCGTTCCACGGCTGGGAGGGCCAGCACGTCAAGGGTGACCACAAGGAACTGATCGCCCGCATCCGGGACACCGAGCCCGGCCCGGTCACCGTCTGCCTGTACTGGCACGAGCACCGGATGCGGCGGGTACGCCGGCTCTACGAGAACGCCGGCTTCCGGGTCATCTGCCACGGCTACCGCGGGCACTGGTGGAAAGACACCGACCCGCAGTTCCTGGACCACCAGCTCGCCGAGCTGCGCCGGCACCGCCGGGTCGCGTCCAACCGGCTGACAAGCGCCATCTTCTACGGCGTCGCGGCCGGCTGCGAACCGGCGGTGTACGGCGACCCGATGGTGCTTGCCGACGAGGACCCGACTTTCGGCGGCACCGCCCGCATCCGCCGGCAGTGGCCGCAGCTGCACGGCGAACAGGTGCACCTGCCGACCGCCGTCGCGATCGCCCACGCCGAACTGGGCACCGACCACCGCCACCCGCCCGCCGCGCTGCGGGAGCTGCTGGGGTGGGCGTACCCGCAGGAGGAGACGACGTGACAACCGAGACGGCGTCAGCGGTGACGCTGCCCGGCGGCGAGATGCTCGCCTGGTCCGACCGGACGGACCCAGCCGGCGACGGCCCCCTCGCGGCGCTGGCCGCCCGCCTGGTGCCGGCCGGGGCCCGGGTGCTGCTGGCCGGACCGCACGGCCCGGCGCTGCTCGACGCGCTGGCCCACGCTCGACTCACCTGCCTGCTGCGCGGTTACCCGGACGCGGCGGTGGTCGCCGGCCGGGTGGACCGGGTGCTGGTGGCCGGCCCGCACGGCCTGCCCGCCGGCGAGGAGTACGACGTGGTGATCGCCGGTGCCGGGCTGGACGCTGTCGAGTCCGTCGAGGGTGAGCGGCTCGGCTGGGACGGGCTGCTGGCCCGCCTGGTGGCGGCTGTGCGTCCCGGCGGTGACCTGCTGCTGCGCCTGGACAACCCGATCGGCCTGCACCGCCTGGTCGCCGCCGGGAGCTGGTACGCCGGTCGGGACGATGCCGAGTGGACGGTCGGCGGGGTGCTCGACTCCGCCCGCCCGGCCAACCTGGAGCAGGTACGCGAACGGCTGGCCAGCGCCGGGATGCGGGCCGGCTCCTGCTATGCCGGCTACCCCCGGACCGACCTGACCACCGCGCTGCTGGCCGTCGACGAGCTTGCCCGGCACACCACGAGCGGACTGTTCGACGCGGTGCTGCACGCCGCCTGCACCGACGGGTACGCCGGCCGGTTCGTGCTCGCCGATCCGGCCCGGCTGGCCGTGGACGCCCTGCACGCCGGCCGCGCCGCCGACCTGGCCCCGTCCTGGCTGGTCCTGGCCCGACGGCCGGCCGCCGACCTGACCGACCCCGACGACGACCCTGACGACGAGCCCGACGACACCGGCGACGCGGCCCGCCCGCTGCCGCGCGTCGACCGGCCGGAGAACCCGGCACCCGGGCTCGGCGGGCCCGCCCCGCTGCCTGTGGCGTTCGTCGCCGACCCGGCGGCGGGCGGCACCGTCGTCGAGGTACTCCACGGGCCGCAGGGCTGGCACTGGCACCGTACCGGCATCGCCGTGCCCAGCTCCTCGGCCGACGCACCGTACGCCGGCCGGGCGCTGGCCCACCTCGATCCGGCTGCCCCGGACGGCCCGGTGCCCGACGGGCGTCTGCTGCGCAGCCTGCTGCTCGACGGATGTCTGCGCCGCGACACGGCGCTGCTGCGCCGGCTGCTGCGTGGCTACGCCGACTGGCTCGACGGCCAGGCCGAGCAGGGACGGCTCACCGGTGCGGTGGCCCTGGCCGGGGTGGACAGCCTGGTCGTCGACGGTGACCGCTGGGGGGTGCTCGACCGGGGCTGGCGGGCCGACGCACCGTCACCTGTCGACGTGGTGCTGGCCCGGGCCCTGGGACGCTTCGCCACCGAGCTGCTGACCGGCGGATACGCCCACCCGTGGACCTCCACACTTGACGTGCCGGGGCTCACCGTGGTGCTCGCCGGAGTGGCCGGACGCGACCTCGACCGGGCCGTCGTCGAGGCCGCGATGCAGACGGAGACGGCGGCCACCCCTACCGACCCGCCGCCGGGCCCCCGCAGCTACCAGCAGCTTCGCGAGGCGTGGCTGCGCCAGCGGGAGGAGAACACCCGGCTGACGGCGCTGCTCAGGTGGACCGAGAACCTGCTCACCTCGCGGGAACGCGCGCTACGCCGGGCCGAAGCGAAGATCAACTTGCTGAGCGGTTCGCTGAGCTACAAGGTCGGGCGGCTGGCCATCACCCCGGCCCGGATGGCCAAGCGCGGCGCCCGCGCCGCCAAACGCCGGGCCCGTGCCGCCATCGCCTCGAAGCAGGGAGGACAGAAGTGACCGACCGGATCGTCGGCATCGTGCAGGCGCGGATGGGCTCGTCCCGACTGCCCGGCAAGGTGCTGCGCCCGCTTGCCGGACGCAGCGTGCTCGGCCGGGTGGTCCGGGCCGCCCAGGACAGCGGCGTGCTCGCCGACCTGGTGGTGGCGACAAGCAGCGACGCCAGCGACGACGCGGTCGTCGCCGAGTGCGAACGGCTCGGCGTCGCCTGCCACCGGGGCCCGGTCGACGACGTGCTGACCCGCTTCGTCGGTGCCCTCGACGCCCATCCCGCCGAGGCGGTCATGCGGTTCACCGCCGACTGTCCGCTGCTGGACCCGGAGATCGTCAGCCTGGTCGCCTCGGTGTACCGCGCCGTGCCGGGGCTGGACTACGCCAGCACCTCCATCGCCCGTACCCTCCCCCGGGGGCTGGACGTCGAGATCATCCGGGCGGACGCGTTGCGTACCGTCGACCGGCTCGCCACCGAGCACCACCGGGTGCACGTGACCTCGTACGCGTACGCGCATCCGGAGGTGTTCCGGGTGCTCGGGGTGACCCTCACCCCGGACCGTTCGCAGCTACGCCTCACTCTCGACACCACGCGCGACTGGGAGCTGGTCCGCGCGGTGGCCGACCACTTCGGTGACGTCAGCGTGCCGCTGGCCAAGCTCGCCGACTGGCTGGACGGGCAGCCGGCGCTGCGCGCGCTCAACGCCGACGTCCGGCAGAAGCGGTTGGAGGAGCGCTGAGCACGGTACGCGTCGGACTGCGCTGCGACGCCGGGCCGTCGCGAGGTGTCGGGCACCTGGTCCGTTGTCTCGCCCTCGGAGAGGAGTTCCAGGGCCGGGGCGCCACGGTCGAGGTCTTCGGCACCGTCGACGGTGTCGGCTGGGCGGCCGACCAGCTCACCGCCCGGGGCATCCCGCTGCACCCCGGCCCGGACACCCCGGACGAGCTGGTCGCCACGGCCCGCCGGCACCGCCTCGACGTGCTGGTGCTCGACTCGTACGAACTGGATCCGGCCGGAGCCGGCGCGCTGCGGGCCGCCGGGGTGCTGACCCTGGCCATCGTCGACGGGGACACCCGGGGACAGGACGCCGACCTCTACCTGGACCAGAACTTCGCCACCGACCTGGCGGTGCCGGCGGGCCGGCTGCTCGCCGGCAGCGGGTACGCCCTGCTGCGGGCGGGTGTGCTGGCCGCTCGGCCGGCGGCCCCCCGCCCGGCGGTGGCGGTGCGGCCCCCCTCGGTGCTCGCCTTCTTCGGCGGCACCGACGCGGTCGGCGCGGCGCCGGTGCTGACCGAGGTGCTGCTCTCCACCGGCCGGCCGATGGAACTCACGGTCGTGGTCGGCCGGCCGGAGCTGGCCGAGCGGCTGGCTCGGTTGACCCCGGGGCCGGGGCAGTCGCTGCTGCCGGTGCCACCCACAGGTACGCTGCCCGCCCTGATCGCCGCAGCGGACCTGGTGGTCAGCGCGGCCGGCACGTCCACCTGGGAACTGTGCTGCCTCGGTGCGCCGTCGGCGCTCGTCTGCGTGGTGGACAACCAGCGCGAGTCGTACCACCGGGTGGTGGCGGCCGGTCTGGCCGCCGGGCTCGGCGAGCTGCCCGCGCTGGCCGGCGACGCGGCGGCGGCGCGCGCCGCCGCGCACACCCTGGCGGGACTGCTGGACGACGGGTCACGACGGGCGGCGCTGTCCGCCCGAGCCTGGGCGGCAGTGGACGGACGAGGACGGGAACGGGTGGTCGACGCGGTACTGGACGCGCTACGACACGTCGCGGCTGGCTCCCCAGTGCAGTGACAGGCCACGCGCGGCCCGGTCAGTGTTGATCTCCATCATGCTGCCGAGGATCGTCGCCCGGTCGGCGATGACGGCGATGCCGTCAAGCGTGTAGGTGGTCCGGTCACTGATCAGCACGGCGGCACCCGGCGCGTCGTCGAGGTGGGCCGCCAGCGCCGGTTCGAGGATGCCGGGCCGGATCGTCTCGGTCGCCCGGGCCACCGAGACACCCCGGGCCGCGAGCGCCTCGTACAGGGAGGTCGCGGTGAAGTCCACCTCGCGCAGTCCGTCGGCGTGTGCTGCGCGTACCCAGGAGACCTGGTGCACGGCGCGGCGTCCGGCGAACGCGCGGACCCGTTCCAGCCGCAGCCCCGAGTCGGCCGGGCTGGCTCGCAGCGCCCCGGCGATCCGCGCGGGCAGCCGGCGCACCGCGCGGGCGACGACTGTGGTCCGTACCTCGTGGCCCTGATCCCGCAGGTCGTCGGCGAAGCTGCGCAGCGAGCCGAGCCGGTAGGCCAGGTGGGGCGGGGCGACGAAGGTGCCCCGACCGGGCTGCTGCTCGATCAGACCCTCGTCACTGAGCTGCCGCAGCGCCTGCCGCAGCGTCATCAGGGTGACGCCGTAGGCGGCGCTGAGATCACGCTGGGAGGGCAGCGCCTCGCCGGGCCGGTAGTCCCCGGCACGGATCTTGGCGGCGAGGTCCGCGGCGATGGTGCGGTACCGTGCCGCAGGCGCGTCCTGCCCGGTAGCCATGCCGCCGCCCCGCCCCCTAACCTCCGGCGTCCGCCGGTGCCGCTGCCGGCACACCGTCCAGCGCCGCCCGCAGCGACCTGACGAATCCGGCGGTCGCCGCCGGGTCCGCGCCGTCGAGCAGGCGCCGCATCAGCGCCGCGCCGACGATGACACCGTCGGCGTCCCGCGCCGCGGCAGCCGCCTGCGCCGGTGTCGAGATGCCGAACCCCAAGAATACGGGCCGGTCGGTGACGCCCCGCAGGCGCCGCGCCAGCCCGGCGGCCGAGGTGGCGAGGTGCTCCCGTTCGCCTGTGATTCCCATCAGGGAGACCGCGTAGACGAAGCCGCGGCTGCGCTCGGCGATCTCCCGCAGTCGCCGTGGTGGGGTGGCGGGCGAGGCCAGCAACGCGAGGTCGACGTTCGCGGCCCGCGCTGCCGCGCCCGTCGATCCGGCCTCCTCGAGCGGCAGGTCGGGCACGATCAGGCCCCGCACGCCCGCCTCGGCGAGGGCCCGGCAGAACCGGTCCGCACCGCCCCGCAGGGCGAGATTGGCGTACGTGCTGACGACGACCGGCACCTCGATCCGGCTTCTGGACAGGTCGGCGAGGATGCCGGCGGTGGTGGCGCCCCGGGCGAGCGCGACGTCGGACGCCTCCTGGATGGTGACGCCGTCGAGGGTGGGGTCGGAGAAGGGGATGCCGACCTCGATCGCGTCCGCTCCGGCGTCGGCCAGGGCGCGCAGGTGGTCGGTCCAGTCCGGGGTGACGCCCCCGGTGAGGTAGGGCATGAGCAGCTTGCGTCCACTGTCGCGCCGCAGCCGCAGCCGGGTCTCCAGGATGGTCACCGCGTCTCCTCGTCATTCAGGTACGTCATGAGCGTCGGGATGTCCTTGTCGCCGCGCCCGGAGAGGGTGACGAGCACACTGCCGCCGGTGGGCAGCTCGGCCGTTCCGGCGGCCCGGACGACCCAGGCGAGCGCGTGCGCCGACTCGATCGCCGGGACGATGCCCTCGGCGCGGGCCAGCCGGACCGCCGCCGCCAGCGCCTCCTCGTCGGAGGCGGTGACGTACTCGGCCCGGCCGAGGTCGCGCAGGTGGGCGTGCTCCGGCCCGACTCCCGGGTAGTCCAGGCCGGCCGCGACGGAATGCGCCTCGCGGATCTGGCCCTGCTCGTCCTGCAGGAACAGCGACTGGAATCCGTGCAGCACGCCGACCTCACCCCGCGCCGCGCTGGCACCGCCCGCCGCCTCGACCCCCACCAGCCGTGCCGGTGTGTCGACGAAGCCGGCGAAGGTGCCGGCGGCGTTGGAGCCACCGCCGACGCAGGCGACCACCTGGTCCGGTGTGCCTGTGGACAGCTGCTCGGCGCACTGGTGTCGGGCCTCCTGCCCGATGACCGCCTGCAACTCGCGCACCATCCACGGGTACGGGTGCGGCCCGATCACCGAGCCCACGCAGTAGTAGGCGTCCTCGGTGACGCCGACCCAGTGGCGCATCGCCTCGCTCGTGGCGTCCTTGAGGGTCCGGCTGCCCGATCGCACCGGCACGACCTGCGCGCCGAGCAGCCGCATCCGGAACACGTTGTGCGCCTGCCGCTCGACGTCCCGCTCGCCCATGAACACCGTCACCGGCAGGCCGAGCAGGGCACCGGCGGTGGCGGTGGCGACGCCGTGCATCCCCGCGCCGGTTTCGGCGATCAGCCGCCGCTTGCCCATCCGCCGGGCCAGCAACGCCTGCCCGAGCACATTGTTGATCTTGTGCGAGCCGGTGTGCGCGAGGTCCTCCCGCTTGAGCAGCACCGTCACGCCGAGTTCGGCCGAGAGCCGCGACGCCGACGTCAGCGGCGTCGGCCGGCCGGCGTACCTCGACAGCAGCCGCGCCAGCTCGCCCCGGAAGCCCGGATCCGCCCACGCCTCGGTGAACGCCGCCTCCACCTCCGCACACGCGGGTATCAGCGGCTCGGGCACGTACCGGCCACCGTGCCGCCCGAACCGACCGGCCACCGGCGCGGCGGTCGGCGCCCGCAGTGCCAGAGCTTCCATGGCAACCTCCAACTGTTCTATAACTGCTGTCTAGAGTTATAGAACAGCCTGTGAGGGGCGCGCAAGGCTTCGCCGGGGTGCCAACGTCTCCTTCGGCTCGCCCCTGCCCACCCACAGCTCCGCCCACACGGCGCCAGGGCCAGCCCGGCCACCCGTCGCCGGCAAGCCCTGACTACAGTGACCAGCGCCCAGGTGGATGACCGCCTGTTGACCGTTTCTCGGCGGCTCCTGCGATCCGATCCACTCGCCATCGTGTAGCCACAAAGGAGCACATGTGATCTTTTCCGTACGAAGAGCGGCCCTGCTGATGCCGGCGCTCGCCGTCCTGACGTCTGCCGCACTGGTGGCCCCGATGGCGACGAAGGCGGAAGCAGCGACCTGCGTACGCTCCTGGAGTGCCTCGGCGGGCGACTCAGTCGGGAGTGGACTCGGGTTCAGCTACTCCGGATGGCCGGGTGGAAATGCGCGGGTGAAGGCCACGTACAAGATCTCCGGCACGGTCAAGTCGATCCGGGTTCGGATGTCCCAGGGCGGCACCAGCACCTCCACCACGCTGCTCGGCACCTCGGGCAAGAAGGTCACGAAGGATGTCGCCGTGGGCTATCGCCCCAAGGGCAAGGGCACGCTGTGGTTCGAGCCCAGGGGTGACAGCACGACCACCGGTCGCACCCTCTACTCCTTCTGCCTGTACCGGAGCTGATCTTCCGCGCCGATCAGGGCTCGCGGGCGCCGTAGAGACGCAGGATGCTGCGGCGCAGCACCGCCGCCGCCCGCACGGTGGTCATGCGGCCGGCAGCGACCTCGCCGCCGGCCGCATGACCGAGCGCGATGGTCGCGGACACCAGCCAGGCCGGGTCGAGGGTGCCGTCGAACTCACCGGCGGCCTGACCGTGGCCGATCAGCCGGGCCAGGCGCTCGACCACCACGGCGTGCTGACGATCGGAGTCCCCCTGGTCGATCGCGGCCACCGAGGGATGCAGTAGTAGCGGGAACCTGTCGAGCAGCCGCCAGGTGACGTCCAGCCAGCGCAGCAGCGCCGCGGTAGCGGTGCCGCTGTCGACATCGGCCGTGTCCAGGGCGGCGACGGCTTCGGCGGTGATGCGGTCGACGACGGCGGCCACCAGCGACTGTCGGGACGGGTAGTGGGCGTACACCGTCTGGCGGGTGACGCCGGCAGCGGCGGCGACCTGCTCCACCTTCGCGTCCGGATGCGCACCGAGCACCCGCACGGCGGCATCCAGCACCGCGGCGGCGCTGCGCTCCGCGTCGGAACGCCGTCGTCGGCGTCGACCGCCGCCTACCTCTGACATGTTGTCCAACTTACTGCCCCCGACATTAAAGTGGACACGCTGTCAAAGTTAAGCCTACCCGGGAGACCCCGATGACGCCGCGCGCCGACCTGACCAGCTATCTGATCCGCTATCCGCAGGAAGCAGGGCTTGGCGACGAGGATCCGGCGACAGTGCTCGACCGCTACCACACGCCGGACTACGAACTGGTGAACGACGGCGTACCACTGGACCGGCAGCGGTTGCTGGAGCACATCCGTCCGGCCCGCAAACGGGCAGCCGGTCTCCGCGTCGAGGTGCAGCAGGCGCTTGTGGACGGCGACCAGTTGGCGGCCCGGTACCACCTCGTCACAGAACTGCGCAAGGGCGGGACCATCACCACGGAGATCTACATGTTCGGGGAGTTGGCCGCCGACGGCCGGCTGCGCCGCGCCGTCCAGGCCACCCGGATCCTCCCGTCGACATGACTCCACAGCCCGTCGGCTCGGTAGCACTGGTGTGCTAAATCCCTGCTAGGCTGCGGGCATGTCGCAGACCGCGTACCAGCCGTCGATGCTGGAGGTCACCGACGCGGCACCCACCCTCAGCCCGCTGACCGGGCGACCGCGTCGGCACCCGCTGAGCCGGGGCGCCTGGATCGACCACCTGCCCGGCTGGGTGCACGGTTCCGACCAGGTGCTCGACGTGCTGCTGCGCGAGGTGCCGTGGCGGGCCGAACGCCGCACCATGTACGACACCGAGGTCGCCGTGCCCCGGCTGCTCTGCTGGTACGGTGCCGGCCGGCCGTTGCCGCACCCGGTGCTGACCGCCGCCCGCGCGGCGCTGACCCGCCACTACGCCGACGAGTTGGGCGAGCCGTTCGTCACCGCCGGCATGTGCCTCTACCGCGACGGCCGGGACAGCGTCGCCTGGCACGGCGACACCCAGGGCCGGTCCGCGCACACCGACACCCTTGTCGCCATCGTCTCCTTCGGCTCGCCACGCCAACTGCTGCTGCGGCCCCGTGGCGGTGGCACCAGCCTGCGGTTCCCGCTGGGCCACGGCGACCTGGTGGTGATGGGTGGCTCCTGCCAGCGCACCTGGGAGCACGCGTTACCCAAGACCGCCCGTCCCGTCGGCCCCCGGGTCAGCGTCCAGTTCCGCCCGGCCGGCGTCGCCTGAACCCAGGCGGGGCACGCAAGCTTCAGCTCACGCAGCTGCCGCCTCGTCCTGACCACTCTCGCTGGCACCGCCAGGCGAGCCGTTCGTCGCCACCGGCCGAGCCCTCTTCCTTGGCGCCAGCTGCGACACTCGTTGCGCAGAGATTCCCAGAAGTGCGCCCGCGTCGCGAACCGTGTAACCCTTGGCCAGCAGTGCACGCGCGGCAGTGATCGTCGCCTCTTCGGCGGACTCCTCGGCCCTACGCAGGGCACTACGTGCTTTGCGTGCCCGGGTCACCTCCTGCGGCAGTTCGGGCCGCACCTCGACGTCAAAGCTGCTCGGATCGACGTCGAGCATGAGAGCGATGGCCTCCCGTGCCATCGGTTCAACCTGGTCCAAGCGGCGGGCCTGCGAGAATACGCCCTTGAGTTCCAACACGGTGATCGCCCACCACGCGCCCGAGCGCACGCACGTAACGGTGTACCTCATCAGCGACAGCCCCTTCCTACCGCAAGCCGAGAGAGCGCAAGATCGCCCGCGCCGTAAGTTCGTTGATCTCCTTGTGTCTAGGTATGACGACGTTCTGCGAGCCGTACCTGAAGATCGTATGGCTGCCACCTTCGCGTACTTTCTCGAACACCACGCCCGCTTCAGCCGCCGCCTTGCCGATCTTGCCAATCAGGTCTACCCGCTTCACAACTCCAGTCTAGGATAGTGGAATAAACAAGTAAATTCGACTAGACGTCGGCGGGTCGGGGGCGGGGGCAGCACGGTCCGCCTCATGGCAGGCACCCTGCTAGGCAGCATCGTGAGTCGGGTGCGGCATGACAGGCTTCATACCTGATGCGCGAGCGAGGTTACGCCGCCGCCTTCGCCTCTCGCCCGCGCGTCGGAGTCCCCGGCCTCGGCCGAGGACTCCGACACTCGCTCAGAACTGTGCGAAGAACCGCCACACCTCGCCCTTGGTCCACGTCCTGGCGCCGCTGTCGCCGCCACCGTCGACCGGGCCAGGGGTGTGACCACCGTCGAACGCGCCCCACTGCACCGGGTAGCCGGCGCGGCATCCCGAGTAGGCGGTGGTGATGTGCGTCCGGCTGCCCGCCGCCGGCTCCGGCGGGTTCTGCGGGGTGCAGCCGTTGTTGCGGACGAACCTGTCGCGCAGCGACCGCCCGCTCGTGATGTTGTCCGAGATGCCGTGAATGCCGAAGTACGCGACCGGCTGGGTACCGCCGCTGCACCCGCTGAGTTCCCGGGGAGCGCCGTAGACCGCGACCGCCCGGAAAACGGTCGGCCGGGCGCAGGCGAGGGCGTAGCTCATGGCCCCGCCGTAGCTGAATCCGAGAGCGAAGCGCTGCGCCGTGTTGACGCAGAGGTCACTCTCGATCCGCCGGATCATGTCGTCGACGAACGTGACGTCCTCACCACCGGAGTTGGCCCAGCCGTTGCCGATTCCCTGGGGCGCGACCAGGATGGCGCTGTTGTTCGACTGCTCCTGCTGGCCGTAGTACGCCCAGGCGGCCCCGTCGGCTCCGCCGTAGGCGACGTCGCCGGAGGTGCCCCCCAACCAGTGGAACGCGAACATCAACCGGTAGCGGGTGTTGCTGTTGTAGTTGGCGGGCAGCCTCAGGATGAAGCTACGGCTCTTGCCGCTGCTCTGGATGGTGTGCGAGCCGCTGCCCAGCGTCGGCGTCCGGCCGCACCCCGCGCCCGGCTCACCGGTCGGTGGTGGCGACGTGGGGTCACCGCCGCCGTCGACCCGGGCGAGCTGCCACTGCTGGTTTGTGCCGTTCCAGTCGGCGTACTGCACGATGTTCGCGCCGTCAGCAGTGGAAGCGCCCTGTACCTCGACGACCTTACTGCTGTGCCGGCTGATCAACCGCACGTGACCGCCGTCCGAGTCGGCCAACCGGAACTGCTGGTTGCTGCCGTTGTGATCCGACCACTGCACGACCCCCGCACCGTCGGCAGTCGACGCGTTCGACACATCCAGGACCTTGCCGGAATGCCGGGACTTCAACCGGTAATAGCCGCCACCAGAGTCCACGAACTGCCACTGCTGATTCGCGCCGTTGTTGCGCGTCCACTGACTGATCCGCGCACCATCGCTGGTGGCCAGGCCATACACGTCAAGCGCCTTACCACTGTTCCGGTTGACCAGCACGTACCAGGCGTTGGTGTCCACTGTCGCCGCCGCCGCGGGTGCCGCGTTCACCGCGACCAGGCTGCCTGCCACCAGGACCGCCGCACCGACCGCGGCCGCGACCGACCGTTTCCGACGCCTGGGCGGGGAGGCGGGACGAACCTCACCAGTCATTGATCCACTCCTTCGACTAGGACCACGCGCGATCGGGAAGGATGCGCGTTGTCGCAGGCACCGACGTTGTGGATGGCGGTGTCGACACGTCGGGCCGCAAGCGAGCAAGCCTCAACGTATCGTCGTCATACGTCATACGTCAATGACAGGTGTCGATGGATTGCGGCGTGCCGGACGGTCGCGGCCGGCACGCCGCCGTTGAGCAGACAGCTACCTACTGGCGGTCGATCTGGTGACCCACCACGGCCGGGCCGAGCATGACGGCGAAGCCCGAACCGTCGCGACGTGGATCAGCCGCGGGCAGCTCCACCGCCTCACCGTTCGCCGTCGACCCCACCGGCCGGGGGCCGACCCAACCGACCACCACGTCGGTCTCACCCTTGAGGAACCGATGGGCACGCACCCCGCCGGTCGCCCGCCCCTTCGCCGGGTACGCCGAAAGCGGCGTCACCTTGACCGTCGCGCCTGTCGACGTGACCACCATCGGCTCACCGTGCGCCGGATCGTCGGTGCGGACCGCGCCGAAGAACACCACCCGCGCCCCGGACGGCAGGGCGATGCCGGCCATCCCGCCACCCCGCAGCCCCTGCGCGCGAATCGTCCCGGCGGGGAACCGCAGCAGCGAGGCCGCGCTGGTCAGGAAGGCCAGGGTCTCGCCGCCGTCGACCAGCCAGGTCGCCCCGACCACCTCGTCGCCGTCCCGCAGCCCGATCACCTCGAACTCGTCGGACCGCACCGGCCAGTCCGGGGCGCACACCTTCACCACGCCCTGCCGGGTACCGAGCGCCAGGCCCGGCGAACCCTCGGCGGAGGCGCCCAGCGGTGCCAGGCCGACCACCGTCTCCCCCGGCTCCAGCGGCACCAGCTCGGCGGCCGACATCCCGCCCCGCAACGACACGGTGCCGGCCTGCTCCGGCAGCACCGGCAGCGGCAGCACGTCCACCTTGAACGCCCGGCCGGCACTCGTCACGAGCAGTACCCGACCCCGCGCCGTGGAGTGCACCACGGCGCGTACCGCGTCGTGCTTGACCCTGCCGTGCCGGCGACGTCCCTCGGCGGCCTCCTCCGACTCGGCCGCAGTACGAGCCACCAACCCGGTCGCCGACAGGATCACCTGGCACGGGTCGTCGGCCACCTCCAACGGGCCCGCTGGCACCGAAGCGGCGAGCACCTCCTTGAGGTCACCGTCGACGAGCGTGGTCCGCCGGGGAGCGGCGAACTGCTTGACCACGGCGGCCAGCTCGTCCGAGACGACCTTCTTCAGCACGTTCTCGTCGTCCAGGATCGTCGACAGCTCGGCGATCTCGCCGCGCAGCTTCTGCTGCTCGGCCTCCAGCTCCAGCCGGTCGTACTTCGTCAACCGGCGCAGCGGGGTGTCCAGGATGTAGTTGGCCTGGATCTCGGAGAGCTTGAACTGGCGCATCAGGCCGCTCCGGGCCGCCTGGGCGTCCTCGCTGGCCCGGATCAGCTTGACCACCTTGTCGATGTCGAGCAGGGCGATCAGCAGCCCGTCGACCAGGTGCAGCCGCTCCTCCCGCTTGCGCTTGCGGTACGCGCTGCGCCGGGTCACCACCTCGTACCGGTGGGCCAGGAACACCTCCAGCAGCTCCTTGAGCCCCAGAGTGCGCGGCTGCCCGTCGACAAGCACCAGGTTGTTGACGCCGAAGGACTGCTCCAGCGGGGTCAACCGGTAGAGGTCGGCGAGCAGCGCCTGCGGGTTCACGCCTACCTTGCACTCGATGACCAGCCGGGTGCCGCTCTCGCGGTCGGTGAGGTCCTTGACATCGGCGATCCCGGTGAGCCGCTTCGTCTTGGTCACCTCGTTGGTGATGGCCGCGATGACCTTCTCCGCGCCGATGCCGTACGGCAACTCGACAACGGTGATCGCCTGCCGACCCCGGCTGCCCTCCAGCGGCCCGATCTCCACCTTGCCCCGCATCCGCACCACACCACGGCCGGTCTCGTACGCCCGGCGCACCTCGTCGAGGCCGAGCAGCATGCCGCCGGTGGGCAGGTCGGGGCCGGGCACGAACTCCATGAGCTTGTCGAGGGTGGCGTTCGGGTGCCGGATCAGCCACCGGGCCGCGGCGACCACCTCGCCCAGGTTGTGCGGGATCATGTTCGTCGCCATCCCGACCGCGATCCCGGCGGCGCCGTTGACAAGCAGGTTCGGGAAGGCGGCCGGCAGCACTGTGGGCTGGGTCAGCGAGCCGTCGTAGTTGGGCTCGACGTCGACGGTGTCCTCACCCAGCTCACCGACGAGCAGCATCGCCTCCCGCGACATCCGAGCCTCGGTGTATCTCGCCGCTGCCGGTCCATCGTCTGAGCTTCCAAAATTTCCATGCCCGTCGATGAGTGGCACGTTCAGCGAGAAGTCCTGCGCCAGCCGGACCATCGCGTCGTAGATCGCGGTGTCGCCGTGCGGGTGGTACTTGCCCATGCAGTTGTGGACTATGTAGCCCTCGGCGGCGAACGCGTGGTCGTCGGCTCCAACCTGGATGTCGTAGGTGACGGCAGGGGCTACGGCCTCAACTGCGGCAACGCGAAGGAAAGAGCGGCCGGACAACGTCTCAAGCCGGTTCGCAAGCGGTGAGCCGATTCTCCGAAGTTTGCGCACCCACCCGTCGCGTTCCGCGCGCCACAGCGGGAACGACCGCTCCGAAAGGTGCACACCATTCCGGTCTTTGCCGTAACGCACCTTGCTTCCAGCACCCGACAGTGACGCCCGAAAAGCTTTACCGCCCACCTCGTGGAACCACCCGCCACCTCGATGCGCCTTGGTGAACTCCTGCATCACTGGACCACAAGGAAGACGGTCGTTACCCTGTTTACCGCCGTAGGGATATCCAAGCTCCATCACCCGCCGAAGCCCCTCGTGCTTGTATGGAATTCGCACCCAGGGCAGAAGCAACTCGGCAACGGCAGCGGCGTCCCGCCCAGTAACGGCAAGGCCGCAGAGCGGGTGGTCGCCGGCTCGGTTGCTGGTCCAGTGGTGGCCGTGCACTCCCAAATCAGCAAGTATGGCGTATACCTGATGCACCAACGTCTCGCTGGTGCTCACAAAGACGACCTCTCGAAAACGTTTCCGCACATAGCCGTCGCCGTCGAAGAAGCCGGCGAGAAACGGCGCCCAGGCGGAGCGGTTTTCGATGATGTCGTCCGGGATCCGCTTGGCACGGCTGAGCGGCGTCGCAACGTCTAGCAGGCCCGGATGCCGGGCGAACGTGATGATGTGCTGGTCGCGATGGCCCGGCTTGGCTGCCTCGCGCTTGCCGCGAGTGGCATTCAATCCATTGGCTATAGCCCAACCGTGCGCGGCATCGAGCGGCTCTTCGTCGCACATGTGTAGTCGGACACGACCGTCTGCGGCTCGTGCACGATCGGCGGGGAAGCCCTCGGCTACAACGAGCCCGCGGACGTAGTCGTAGATGTCCCCACCCGGGATGGCGGCCTGCCAGCGACGTCCGCCGTAAGCCAGTGTCAGGTGATTCTTCAGGTCCCGAGCTTCGGTCCAGCCAATGGTCAGATCATCATTTACGACCCGAAACCGTTGGCCGGGCGTGACGACCATGGTGTGACCATTGCTCCAGGTGATTCGGACCAGTTCCGACACGGGATTTCGGTAAACCTGGGTGACCGGAGTGGCGGCGCCATCCCCGTCCAACACTAGGTTACCAATCTCTATGTCCTCGATAGCCCTGAGACCTTCGGGTGTGGAGACTAGCGTTCCCGCGACGAAACAGTCGCCGACGATCCGGGCGGACTTCACGTGCGCCCGGTCCGGGCGGTGGCCCTGCTCGTACATCGACCAGAGGATGCGTCGGTGCACCGGCTTGAGGCCGTCGCGCGCGTCGGGCAGTGCCCGGGAGTGGATGACCGAGAAGGCGTACTCCAGGTAGGAGTCGGAGACCTCGGTGGTCAGCGGGTTGTCGATGATCCGCGCGCCGGCCAGGTCGAACGCGGAATGGTCGACCTTTGTCTCCTTGCGGCGTGCCATGGCTCAGCTTTCCTTCCGAGAGACGCGATGGTCAGGCGTCGATGGCGGCACGGTCGACCCGGTCGGCGGAGTCGATGAGCCAGTTGCGGCGGGGCTCGACCTTCTCCCCCATCAGCAGTTCGAGGATCCGCTCGGCGGCGTCGACGTCGTCCAGGGTGATCCGGCGTACCGCGCGGGTGGCCGGGTTCATCGTGGTCTCCCACAACTCGTCGGCGTCCATCTCGCCCAGACCCTTGAAGCGCGGGATGGGCGTGACGATCTGCTTGCCGGCCTTCTCCAGCTTGCGCACCGTCGTCTCCATCTCCACCTGGGTGTAGGTGTAGATGGTCTCCGGGTTGCGCCCCTTGGTCGTGATCTTGTGCAGCGGCGGCATGGCGGCGTAGAGCCGGCCCGCCTCGATCAACGGCCGCATGTACCTGGCGAAGAGGGTGATCAGCAGCGTCCGGATGTGCGCGCCGTCGACATCGGCGTCGGCCATGATCAGCACCCGGCCGTAGCGCAGCGCGGACAGGTCGAAGGTGCGCCCGGAGCCGGCACCGAGCACCTGCACGATCGCCGCGCACTCGGCGTTGTCGAGCACCTGCTGAAGGCTGGCCTTCTGCACATTGAGGATCTTGCCTCGGATCGGAAGGAGCGCTTGAAACTCCGCAGAACGGGCAAGTCGGCCTGTCCCGAGGGCGCTGTCCCCTTCCACGATGAACAATTCACTCCTGTCGATGCCCGAGGCGCGGCAGTCGACGAGCTTGGCGGGCATGGCCGCGCCTTCGAGGGCGGTCTTGCGGCGGGCCGCGTCCTTCTGCTGCTTCTGGGTGAGGCGTACCCGGGACGCGTCGACGATCTTCTGGAGGACGGTGCGCGCCTCGGTGCGCGTCTTGCGGTCGTCCAGCCAGGACTTGACGTGCTGCTCGACCAGGCTCTGCACGACCTTCGTGATGCCGGCGGTGGAGAGCTCGTCCTTGGTCTGCGAGGTGAACTGCGGCTCGGGCACCCGCACGTGCACCACAGCCGTCATGCCCTCCAGCACGTCGTCCAGCGTTGGCGCGTCCTCTTTGGCCTTGAGCAGGCCCCGGGTGTTGCGTACGGCGTCGGCGAGGGTACGCGCCAGCGCCCGCTCGAAACCCTTGCGGTGGGTGCCGCCGTGGGCGTTGCGGATGGTGTTGGTGAAGCACTCGACAGTGCGTTCGTAGCCGGTGCCCCAGCGGAAGGCGATCTCGACCTCGGCCCGGCGCTGCACGTTCGACTGCATCACGCCGTTGGCGTCGGCGGCGTTCTCCCGGTACGTCCCCTCGCCGGTGACCAGGAGGGTGCCGGAAACCGGTCGGTCGCCGGCCGGGGCGAGGAACTCCACCATGTCGGTGAGGCCGTTGGGATAGTGGAAGCGCTCCTCGGTGGGCTCCTCCGTGGTGCGGTCGCGCAACGTGTAGCCGACGCCGGGGACCAGGAAGGCGGTGTGCCGCAACTTGGCCCGCACCGCGTCGTGGTCGAGCGTGGCACCGGTCTCGAAGTAGCGGGGGTCGTGCCAGTAGCGGATCGAGGTGCCGGTGCGCTGACCGCGCTTCACCGCGCCGACGACCTGGAGCCCGGGGCCGGGGGTGAACGGCGCGTCGGGGCCGTCGCCGTCGAAGATGCCGGGCACGCCGTGCCGGAACGACATGGTGTGCACCTTGCCGCCCCGGCGCACGGTGACGTCGAAGCGGCGGGACAGGGCGTTCACCGCCGAGGCGCCGACACCGTGCAGGCCGCCGGAGGTCTTGTAACCGGAGCCGCCGAACTTGCCTCCGGCGTGCAGGCGGGTGAGCACCAGCTCGACGCCGGAGATGCCGGAGCGGGCGTGCACGTCGGTGGGGATG
This sequence comes from Micromonospora andamanensis, assembly GCF_016863495.1. Lineage (GTDB taxonomy): Bacteria > Actinomycetota > Actinomycetes > Mycobacteriales > Micromonosporaceae > Micromonospora > Micromonospora andamanensis. The sequence goes on from NZ_BOOZ01000014.1 coordinate 109,548, forward strand.
CCCCGGCCGTTGTCGTCGACCTGCACCGAGCCGTCGGCGTGCAGGATGACCTCGACGCTCGTGGCGTGGCCGGCGACACCCTCGTCTGTCGAGTTGTCCAGGATCTCGTTGACGAGGTGACCCACGCCACGGCTGTCGGTGGAGCCGATGTACATGCCGGGCCGCTTGCGGACGGCGTCCAGCCCCTCGAGGTGGGTGAGGTCGTCGGCCCCATACAGGGTGTCAGGCTCTGCGGTCAACTGGTCGTACTCCCCGGTCTCGGCGATGTGCTTCCCCGCGCCGTCGGCGGTCGGCCCGGCGCGGACACGCCGCAGCGAGCGTAGCCGCACGCCCCGACAACCTGTACGGACACCCGCCCGGCACGCCGAGGGCCGCTGTTGGCGGACCTGCTGCGGTCAACACCCCGGTCGCCGGCCTTATGCCCACCGGCGCTGGTCGGGGTCCGCCCCGGACGGCCGATCGCGGCAGCCCCGTCGGCCCCTGCCGAACCGCCCGTCACAGATGTTTCCCACTGTTGACGTTCGTCACACGTGCGTGATCTCATCACCGCACCAGAAGATCTTTCATATTTCCATGAACGGATGGGGATGCCGATGTCCGCGTTGCGTCGTACCGCCGCCGCGATGGCCCTGGCCGTCGCCGCGGCGACCCTCTCCCCCGCCGTCGCGGCCCCCGCCGCCTCGGCCGCGCCACCCACCGCGGCGGTGGCCCTCGGCGACAGCTTCATCAGCGGCGAAGGCGCCGGCGCCTACCAGCCGGTGGTCGACGCGACAGGCGTCGCGCGGGGCTTCCCGGGATGGACAGCCCCCAACAACGACGCCTTCTTCTGCCACCGCTCGGCCAACGCCTCACTGCACCAGGCGACGCTGCCCGGCATCCAGAACCGGTTCAATCTGGCCTGCTCCGGCGGCCAGCCGCACGACATCGCCGCCGCCTCGTCGGCCCGGACGAACGGGCGGCAGGTCGCCGCCCAGCTCGACCAGCTCCGCGCGGTCGCGCAGACCCACGACATCGACCTGGTGCTGATCGGGCTCGGCTCGAACAACAGCTCGTTCACCTTCGGCGGGGTCGCCGAGAAGTGCGCCAACCGGTTCATCGCCGACGCCTGGACCGGCTGGTGGGAGTTCTGGGCGTACCTGGGCGGGCCGGTGGAGCAGAAGCCCTGCACGGACGCCGACCTGGCCACCGCCGCGCAGCTCACCGCCGCGACGGCGGAGACCACCTCGGCGGTACGCCAGATCCTGACCACCCTGCGGGAGGTGGACGCCGACGGCCAGCACCGGGTGGTGTTGCAGGACTACACCAACCCGCTGCCGCTGGACCTGGCCCCGACGTACCACTCGGAGGACAGCCGGGACGACACCCGGGACAAGTTCCGTGCGCTGGGCGCCGAGCGGTACGCGTCCGGCTGCCCGATCCACCGGGCGAGTCTCGCGCCCGGTCACCGGTTCTCGCAGGGCCTCGGGAGCATCGTGCGCTCCGCCCGGGACACCCTGGCCGCCGAGTTCACCGGCACCGACCTGGTCTACCTCAACGTGCAGCGGGCCTTCGACGGCGCCCGGCTCTGCGAGAACACGAACAGCCCGACCGGCACCCTGGCCACCCCGATCCGGCTGATGGACAACCCGCCGAACGGGACCTTCGTGACAAGCCTCTCCGGCAAGGACAAGATCGCCATCCAGCGGATCGCCAACACCTGCGTGAGCTACTTCCAGACCTGCCAGGAGTCGTGGCACCCGAACGCCGCCGGGCACCAGGTGCTGGGCCAGTGCCTCTCCGGCGCGGCCACCGCCACGGCCCGCTCGGTCGCCTGCGTACGCGCCTCGAACGGCACGATAGGCGTTTCCTGACCGGCCCGAACCCGGGTCGTGGTGCCCCGGAACCCGAACGGGTTCCGGGGCACCGTCGTTCCGATCCGTGCGTGGCGGGCCGACGACCCGCGCGGGGGCGGCCCCCGGCGACTACCTACCCGCCGGTAACCTGTGGTCGTGAACGCGGTGGAGTACCAGCAGGAGTTCGTCCAGGTCGACGGCGCCCGCCTCGGCGTCCAGGTCTACCCGGAACCCGAGGGGGTGACCGACGCCCCGGTGGTGCTGATCGCCCCGGCGATGGGGGTCCGGGCCCGCTACTACCGGCCGTTCGCCGCCGCGCTGCGCGCCGCCGGACTCGCCGTGGTCGTGGCGGACCTGCGTGGCACCGGCGAGAGCACTCCCCCGCCCAGCCGCGCCTGCCGGTACGGCTACGCGGAACTGGCCGCCGACATCGGGGCGGTACGGGCGGCGCTCAAGCCCCGGCTCGACGGCCGGCGGACGGTGGTGCTGGGGCACTCCCTCGGCGGCCAGGCCGCCGTGCTGCACCTGGCCCTGCACGGCGGGCACGAGGTGGACGGGCTGGCCCTCATCGCGGTCGGCATCCCCTACTGGCGTGACTTCACAGGTCTCCGGCGGTACGGGTTGCTGCCGGTATCCCAGGGCATCGCCGCCACGGCCCGGTTGCTCGGGGTCTGGCCCGGGTGGGGCTTCGGTGGCCGGCAGGCGCGCGGGGTGATCCGCGACTGGGCGCACACCGCCCGCACCGGACGCTTCCCCAAGGTGGACGGGGTGGACGCCGAGGCGGCGGTGCGGCGGATCCGCACGCCCGTGCTGGCGATAAGCGTCGACGGCGACCAGTACACCCCGCACCCGACGCTGGACCGCCTCTGCGCGAAGCTGACCGCGGCACCCGTCGAGCGCGAGCGCTACGGCGCGCCGGGCACCGCCCTGGACCATTTCACCTGGGTACGCGCCGCCGGGCCGCTGGCCGCGCGGGTCGCCGACTTCGCCACCACCCTGCCCGTACGCTGACCCCGGTCAGGCCGCCGGGCCGGCCGCGCCGCGCCGACGGAACCGGAACAGCAGTCGGGCCACGGTCATCGGCAGCAGGTGCAGCACCACCACCAGCACGGCCGCCAGCGTGGCGATCTGACCGGCGGAGAGCCCGGCCAGGGCCAGCACGAGCCCCGCGCACGCCACGGTGACCAGCGCGTGGCCCGCGATCCGCAGCGCGATCCGCCAGGGTGAGGAGTCCACCTCGGGCTCGACCGATCGCCGCAGCGCCGCGCTGACCGCCGCCGCGAGCGCGGTCAGTCCGGCGAACTGCAGGGCCCAGAACGCCACCCGCCAGACACTGGCGTCGTCGGTCGCCGACGGCGCGACCAGGGTGGTCAGCGCGAGCCCGAGGAAGGCCGGCGGCCACGCGAGGACGAAGGCGGTCGGCACCGCCAGCGCGATCCTGTTCGACAGACCCGGCTGTGGGCTGACCTCCTGCGCGATGCGGTCGGTCACCTCTTCGGAGGCCCACACCAACCCGCGGTCGGAGCCCGTTTCCGGTGCCGGATGTGACATGCGGCGAGCGTAGTGGGGCCGGTCAATCCGCCCGAGGGCGGACGTGCCCGCGAGCGGTCCACCTCCACGCAGGCGACGTGACCTGCCTCACGCGACATCACAGCTGTCGGTCCTGCGGTGTCTTGAGGCCGAACCCTGACGCGAAGGAGACACCATGAACCAGCACACGAACGTGGTCGTCATCGGCGGCGGGTACGCCGGTGTCATGGCCGCCAACCGGCTGACCCGGCGCGCCGACGTGCGGGTGACGCTCGTCAACCCCCGGCGGCACTTCGTCCAGCGGCTACGCCTGCACCAGGTGGCCGGCGGATCCGCCGAGGCGGTCGCCGACTACCGGGACATCCTGGCCGACCGCGTCCGGCTCGTGGTCGACGCCGCCACCGGGATCGACGCGGCGGGGCGACGGATCACCACCGGATCCGGCCGGACCATCGACTACGACCATCTGATCTACGCGGTGGGCAGTGGCAGCGGCGACCCGGGAGTCCCCGGGGCGGCGCAGCACGCCTACCCGGTCGCCACCCTGGAGGAGGCACAGCGACTGGCGACGGCAATCGCCGCCGCGCCGCCGACGGCCACGCTGACGGTGGTCGGTGCCGGCGCGACGGGCATCGAGACCGCCGCCGAGTTGGCGGAGACGGGCCGTGCGGTGACCCTGGTCTGCGGCGGTGTGCTCGGACCGTACCTGCATCCCCGGGGTCGACGGTCGGTCGCCAGGCGACTGGCCGCACTCGGGGTGACAGTGCTCGACGGCCCCGGCACGACGGTGACGGCTGTGACGTCCGACGCGGTGCGGCTCGGCGACGGCCGCGAACTCGTCAGCCCGGTCACCGTCTGGGCGGCCGGGTTCGGCGTGCCGGACCTGGCCGTGCGCAGCGGGCTGCGCACCGACGCACTGGGTCGCCTGCTCACCGACGAGACGCTGACGAGCGTCGACGACGTGCGCATCGTCGGGGCCGGTGACGCGGTCGCGCCGTCGGACCGGCCGTTGCGGATGAGCTGCCAGTCCGCGCGTCCGCTCGGTGCGCACGCCGCCGACACGGTGCTCCGTCGGATCGCCGGTGCACAACCCGAGCCGATCAACATCGGGTTCTTCGGCCAGTGCATCGGGCTGGGCCGTCGGGCCGCCACCGCGCAGGTCGCCGGCAGGGACGACACCGCTAACGGGTTCTACCTCGGCGGCCGGCTCGCCGCCACGCTCAAGGAGTACGCCATCAGGTCCATGCTGAAGGAGTTGGCGCACGAGGCACGCGAGCCCGGCTCGTACCGCTGGCCGTTCAAGGATGACAAGCGCCGTCAGGTGCTGCGGACCGGGCGTGACAACGCGCCGACCACAGTGGAGCGGACGGTCTAGTCCGTCGGTGCGCGGCACGGTCAGGCCGGGCCGTGGCCGGGCACCGACCTCGCACGAAGGAGAGGCCGAGGCAGTGTGTGACCCCGCCGCCGACCCGGCGACCGAAGCCTTCGTCGCCCACCGCAACCTGCTGTTCACCGTCGCGTACGAGATGCTCGGATCGGCCGCCGACGCCGAGGACGTCCTTCAGGAGACCTGGCTGCGATGGGCCGCAGCCCGGCGGCCGTACGCCAGATCGCGCACCGGGCCCGGCAGCACGTCAGCGCCCGCCGTCCCCGCGAGGTGGTCTCCCCGGGTGAGACCCGGGCGGCGTTGGAGTCGTTCCGACGGGCGGTCGAGACCGGCGATCTCCAGGAGCTGCTCGACGTGCTCGCCCCCGAGGTCGTCCTGGTCGCCGACGGCGGTGGGGTGCGGCAGGCGGTGCCGCGCCCGATCGTCGGCGCCGACAAGGTGGCCCGCATGATCCTCGGTGGTCTCCGCAAGGTGCCGGGCCAGCTGACCGCGGCCGTCACGCTGCTCAACGGCGGCCCGGCCCTCGTCGTGCACCTGAACGGTGAACTCGACGGCGTGCTGGCGGTCCGGGTCGGGACGGCCGGCATCGGGGGCATCTACTACGTCCGTAACCCGGAGAAGCTGACCCGGGTCGAGTCCGAGACCCGACTCGCCCGCCGCTGACCCGCCGGGGGCGGGCGTGGAGCCCGGGTCGCGGCGATTAGCCCGGCCCGAGGCGGGTAAGCCGCGGCGCCCGACACGGTGGAAGGGGACCAGATGTCTGACAGCCACACCGCACTACGCTCGATGCACGACCTGGGCCTGGCGGCCTGGTTCGGCGGCTCCCTGATGGGTGCCTTCGGCGTCAACGGTGCCGCAGCCCGGATCGGCGACTCGACCCAACGACTTCCGGTGGCGTCCACCGGCTGGAACCGGTGGACGCCGGTGAACGCGGCGGCGATCGGTGCCCACCTCGCCGGCGCGGTCGGTGAACTGGTGACCGAGAGCCCACGGATGGCCGCACAGGCCGGGGTCGGTCGGGCCAGCACGGTGAAGACCGCGCTGACCGTGGGCGCCCTGGCGGTGACCGGGTACAGCCGGCTGCTCGGCATGCGACTGGCCAAGGCCGGCCGGCCTTCGGTCGAGGGGGTCACCGAACCGAACCAGCAGACACCGGCGAACGTGGCGTCCTGCCAGCGCCAACTGAAGATGTTGCAGTGGGCCATCCCGGCGCTGACCGGTGCCTTGATCGTGGTCACCACCTACATGGGTGAGCAGCAGAAACCGGGGCAGGTCCTGCGCGGCATGATCGGTCGCGTCGGTGGCCTGGGGCACGCGTCGAAGACGATGGGCAAGGGCGCTGGCGGGATGGCGGCGGCCAAGGCGATCCGGCAGATGACGATGTCCGGCCGCTGAACGGCGGCGAAGGTGCACGACCGCCAGCGCACACACGTGCCGGCGTCGGTCCCAGGCGGACCGACGCCCGCGCACCGACCAGCGAGGTGGCCATGACCGACCGGGACAGGCAGGACCGGGCACCCGAGGGTGTCGCGCCCTGGGGGACCACCGACGGCTTCGACGCGGATCCGCCGTGGGGTGCCGGCGACGACTCCCCGATGGGGGAGGGCAGCGAGGAGACCGCGGTACCCGAGGGACGGCGCGGTGAGCGGCGCGCGGCCGGTCCGCTCGCCGGTGACCCGACGGATCGGCCCGCCGGGCGGCACGGGTTCGGCTCGGTGGAGCCGACCCGTACGCCGGTGGCCGGGCCCGGGGCGCCGCCGGACCCGGCGCCGTCGCGACGCAGCTTCCCCGACGACGAGGCCGGGGGCGACCTGCCGGACAACGCGCTGGAGGAGGCGACCGGGATGCACCCGGAGGGCACCGGGCGCGGCTGAGCGTCGGGCGTCCGGTCAGGACGGTACGGCCCCCCGGGCGGCGACCCCGAGCAGGCCGGCCAGCCGTTCCGCGTCGCGTTGAGCCTGACCCGCGCAGCAGTTGTTGAACAGCACGTGCAGCTCGTCGGCCTGGTCGGCGAGTTCGACGAGCAGCTCCGACCAGCGGCCCAGTTCCTCGTCGCCGTAGGCGTACCGGAACCGGTCCTCCTTGTCGCCGCTGGTCCAGCCGCTGCTGTGGCCATGGAACCGGATCATCGCCAGATCGGCGGTCGCCACCGGGATCGGCGGCACCGAGTCCGGATGCCCCTGCGGCATGTCCACGCAGCAGAAGGTCAGCCCTTCGGCACGGAGGAAGGCGAGAGTTTCCAGCGCCGCCGTCCCCTCGAACCAGGAGGCGTGCCGCAGCTCGACGGCGACCCGCCACGGCCGGCACCGCGACGCCAGCTCCGCGATCCGTCGCCGGGCCGCCTCGCCCCGGGCCAGCCACGGCGGGAACTGCAACAGCACCGCACCGAGCCGGTCGGCCGCCGCGATCGGCGTCAGCGCCGCCCGGAACCGGCTCCACAGCTCGTCGTACGCGGCCGTCGGCAGGTCGCGCCGCCGGATCCGGGCCGGGCCGCCGGTCGGGCGCAGGTCGGCGGGCAGCGTGGCCACCGGGGTCGGGTGGCCGGTGAACAGGCTGAACGCCTTGACGTTGAAGGTGAATCCCTCGGGGGTGGCGTCGACCCAGCCCTGCGCGGTCTCCGGCGCGGGCACCGCGTAGTACGACGTGTCCACCTCGACCAGCCCGAACCGGTCGGCGTAGTGACGCAGCCGGCCGGCCGGGTTGTTCACCTGGCGCGGGTACCAGCCGGAGCGCACGAGCGTCCGGTCCGCCCAGGAGGACGTGCCCACCTTTATGACACCCATGTAGTTCAGTGGACCGCGCAACGGGCCGCTCGGCAACCGCTGCGGCGGTGACCTGCGGGTCGGTCCGTTGGTACCGTGCCGCGATGACTGTGCGGCGTCGATCCGCGGCGGTGGTGCTCCGCCTGGCGATCGTGATGAGTGTGCTGGCCGGTGTGGTGCTCACCGCGCTCGGCCCGGCCACGGTGACCGGGCTGCTGCCGTACTTCACCATCCAGAGCAATCTCGCGGTGGGCCTGGTCGCCGGGTACGCCGTCTGGCAGGCCGGCCGGGGCCGACCCGACCCGCCGGCGGCGGTCACCGGCGCGGTGACCCTCTACATCACCATCACCGCAGTGGTCTACCACCTGGTGCTGGCCAACCCGGCCAGCCCGTTCGCCATGCCGCAACCGGACCGGGCCCTCGGAGAGGCGTTCGGTAACCAGTTCCTGCACACGGTGGTGCCGTTGCTCGCCGGGGCCGACTGGGCGCTGCTCTGCCGGCATGGACGGCTGCGCCTGCGGCACGCGCTGTGGTGGTTGGCGTTCCCGCTGGGTTATCTGGCCTTCGCCCTGGTACGCGGGCTGGTGGTGCACCGCTACCCGTACCCCTTCCTGGACGCCGGTGAGCTCGGCTATCCCGGGGTGGGCGTCGTCTCCGCCTGCCTGGCCGTGGCGTTCTGGCTGCTCGGCCTGCTGTTCGTCGGCACCGACCGGACGCTGACCCGGCTCCGGCCAGCGCCCGTACCCATGCTGACCGAACCCGACTCGGGGGTGGCGGGACGGCGCGACCCTGTGGCACCAGCCTGAACCGTGCTCGCCGAACGCCGTCGGACCGCGCCGGCTGACCGGCCTGCGCCGCCGCCTTGGCAGTGCCGTCACGCCTCGGGGGGACGCTGCACGCGGGGAAGACGGCCGGCGGCTGTGGTTTGGGCCGGCGTCCGCCGGGGAGGACGGGACAGGCGCCACCGACGACGGGAGACGGGGATGCGTGCACTGCGACTGCCCGCCTGGAAGACGGAGCCGGAGCTGGTCGAGGTCGACGAACCGACACCCGGGCCCGGCCAGGTGGTGGTGCGGATCGGTGCGGCCGGTGCCTGCCACTCCGACCTGCACCTGATGCACGACTTCGAGGCCGGCGGCCTGCCCTGGAATCCGCCGTTCACGCTCGGTCACGAGAACGCGGGCTGGGTGCACCGGCTCGGCTCCGGGGTGACCGGCCTGGAGGTGGGCCAGCCGGTGGCGGTCTACGGCCCCTGGGGCTGCGGTGCCTGTGCCCGGTGCCGGGTCGGTGTCGACAACTACTGCGAGAACCCGGCCGCCGCGCCGGTGCCGGGCGGCGGTGGCGGCCTGGGCCTGGACGGCGGGATGGCCGAGTACGAGCTGGTGCCGGACGCCCGACACGTGCTGCCGCTGCCCGAAGGGCTCGATCCGGTCGACGCCGCGCCGCTTACCGACGCCGGGCTCACGCCGTACCACGCGATTCGCCGGTCCTGGCCGAAGTTGCCACCCGCCAGCACCGCTGTCGTGATCGGCGTCGGCGGGCTCGGGCACGTCGGCGTGCAGATCCTCAAGGCGACCACCGCCGCCCGGGTGATCGCTGTGGACACCCGGGAGGAGGCACTGCGGCTCGCCGAGGACTGCGGCGCCGACGTGACGATGCGCTCGGGCGAGAGCACCGCCGAGGAGATCCGCAGGGTCACCGGCGGCCGGGGCGCCGACGTGGTGCTCGACTTCGTCGGCGCCGACGCCACGCTGAGGTTGGGCGTCGCCGCCGCCCGGACCGTGGGTGACCTGACAATTGTGGGGCTCGGCGGCGGCACGCTGTCGGTCGGCTTCTTCTCCGTGCCGTACGAGGTGAGCATCCAGACCACCTACTGGGGCAGCCGTCCGGAGCTGCTCGAGGTGCTCGACCTGGGCGCACGGGGCCTGGTACGGCCGAAGATCACCACGTTCAGTCTGGATGACGCGATGAGCGCGTACCGGATGATGCGGGACGGCACGCTCGAAGGTCGGGCCGTCATCGTGCCGTGAGCCGTCCCCGGCCGGCTCGCCGCCGCACGCCGATGCGCTGGACACCACCTAGAATGATCATGTGGTCGCCGCGCTGGAGCTGTACCTGGACACCGTCGCCACCCGGCGGATCCGGGTGTTGTGGGAAGCCCTGGAGGCCGAGGGGGTGCAGAGCATGCGCTCCCTGCTGGAGCAGCGGCACCGGCCGCACGTCTCACTCGCGGTCGCGCCGCGCTTCGACCCGGAGCAGGTCACGGCGGCGCTGGCCGGCACCACGGTGGCGGCGCCGCTGCGGTTGTCGTTCCAGCACGCCGGCCAGTTCGTCGGCCGGGTGCTCTGGTTGGGTCCGGTACCCACCCCGGAGCTGCTGGCCCACCACAGGCGGGTGCACGACCTGCTCGTCGCGGGCGGGGTGCCGCTCGTGGAGCACTACCGGCCGGGCCGCTGGGTGCCGCACTGCACGCTGTCCATGCGCGTGCCGAACGCGCTGATGTCCGCCGCCGTACGCCGCTGCCTCGAAGTGCTCCCCCTGGAGGCCACAGTCGTCTCCGCCGCCCTCACCGACCACGCCCGCAACATCTCCCACCCCCTCCCCTAGCCCCCCGCCCCGCCCCGCCCCGCCCGGTTGATCATGAGGTTAGCGGCGGTGTTGATCTCCAAAACTGCCGCCAACCTCATGATCAACGGGGTGGGCGGGGGTGGGTGGGGTGGGGGGTCAGGAGGGGTCGGGGCGGCCGTGGCGCCAGTAGCCCATGAAGGCGACGGCTCGGCGGTCGAGGCCGCGTTCGGTGACCAGGTGTCGGCGCAGGGTACGGATGACACCTGCCTCTCCGGCCAGCCAGGCGTAGAGGGGAGCCGTCGGGAGCACGTCGGGCACCTCCCAGAGGATCTCGTGGTCCACGTCCACCTCGTCGACGGGCTGCGGAACGGGTCCGGTCCCGTTGACCGGAGCGCTGGCGAGCAGGTCGTCGGCGGCCTCGGCGACGGCGGTGACCAGGCGGCTGCCGTACCCACCGGCACCCCGGGGCAGCCAGGTCACCTCGACACCCGGCGGCGTGATCAGCGGCAGCGCGTCGCCGGCCTCGGGAACCTCCAGCAGCACCCGGCCACGCGCGTCCAGCGGCAGCCGCTCGCAGATTCCGCTGATCGCCGGCACCGCCGTCTCGTCCCCGGCCAACAGCAGGCACCCGGTCGACGGGGGCCGGAACTCGACCCCGCCGTGGTCACCGCCGTACGCCGAGTCCGGGCCCACGATGGCGATCTCGTCACCGGGGCTGACCCGGCGGGCCCACCGCGTCGCCGGCCCGCCGTCGCCGTGCAGCACCAGGTCGACGTCGACCTCGCTCAGGTAGGGCCGGGCCGCGCGCACCGTGTACGTCCGGATCGGGTTGCGTTCGTGATCCGGCAGGGCCCGCCACCGCGCGTACCAGTCCGGCCCCTGCGGCAGGTGCACCCCGACCTGGCCGGGCAGCGGCAACGCCAGCTTGATCCGCTGGTCGTAGCCGTTGTCGGCGAAGCGGTCCAGGTCCGGGCCGGTGAAGGTGACCCGGACGAAGGACGGGCTGAGCCGACGTACCGCGCGGACCTCGACGGCGAACAGCCGCCACGGCGCTACGGGCAGGGTGTGGGTCATGGTGCCTCTCCGTATCGGGTCGGTGCGCTTACCGGGGTGGGGCGGCGGCGCGTGAACGCCACAGCAGCCAGACGAAGTAGGGAGTGCCGATCATGGCGGTGACCAGTCCGGCGGGGATCTGAGCCGGCGCGATCACGGTGCGGCCGAGGGTGTCGGCGAGACTGACCAGGGCCGCACCGAGCAGCGCGGCTACCGGGAGCACCCGGGTGTGCCGGCCACCGACGAGAGCCCGGGCCGCGTGCGGGGCGACCAGGCCGACGAAGCCGATCACGCCGACGGCGGAGACCGCCGTGGAGGTGAGCAGGGCCGCCGCGCCGAGGGCGACCAGGCGGGTCCGCTCCAGCCGGACGCCGAGCACCCGTGGCGTGTCGTCGTCGAGCGTCATCAGGTCCAGCTCGCGCCGGGCGGCCAGCACAGCCGGGGTGAGCACCAGCAGCGCTATCGCCACCGGCAGCACCTGGGTGGCGCTGCGGCCGTAGGTGGAGCCGGAGAGCCAGGTGAGGGCCTTGCCGGTGTTCCAGGGATCGAAGGCGACGATCATGAAGGTGATCAGGGCCATGCCGCCCTGCCAGGCACCGAAGCCGATCAGGACCAGCCGGTCGGAGCTGAGGCCACCCCGCCAGGCCGCGCCGTACACCAGGGCGAAGGCCAGCATGGCGCCGAGACCGGCGACCCCGGAGACGGCCCAGACACCGGCCAACGGCACGAAGGTGAGCAGCGAGACCGCGCCGAGACCGGCCCCTGCGGTGATGCCGAGGATGCCGGGTTCGGCCAGTGGGTTGCGGCAGACCGCCTGCACTGTGGTGCCGGCGACCGCCAGGGCCGCGCCGGCAAGCATCGCCGCGGCGACACGCGGCCACCGCTGGTCCAGCACGAAGGTGTACGCCGGCCCGGTGCTGCCGTTGATCCAGTTGACGAGGTCGCCGAGCAGCAGCCAGGTGTCCCCGGCGAGCATGCCGAGCAGCACCGCCCCGGCGGTGACCGTGGCGGCGACGGTCAGCACGGTGCGGTGGAAGGTCGCGGAGCGCACCGCCGCGTGGCCACCGGGTGGCCGGCGGGTGGGGCCGGCGTCACGGTGCCGGCGGGCCAGCCAGATCAGGATTCCCGCGCCGAACAGCGTGGTCACCACACCTGTGGGGATGTCCACGCCGGCCTGGCCGCCCATCAGGGCCCGCAGCAGCACGTCGGAGCCGAGGACGATGACGACGCCGGCGATGCCGGACAGCGGCAGCAGGATCCGGTGCCGATGGACGCCGGGCACCAGTGGACCGAGCAGCCGGACGATCACCGGCGCGCAGAGGCCGACGAAGCCGACCGGGCCGGTGAGGGTGACCGCTGCGGCGGACAACAGCACGGCCAGCACGGTGACGATCAGCCGGGTCCGGCGTACGTCGATGCCGAGCACCGTGGCGGTGTCGTCGCCGAGAGCGAGGATGTCGAGGCGGTGGCCGAGCAGCATCAGCGCCGCGACGGCGGCCACGATCACCGGGGCGAGCTGGGTGAGCGCGTCGAGGTCGCTCTGCACCAGGGAGCCGTTGCCCCAGGCGAACAGGCCGATGGTGGCCTGCTCGAAGAGCAGGAGCAGCAGCATGGTCACCGAGCTGAGCGCCATCGCGGTGGCCGAGCCGGCGAGGATCAGCCGGGTGGTGCCGGCCTGGCCCCCGGAGGACATCGCCATCACCAGGGCGGCGGCGGCGAGACCACCGCAGAAGGCCAGGCCACCGGCGGGCAGCGCGGGCAGCGCGATGCCGAACGCGGCGACCGAGACGATGGCCAGGTGGGCGCCGGCGTTGACGGCCAGGGTGTCCGGTGAGGCGAGCGGATTACGGGCGATCGACTGTAGGGCCGCGCCGGCGAAGCCGAGGGCGACACCGATCGTCAGACCGGCGAGCAGCCGGGGCACCCGGGAGGCGACGAGCACCCGGGCGGTCTCGTCGTCCCCGCCGGTCAGCAGGCGGAGCAGGTCGAGCGCACCCACGGCGGAGGTGCCCTGGGTGAGGTGCACCGCCACCACCACCAGCAGCAGCGCGGTGGCGACGACGAAGATCCCGACGACGCGGGGAACCGAGGGCCGCCCGGCCGGAGCCGGCTGGACCGCCGGCTCCGGGCGCGAGGGCGCGGACAGCATGGTCACACCGCGTAGGTGTTGACGAGCTGGTCGATGTACTGCTTGCCGGAGAGCGGCCCGCCGAAGGTCCAGATCCCGTCGGGCATCCGGTGCAGGTTGCCCTGCTTGACGAAGGGCAGCGACTTCCAGATGGCGTTGCTGTTCAGGCCGTCGGCGAAGACGTCGGCGCCGTCCGAGGCGTTGTAGAAGAAGTGCAGGTCCGGGCTCTTGAGGACGGTCAGGCCCTCGACATCGGTCTGACCCAGGCCCCACGCCGGGTCGGTCTCGCCGGTCCAGGCGTTGGTGAGGCCGAGCTGGATGCCGAGCTGGGAGACGAGCGCGCCCTCGCCGAACATCCGGATGCTTACCGTGCTGCCTTCCTTCCAGCCGTCGGCGATGGCGAACGGCTTGCCGGCAGCACCGGCGTCGGCGATCTTCTTCTTGCCGTCGGCGATGGCGGCGTCGAAGTCGGCGAGCAGCTTCTCCGCCTCGGCGGTCTTGCCGACCGCGGTGGCGATCATGTTCAGGTCGGCACGCATCCGGCCGAGGTTGTCCGAGGCGTCGCTGCCCTTGGTGACGACCACCGGGACGTACTTCTCCAGCTGGCTGATCACGTTGGCGCCCCGGTCGTCCTCCATGACCACGAGGTCGGGTTGCAGCGCCACGATGGAGTCGATGCTCGGCTCACCGCGGGTACCCACGTCCTTGACGCCGGCGTCGAGCTTGGCGGCGCTCACCCAGGTCGCGTACCCCTTGGGGTCGGCGACGCCGACCGGCATGACGCCGAGGCTGACAAGCATCTCGACCTCGCCCCATTCGAGGCCTACCACCTTCGTCGCGGGGGCGTCGAGCTTGATCTCCTTGCCCCGGCTGTCGGTGACGGTGACCGGGCCGCTGGCGGCGGGCGTGGAGGCAGTGGGCTCGGCGGTGTTCTCGGTGGTGCCGCAGGCGGCCAGCAGCACCGCGGTAGCGGCAGCCACCAGGGCGGTTACACGGGTACGGGACATGATGTTCTTTCTCGGGTGGGTGTCGTGACAGGTCTGTGCTCAGACCGGGATTCGGGCCAGGTGTCGGCCCACGGGACGGGTCGTCACCAGCCCGCTCAGCGGGTCGGTGCTGACCTCGATCCGGATGCCGTAGGTCTCGCTCAGGTCGTGCTCGGTGAAGACCTCGGCCGGGGTGCCGGTGGCGCGGACCCGGCCGCCGTGCAGCAGGACCACCTGGTCGGCCACCGCGGCGGCCTGGTTCAGGTCGTGCAGCACGACGCCGACCGCGACGCCGTGGTCGTCGGCGAGGTCTCGCATCAGATCGAGGATCCCGACCTGGTACCGCAGGTCGAGGAAGGTGGTGGGCTCGTCGAGCAGCAGCACCGGGGTGTCCTGGGCCAGGCAGGTGGCCAGCCAGACCCGTTGCAGTTCGCCACCGGAGAGTTCGTCCACCGGTCGACCGGCCATCGTGCTGACGCCTGTCACCTCCATGGCGCGGGCGATCGCGGTCGGGCCGTCCGGGTCGTCCGCACGCCACCGGCCCCGGTAGGGGTGGCGGCCGTAGCCGACCACGTCGCGGACGGTGACACCGTTGGGGATCGGCCTGCTCTGGGCGAGCAGGGTGACCCGGCGGGCGTACTCCTTGGCGGGCAGACCCGCGGCGGCGATGCCGTCGGCGAAGTGGACGCTGCCGCTGTCGATCGGGTGCAGCCGGGCCAACGCCCGCAGCAGGGTGGACTTGCCGCTGCCATTGGGACCGACGAGAGCGGTGACCGCGCCGGGACGCAGGGTGATGGCAGCGTCGTGCACCACAGTCGTGCCGTGGTAGCCCAGGCACAGGTCAACACCCCGTAGGCTCTGCTCGGCGTCGCCCAACGCCAGTCCGCTCGACATGCGGTTAGGTTAACCTAACCTAAGTACCTGTCAAGACGCGGGTCCGTCTCACTTTCATCTCCCCCGTCAGGCGCCGCGACGCTCGTGAACAGGTGTCGATACCTCAGCCGCGGCGCTGGCCAGGCCGCTGACGCGGATCGCGACGACTTCCTCGCGCGATCGGGCGGGACGCCGATGCCGGGCCAGCCGTCAGGTGGCCGGAAAACCGTACCGGGGTGGGACGACAGAGCAGTCGGAGCAGCGGTAACGTTGCGCGTCATCCGCCGCCGGCCCGCCGGCGTGGCGCTCTTCGATCCTACGGAGGATGGGGCATGTCCATCGGCGAGGAGCCGTTCGCAGTCCGCGACGACCTGGCCTCGCGGCCGAATTTCGAGGTCGCCCTGCGGGGGTTCGACAAACGGCAGGTCGAGCGCTATGTGGAGCAGATGGACGGCCGGCTCGCCGCCATCTCGGCGGAACGGGACCGGGCCACCGCGCACGTACGGGAGCTGACCGGAAAGCTCCAGGCGGTTCAGGGCGAGATGGCCGAGCTGCGGCAGCGACCGGCGCAAGTGGACAAGGCCACCTTCCAGGACGTGGGCCCGATGGTCGGCCAGATCCTGGACCTGGCCGAGAAGCAGGCCGCGGCGATCATCGAGACGCACACGCAACGGGCCACGAAACTCCAGGCGGAGGCGGAGAAGACGCTCGCCAACGCGCGGGAACGCACGGTCAAGGCCCTGGCCGACCTCGAAGAGGAACTGGCCGCCCGGCGGGCCGAGCACGAGAAGACGTACGAGGAGTTGCGGGCGACGGCCGACGCGGAGCTGGCCGAGACCCGCGAGCGGGCCGACAAGCTACGCGCCGACGGGGAGGCCGCGCACGAACGCGCCCAACAGGAGGCGCAGCGGATCGGCGAGCAGTGCCGTCAGCAGATCGAACAGGCCCGCTCGGCGGCGGAGGCGCTCACCAGTTCGGCGCGTACCCAGATCCACCAGGAGATCCAGGCGGCCCGGTCGAAGAGCCAGCAGGAACTGGCCCAGTGGCGGGCCACTGTCGAGGAGGAGATGGCCGAGCGGCGGGCCGCGGCCGAGGAGGACCTGGCCGAGCAGCGGGCCGCCGCCGAGCGGGAGCTGGCCGCGCAGCGCAGCGCCGCCGAGCAGCGGGTCAGCTCGATGATCGCCGACGCCCAGCAGTACTCCGCGGAGATCCGCAAGCGCGCCGACGAGCAGGCGGCCGAGGTGCGCAAGCTCAGCGACGAGCAGGCCGCGGCGGCCGAGGAGCAGCTGCACGCCGTCCAACTGGAGGTCGGGGAGCAGGGTCAGGCGCTGGCTCAGCTGCACGAGCAGCTGGACGACGCCGAGCAGCAGCTGAACGAGGCCCGCCGCACCAAGGATGCCACCGAGGCCGAGCTGACCCGCCTGCGCCAGTTGTTGGAGGAGACCAGTCGCGAACTCGTGGCGGAGAGCCAGCGGCTGGACGAGGTGCGCCGGGCGGCCGAGGCCGCCGAGCGGCACGCCAAGGAGACCCGGGCGCGGGTACAGCGCGAGGCCAAGCGGGTCGCCGACCTGGCGGCCGCGGCGGTGATGGCAGCCGCCGCGGGTGGCGGCGAGACCGCCGAGTACCCGATGGTGGCCGCCCGCGCCGGGGTCACCCGGGCCGGCGACACGGCCACTGCGGGCGGTGGCGAGGCGACCGCCACGGCCGGCGGGCCGGCCGAGGGGGTGACCGCCGCTACGGAGGTGGACGCCGACCGCGCCGGTCCGGATGCGGAGCGGACGGTCACCGACGCCGCCGATCCGGCCGGCCGGGACCGCAACGGCGCCGTGGCCGGCCGGCATGCCCAGCCGCAGCCGGAACCGGCCGGCAGCCCGGAGAACGGCGTACGCCCCCTGGTGGATCCGGTGGCGCGCGCGGCGGCGGCGGTGGCGGCAGGTGGCCCGGGCGGCATCGACTGGTTCGCCGGCCAGGCCGCGGACCGGCAGTCCGATCAGGCCGAGCCGACCGCACCCGCCTCGAACGACGCCGACCGGGCGCCCGAGCCGGCGGCCAACTGATCGGGCGCCCCGAGCTGGGCCACGGTTCGGGAGGCTCGTCCCGGCGGGCCGGCCGGCGCGGCACAGCCGGCCACGCTCTCATCGAACGCGGCTGACACCGCCCGCCGGTCGACGGACCGGCGGGCGGTTCCGCCACTCAAAAGGGCCGGCGTGGCAGCCAGCCGAGGAAGCGGTTACGCGCCCGGGCCAGTGGCAGACCTGGTAGGTCCCGGGCTGCGGCCAGCAGGCAGGAGCCCAGGTAGACCGCGAGTGCGGCGCGGGCTCCGCCGAACTCCGCCAGCAGTTGGCTCTGTTTGACCGCGCACGGCCACTCCTGCCCGCAGCCGGTGCAGGTCCAGCTCGGTGGCGAGGGCAGGTGCTCCGGCGGCTTGGCGGAGCGGTACCGGACGGCTGCGCTGTTACGGCTGCCGACCCGGGCGGGCTGCCGGTGTGGGTCGCCCGGCCCGGGATGTCGGTGGGCGAACAGTTCCCGGCGGGCCAGTCCGAGCGCCCCGCCCACCCGGACCAGGGCGTCCGGCCCGGGGCGGTAGCCGACCAGGGCGCCCAACAGGTGATGGCCCAGCAGATCGAAGGCGTCGGGCCCAAGGGCCAGGTCGCGGCAGAGCGTGATCAGTCGCGTCGGCGCCGCCACCCGCTGCGCCACAAGCGCGCAGCGCAGTACGTCCCGCAGGCCGCCGCCCAGGGCGGACATACGGGATCCCACGATGCCGGTCAGGAGTGTCTCCCCGGCGATCCGTCGGAGGGCCTCAGCCGTCGCCAGTCGGACGATGTCAGTCGGATCCTTGGTGTTGTCCAACACCCCATCCCTTCATCCGTTAGTCGATCAGCTACCTCTCGCTCGACACCCTTCGCATGATTATGGCTACGGACGGTTGTCGGCTAGCGCGGTGCGCGCACGCCGAAGTGGGCCGACTAGCCCGAAAACGAACTCCCCTGACATCGGCAACGAGCGAGATCCCACAGGCGCGACGGATGCGCCACGAAAACTTCATGGGAGTCCTTCCTTTGTGGATACCATCGATGGGAATCCTGGCTCTGCATGTCCTACCGCTCCGCGGATCCACCGCGTCTCGCCGGGCGCCGATCCGGCGTACCGAAGCGCCCTCCGTCCAGGTCGATGGAGACGTATTGAAGACGAAGGTTCCGACCACCCACCGGTTCGACAGTTGCGACCCGGAGACGATCCACGACTTCCTGGCGAACGCCTATGACGCCAAGGTCGCGATCCGCGCGGCCACCGGCGTCCGCTACCGGTTCCGCCATCACCGGGTGGACGCGGGCTCCTTCTGGTTGGAGACGGTGGACCACTCCACCCGGCTCGATATCGATGTCGAGCCGGCCGCCGCGCTTGTGGTCTGCGAGGTCGTCAACGGACGCGTCGACCGCTTCTGCGCCGACGCGTACGGCCGGTTCGGGCCGGGCGAGGTCTTCCTGGTCACCCTCCCCGACCTGTCCTGCTCGCTGCGCTGGGCACCGGGCCGGGTCACCACCTGCCTGCTCAGTCCGGCCGTCCTGGCCCGGGTGACCGGCACGGCCTCCGCCGACCGGGCGGGCCCGGTCAGGTTCACCGGGCTGACCCCCGCCTCCCCGGCCCTGGCCGGGCTGTGGCGGCACACCACGAGCTACCTCCACCACGTCGTGCTGGGCAACCCGTACGCGTACCGCGAGCCCCTGGTCATCGCCAATGCCGCCCGAATGCTCGCCGCCTCGGCCCTGGCGGTCTTCCCCAACACCGCAGCGGGCTGGCCCTCCGCCACCGACCGGCGCGCCGCGACCACGGCGACGCTGCGCCTGGCGACAGCGTTCATCGAGGAGTACGCCGACCGCGACATCGGTGCCGCCGACATCGCCGCCGCGGCCCAGGTCTCGCTGCGGACCCTGCAACTGGCGTTCCGCAGGCACCTCGACACCACTCCGATGGCACACCTGCGCCGGGTCCGGCTCGACCGCGCCCACCGCGATCTGATGCAGGCCGACCCGAGACAGGAAACGGTCTCGTCGATCGCCTCGCGCTGGGGCTTTCTCAGCCACAGCCGGTTCACCGCGCGCTACCACGCCACCTACGGCTTCCCGCCCAGCCGCACCCTGCACGCCTGACCGCCGTCCTGACCGACCGCCGGTGGCGGATCACCGTCCGCACGATGGCCTCCGCGCCGCCATCGGTGCCAGAATCGTCAGATGCGGCGTACGCTCGTCGGCCGGGACGGGTGTTCGATCAGGCCTGGCGCGCCCTGCGCGAGCCGGGCTCGGTGCTGCTGGAAGGCCCGGCCGGCATCGGCAAGACGACGCTGCTCCGGGAGTTGGTTACCGAGGCGACCCGGGCCGGCTGGACGGTGCTCACCTGCGCGCCCACCGAATGCGAGACCGACCTGCCCTCGCCGCCCTCGCCGACCTGCTCCGCCCCCTCGCGGACCTGGTGGCGGAGCTGCCGCGCCCGCAGCGCGTCGCGGCCGAGGTGGTGCTGCTCACTAGGGACAGCGAGGAGACGGTGGACGAGCGGGTCGTCGGTGCCGCCACCCGCTCGCTACTGGAGAACGCGCTCGCCGCCGGCCGGCCGGTGCTCGTCGCCGTCGACGACTCGCCGTGGCTGGACCGGCCGAGCGAACGGGCGCTGCGGTTCGCCCTGCGCCGGGTCGGGCCCGGGTTGTCCACGTTGGTCAGCTGCCGCACCGACACCACGTCGACGCTGCGGATCGCGCCACTCGGGCTCGACTCCGGTCCCGCCCGACTGACCCGGCTGCCGCTGGCTCCACTGGGCGTGGGTGCCCTGCACCACCTCCTGCGGGAGCGGGTCGGCGCCACCCTGAGTCGCTCGTTGCTCGCCCGGATCGCCCGGGAGGCCGCCGGAAACCCGCTCGTCGCCATCGAGGTGACCCGCGCGGTGCAGCGCGCTGCGCCGACTGCTCGACGCCCTGCCCCGGTGAGACCCCGGCCCGAGGAGACGACCGTGAGGTATCTGAAGCTCGCCGCGACGGCCGCCGTCGTCGCCGTTCTGACCGCCTGCGGCGGCAACGCCGAACCCGCCGCCGCGCCCCCGCCACCGAACGAGGTGACGGAGCCCGCGCCACCGATCGAGGAGACCGAGGCGACCGAGCCGTCGGCCGAGGCACCGGCTGTCGACGCCTGCGCGCTGGTCACCAAGGCGGACGCCGAGAAGCTGGCGGACACTCCGCTGGAGGATCCGGTACCGGTCCGGGAAACCTGCACGTACAGCGGACCGGTGTAGGGCCCGGTGGCGCAGGTGGAGATCTACGTGGGCGACGGGGCCAAGAAGATCCTCGACGTCGACCGCGATCTCGACCACGAGTTCCAGACGTTGTCCGGGATCGGGGACGAGGCGTACCTGGAGGACGGCGCGGTCTTCGTCCACGCCGCCGGGGTCTGGGTGGCCATCCGGCTGGTCCGGCTGGACGACCCGGCCAGGTACCACAAGCCGCTGACCGACCTGGCCCGGACGGTGGCCGGCCGGCTCTGAGCCGGCCGGGCCGGTCACGCCGCCCTGCGTTCGGCCGGCGACTGCTCCGCCTCGTGACGCCGCTGCTCGAAGCGGCGTCGGACCACGGCGACGGCCTCGTCGTCGGAACAGCCGAGGCTGCGCAGCAGGTCGGTGGCGACCGTGCGAATCTGGGCCACCACCACGCTGCCGGAGAAGCCGACTCCCTCGTCGTACGCCTCGGCGGCCCGGTCGACAGCCTTGAGGACCAACTGTTCGGACCGCTCCGTGCCGTGCCCACTCTCCGCCTCGACCTGCAACAGCGCGAGCGCGTCACCGAAGTAGTGCACCGCGGCGGCCAGCCCGGGCGGGATCGGTTCGCCGTCGTGGACCGCGGTGGCCGCCCGGCGCAGCATCTCCTGGCCGCCGCCGACAGCCAGGTCGAGGTAGCGGGTACCACGCTGGTAGTGCTCAAACTCGCCCCGCCGGTGCCAACGTGCCGGCGAGACCGCGACCGCCTCCTGGGCGCCGGAAACCGCGTCGTTGAGCAGCCCCAGTTGAGGGCCGAGGCCGAACAGCCCGTCCCGGGCCCGGGCCACCACCCCGGCATCGCCCGTGGACATCCCGTCCGCAGCGTTGTGCAGGTGTTCGATCAGGGCGGCGAAGAGTGGCCGCGCGGCCCGCTGGATGATGCGCACCGGGTTGACCGGCAGCACGGCCACCACCACCACGGCGGAGACCGCGCCGATCACCGCGTCGACGATCCGCGGCACCTCCAGTCCTCGCTGGATCGGCGAGAGGGTGGCGATCAGCACCGCCGTACCGCCGGCCTGGGTGACGACCGCTCCACCCCGGCTCATGGTGAGCGCGAGCAGGATGGCGAGAGTGACCACCGTGCCGATCTGCCACGGACCGGTGCCGATGATCATGATCAGGGCGTCCCCCACCAGGAGTCCGGCCAGCACGCCGACAAGCAGTTCCATGGTGCGACGGGTCCGCCGGCCGATGGCGGCGGCGATCGTGCCGACGGCGGCGCTGGGGGCGAACACCGGTGACGGATGGCCCAGCAGTTCGTGCGCAAGCGTCCAGGCCAGCGCCGCGGCCACCCCGGCCTGCACGGCGAGGATGGCGTACAGCTCCAGGCTCCGGCGTCGTTCCTGCCAGCCGATCCGCCGGCTGAGGCTGCCCACCGTCCCGGCGACCCCGGCCTCGACCCGGCCGGCGGCACGACGCGCCCAGCCCGCGTTGACCTCCCCCGCCGCCACGACGCCGACTACCCCGCCGGGCCTCGCTCATTCGCACCCCCGGGTGCCGGTGCAGATTGCGCCGGGCCGCTGGCGCCTGTCGACCTGGCTACCGGTCCGCCGCCGGTCCACCTACCGATTCGGTACGCCGGGACGATCGACTTCCCCACAACAGCACCGCCCCCACCTGGCCAGAAGGCATTCATATCGCGTAACATCGATTGACAAAGTTGATGATCCCAACTTATGGTGCGAGCCGGCCGGATGTTCCGGTGGCCCGGCGACGCCCGGCCAGCCACCCGTTGACACCATCACCACGCGAGGAGCGTCATGGCTGCGCTGAAGGGCACACTCCGCAGGACACGTTGGCGATTCGGCCTGGTCGCCAGCGGCATCGCCGCACTACTCGCCGGCGCCGGCCTGATCAACGCCGGCACCGCCCACGCGGCGGCCGGATGTCGGGTGGCATACAGCGCCCCCAGCCAGTGGCCGGGCGGGTTCACCGCGAACGTCGACGTGACAAACCTCGGCGACCCACTCAACGGCTGGCGTCTGACCTGGACGTTCCCCTCGGGGCAGCGGGTCACCCAGGCCTGGAACGCCACCGTCACCTCGTCCGGCAACGACGTCACCGCCAGCAACGTCAGTTACAACGCCGCGCTGGGCACCAACCAGACCGCGTCCTTCGGTTTCAACGGGTCGTGGTCCGGCAGCAACACCGCGCCGACCACGTTCGCTCTCAACGGCGTCACCTGCACCGGCAGCGTCGGTACCACGCCGCCACCGACCACCACCCCGCCGCCCAGCACGCCCCCACCGAGCACCCCGCCGCCGACCAGCCCACCTCCGGCCGGTGACCCGATGGCGTACGTGGCCGCGATGCAGCCCGGGTGGAACCTCGGTAACACCTTCGACGCGGTGGGCGCCGACGAGACCGCGTGGGGCAACCCGCGCGTCACCGAGGCCCAGCTCGACGCCATCCGGGCGCAGGGCTTCAACAGCATCCGGATCCCGGTGACCTGGAGCAACCACCACGGACCGGCGCCGTCGTACACGATCGACGCGGCCTGGCTGAACCGCGTCAAGGAGGTCGTGGGCTGGGCCCTGGACGACGGCTTCTACGTGATGATCAACCTGCACCACGACTCGTGGCAGTGGATTCACGAGATGCCGACGAACCGGACCACAGTGCTCAACCGCTACAACGCGCTGTGGACCCAGATCGCCGCCGCGTTCCGGGACCACTCACCGAGGCTGCACTTCGAGAGCGTCAACGAGCCGCAGTTCGCCAACAGCTCCGGCGACGCCCAGAACGCCCAGCTGCTCCACGAGCTGAACGTCAACTTCCACCGGATCGTGCGCGCCTCCGGCGGCACCAACGCCACCCGGATGCTGGTCCTGCCGACCCTGCACACCTCCTCCGAGCAGGCCCGGATCAACGAGCTGGCCACGACGATCAGCCAGCTCAACGACCGCAACCTGATCGCCACCGTGCACTTCTACGGCTACTGGCCGTTCAGCGTCAACGTCGCCGGCGGCACCCGCTTCGACGCCACCACCCAGCAGGACCTGACCGACTCGTTCGACCGGGTCTACAACGCCTTCGTCACCCGTAACATCCCGGTCGTCATCGGCGAGTACGGGTTACTCGGGTTCGACAGGCACACCGGCACCATCCAGCAGGGTGAGAAGCTGAAGTTCTTCGAGTTCCTCGGCCACTACGCGCGGCAGCGGCAGCTCACCACCCAGCTGTGGGACAACGGCCAGCACTTCGACCGGGTCGCCTTCCAGTGGAAGGACCCGGAGCTGTGGGCGCAGATCAGGTCGAGCTGGACGACCCGGTCCGGCACTGCCTCCGCCGACCAGGTGTACGTGCCGCGTACCGGCTCGATCACCGCCAAGTCGCTCACCCTGAACCTCAACGGCACCACCTTCTCCGGGTTGCGCCACGGCAGCACGAACCTGACCCAGGGCACCGACTACACGGTCTCCGGCAACCAGCTCACCATCACCGCGAGCGCGCTGACCCGGCTGGTCGGCAACCGGGCGTACGGGGTCAACGCCAGCCTCCAGGCCCGCTTCTCGGCAGGCGTGCCCTGGCGGATCGACGTGATCACGTACGACGCTCCGGTCCTGTCCAACGCCACCGGGTCCACCACCGCCTTCGCCATCCCGACCCAGTTCCGCGGCGACCAGCTCGCCACCATGGAGGCGAGGTACGCCGACGGCAGCAACGCCGGACCGCACGACTGGACGTCGTACAAGGAGTTCGACGTGGCCTTCACTCCCGACTACCCGGGTAGCCGGATCGCGTTGACCGACACCTTCTTCGGCGAGGTACGCGACGGCGCACCTGTCACCCTCACCTTCCACTTCTGGAGCGGCGCTCAGGTGACCTACCGCGTCACCAGATCCGGCAGCACCGTCACAGGGGTCACCGGCTGACCCGTCCGCGCCACCGGCCGCCCTGCGCGGGTGGCCGGTGGCGCACGGCGGTCATCATGGGTTCATGATCCGATTTCTGCTGAACGTGCTCTGGCTCATCTTCGGCGGTGGTCTGGTGCTGGCGATCGGTTACGGCATCGCCGCCCTGATCTGCTTCGTGCTCGTCATCACCATCCCGTTCGGCGTCGCGTCGCTGCGGCTGGCGTCGTACTCGCTGTGGCCCTTCGGCCGGACCCTGGTGCCCAAGCCCGGCGTCGGGGTGGCGTCGGGTCTCGCCAACATCATCTGGGTGCTGCTGGCCGGCTGGTGGCTGGCGCTCTCGCACATCGTCGCCGGCGTCAGCCTCTGCCTGACCATCATCGGGATCCCGTTCGGCGTGGCCAACTTCAAGCTCGTCCCGGCAGCGATCTGGCCGTTGGGCCAGGAGGTCGTACCCGCGCCGTGAGCGAGCGAGGAAGAGCCGACGAGGTGTTCCCCACCGCAACCGCCGATGACCTGAGCGGTCGGGTGGCTCTCATCACCGGGGCCAACCACGGCATCGGGGCGGCCACCGCCGTCGCGCTGGCCCGGCTGGGCGCCGCGGTGCTGGTCAGCTATCTACGGCTGGACGACCCACCGGACCCGGGAATCCCCGACGCGTACCGGCGCAACCGGGCCGCCGACGCGACCGGTGTGGTCGAGCGGGTCCGCGCCGTCGGCGGCCGGGTGGTGCCGGTCGAGGCGGACCTGGCGGACCCGGCCGTCCCGGCCCGGCTGTTCGACATCGCCGAACGCGAGCTGGGCACTGTCGACATCCTGGTGAACAACGCAAGCGGCTGGCTGGCGGACACCTTCAAGCCCGCCGCCGCCGACCGGCACGGTCGCACGTTGCGGCAGGTGAGCGCCGAGTCCTTCGACGCCCAGTTCGCCGTGGACGCCCGCGCGGGTGCCCTGCTGATCGCCGAGTTCGCCCGCCGCAACGTGGCCGCGCGGCGCGGCTGGGGCCGAGTCATCAGCCTCACGTCGGGCGGCAACGACGGGTTCCCCGAGGAGGTCTCCTATGGTGCCGCCAAGGCGGCGCTTGTCAACTACACGATGACCGCGGCACGCGAACTCGCGCCGTTCGGCATCACCGCCAACGCCGTGCACCCGCCGGTCACCGATACCGGCTGGGTCAGCGAGGAGGTACGCGCCGCAGTCGACGACGGCCCGCACCTGCTCCGGGTGGCCGAGCCCGAGGAGGTCGCCGAGGTGATCGCCTTCCTCGCCGGGGAGCGCGGGCGGCTGGTCACCGGCAACGTGGTCCAGTTGCGCTGACCGACTCACCAGTGGGCGCCGCCGCAGACTCCCTCGGCGTCGCGTGGCTCGACCTGCAACGTGGCGTGCTCGATGCGGAAGCGGTCGTGCAGCATCTCGCGGGCGGCGGCCAGCACCCGGGCCAGGTCGGCTCCGGCGTCCAGGGTGAGGTGTGCCGAGGCCACCTCCATGCCCGAGGTCAGGGTCCACACGTGCAGGTCGTGCACGTCGGCGACCCCATCGAGCGCACGCAGCCCGTCGCGCACCTCGCCGACGTCGACGTGTGGCGGCGCGGCCTGCACCAGGACCCGCAACGCGGCGCGGCCGAGACGGTAGGTGCGCGGCAGGATGAACAGGCCCACCCCGACCGCGACTATCGGGTCCGCGTACCACCAACCGGTAAGCGCGATCACCCCGGCCGCGATCAGCACGCCGACCGAGGCGAGCAGGTCACCGAGCACCTCCAGGTAGGCGCCGCGCACGTTCAGACTCTCCGTCGATCCGGCTCGCAGCAGCAGGAAGGCGACCACGTTGGCGACCAGTCCACCCACCGCCACCACAAGCATCGGGCCGACCAGCACCTCCGGCGGTTCATCGAGCCGCCGGAGCGCCTCCACAAGCACATAGAGGGCCACCCCGGAGAGCAGCACCGCGTTGGCAAGTGCCGCCAGGACCTCCATCCGGTACAGGCCGAAGGTGCGCTGACCGTCCCGGGAGGCCCGGCTCGCGGCGGTGATCGCGGCGAGCGCCATGCCGATGCCCAGCACGTCGGTGAACATGTGCCCGGCGTCCGACAGCAGGGCCAGGGAACCGCTTACCCAGGCCCCGACCGCCTCCACCAGCATGAAGACCGCCAACAGGGCGAAGGCCACCCACAACCGTCCGCGGTGCTTCTCCCCCGCCCGGGCGACCTGCCGTCCGTGATCGTGCCCAGCCCCCACCCGACCCCTCCCCCAACTCACCCCAAACATATGCTGACATTGCCATAAGTGCAATCGTCAAACCTCACCCCGACCCCGCGATCTTGCGCTTCCGGTCGCCTTTATGCACCTCTTCGCCACGTATGCGGGGACAGGAAGTGCAAGATCGCGGCGGGGTGGGGCGGGGTGGGGTGGGTCAGTGGGGGGTGTTGAGGTTGAGGAGGACTACGCCGGCGATGACCAGCGCGACGCCGCAGATCTTGACGAGGGTCAGCGGTTCACCCAGGTAGGCGGCGCCGATGGCGACGATGGCGGCGGTGCCGAGGCCCGACCACATGGCGTACGCGACGCCTACAGGTATCCCCTTCACCGCCTGGGCCAGCAGGGCGAACGCGGTCAGGTACGCCACCGCCAGCCCCAGCGTCGGCCAGAGCCGGGTGAAGCCCTGCGTCGCCTTGAGCAGGCTGGTGCCGGTGACCTCCGCCGCGATGGCGAGCAGCAGAAAGACGTAGGCCACCCGGATCCTCCTCTCCCTCTCGGTCCCCGCGTCGACAGCGGCAGCGTATGCGGCGTGCTCGACAGGCAGCCGGTCAGCGGGCGCGTCGATTGGCGCGCAGAGCGCCGAG
Organism: Micromonospora andamanensis; assembly: GCF_016863495.1. GTDB lineage: Bacteria > Actinomycetota > Actinomycetes > Mycobacteriales > Micromonosporaceae > Micromonospora > Micromonospora andamanensis. Next base: position 136,667 of record NZ_BOOZ01000014.1, read on the forward strand.
GATCACCTTCGGTGAGGCCAGCGAACCCGGGTGCTTCCGCATCGAGACGACGTCGTTGAACCGGCGGGCGGTGACCACGTCGGTGACGGTCGCCGCGACGATCTGCCGGCTCACCCAGCTGGACAGCCGGTAGCCACGTGGGTAGGGGCCGTCCACGTGCGGCAACGCCAGGTCGGCCGAGGTCGATATCGACCAGGCCGCGTCGACCACGATCTTCTGGAGGGCGAAGAAGTGGCGGGCCGGCTGGCCGAGGTCCGGACCGGACCGCAGGTAGCTCGCCAGGCAGGCCGCGTGCAGGGCGGCGGCGGTGATGCCCTGCCCGTACACCGGGTTGAACGAGGCGACCGCGTCACCGACGCTCACCAACCCCGCCGGCAACCGGGTCAGCGCGTGGAAGTCCCGCCGCCGGCTGTCGGCGTGCCGGTAGGTCTGCACGTCGCCGAGGATCTCGCTGTCGGCGACAACTGCGAACTCCGGTGGGAACTGCTCGCGCAGCCGGCGGACAAAGTCCTCGGCGGTACGGCCGGGACGGTTCTCCCCGTAACCGGCCATCATGGCCATCCACCTGCCGTCCTCGATCGCGAAGAACGCGGCACCGGCGACGTCCACGGACCTCGTCGGACTGTGCAGCGCCAGCACCACCGCGTGCTCAGGGTGCGCCTCGTGCCGCCGGAACAGGGCTGTCGCGTAGTTGAGGTGCACAGTCATCCGCCGCAGGGGCGGCCGTTCCCACCCGGCCTCCGCCAGCCAGTCGGACAACCGGCTGGACCGCCCCATGGCGTCCACCACCAGGTCGGCGTGCTCGACACCCGGCGAACCGCCGACCTCGCAGCGGACGCCTGTGGTCACCGGACCGTCGAACACCAGCCCGGTGGCCCGGGCGGTGACGGTCTTGACGTTCGGCAGTCGCAGCACCTGCTGTCGGATCAACGACTCCAGCAGCGGCCGGCTGCCGGCCAGGCTGTCGGCGTCGTCCGGTACGACGACCTTCAGCCGGCCGTCGAGGTAGTTCCTCCGGGCCGCGGGCGGCGCCTCGATCGCCCCCTGTGCCAGGGCCTGTTCCCGGAACCCGGGGAACAGCTGTTCCAGCTGGAGGAAGCCGCCGGGCAGCAGCGCGTGCAGCTGGGTGCCCTGTGGCACACCCGGCCGTCGGCCTGTCGTCTGCAGGTCGTCGCGGTCGACGACCACCACGCTCTCGGCGTGGTCGGACAGCACCCGGGCGGCGAGCATCCCGGCGATGCTGCCGCCGATCACCACCGCCTTGTCCATGACAGGGGACGCCTGGTCGGGCGGTCGCACCGCGTTCAGCGCGGCGAAGACCCGAGCCGGAGAGAGGGACATCGTGCTCTCCAAAGGGGTACGAGGTGTGGCGCCTTTCCGCCGGCCCACCAGTGGCCGATGCTCGGGCAGGCCGACGGAGCCGGACGGTCGGCATGACGCCCAACGATCGTTGCACAGGGAGGGAACGCAAACGGCGATCCGCCCGCCCCTCAGGGCACCCGCACGAGGTGTCGCTCCGGCCGGTTCAGGTCCGGACGGCACCGTCCGGCGCCGGGTCGCGGCGGGCACCCACCCGGTTGACCAGGTAACCGAAGGCCGCAGCCGTGAAGAACATGACGATGCCGTAGACGGCACCGGGAATCGCCATCTGCGCGTTGTCGAGCAACGCCGGGCTGAGCGCGATGGTGATGGCCAGGGTGCTGTTGTGGATGCCGATCTCGAAACCGGCCGCCTTGGCGGCGCTGCGCTCGACCCCGGCCAGCCGGGGCACCCCGTACCCGATGCCGAGGCTGAGCAGGTTGAACGCCAGCACGGCCAGGCCGACGGAGACGAAGTAGTCGGCGAGGTTCTCCCGCTCACCGAGTACGGCACCGGCGATCACCGCGACCAGCACCACCACGGACAGCACCCGGACCGGGCGGTCCAACCGCTGCGCGACCCGGGCCGACCGTGCCCGGATCAGCATCCCGAGGGCCACCGGGATCAGCACGATCGCGAACACCTGGAGCACCTTGTCGAACTGGAGCCCGATGCTCCTCGCGTCGCCGAGGAGGTACGCCGCCGACAGGTTGACCACGATCGGCAGGGTGAAGACCGCAAGCACCGAGTTGATCGCGGTCAGGGTGATGTTCAGGGCCACGTGCCCGCCGAAGAGGTGGCTGTAGAGGTTCGCCGTGGTACCGCCCGGGGAGGCGGCCAGCAGCATCATCCCGACGCCCAGCTCGGGTGGCAGATCGAAGGCGAGGACCAGGCCGAAGCAGAGCGCCGGCAGGAGCAGGATCTGGCACACCAGGGCGATGACGGCGGCCTTCGGGTGTCGGGCCACCCGGCGGAAGTCGCCGGTGGTTAGGCCGAGACCCAGACCGAGCATGATGATGCCGAGGGCGACGGGTAGTCCGATCAGGGTCAGGGCGGAGTCCATGACACGACATCGTTACTACCTGGTAACGCACTCGCAATCCTCCATGCGGTCGGGGTGCCCGCTCCCCGCGCTCAGAACTGGACGACCCGCCCCAGCCGGGGTGGCGTACGGCCCGCGAGGACGTCGAGCCAGGCGTGCTCCAGCGCACCCGGCCCGGTGCCGAGCTGGACGTCGAGCCATCCGCCGGCCACCTCCGCGAAGCGCCGCCAGGCGTCGGCGAAGCGGCGGTCGAGCCCGTCGCGGCCCCAGTCGAGGCGGCGTTTGCGCATCTGCACCGGGGCGAAGAAGACCTCCCCCGCGGCGTCGGCGTTCGGGATCTGGTTGGTCAGGCCGACAGCGATGTCGCGGACCAGCCGGTCGCCGAGGTGCCGCCGCAGGGCGGTCCGGGTCGCGGGCGCACCGGACAGGTCGAGGTACGCGGTCGGCGCCGGGTCGAGGGCGGCGATCCCGTCGTACGGCAGCACCTCGTCGTAGCAGCCGAGCGACCGGGTGAACTCGAGGTTGCCGGGCGAGGTGAGCCCCACCAGGCGCGGGCCGCGCCCCCGCAGCTCGACGGCGGCGGCGTACGCGGTCTTGCTGGACGCCGACGAGAACACCAGCGACGTCGCGCCGTAGCAGTCGTTGTCGACGATCTGGTCGGCCAACATGAATGAGGTGAAGAAGAGCGGCCGGAACAGGACCAGCAGGTCCTCCTGGTCGGCCCGGTACGCCGGATCACCCACCGTCGAGCGGTACCCGTTGTACGGCGAGGGCAGCTCGGCCCGGTGCGCGCTTCCGTCCCGGAACCCGGAGGCGTCCACCCTCGACGGCCGCACCACCAGATGCCCGGCCGGCGGAAGATAGCCGTACACCCGCTGCCCCGCCTCGACCCCGGCGACCGTCGAGGCGACCACCTCGGCGAAGCCCCACAACGGCGGCAGCCCCCACCGCCCGCCCAGCCCGTGCCGGTCGGGCGGGAAGAACTCCCAGTACCGCATCGCCTCGCCGAGCACCGCGTAGGTGACGTTGTTGGCGGTCAGTCCGACCCGGTCCACCCGCAACAGCGCCTCGCCGCCGGACACCTCCGGCACGGCACTCTCCACCAGGGTGGTGCGACTCAGCTCGGCACGGGCCACGGCGAACGTCCAGGAGGCAGCCATGCTGAGACGCTAAGCAGCCGGAGCCCCGGAGACAAGATGCACTGGTAGTGCAAAATCCCACTCCTCGTCGGCACGCACAACCATTCCTGGTGATCCGGGGTCTTCCTGTCATGAACGATGCCCAGACGGGGCTGGAGGGCGCAGGTGACCGATGACGGCTTCCGCGAGTTCGTCGAGGTCCGGTACACGGACCTGATCCGGACGGCGTACCTGCTCACCGGCTCCCGACACGCGGCCGAGGACCTGGTGCAGATCGCGCTGATGCGGGCGATGCGCCGGTGGCGGCAGGTGGACGAACCGATGGCGTACGTGCGCCGGATCATGGTGAACGAGCGGACCCGGCTCTGGCGGCGCTTCGGTTCCCGGGAGCTGCTCGCCGGTGTCACAGGCTCCTGGCGGTCCCCGACCGAGCCGGGCCGGGACCTGGCCCAGGATGTCGTGGTCCGTGACGAGATGCTCGCCGCCCTGCACCACCTGCCGCCCCGGATGCGCGCGGTGCTGGTGCTGCGCTACTGGGAGGACCTCTCCGAGGCCCAGATCGCCGACGCGCTCGGATGCTCGGTCGGCACGGTGAAGAGTCAGTCCTCGCGGGCGCTCGCCCGACTACGGACGGTGCTGCCGGCATCGCCGGGCCGGCCGGTGACGCCGGCCCGACAGGCACCGCGACACGACGTTGACAAGGGTTCGCTGGCCGCGGTGCCGGACGCGTCGAGAAGGAGAGGCCCGAGCGATGGCCGATGAGATCAGGCAGGCACTGGCCCGGCTCGCCGAACCGGTGGTGCCACAACCCGACCCGTACCAGCGGTTGCTTCGTCGCGTGCGGCGACGCCGGCGGCGACAGACGGCGGTGACGGGTGTGGCCGCCCTGGTGCTGGCCGCGGTGACCATACCGCCTGTGGGTCTGGTGGGCCTGCTGCGGAGCGACGAGCCCACGCTGGCCACGGCGGCGTACCAGCCGGCGAGTCCGATCGACGATCCGATGGTGCGGCGGCTGCTCGACTCGCCCACCCGGGGCAACCTGGCCGGCGACACGGCGCTTGTCGCCACCATCGAACGGGAGTACCGGGCCGCCCGCGCCGAACTCCTTGTCGACCCGTCGTTGGACGAGGTGCGGGTGCTGTTCGCCCACGACGCGCCGGGTGCCCGCGTGGTGATGGTGGCCTACCTGGACGACTCGCACGCACTGATTCGCCATGGCTCCGGCCCGGAAGGTGCCTCCGTGCCGGAGCTGCTCGACAAGACCGGGACGCCGGACGAGCCCCAGGAGTTGACCCCGTACCTCATCTTCGGTCGGCACTCCCCTGTCGACGGTGACCATTCGGCCGATCTCGCGGTCGGCCTGGCACCGGCCGGTTGCCAGGTGGAGACCTCCCACGACGGTCGGCTCCAGCCGGACGGATCCGTCATCAGGTCCTGGCAACCGGTGGGCACCGACGGTTACATGGTGCGGGCGACGGGTGAGCCGGCCGGGCGGTGGCAGTTCACCTGCGACGGCATCGTGCGCTACGCCGGACCGGGGGCCCAGATCGGCGTGCGGACGAACGTGCCGCTCTCCCCGGCTCTGCGGCCCGACCTCAGCGCCGCCGCCGTCCGCGACCTGCGCGACATGCTCGACGGCGGCGGACTCACCAGCTCGACGCCCCAGGTGCTCTGGACCGGTCGGTTGCCCACCAAGCTGCCCGACCCGCCGGCGGCCGTCCTGGTGAGGTCCTGCTCGACCGACGATGGCTGCGCCGCACTGCTCAAGGCCGACGCCCGCGTGCTCGCCGGACCGGAATCAGCGGTTCTGACCTTTGACCGCACCGGTATCGGCAGCTCCGACCTGGTCGCCGTGCCGCTGCCGGCCGGAACCACAGGTGTGCTGGTGGCCGGGCCGACGTCGGCGGCCCGCGCCGAACTTGTCGACGCACGGGGATCAACGCTGACGGACGGGACGCTCACCAACGGGATCGGGATTTTCGAGATCGATCATCGCAAGGTCGCCAAGGTGAGGATCCTCGACAGTGCGGACCAGCCGTTGCTCACCGCCGCCACCCCGCACCTCGCCACCGACAGATACGAGTTCGCCGAACCGACGGTCTGGGCCTGGTGAGGAGCCACCCCCGAACCCATCGGGTTCGGGGGCGCCGGCAGTGAGCCTGGTGCGGCTACGCCGCCATGCGGCGGGTCAGCTCGGCCGCCCGGTAGGCCGCTACCTGACGGGCCTGGCCGGCCACGAAGCGCCGCAGCGGTGCCGGTGCGTGGGCGGTGACCCGTTCGTCGACCCGGGTGCCCTCCGGTACCGGACTCAGCTCGACCACCGCGCGCAGGGACACCCAGCCCGGGCTGCGCACCTCGCTGACCAGTGGGCCGTGCGGTGGCGTCGACACCATGCGTACCCGGATGCGGTTGTCCCACCGCAACGGACCGACCAGCCGGAACCGCTCGACGGCGACGTAGTCGGCGACCGGGCGACCCTCGGCGTCGTGACCGTGCCGCACGTCGTCGACCGCCACGATCAGCGGTGACAGTCCGATGTAGCTGCGCGGATCGGCCAGGTGCGCGTACACCACGTCGGGCGGGGCCGCGACGGTGCAGGTGGTCTCGAACGCGATTGGCGGCTTCCGGTCCTCGGGCACGCCCCATCGTGGCACGCCGACGACGGGACGGCGTCCCGCCGTCAGCGTGCCACGACCGGTCAGGACGGCCGGGCCGCCTTCTCCAGCCCGCGTTCGACGGCCGCGATGAGCTGCGGGCGCAGCTCCTCGGGCCGGACGATGGCGTCCACCGAGCCGACCTCGACAGCGCGCTGGATGCTGTGCACGCCGTCGAACTCGGCGGCCACCTCCGCCAGCTTCTCCGCCCGCACCGACGCGCGCACGTCCATCAGCTGCGTCACCAACGCGGCCCGCTGTCCGCCGGTCGCCGCCGCGACGCGCGCCTCCAGGTCGGCCACCCGGGGATCCTTCGCCGTACGGGCGTTGACGTCACCGGCGAACACCACGGCCGCGGCCGGTGCGCCGCCGATGACGGAGGCGAACGAACCCTCCACCGCGAGGACCGTCATGTTCGGATTGAGCGCCTTGGAGAAGACCACGAACGCGCCACCGTGGTACCGGGAGATCACGCAGAAGACGATAGGTCCGTCGAAGTTGACGATCGCCCGGCCGATCTCCGCGCCGTACTCCAGCTGCAACTGTCGCATCGACTCGGGCGAGCCGTCGAAGCCGGAGAGGTTGGCCAGCACCACGAGCGGACGGTTCCCACTTGCCGCGTTTATCGCGCGGGCCGCCTTCTTGGACGAGCGCGGGAAGAGCGTGCCGGCGGTGTAGGTGTCCGGTCCGTCGGTGGGCGGGAAGCCGCGACGGGGCACCGAACGGGACTCGATGCCGAGCAGGCACACCGGGATGCCGCCGAGGTGCACGTCCTGCACCACAGCCGTCTCGGCGTCGGCCATGCCCGCCCAGCGTTCCAGGACCGCGTGGTCCTGGTCGGCCAGGGCCCGCATCAGCGTACGGATGTCGAACGCCTTCTTGCGATCCGGGTTGCGCTCCCGGGAGAAGATCTCGCCGACGGTGGTGAAGTCGCTGTCCGGTACCGCGTGCGGGTAGTCGGAGATGTCGCGGTCGGCCGGGTCGGTGGTGACCGCACGGCGCGGCCGGGTCTCGCCAGGCGCCACGTAGGCGTGGTCGTGGTACGCCATCAGGACCTGGTGGGCACCGCGCAGGTCCGGCGCCCAGTACTGGGCCTGGCCGTTCGGGCCCATCACCCGGTCGTAGCCGCCGATGCCGAAGTTGTCCTCGGCGGACACCCCGCCGGAGAAGTCCAGCGACTGCTTGCCGGTCAGCACCATCGCCGAATCCGGCGTCATCACCAGGATGCCCCTGGTGTGCATGAGCATCGTGGCCTCGGCGTTCCAGTACGGCTGGGCACCCACTGTGATCCCCGCGACGACAATGTTGATCTCACCGCCGGCCTGGGTGAACTCCACGATCCGCTTGAGCGCGGCGGCCACCCAGTCCATGTTCTCGGTGCCCGAACTCATCGAGATCCGCGCGCCGGCCGACAGCGCGAACCAGTCGACCGGGAGGCGCATCCGCTCGGCCAGGTCGAGCGCGGCGATCACCCGGGCGCACTCCGGCTCGGCCAGCGCGCCCAGCGCTTTGGTCGGATCGCCGAGCAGCACCACCCGGGTGACACCCTCCGGGTAGCGCTCGGTGGGCGTGCTCGCCAGGCCGACGACGATGCCCGCCCGGTTCTGCCCCCTCGGCCGCTGCACCGGAACCAGTTCGCCGGAGTCGGCCAGGTCGTACTCGACGAAGCTGCCGTTGCGGCCGGCCAGCATCTCGGTCAGCTCGTACGGGTAGGTGGTGCCGCGCCGCCGGGCCGACAGCACCTTCTGCCGGTAGTCGTCGAGCGGTTGGATCAGCTCCGCCGTCGGCTCGGTGACCGAGATCCGCATGCCCTCGTCGTAGGAGATCTGCACCGCGATGTCGATCAGTTCGCCGGTGTCCTCGTCGCGCTGGCGGCCGAGGAAGAGCACCTCCTCCAGCCCGGCGTCCGCCGTGATCGGCAGCACCCGCTGGGCGACGGTGTTCAGCTCCTCGATGCTGAGGTCGTTCGGCGGCCAGACGAAGAGGGTGATCCGGTTGGTGTCGAACCGCTTCTTCGCCGGGCGCTGCGCCTGCACCTTGCGGATCGCGTCGAGGCAGGCGTCGAGCGCGCCCTCGACCGCCGGCAGCGCCAGGATCCGTCCGTCGGTGTCGCGCAGCGGGGTGAGGTCGCGTACCTGGGCCATCGCGGCCAGGCGCTCGTCGGCCGGATTGTCCGGCGCGACACAGTGGAACAGGTAGACCTCCTCGTCGGCCGAGGGCAGCCGGGTCAGGTCGAAGTTGCGCAGCCGGGGCAGTTGCAGACGCTGGGCGATGAGCGGGTGCAGGCCCCGGATCACCCGGTCCTCACCGAGGCCGGCCCGGAAGGTGAAGTGGTGGTGCATCTCGGCGCCGGTGCGGCCGGCCACCGAGATCGTCGCCCGTTGCAGCACGTCCAGCAGGCCGGCCTGGTCGAGCACCTCCCGCAGGGTGGTGGCCATCGCCTCCACGTCGGGCTGCTCGGCCCAGGTCAGGTACACGTCGGCGACTGTCGGCGCGGGATCGTGGCCCGGCGTCGGCGATGCCGGACCAGTGCCGTCGCCCCCGGCGGCGACAAGCGCGGCGACAGTCGTCAGGGTTTCCGGCAGTCCGTCGAAGTCGGTGGCCACGGCGACCAGGCGGAAGCGTTCGCCGTCGCGGTCGTACCCGGCTGTGAAGAACGACTGCCCGGCCACCTCGACGGCTCGGGCGTCGCTCGCGCCCCGGTTGCCGTAGTAGCGGCGGCTGAGCACCTCGAGCATCGGGCCGTGGTCGGCGCCCGGCCGGCCGATGCGCTGGGCGAGCAGCCGCACCAACGGCTCGGGTGAGGCGACCATCGTCGCGATCCGCTCGGCGCGGTCGACCGCGTCGGGGTTGCGGTCGAGGTACCGCAGGTTGCTGCGGACATCGGCATACACCTCGGCCCGCTTGCGTCGCAGCATCGGCTGCGCCGCCCAGCGGAACACCACGCTGCGGGCGAGGTCGCCGACCACCGGGAAGCGGCGCTGGGTGGCGAAGATCAGGTGTTCCAACGCCTGGCCGACCAGCTCACGCAGGCCCTCGGCCGGCGGCGGCTCGGTCAACCACCGTTGCAGGAAGGTGACGACCACCTTGACGTCGGCCGCCGCCCGCTGTTGCGCGAGGAAGATCCGGAAGACCGCCTCCTCCAGCTCCGGCGTGCGTTCGAAGTCGTCGACGCCGTAGTGGGCGAGCACCCGGGCGAGGCGCTGGCGGAACGTCTCCGGCAGCGCGGCCCGCTCGACGTCCAGGCACTGGAGGTAGGTGTGGAAGTACTCGCGTGGGCTGTGCACCCGGGTGTCGGCCCTGGTCTCCTCACCGGCCGGACGGTTGCGGCTGAGCTCGGACAGGTCGGCGAAGACCTGGAGCAGCTCGACCTCCTCCTCCAGCGGCCGGTGTGGCAGCTCGGCCCGGGCGGCCAGGTAGGCGGCGAGGGCTCGGCGTTCGTCGCGCGGATCCAGGTCGTAGCCGAGCAACAGGCTGCGCAGTTCGGCGATGCCCCGGGCCACCCGGTCTCCGGCGGACCTGTGGGTCGGCTCGGGCGGCAGCTCCAGGTCCACGGCCGCGGACTCGGCGGGCTCACTCGCCGCGCCGTCACCGAGCGGCTCCAGGCGCAGCAGCGGCGCGCCGGTCTCCACCTGGCTGCCGACGGAGACCAGGCACTCGCGCACCTTCGCCGCGAACGGGGCGCGCAGCACCGTCTCCATCTTCATGCTCTCCAGGACGAGCACCGGCGCGCCGGCCTCGACCTCGTCGCCCACCGCGAGCGGGGTCGCGACGACCAACGCGGGTGACAGGGAGCGCAACACCCCGCCCTCGTCCCGGCTGACCCGGTGCGTGACGCCGTCCACCTCGACCAGGTGGATGGGACCGTGGGTGTCGGTGACCAGCCGGAACCGCCGGCCGTTGACCAGGATCCGTCCGCTGTGCTCGTCGAAGCGCTCCAGCTCGACGTCGACGGTGGCGGTGTCACCGACGCTGACCCGGAACCGGTGCCGGCCGGTCTGCGCGACGGAGACCCGGTAGGTCGCGCCGCGCAGCTTCAGGTCGATCGGCCGGCCGCTGGAGTGCTGGACCTGGGGGCGGCCACCGTGCGCGGTGGAGAGCAGTCGCTGCCGCTCGACGTGCGCCTCGTCCTCGTACGCCTCGATGGCGGCGGCGGCCAGCGCGACGCCGGAGTGCCGGGTGGAGACCAGCCGGCCCTGGGCGCGAACCCGGTCGATCCAGCCCGTGTCGGCGCTGCCGTCGATCACCTCGGGCTGGTCCAGCAGGTCGAGCAGGAAGCTCTTGTTGCTCGCACCGCCCTCGATGATCACCGTGGTCTCGGTGACCGCGCGACGCAGTCGGCTCAGCGCCTCGTCGCGGTTGCGGCCGTACGCGATGATCTTAGCGATCATCGAGTCGAAGTCGGCGGGGATCACGTCGCCCTCGCTGACCCCGGTGTCCACCCGCACGCCCGGGCCGCTGGGCAGCACCAGCCGCACGATCCGGCCCGGCGACGGGGCGAAGTCCCGGTCAGGGTCCTCGGCGTTGAGCCGGGCTTCGACGGCGTGCCCCGCCTCCCCCGGGATCCGGTCGCCGAGCCGGCCACCGGCGGCCACCTGGATCTGGGCCTTGACCAGGTCGAAGTCGGTGGTGGCCTCGGTGATCGGGTGCTCCACCTGCAACCGGGTGTTGACCTCCAGGAAGGCGAACATCCGGTCACCGGGGTGGTAGAGGAACTCGACGGTGCCCGCGCCGCGGTAGTCCACGGCCAGCGCGAGCCGCTCGGCCGACTCCTTCAGCTCGCGAGTCTGCTCGGCGGAGAGCACCGGTGAGGCGGACTCCTCGATCACCTTCTGGTTGCGCCGCTGCACCGAGCAGTCCCGTACGCCAAGCGCCCAGGCGGTGCCCTGGCCGTCGGCGATCACCTGCACCTCGACGTGCCGGGCACCGGTGACCAACCGTTCCAGGAAGACCACCCCGCTGCCGAAGGCGCGTTGGGCCTCCAGGCTCGTGCGCTCGTACGCCTCAGCGAGCTCGGTGTCGCTGCGCACCACCCGGATACCCCGGCCACCCCCGCCCGCTGTCGCCTTGAGCATCAGCGGGTAGCCGATCTCGGCCGCGGCACGCTTGGCCGCGTCGAGGCTCTCCACCGCGCCCCGACTCCACGGCGCCACCGGGACGCCCACCTCCTCGGCGATCAGCTTCGCGCCGATCTTGTCGCCGAGCTTGCGCATCGCCTCCGGGCTGGGGCCGATGAAGGTGACGCCGTTCTTCTCGCACAGCTCCGCGAAGGCCGGATCCTCGGCCACGAAGCCCCAGCCCACCCAGGCGGCGTCGGCACCGGTCTCGTGCAGTGCCCGTTCGAGCACCCGGTGATCCAGGTACGGCCGCGCCGACGCGGGCCCCAGGCAGTAGCTGTGGTCGGCCTCTCGCACGAAGGTGGCCGAGCGCTCCGCCTCGGTGTAGAGCGCGACCGTCTCGATCGGTGGAGCGTCGGTCTCGGCGTTGAGCTCGCGAACAGCGTGGATCAGCCGCATGGCGGCTTCTCCCCGGTTGACGATGGCGATGCGGCTGAACACCGAGCAGGCCTCCGGAAGATTCGTCTGTGGCAGAAGGGGACTCTCCCTCGGACAGGGGGTCCCGTTCCACCAACCTTCGTGGCTACCGGCGGGTAAGGAAGACGTGGGAACTGCCACCTCCGGACAACGGATTTTGTCGGGACCCACCAACTCCACCCTCCGGCACCGGCTCCGGGTGGCTCGGGTCACCCCGGGAGGGCCGAAAACCGCCACGCCCGGTCGAGGCGACAAACACCCTGCGTGTCGGTGACATCTGCCAAGATCATCAACGTTTCCCTCGCGGACCTGGTGCTATACGGTCAGCAGGTGAGAGTTGAGCGTCACTGGTGGAACGGCGACCACACCCCGCGCGGACGTCGCGACGTCTACATCCGTACCGACGGCGAGTCGTGGGAGGTCGAGGCCCGGGCCGGCGGCGGCACCGGCCGCTCGAAGATCTACCCATGCCCCGGCCGCAAGTCGGCGGAGATCCTGGCCGGCGCCTGGATGGGCGGCCAGAGCCGCTGGCGGGTCGTGGCACCCTCCTGAACCTCGCCACGGCAACCTACTCACCGCCCGTCGGGTAGGCTGACAGCGCGACCCGCTTGACCGCGGGTCCGATTCGATGTCCCGGGCCCCGCGCCTTCGACGCGCCAGGCCACGGCCGGCACCGCAGCGCCGGGTGGGACGTCCCCTTCGACGTTCGGAGCCTTCATGGCGGCACGCCGCCCACTGCAACAGACCACCCCGCCCGCCCTCCCGACCTTCGCCGACCTGGGCGTGCCCGAGGCACTCACCCGGGTACTGGCCGCGACCGGGGTGGACCGGCCGTTCCCGATCCAGGCCGCCACACTGCCCGACGCGCTTGCCGGTCGGGACGTGCTCGGCCGGGGCCGCACCGGTTCGGGCAAGACATACGCCTTCGTCCTGGCCGTGCTCACCCGGCTGGCCGCCACCGCCACGCCGCGCCGGCCCGGACGCCCGCGGGCGCTCATCCTCGCGCCCACCCGGGAACTGGCCAGCCAGATCGACAGCGTGATGGCACCGCTGGCGCAGGCGCTGTCGCTGCGCACCATGACGGTGTTCGGCGGCGTCGCCGCCCGGCCGCAGATCACCGCGCTGCGCGCCGGGGTCGACATCCTGGTGGCCTGCCCGGGCCGGCTCGCCGACCACGTGCAGGCCGGCCACGCCCACCTGGACGCCGTCGAGATCAGCGTGCTCGACGAGGCCGACCACATGGCCGACCTCGGGTTCCTGCCGACCGTACGCCGGCTGCTGGAGCTGACCCCGCGCGGCGGGCAACGGCTGCTCTTCTCCGCCACCCTGGATTCCGGCGTCGACGTGCTGGTCCGGCGGTTCCTCACCGATCCGGTGGTGCACAGCGTCGACTCGACCAAGTCGCCGGTCGCCGCGATGACGCACCATGTGCTGCACGTGCACGCCGACGACCGGTTCGCGGTGCTTGTCGACCTGACCGCCGCGCCCGGGCGGACCGTGGTGTTCACCCGCACCAAGCGAGGTGCCAAGACCCTGACCCGCCGGCTGGTCGCGGCCGGAGTGGCCGCGGTGGAGCTGCACGGCAACCTGGCCCAGGGCGCGCGCACCAGGAACCTCAAGGCGTTCTCCGACGGTACGGTGCGGACGCTCGTGGCCACCGACATCGCGGCCCGGGGCATCCACGTCGACGACGTGGCCCTCGTCGTGCACGCCGATCCGCCGGTGGAGCACAAGGCGTACCTGCACCGCTCGGGGCGTACCGCCCGGGCCGGCGCGGCCGGGACCGTCGTCACGCTGATGACCGACACGCAGGCGCCCGAGGTGCGGGAGCTGACCCGCAAGGCAGGCATCGCGGCGACCACCACCCGGCTGCGTCCAGGGGACGCGTTGTTGCGGGAACTCGCCCCCGGGGAGCGGACGCTCGCGGTCGCGCCGGCCGCTCGGCCGACGGCCACCCGCCGGGAAGTGTCACCCGCACCCACCGGCCGGGGTCGGCGCGGCGGCAAGTCCGCTCAGACCGCCTCCGCCCGGTCCGCTCCGGCCGCCTCGGGCCGGTCCGCTCCGGCCAGTTCAGGGCGGTCCGCTCCGGCCACCTCGGCGCGCTCCGGCACCGCCCGATCCGGCGCGGCGGCCTTCTCCGCCCGGGCCCGGCCCGGCGGGCGTGGCGGCGGTCGCTGAGCGGCGACCCCGCCCGGGACACCCCACCGACACCCTGAACAGCGCTTTGGAGAGCCCGCCGGCATTGCCGGCGGGCATTTCCTTGCGCCCTCCCAATACCTAGAACTACTATGCCTCATAGTTCTAGGTATTGGTGGTGGGAGGATCATGAAAGTCACCAAGGATCTCGTCGCCGCCTCGGCTACGCCGATGGTGCTGGGCATCCTGGCCGACGGGGAGAGCTACGGGTACGCGATCCTCAGACGGATCAACGAGCTGTCCGACGGCGAGTTGGACTGGACCGAGGGGCTGCTCTATCCCCTGCTGCACCGGCTCGAACGGCTCGGTCACGTGCAGTCGAGCTGGCAGTCGGTCCCCGGAGAGCGGCGACGCAAGTACTACCGGATCACCAACAGCGGCCTCGCGGAACTCGCCGAACAGCGACGTCAGTGGGACACCGTGGTGAGCGCCCTCAAGGCGATCTGGGTCGATCCCGGCGACGTGCGGCGTTCGGCGACGACTCCGCTCGGAGGTCTGGCATGACCACGTCCGGCGATCCCGAGGGCACGACCGCGACCGGCGGCCCGGACGGCGCGACCGCGTCACCCGCTCAGGAAGGGTTGGCGGACCAGTTCGCCCAGTGGCGACACTACGTCCGACGCCGCCCGGAGTTGCAGCAGTCCGACGCCGAGGAGTTGGAGGACCACCTGCGCGGCTCGGTCGACGAACTCGTCGTCGCCGGCCTGCGCCCCGACGAGGCGTTCCTGGTCGCGGTCAAACGGCTCGGCGGCCTGGACGAGTTGTCCCGCGAGTTCGCCCGGGAACACTCGGAGCGGCTGTGGAAGCAACTGGTGCTGACCGGCGGCACCGACGATCCGGATACCGACACCCGATCCCGGCGCGACCTGATCGCGATGATCATCTGCGCGGTCGGCGCGGCTGTGTCGGTCAAGCTACCGGAGTTGTTCGGCCTGGGTTTCCAACAGGACGGCGATTCCTACGCGCCCAACTTCGCGCTGTTCACACTGCCCTGGCTGGCCGGTTACCTGGCCTGGCGACGCCGGACCGGGAGGGCGCTGATCGGGGTGATGGTGGCGTTGTTCGCGCTCGGCGCGGTCGCCGCGAACGTCTACTCCCTCGGGGAGAACTCCCAGTCGCTGGTGCTGACCACCATCCACCTGCCCATCGCCCTGTGGTTCGTGGTCGGCCTGGCCTACGTCTCCGACGACCTGCGCTCGTCGCGACGACGCATGGACTTCATCAGATTCACCGGCGAATGCTTCGTCTACTTCGTCCTCATCGCCCTCGGCGGCGGCGTGCTGACCGCCTTCACGGTCGGGACGTTCCAGGCCATCGGTATCGACCCGGAGGGCTTCATCGCCAACTGGTTGCTGCCGTGCGGCGTGGTGGCCGCGGTGGTCGTGGCGGGCTGGCTCGTCGAGGCCAAACAGAGCGTCGTGGAGAACATCGCCCCGGTACTCACCCGACTGTTCACGCCGCTGTTCACCGCCGCGTTGCTGGCCTTCCTGGTCGCGCTGGTCTGGACCACCGCCGGCATCAACGTCGAACGGGAGGCCCTGATCCTGTTCGACCTGCTGCTGGTCGTGGTGCTGGGGCTGCTGCTCTACTCGATCTCGGCCCGCGACCTGCTGGCCCCGCCCGGCCTGTTCGACAGGTTGCAGCTCGCCCTCGTGGTCAGCGCGCTCATCATCGACGTGCTGGTGCTCTGGGCGATCACCGAGCGGATCACCGAGTACGGCACCACGCCGAACAAGGCCGCGGCGCTCGGCGAGAACGTCATCCTGCTGGCGAACCTCGCCTGGTCGGCGTGGCTGATGCTGGGCTTCGTCCGCCGACGCACCCCGTTCGCGGCGTTGGAACGCTGGCAGACCGGCTACCTACCGGTGTACGCCGGTTGGGCCTGGATCGTGGTCCTGCTCTTCCCCCCGCTGTTCAGCTACCTCTGACCGTCTCGCAGCGATGGACCTGGGCTGCCCACGACGCTCGGGTCCATCACTGCCAGGCACGCCGGAACGCTACCCACACAATCATCCCCAGCGCTAGGTGAGTCGGTCGCCGTCACGTTCCAGCTTCATGGCCGACCAGAGGTACGGCAGCCGCAGGGTCGCCCGCGCGACAAGCACCGGCACCAGCCGGGACGCGTCGAGTGAACGGAAGACCACAGCCCGCCGGCCGGCGCCGTCCACCGAGTACAACCGGACGTTTGTCTCCCAGAAGCTGCCGAAGTACGGCACGCCCGGCCCGAATCCCAGCCCCAGCCCGACCATCCGGAAGCCGATGAGGCCGACGTAGGTCACTCCGTCGAGTGTGTCGGCCCGGGTGCCGGCGGGCAGCAACGGTGCCACCCGCTCCGGCTCCACCGGCCAGTGCAGGAAGATCAGATCCTCCCAGCGCTGCCGAAGAATCGCGCGCCTGGATCCCCTGACCGGCGCGGCGTCGACGGGCTCGATGTCCACGTGTCGCTCCAGTTCAGGTACCGGGGTGGCGGCTGCTCGCCCGGTTGCCACCCGCCCGCTTCGCCGCGTACATCGCACCGTCCGCGTGCGCCAGGGTCTCTCCGAGGGTGTACGCGGAACCGCCGGCCACCCCGACGCTCACCGTCACCCGCCACGCCAGCATCCCGGCCACCGCGTCGACGGTCCGCTGGGCGACCTGCTCGGCGGCGCCCAGATCCGCTCCCGGCAGGATCGCGACGAATTCGTCACCGCCCAGCCGGGCGACGAAGTCATCCCGGCGGACACTTGCCGCGATCACCTGCGCCACCGCCCGCAGCACGTCGTCGCCGGTGGCGTGCCCCAACGAGTCGTTGATGTCCTTGAACCGGTCCACGTCCACGATCAGCACCGCCACCGGATCGGTCCCGGCCGCCGTCGGCGTGGCCAGGCGCTCCAGGAAGCTGTCCAGTCCACGCCGGTTGGCCACCCCGGTGAGCGGGTCGATCCGCGCGGCCCGTTCGGCCCGCTCGTGCTGCCACCGCAGCACGTCGTACGACTGCATGGTCACCGCCGCGTGCAGCCAGCGGTGCCGCTGCCGCCACAGCAGCTCGGCGAGCGCGTCGCCGTAGGTGAGGCCCGGCACCGCGTCACGCGCGCCGTCCTTCGCGAGCAGCACCGCGTGCGTACGGTGCAGCGCTGCGGTGATCAACCAGTCGTTGTCGGGCGACAGGCCGGTCACCGCCTCCTCGATGACGCGCAGCGCCTCGCCCGGCCGCCCGGACCGGCTGAGCGCGACCGCGTGGAACGGCCGGCACAGCAGTTGCTCCTGGTGTCCCTGTCCGACGCCGTGCTCCTGCAACGACGCCAGTACCCGGGGGATGTCCTCCGCCGCACCGGCCGGGTCCTGGCGGTCGGCGCGGGCACACGCCGCGAACAGTGACGCGGAGAGCCGCCACACCTCCGCCTTGGGGCCGGAGGCTTCCGTCATCGCCCGCGCCGCGTGCTCCTCGGCCACCGTGGTGTGCTTCTCCGCCTCGGCGACCTGACCCACCTGGTACAGCTCCAGGGCCCACATCAGGTTGAGTTCGGCCAGGTTGCACAGCCACATCGCCCGGTTGCCGTTGTCCGGGTACCCGGGTCGGCAGGTCGTCTCGTACGCCGCCTGGAACTGGGGCACCGCCAGCTCGTAGAGCCGTAGCTTGGCGTAACCGATCGCGAGCCCGGTACGGGCGTTGCCCTCGATCACCGGATCGGGTTCGCCGGCCAACAGGGCCGTCTCCGCGCGGACGAGATCCCGCAGGACGGCCTCGATGTCGTACTCGGCGATGTCGTGGTCGCCGAGGCGGAGCCGACGGTCGGCGCGCAGGGACAGCGCGCAGGAGCGCCACCCGGCGCTGTTCTCCCGCTCCGCGGCGACGAGCATCAGATCGGCGGCGGCGATCGCGGCACGGAGGTCACCGAGTCGGGTCAGCGCCACGACGCGGGCGAAATGCATCGCCGCCGGACCGTCGCGCAGTTCCCCTGTCGGTTCCCGCAGCGCCGCGACCGCCTCCGCCAGGACTTGGGACGCGCCACCGGCCTGCGCCTCCTCCAGTAGCCGCAGGGCTCGGAGGGTCACATCGTCCATGCGGTCTCCTCCGCACCCGCCCAGGGAAGAACAGCCTGATGGTACGGTAATCAGCTCTCTTCGATAGCCTCCGACCGGTTCGGACTCTGCGCCAGCGGTCGCCACGCGGCCAGCGTGACGACCCCCATCGCCGCTGCGGCGATCCAGAACGGTGTTGTGATGTCCCAGGTGCTGGCGATCAGGCCGCCGAGGAGGGACCCGACCGCCGCCCCGCCCAGATCCAGTACCGCGTAGGCGCTGCCGACCCGGCCGAGCAGCCGGTTCGGCACGAGTCGTTGCCGCAGCGACGCGACTGTGACTCCCCAGACCATGCCGTGCGCGCTGAAGACGACGAGCACGGTCACCACGACCCAGACCGCCGTCGTGGTGGCCAGGATCAGGTGCGTGACCATCTCGATGACCAGCCCGGCCCGCAGCACCGCGGTTCGTCCGAACGTCCGGACGAGTCGGGTCACCACCGCCGTGCCGGCCAGCCCGCCCACCGCGAACGCGGTGAGCAGGAAGCCGTAGCCGACGTCGGAGACGCCCAGCCGCTGCCGGCAGTAGAGCACGAACACCGCGAACGCGGCGCAGAAGGCGACGTTGCCCAGGCCCATGCTCAGGGCCAGGGTCCGCAGCAGCCGGTGCCGCCACAGCCACCGCACCCCCTCGGCGATCGAGCGGAGGATCGGCGGGTGCGCGGCGGCCTGCGGAGCCGGCGCCGAGGTCGGCCGGATTCCGGCAAGCAGCGCCGCGGCGACGGCGAAGGTGAGTGCGTTGAGGCCGAACGGTGCCGCCGCGGCGATGACGAACAGCCAGGCCCCCAACGGTTTGGCCACGAACTGGTTGCCGATCGTGAAGGTCGCGTAGAGCCGCGAGTTGGCGCTCGGCAGTCGGTCGGCGGCGACAAGCGACGGCAGCAGCGCACCCATCGCGGTGTCGGCGAGCGTCTCCCCGGTACCGAGCAGGAAGAGCACCGCGTAGCAGACGGCCACCGTGACGGTTCCGGTGGCGATGGTGAGGGCCAGCGTGGCGAGCGCGAGGGCCCGCAGCAGATTCACCGCCACCACCAGACGACGCCTGTCGAGGCGGTCCACGTAGGCCCCGCTGAGCAGGGCGAACAACAGCCAGGGCAGTTGCTGTACGAAGACGGCACCGGCGATCAGCGCCGGGTTGTCGGTGATCGAGGCGACCAGCAGCGGACCGGCCGCCATGGTGACGCCGTCACCGATGTTGGACACCGCCGAGGCGGTCCAGAGTTTGGCAAAGTCCGCGCCCAGACGCGCGGATACCAGGGCACGCAAAATAGCTCCTCGAGCTGGCAGGGAAACGGCCGTCAGGGGACCGCTCCGCAGCGAGGAGCACCGTCACCGTCGGGGGACCGACGGTGGGCCGCAAGGTCAGCGCACGGTGAACTCTCGCGCCGGAGCGGGGACCGTGACCATGTCGAGGCGCATCTCAACTCCTGTCCGTCGACGGATGTCGAAGCGGACGATAGTCTCCCGATCCGGCACCCGACACCGGTTTGCCGGGTCACGCTGCACCGTGATCGCGACGCGTGTCGATACAGTGACCCGGTGGAGCAGATCACCCGGCGGGGGTTCCTCGACGAGACGGTGGCCGTCACCCGGGAACGGGACGCCACCACCACCCACCTGTACCTGATGCTGCGCGAGGGCGGCGACATCGGCGTGCAGTGGGAGCAACCCGGTGCCGACCATCTGCGGGAGTACCGCGTCGTCGACGCGGACGGACCCGCCTGCCCGCACTGCGTCATCATCGAGGCGGTCGTGGAACTGGCCCCGGTCCTGCCGCTCGACATGCTGCGGACGGCCCGTTCCCGGGTGCAGTACGAGACGGTCCTGCGCACCGGCATGCTGCCGGCTCCGGCGTTCGCCCGGCAGTCCGCCAGCCGTGAGGTCACCTGGCTGGGTGACTGCCACGGTGCGACGGGCAATCCGCACACCGGTGCGGACTGTGCGGAACACGCGGCGATCGGTCCGTCGGTGGTCGACGACCCGCTCGACGTCGACCCGGTGGCCGTGCTGCCCCGGGCGCTGCGCGAGATGCCCGGTCCGATCGACGTGCGGGAGCGGCTGCGGCTCGCCCGCGACTGGCGGGACACCGCTGCCGAGGTGGCCCGCCGCAGCCGGTACGCCGAGACGGCCTGGGGTTTCCTGCGCGGTTGCGCGGTGCTGGGCGTCCCCGCCGCCGGTGTCCCGGGGGTGGTCTACGCCCTGGCTCCCGACGCGCCGGCCGACGAGCGCCCCTTCGCCGAGCGGTACGCGACGACGGTGCGCGCGCTGTCCGGTCAGACGTCCCTGAGGTACGCCGACCGGGTGTGTCTGGTGCCCGACCCGGTGCCCGGCAGTGAGCGGATGCCCAGCTTCGCCGGTGCTGTGGACATCGCCGCCGGCCAGCCGGTACGTACCTTGCGCCTGCCGTCGAGCCGCCGGCCGCTGAGTCGGCTCGGTCGAGGGATCCTGCTGCTGTTCGAGGCTCGGCACACCATGTTGACCCGGCAGGTCCAGCAGCCCCGGGACTGGGAGTCCGAGGCGGCGTTGCACGTCTTCGAGTTCGGCATGCTGGAGGAGGTCGGCGGACCCGCGTACATCTCGGCCGTCGCCGCCTACCTCGACGCGCTGCGCCGCGAGGGCGATCTGCTCGCCCAACCGCAGAAGGTCCTCGACCGTAAACGACGCAAGGCCCTCGCACAGGTCTTCGGTGACATCGACGACGCGGAACTGCACCTGTGGGGGTCGGTCGCCTACCGCAACGCGATCAAGCTGATGCTCGGTAGCCAGGCCGCCTTCGCCGAACACCTGCGACGGCAGGCGTCCTGATCGCGACGGCGCCTGTCGACGCCGGACCGTGCGGTGTGGGCGGAGTGGGGTCGGCGTGCCGACCCCACTCACCCGTCAGTTACGCAGGGTCCACTGCTGGTTCGTGCCGCCGTGGCAGGCCCACAGGTGAACCACCGTGCCGTTCGTGGTGCCGTACCCGCTGGCGTCCAGGCACAGCCCCGACTGGGCACCGGTGATGGTGCCGTTGGCGTTGACGTTCCACTGCTGGTTGACCTGGCCGTTGCAGTCCCAGATGATCGCCAGCGTGCCGTTGCTGGTGCCCTGCCCGGAGGCGTCGAGGCACTTGTTGCCGTACACCATCAGTTGCTTGCTGGCGGTGTAGGTCCAGCGCTGGTTCGTCCCGCCGTGGCAGTCCCAGAGCTTCGCCTGGGCGCCGTTGGCCGTGCTCGCGCCGTCGACGTCCACGCACCGGCCGGACTGGGTACCGACGATCTGCACGCCCTGCGGGTTGCTGGTGCCGCCCTGCGGACCGGCCCCGGCCATCACCGCCTGGGCACCCGAGGGCCAGTTGCCGTTCGTCACTGTGACGTTGCCGGACACGACGTTGCCCCGGTCTCCGTTCGTCACGTTGCTGCTGCCGTTCGTCGACCAGTTGTTGGTGACCGTGAAGTTGCCCATGTTCTCGGCGTACCAGTAGTTGGCGGTGGCCCAGGTGCCGGTGGACGAGAAGACGTTGTTGCGGGCCGTGTAGTAGCGCGAGCCCTCGTCGAAGTAGAGCCCGAAGTAGCCGTTGGTCCGCAGGCAGTAGTTGTCGCTGATCAACCCGCCCGGGTTCGCCGACAGCGTGTAGATGCAGCCGCCGTCGTTCATCTGCTGCATCACGTCGTGCACGTAGTTGCCGATCAGCCGGTTGTTGGACGCGGTGGTGGCCGTCGTGTAGCGCGGTTGGTAGTTGTACAGGCCACGACCGGCGTAGTGCTCGCTGCCGCCGGCGTCGTTGGCCCCCCAGCCGTACCCGATGGACATACCGGTGTACGGCATGTTGTAGACCTCGTTGTACGAGACCGTGGAGTTGGTGACGTAGGTGGTGAGCACCGAGACGATGCCCCGGTACTCGATGCCCAGGTCGTGCAGGCGGTTGTTGCTGATGGTGATGTCCCGGTTCACCATGCGCTGGTCACTCGGGTGGTGGGCGTCGGCGCGTACGCCACCGACGACGATGCCACCTGCCGCGTTGCGGGCGATCTCGGAACGGGTGACGGTGATGTTGCTGGCACCGAGGCCGACCCCGCTGGCGTGGGCGTTGGCGTCGTTGCCGATGCCGATGGCGGTCTGGCCCAGGTTGACGAACTGGGAGTCACTCAAGGTGATGTTGTTGGCGGCCGAGATCTGCACCGCGGCGGGCATCTGCTGCCAGTTCGGCCGGGTGGCCTCGAACTGGGGGCAGCCGTTGTGGCAGGAGGTGAAGCTGGGCCAGTTCCAGTTTCCGTAGATGTACGCGCCGGTCTGCTGGTCCACGTAGCCCTGGTTGCTGCTGGCGCCCAGCCAGGTCGTGCCGGTGAAGGTGATCCCGGTGAACGAGATGTGGTGGGCCGGTGCGGCGTAGGTCCCGCCCAGGTTGACCAGGGACTGCTGGGTCGGCAGTTCCACGCTGACGCTGCTCATGTTCTGTCCGGCGAGCGGGATGTAGTTCAGCGCGCCGGTGCCCGGGTCGAGGTACCACTCCCCCGGCGTGTCCAGGAACTCGTAGGCGTTGGCCAGGTAGAGCGGTCCGGCCCGGTGCGGGCTGGTGAACGTGTCGTACCCGAAGTTGTTGTTGCTCCAGCCGGGCTGCTGCATCCGGATGAGGTTGCCGCTGATGCTCTGCACCGAGACGTACCTGTCGGTGAACGAGTTGACGCTCTCCATCTGGATACGGCTCTGGTTGGCCAGGTTGTTGAGGTAGCTCAGGGCACCGCTGGTGAACCGCATGCCGGTGCTGTCCGCGCTGAAGTCCGCGCGGTTGACCTGGGTACGGGCCCGGGTGGCGAGCGCGCCGTTGACGTAGAGCTGGCGGGTGTCGGTGCCGGCGCCGACGTTGGCGCGCCAGATGTTGCGACCGGCGTCCACCTGCGTCCAGCCGGTGACCGCCCGCGCGCCGCTGATCACGGGACGGGCCGACGGTGCCGCCTGCCAGATCACCCGGTAGCCGTTCGTGCCGGAGTCGGCGGCGGTGAACCGTAGCGGTGACGAGAGTCGGTACACGCCGTCGGCCAGCTGCACCACGATGTCTCCCGACATCGAGGTGTTCATCGAGCGGACGACTGACTGCGCGCCGGTCAACGAACACGGCTGGGCGGCGGTGCAGCTGCTGCCGCCGCCGGAGGGGGACGCGTAGAGCGTGGTGGTCGCGGCGAGGGCGGGTGCGGCGAAGGCCGTCACGGCGGCCACGGTGGCCGCTGCGGTCAGCGCCACCGTGGCCGCCGCGGCCAGCACCCGTCGGGGCGCAGCGGAAGGTGGAGGTACGGACACGGGGGTCTCCTTACCTGGGTGGGTGGTGCAGTGTGGTGGGTGGCATGTGGACGGCAGTTCATCATACGAATGATGTCTGCGCAAGGATCGATCCAGATCACGTCCCGACGAACACAGGCCGCCCTCGCGGCGACCCCGTCGCACGGGGGTCGCCGCGAGGGCGGCACAGCTCAGCCGAGGATGCTCCGGAGATAGGCCAGGCCGTCCCCCGCGAGCCGGTCCGGCGACGGCGCCAGCGGACGCCAGATCGAGGCGGCGGTGGCGATCGTCGCGTTGTCCGGGGTGAACGACTCGATACAGATCGCGCCCCAGTAGCCGGTCGCCGCCAGCGCGGCGAGGAACCGGGGCCAGTCCAGATGATCCGACCCGGGCGCTCCCCGGTTGGTGCCGCTTACCTGGACGTGCTTGATGTAGGGACCGGCCGCGGCCACCGCCGCGTACGGGTTCGCCTCCTCGATGTTCAGGTGATACGTGTCGATCATGAGCCCGACGTTCGGCGGCAGACCGTCGATCATCTCCACGGTCTGTTCGAGCGTGTTGACGACACTCGTCTCGTAGCGGTTGAGCGCCTCCACGCCGATGGACACGCCCCGCTCGCCGGCCCGGTCGGCGACAGGGGCCAACGCCCGGCGGAACTCCGCGTAACAGGCGACCCGTTCCGCCGAGGTCATCCGCCAGGTCCGGCCCACCGACGCGTAGACCGGACCACCGACACACGGCGCACCGATGATCGCCGCACTGTCCACACAACTGTCCAGGTACGCCACAGTGGCCTCCACCACGGCGGGTGCCGCGTTCACGAGTTCCCGTCCGGGCGGGGTGACCGCACAGACGCCGGCCGCGGCCAGTCCGTACCTGGCGAGCAGGTCCCGGACCTGGTACGGATCCCAGTCACCCGGCTGCTCGACAGGCAGTTCGACAGCATCGAACCCGAGCGCCGCGATCCGAGGGATCAGCTCGGCCAGGGCCTCGCCGGTGACCGGCGAGGCCCAGACCCAGGGATTCACACCGACGGCACGCACCGGACGCCTACTTCCAGCGCTGCGGGTAACCCGGCAGGTCGGTGCAGCCGCACATCGCGTAGTGCAGCGGCGGCATGTTCGGGTCGAGGTAGCTGTCCAGGTTCTCCTGGGTGATCGTCGGCTGGGGCAGCTTCCACGGGGCGGAGACCTGCTCGCCGTCGAGGATCCGCAGCGCCGCGATGATCGGCGTACGCCACTGGTAGGTCGGATACGTGGGCGCGATCGCGGTGAGTCCCTCGTCCTTCCACATCTTCAGGAAGTCGAGCTGGTCCTCACCGTTGATCGGAGGCACCGGTTGGCCGGCGTCCTGGAACGCCTCCACCGCCGCGACGGCTACCGCGCCCGCGTCCATCCAGACGCCGTCGATGGTGCCGTGCCGCTGGATGTAGTCGTTCACGATCTTCTTGGTCTTCGCCGGGTCACCGTCGGTGAACTCGACCCCCACCACGTCGACCTGCGCCTTGTCGAACGCGACCTTCGCGGCGGACCACCGGGTCTCCAGCACGTCGACGCCGGGCAGGATACGCAGCGCGAGGACCTTGCCGCCGGGCTTCATCTTCTGGCTGACGAACTCCGCTCCGACGTGACCGAACCCGTACCCGCCGATCGGGTTGATGAACGTCACCGGACAGTCGGTGTCGACACCACGGTCGAAGACGACGACCGGCAGGCCGGCCTTGCAGGCCGCCTCCACGGCGGGAGTGAGCGTGGCCGTGGTGTTCGGCGAGACGATGAGCGCGTCGCAGCTCTTCCCGAGCAGATCGTTGATGTCAGCGATCTGCTTCTGGTCCTTGCCCTCGGCGTCGACGTGGACGAACTCCTCGATCCGGTCGCCCTGTGCCTCCACCTCGGCCTGCATGGTCTTGAAGCCGACCTGCCGCCACGGGTTGTTCAGCGCCGCGTTCGAGAAGCAGATCTTGTGCGGCCCGTCCTTCTTGAACTTGGCGGTGTCCACCATCTTCGGGTTCAGCACCTGCTCCCACGGCTTGTCGGCCGGTCCGGTCGGTGCGGCGTCGAGCAACGCGAGCTCGTTGTCGTAGTCGGCCTGCACGAAGAACTTCGACTGCTCGCCGGTGCCGGCCCCGGCGGGCGGGGCGGAGGAGGCATCCGACGGGCTCGCAGCGGGCTCGTCAGTGGCACAGCCGGCGAGTGACACCAGGAGGAGCGCGGCCGTGGCCGCCATGCTTCGTTTCATTGAGGAGTTCCCCTTATCTCGACGTGAAACGCCGGGTTGAGACCGCCACGGCGAACAGGATGATGGCGCCCTGGACGGTCGGTCTGAGTGCACCGGAGACGCCGTAGAAGTTCATGAGAGTGAAGAGAAGTTCGAGGGTCAGCGCGCCGAGCATCGCGCCGACCACCGAGCCACGCCCGCCACCCAGGGCGACACCGCCGAGGACGACAGCGGTGATGGCGCCGAACTCCAGGCCGGCACCGGCCTGGAAGGACACCCCGCTGTAGCCGCCGATCAGGATCGCCGCGATCGCGGCGGCGAGGCCGCTGAGCATGAAGGCGATGGTCCGGGTACGGCGCACCCGGGCGCCGCTCAGCTCCGCCGTGCGTGGGTTGTCCCCGACCGCGACCAGGACCCGGCCGAAGTCGGAGCGCATCAGCAGCACCGCGAGCGTCGCGAGGACCAGCAGGACCAGCAGGGCGTACGGGATGCGGTCGAGCACCGGCACGTCCTCGAACGCCCGCCGGCCGAACCGGCGGAACTCCTCGGACAGCCCACCCTTGGGGGCGCCGTTGGACCAGAGGTAGACCGCACCGACCAGGATCAGGAACATGCCGAGGGTGGTGATGAACGAGGGCACCCGCAGGCGCGTCGTGATCAGCCCGTTGACCAGGCCGACGAGTACCCCGCCGGCGAGCATCACCAGCACCACCGGCCAGGTCCGCGACGGATCGCTGTCGATGAGCCGCGCGGCGACCACCACCTGCGCGGTGACCAACGAGCCGACCGACAGGTCGAACTCGCCGGAGACGATCACGAAGTACTGACCGGCGGCGAGCAGGATGATCGGCGCCGAACGGCCGAGGAAGGACATCAGAGACGCCGGAGCCAGGAAGTCCGGCTGCCGTACGGTGACCAGAACCAGCAGCACCGCGAGGATCACGAGCAGGGGCAGGAGCCCGCCGAGGCGTACCCGGGTCAACTGTGGCGGCAGCGGGCGACGCTGAAGGAGCTGCATGTCAGACGTCCGCCTTTCGCATGGCCCGGCGGGCGTACACGGCCACGGCGGCGATGATGATGGCGCCCCGGATCACCTGCCTGAAGAAGGCGTCCACTTCGAGCTGGTTGAAGATGGCGTCGATGCTGGCGAGCAGCAGGACACCGCCGAGGGTTCCGATGACGCCGCCACGGCCACCGGCGAGAGCGGTGCCACCGATGACCACAGCGGCTATCGACTCCAGGTCGTAGAGACCTTCGGTGCCCACCCGGGGAGCACCCGAGCCGAGCCGACTGGCCAGGTAGATCCCGGCCAGCCCGGCGCAGAGCGAGCAGAGCACGTGCGCCACGACCAGGACCCGGTCGTTGCGGACACCGGAGAGCCGGGCGACCTCCGGATCACCGCCGACGGCGACCAGGTGATGACCGAACCGGGTCCGGTTCAGCGCGAACCAGCACGCCGCGGTCACCGCCACCAGCAGCAGGAACGACAGCGGGACCGGACCGATGCGCTGATAGCCGAGGGTCTGCACGAGACCCGGTGAGGTGCTACCGGCCGGGCCGTCGTAGCCGTTGTCGAGGTAGCCCTTGAGCAGCAGCCCGACGCCGAGGGTGGCGATGAAGGCGTTGATCCGCAGCTTGGTGACCAGCAGCCCGTTGAGCAGCCCGACAGCGGCGCTGACGGTGAGCGCCAGGCCGACCGCCGGCAGCAGCGCGCCGTCGCTGCCGTTCATCGCCTCGGCCGCGACGAGGGTGCTCAGGCTGATCACGTAGGCGACCGACAGGTCGAGCGACCCGCCCAGGATGACAAGGGTCTGGCCGACGGCGACGAGACCCAACCCGGCGGCGACGTGCAGCAGGCTCACCGTCGTCGACTGGTTGAACAACTGACCGCCGTCGAGCATCACGACAAGCCAACCGATCGCCAGCGTGATGCCCAGCGCCACGAACACGCCCGGCACCGGCCGTCGAGTCGGCCGCAGCGACAGCACGCTCATGCCGCCGCCTCCCGTACGGTGCCGACCGCCAGGGCGACGACGTCCTCCTCGGTGGCGCCGGCGGGCAGCTCACCCGCGACGCGGCCGTCGCGCATGACGAGCATCCGGTCACTCATGCCGAGCAGTTCCGGCAGCTCGGACGAGATCATCAGGACGGCCGCACCCGCCCGGGCGAGCCGGCGGACGAGGTCGTGGATCGCCGACTTCGCGCCCACGTCGATGCCCCGGGTGGGCTCGTCGAAGAGCAGGATCAGCGGGTCGAGGGCGAGCCACCTGGCCAGCACCACCTTCTGCTGGTTACCGCCGGACAGGAAGCGGATCTCCTGATCGTCACCGGCGGACCGGACCTCGACGGCGGCGAGCAGCTCGCGGACGCGCACGGTACGCGCGGCACGTCCCGAGCGGGCCGGGAAGACCGCCCGGCTGGCGAGCAGCGCGTTGTCGAGCACCGACTGTCGGGCGGCGATGCCTTCGCCCTTGCGGTCCTCGCTGACGTACGCGACGCCGGCCCGCGTCGCCGCCCGCGGCGAGCGCAGCCGGGTCGGCGTACCGTCGATCGTGACCACGCCAGTGGTGAACGGCTCCACCCCGAACAACGCGCGGGCCAGTGCCGACCGGCCGGAGCCCTGCAGGCCACCGATCCCCAGCACCTCGCCCGCGCGCAGGTCCAGGTCGATGTCGCGTAACTTCCGGTTCCCACCACCACGTACGGAGAGCCGGACCGCACCGACATCCTCGGCAGCGGCCCGGTCGGGGTAGTAGCTGGACAGCTCCCGACCCACCATCTGGCGTACCAGATCCTCCGCGGTGGCCTCGGCGGTCGGCATCGTCCGCACCCGGCGCCCGTCCTTGAGTACCGTGATCCGGTCGGACAGGTCGAAGACCTCGGTCAGCCGGTGTGAGACGTACAGCAGGCCGATGCCCTGCCGCTGGAGCCGTCGCACCAGGCCGTAGAGCAGTTCGACCTCGTGGTCGGCAAGCGCGGCGGTGGGCTCGTCCATGATGAGCAGGCGCGCGTCGAGGGCGAGCGCCTTGGCGATCTCTACCACCTGCTGCTGTGCGACGCCGAGGCGGCCCACCACCGCATCGGCGGGCAGTGCCGTCTCCCCGATGGTGGCCAACAGATCCCGGGTGCGGCTGAGCATCTGTCGTCTGTCGACCAGACCGCGTCGCTTCGGCTCATGGCCCAGGTACACGTTCTCCGCGACGGTGCGCTCCGGCAGGAGGTTGAACTCCTGGTGGATGATGCCGATGCCGGCCCGCTGCGCGTCCCGGGGGCCGCCGAAGACCCGTGGCTGCCCGGCGAACTCGACGGTGCCGCCGTCCGGGGCGTACCCGCCCGAGACGATCTTCATGAGGGTGGACTTGCCGGCACCGTTCTCCCCCACCACTGCGTGCACCTCGCCCGGGGCGACATCGAGATCGACACCGTCCAGGACGCGCACCCCGAAGAAGGACTTGCTGATGCCGCGCAGGGCGAGCAGCGGCACCTGTCGATCTGACATTCAAGAATCCTTACGGATAGTAATCGCCAAGGGCATGGGGCGCGCCACCTCAAGGTCCACTTACGACAGGCCGGTCACCTGGCTTTAGTTGTCGAAAGCGATGCTTCCTGTTGTCGTGCTCAAACTTTCGCTTGACACAACCGAAACATCACACGTATGAAGATAGATGCTCGGGGATAGGTACGCAATCCCCGATCTTCCCGGACTCCCGGCCGGGCTGGTGGCAGGCAACGACGCCAGGTCAGGTCCACTGGGGAGCACGTGCGTCACGGATCCGTCCCAGCTATGTTATCGTTAACATCAATACATGTCCATATCGACACTATTTAGGCTCTCCGCCACCACCGGGCCGGAACCCAGCCAAATGTGACTCTGCGTGACATTCAGTAGAGCCGCACCGGCGCGACGAACGCCGCACACGCACCCCGTCGCGCCACACCAGGCACCACCCGACGCGCCGTCGGAGGTGACCGGACTCGTGGTCGCACCCCCTGTTGCCCCCGCCCCGACGAGGAGACGGCATGCGTCGTAAGACAGCCATCATCGGACTGATCACCGGTCTGTTACTGGCGCTCGCGCTGGTCCAGCCGGCATCAGCGGCTCCGGCCTTCCGCGCCCTGTTGTTCACCAAGACCACCGGCTACCGGCACGACTCGATCCCCGCCGGGGTCTCGATGTTCCAGCAGCAGGCCGCGTCCGACAATTTCGAACTGGTGCACACTGAGGACTCCAGCGTCTTCACCGCGGCGAACCTGGCCACCTTCGATGTCCTGATCATGTTCCAGACCTCCGGCATGGTGTGGACCTCGGCCAGCCAACGCCAGGCGGTGGAGGGCTACCTCGCCAGCGGCAAGGGCATCGTGGCCATCCACAACGCCACAGACATGGGGATCGAAGCCGAGTACCCGTGGTGGGACCAGACCATCAACGCGGGTGCGCACATGCCGGAGCACTCCCCCGGCGTCCTGCCCGGCACGGCCATCGTCGCCGACAAGAAGCACCCGTCGACGGCCAGCCTGCCGGATCGTTGGAATCGCAGCGAGGAGTGGTACAACTTCGACAAGAATCCGCGCGGCGAGGTGCACGTCCTGGTGACAGCCGACGAGCGCACCTACAACCCGGGCTCCCGGGCGATGGGCCCCGATCACCCGATCTCCTGGTGCCGTAACACCGGCGGCGGTCGGGTCTGGGCCACCGCCATGGGCCACGCGATCGCGTCCTACAGCGAGACCCACTTCCGCAATCACGTCCTCGGCGGGGTGAAGTGGGCCGCCGGCAACGAGCCGGGTGACTGTGGCGGCACCGTCTGGGGCAACTTCGAGAAGCGGACCCTCGACAGCAACACCGTCGACCCGATGGCGCTGGCCGTGGCACCCGACGGCCGGGTGATCTACGTCCAGCGGGGTGGCCAGGTCAAGATCTTCAAGCCGAGCACCAGCAGCACCGTCACCGCCGGCACGCTGAGCGTCTACACCGGCGGCGAGGACGGGCTCACCGGGCTCGCGCTCGACCCGAACTTCGCCAGCAACGGGTACGTCTACCTGTACCACTCGCCGGCCAGCAGCTCCACCGACGTCAACCGGGTCTCCCGCTACACACTCAGCGGCGACACGTTGAACATGTCCAGCGGGGTCACCATCATCGACGTTCCGGCGTACCGGGACCGGACGTACCCGGAGCCCGGCCACACCGGCGGGTACCTTGCCTTCGGGCCGGACGGCAACCTCTACATCGGCACCGGCGACGACGTCGCGCCGAACCTCGACCCCAACTGGCAGGGCTACGCTCCGCTGGACTGGCGCTCGGGCAAGCACATGCTCGACGCGGCGCGTACCGCCGGCAACACCAACGACCTGCGTGGCAAGCTGCTGCGAATCCGGCCCTCCGCCAGCGGCGGCTACACCATCCCGTCGGGCAACCTCTACCCGCAGGGAACGGCGCAGACCCGGCCGGAGATCTACGCGATGGGCTTCCGTAACCCGTTCCGCTTCTCGATCGACCCGGCCAACGGCTGGGTCTACCTGGCCGACTACGGACCGGACCGGAACCCGCCGACCACCAACCGGGGCCCCGAGGGTCTCGTCGAACTCAACGTGATCAAGGCACCGGGCAACTACGGCTGGCCGTTCTGCCACGGCGACAACCAGCCGTACGCGCCGTACAACCCGGACACCGGCGTGGTCGGTGCCAAGTTCAACTGCGCCGCGCCGGTGAACAACTCGCCGAACAACACCGGCCTGACCAGCCTCCGACCGGTCGTCGCACCCAACATGTGGTACGGCTACGGCACCTCACAGAACTTCCCGGAACTCGGCTCCGGCGGCTCCGGACCGATGGGCGGACCGGTCTACCGCTACGACCCGGCGAACCCGTCGGCGACGAAGTTCCCGCCGTACTACGACGGTGTCCACTTCTTCTACGAGTGGTCGCGCAGCTACATCAAGGAAGTGCACTTCGACTCGGCCACGGCGGTCACCCGCACCAACCCGTTCCTACCCACCAGCAGGTTCAACAAGCCGATGGACCTCGAATTCGGTCCGGACGGCTCGCTCTACCTGCTGGAGTGGGGCACCAACTTCGGTGGCGGCAACAGCGACTCGGGTCTCTACCGGATCGACTACGTCCAGGGCGGCCGGTCACCGATCGCCAAGGCCACCGGCACGCCGACAAGCGGCAACGCCCCGTTGACCGTGCAGTTCTCCAGTGCCGGATCGGCGGACCCCGATCCCGGTGACACGATCAGCTACCAGTGGACGTTCGGCGACGGCACCACCTCGACGGCGGCCAACCCGTCGAAGGTCTACACCAGCAACGGCAACTACACGGCCCAGTTGAAGGTGACCGACAGCTCGGGCAAGACCGGCTTCGCCAACGTCCAGATCACCGTCGGCAACACCGCTCCGGTGGTCACCATCACCACGCCGGCCAACGGTGGCATGCTCACCTTCGGCGACCGGGTCTCGTACCAGATCACCGTCACCGACCCGGGCGGCGCCGCGATCGACTGCAGCAAGGTCTTCCTCAACCCGGCGCTCGGGCACGACGACCACGCGCACGAGACCACTGACTACGCCGGCTGTTCGGGGACCATCCCCACCGACCTGCTCGGTGGTCACCCGGACGGCGCCAACCTGTTCTACGTGCTCAACGCGCGGTACACCGACAACGGTGGCGCGGGCGGCGCCGCCCCACTCACCGGCCGGGCCCAGGTGATCCTCCAGCCCAAGCACAAGCAGGCCGAGTACTACAGCAGCCAGTCCGGCACCCGGGTCGTCGACCAGGCCGGCGCCGAGAGCGGCAAGCGGGTCGGGGACATCTCCAACAACGACTGGATCGCCTTCACCCCGATGAGCCTGTCCGGCATCAACACCGTGAGCTACCGGCTGTCGTCGCCCTCCGGCGGCGGATCGATTGAGCTGCGGGCCGGGTCGCCGACCGGCACGCTGCTGGCCACCACTCCGGTGCCGAGCACCGGCGGCTGGGACAACTACCAGTCCACGCCACCGGTGAACGTCTCCGCCCTCGCCGGTACCCACACCCTGTACCTGGTCTTCAAGGGCAGCGGCAACAACTGGTTCGACCTTGATTCGCACACCTTCGGCGGCCCTGGAGTGGGGGTCGGTGACCCAGGTGGCAGCGGGATCGCCGGACGGACGTGGACGATCACCGCGCAACACAGCAACAAGCTGATGGACGTCAGCGGCGTGTCCACAGCCGACGGCGCACAGATCCACCAGTGGGCGGCCACCGGTGGTAACAACCAGAAGTGGCAGGCGGTCGACGCCGGCGGCGGCGCCGTCTACCTCCGGGCCGTCCACAGCGCCAAGTGCGCGGAGATCACCGGCGGTTCCACCAGCGCCGGTGCCTTCCTCCAGCAGGCCACCTGCAACAACAGCAACCAGCAGAAGTTCACCGCGACGTCCACCGGCACCAGCGGGGTCTACACGGTGAAGAGTGTGCTGAGCGGGCTCTGCCTCGATGTCAACGGAGGTGCCACCACCGACGGTGCCCGCCTGTTGCAGTGGACCTGCCACAGCGGCACCAACCAGCAGTGGCGGTTCAGCCTGGCCTGATCGTCGCGGCCATCGCGATGGTCAGTGACGTCTCCGATCGGGACCGGACTCCGGAGAGCGGAGCCGGTCCCGACCCGGGGACGTGCGGAGCCACTGCGCCAGGGCACGGCCTCGGACCCGTCTCACGAGGCCGTGCCCGACCCGTCCGCCGGCACGCGGGACCCGCACGGGTCGGTGCCGAGCAGAAAGCGACGTCCCTGGTCCGTCGGGGCGGGCCAGGGACGTCGACCAGACCTCAGCGTGAGGCGAGCAACCCGGCGGTGGCCAGTGACTGCCACAGTTCGTCGGGTACCGTCCCGGCCGACCGCCGTACCGTTTCTGCCATCTGTGTTCCGTTGCGGACACCTACCACTGTCGAGACCACGGCCGGGTGGCGGCGGACGAAGGCCAGCGCCGCCTGCGGCAGGGTGACCCCGTGTGCGTCGCACACCTCGGCCATCCGTCGCGCCCGCTCGATCAACTCCGGCGGGGCCTGCTGGTAGTTGTAGAACGTGTCGGCCGGCGGGCGGTCCCGCGACAGCAGTCCCGAGTTGTAGACCCCCGCGATCACCACACCCACTCCCCGACTCTCCGCGAGCGGCAGCAGGTCGTCGACCGCGCCCTGTTCGAGCAGGGTGTACCGACCGGCGCACATCATCACGTCCACGTCGGTCTCCCGGACGAACCGGGCGAGCATCGCCGACTGGTTCATGCCGGCCCCGATCGCACCCACGACGCCCTGGTCCCGCAACTCGACGAGGGCGGGCACCGCCTCCCCGGCAGCCTGCTCCCAGTGATCGTCAGGGTCGTGCAAATAGGCGATGTCGATCCGGTCGAGGCCGGTGCGCTCCAGGCTGGCCTCGATGCAACGGCGTACCCCGTCCCGGCTGAAGTCCCACACCCGGCGGTGGTCCGCGGGCACGTCGAACCCCTCAGAGTCGCGCAGGTGCGCGTCCTGCGGCGACGGCACCAGCAGTCGTCCGACCTTCGTCGACACCACGTACTCGTCGCGTGGTCGGTGCCGTAGCGCGCGGCCCAGGCGACGTTCGGACAGCCCGAGGCCGTAGTGCGGCGCGGTGTCGAAGTACCGCACCCCCGCCGCCCAGGCGGTGTCCACTGCGGCGACGAACTCCTCGTCAGTGGTGACCCGGTACAGGTTGCCGCCCTGGGCCGCGCCGAGACCCAGCTCGGTGAGGCGGATCGCCGGACGGCGCGGCAGTACGTGTGTCCTCACGAAGCCTCCAGTCGGTAGTGACGCCGGGCGGTGTCCGCAGAGACCGCCGCGCGGTCGGTCGGGTCGAGATCCGCCAGCAGCTCCGTGACCGTCTCGATCCAGCGCGGGTACGAGGTGGCCAGCAGGCTCACCGGCCAGTCCGAGCCGAACATTAGCCGGTGCGGTCCGAACACGGCGAGGGCGTGGTCGACGGCGGGTCGGAGATCCTCCACCGTCCAGGGTGACCGGGGCACCTCGGTCGTCAGGCCGGACACCTTCGCCGTCGTGTTCGGCGCTTCGGCGAGTGCCCGCAGGCCCCGCCGCCACTCGTCGAAGTCCGGAGTGCCCAGCGCGGGCTTGCCGAGATGGTCGAGGACGAACCGTACCTCCGGCAGGTGATGCGCCAGCCGAGCGGCCATCGGCAGTTGGTGCTGCCGGACCAGCAGGTCGAAGACCAGGCCGGCGGCGCCCACCGCGGCGATGCCCCGGCGGACGTCCGGGCGGTCGAGGTAGGCCGGGTCGGTCTCGCTCTGCACGAGATGACGGATGCCGACCAGGTGCTGCCCGCCAGGGCCGGCGCGCAGCCGGTCGAGGCGGTCGGCGATGTCGTCGGCGGTCAGGTCCACCCAGCCGACGACACCGCTGACCAGAGCGTCGGCGGCGGCGACCCGCAGCAGGTCCACTGTCTCCCGCACCGAGGCGATGGACTGCACGACGACTGTGGCGGTGACGCCCGCCGCCCGGGCCAGCGGGGCCAGGTCGACGAGTTCGAAGTCGGCGTCGATGGCCGCCATGGTCACCGGGTCGATCCACGGCTGCGGGTGTCGTGCGCGGACCCACAGGTGGTGGTGGGCGTCGACGATGTCTGCCGCTCCGGGCGGTGCGTCGGTCATCGGCCCAGCCATCCCCCGTCGACCGGCAGCACGATCCCGTTGACGTAGTCGGAGGCCGCCGAGGCCAGGAACACGGTGGCGCCGCCGAGGTCACCGGCGACACCCCACCTCCCGGCCGGGATCCGGGCGAGGATCGCCTGGTCGCGGTCCGGGTCCTCGCGCAGCGCCCGGGTGTTGTCGGTGGCGATGTAGCCGGGGGCGATGGCGTTGACGTTCACCCCGTGGGCCGCCCACTCGTTCGCCAGCGCCTTGGTGAGCCCGGCCACGCCCGACTTCGACGCGGCATACCCGGGCACCGTGATGCCACCCTGGAAACTGAGCAGGGACGCGGTGAAGATGATCTTCCCTTGGCCGCGCTCGACCATCGTCCGACCGATCTCCCGACTCAGCACGAACTGGCTGTTCAGGTTGACCTCGATCACGTGGTCCCAGAGCTCGTCGGGGTGCTCCACGGCCGGGGCGCGGGCGATGGTGCCGCCATTGTTGACCAGGATGTCGATCGGCCCGAGCGCGATCAGATCACTGGCCAGCCGGCGGACGGCCGCCCGGTCGGCGAGATCGGCGCGCAGCGCGGTAAACTGCCGGCCGGCGGCGCGTACCCGGCGTCCCACCTCGCTCTCCTCCGGTTCGAGGTTCGCGGAGACGCCGACGATGTCGGCACCGGCCACGGCCAGCGCCTCGGCCATGGCCAGGCCGATGCCGCGCCGGGCACCTGTCACCACAGCGGTCCGTCCGGACAGGTCGAACAGCTTCGTCACCTGTCGCCCTCCCGCCAGTCGAGCAGCACCTTCATCACACCGCCACCCTCCAGTGCGGTGAACGCCTCGGTCGCCGCCTCGGGCGGCTCGATCCGGGAGATCAGCTGCCGGACCGGGATCGCGCCGGAGGCGACCAGCCGGATCGCCTCCACCATGTCGTCCCGCTGGTAGAGGCGGGCGCCGAGCAGTTCCAACTCGCGCCAGAAGAACCGGTGCAGGTTGACCTCTCGCGGCCGGGGATGGATCGCCACCATCACCAGTCGTCCCCTGGCGGCCAGCACCTCGACCGCCGTGCCGACACCCGCCGCGGCGCCGGAGACCTCGAAGGCCACGTCCGCGCCCGCACCGTCGGTACGGTCGGCCACGAACGCCGCCACGTCGACCGCGCCCGGGTCGACGGCCTCGATGCCGACCTCGCCGGCCACGGCTCGCCGCGCCGGGTCCGGCTCGACGAGCAGGACCCGTGCGCCACGGCCCTGGGCGACGGTGCCGATGAGCACCCCGATCGGCCCGCCACCGACCACGACCACGTGATCGCCGGAGGCCACCTGCCCGCGACGCACGTCGTGCACGGCGACGGCCACCGGCTCGACGAGTGCTCCCTGGTCGAGCGGCAACTCCTCGGGCAGCGGCAGGACCAGTTCCGCCGGCACGTTCCAGGACGACTGCATCGCACCCGGCGAGTCGATGCCGAGGAAGTTCATGGCGTGGCAGATGTGCGAGTGGCCGCGCTGACAGGCGGCACACCTGCCGCACCATCTGGTCGGCAGCACCGTCACCGGCTGGCCGACGGACCAGCCCGTGACGTCCTCGCCCAGCGCCGCGATCCGCCCGGACATCTCGTGCCCGATGATCGCGTCAGCACCTACCCGGGAGTCCATGTCCCCGTGGTAGATGTGCAGGTCGGTGCCGCAGATCCCGGTGTAGGCCACCGAGATCCGCACCTCGCCGCGCCCGGGTGCCGCAGGCACACGTTCCTCGACTCCGAGGTGTCGTGCACCCCGGTAGACCACTGCCTTCATCGATCCTCCGTATCAACAACCGTCAGCCGCCCTGCCGCGACCAGCCGTCGGTTTGTTCAGTGACGTCCGCTCGGCGACACCTGGTTGCTGTTGTGTGCCGGTGTGGCAACCCGCGCCAGCGGGAAGCCGGCGGCGGTGGGTACCACGTCGTCCGTCGCGGCCAGCAGCCGCCGCCCGGCCTGCTC
Organism: Micromonospora andamanensis; assembly: GCF_016863495.1. Classification (GTDB taxonomy): domain Bacteria; phylum Actinomycetota; class Actinomycetes; order Mycobacteriales; family Micromonosporaceae; genus Micromonospora; species Micromonospora andamanensis. Next base: position 173,747 of record NZ_BOOZ01000014.1, read on the forward strand.
CGGCCGGACGTTCGGTCCGTCGACCGCCGGTGCCTCCGAGTGCCCTTCCACCGTCCCGATCCGCTGTTCGTCGAGGGTCAGGCCGAGTCCGGGCGAGTCGCCCAGGACGAAGGCACCGTCCTCGACGTGCAGGTCGACGGAGACACCGACAGGTGACCAGAGGTTCTGCAACTCGCTGGTCAGGTGGTTCGGCACCGAGGTGGCCGCGTGCAGCAGCCCGAGCGGGCTGTTGCCGATCGGGCTGACCGGCAGGTCGTAGGCGTGCGCCAGGGCGGACACCCGGAGGAAGTGGGTGACTCCCCACACCGCGGACGTCTGGACGACGTCCACCGCGCCGGCACCGATCAGCGGACGGAACTGCTCAAGACCTGTGAGGTTCTCCCCGGTGGCGACGGAGGCGCGCACGCCCCGGCCGACGGCGGCGAGCCCTTCGGCGTCCCAGCGCCGAACCGGCTCCTCGATCCAGATGAGGTCGAGGGTGCGTTCGAGTTCGCACACGTGCCGCACGGCCTGCTTGCGGGTCCACGCCTCGTTGACGTCAAGCATCAGGCCGGGCCGGAGTCCGTGACCGGCCTCGGCCAGAACCTCCCGGACCAGGTGCAGCCGGTGTCGGTCCTGCTCGATGTCGAGGCCGCCCTTGAGCTTCGCCGCCCGCAGCCCGTGCGCGGCATAGCGGGTGTACGCCGCGACGAGTTCGTCGTCGGTGAGGCCGATGTCAAGGCCGGAGGCGTACGCCGGAACCCGTCGGTCACGTCCGCCCAGCAACCGCCACAGCGGCTGTCCGGCGGCCTGCGCCTTGATGTCCCAGAGTGCGGTGTCGAGCGCGCCGATGGTGCCGAACACCGGGCCCGCGTGACCGGCCTTGAAGGTGTGCCGCAACATGCGGTCGTAGAGCGTGGTCACCGCGCGGGGGTCCTCCCCGTCGATGGCCGCGAAGATCCGCTCGATCTCGACCTGCGGGCCGATGCCGACGCCCGAGAGCCCCTCGTCGGTCTCCACGACGACGATCGGCACCGGGACGTTGCCGTTGGCGATGACGCCGTTGGCGTCGCCGACTGGGCGCCCCCATTCCTGGATCGTGGTGAGCGTCCGATATCCGGTGATGCGCATTTCAGCCCTTCGTGGAGCCGGCGGCGACGCCGTCGGCGATCTGGCGCTGGAGGAAGAGGTAGACCACCAGGACCGGTATTGCGGCGATCAGCACCCCTGAGGCGAAGGTCGGGATGTCGTCGGAGTACTGCCCGCGCAGCGAGGTCACGCCGACCATGAGCGTGCGATGGTCCGCCGACGGCATCATCACCAGCGACATCAGCACGTCGTTCCAGCAGAACAGCGCGTTGAGGATGCCTACCGACAACAGGGCCGGGGTGCCCAGGGGCAGCATGATCCGGCGGTACACGCCGTACACGCTGTTGCCGTCGATCCGGGCCGCGTCGATGACCTCCCGCGGGATGGTCTTGTAGTAGCTCGTCATCAGGAAGACGGTGAAGGGCAGGAACTGGGCCACGAAGACCAGGATCAGACCGGGGTACGTGTCGATGAGGGCGGTGTCGGCCATGATCCGGGCGAGCGGAACCATGATCACCTGGAACGGTACGAAGAGTCCGGCGAGGCAGCCCAGGAAGAGCGCCGAGGAACCACGGAAGCGCAGCTGGCTCAGGGCGAAGCCGGCCATCGACCCGAACAACAGCAGCAGGACGACCGACGACGTCACCACGATCAGGGAGTTGACGAAGTACCGGTCCATGCCCACGCTGTTCCAGGCCGTGCTGATGTTGTCCCAGCGCAGGGCGTCGGTCAGGGAGAACCGGTCGAGGATGTAGTCGCGACGGGTCTTCATCGCCACGTTGGCGATGAACAGCAGCGGGTAGATCGTCGCCAGCGCGAGCAGCGACATCGGGATGGCCAGCAGCCACCGGCTCAGCCGTACGCGGGACATCAGTCCTCCCCTCCCGCCCGCCGGAGCAGCTTCACCTGCAGCAGCCCCACGACGAGCATGATCACGAAGAGCACCGTCGACGCGGCCGAGGCGAGGGCGGGCCTGTTCATCTGGCCCTGCTGGATCCAGATGTAGTACTCCGGAAGGTAGGTGGACCCCTCGGGTCCGCCGCTTGTCATCACGTAGAGCAGGCCGAACATCGAGGTGAGCATCCCGACCATGGTGGTCACGGCGACGAAGGCGATGGTGCGGGACAGGCCCGGAATGATCACGTGCCGGATGACCTGGGGCAGTGAGGCGCCGTCCACCCGGGCCGCGTCCAGCAGTGCCGCGTCCAGGGTGGCGAATCCGGCCAGGAACACCACGAGCGCCATGCCGAAGGTCGCCCAGATATGTACGCCGACCACCACGAACATCGCGACGCCGGGTTTCCCGAGCCAGTCAACCGGGCTGATGCCGGCCGCCTCCAGCCCGGCGTTCACGGGGCCGTCAAAGGCGAGCAGCAGATTGAAGATCGCCCCGACGATGACAGGTGAGAGCACTGCCGGGAAGAAGTAGACGCTGCGGTAGAAGCGGTGTCCGGGCACCCGCAGGTAGATGAAGGTCGCGAGCAGCCCGGGAATCGCCACCGCGACCGGAAGCAGCAGCACCAGCAGCCCGACGTTGCTCAGTGCGGTCCGGAACAGCGGGTCGTCGAGGAGTTCGAGGTAGTTGTCGAGACCGACAGTCGTACCGTTGCGCTCTCCGTCCCCGGTGAAGGAGAAGTTGACGCCGAGCAGCAACGGGTACAGCCGCAGCACCACGATGATCAGGATCGCGGGTGCGACCAGAACGTAGGGGGCGAAGCGCTCGGCGCGTGAGCCGCGGCGGACGGGCCGTGGCCCGGCACCACGGCGACGGCCCGCAGATCCGGCCGGCGCCCCGTCGGTCCGTCCGGCGGGAACCGGACGGACCGACGGCTGTGCGTTTCCGATCGGCACGAAATCAGCCCGCCTGGTCGGAAGCGCCCAGCTGCTTCACCGCCTCGTCGACGCTTATCGAGCCGCTGAGCAGCTGCTGGGCGATCCGTCCCATCAGATCCAAGGTCTTCGAGGAGAGCGCCACGTGCAGCGCGGGCTTGCCGTTCTTGAGCTGGGAGACGATCGTGGCGGCGGCCGGGCCGGCCTGTGACACGTCGATAGTGGTGTCCGACGCGATCGCGCCGGCGTCGGCGTAGAAGGCGTTGAGCGCGTCGGTCGAGGTGAGCGATCGCACCAGATCAGCGGCGACCTTGGGATCCTTTGTCCACTTGGCCACCGCGTAGCCGATGCCGCCGTCGTAGGCCAGGCTCGGCGTGGTGCCGGCGGTGACGACCGGAGCGCTCATCACACCGAGCTTGTCGGGCGTGAGGAACTCGTTGAAGTCCTTCCAGTGCCCCACGTCCGACATCAGGCCGATGACGTGCGCGGCCTTGGCGGACTGGAAGAGCGCGAAGGCGTCGTTGAACATCGCTGTCGAGTTGGCGCCCTCGTTGTTCAGACCGGCGTCGCCGGCCTCCTTCCAGAGCTGGAAGATCCGCTTCACGTTCGGCGAGTTCCAGTCGCGCTTGCCCGCGATCCAGTCGTCGTACTCCTGGGCGGTGAGAATGGCGGAGCCCAGGGCCGACATCCAGAACTGGATTCCGGCGCCTTCCTTGTTACCGAGGGCGAAGCACTTGGCCCCCGCCTTGGCGATGGCGGCGCAGTCGGCGAGGAACTTGTCCCAGGTCGTGGCAGGGCTTGCCGGATCGAGTCCGGCCTTCTCGTACAGTGCCTTGTTGTAGTAGATGGGGTGGCCCTGCAACGTCACCGGGCCGGCGTAGGTCTTGCCGTCCTTGGCGAAGGCGTCCCAACCGGCGAGCCGCTGCTTGTCCTCGGCCACGTACTCGTCGAGCGGCACCAGCGCGTCGACCCGGTCGCGGATCTGGCCGCCGCCGTTGAACAGCATCACGTCCGGGCCCTTGCCGGACTGGATGGCCGCGCCGAGCAGGGTGTAGTACTGGTCGAACGGCTGCGCGACGAACTCCAGCGTCACGTCCGGGTGCTTCTTGGCGAAGTCGGCCTTGGCCTTCTCGATGTATGGTCCGGCGGAAGGTTCACCGGACTTCCAGTCCCACACCACCAGCTTGTCGGTCGAGCCACCGGAGGAAGAGGAGCCGGTGTCGCTGGCACTTCCACAGCCTGCCGTCGCCAGGCCCACAACGAGGACGGCTGACCACAATGCTCGTTGTTTCATAGTTGTTCACCTCTGAGGGGAGTGGCTGACGGCCTGCCGCAGCCAACGTGATCAAGAACGTAACTCGTATGACGTATGACGTCAACACTCGGTCGTACACTGACCTGTACGTCGTGGCACGACGAGCCAATCGGAGGGGGACATGACGCCATCGCAGGAGACGGCCCTGGAAAAGCTGGCCGCCCCGGCCTGGCCGCGCCGCCCCACAAACCTCGCCACGGCCGTCACCGCCGAGTTGGTGGAACGCATCGTCCGGGGGGTGCACCCGTCCGGCACGGCGCTGCCCCCCGAGCCGGTGCTGTGCGAGACCTTCTCCGTCAGCCGGACAGTGGTCCGGGAGGCGGTCAAGATCCTTCAGGAGAAGGGGCTGGTGCAGGTCCGTCAGGGTGCCGGCACCATGGTCACCCCGCAGTCGATGTGGGACATGCTCGACGAACTCGTCCTCGGGGCCACCATCGCCGAGGACGACAGCCTTTCCATCCTCGACGACGTGGTGGTGACCCGGCGGCTGCTGGAGTCCGACATGGCACACGTCGCCGCCCGGATCGCCGATGAGGAGACCGTGGACCGCCTGCGCGCCCTGGTCGACCGGATGGACGAGCTCGTCGGCGACACCGTCGCCTACCACGAACTCGACCGGGCCTTCCACGACACCGTCATGCAGGCGTCCGGGAACCGCATCGCTCGTGGCGTCGTGCGGGGGCTGGAGAGTCAGGTCGTGAATACGGCGCGGTACACCGGCCGCACCGAGCGGTCGCTCTGCGTCGCCTCCAACCGGGGACACCGACGTGTCTACGAGATGATCGCCGCCCACGACCCGGAGGGGGCCGCGGCGGCGATGTTCACCCACATCACCGAGGCCTGGCTGGTGCGGCGCAGCGGCCCGGGCAAGCCGGACCGCCTGCAACGCTGACCCGGGACACGACGGGCCGGCGGGCCCGGCCTCCTGGCTCCCACTGCCGCCAGGAGGCCGAGACCCGCCGTCGCGCTCGGCCCGGTCAGGAGAACTGGGCGAAGAATCGCCAGATCTCACCCTTGGTCCAGGTGGTGATGCCACTCTCGGCGTACGTCCCGTCCACCGGGCCCGGCATGTGCCCGTTGTCGAAGGCCGCCCACTGCACCGGGTATCCGGCCCGGCAACCGGAGTAGGCAGTGGTGATGTGCGTACGGCTGCCCGCACCGGGCTCGGGCGGGTTCTGCGCGTTGCAGCCGTTGTTCCGGACGAAGGTGTCACGCAGCCCTCGACCCTGGCCGATGCTGAGGACGTTGTCCGAGATGCCGTGCAACCCGAAGTACGCGATCGGCTGCGTACCGCCGCTGCAACCGCTGATCTGCGCGCCCGCGATCACGGCGACGGCCCGGAAGACAGTGGCCCGGGCGCACGCGAGGGCGTAGCTCATGCCGCCGCCCCAGCTGAAGCCGAGGGCGAAGCGCTGCCTCGGGTTGACGCACAGATCGCTCTCGATCCGGCGGATCATGTCGTCGACGAACGTGACGTCCTCACCGCCGGAATTGCCCCAGCCGTTGCCGAGCCCCTGCGGCGCGACCAGGATGGCGCTGTTGTTCGACTGCTCCTGCTGGCCGTAGTAGGACCAGGCGCTCCCGCTGGTGCCGCCGGAGGAGATCTCCTGCATGGTGCCGCCGCGCCAGTGGAACGCGAAGATCAGCCGGTAGGGATTGTTGTTGTTGTAGTTCGCCGGCATCCGCAGGATGAACTGGCGGCTCTTGCCGTTGCTCTGGATGGTGTGCGTACCGCTGTTGAGCGTCGGGGCCTTGCCGCACCCGCTGCCACCGGTCGGTGGTGGCGACGTGGGGTCACCGCCGCCGTCGACCCGGGCGAGCTGCCACTGCTGGTTTGTGCCGTTCCAGTCGGCGTACTGCACGATGTTCGCGCCGTCAGCAGTGGAAGCGCCCTGTACCTCGACGACCTTACTGCTGTGCCGGCTGATCAACCGCACGTGACCGCCGTCCGAGTCGGCCAACCGGAACTGCTGGTTGCTGCCGTTGTGATCCGACCACTGCACGACCCCCGCACCGTCGGCAGTCGACGCGTTCGACACATCCAGGACCTTGCCGGAATGCCGGGACTTCAACCGGTAATAGCCGCCACCAGAGTCCACGAACTGCCACTGCTGATTCGCGCCGTTGTTGCGCGTCCACTGACTGATCCGCGCACCATCGCTGGTGGCCAGGCCATACACGTCAAGCGCCTTACCACTGTTCCGGTTGACCAGCACGTACCAGGCGTTGGTGTCCACTGTCGCCGCCGCCGCGGGTGCCGCGTTCACCACCACGAGCGCGCTCGCCGCCAGCACCGCGGCAGCCGCCGCAGCCAGCCCCGACCGCCAGCCGCGTCTCGGTGGAGAGGCGGGACGAACCTCACCGATGGACTTCATGGTCCACTCCTTCGATCGGGGTCACCCACGCGCAGCGCGTGGATGCCCTGCGTATGTGCCGGCGTCAGGTGGTGGCGTCGACACTGTGGTGTGGTGCGGAGAGATCCGGTCACCGGAGCCGCCGGACAGCCTGTCGACGAGCCCACGGTCGAGACTGGCCGGCGCGGGACCACGGCGGTGAATTGGGCTCCCGGCAGCCACAAGACCCGCTCGTGACAGCGAAGTTAGCGTTAACGACGTCATACGTCAAACGACTGAGGTCTATTTGTCGGCCATGCTTCGGAGCCCGGTCCGGGCCCGGCCGGGGCCACGGAAGACCCACCCACCGGGCCCGGTGGCGACTCCCGGGCCCGGAACTCGGTCACGGAGTCCAGTACAGGTGCGGATTGACCCGCCCGGACCAGTCGAAGACGGCCATGTTGTCCCAGCCGTTACCGGTCCCGTTGATGTCCGCCGGATCCCAGCCGTTGCCGCGTACGGCGTGCCAGGTCGGTTCCCAGTAGAAGACGCCCACCGCCCCGGCGTTGCGGGCGGTGTTCTGCACCCAGCTGAACTGCTGCGCCTGCCCGGCCCAGGTGGCCGGGATGTTGTCGCAGCGCGCGGTACCGGAGATCACGTTCGGCTGGTGGTCGGCGTCGGCGGTGGTGAACGGGTACGCCGTCTCGGCGATAACCACCGGCCGGCCGTAGCGGGACCGCACGTCGGCGACCACGTTGTAGAGGTTGGCGAGCGTCCCGTGCCACATGCAGTAATAGGACAACGCGGTCACGTCCCAGGTGACGCCCTGCGCCCTGATCCCGTCGTAGAACCAGCGGGCGTTGGCGTTGCTGTCCGCGTTGGCCGTGTGGATCCACACCTGGGTACCGCCGTGGCACGCCTTTGTGGCCCGGTATCCCTGCTTGAGCAGGCTCGCCAACGGGGCGAAATCGTTGTTGACCACCTGCCCGGCGGGCCACAGCATGCCCACGTTGATCTCGTTGCCGATCTGTACCGCGTCCGGCGTGGTGCCCTGCGCCTTCAGCGCCGTGCAGACATCGTACGTGTAGTTGAAGACGTCGGCCTGCAACTGGCTCAGCGAGTGGCTGGCCCAGGCCGCCGGCGGGTACTGCTTGCCCGGATCGGCCCAGGTGTCCGAGTAGTGGAAGTCGACGAGCAGCTTGAAGCCCTTGGCCTTGATCACCCTGGCCTGCTGAAGCACCTTGGCCTTGTTGTTGTAGCCGCTGGCCGGGTTGTTCCAGATGCGCAGCCGCAGATAGTTGACGCCCTTCGCGGCGAGGATGTCGTAGGGGTCGGCCGGCGCGCCGGAGGCGTTGTAGTAGCGGGCACCGAGGTCGAGGCTGCGTTGCAGCGAGGAGACGTCCGCGCCGCGCATGGTGAGGGTGTTTGCCGCCTGCGCGGGTGCGATCAGGGCCAGCGGGGCGGCGAGGACTGCCACCCCCACGAGGACCCGGAGGGACGGTTTCATGGCGCTCCTTCACATCCAGGGATGCGGGTGCCCGACGGGTTCGGGCACGTCCGGCGGGACTGCCGGACGGTCTCGGCACCAGGTGAGGTGGTGATGGGGATCGATGGCTCAAGCGTGACAGTCAGAGTGACCCATGCCGGCACCTCCGCACCACCCCCCACGGTGCCGCGCGCCGGACCCGACGTCGTGCGCCCGGCCGGGGCCGGCGACGGTAGGTTGCCCGCATGGAGCTGGAGTTCGCCGGTGAGGTGTGGTTCTGGCGCGGCCCGTCCCCGTTCCACTTCGTCACAGTGCCCGACCAGCACTGCGGCCAACTGGCGGAGGTGGCCGGTCAGGTCAGCTACGGCTGGGGAATGATCCCGGTGGCCGCGCGGATCGGTGGCACCCGGTGGACCACCTCACTGTTCCCCAGGGACGGCGGCTACGTCGTGCCGGTCAAGGACAAGGTCCGCCGGGCCGAGGGCATCGAGGTCGGCGACGTCGTCACGATTCTGCTGATCGTCGACGCGAGGTAACGACCGCTGGCCGGCCGACAAGCGGTATAACTCATTGATTATCTTGCATGCTTCGATGCGCTTCGGTAAGAAGGCTTAGGAATCGTTCAGGTTCCGCTTCCTGGGAGGAGCGACGATGAAACATGCCCTGCGCCGCCTACGCACGGTGACCGTCACATTCGCTGCCTGCGCACTCGGGCTGAACCTGCTGTCGGCACCCGCCGAGGCCTACCCGGTGCAGCCGATCGCGCCACTCTCCGACCGGGCACCCGAGTCGGACCAGTTCTCGGCCGAGGGTGTGACGACCGTCGGTGAGCTGCGCACCGTCGACGGCTCGTTGTCGTACGCCCGCGACGGCCGGACCCAGATCATCCGGCACCCCGGCGCCACGTACGTCAAGGTGCACTTCAGCACGCTGCGGCTGGCCCCCGGCGAGTACGTCACCGTGTCCAGCCCGGACGGCCGGGAGAGCTACCGGTACGACCGTCACCTGAACCGGGCGACCGGCGCGGACTACACCACCGACGGGCGGCCCGGCTTCTGGGCGATGTCGGTGGAGGGCGACACGGCAGTGGTGACGCTGCACAGCAACCGCTCCTCCCGGGGCAGCGCGGCGACCATCGACAGGTTCTGGCGCGGTTACGACCGCACGGAGATCACCCAGTACAACTTCTCCACGCAGTCGGTCTGCAGCACCGACGCCCGCCGCGACGTGGTCTGCTACCAGAGCAGCCACCCCACCGAGTACGCCCGCGGCAACGCCGTGGCGCGGCTGCTGATCAGCGGCGGCGGCATGTGCACCACCTGGCGGGTCGGCAACACCAACCGCATGTTGACGAACAAGCACTGTTTCTCGACGCAGGCCGCGGTCAGCGGCAGCGAGATGCAGTTCAACTACCAGTGCGCCACCTGCGGCGGGGCGAACCCCGGGGCCGGCACCAAGGTGAGTGGCGCCACGCTCTACCGGGTGAGCAGTGGCGGCTCCAGCCAGCTCGACTACGCCCTGTTCTCGGTGAACAACTTCGCCGCCATCCAGGGATTCGGCACGCTCTACCTGGCGACGTCCGCCACCACCACCGGGACGCAGATGTACATCCCGGGACACGGTGACGGCAGCCCGAAGCGTTTGTCGATCTTCGAGAACACCCAGAACGGCGCGCGCTGCACCGTACGGAACGCCAACTACAACACCTGGAACATCAGCTACAGCTGCGACACCTCCGGCGGGAACTCCGGCTCGCCGGTGCTGAACAGCAGCCACCGGGTGATCGCCCTGCACCACCTCGGCGGATGTCCGTCCAACCAGGGCGCGAAGGCGCACCTCATCTACAACGAGATCGCGAGCCTCATCGACAACGGCTGACCACGACTGTGGTGACCCGGGCGGCGCACATCCCCGGGTCGCCACCGTCGCCACGACCCTGGCGGGTGCCGCGCCGGACCCCGCCGTACCATCCGGTACATGACGATTGCCGTCGAACAGCACGTGGACGCCGAACCCGCAGCCGTGTGGCGCACGGTGAGCGACGTCGACAGCTGGGCCGAGCTACTGCCCACCATCGAAGAGATCAGACGAATCGACGACGCCGGTCCGGTCGCGGTCGGTAGCCGCTTCCGGATCCGTCAGCCGGGGCTGGCAGCCGCGACCTACGAGGTCACCGACTGGCGACCCGGGGCCGGCTTCACCTGGGTGGCCCGTACGGCTGGTGTCCGCACCACGGCGCGCCACGAGGTGCGACCGGACGGCTCCGCCACCCGGCTGCGGCTGAGCATCGACTGGGACGGCCCCGGGGCCCGACTGGTCCGGCTGCTGTACGGCAAGCGGACCCGGCGGCTCCTCGACCAGGAGGCCGCGGCCTTCGCGAGGCTCGCCGCGCGCGACGAGGGGGACCGGTGACGGCTGCGGAGCGGGTACCCACCCGGTGGGACGTGCTGGACGAGCGGTTCCAGGCGGTCAGCGGCGACCATGTGGTGCAGCGACTGTTCGACGGCGGGCGCTGGTTGGAGGGGCCGGCGTACTCCGCCGCGTGGCGTTGCCTGCTGTTCAGCGACATCCCGAACGACCGGGTGGTGCGGTGGGACGAGGTCACCGGCCGGTGCGACGTCTTCCAGACACCCGCCGGTTACCCGAACGGCCGCACCATGGACCGCCTCGGCCGCGTCGTGACGTGCGAGCACGGCAATCGTCGGGTCACCCGAACCGAGCCCGACGGGTCGCTGACCGTGCTGGCGGACCGTTGGCAGGGCAAGCGGTTCAACAGTCCGAACGACGTGGTCGAGACCAGCGACGGCTCGGTGTGGTTCACCGACCCGAGCTACGGCATCGACAGTGACTACGAGGGGCACCGGGCGGATCCGGAACTGGACGGCTGCCACGTCTACCGCTGCTCGCCGGACGGCCGGGTGGAACGGGTCGCCGACGACTTCCTGCGGCCCAACGGCCTCGCCTTCTCCGCGGACGAGCGCCGGCTGTTCATCGTCGACACTCGTCGTCGTCATCTCCGGCACTTCGACGTCGGTCCGGACTGGGCGCTGCGTGACCGTGGCGTGCTCGCCGACTGCGACGCCGGGTCGTTCGACGGGATCCGACTCGACCGGGAGGGCCGGCTGTGGGTCGCCGCCCACGACGGCATCCACTGCTTCGACCAGGCGGGCACGCTGCTCGGCAAGCTCCGGCTGCCGGAGATCTGCTCGAACCTGACCTTCGGTGGCCGCAAGCGCAACGTGCTGTTCGTGACCGCCACGACCTCGGTCTACTCGCTGGCGCTGAACGTCACGGGCGCGGGCCCGACGGCCGGATAGCCAGGCCGGCGCGGCGATGCGGCCGGTGTCGGCGGTGCCGCTGCCTGCCCGGCCGGTCAGCGGCCGGGCAGGGACACCACAAGTTCCTGCGGACGGTGGTCGGACACGCCGTGCCCGGTGTCGAACCGGTAGGAGTGCACCCGCACGTCAGGTGAGACGAACGCCCAGTCCAGCCGCCACCACTGCGGCCAGCCGGGACTGTCGGCCCAGCTCGCCGGGTACAGCGACGGCATCGCGTAGCTGGCGTCGCGCAGGCCCTCGGGCAGCTTGCGCCGATCCCCCATGGCGGGGCTGGTGTTCAGGTCACCGGCGAGCAGCACCGGGTGCGGGTTGGCGCTGACGTCCGCGGCCAGGGCCCGCCACTGCGGTTCGCGCTGCGCGTGCTGCTCCCGCAGCACCCGGTAGAAGTCCCTGTCGAACGGCCCATGGTCGGGTGAGAGCTGCACCGGCAGATGCATGTTGTACATCGACAGCACCCGACCACCGCCGACGTCCAGATCGGTACGCAGGGTCTTGTACCGCCACTGGTCACCGGCCTCGGCGACCGCCGGTGGCAGGCCGTCCGCCGCCAGCGGCGTCTGCCGGAGCACCGGTAGACGCGAGACGGTGACCAGTTCACCGACGGCCACCACGTGAAAGCCCGGGAACTCGGCCCGCAGCCGGTCCAGCGCCACCTCAGTCGGCCCGGCGGTGCGCGCGTACCAGTACTCCTGCAACAGGTAGACGTCTGCGTCGGCGTCCCGGAGCACCCGGTACAGCGCCTCGGTCTGCCCGCCCTCGTCCCAGTAGTCGGTGTTCCACACGAAGACGCGTACCGCGTCGGCGGGTGCGACACCGTCGCCGCCGTGCCAGCGATGGATGTTGACACCGGACTGACCCGCGCCGAGCAGCAGCGCGGCGGCGGCGAGCAGCGCCACCGTGCGCCACCGCCGGCGCAGCACCACCGCGCCGACGCCGAGGGTCAGCGGGACGACGGCGAAGGCCAGCGGTGGCACGGCATCCACCGCGAGCCACAGCCACCACCGTCCGCTGATCGCCAGATGCGCGGCGGTGAACGCGAGCCAGAGTGCCGCCGCGGTGACCAGCAGTGCCGCCGGCAGCCGCCGGGGCGCCGCGCCGGTGGGCGCGTCCGGTTCGGTGCCGGTCGCGGCCACCGGCGTGGCGGTCGTCACGCCGACTCCCACCGGGGGGTGCTGTCCATCGGGAACGAGGCGTCGTACAGCTGCCGGAAGGGCCGCGACAGCAACCACTGCGCCGCGCCGCTCGCCACTCCGGCGGTGATCGTGACGTTGACCAGGAAGTGCAGCACGGCGAAACCGAGCAGGGCGGGCAGCCCGCGACGGCGCAGCACGAAACGGTACATCCCGGCGTCACAGGCCAGCGACGTGACGAGCAGGGCGGCCGGGACCACGGCGCCCCAGGGGCCCAGCACCAGCGGTAGGGCCAGCGCGGGCAGCGAGGCGAAGGCGGCGAGGCTGCCCCAGGCCCGGGAGGCGGTCTCGAAGCCCTTGCCGAACCGTCGGGCCCGGGCGTACAGCGGGATCCGCAGCCGACCCCGGTGGAACAGCTTGCGGAGCAGCCCGACCAGTTCGTGGTCGTGATCGTGCCGGCCGTGTACGTCGGAGGTGAGCAGCATCCGGTGTCGGCGGGTCAACCGGTAGCCGTAGTCGACCTCCTCGGTCTGCCGCAGGGCCGGGTTGAACGGCCCGACCTCGTCGTAGACGCTGCGGCGGATGACGCACATCGCGGGGAAGAGGAAGGACACGTCACCTTCGGAGCTGACCGACCAGTAGTGGTACTGCAGTCCCCGGTAGCGCGAGACCACGGTGTCGTGGAGCAACGGCTCCGCGTCCTGGATGCCGCAGACCGCGCCGATCGTCGGGTCCTCGGTGAGGATCCGCACCGCGGTGGCCACCGCGTCCGGCGCCAGGGCCAGGTCGGAGTCGACGTAGCAGATCAGGTCGCCCCGGGTGTGTGCGGCGCCCACGTTGCGGGCGGTACCGCAGCCACCATTGACGCCGGTGCTGACCACGTTGACCCCGAGGGCGGCGGCCACCGCGACGGACTGGTCGGTGCTGCAGTCGTCGACCATCAGCAGTTCGATGTTCGGGTACGTCTGGTCGAGGATGGACCGCAGGCACAGGTCCAGCGACTCGGCGTAGTTGTAGTTCGGCACGATTATCGAGACCAGCGGACGCTCGTTCATCGGGTGGCGACCTCCGGACGGTCGTAGAGCCGGCGGAACCGGGCCGAGGTCAACCAGGCGGCCACGCCGCACGCCGCGGCGACGGCGATGACCAGGTTCAGGAAGAAGTGCATCGCGATGAAGTAGACCAGAAACAGGGCCCCACGTTCGGCCCGCACGAACCGGTACATCGGTAGGTCACCGGCGACGAACGCGACGAGCGCGGCGACCGGCACCAGCAGCAGTGCCGGACCGAACAGCAGCGGCAGGACGGCGGTGAGCACCGCCAGTGGGGCGGCGATGCTCACCCAGGCGCGGGGACCGCTGCGCAGGCCGCCGGGAAACTCCGGTTTGCGGGCGTACAGCGGGATGTGCAGCGCGGTGCGGGTGAACACCTTGCGCACCAGCACGCCGAGTTCGTGGTCATGGTCGTGCACGCCGCGTACCCGTGGCGAGAGCAGGATCCGGTAGCGCTGGGCGAGCCGCATCCCGTAGTCCGCGTTCTCGGTCTCCCGCAGCCCCGGGTTGAACGGGCCGACCTCGGCGAAGACCCGTGCCGGAATGGCCAGCAGCGCGGTGTACAGCGTCATGATCTGGCCCTCGTCGGCGATCAACCAGTACGACTGTTGCAGGCAGCGGTACTCCTCCAGCAGGCTGTCCCGGATCAACGGCACCGGGTCGTAGTTGCCGCAGACCGCCCCGGTTGTCGGGTCGGCGCTGAGCAGTTCGACAGCGTTGGCCACCGCGTCGGGCCGGGCGGCCACGTCCGAGTCGATGAAGAACAGGATCTCTCCCGTCGCGACCGCCGCGCCGAGGTTGCGCGCCGCCGCCGGCCCCCCGTTGTACGGGGTACGCGTCACCCGCGCCCCGTGCGCCTCGGCGACCGCCACCGAATCGTCGGTGCTGCAGTCGTCCACCACGATGATCTCCAGGTGGGGATAGGTCTGCGCGCGCAGCGAGTCCAGGCAGAGGTGCAGCGCGCGGGCGTAGTTGTAGTTCGGCACGATTACCGACACCAGGGGTTGCTTCATCAACTGTCCGTCCAGGTCAGCAGGTTGGGGTAACGGGCGATGATCTGGGCCAGGGCGAGCGTGGCGCCGGCCAGCGCGGCGCACCCGACGATGGTCCGGTCCCGCAGCAGGATCCGGATCGGGTCGCCACCGCCGCGCAGCACCAGGACCGCCTGGAGATAGCGGAACGCGGCGAGCAGGCCCAGCGGTACGACGATGGCCAGCGCGACCGGCGGGTAGGCGTCGACAGGCGCGTCGAGGTGCAGGTACAGCAGGAAGGTGGTGCCGGCGAGCGAGGCGGTGAGGCCGAGCAGGTGGTCGGCGAGCAGCAGGTTGTATCCGTCGAGCGCCGGCCGGTGCGGTGTCCCCAGGGCGGCGAGTTCGTGCCGCCGCTTGCCGAGGATGAGCACCAGGCACCCGGTGAACACGGCGGTCAGCAGCAGGCTGGAGACCTCCGCGCCGGTCGCCGCGTACCCCTGCAACACCCGCAGCACGAAGCCGGCGGAGACCACGCAGACGTCCAGCAGCGGCACGTGTTTGAGCCACCTGCTGTAGGCGATGCTCAACGCCAGGTAGGTGAGCAGCGGCCACCACCTCATGACCGGGCCGCTGGCGGTCATCCCGACCAGGACGGCACCCAGCACGCCCGCGTACGCCCAGGCCACCGGGACCGGGACGTGGCCGGCAGCGATCGGGCGGTTCCGCTTGACCGGGTGGTCCCGGTCCCGGTGCCGGTCGGCGATGTCGTTTACCACGTAGATCACCGAGGACGCCACGGTGAACGCCATGACCGCCCAGAGGCTTCGCCACAGCGTCGCGAGCGTCCACACCGGGGTGTCGGCCAGCGCGAGCGGCACCGCGAGCAGGTTCTTCAAGGCATGCCCGGGCCGGGCCAGGGCCACCAGATGTCGCAGTGGCGCGGGCAGGCGGGTGGTGCGCCGGGTGACCACCGGGGCGACCGGCTCCACCACGGTTTCGACGGACGTCATCGGAGCCCCTGTCAGAAGAAGATCTTGGCGGCGGACAGGGCGCCCTGCCGCCAGGGATCGCGGCTCGTCCGCCCCTGGCGGGCTGGACGGGCCCGGTGCCGTTCGGCGCGCCACCACTCGTACGTGCGCAGGATGGCGTCCTGGTTGGACAGCTTGGGTTGGAAGCCCAGTCGACGTCGGGCCTTCTCCGTGCTCACGTACGAGTCGGCCATCAGCTTGTGCAGCAGCCGGCCGTAGACCGGGGACAGTCTGCTGCGTTCGAGCAGGCTGAGGGCGGCCAGCGCGGGCCGGGCGGGCAGCGAGACCACCCGTCGGCCGTGACCGGCGGCGTCCAGGACCGCCTGGAAGTCCTCGCGGAGGGTGCCGAAGCGGTCGGCACCGAGGTTGTAGGTGTCGTTGGCGACCTCGTCGGGCGCGTTGAGGACGGTGACCACCGCGTCGACCAGGTCGTCGACGGCGAACATCTGGATCCGGACGTCGCCGCGGCCCAGCACCGGGAAGTTGCGCCCCTCCTCGGCCCATTCGAAGAGCATCGCGAACAGACCCATCCGGCCCGGGCCGAGGAAGGTCTTGGGCCGCAGCACCGCCACCGGCAGCCCACCGGCACGGTGTTCCTCGGCGATCTCCTCCGCCGCCGCCTTGGCCGCGCTGTAGGTGTCCACCGGGGTGCGTGGGTGTTCCTCGGGGGTGGGCACCTGCTTGGGCAGCCCGTACACGGCCGTGGACGACACGTGCAGCACCCGCGCGACGCGGGCCCGCCGCGCGGCGGAGAACATGCTGCGCGTCCCGTCGACGATCACCGACCGGATCTGGTCGGGCGGGTAGCTGGGCAGCGCCGCCGCACAGTGGATGACCACGTGGCTGTCGGCGAACGCGCGGTCCAACAGCCGCGCGTCGCGGATGTCACAGACGTCGGTGACTGTGGCGTCGTCCCGTATGTCGACGCCGCGTACCTGGTGGCCGTCGGCGGTGAGCCGCTCGACCAGGCGGGACCCGAGCATGCCGGCGGCGCCGGTAACCGTGATCACCACAGCGAGCCCACCTTCTGCGCGACAAAACGGGAGACCAGCCGGGTCAGCCCCTGGTCGAGCACCTCGGCGAGGGCATCGACGCCGCGTTGCGCGTCGGCTGGCTCGGTGACCAGGGACGGTCCGATGATCAGCGGGTTGCGGCCGTTGAGGGCGTAGTAGGTGAAGATGTCGTGGTCGCGGTAGAGGGCGTTGACCACGGCGGAGGTCACCAGCTTGGCCTTGAACCGGGGATCCCGGGCCACCCCGCCCGGGGCCAGTCGGGACACCAGGTCCAGCACCTTCGGGCCGCCCTCGATCTGGACCCCCCAGAGCGCCCCGGCGCCGGCCACCCGGCCGACGGCGTCCGGGTACTCCTTCGCCAGCCGGTTGAGCGCCGGTTCGAGGACGCGTTCCAACTCGCGGGCGCGCGCCGGGTAGTCGTCCTCCACCACCACGTTCATCGCCTCGATGGCGGTGACGCACTCCTCCCCCATGCCGTAGTACGTGGTGCTGGTGCTCTGGAGCAGGGCGTCGGTCAGATTGTCGTACGCCCTGCGAAACACCGGCTTCCGGGCGACGAATGCCGAAATGGACGACTTGCCGCCACCGAAGGATTTACTCGTGGTCAGCACGTCCGGTATCAGGCCCGGGTAGCGCATGAAGTAGAAGAGGCTGCCCGTCTTGCCCCAACCGGTGTAGATCTCATCGAAGATCAACACGATGTCGTGCTGGTCACACAGTTCTCGCACCCCGCGCAGGAAAGATTCGTCACACCACTGAATCGTAGAGGCGCTGAACGGCTCGACGATGAGCGCATAGACATCGTCCGGATTGTCGTCAATGGCCGACCGGACGGAATTTAGATCGCCGTAGGCGAAAGGGACGATTCCCGGAATCGTCGGAAAGTTGAAGTGCGGTTGTCCGGTGAGTCCACCCGAAGCGAGCAGCTTTCCGTGGAAACCGCAGTCCGCTCGCAGGATGGTCCCGCGCCGGCCACCGTGGTACTTGTAGGCGAGCTTCACCGCACCCTCCACCGCCTCCGCCCCCGAGTTGGGCAGGAAGGACATGGAGAGGTCGCCGGGCAGCAGCTGCGCGAGGTTGTGGCCGAGCGCCGCGAGATAGGGCGAAAAGTACGTCTTGTGGACCTCCATCCGCTGCCGCTCGGCGAACCGGCGGCGGGCCTCGATGATCCGTGGATGGTTGTGGCCGTGGTTGAGCACCCCCACCCCGCCGGTCAGATCGAGGATCCGGCGACCGTCACGTAATGTCAGGTAGGCGCCCTCGGCCCGGTCGACCAATTCTCGGCCGAACCCGAACGACGTCATCAGATTGACCTGGCTTGCGTTCACGTACCGCCGATAGAGGTCGTGTACCTCCCGAATGGTGAGACGTTCGCATTCCTCGACGCTGACCAGATTGGGCATGTCGGGACGCTATCCATTGCCCCGAGATCTTTCCTGGACCGATGCTGGATGCAACCTTGACTACGCAAGGCAACCCTTGCGGCAGGGCGTGCCGGTCGATAACTTGGTCGCTGCACAGAGAATTTTCCTCGTCAATTTCCTTAGTGCATTGCCCTACGCCCCGAAGGTGTTGAACATGCCGCCGACGGTCTCGGTCATCATCCCCACCCACAACAGCTCGAAGACCCTGGGTGCCTGTCTCGAGGCGATTCGTCGGCAACGCCATCCGGTGACCGAGGTCATCGTCGTCGATGACGCCAGTACCGACGACACCCGGGCGATCGCCCGACGCTTCCCGTGCCGGCTACTTGTCACCGACCGCAACGGCGGGCCGGCCGCCGCCCGTAACCGCGGCATCTCGGCCAGCACCGGCGAGCTGCTGTTCTTCCTGGACTCCGACTGCGCGCCCGAGCCGGACGCGCTGGCCAACGCCCTCGCCATCCTGTGCGAGCAGCCGGACGTCGCCTGCGTACACGGCATCTACGCGCTCGAACCCCTCGTCGACGACGGCCCCGTCGAGGCGTACCGGCTGTTGCACGGGCACCACTGGCGGCTGCGTCACGTCGGTCGGGTACGCACCACTCTCTTCGCGATCTGCCTCATCCGGCGCGAGGTGTTCACAAGCGTCGGCCTGTTCGACGAAAATCTGCGCGCCTCCGAGGACGTCGAGCTGGGCGACCGGATGGGCGACCGGTACGGCGTCGTCCTCACAGACACCGTCGTCTGCCGCCACGACGACGACAGCCGGCTCGGCGCGTTGCTGCGCAAGCAGTTCCGTCGTTCGCAACTGCTGATCCCGGTGGCCCTGGCCGAACGCGGTCCGGCCGGCATCCGGGCGAACAGCCCGGCCGGCCTGCTCACCGCTACCCTGGTGCCGGCCTCGGTGCTGCTGGCCCCGCTCACCGGCGGTTGGCCGCTGGTGACCCTGCTGTGTTTCGCGCTGTTCAGCGTCGCCGAGCCGAGCCTGCTGCGCTTCGTCCTGCGCCAGCGAGGGCCCGCCTTCACCGCCTTCTTCTTCGCGGTGCACCTGATGGTCCAACTGGCTGTCGTCACCGGCGCGGTGGTGGGCGGGTTGCGTCACCTCACCGACCGCGACTTCGGGCCGACCCGGGTGACCGCCGCGAAAACGTCCCGATGAACGCCGGCCGCGGACCGGTCACCCGGCTGCCCTCCCACCTCTGCGCGCAGGCACTGCACTACCTGCTGTTCGCCTACCGGGGCGGCCAACTGCTGCGCCGGCGTCCGACGCTCGGCAGTCACCGCTGGCCGGCGTTCGGCAACCCCGGCGACGGCATCACACTCACCATCGACGACGGCCCGCACCCGACGTGGACCCCGCCGATGCTCGACCTGCTCGACGCCCACGGCGTACGTGCCACGTTCTTCCTCATCGGCGACCGGGTACGCGAACACCCCGAGCTGGCCCGGCGGGTGCTGGCCGCCGGTCACCTGATCGGCAACCACTCCATGACGCACCCGCAACCGTTCGCCGCCCTGCCCCGCCCGATGCTGCGGGCGGAGATCGACAGGACCCAGCGGGAGATCGAGGACGCCACCGGGATCACCCCCCGGCTGTTCCGCGCCCCCGGCGGCAACTGGTCACCCGCCGTCCTCCGGACCACAGCCGACAGTGGCCTCACCCCTGTCGACTGGACGGTGAACCCCAGCGACTGGCGCAGTCCGGGCGTCGAACGGATCACCCGGACCCTGTCCCGGACCCGTCCCGGGCAGATCATCCTCTGCCACGACGGCGGCGGCGACCGGTCACAAACCCTCGCCGCCCTGACCGCTGTCATCCCGAGGCTCATCGGCCGGGGGCTCCGCTTCGTCACCGTCGCGGAGGACCGGTAGGTGGGGAATGCCCGAGCCGTCGACACAGCACAAAGCGCCGGAGCCGGGTCATGACACCCGGCTCGATTGGGTGGGGGAGAAACTCTGATGTCGCACGATGACCTGTCCATACTGCTGCTCGGCCCGATCCAGGCCCGGCGGGCGGAGAGCCGCCTGTATCTGGGCACCCCACGACAACGCGAGGTCCTGGCGGTGCTGGCGATGCGCAGCGGCATGGTGCTGTCCGTGGCCCAGATCGTCGACGCCATCTGGGTGGGCCGCCGACCCGACTCGGTGGAGAACATGGTGCACACCTACATCGGCCGGCTACGCCGGGTGCTGGAACCGCCGGGCCGTCGCCCGGCTCTCGCCCGGGTGCTGCGCTCCACCCGTCCCGGGTACACCCTGGACGTACCGTCGGACGCGGTGGACATCGTCCGCTTCGAACGCGACGTCCGGGCGGCCCGGGCCGCCCGCTCCCGGGCCGAGCTGTCGCAGGCGCTCTACCTCTTCCAGCGCGGCCTGGCGCACTGGTCCGGCCAGGCCCTGCACGAGGCGACCGGCCCGCTGGCCGAGGCCGAACGGATCCGGTTGACCGAGCTGCGGCAGGACGTGCTGGAAGAGGTGACAGGCCTGCGACTGCTCCTGGGTGACGTGGAGGACGTGGTGGCCGAGTTGCGCTGGATGCTTGTCGAGCACCCGATGCGGGAACGACTCTGGGAGCTGCTGCTCGTCGCGCTCGGGCAGACCTCCCGACGCGCGGAGGCGCTCACCGCCTTCCAGGACGCCCGGGCCACCCTCGCCGACCGGCTCGGCGTGGAGCCGGGGCACCGGCTCCAGGATCTGCACCGCCGGCTGCTGCGCAGCGAACCGGTGACGGTACGACCGTGGTGGGAGCGGCGGGTGCCGGTCTGACCGGCGCGCCGCACGGCGGCGGGGTCAGGGCTTCGGCGCGGCGGCGGGGGTAAGGACGAAGAAGGCTCCCGCCGCGCCGCCGTCGGAGTCCGTGGGCAACCGGGTGGCCACGTCGAGCGCACACTCGCGGATCACCTCCACGAACTGCCGCGACCGCTGCACGTCGTAGATCTGCACGAGGATCCGACCCCGGTCGGTGAGCAGCCCGGGCAGCCGGCGCAGCAGTCGGGTCGCCTCCGGCACGGACAGGTAGTAGATGACCTCCCGCAGCAGGATCGCGTCGAACCGCCGCGTGGTGTCGTACGTGCGGATGTCGGCCACCTCGAACGACGCGTACGGCCGATCGAGTGACCTGGCCGCCTCGATCGCCCGTCGACTGATGTCCACCCCGTGGTAGTGCCGGTGCCGGCCCTCGGCCAGCGGCAGGTTGGCGCTGGTGCCGCAGCCCAGGTCGAGGATCGTCGGGTTCGGCGCCCAGGTCTCGATGAGCGACAGCGGCACCTCACCACCACCTGTGTCGTCCAGGTAGCCCCAGAAGCCCAGCGCGTACTGGGTGTCCCAGAGCGCCGCGGTCAGCCGGGGACTGCGCCGCACCAGTGCCCGTACCGGCGCGCCGACCAGTCGGGCCATCGTCCGCAGTGGTGCCTTACCCATGATCTCCTCCGACGGGTTGAACGGGACAGCGGTCAGCCGACGGGCGCGACCCGCTGGACCGGATCGCGGCGGCGCCGGTGCATGTACTGGGCCAGCAGCAGCCCTCCCCCACCGACCGCCACCTCACTGAGCGCGCAGACCAGCCGACTGACCAGCACCACAGGCGTGGCCACAGCTACCGGCAGCACGGTGACCAGCCCGAGCATGAGCACCGCCTCGCGCACCCCCAGGCCGTCCGGTGCGATCATCACCGACAGACCGGCGACCGTCGCCGCGGCGAACCCGGCGACACAGATCAGGTACGACCGGCCCGGTGGCGCTCCGGCGACCACCGCGAGCAGCCACAGGTGGTGCCCGGAGACCAGCCAGGACAGCGACTGCGCGGTGACCGCCCGCCGGATGCCGGTGGGTGACGCGGTGACCTGTGGTGGTGGTCGCCGCAGCAGCCGGGCTGCCGCCGCCAGTCCCCGGTTCAGCAGGTCCGGACGGGCCACCAGCACCACAAGCGGCACGGTGGCGACAAGCAGCCACCCGGTGGCCCCGGACAGCAACGCCGGGCCGGCCGCGAGCGCGACAGTCATCCCGGTCATCGCCACCACCGCCCAGCTGAGCAGGAAGACCCCGGCCAGCCGGACCGGTCCCACCTCGATCTCCTTGCCCATCCGCAGCAGCACCGGCAGGGCGACGAAGCGGCCCGGCACGAACTTGGCCAGGAAACCCACGAAGAACAGCCGGTACGCGGTCCACTTGTCGACAGCCGCGCCGAGGTCGACGAAGAGCGCCCGCCAGGAGGCGAGCCCCAGCAGCAGCCCGACCGCATTGATCAGCAGGGCTGCGCCAAGCGCCGCAGTCACCCGCAGCGGGTCCAGTTGACCGGCCAGGGTGGCCACCGGCGTCCAGTCCTGGGCCCGCACGAACAGCACCAGCCCGACCGTCAGGGCCACCACGAACGCGGCGGTGAACACGTGGTTGGCCAGCCGCCACCAGCGGCCGTTCACCGGCGTGACACCAGGCTCGCCGGGCGGGACCGGTCGGCGCGGAGCCGGCGCAGCAGCGCGGCGCACACCCCCAGCCCCATCCCGACGAACTCGGTCAGGTGGGTCATCGACCGCAGCCAGGTGGCGTAGAGCAGGAACCCGGGGCCCCGGTGGCGCAGGGCGAACGCCAGCAGCTCGCGGTCGGCCACCACGGCGGCGGTGAGCAGCGCCGCCGGCAGCAACCCCAGCCAGGGCGACACCACGACAAGGGGCAGGCCGGCCACGGCCAGCCCGGTCGCCCCCATACCGACCACGGACCCGACGTCGACCGGGTGCGGCAGCCGCTCCTCGGCGTCGGTCCCGACGACCGGCCGCTGCCAGCGGGCCGCCACCACCGCGTCGGCGTACGTCACCGCCCGGCGGAACAGCTCCGACAGGTACGGCCACAGCCGGTCCACGTCGTCGTGCCGACCGACGATCTGGTCGCTGACCCGGATCTCGTACCGCCGGGGCAGCCGGGTGCCGAACTCCACGTCCTCGGCGTCCCGCAGCCGCTCGTCGAAGCCGCCCACCAGGTCGAACACGGCTTTCGGCACGGCGGTGAGGGCGAACATGGTGCTCGTGGTCACCCCTGTGGCCCGACGCCGCCAGTAGTGCTCGAACAACGTCTTGTACGCCTCGACCGGCCCGTCGTCGTAGAGCGGACGCAGGTCGTAGATGCCCTGCACCACGCCACAGTCGGGGTACGTCTCCAGGGCGCGTACCGCGGCGGCCAGCGCGCCGGGGGCCAACGCGATGTCCGAGTCGACGAAGAACAACACGTCACCGGTGGCCCGGGCGGCGCCGGCGTTCCGGGCCGCCGACACGCCCCGGTTGGCCGCGAAGGCCACCACGGTGCAGGGGAACCCGGCCGCGATCCGCAGCGACCGGTCGGTGCTCGCGTCATCGACGACGATCACCTCGGCCGGCGGCGGAGTCTGCGCGTACACCGCCGACAGGCAGTCGTGCAGTGTCCGTTCCTTGTTGAAGTTGGGTACGACCACCGAAACCCTCACCGGATCCCGCCCTCGATGGTGTCGGCGCGGTTCACTGTGGCACCGTCCCTTCCGTCCGGATGCGCGGCGGGGGTGGCGGCCGGCCGGGGCCGGATCGGCGCCACGGCGACCGGCGCTCCGCTCGGCCGGCGGGCCAGCCAGCCCAGCGCGGCCACCCCGACCAGCACGTACATGTTCGTGTGCAGCAACTCCCAGCCCTGGAAGTGCAGGTCCGTGCCGCGCAGACCGATGACTGTCCACCCGGCGCTGGCCAGGTAACCGGCCCAGAGCGTCACGCCGAGCGGCACCGCGAGCCGGTGGCCGGTGCGGCGTCCGCGCACCACGAGCAGCACAAGCGCGGGCACGCACCACACCCAGTGGTGGTGCCAGGAGACCGGCGACACGAGCAGACCCGTGGTGGCGCAGGCGATCACACCGAGCAGTGGCTCGCCGGCACGGGCGCAGCGCGCCGCGATCACCAGCCCGGCCACCGCCGTCAACGCCGCCACCGGCAGCCAGACGGCCCGTACGTCGGCGGTGTCGGCCAGCCGGGCCAGCGCGCCGTGCAACGACTGGTTCAGCACGGTGCGGGGATCCCCGGTGACCCGGGCGGTGTCCAGCAGGCCACCGCCCCAGAACCGGGCCGAGTCGGCCGGCCGCCAGGCGAAGCCGAGTCCGATGGTGGCGGCGAACCCGGCCAGCGCCACACCTGCGGCCCGCCACCGACCTGTGCAGACCAGGTACGCCACGAAGATGAGCGGGGTCAGCTTCACCCCGGCGGCGACGCCGACACCGAGACCGTGCCAGCGTCGACCGGGGCCGTGCAGCAGGTCCACCAGCACGATCAGCATCAGGAAGAGCCCCACCTGGCCGACCTGGAGGTGACCGGCCACCGGGAACACCGGCAGCATCGCGACGGTACCGGTCAGCACGGCGCCGGCGGAGGCGGCCACACCCGCGGCGCGCAGCGCCACTGCGACCACTGCCGACAGCGCGACGACCGAGGCCAGCAGCCACAGCCCGACGCCGACGGTGGGGTCGACGGGGGCGAGCGGTTGCAGCAGGAGAGCCGCGAACGGTGGGTAGGTGAAGCCCAGCGCGATGCCGTCGGTGCCCTGGTGGACGACCTCGTAGAGCTGCCCGTCGCCACGCGCCGCCGCGACGGCGCCCGCCTGGTAGACCGCGAAGTCGCCCCAGAACATGCCTGTGGTCCGGTGCACGGCTGCGGCCGCGCCGGCCAGCAGCAGCGGCAGCAGCACGAGGGCTGTTCGGCGTGGTGCCAGCCACCGCCGGACGGCCGGTCGGAGGGCTGGTGGTGGAGAAAGGGCCATCACCGGTCTCCCCCTTCAGGCGTCGGCGCAGGAACGGTAGCAATCGATCTATCAACGGATCCTGTAACCGATCTGGATTACCGAGGGTCCACCGCCGGCGGAACACGGACCGCCGCGAGGAATGGGTGAGCACCGACCCGGGTATGGCACACCTGTACGAGTGAGGGTGTGGAGATGACCGAGCAGCACGATCCGCAGGCCGCGGTGAAGGACCCGGACGAGTGGGTGACCGGCGACGAGCCGACGACGGCGGCGCAGGAGTCGTACCTGCGGACCCTGGCCCGCGAGGCGGGCGAGACCGTGCCGGACGGCCTCACCAAGGCCGAGGCGGCGAAGTTGATCGACCAGTTGCAGCAGCAGACCGGGCGGGGTGATCAGGGCTGATCCCCTGAGGCCACCTCCATCTTATCTACGGGTCAAGTCGTGCGAATCACCCTGGATGCCGATTTTGTGGGTCTGGCCGGTACATATTCTCGACCAGTCCCCGTGCGGCAACCGTCGGCAGACCAGGGAGCAGAGTGTCCGAAACAACGCGCCAGCTGGCCATCGAGCAGCAGGTGGTCGACAGGGTGTACGAGCGCCTGGCGGTCATGCGTACGCAGGCGAGGGAACTGGAGTCGGAGGGTCGCGGACGTGCCTCGGCCGGCCCGTTGACCGGGCTGGTCGAGCGCGACGCGATGGTGCTACGCGCCGCGGCGAGACTGTCCGACCTGGACGGTCAGGAGGAGGGCCTGGTCTTCGGCCGGTTGGACTTCGACGACGGCGACACCTACCGCGTCGGCCGGCTGGGCGTACGCGACGAGGACCGGGAGCCGCTCGTCGTCGACTGGCGGGCACCGGCCGCCGCGCCGTTCTACCGAGCCACCCCCGGCGCGCCTCTGGGCGTGGTACGCCGTCGGATCATCACCTGTGAAGGCCCCACTGTCGTCGGGGTCGACGACGAGGTGCTGTCGGCCGGCGACGTCGACGGTGTGGTGGGCGAGGGCGCCCTGCTCGCGTCACTCACCCGGGAACGCGGCCCGCACATGCGTGACATCGTCAGCACCATCCAGCGCGAGCAGGACGAGGCGATCCGCGCGCCGGCCCACGGGGTCACCGTCATCACCGGCGGTCCGGGGACCGGCAAGACCCAGGTCGCCCTGCACCGTGCCGCCTACCTGCTCTACACCGACCGGGGCAGGTTCGCCGACGGCCGGGTGCTGGTGGTCGGCCCGTCGACAGTGTTCACCGAGTACATCGGCAGGGTGCTGCCCGGTCTCGGTGAGGACAGCGTCCACCTGCGGGCGATAGGCGAACTGTTCGACGGTGTGGTGGCGACCCGGCGGGACAGTGCCGAGGTCGCCAGGTCCAAGGGCGACCTGACGATGGTCCGGGTGCTCACCGAACTGGCCTGGGACACTCCGCCGAACGCACCGGGACGGTTGGGCAGGCTCGACGCCGACGACCTGGCGAAGGCCCGCCAGGAGGTGCGTCGCCGGTGCGAGGCGCGCGGCATCAGGCCCAACGGCGCCCGCGCCGAGGCGGCGAAGGTGCTCTCGGAGCTGCTGAGCGGCAGGGAGATCCCGGACGCCTTCCTGACCGCGTGGTGGCCGACGCTCACCCCGCAGGACGTGCTGCCCGCGCAGCACGGGCAGTGGTCGGTGGACGACGTCCCGCTGCTCGACGAACTCGCCGAGATCCTGGGCCCGCCGGCCGCCCTGACGCCGACCGGGAGGCAGCGGCAGGTACCCGAGTTGAGCAGTGGCCCGCGCCTGGCCGAGACCTTTGTGCTCAGCCTGAGCCTCAACGACGGCTGGCAGCTCTTCGCGCCCGGACTCGCCACCCCGATCGCCGTCTCCGGCCAGTCCCTGGACAGCGGCAACGCCTGGCCGGCGCAGCGCTGGGCCGCGGCGATCATCCTGCGCGAGGGCCACACGGTGGTGGGTTGGGCCGACGGCTTCGACCCGTACGGCGAGGAGGGGTACGTGCCGGAACTGGCCGAGCCGCTGCCGGTCGCCGAGGTCGCCGACCCCGTCGAGGACGTGTACCTGCACGTCATCGTCGACGAGGCGCAGGACCTGTCGCCGATGGAGTGCCGGATGATCGCCCGCCGAGCCGCCCACGCCTCGATGACGATCGTGGGTGACCTCGGTCAGGCGACCCACCCGCTGGCCGCCGGGAGCTGGCCGGAGTTGGTGAGACAGCTCGGCAAGTGTGCGGCCAGGCTGCTCGACCTACCCACCGGCTACCGGGTGCCGCAGGTCATCGCCGACTTCGCCGCCCGGGCGTTGCCACCCGGCATCGCACCGACCCGCTCCTTCCGGCCCGGCGGAACCCTCACGATCCGCCGGGTGG
The DNA here is from genome assembly GCF_016863495.1 of Micromonospora andamanensis. Taxonomy (GTDB): domain Bacteria; phylum Actinomycetota; class Actinomycetes; order Mycobacteriales; family Micromonosporaceae; genus Micromonospora; species Micromonospora andamanensis. Next base: position 200,828 of record NZ_BOOZ01000014.1, read on the forward strand.
ACGACCTGCGGGCGGCGGTCGCCGGGGAGACCGGCGCGATCATCGCCCCGGACGCGCTCGCCGACCAGCTCGGGGCGATCCCGGTCAGCCAGGTCAAGGGGCTGGAGTACGACCGGGTGGTGCTGGTGGAGCCGGCGGACATCGTCGCCGCCGAACCCCGGGGCATGAACCGCCTCTACGTGGCCCTGACCAGGGCCGTCGCCGAACTGGTCGTCCTGCACACCAGGCCACTGCCCGAGTCGCTCAGGCGGTGACCTCGGCGACGACCCGCCACACCTGGGCGGCGAGCCAGTCGTTGAGCTGGGCCGGTCCGACCTCGTCCCGGTGGTCGAACCACCACAGGATGCCGGCGTCGACCATGCCGACGACGCTTGCCACCACGTACGCGGGCAGGTGCGCCTGGTGACCGGCGGCGCGCAGGTTGGCGACGGCGGCTTCGGTGATCTCGGGCACGGCGTGCGCGGTGCCGAGGCGGGCTCGGAAGCGGTAGAGATTGGGGTGGGCCACCGCCCAGCTCAACACCCGGCCGATGACGCCGTGCACCACCTCCGGCGGGCTGCCCGCAGCCGACAGCGACGGGCGGATCCAGTCGCTCACCAGGCGTGCGGCGTGCCGGGCGACCGCCTGGTCGAGGTCGTCCTTGCCGGTGAAGTGGCGGTAGACGTGCGGTCTGGGCAGCCCGGCCCGGTCGGCCACCGTGCCCAGGGCGGTGTCCGTGCCGTGTTCCTCGATGACCCGGACCGCGGCTTCCACTATCGCCTGCCGTCGCCGGGCCCGCTCCTGCGGTACGCCTCCGGCACGACGGGCGGCGATGGTGTCCCGTTTCACCGCCGCGTTACCCACCGGATCACTGTAGCGGCTCGGTAACCTTGCTTGGGTACGAGCTGTACCCAACCAGCGTCCATGCGAGGTAGCCATGCCCAGTCAAGTGCCAGGCCCCGTCGACCTCGCCCGCCTGCAGGAAGTGCTCGACGGCCCGTGGGCCGAGGTCCGCAACGCGCATCGCCGGCACCTCGACGAGCGCTTCCTCCCGGTGTACGGCGAGACCGGCGACCAGGCGCGGGAGCGGGTCACCCGACTGATCGGCGAACTTCCCGTCAAGCTCGGTATCGCCTCGGCCTTTCCCACCCAGTACGGTGGCGGGTCCGATGTCGGTGGCTCGATCATCGCCACCGAGATGCTGGCGCAGGTGGACCTCTCGCTGATGGTCAAGGCCGGTGTGCAGTGGGGCCTGTTCGGCGGCGCGGTCGCGGCCCTGGGCACCCGTCGTCACCACGACGCCTACCTTCGGGACATCATCTCCGGCCGGCTCCTGGGCTGCTTCGCGATGACCGAGACGGGGCACGGCTCCGATGTCCAGCAGCTCCGCACCACCTGCACGTACGACCCCGGAAGGCAGACCTTCGACCTGCACACCCCGCATCAGGCGGCCCGTAAGGACTACATCGGCAACGCCGCCCGGGACGGTCGGATGGCTGTGGTCTTCGCTCAGCTGGTCACCGGCGGCCGGCGGCACGGCGTCCACGCGTGGCTGGTGCCGATCCGTGACGCGCAGGGCAACCCGCTACCCGGTGTGACAATCGGCGACTCCGGGCCCAAAGCGGGCCTGCTCGGCGTGGACAACGGACGACTGAGCTTCGACCACGTGACGGTGCCCCGGGACATGCTGCTGGACAGGTACGGCGAGGTGGCGGCGGACGGCACGTACGCCAGCCCGATCGAGAACGACTCCCGGCGCTTCTTCACCATGCTCGGCACCCTGGTCCGTGGCCGGGTCAGTGTGGGCGGCGCCGCGTCGGCGGCGGCCAAGTCGGCGTTGACCATCGCGGTCCGCTACGGCGACACCCGCCGTCAGTTCAGCACCCCCGACGCCGACCGGGAGGTCCTGCTCAACGACTACCTGGCCCACCAGCGCAAGCTGCTGCCCGCCCTGGCCACCACGTACGCGCTCCACTTCGCCCAGGCCGAGCTGGTCGCCGCGGTGCACGAGGTGCAGGGCGGCGACGGCCCGGTGGACGAGCACCGCCAGCGGGAGCTGGAGTCCCGCGCCGCCGGGCTCAAGGCCGCGCAGACCTGGCACGCCAGCCGCACCATCCAGCTGTGCCGCGAGGCGTGCGGCGGTGCCGGCTACCTGGCCGAGAACCGGTTGCCGGGGCTGCGGGCCGACACCGACGTGTTCACCACCTTCGAGGGCGACAACACCGTCCTGCTGCAACTGGTCGCCAAGGGGCTGCTCACCGGCTACCGGGACGAGTTCGGCTCGCTGGACGGCTGGGGACGCGCCTCCTTCGTCGCCGAGCAGGTCCGGGAGATGGTGCTCGAACGCACCGCCGCCCGCTCGCTGATCCAGCAACTGATAAGCGCCGTGCCCGGCCGCGACGAGGAGGTCGCCGTCACCGACCGGGGCTGGCAGCTCAAGATCTTCGACGACCGGGAGAAGCACCTGCTCGAAGGTGCGATCCGTCGGCTGCGCAACGGCGCGGCCAGCAAGCAGGATCGCCCCTTCGACATCTTCAACGACGTGCAGGACCACGTCCTCACCGCCGCCGCCGCGCACATCGACCGGGTCACCCTCGAGGCGTTCGTCGCCGGCATCGAGGCCACCCCGGACCCGGCGGTCCGGGCGCTGCTCTCCCGCGTCTGCGACCTGTACGCCCTCAGCGTCATCGAGTCCCACAAGGGATGGCTGCTGGAGCACGGCCGGCTCACGCCGGCCCGCTCGAAGGCGATCACCGCAGTGGTGAACGGACTGCTCAAGGAGCTGCGTCCGCAAATGCGTACGCTCGTGGACGGCTTCGCCATCCCGGACACCTGGCTGCACGCGGCGATCCTGCGTGAGGAACCCGGCCGGCAGGACACCATGACCGCCCACGACCGCGCCTAGCAGCCGCCCCGGGACTCCCCCGCCTCGTCGACCTGCTGCGTCACCCGACCGGCGACCTCCCGCAGCGCGGTGACCTGCTCCTCGGTGAGCCCGTCGATGACGAACCGTCGCACCGCGGCGACATGTCCGGGTGCCGCGGCGACCACGAGGTCCCACCCGGCCCCGGTGAGCGCCGCCCGGTTGTAGCGGGGATTGTCCGGGTCGGGCTCGCGGCGCAGCAGGCCCCGCCGCTCAAGACGGGTGACGACGTTCGACAACCGGGACAGCGAGCTGCTGACCTGACCGGCCAGGTCGCTGAGCCGCATGGTACGGCCGGGCGTCATGGACAGGGCGCTCAGCACGAAGTAGTCGAACAACGTGAGGTTGTTGTCGCGTGACAGCTGCGCGTCGAGCGCGCCGGGCAGCTTGAAGATGAGGCTGGCCAGAGCGAGCCAGGCGTCGCGCTCGCACTCGGTCAACCACCGGGTTTCCTCCGGCATGCCGCTCAGCCTAGTCGCCGGCCCCGTCGCGAAGGTGAGGCATCTCGCATTCAGTTCAAGCTTGAACTTCAGCGCGCTACCGTTCACTTCAAGCTTGAATCTCTACCCATGGGAGTTGTCGTGACCCTGTTCCGGCTGGACGCCAGCATTCGCACCCACGGCTCCGCGAGCCGCGAGATCGCGGACATCGTGGAAGCGGAGTGGCTCGCCGCGCACCCCGGTGACACGATCGAACGTCGCCACCTCGGCGTCGATCCCCTGCCCGCGACCGCCTGGGCGGCTGCGGTCACCGCCGGGACGACCGCACCGGAGGAGCACACCACCGAGCAGCGCGAGGCCGTCGCTCTCGCCGCCACGCTCGTGGACGAGCTGCTCGCCGCCGACGCCGTCCTGTTCGCGGTGCCGCTCTACAACTACGGCGTCTCGCAGCATTTCAAGGCGTACGTCGACCTGATCCTCACCAACCAGCGGGCGTTCGGCAAGCCGATCCTGGCGGGCAAGCGGGTCGTGCTGGCCACGGTTCGTGGCGGGGCGTACGGCGGTGGCACGCCCCGGGAGGGTTGGGACCACGCGACGCCCTACCTGCGCCGCATCCTCACCGACTGCTGGGGCGCGGACCTCACAGTCGTCGAACGCGAGTTCACCCTGGTCGGCGTCAGCCCCGACCTCGACCCGTTCACCGACCAGGCCGCGCAGATGCACACCGAGGCCCTCCAGGCTGCCCGGGAGGCCGGCCGCGCGCTCGGCGGCCTGCCGGTCCCGGCCTGAGCGGACGCCAGAGGGACCGGCGCGGTACGCACCACGCCGGTCCCTCAACCATCCGCGCGGCAGGAGACGTTTACTTCTGCCGAGGGGGTGGCGATGAGCCAGACGTTCCACGAGTTCGTGGTGCACCGTTCGCCGGCGCTGTCCCGGACCGCCTACCTGCTCACCGGCGACCACCAGTTGGCCGAGGATCTTCTCCAGAGCGCACTCGCGCGCACCTACCGGCACTGGCGGCGGATCCGGGACGGCGACCCGGAGGCGTACGTACGCCGGGCCATGTACCACCAGCAGGTTTCCTGGTGGCGGCGACGCCGGTTCACCGAACGGCTGGAGGCCGACCCGGCACCCGGGCGGGCCAGCCACCCGGACCCCAGCGACGCCACCACCCTGCGGATGACCCTGGCCGCCGCGTTACGCCAGCTCACCCCCAGGCAGCGGGCCGTGGTGGTGCTGCGCTTCTACGAGGACCTGACCGAGGCACAGGTGGCAGCCGCGCTCGGCTGCTCCGTGGGGACGGTGAAACGGCACGGGCACGACGCGCTGGTCCGGCTCCGCGCGGTGGCTCCGGAGCTGGTCGACCGGGCCCCGCAGAGGAGCGCGCGATGACCACACGACTGCGTGAAATGCTGCACGACACCGCGGCGCAGGTTCCGGCGTACCAGGTGGAGCAGCGGGCGCTGGCGACGGCGCGTCGCACGCGGCGGCGGCGGGCCACGGCGGTGGCCGCCGCGCTCGTGCTTGTGGTGTTCGGTGGGTTCGTCCTCCCGGTGACGGGCACACCGCCTGTGGATCCGGCCGGTTCGGCCGGACCGGGGGCGTTGCCGGACCGGATCGGCCTGCCGCCCCTCGGGAGCCTGCACGCCACGGACCGGCCGCGGACCGGTCCGGCCTCGGTGATCTTCACCGGCGAGGCCGGACGCCTGACGTACGACGACGAGTGCAGTCTCGTCACAGTCGTGGACGGTGACACCGACACCTACCGGATCGTCCGCAGCGGCTGGGAGATGACCGCCGGCACGGACGTGGTGCTCTCCCCGCAGGGGCGGTGGATCGCCCACGACCCGCAGCGCGGCGACCCCCGAGTGGAGATCATCGACCTGGTCACCGGCGCGACCCGTCAGCTGCGTAGCGATGTCCCCGGAACTGTCGGCACCGAACCGGCCGGCTGGTCACCGGACGGGGAGTCGCTCGTGGTCCGCGACTCGGTGCCGACCCACCCGGACCGCAGCGATCACCGGCGGCTGCTCAGCCTGGTCCGGCTGAACGACGGCAGCTCGGTCCGGCTGGCCGAGGCACCGTCCGGCACGGTGCCGGGCGTGGTCGTCGCCTTCGCGCCCGACGGGGACCGTCTCGCCTGGCAGACCGGGCGCGTGGTCACTGTCGCCCGCCGGGACGGCAGCGTGATCGCGTCGTTTCCGCTCGCGCCCGGCACCGACCTGGCCGGCAAGGGCGCCTGGACGCCGGACGGGCGGTGGCTCTCGGTGGCCCGGCGCGACGAAACCGGGTGGACGCTGCGCCGGATCGAGCCGGCCACGGGACGGGACCTCGGGGCGTTGGGAACAGCCGGCGTCGACGACGTGGTCGGCATCCAACTCCTGGGCTGGACGGCGACCGGGGTGCCCTGGGTGGTGTCCTACCTTCCCCATCCGCCCGACTCACCGGACTTCACCCGCCCCTTCCCGAACGACGACCGCCCGGAGTACGGCCTCATCGGGAGCATCGAGGTGCTGTCGCTGCCACCTGACGGCCAGCCACCGACCACCCTGCTCACCGCACCGCGGCAGGTGGTCTCCATCGACATCGCCGAGGAGGTGATCCGGGCCGGTCACACCCGCGTGGCCGATCCACCGCGCGGCGTCGGCGGCCGGTTCTGGATCTGGACCACCGTGATCGTGCTGGCGGTGAGCGCGATCGCGGCGTACCGGCGCCGGGAACAGCTCACGCTCTGGTGGGAGAACCGCCGGGTGCGGCGGTCAGGCGTGGCCTGGTGACGGTGGAGCACCGACCGGGGTGGCCGGCTCGCCTCGGCGAACCGGCCACCCCGTCCCGATCGGTCAGAACAGCCAGGTCGGCAGCTCCGGGTCACCCCGTAGCGGCACCAGCGGTTGCGCGGCGGGGCCGGAGTCCTGGCCCGACGCCCGAGCACGGGCCGACGTGGTGCCCGGCGGCGGTGCCGCGGCGCACCGCGTGCCCTCGGCCGGCACGACCTGGTCGATCAGGTACGCCTCGATAGCGTCGTCCGCACAGCTCACCCGGCCGTACACGATGTGCCCCCAACCCTCGTAGGTCAGCAGTTCGGCATGGTCACCGAACTGGTCGGCGGCACCGAGCGCCCAGTTGTAACCAGTCGCCGGGTCGTGCAGCGAGTTGGTGAGCAGCAGCTTCGTCTCGTTTGTCGGGTTGATCCGCCGCTGCGGGTTGTCCGCCGGGGTCGGCCAGCCCAGGCAGATCGCGCCTACCGCCGCCCGGGGCAGGTCCGGTAGGTCCGGCGCGGCACGTTGGGCGTCGGCGAGGATGGACCGCCACTGGGTGACGTCACGGGTCTTCAGGTTCCAGTCCTGGCAGAGCACCGCCTGGTACGCGAAGGGCACGACCGTCGGCGGCTCGTCGGCCGACTGCCGCGTCGCCGCCGCCGACGTCCCCCACGGTCGCCCGGCGTCGACCCGGTCCAACTCGGCCGCGATCTCCAGCCAGTACGGCTGGTAGTTGAGATTGTTCAGCACGAAGTTGACCAGATCCCGCTGGGTAATCTTGTAGCTGTGGTCGTCCGGGTCCGGCAGCTCACCCCGGGCGGCGCGGTCGAGCAGGCGCTGCCAGAACTGGCGGATGTTCCGGCCGTACAGGGCGCACTGCGGCAACCGGGAACAGCCGGCCACGAACTCGTCGAACGAGTCCTGCCCGGTGGCCGCCTGGGTGACGGCGAATCCGCGCGCGTCCCGGCTGTGATCCATCACGCTGTCGGCCACGATGGCGCGTACGCGGGTCGGGAACATTTCCGCGTACTGCTGGGCCATCAGCGTGCCGTACGACATACCGAGGAAGTTCAGCTGGGTGTCACCTACCGCCGCGCGTATCGCGTCGATGTCCCGAATCACCTGGAGCGTGTCCACGTGATCGAATACCTGTCCGCTGTTGGCGCGGCAGTCGTCGGCCAACGCCCGGCTCGCGGACACCATCCGGGCGAATGCGCTCGACGTTTTGATCGGCTCGACCGGCAACTCATTGATCTTGTCCAACGTGCACATGATCGGTGAACTGCGACCCACCCCGCGCGGATCGAATCCGACGATGTCAAAATGGCGACGCAATTCGTCGCCGTAGCGTGCCCACAGCGCCGAGTCGACGCCGGAGCCGCCCGGCCCACCCGGATTCACGATGAGCGACCCGCGGCGCGCCGCCGGGTCCGTCGCCAGCCGCTTGGCCAGCGCCAACTCGATGGTCGGGCCATCCGGATCGGCCCAGTCGACGGGTACCTCCAGGGTGCCGCACAGGGCGCTCGCGTCCTGCTCGCACGGCGTCCACTGCACGTCCCCGTTCGGTGACGCGGACGCGGACGACGGGGCGAGCGGTGCCAGCACCACCCCCACAGTGACCCCGGCGAGCAATCGCCGGATCAGTTTTCTGCGCATGCTCCCTCTTCCAGATCGTTTCCCGGCTTTCCGCCGGCCGGTGCTGAACGTAGCCAATGCGCCACGGTCCGGGGTTACCAACAAATGTCGCTGGCAATACCGTTCGGAACGCGACTTGATCGACCGGATCGACAAACACCGGGAGCGCTCCCACGCCTCGCCTGCGAATGGCGAGGTCACCGGCAATACCGCACGGAACCCGGCATCCGAATTGACGTCTGCACGTCGATTGTCAACATGGCGGACGTCACAGGTGACGCCAGCGTCGGCGCTAACCTGGAAGGCACTCCATCGCAAACTACGGTCAAATTGTGTGACGAATTGGAAACCCCGGATTCACGTATTCAACAGCCGGGGCCGGCCCGACAGCGTCGCCGCCGCCGGCCGGATCACGGCCGGGCGTAGTGGCGGCAGCGACCTGTGAACGTACCCGCCAGGACCGGCTCGATGACCGCATCGACGTGCTCCCGGCGGCGGGCCGGGTCGTCGGGTCCGACCAGGATGAGACTGGCCGCCAGACCGTAGGTGGTGGCGAGGATGCGGGCGGCCGCCGTGTCGACGTCAACGCCGGCGTCGACCTCGCCGCACCGCTTCCCGTTGCGTACCGCGATCGACGCGCGCAGGTGCAGGTCGGCCTGGGCGCGCGCCGCCATCTCGGCAATCGCGCGATCGTGCAGGGCCTGGGTCGTCAGATTCTGGGTGACGTGGAACTCCTCGACCCGGATCTCGTCGAGCGGAAGCAGTTCGACCACAGCGGTCGTGATGATCTCGCGGATGGGCCGTTCGGCGACCTCGCCCTCGGCGATGTGTGCCGCGATCCGGTCGTCCCGGCGGCCGAGCGCCTCGACGTACACGAATCGGAGCAGTTCGTCGCGGCTGCCGAAGTAGTGCTGGATGAGGCCGACCGAGACGCCGGCAGCGGCGGCGACGCGGGCGAACGTGGTGGCCTGGAGACCGCGTTCCACCAGGTGACGCCGGAACGTCCGGGCGATGAGCGCGCGTCGCTCGTCGTGGTCGGCAACGCGGGGCATTTGATAACCGTACCGCCATATGGTTACGGTTGCCATATGAGCGTATTGCAACGGGGGATTGTCGTGTTGCTGCTCGCGCTGCCCGGCGTCGGCGTCGCTGTCGGCGCGGTCGAGGCGGCGCCGGCGGGAAGCACCGCCGTCGAACCGGGCCGGCTGGACGCCTTCGTCACCGAACAGATGGAGCGGGCCGGGATCCCGGGCGTGGCGTACGCGATCGTGGGCTCCGGTGGGGTGGAGCACCAGGCGACGTTCGGCGCGGACGGCGACGGCGCGCCGATCACCGACGCGACGCCGTTCCTGTGGGGATCGGTGGCCAAGCCGGTGACCGCGAGCCTGGTGGTGACGATGGCGACGGCCGGGGATCTGGATCTCGACGCGCGCGTGACGACCTACCTGCCGGACTTCAGCATGGCCGACGAGGAAGCCCGGACGATCACGCTGCGCCACCTGCTGAGCCAGACCGGCGGAATACCGGAGCGGATGGACCTCACCGACCGCTACGACGCCGATCGTCGTCCAGGCGATGTGGTCGACGCCCTCGGCACCATGCACCTTGCCGCCGGTGTCGGCGAGAAACACCTCTACTCCAGTGTCAACTACCTGCTGCTCGGTGCCGTCGTCGAGGAGGTCACCGGGCGCGACTTCGCCGACGTGCTGAGCGAGCGGCTGCTCAGGCCCATGGGGATGGACACCGCGGTCACCGCCGCCGACGATGCGGCGGACCGGCTCCCGCCGGGCCACCGGTACGTGTTCGGGGAGCCGACAGCGTTCCGCAGCCGGTTCGACCCCGCAGGGGTCAGCTACGGGTATCTCGGTGGCTCACTTCGGGATGCCGTCGCGTTCGCTCGGGCGAACCTCGACGGCGGCGACGTCCTGTCGCCCGCGCAACGCGCCACTCTGGTCCGGCCGGAGGTCATCACCGGTGACGGCCGGAGCTACGGGCTCGGCTGGCGCACCTGGCCGGTGTTCGGTGGCGACCAGCCGATGGTCTGGCACTCCGGTGCCGCACCCGGCTACCAGGCCGGGATCGTGCTGCTGCCCGAGCAGGACAGGGCCGTCGTGGTCCTGCAGAACGTCTACGGCAGCTTCCAGAAGAACCAACTCCTCGACACCTCGTGGGGTCTAGCTGCCCTCCTCTCCGGAGCAGTTCCCGAGACCCACGAGAACGAGCCGTCCTACGTCGCGCTCCTCTCCGGCCTGGGCCTGCTGTGCCTGGTGCTGCTCACGGCGGTGGCCGGCTCGCTGTGGCGGGTGGCGCGGCCGGTCTCCGCCTGGTCCCGTCAACGCCTGCTGGGTCTCGTCGCCTGGCTGGTGGTCCTGCTGCTCCTCGCTACCGGCCTGCTCTCCCTGCCGTCGTCCTTCGGTGTGACGCTGGGGCAGGTCGCCCTGTGGGCGCCCGACGTGGCCGCGCTGCTCGGTGCCGCGCTGCTGCTCGTCGCGGTGCTGATGTTGTCCCGCGCAGCCGTGACCGCGCGTACCTGGCGCCGGACGACAGGCTCGCGTGCGGTCGGCTCAGGCCGCCACAAGGAGAGGACCAGCGGCGATGAGGCGCGGCCGACGGTGCACGTGCCGCACGGTTCGACCGGGTAGCCGATCACCGTTCGAGTGGAGGAGAGGCTGGGTGGCCGCGCCAGCTCAGTCGGCACTCCGAAGCTGGCGGCGCATGATCCACGTCGCCACCGTGCCGTCGCCGGTCACCGCGCCGGTACGCGGGTCGATCGCCCGCCAGTGGTGCTGATGAGGTCGGACGATCACGTAGCCCAACCTCGCGTAGAACGAGGCGGCCGGCTCGTCATCGACGTCCACGTCGAGGCTCATGGCGTCGGCACCGCGAGCCGCGCCTGCCGCTTCGCCGGCTTCGACGAGGGCCCTTCCGATCCCTCGGCGGCGGGCCGAGGCGGCCACCGCCAGCCCGTACAGCCATGGGTTGGGTGTGTCGCAGCCGTCCCGCCACAGGACACTGACCACGCCCACGACGTGGCCGGCGGCCACCGCGACGAGCATCTCCTCCTCGCCCCGTCCGGCGGCCCGGAACCGCACCTCGGCACGGTCCCTCGACCCCGCCAGCTCGCCCAGACTGTCCAGGTCCACGCGTTGCGCCGCCCGGACCAGCACGTCGTCGGGCGGACTCATTCCGGCGACGCTTCCCGCCCCGCGCGGAGAATGCCGTCGAGGCCCCTCTCGAACAGCACGTCGTCGTCCCACCGGGTGTCGTCGAGATGCCCCGAGGCGTCGAGGGTCGGGTAGGTGGTCGCGTTCACGGCAATATGGTCGCGGGCCGCGGCTCGCGCCCGAGGGTCGGCGGTCCGACGCCAGGTGGCTTCGGTGAGCGAGGCGCCGATGACGTAGTTGGCGAGCATTCGCGTGGCCACCGCGAGCGGGAGCCCGTGACAGCCCCCGCGCACCAACGCCGACTGGAGAAACTCGGTACGGGCCAGCACGTTGGGCCCGAGCATCGGCCGCCCGACCAGCCCTGGCGCCCACGGGTGCCGCAGCATGGTGCCGCGCCAGGCCCGGACGAGGACGCGGACGTCCTCCTGCCAGTCGTCGCTCACGTCCGGGACCGGCACGTCGCCGAAGATCTCGTCGACGGCCAGGTCCAGGACGTCCTCCTTGGTCTTCACATGCCAGTACAGCGCGGTCGCCGTCACGTCGAGTCGCTGGGCGAGGCTACGCATCGTCAGGCCCTCGGTGCCGTGCTCGTCCAGCAGGTCCACCGCCGCGCCCACGATCCGCTCACGGGTCAGCGGCGGCTTCCGTCGCGTCCGGGTCGGCTCCGCGCGCAGCCATACCGGCGACCGGGTGCGGCTGTCCCGTCGCCCTGCCGCCGGCACGCCTGGGTCCGCGGTGGTCATGGCCCCACTCTAATACGATGGACAGGCGACTTAACATTGGTAAATTGATTGAACGTACGAATACCGGCAGTCGGGGTCGGTAGGGAGGTCGGGTCATGCCGCTGCTGCGAATCCACCTCGACAGCGACCGGACCACCGCCCGCCGCGTTCTCCAACTGCACCAGGCGGGCAGGACCCATCACGAGTCACGCGAGGCGGCCCGGGCACAGGTGTGGCGCCAGGGACACACCCCGGCCGGTGACCCGGTCTTCATCGGCATCACGAACGGCCGCCGTAACGTGCAGTTGCTCTACGACGTCGAGGTCTACTCCGGCGCCGCCGGATGAAGCCCTCCCGGGACGGTCACCGGGCGTGAAGCGTCGTCGGTGCCGCGTCCGCCGGGTACCAACGGAGTTCGACAGTGTTGCGGTCCGGGTCCTGGATGTAGAGCGAGATGCCCTCACCCCTGGCACCGGAGCGACGCACCGGCCCTTCGAGGACTGTGAACACCCCGGCCGCGATGACGTCCTGCCAGTCCAACGGCTCGACGACCAGGCAGATGTGGTCGACGTTCGACTCTCCCCGGCGGCGCTGCACCAGGTCGATGATGGTGTCCGGGCTGATCCGGACGGAGGGGAAGCCGGCGCGCCCGGCCCGCCACTCGTCGGCGCGGATGGTTTCCAGGCCGAACATTGTCGAGTAGAAGGCGAGCGATCGCTCGACGTCCTCGACGTTGAGAACCAGGTGATCGAAGGCCCTGACCTGCACAATGCTCACTTCTCCTCCAGGGCACGCGCCTGACGCAGCCAGTCGACGACGAGCGGTTCGTCTATGTCCGTGAGGGCGGAAAGCCGCACCGAGGCCATCTGCCGGGCGCCCGGGATCAGCCGATCGGACCGGTCGCTGATCTCCTGGCCACGCCACAGCCCGAACGTGAGGTACGAGGGGTACGCCTTGAGCAGGCAGATCGGCCGCCGTCCCGGAGCCTCGCCGAGGCCCCACACCGGATGTCCGTGCCACATCACTCCGGTGGCGTCCGCCAGCGCCCCGTCGATGGCCGGGCGCAGCGCCTCGGCCGTCTCCCTCAGCGAGCCGTCGAGCCCGGCCAGGTAGTCGTTGATGCTTGCCGCTTTCATGATCTTTCTCCTCGATCGTCCGGGCAACCGCTCGGCAGGTGGGGCGGACACTGCCCCGCCTGCGGTGACGCCCTTAACGATTCACTTGACGGCGACGCCGACCAAGCCATGATCGGACTACGATCGTTGAACCGAGTTCAACGAAAGCGCGGCGGGATGCTGGAGCGACACGAAATCGAGACCTTCCTGACGCTCGCCGACGAGCTGCACTTCGGCCGTACCGCCGAACGCCTGGGCGTGACCACCGGCCGGATCAGTCACGTCATCAGGAAATTGGAGCGGCGTGTCGGCGCGCCGCTGTTCGAGCGCACCAGTCGGGTCGTCCGCATCACAGCCATCGGCCGGCGGCTGGCAGACGACCTGACCCCGCTCGTGGAGCAGATGGACGCGGCCCTGCGCCGCGCGGTCGAGGCCGGCCGTGGCGTGAGCGGCCAACTCCGGGTGGCGTTCCTCGGTGAGTATCTCGCTCCGGTGCTGCTCAAGGCGGTCAGGCTGTTCACCGCCCGACACCCCGACTGTGCGGTGGACGTACGTGAGGTGCAGCTCGCCACCTCGCGCGCCAGCCTGCTGGACGGGTCGATCGACGTGCTCGTCGCGTCGTACCCGTTCGACGGCATGGCCTGCGGTCCCGCGCTCATGGTGGAACGGCGCGTGCTGGCCGTGGCCGCCACGCACCCGTTGGCCGGGGCGGAGTCGGTTTCGCTGGAGGCGCTCGCCGACCATCAGGTCATCCAGTACCCGCCGATCACGTCCGTGGCGTTCAGCGGGACCGCACACCCGAGCGGACGCCGACCGGCCGGCCGATCCCCAAGGGCCCGCACGGCAACACGTTCTCCGAGATGCTGTCCCTCGTCGCAATGGGCCGGGGGGTGCTGCCGGTGGGTGAGCAGACCGAGCACTACCATCCGCGCCCCGACATCGCGTACGTGCCGATCCACGACGCGCCACCGATCGAGCGCGGACCGATCTGGCTGGAGGCCAACACCACCACGCGGGTGCAGGAGTTCGTCCGAGCCGCCACGGACGCCAACGCCCCACGCCCACACCGACCCCACCCCACCCCAACCTAAAGCTATTAGGTTTTCCCCTACAGGGTGTAGGTTGGGGGTATGGGACGAGCCAACCTGACTCCGGCGGTCGTCGTCGCCGCAGCGGCCGAGCTGGCCGACCGGGAAGGATTCGACGCGATCACCCTGTCGGCGCTGGCCCGCCACTTCGGGGTGCAGACCGCGAGTCTCTACTCCCATGTCCGTGACCGCTCCGCGCTGCTCGACAGCGTGCACGAACTGGCCCTCGGCGAGCTGGCCGACCGGACAGCAGTCGCCATCGGTGGCCGCGCCCAGCGCGACGCGCTCACCGCCCTCGCCGACGCGCACCGCGACTATGCCCGCCAGTTCCCTGGCCGGTGGGCCGCCCTGCAACGTCCGGCGGCGGCGTCGACGGTCCACTCGGACGCGGCTGGTCGGCTGGTCACGCTCACCCTGGCGATGCTCCGCGGCTACCAGTTGCCGGAAACCGAACTCGTCCACGCCACCCGGCTGCTCGGCGCGACGATCAACGGCTTCCTGGCACTTGAGGTGAGCGGCAACTTCGGGCACCGCGAGCCCACCGCCGACATCTCCTGGCAGCGAGCGCTGAGCGCGCTCGACATCGCGTTCCGCTCCTGGCCCACCGAAGGGAACCCCTGATGCCCGTCCCGTCCGAGCTTCTCCGTGGCGTCGCCGACGTCGAGGTCACCCCGCGCGGCATCCGGCCGCACCGGCTGCCGTTCTGGGTACGGGAGCAGTTCCCGGACGGCCAACTGCTCACGATGGAGAGCCAGCCGTCCGGCGTACAAATCGTGTGCCAGACGACGGCCAGCACTCTCGAACTGGTGACCCACCCGACCCGGATCACCTACCCGGGCGCCGAGCGACCGCGTGGCCGTATCGACGTCTACGTCGACGGCGTGCTCGCCGTCCGCGACACCCTGGGCGGCGGCGACCGGATCGAGATCGACCTCACCAGCGGCAAGACCCTCTTCCAACCCGGACCGGCCCACACGACCACCGTTTCCGGGCTGGCCGCCGGCCGTCACCGGATCGAGGTCTGGTTGCCGCACAACGAGACAATCGACCTGGTCGACCTGCGAGCCGACGCCCCGCTCGAACCGGACGACGCCGTGCTGCCACTGTGGGTGCACCACGGCAGCTCCATCAGTCACGGCTCGAACGCCCTCGCCCCCAGCGAGACCTGGCCCGCGGTCGCCGCCCGCCGGGCGGGTGTCGAGCTGCGCAACCTCGGTCTGGGCGGCAGCGCGATCGTCGACCCGTTCCTGGCCCGCGTGATCCGCGACGCCCCAGCCGACCACATAAGCGTCAAGCTCGGCATCAATGTGGTGAACCTCGACGCGATGCGACTCCGCGCCTTCGTCCCCGCCGTCCACGGCTTCCTCGACACGATCCGCGACGGCCACCCGGATGTCCCCCTGCTGCTGATCTCGCCACTGTTCTGCGGCATCCACGAGGACACCCCCGGCCCGGGCGCGATCGACCCCGAGTCGATCGGCACCGACCAGGTGCGCTTCACCGCGACCGGCACACCCGGGGACGTCACGCTGGGACGCCTGACCCTCCAGGTCATCAGGCGCGAGTTGCGCTCGCTGGCCGACCGCCGCGCCGCCGACAAGAACCTGCACTACCTCGACGGCACCGCCCTGTACGGCCCGGCCGACACCGCCGAGCTTCCGCTACCGGACGGCCTGCACCCGAGCGCCGAGGCCCACAAGCGGATCGGTACCCGTTTCGCCGAATACGCCTTCACCGGCACCGGCCCGTTCTCGTAGCCGTCGCCGGCCGAGGCATTCGTCAGACAGGCCGTCTCAGCTGCCGGCGGGTCTAGGCTGCCCAACCATGACGGATCTTGGCGGCACCATCGGTACCGCTGTCGGCCTCTTGTGAGCATCCGCCGCGCGGACTACCTCGTGGTGGCCGCTCCGGAGGCGAACGGGTTCTGCCGGGACCGGACGACGGGGAACGTCACTCCGGTGAGGTCTTCGGAGACGGTCCACAACCGCTGCTGGACGGCCACCTCGTACGACTCCGGGCTGGAGGTGACCAGCCGAGGATGGCCCATGGCCTCGTGGCGTCCGCCGGGACCGTAGTACTGGCCGCCGAGCACGGCGGGGTCGGTGGCGGCACGCAGGGTCGGCAGCGCACCCATCGCCGGTGTCTGGGTGATCAGCGGCGCGAGCCAGGTGAGCGGAAGCCGGAGGGCCGCCGGGGTGTTCCGGGCGAGTTCAGTGCTGGACACGCCGGGGTGCGCGGCCACCGCGACTGTGCTGCCGTGCGGGGCGAGTCGGCGCTGCAACTCGTAGGTGAACATCAGGTTTGCCAGCTTGGACTGACCGTAGGCTGCGACCCGGCGGTACGACCGCTCCCAGTGCAGGTCGTCGAAGTGGATCGCGGCCCGGATGCGGTGACCGACACTGCTGACCGTGACCACCCGAGAGCCGGGCACCGGCAGCATCAGGTCCAGCAGCAGCCCGGTGAGCGCGAAGTGGCCGAGGTGGTTGGTGCCGAACTGCATCTCGAAGCCGTCCCGGGTGGTCTGCTGCGGGGTGTACATCACGCCGGCGTTGTTGATCAGCAGATCGAGCCGGCCGAACCGGGAGCGCAGCGCGGCCGCCGCGGTCCGGACGGAGTCGAGCGAGGTCAGGTCCAGCGCCTGCACGCTCACGTCGCCGGACATCCGGGCCGCGGCCCGCTCGCCCTTCTCGACGTTGCGTACGGCGAGCACCACGGACGCCCCACGCTCGGCGAGCGCCCTGGCGGTTTCGTACCCCAGTCCGGTGTTGGCCCCGGTCACCACCGCCACCCGCCCGCGCTGGTCCGGGACGTTCGCCGTCGTCCACTTCTCGCCCATACCAGTCTCCCATTAAAGTACCGAAGGTATCTTGTCTCCACAACGCTAAAGTACTTTCGGTACGTTGTCAACGTACCGACGGTACCTAAGCTAGGCTGGCGATCGTGACTTTCCAGCGGGCGCGAACCGAGGAGCAGCGGGAGATCCGCCGACGGACGATCCTCGACGCGGCGTCGGCGATGCTCGACGAAATGCCGGTGGCCGCGGTCACCCTCAACGAACTCAGCCGCCGGGTGGGCCTGGCGAAGCCGAACGTGCTGCGCTACTTCGAGTCCCGCGAGGCGGTCCTGCTGGAACTGCTGGACCACTTCCTCCAGGAGTGGCTGGCCGAACTGGCCGCCGAGTTGGCCGACGGCATCGACGCGAAGCTACCCATGGCCGCGCGAGCGGCAGCGATGGCCGACATCGTCAGCCGCTCACTCGCCCGCCGGGTGGTCCTGTGCGACCTCTTCGGCGCACAGGGCAGCGTCCTGGAACACAACGTCTCCGTGGCGGTCGCCATACGCCACAAGCGGGCCTCCCTGGGCCACCTGGCCACCATGGCCCACCTGATCCAGCAGCACCTGCCGGAGCTGGGCGAGAATGCCGAACTGTTCAGCCTGCAAACAATGGTCATGGCCGGCGCGCTGTCGGCGTACGCCACTCCCCCACCCAGCCTGGAGGCGGCCTACCAGGCCGAACCTCCCCTGGCCCGCTTCCGCATGGAGCTGAAGGACTCCTTGCAGCTGGCCCTGACCGCGACCCTGCTGGGCGTACTACCCCGCGGCTGACCCGAGACGGGATCGGACATCATCACCACATGGGCGACCTACTGATCAATCTGCTGGCGAGTGTCATCGCCGGCACGGCCGTCTGGCTCACGGGGTTCCTGCTGCGGCGACACAAGCTGAACCGGGCCCGCGCCTTCTTCGGCCTCACCGCCGGAGCGAGCTGCCTGCTTGTGGCGGCCCGGCACGCCTCGTCGCCCCGCGAATCCAGCGTCCACCGCCGCGACGTCGCCGCGCTCGTGGAGTTGGCGACCATCGCCCGGGAATGCGGCGCCCGCGCGGACCGGGTCGGCGAGGACCAACCGACCGGGGAGATCGGCCGGCTCACCGAATTCTGCGTCGGCGGTCCGGGCGGCGCGAGCCCCCGCAGCGCAACGCACGTGCGCGCCATCCTCCGTGGCGTGACGTACGAGGTCTTCGACGAGGAGAAACGTCGGCTGTCGTTCACAGTCGGCGACACCGAGTACGTCTTCAGCCCGGAGACAAGCTACGTCCTGCTCGCCCGGTTCTGGGGGCCGGTCGGTGGACGGCCAGTGTTCTTCCTCGGCGGTCTGACCGCGGGCAGCAACCTCGCCGGCGCCCGCTACCTGGCCACACACCACGCCGCGCTGCACCGCAGGTTCGGCGCCGACCGGCCGTTCGCGCTGGTGCTGCGAATCATCGAGCCGGCCGCGTACGGCACCGACTTCACCGAGCTGGCCGCCGACGTGACGGACGTAGCGTTCCAGCCCGTTCCGCAGCCGGTGGAGTAGCCTGATCCGGGAGTTCGGCATCAAGACGCTCCGGCCAGTCACCCTCGGCGAGACCACCCGCGACGAGAACGTCCCGCCAGTCCTCGCGCAGCAGCTCCATCCCAGCGGCGAATCGACTCCACTGCCCGCGAGCCGCGAGCACCAGGGCGGCCTGTACGCGTTCCGCGTCTTGCCGACCGTACGCATCAGGCGGTAGCTCGGTGAGCCGCGCGATCACCTCGTCGGAGCTGCCGGGGGTCGGGAAATCCCTTCTGATCCTGTTGACCAGTCGCGTGGTAGGCGTAGGCATGCTCTCGTCTCCCGAACCTCTACCGGCGGGCACTACGTTAGCTGAACTCCACGCGGCGGCGTGTCGACAGTAGGGAGGCCACGGGTGTTCGGGCGCAGGGGTTCGCGAATGAGCACGGCGGGAGTCATCGTCGTCTCGGCGGTACTCATCACCGCTGTCGTCGTTAGTGTGTTCCGCAGCAGCGAGATGCTGGCCGCGTTGCTCGATCTGTTGTGTACCGAGTCAACCTGCCCGGCGGTCGGCCTCGCCTTCAGCGGCTGGGCCATCGTGGGCGGGCCGTTCCTGCTCGCCGGCCTGATCATTCTGATCTCGACGCCGAGCGCCACAGCCCGGTACGCGATGCTGGCGTGTGCGGGCCTGGGTGTCGTCGGCTTCACGATGGTGTGGGCGGGATTCGACAAGCTCCACGGCAGCTACCCCGACTTCGTACCGCTCCACGTCGGAGCTGTCGCGGCGATCCTCGCACTGGTGGTGGGCGGCACGATCAGCGGCGACCCGGCGCACCACAGTTGGGAACGGCCCCGCTACTCCTCGTCGGCCCGGCTGCCGACGGCAGCGATGCCGCTGCTCGCGGTGGGGGCCTGCGAACTGCTCGCCCTCGCCGCCGTCCTGCTCTGGGTCACCGCATTCCGCTAGATCTGACGCGCAGCACCGACGCCGCGACTCGTAACGTGAACGGTATGGGCAACAGTGACGAGCGTGACCTGGTCCGGCGAGGGTACGACGCCCTGTCCTACCGCTACCGCGCCGACGACGCCGTCGCCGGCCAGTACGCACCCTGGTTGGCAGACCTGGATCGGCGTCTACCGGCTGCGGCCTCGGTCCTCGACCTCGGCTGCGGCTGCGGCGTGCCGGTCGCGCGTTTCCTAGCGGATGCCGGGCACCACGTCACCGGGGTCGACATCAGCGACGTGCAGATCGACCGAGCCCGCCGCCTGGTGCCGACCGGCACGTTCCTCCGCGCTGACGCTGTTCACCTGGAGCTGCCGCCGATGTCGCTCGACGCCGTGGTCTGCCTCTACGCGCTCATCCACATGCCGTTGGCCGACCAACCGCGGCTCATCGGCCGAATCGCTTCCTGGCTACGCCCAGGAGGCTTGCTACTTGCCACCACCGGCCACAATGCCTGGACCGGCACCGAGGACAACTGGCTCGACGGCCCCGCCACCATGTGGTGGAGCCACGCCGACGCCCCCACCTATCGGAACTGGCTGCGACAGGCGGGACTCAGCATCACCTCCGAGGACTTCGTGCCAGAGGGTACCAGCGGACACGCCCTCTTCTGGGCGCAGCGACCACTCAGCTGAAGACGGCCACAGCGCGGACAGCTTCTCCAGGCTGTTCGAGCTCCTGAAGAGGCAGCCGTAAGCAAGCCGTTCCACACTCGCCTGGGCGGTCCGGCGGTGACCGGACCGCCAGTCGATTGGTCAGGCGCGGGTGCGCTGCCGCAGCCGGGTCGAGACGACCGCACCGCCTGCGATCAGGACCGCGACGGCGAGGGACGGCAGAGCGTCCGGCCGGCGCAGCAGCTCCCCCGTCGACATGTCGTTGCCCAGTTGGTGCAGCGTGCCGAGCAAGAGGGTCGGTGCGACGGCGATCAGCAGTCGCTGGTCGGCCGTCGCCACCCACAGGAAGGCGACGATGCCGACAATCACCATGGTGGCGGCAACGACCTGCGAACTCATGTCGACCCTACGGAAGCCTCCCGCAGGGATCAGATGCAGGGCGAGGATGCCTGCGGTAACCAGCACGGCGTTCGCCCGGGGCGTCGGCGGCACGTCCGCCGGGCGCCACAGGCCCACCAGGATCAAGGGCGTGGCGACAACCGGTGCCCACCACTGCGGCAGGCCGTTGAGGAACAGGTACGGGGAGATGACGGTCGGCACCACCGCCGCAGCCACCGCCAGGACGGCAGCGGTGCGGGTACGGCCCGCGACGAGCGCCGCCAGCGCCGCAATCACCATGACCTCGTGAACGCCCTGATTCCGCAGGACGGTGAGGGGATCTGAGAATCCGCCGAACTGGAACGCCTCGACGAGGTCGTCCAGGCCGATGAGCACGCCCAGCGCCAGCACCGCCATGGCACCCAGGTGGATGCCCTGCCAGAGCAGCACTGCGGTGGGCCGGGCCGCAGTGCTGCCACCATGCACCCGTAGGGCGCCCCGGATCAACGAGGCCGCCTCCCGGAGGCTGGGCCAGCGGCGGTCTGTCGGTTCGTCGCCGATCAACGTGTCGACAAGTTCGTCGGCACGTTCGCGGCGGTAACCCGCCGGATAGGCCCGCAGCAGCATCCGGTAGCGCTTCTCCAGAACATCGGAACTCATGCTGGTCTGATCCTCGCGGTAGACGGTTGACGGGTGCTTCCCTGCGGGAGGACCCGATTCGGCAGGCGATCCATGACCACCCGGGCGGCCCGGGCGAGCCGGTCGGCTTCCTCGGCGAGTACGCGGTAGCCCTCGTCGGTGAGCCGGTAGTAGCGACGGGCCCGCCCGTTGACGATCTCTTCGCCGTCGGCGGTGATGAGTCCTTCGCCGAGCAGCCTGTCGATCACCGAGTACAGCGAGCCGGCAGCGAGCGTCACCCGCTCATCGGACAGCTCACTCACCCGCTTGATCACGGCATAGCCGTGGAGCGGGCCACCGAGCAGAGCCGCGAGGACGAAGTACGACGGTTCCCGCAGCGCGGGACGCGAAGTCGATCGCATGCCGCTGAATATACAAGTAAGGCGAGTATCCTGCCAAGATGACCGTGCGCTGTGGTCGAAACCTCTCGCCGTTTCTCCGATTGCGTGTGCTCCCTAAGATCTCCGATGATCAAGGGAGATGACACGGTGGACGATTTCCAGCAGTTCGTAACGGATGTAACGGTACGTCTGTCGTCGATGTCCAAGGGCGAGTTGTACGTCGTCGGCGACCGTCTCGACCGGGACTCGCTCTGGCTCACCTACCTCGACTCCTTCCCCGCCGGCACCAACCTCCGGTTCCGTGAGCGGTCCGAGTACGACTGCTCGACCTGCCGCGGGTTCGTCAAGAACTTCGGCAACGTCGTCGAGATCCACAACGGACAGATCCGCACCGTCTGGTCCGGGGTGGCTGCGTCCGACCCGGTCTTCTCCGTCGTCGCCGCCGCGATGGACGAATTCGTCGGCACGCTGCCGTTGTCCAGCATCTTCCGGTCCACCGAGGCGCAGTACGGGACGAAGATCACCCGAACGCTGCGCGACGGCCAGGTCGACGTGTGGCACCACCTGCACGGCCGGGTGGACAAGCGGCATCGCACCAGCGACATCGGCGCGGCACGGGGCAGCTTCGACGCCGCGGTGCAGGTGTTCCAGCGTGGTCTGGCCGAGTTGACCCAGCAGGCTCTGGACACCGTCGTCGACCTCATCGACGACAACGCCCTCTACCGCGGCGCGGAGCACCGTCAGGCGGTGACCGAGTTCCGGTCGCTGCGGAACCGGTGGACGCAGGCGACCGACGGACAGGCCTTCGTCTTCGCCAACGCCATGAACCCGGCGGCCCGGTTCCGCAACACGGTGATCGGCACCCTCGTCCAGGACCTCTCCGCGGGCGTCGACCTGGAGCAGGCGGTCCGGTCGTTCGAGACGAAGGTGGCACCGCAGAACTACCAGCGCCCCAGGGCGTTGATCACCCCGGCCATGGTGAAGGCCGCCATGAAGACCATCGACGAGCTGGGCATCGAGGAGTCGTTGCAGCGACGGTTCGCCCGGCTGTCCGACGTGTCGGTCACCAACGTGCTGTGGGTCGACAACGACACACAGCCGCGGATGAAGGACGGCATCGAAGGGCTGCTGATGCAGGCCGCCACCACCAGGTCGTCAGGTGCGGGCCTTCGTGACGCGAAGCCTGAGGAGATTCCGGTGGTCTCCTTCATGAAAGACATCCTGCCCGGTGCCGCGACCATCGAGCTGTGGGTCGCCAACAGCCACGAACCGCACCTCGTCAGTCTCACCACCGGCCAGCACCCGGCCGCGCCGCGGCTATTCACCTGGGACAACGATTTCGCCTGGTCCTACTGCGGCAACGTCGCCGACTCGATCAAGGAGAAGGTCAAGCGGGCCGGCGGCAACGTCACCGGCAAGCTGCGGGTGAGCCTGTCCTGGTTCAACCACGACGACCTCGACCTGCACGTGTTCGAACCCAACGGCGACCACATCTGGTACCAGGACAAGCGCAACAAACTGGACGTCGACATGAACGCTGGCGGGGCGTTCTCGCGCGAGCCGGTAGAGAACGTCACCTGGACCAAACACATCCCCGACGGGGAGTACCGGATCGAGGTGAACCAGTTCAACAAGCGGGAGAGCACAGACGTCGGCTTCGTGATCGAGACCGAGAGCGACGGAAGAATCGAGAACTACCGCCACGAGCGCGCGGTCGGCCACAAGGACACCGTCGAGGTGGGCCGGATGACTGTCGTCGACGAGGTGATCACCGCTTTCCGGCCAGGTAGGGACATGCAGCCGGGCAGCGCCAGCAAGGAGCTGTGGGGCATCACCACCGAACAGTTCGTGCCGGTGTCCACGATCATGTACTCGCCGAACTACTTCGACGACAGCGAGGTCGGCAACCGTCACTATTTCTTCATCCTGAAGGGTTGCGTGAACGACCAGCCGACCCGGGGGATCTACAACGAGTTCCTCCGCGGCGACCTGCAACCCCACCGCAAGGTGTTCGAGGTTCTCGGCGACCGCACCAAGTGCGAGCCGTCCCCGGATCAGCTGTCCGGCCTCGGCTTCAGCTCCACGATCCGCAGCTCTGTGATCGCCAAGGTGACCATGGCCAGCGGACGGCGCCACCTCATCAGCATCCAGTTCTGATTCGTACCCCGACATCCGAGGAAGGCCACCGTGACCATTTTCGAGAAGGCCACGCGGGAGAAGTTCCGCTACCCGTCGACCAAGGGACTGCTGACCACGGAACAGCTGTGGGAGCTTCCGCTGACCGCCAAGTCCGGCTTCAGCCTCGATGACGTGGCCAAGGCCGTCAACGCCGAGCTCAAGGCCGTCGACACCGAGTCGTTCGTGGCCACCGAGACAAATCCGGCCAAGGCAACTTTGGAAACCAAGTTGGAGGTCGTCAAGCACGTCATCGCCATCCGTATCGCGGAGGACCAGGCGGCGAAGGCAGCGGCAGCCAAGAAGCTGGAGAAGGAGAAGCTGCTGGCAGTCCTGGGCCGCAAGCAGGATGCGGTCCTGGAGAACCTGACCGAGGCAGAGCTGTTGGCCCGGATCAACAACCTGTAGGGCCGACACCTGTCGGGGTGTAGGCAGCCGGGATGCCGGGTACCTGGCGCCCTACCCCCTCACCCCTGCCCAGGAGGACCCCATGACCGTCGTACTCGCCGTTGTCTGCAAGGACGGGGTGGTGATCGGCGCGGATTCCCAGATCACCGAGAGTGACCGCGGTCTGAGCTTCCCCGCCCAGAAGCTGCACCCGCTGGGCTCCTGCGCCGCCTGGGGTGGCAGCGGGGCGCGGGGAGTACTCAACGACCTGCGCCCCCTCCTGCAGGACTCGGCCACCGCCATCCTCGAAGCACCCGACATCGGCGGCGAGATGCAGGAGCGCATCCTGCCCGTCTTCAAGAAGCACTACGAGAACTACATCCCGGACGTGCCCGGCGAGGGCGACGGCGGCGGAGTGTCGGCGTACCTGCTCGCGGCCGGCTACAGCCAGGGCGGTCCGTGGATCGTGGAAATCAACCCCAACGGACTCATCGGCCGCTACGAGGACGTGGGCTTCCACGCCATCGGCTCCGGCGCCCCCATGGCCCAGCAGGCCGGCGCGCTGCTGTCCCACTTCCGGATGACCACGCGCACCGTCGAGTACGGCGTGGTAGGCGTGATACGGGTGCTGGAGGCGCTGGAGCGGACCTCGCCGTCGGTCGGCGGGCCGTTCAGCATCGCGTGCATCCGCGAGGAGGGCGCCCACCACCTCGACGAGAAGGAGATAGCCAAGGCGCTCAAGGATGCCCAGCGCTGGCGCGACCTCGAACAGGAAGCGCTCGACAAGCTGTTCGACTGACGCCGGAGGATGATCGGCGACGACTGGCAGGTGGCGGTCCGTGGCGGTGCCCACCGCGACATGAGGGCGAGTTTCCGGCGGAGACTGGCCACGACATCCGCTTCTGCCGCGAGGCGCTCGCTACGCATAGTCACAGCTAGCGGCGGGCCGGCAGCGGGCCTGCCGATGTGCGTGTCGCTCATTGGGCACTGGCCAGCAGGATCGCCTGATCGTCCCGCTCCTTGCCCTGGGCACGTCGCACCAGGCGGCACACCTCCCGTAGGCCGGCAGACTCGATCTGGAGACCGACGTCGTCTGCCGTGTAGAGATGGCGCTCGAGCTCGAGCTCGATCTCATGGCCGAATTGACGGTATGCCTTGGAATCGTCGCGCGTGCCTTTGCCGGACTGGAATCCTACGAGCAGATGGCCGCCCGGGTGGAGAACCCGGGCGGCCTCGGCGAAGATGCGCGCTTGGCCGGCGGGAGGCGTGTGGATGATCGAGTACCACAGCATCACGCCGGCGAACTGGCCGTCCGGGTACGGCAGCTCGGTCAACGAGCCCACAGTGAACACCAGGTCAGGATGGTTGCGTCGGGCCATGGCGACCATGCCCGGCGACAGGTCGACACCCACCACCGCACAACCGCGTTCGGTGAGGTACTGACTCATCCGGCCAGTGCCACATCCTGCATCAAGGACCTGCACGTCGTTGCCCGCCGTCACCGCCATGGCGAAGGCGTCGACCATGGCGAGGTCGAGGGGTGCCTCCCAGCGGGTGTCCGGCAGGTAGGCGGCGTAGTCCTCCGCCACGGTGTCGTAGGCCCGTTGGACCCCGCGGAAGTCGAGCGGATCCGGTGGAGAGAAGATCACCGAGAGGATTATGCCCGCAGGAAGGCCTTGGCCCGGCCCGTCAACGTCCTGTTCTGCCGCGAGTCGCTCATCGACGCTGTCGGCCACACCTTCGACATGGCCATCCCGCTGGCTGCGAGCCCCCAACCGAGTTGGCGTACGGTCTGGGTTGTTTGGGGCTGCGGTTCCGCTGTTCGCTCAGCGGGCCCAGATTCGCAGGCACGCGGCCATGATGCGGAACGGGAGGCCCCGAGCTTCGGTCTGGTTGACGGTGCCGGCCAGGTGCAGGTCGAGTTCCGGGCAGGTGAACAGCCAGGTGCCGGTCGACCCTGAGTGCCCGACCAGGGTTACTGGCCCGCCCAGTGGCGACATGAGTCGGTTGACCTTGAAGATCATGGTGCCCAGTCCGTAGCGGAGGACCGGGGCGTTGCGTAGCCGGTTGCGGCGTTCGGTAAGCAGGTGCCGCGTGTTCGCGTCGCGGAAGGGCTCACCGGCCGTGAGCGCCCGCTCGAAGGCGAGCAGGTCCTCGGTGGTGCTGAACAGGTCGTTGCTCGATGCGATGACTCCATTCACGTCCACCCGCCGTCGTCTGGCGTACAGGGGAAGGGGCGCGGGCAGATCCGGCTCGGCGGGCTCGGCGGCGGGGTGCCAGGTGCGGGTGAGACCGAGCGGTACGGCGATGCGTTGGCTGAGAAGGTCAGGGAAGGCGGTCGAGGTGACGTTCTCCAGGATCCGGATCAGCAATTGGAAGCCTGTGTCGGAGTAGCGTGCGCGTTGCGTTCCCGCAGTCAGGTCTTGTGGGTCGAAATGGGGGTGCTGCTGCTCGCGGGTAATGCCGATGACGTTCTCGAAGGTCCAGGACGTGTCGTGCCCGGCACGCAACTGCCGGTACAGGCTCGGCCCGCCGCGGCGGCGTTCGAAGAAGTCCGGCAACCCCGAGGTGTGGCTGGCCAGGTGGCGTACGGTGATCTGAGGTGTTCGGTCCACACCGCCCCGCACGTGCAGCCCGGTGGTGACGGATGCGGGCAGATACGTGGTGATCGGAGCATCCAGGTCGAGTTCCGCGCGCTCGTGGGCCTGCAGGACGAGCGTGATGATGAACCGCTTCGTGATCGAGGCGATGAAGAAGGGTGCCTCGGGGCGTGCCTCCGGCTCGGCGGTGCCCTCCGGTCCTGATCCGCCTGCCCAGTGGCGCTGCCCGTCGGCGCTGCATAGGGCGAGGCTGACGTGGTGCAGACCGGGTCTGG
The DNA here is from genome assembly GCF_016863495.1 of Micromonospora andamanensis. Classification (GTDB taxonomy): domain Bacteria; phylum Actinomycetota; class Actinomycetes; order Mycobacteriales; family Micromonosporaceae; genus Micromonospora; species Micromonospora andamanensis. The sequence goes on from NZ_BOOZ01000014.1 coordinate 227,417, forward strand.
AACTGACCCGCTGCACGAGGCTGGTCAGGCCGGCGTCGATCTCGTCGGTTGCCCGATTGCCGGCTGCCGTGAACGTGCGCCGCATGTGTCGTCCTCGCATAGCAATATGCCTACTAGACATGTCTAAGAGAGTCAACCGGATAGGATCCGGGTGTGGCACATGTGATCCTGGGTCTGCTGCTCATCGCCCCGCAGAGCTTGTACAGCCTGATCAAGAGCTTCGAAGCGGGCGTCGCGCTCTTCTACAGCGCCAGCTCCGGCAGCATCAAGCGGGCCCTCGACACGCTGCTGGGCAAGGGGTTGATCGAGGTCGCGAGCACCGAACCGGGCGGACGTGGCAAGAAGGTCTATCGCACCACCGAGGCGGGCCGGCAGGAGTTCCACAGGTGGATGACGGGCGAACTCGGCGGGGCCGACCTGGAGACAGCAGCGCTTCCGCGCCTGTTCTTCCTGGGACTGCTCGCCCCGGAAAACCGCCCACCGGTGCTGCGAAAGATCCAGGAACGGGCCGCAGCTGATCTCGCCGAGCTCACCGCCCTTCACAAGCATCTCGACACGATGGAGCTATCGCCGGAGTTCCGCGATGTCGCGGCGTACCAGCGCCTGACCCTGGAATACGGGATCACCTCGGGGCGGCACGCCCTCGCCTGGTTCGGTGAGCTCGCCGATCGCGGGGGGCCGCAGACCGGATGACATCCCAGGACCCACGAACCCCACAAACCGTTTGGCGGCGCGCCGGGACTGGCGACTTCGGTCACTGTGGCGCCGGTGCACGGCACCTGCCCAGCCACACAGATCGACGCCTACAACCGCGCGTTCACCAGATCGCCCTGATCATGTTGGCCGTGCCGGGCGGCCCGACCGCCGGACGCCGTCCAGGTGATCGACTCAGCTTCGGCGCGGTGGCGGGATAGCGGTGGGCCGGATAGAACCCTTCCACTGGAAGGGTACCCGGTAGGGTATTTACCTGTGTGGCGTTGCGTCCGCTGCGGCAGGCGTGCCTGGGGTGTAAGGAAGCTGTCGAGCTGATAGCACAGACAGATCACGCACGGTTCGGGCCTCGTGTGCCGGCCCCACCAGCGAGGGTAATGTTGCGTGATAGCGCAAACGGTTCAGCTCGACAGGCGCGCACCGCCGACATGGGGTCATCTGCCGGCCGCGCACGCATCTGCCGCGATAACGTGTGCCTGATCAAACGGGACGCCAGCGGCTCAGACGCCATGGCTCGCCAGTGGTGTACGGCTCTGGCTCGCCTGATACGGCCAGAGCAAGCCCGGAATCGGTGGTCAGGTGCAGCCCGCCGTCTTCGTCGATCCACGCGGTGTCGATCGTTGTGTTGTTGAGTGCCGCGGCTGTGGTCAGCCAACGGATGTCGTTCTCTACGCCGCCGCTGGTGGAGGTGGTTGCCTCGATGGTCCAGGAAGCGTCGATGTACAGGCGAGTCTCCTGGGCAGGTGCGGATCGGTTGTCGCAGAGCCCGACGAACGGCCATGTCTGCCGAACTCCGATCTCCACCACGAAGGAGCCCACGATCTGTTCTACATCCATGAGCACATGATTCTGCACCTGGTCACCGGCACACTGATCGGCCGCGCTGAGGGCTCCCGAGCACGGTCCGGGCGGACTGTCGCACCGCATCCCGGTGACGGGCCTTCCAGCGAATGGGGGCACGCCTCAGGGATTGTGGCTTCCGCTGCCGTCGGGCAACTCGAACAGCTCCAGTTGAATGCCGTCGGGGCCTGCTCGTCGGGCGGGGCACCGGCATGATGGAGCGGGTGCTGGCGGCGGCGCCACCGGGACATCCCCCCGACATACTGGACGCGCTGCGGCTGCGGTCCAGGCGACCCGCCCTCGCCGCCATGCTCGCCGCCGAACTGTGGGATCCGGACTCCTACGCCGCGATCGTCGAGTGGGTGATGAAGACCGGCCGGGAGTCAGGCTCCCCGCTGACGTTGCGGCTCGGGCTGGCGCTGAGCGTCACCCACGCCGTGTTGACCGGCGACCTGCGGTCCGCCATCGCCGCGACCGCGGAGGAGGAGGCCCTGGCCGACGCGACCGGGGGGGCCGCCGGTCTTCTATCACCGGCTCCACCTGGCCGCGATGCGAGGCCGCCCCCGGGAGGCACACCAACTCTTCGCGTCCGCCACGGCAGCGGCGCACCAGACGGGCCAATTCATCGCCAACGTGCACTGGTCGGCGGCGATACTCCACAACGGACTAGCCGAATACTCCGCCGCGCTGACCGCCGCCCGGCAGGCCGTCGCACAGGGCGGGCTGTCGATGGCTGGCTTCGCCCTGCCGGAGCTGGTTGAGGCGGCCATCCGCTGCGATGAGCCGGACACCGCCGCCGCCGCGCTGGAATCGCTGACGACCCGTGCCGCGGCGGCCGGGACCGCGACCGGCCTGGGCGTGGCGGCGTACGCGCGCGGCCTGGCCACCGGGGTCGAGGAGCACTACCGGGAAGCGGTCGATCGACTGGCCGACAGCCCGCTGCTGGCCTACCGGGCACGCGCCCACCTGCTCTACGGTGAATGGCTGCGCCGCCAAGGCCGCCGCCGATACAGCCGCGAGCACCTGAGGACCGCCCACGAGCTGCTGTCCGGAGCGGGGCCCCCAGCGACCCCCGCCACCCGGTGCCGGCGCAGCGCGATCTCCCACACCGGGCGTACCAGAAACTGGTCCCCGACCAGCCGCCCGCCGAGGCAGGCACGAGCGACATACCGTTTCAGGCAGTGTGCGTAAGGCCGATCAGGACGCGGTGCAGGCCGTCACGGAACGCAGCATCGGCGTCGAATGTCTCCGGTGGTGTGCCGGCGGTTACGTCGCCGAGCCAGGGGTGACGCCGTTGGCTGCCGGTGCGGTCGAGGCGGCGGATCTGCTCGGCCCACCATGAGCGGTACGTTATTCCGGGGTCTGCTCCTTCTCTTTGTTCGGCGTGGAGCAGCAGTGCCATGCCCTGGATGTAGGCGTTGAGTGCGAGGTAGCGGCGGAGCGCGATCGCTGGGCTGAGCCCGAGCGCCACGAAGGCCTCGACGCTCGCGCCTGCCATGTCGAGCACGGCCGGAACCAGCGGGGGCCGGGTGCTGGCGAGAATGTCGACGAGCCACGGGTGTGCCCGGTAGACCTGCCACTCCTGCTCTGCGAGCCGGGCGAGCTTTTCCACTGGCGGATCCCGATGAGGGCCGGCGTGGTGCGGTGCGAGGAGGTGCTGCACCAATGCCGCGACGAGACGGTCGCGGCTACCGAAGGCGTGCTGTACGGCGGAGAACGGTTGCCCTGCGTGGCGGGCGATAGCTCGCAGGGTCAGGCCGTCGACGCCTTGGGTGTCGGCCAGCGTCGTGGCGACTTCGATCATGTGCTCTGCGTTCGATTTCACGTGGGGATGTCGGGCGAGCGCCGAGAGCCGTCCGTTGTCGCGGCGGCGTCGGTAGGCGCGGCCCTGGCAGGATCGTGAACAGTAGCGGCGCGGTCGTCCCGTGCGCAGCGGTGTCCCCAGATCCCGTCCGCACTGGGCACACGTCATCGCAGCCTCTTTCGTCGCACCGTCCGTGTGACGAAACTACTTCCTCGGGTGTCAGTGAAGCCGCAAGTGTGGGAGGCACACCGAGCACCGCAGGAGGAAACTCGATGACCGCCACCATGCTGACCGCCCGTCCTGCACTGGCGTCTGAATTCGACACGGTACTGGCACTGTGTCTTGAGGCCTTCGCCGACGAAGCCGTCACCGCCTGGGTCGTCCCCGATTCGGGGGCGCGGCTGGCCGCCACACGCGAACTGCTCGCCGCGTCGCTGGCAGCCGCAATCGCCGCCGAGGCAGTGGTCGTCGCGTTCACCTGCCACAGCGAAGCCATCGCGGCGTCAATCTGGATCGACATGGACGAAACGTCGAAAGACACCGAGTTCCCGGCCGGCAACGATCGGCTGACTCAACGCCTGACCACGGTCAAATCGCTCACGGCGGCACGGCACCCCAAGGTGCCCCACATCTACCTCGCGTCCATGGGCACCATCCCACAGCGCCGGGGAGTCGGCGCCGGGACTGCGATGCTGCGCCACGGCCTCGACCGCGCGCGTCGGCTGGGCCTGCCCGTCTACCTGGAGGCGTCGACCCCGCTGAACCGGAAGCTGTACGCCCGCCACGGCTTCGCCGACCACGGCGCGCCGATACAACTGCCAGAGGGAGGCCCGGCACTTCAACCCATGTGGCACAGCGCGTAACAGTCGTCGCCGCGCCTCCCACAGATCGGGTGGCGTAACGATATCGTGGCCCGGACGGACCGCCTGGTGCCGAAACGTGAATCGCGGCGGGGTTCCCGGCGCCGTATAGAACTGGTCAACCAGATCACTCATGTACCCGCCATGACGAATCGACACCCTTCAACCCGGCCCGTTTCGAAGCCACCATCCGGATCTCCCCCACCCGTGCGCGTTCCCTCCGTGGCCGATCTGTTCCGGCTGGAGGCCGTTAGGCTCCACATATGGTCCGGGATGAATTGCTGCGGCTGCGAGCGAGGGCGGAGGCTGAGGCGGCGACGTTGGCCCAGGATCTGAAGGCGCTGTTCCTGGCATCGCGGGATTCGAATGCCGACGACGAGCACGACCCGGAGGGTGCCACCATCGGCTTCGAACGCGCCCAGTTGACCGCGCTGCTGGCCGGGGCGCGGAAGCGGATCGCTGACGTTGACGACGCGCTGCGTCGGGTGGACGCGGCGACCTACGGCGTCTGCGAGCGATGCGGGCAGCCGATCGGCGATGAACGCCTTGCCGGGCGGCCGTTCGCCCGCTTCTGCATGGCATGCGCATAGGGCATGAGGGAGAGTGAAGACTGGGACGCCGGATGGGGCGGGACCAGAGGTCCTGGGTTACGTCCGCACTCAGGTCCGTCGTGAAGAAGGCAAGAGCAGACTCACATTGCTCGTACTCCCGTCAACCACTGCTGGCGGCCGTGAGCGGACGTCGACTTGATCGGGTGGGCAGGCCGGCTGTCAGCAGAGCCGTTCGGCGCTACCGGCCTGCCGCTGGCTGCAATCTGCAGGCGCACCCGGACGCGATCGTTGACCTGGTCGACAGGCCACGACCGGTACGTGGTCGTGCTGCGACAGGCGACGAACGATCGCGGCTGTGGGCCCGCTGGCGCGAGATCGACAAGAACTTCGATGGCTACGGTCATCCGAAACCGCGGTGGTCGTCCTGATGCCCCGGCCCGGCACGTCGGAGGCCGGCCGTCACCGGCGGGCTCAACCGTCGCGCCCACTGCGCGCAGCGCGTTCGATCAGCGGACGGAGCGGACGGGCCCGCAGTTGATCGGTGCCGTCGAAGTCGAAGGCACCACCGCCGGCCGCGGCCATCGGTGGCAGGAAACGGGCCACCGTGCCGGCGTCCTCGCACCAGACGCCGCCGGACCTCAATCGCGCAGGCCACGGTGTGGGCACCGCCGGCAGCGCTGGCCCGGGCGTCAACCCAGGCGGTAACGACCTTCCACGTGGCCTGGAACGGGAGCGCGTCAGGAGGACTGCGCCGACGCGAGCCCGCCGAGGTGGAAGCGGCGTACCAGGGCGGCCCGGTTGGTGACGCCCATCTTGGCGTACACGTGGGACAGATGCATCTCCACGGTCTTCTGGGTGACGAACAGGCGGGCCGCCACCTGCCGGTTGGTCAGCCCTTCGCTGACCAGGGCCGCCACCTGGGTCTCCCGTCGAGTCAGGGTCGGCGAGCCGCCCTGGCGGCGGGCCCGCCGGGCGCCGCCCGAGCGGCCCGCCAGCAGCCGCCGTCGCTCGGTGTTCACCTGGCGGGTGAAGAGACCGGCGCCGCAGCGGTCGAAGATCTCCTCGGCCATCCGCAGCGTCGCGACGGCTCGATCCGGGTCGCCGTCGGCCACCAGCGCTCGCGCGGCCACGATGTGGGCCTGCGCGGCGTCCAGCGGCATTCGGACCCGCGTGAGCGTCTCTGCGGCGGCGGCAGCCGCCTCGGCGGCGACGGCGGGGTCCCGCAGCGCCAGCACCCGGGCCCTCGCGGACGCGGCCAGGGCACTGCGGCCCGGCCGACCCAGCCGCTCGGCCACCTGGTGCGCGCGCTGCGCCCACTCCGCCGCTGCGTCCGGATCGCCCTCGGCCAGGGTGGCCCGGGTCAACAGTTCGTACCAGCCGACCTGCGCCCAGGGTTCGAGTTCGGACAGTCCGGCGGTCGCGGCCACGGCCAGGCACCCGGCGGTATCCCCCAGTGCGAGCAGCGTCTCGGCGTTCGCGCTCAGCACCAGCCTGCCCGGCCAGCCGGAGGCGGGCAGGTCCAGGGTGTACGGAACCACAGCTGGTTCGACCTCTTCGGTTCCGCTCCAGACGGTAAGCAGTCGACCCATCGCCTCGGCCGCGACGTGCAGTTCCCGGAACTGTGTGCCGGACGCCAGTCGTAGCACCTCGGCGCAGTCGGCGGACGCCTCCGCCAGCCGCCCGGCGCACCGGTGGGCCAGGCTCCGGGTGCACAACAGGTGCAGCAGGGAGAAGTAGCTCCGGGCTCCGGGCGAGACATCGATGGCCCGGCTGAGGTGGTGCACCGCAGCGTCGGAGCGGTCCAGCAGGATCTCGCTCCAGCCGACCCACAGGGCGCTCTCCGGCTCGTCACCGAGTTCGGCGTCCAGCGTGGTGTTGAGCTGCAACGCGGCCTGGTTGGTCTCGCCGCCGGCGGCGCGGTTGCCCCGCAGATGGCTCGCCGCCGCGAGCAGACCCAACGCGTGCGCCCGTACCGCCCCCGGGATGGTCGTGGCGCGGCGGGCGGCGCCCAACGCGGCTGCCGCCCACCGGCGTGCCTGCCCGGCCCGGCCGCTTGTCATTTCTACCGCACCGAGCGCGAGTGCCAGCGCGGCCCGGTCCGCCGGCTGGGCCTCGTCGGGTCGCGTCAGACCGGTGCGGAGCAACGCCGCCGCTGCCCCGTGCCGGCCGAGCTGGCGTTCGACCTGGGCGCAGAGCAGGGTCGCCGTGGTGCGGTACGCGGACGGGCGCTTGTCGAGCAGCCGCAGGGCGTCGTGCAGTACCGCTCGGGCGGCTCTCGGGTGACCGGCTGCGGCCAGCGCCTGGCCGAGTCGCACCGTGAGCATCACGCGCGACTCGCTGGGGTTCGCGCTGCTCGGCGAGAGCCGGATCGCGGCACCCAACCACCGGACGGCGGTGTGCGGGGCCCGGTCGAGCACGGCGGTGGCCGCCTCGCTGAGTACCTCGACGGCGACCATGTCGCCCGGCACCGCCAACCGCAGCAGGTGCGGTGCCTGGGCGGCGACGCTGCTCCGGCGGCGACGCAGTTCCGCCAGCGCGCGGGCGTGCGCGGTCAGGCGCCAGCCGGCGTCGGTGGTGAGGTACGCCGCGTGTTGGACCACGGGATGTCGGAAGGCGAAGCACCCACTGCCGGCCACCGGGCGCAGCAGGTCGGCGGCGACGAGTTCGTCGATGGGGGCCGGCACCTGTTCGGCGGCGATCCCGGCCACCTCGGCCAGCAGGCCGGTGTCGACAGGTTCGGGCCCGAGCACCGCTGCGGCCGAGGCCACCAGGTGGGCCGCGCGGGACAGCAGTTCGAGTTCGGCGGCCAATGCGGCCTCCACCTCTGCTGGGAGCGCTCCCAGCTCCACGTGTTCACTCGCCGGGCCATGAGGCAGCGCGCCGGCCAGCAACGCCGACAGGTACTGCGGGTTGCCCTCCGACAGCTCGTGCAGCACGGCACGCTGACCAGCCGACAGCGGTAACTCGGTCAACTCGTCGAGGTGCGCCCGCTCCAGCGGCGTCACCTCGATGCGGGTCACCTGTCCGGCGGTGTCCAGCGCCAGCCGCAGCCTGGCCGGCGACTGGCGGCGGCGATGCGCGACGACCAGCAGCAACGGCGTACGCAGGGGCGCGTCGAGCAGGTGGCAGACCAGATCGATGGTGGCCCGGTCGCCGTTGTGCAGGTCGTCGATCGTGATCAACAGCGGCCGTTCGGCGGCCAGCGTCTCCAGCAACAGCCGTACGGCGCGCAACTGCCGGGCGCCCGCCGGCACCCCGGCCGGCGCCAGTGAACGGGCGCCCGGCAGGCGCAGCGACGAAAAGGTGTCGTTCAGCAGTTGCGCGTGATCGGAACGGAGTTCGGCCAACCGGGTCTGGGAGACCTGGGGCAGGTACGGGTCCAGCGCGTCGACGATCGCCGCCATCGGCACGTCCGAACCGGGTACCGGCGCCCGGCCGGCGAGCACCTGCACTCCGTGTTCTCTCGCCACTGCGGCCACCTGGTCCAACAGCCGGCTCTTGCCGATCCCCGGTTCCCCCGTCACCTCGACGATTCGTCCCGTGCCGTCGACCAGGGCGGCCACGGCCCCGGCCAGCGCCGCGCTCTCCCGCTCCCGGCCCACCAACGGCCGCCGTTGCTCGTCGGCCACCGCCGGCGGGCCGGGCGGCAGGGACGACAACGCCCAGCCTGCCGGTCGGGACAGCTCCGACCTACGCTGGTGCCGATGGCCGGAACGAATCGAGGACCGGGTCAATGTGTGCTCCTCAGGGACGGTACGGCGGGGTTCCGGTGCTGGTCACCGAACGGGCGTCACCATCCGGCGGCGACCACGGCGACCAGGTCCCGCTTGTGGGTGACGGAGACGGTTACGTGGGTGATCGAGGCCGACCGCGCTGCCTGGGCGGCACTGCCCCGCAACGTGACGCTTGGCGACCCGCCGGGCTGACGCGGCAACGCGATGTCCCGGGGGGCGACCCCCTCGAACAGGCCCGTGCCCAGAACCTTGAGCACGGCTTCCTTCGCGGCGAACCGCCCCACCAGGTACTCCCGACGTCGGCTGTCGCCCAGCGCCTCGGCCTGGGCCAGTTCCTCGGCGGCGAAGAAGTACCGCAGGAACCAGCCCCGGCGCAGGAGACGGTCCAGTTCGTCCAGGGCGACAAGATCAATGCCGAGCCGCACCGTCGACCGCCCGCTCCGTCACCGGCTGCGGGGCGGCCCGGTCCCGCAGCAGTCGTTGGAAGACCGACATGGCGTGCAGGTTCGTCGTTCCCTCCATCAGATCGAACGCCCGCACGTCGCGGTAGGTCTTCTCGACCCAGGGATGCTCGATCAGGCAGGCCGGACCCAGCAGTTCGGCCACCAGCCGGGTGGCGTCCTCGGCGACCCGCGCCGCCCGCGCCTTGACCGCACCGATGCCGGCCACGTCGACGACACCGGCGTCGATGTCGCGGGCCACCGCGTACGTCCGGTGCCGGACCGCGGCGATGCGGTCCAGGACGCTGTCGAGTCGGTGCCGGTCGCGCCGGGGCAGCGTCGGGCGGTGCGTGACCAGGTAGTCGCAGGCGGCCTGCGCGCAGCCGATGGCCATCGCCGCGATGCCCGGGCGGAACCGGTAGAGGATGTAGGTGGCACCGTAGAGCCCCCGGCGGCTGGGTGAGCGTTGCGCCCCGAGCACGTCCTCGTCGGCCACCGTGACGTCCTGGAAGCGCAGCCGGCTGATCCGCGCGCCGCGCAGGCCGACGCTGGGCAGCAGTTCGCCGCTGAACCCCGGCGCGCTGGTGTCCAGCAGCACTGCCTCGATGCCCCACGGCCCGGGTGCTCGCCGGCAGAACACCACACCGAGTTGAGCGCGGGCACCGTTGCCGATGTAGCACTTCACCCCGTTGAGCAGCCACCCGCCGCCAGGCGCCGGGGTCAGCGTCGTCTCCAGTTCCGTCGCGGCCGAGCCCTTGCCCGGCTCGGTCAGGGCGAAGAACGTGTGGGTGGGGCTGGACGTCAGCCGACCGAAGTACCGCTTCCGCTGTTGCTCGTCGGCCAGCGCCTGGACGGCCCCGCCGGACAGCGACGGCCCGGGGCTGGCCAGGAGCACGTTGGGATCGCCGTAGGACACCTGCTCGGTGGCGACCACCTGACCGAGGACGGTGCTGCTCGCCTCCACCAGCCGCGCCGGGAACTCTCCCACCGACCGGTACTCCGGCGGCAGCATCCCCTGGACGGGGAAGCGCACCTCCGGCTCGTGCAGGAACTCGGTGATGACGTCCGGATCCTGGTCCAGCCGCATGCCGATCGCGCGTAACCGGCCGGCCATCGCCGCACAGTGGTCGGCCAGCTCCCGGCTGCGTTCGTCGAGCAGGTCCGTCCCGGCGGGCGCGGCGGCCTCGCGAAGCTCATTCATCGGCGTCCTCCGTGTCGGCGTGCAGGTAGACGTTGCCGACCACCTCGGCGAGGTGCAGGTCGCCGGCGGGTCCGTCGGCGAGGAAACCGCTGGCGCCGAGCAACCGCAGCAGGTCCCGGCCGATGTCGACAAGCCGCAGGTGACTGCGCCAACGGGCGTCCCGGCCGGCGTGCCGACGCGCCTCGGGAACGGCGGTGTCCTCGGCCAGCCGCAGCGCGATGTCGGCCAGTTGTCCGGCCACGAGTTGCTTGGCCAGCAGCGTGGTGCTCCCTGAGGTGCGTCCTTCGAGGTGACGCAACGTGTGGGTGAGGGTGGCGTCGAGCAGTTCGCGGTGCGCCGTCAACAGGGCCACCGCGAAGCGGTCGGCGGCCGGCCCTTCGCCGAAGGCGGACTCGGGGGTGGCCTCGGCGACGGCGAGGCCGAAGCGGGTGAGCGGCCCGGCCGGCGCGTCGGGCAGCGCCACCGTGGAGGCGAGAACATGGCCGGTGGGAGACGCGACCAGCCGGCCGGGTGCCACCCGACCGTGCAGCGTGTCCAGGACGAGGGGGTAGGGCGTCCCCGCCGACTGCGGCGACGCGGGAGGTGCGGGTTTCATGGTCGGGTCTCCCTGCGCTCGGGCGCGCCGGCGTTGGACAGGACGGCGAGCTGGCTGCGTCCGGTCCGCGGATCGGTGTCACAGAGGACGAGGTTGGCGTAGCGGGTGGCCCATTGCTCGTGGTGACGGGCCAGGTCCAGCCAGACGCTTGTGCAGTAGCCGCCGGGCTGGCAGCGGTGCACCGGCAGATCGACGCCGCTGAGCTGATCGTCCGCTGGCCACGGGCCGGCGACCAGCAGCGTCGGCCCCGGCGGCAGCGCCGTGCGGTGGCCGGCCAGCAGATCACCCAGCGGTACGTCCGCGCCGGCCGCCCGGCTTGCGGTGAAGCGGAAACCGGATCGGGAGTCGGTGTCGAAGTAGAGCAGGACGCCACTGTCCAGCAGGGGGGTGTCGTGCACCAGCGGATCCCGGTACGGCAGCGTGGTCTGTTCGCAGACGAACAGGGCCAGGCTGGACTTCTTGCCGGACCGGGTGTACGCGTCGGCGACGCGCAACGCGGTGAACGGCGCCTGCAGGCCCTGCTCGGAGACGGCGAAGCTGTGGCTGCGCCCGCCGAACAGGGCGTTGAGCCGCGTGGTGACGGTCTTGAGGGGATATCGGTCGGGCAGGCCGTAGGCCAGGATCAACAGGTCCGGCGGCCCGAACGGACTCGGGCGCCGGTCCATCAGTTCCTCGGCCAGTTCGCGGAACCCGATGTTCCGGGACTGCTTCATCAGGTCCTCGTCGACCTCGATGCCGTACGGCGCGAGCAGGTCCCGGTGGTAGGCCAGCAGAGCCTCGTCGGGTTCGTAGGGGAGGTCGTCGGGGCGTACGAGCGCTGCCGCGCCGCGCAGGGTCAGGGACATGACCACGTCCTCGGTGATGGGGCGGTGGGCGCGGCGGTCAGGAACTCACCTTCCGCGCACGCTCCAGGAAGTCCGTCAGGGTGCCCACCGTGCGGAAGTCGTCCATGTCCAGGTTCTCGGGATCCACCTCGATGCCGATGTTGTCCTCCAGCGCCATGAGCAGTTCGAGAATGGCGGTGGAGTCCAGGTGCATGTCCTCGAAGAGCCGGGTTCCCTCGGCGAGCGGACCGAAGTCGCGCATCAGCACCTCGGTCAGCGCGGCCCGGATGTTCTCGACGATCTCGTGGCGTTCCATGTTTCTTCCTCTCGGGATACCCGGTCCGCGGACCGGGTGACGCGGGACTGCTGGGGTCGGCGGCGGTCACCCCGACGACTGTGGGACGGGGCTCAGGTCGCTGCCCGTCCGGCGGGCACCGGCGCGGACGACGGCTCCGGTGGGGCAGCGGCTGACGGTGGGCCCGGCGGCGACGCGCTCGCGACGGGTGCGGCCGGCACGACGAGGTGCTGCGGCCGGAGCAGGTCCTCGACGGTGTCCGCGCGGCGGACCAGGTGCGCCACGCCGTCGAGGACGAGCACCTCCGACGGGTGACCGTGGCTGAGAAAGAGCACCGGAGACGCGCTCGGCCCGTAGGCGCCGGAGCGCTCGACACCGATCAGGTCGCCCGGGCGGACCTCGGGCAGCGGCACCTTCTTGCCGATGACGTCGTTGGGGGTGCAGAGCGGACCGGTGACTGTGTAGTCGCGCGCCGGCGGGTCGGCGGGACGGCTCAGCGACCGGATGGGGAAGTTCCGCTTGACGAAGCTGCCGATGCCCACCGCCGCCATGTGGTGGTTGGTGCCGCCGTCGGCGACGACGAACCACTCGCCGCGCGACGCCTTGACGTAGCGTGCCCGGACCACGTAGGTCCCCGCCCAGCCGACCAGATAGCGGCCCAGTTCGGTGATGACCCGGGTGTCGGGGTGTTCGTCGCGGAATCGCGCCACGGCGCAGTTGACACCCTCGGCCACCGCCTCGATGTCGAGAGGGGACTCGTTGTCGAAGTAGGGGACGCCGAAACCGCCACCGACGTCGACGACGTCCAGCGGCAGGTCCAGCGCGGTGGCGAGCTCCGCCGCCGCAGTGAGCACGCTGCTGGTGTTGTGCGCGATGTCAGCGGCGTCGAGGATGCGGGTACCCATGTAGGCGTGCAGACCGATCACCCGTACGTGGCGCAGCGCGCGCAGGGTCGAGCCGGCCTCGGCGACACGTTCCTGGTCGATGCCGAACTGCCGGGGCTTGCCTCCCATGGCCAGCCGGGAGCCCTTGGTGGCGAACGACGGGTTGACCCGCAACATGACCCGCACCGGCTCTCCGGGGGCGTCGGGCTGCGCCGCCGCCATCGCGTCGATGGTGCTGACCTCCTCGAGCGACTCGCACACGATCGCGCCGATGCGCTGCTCGATACAGGCGGCCAACTCCGCCGCCGACTTGCCGGGGCCGAGGAAGATGATGTCCCGCGCCGGCACCCCGGCCCGGCGGGCTGTCACCAGTTCGGCCAGGGACGACACCTCGGCGCCGGCGCCCAGGGAGTGCAGCAACGCACAAACGCTGATGTTGGGGTTGGCCTTCAGCGAGTAGTAGATCTCGACCGACGGGTCGAGCAGATCCCGCAGCTGTCGGTACGTCTCGCGGATGACCTGACCGTCGTAGAGGTACAGCGGCGTGCCGTACCGCTCGGCCAGCTCGGCGACGGGCAGGCCCTGGACGGTGTGGCCTTCGACGGCCGCTTCAGGCATGGCTCTCCTCCGCAACGGACAAGGTGGTGACGGCGGCCCGGACCGCGCGGTCAAGGTCATCGAGCCGGTCCCGGTCAGCGGCGACCAGCAGGGCGTACAGCCGGCCGTCGAACGGCTCCGGTGGGCCACCGGCGCCGACGGGCAGCAGCGCGTTGGCGGTGACTGTGGCGAAGCAGGTGACCAGCACCCGCTCTGTGTCCCGCGCGGTGGCCACCGTGGCCAGTGCCCGACGTACGGCGTCGAACTCCAGGGACGCGGCGAGCCGCAGGGGATAGTGCCGGGCCAGCGCGACGGTCCCGGGCGGCTGGCACAGCTCGGTGACCCCGCCCTGGTACGTCGACATGTTCAGCCGGGCATTGATCTCCAGCACCGGGTAGACCGTCTCGTCGGCGCCGACGATGGCGTCGACACCCACCACGCCGTGGTAGCCGTCGGCGTACAGGCGGTCCGCGACCGCACCGGCGGCGTACTCGATCTGCCGGTACTGCCCATCGCTCAGCTCCGCCGGCATGAGATGGCCCTGGTGCACACCCTGCGCGGTCAGCGCCTGCTTGACGAAGTCGAGTTCGGCCCGCCCGTCCCGCGCGATGGTGATCTGGTAGTTGAGGTCACACCGCTTGGGCAGCCATTCCTCGACCACCACGTGTATCCGGTCGTCGCCGGTGCGCGCGGCCCGACGGTCCACCATGCGCAGCAACTGCGCCGCCCGCCCGGGGTTCTCCAGCACCAGCAGACCCTTGCCGGAGACGCCGTAGGCGTCCTTGACGACGAGTGGTTCGCCCGACTCCAGCCGGCGCCGGTGGTGGGTCAGCACCTCGGCCAGTTCCTGCCGGGTCTCGCAGCAGACTCCGGGTACCGGTCGCAGGCCGGCCGCCTCGGCCAGCCGCCGACCGTAGATCTTGCTGTTGACCCGCTCTACCACCGCCGCGGCCGGGGTGGCCAGTGTGAGGCCGCTGCGCCGGGCCAACTCCTCCTCGTCGGCGGTGGTACCCATCGGCAGCAGGTGGGCACCTGCCGCACCGAGCTGGCGCAGCCGATCGAGCAGGACCGGTGAGTCCAGCGCGTTCGCGGTGGTGGAGCGCTCGGGCCGGCAGTTCTCGGGCACCAGCATGGTGGGCAACGCCAGGCCCTGCCGCGTCAGGTAGTCCCGGTAGTCCGGGTCGAGTGGGCGGCTGAGCAGAATCGCGTCGCCCGCGCCGGCGAGCAGCACGCCCAGCTCCTCCATCGCGGCGACCACCGGGCGGGTGGCACCCGATGGTACGGGCAGTCCCACGTGGTCGCGGGCCCATTGGGCCTCGGCCTCGAAGTTGCACAGCAGTACCAGCGGTGTATCGGCAGAACCCGTCAGGGCGCGCTTCAGCTTGCGTAGGTATCCGGTGGACATGTTCGGCTCCCTCAGCACTCGACGACCATGGCGGAATAGGTGGCGCCCAGGCCGACGGCGGTGACCAGGTAACGGCCTCCCGCGACAAGCGCGCCACGGTCGGCGAGCGTCGCGAGGTTGAGGAAGGGGTCCGCGCAGGAGCAGTGCGAGTACTCGCCGACGTTGTCCAGGAAGACCCGGTCCCGGTCCAGCCCCAGGGTGGCGCAGATGGTGATCCAGGAGGAGATGTTGACGTTGTGCGGGATGACCATGGTGATGTCGGCCAGGTCCAGCCCGGCGTCGTCAAGCGCCTCCCGGATCACCTCGGCCAGGTGGGTGTGGTAGGTGCTGCCGAAGCGGTGCAGTGCCTCCCCGGCGAGTTGGTACCCGTCGAAGAACTCGCCCACCGTGCGGGAGGCATACGACAGCACCCGGGTGCCCGCACCGCCGAGTCCGATCAGGCAGGCGGAGGACGCCTCGCCGATGATCGAGGTGTTCCAGAGCACCTGGATCGCCCTGGTGAACGGCTGTTCGCCGGTGAGCACCAGCGCGAGGGCGGTGGGATCCCCGTCGGCGCGCAACAGCTCGCCGGCGATCTCGACGGCGAGCAGGCCGCTGGCGCAGGCGTGTTGGGTCACCGCGAACGCTTCGGCGTTGGTGAGGCCGAGGCGCTCACGCAGCGTGTCGGCCGCGACCAGGGTGGTCGGGGTGAGGTCCTGCGCGGTGTGCGCGAAGATCAGGTAACTGATGCGGTCGCGCTCCTCGACTGTGGACAGCAGGGCCTTGGCCGGCGGGCAGACCAGGTCGAAGAGCCCGAGTTCGGGGTCGATGCGCAACCGGTCCAGCCCGCGGATGCGGCGGAACAGCCGGGTCTGGTAGCGGTTCAGGCCCAGCCCTGCCGCGATCTCCTCCACGGTGACCGAGCGCTCCGGTGCGTACGCCTCCATCCGGCGCAGCACGACATCGGACCGGTTCGGTGCCAGCGTGGTCATAGGGCAATCCTCCGGTCATTTATTGATCGTCAGACGCCACTACGTTAGGAGCCGGTAACCGGGCGAGCAATGGGGGAATCCCCAGTATCCCGGGGACCCAAGAAGACCGGATAAAAGAGACGTTGCCGATTGTAATCCAGAGCAGACAATTCACTCGCTTTGCCGACCATTCATCGCCAAACCCCTGGCAATTCGTACCGAACGGGACGTACGGACCGCGTTCGCGCCCCGCGCCCGGCCAACAATGGGGTTTTCCCGACTACCTACGACGGAGCCGCGCGGGCGAGGGTGGGCGACAGCCACGCCGATCGCCGACGAACGGGAGACCCGATGTCCAGTCCCATGCTGGCCGACCGGATGAAGATCGCATTCGAGGGCCTCCGGGCTGGCGAAGGACCCCTCACCTGCGGCCAGACCAACACCTGGCAGTGGATGCGAACAGACGTGTCCAATCCGATGGCTACTCTGCAATGGAAGCTGCCACTGCCGGCCGACACCCCCGTCGCGGACGTGGTGGAGGCCTTCGCGATCCTGCTCGGCCGGCACGAGTCGTTGCGTACCACCTTTCACGAGCACGACGGGGAGATGCGTCAACGGATCCTGCGTAGCGGGGTCCTCGCGGCCGAAATTCACCAGGTAGACGCATCCGCCGACACGGAACTGACATCCCGGCGGATGATCGACCAGCTCCGCCAGAAACCGTTCGACTTGGTCAAGGAATTACCGGTACGCCTGGCCATCGCAACGGTTGAGGATAAAGCACTGGCAGCGGTTACCGTCTATTCACACATGGCGGTCGACTATGGAAGTATGGCCATTCTTGGTCGGGAGTTCGCCGAGCTGATCGGCGCCGCCGGCAGCCGGGCTGTCGGGGCCGCTCGGCACCAGCCGCTCGACCAGGCGGTGGAGGAGGCCTCGCCGCGCGGGCGGCGACGAACCGCTGCGGCCCTGCGGTACTGGACCCAACACCTGCGCCAGATACCCCAGTGCCTGATGGCGTTGCCGCCGGTCGGCCACGGCGACGGCCCGACCAGCGCCGCCCTGCGCTCCTCGTCCGCCACCGCCGCCCTCGACCGGATCGCCGCCCGGACACAGGCCGGTCCGGCGGCCGCCGTGCTGGCCGCGTTCTCCGCCGTGGTGTCGGTGCGAGTCGGCCAGTCCCGCTGCGTGTTCGCCTCATTGTCGAGCAACCGGTTCACCTCCCGGCTGCGCGACTACGTCGGCACACTGGCCCAGGACGGCCTCGTGGTGGTCGACGTGACCGGACCGACCTTCGATGACCTGGTACGACGCACCAGTGCGGCCATGCTGCGAGCCAACCGCAGCAGCATCTTCGACGTGACCGAACTGGTCACCCATGCCGTCAAGATCAACGACGAGCAGGGCATGGACTTCAGCCGCGACTGCGTCTTCAACAACATCAGCGCCCACCTGCCCTCGGGTACCGGCGAGACGACAAATGTCCAGTTGCCCCCGTTGGATCCCCCCGATCTGCGCTGGTCGCCCACGGCGGGGGCCGCCGAGCACAGCACTCTCACCTGGATGCCGGCGCCACCCTTTCCCAACCGCCTGGTGCTCCAGCTGATCGCCGCCCAGCCGGCTCTGGTGGTCGGCCTGAGTACCGGTGACAGCCGCCACGTGCCCCAGCCCGAGATCGCCGGACTGCTGCGGGGAATGGAAGCCGTCCTCGTCGCCGCCGGTGCCGGGCCGCTGCGCCTGGCGGACGTGCCTGACCTCAGCGGACTGACCCCGGTGCCCCGCGACAGCGACTGGGTGCGGGTGGGGGTCAGCTGGGTGCAGCTCAGTGAGGTTCAGACCCTGCTGCGCGAGGCGCTCGGCACCCCGGCGTACGCGACGGCCGAACCAGACGGTGACGGCCACCGGCTGACCGCGCACCTGCTCGCCACCGACAGCGTCCGGACCCCGCGCCAGGCGCACACGGCGTGCATGGCCCACCTCGGTGGCCGGTACGCCGTGGCCGCCCCGCACCACTACGTCCTGCACGACTCGGCTCCGACCGACGTCACCGACCTGGCGGCCTGGCGTTCCCGGCCAGTGCTGGCCCGCGGTGCCGGCCGCGCATCCACGGAGGACCACCGATGACCGCCCCGAGCGAGACCGTCCGTACCATCCGCCTGCGCGTCGACGGCGACCGCGAGGCGCAGGGCCCACTGACCCTCGGTCAGGCAAACGCGCTGCAATGGATCTCTGCGCTCACCGACGACCACTTCCTCGGCCTGGTGCAGTGGATCTTCAAGGTGCCGGCGGGGACCACGCTCGAGCGCGCCTGCGCCGCCCTCAGCACGCTGGTCCGCCGGTACGAGTCGCTGCGCACCACCTACCACGACGGGCCGGACGGTCCGGTGCAGCGCGTGGCCCGTACCGTCGACCTGCCGATCGAGATACACCAACGACCGGCCCGGCCCGACGGCACGACGCTGTCCCGGGAGCTGATCGCCGAGCTGCGTGCGCGCCCATTCGACCTCTCCACAGATCTGCCGCTGCGCCTCGCCGTGGCGGTCGAGGGCGACCTGGTGCACGCGGTGGTCGCGGTCTACTCACACATGGCCGCCGACTACGTGAGCATGACGGTGCTGGGCGAACGCTTCACCGGGCTGCTCACCGGGACCGTGACCGACGGGGACGCACCACCGCACCAGCCGCTGGACCGGGCCGATCGGGAACGTTCACCGAAGGGCCTGCGGCAGGCGGACGCGGCGCTGCGGTACTGGTCCGGAATCCTGCGGCGGCGCCCCCGCTGCGTACTGCCCCGACTGACCACAGGTGTCGAGCCGTCGACGACGGCCACGCCGCGCAGCGCGGACCTGCACTCGTCGCGGGCAGCCGCCGCGCTGGACCGGATCACCGCCCGCACCGGCGCGAGCCGGGCCATGGCGGTGCTCGCCGCGCTCGCCGCCGTGCTTGCCCTCCGCACCGGCCAGCGGCAGGTGGTGCTCTACTCCCCCGCCGCCAACCGGCTCGGCGTGCCGATGCGTGACTATGTCGGCACCGTGTCCCAGGACGGCCTGATCAGCCTCGACGTCGACCAGCCCGACTACGACGCGCTGGTGCGGCACGCCGGGACCGCGTTGCTGCGGGCCAACCGGAACAGTGTCTTCGACGCCGAGGCGCTGCAACGCGCGCACGACCGCATCGCGCACGAGCGCGGCATGCCGATGGTCCGTGACGGCGTCTTCAACAACATCTCCGGCAACGCCCCGCCGGATCTGCCGACGGTAGCCACCACGGAGACCTTCATCGACTGGTGGACGCCGACCGGCTTCACCAACCTGCTGCTGTTCCACCTGGTCCGGACCGAGCAGGCGCTGATCCTGGAACTGATCACCGGGGACAACCGGTACCTTCCCGACGCGGAGATGGAGGCGCTGCTGCTCGGCACCGAACGGGTGCTCGCCGTGGCGGCCACCGGCAACGTCGCCCTGGACGACCTCGGCGCCCTCGCTGGCATCGACCCGATCCCCCGCGACGGCGACTGGCATTTCGTCGACCACAGCTGGATCCAGCTCAGCGAGGTCAACCGGGTACTGCAGGCAGCCCTGCCCGGGCCGGCCCGAGCCTTCGTGACCGACGAAGGACCCGAGGGCGCGACCATCGTCGCCCACCTGGCCGCCGTAGCCGAGATCACCGATCCCGCGCGGGCACACCTGGCCTGCCTACGACGGCTCGTCGACTCACCCACGGCGATCACCCCACACCGATACGTCCTGCACCGGGGCGCACCCGCCGATCCGGCTGATCCGCAGGCGTGGCGGGAACTGGCGGTGCTGGCCGAGGGCGACGGCCGGGCCGCGGATGCGGGAAGCGGGGCAGGGACATGAGCATCATCGAAGCGAACGAGTTGACCCGCACGTTCCGGTCCGGCCGGCAGAGCGTCGCGGCGGTCCGAGGCGTCAACCTGCGGGTCGAGGCCGGCGAGATCGTCGGCTTCCTCGGACCCAACGGCGCCGGCAAGACCACCACCCTGCGGATGCTGACCACGCTGCTCCGCCCGACCAGTGGCACGGCCCGGATCGCCGGCGCGGACCTGGCCACGGCTCCCCGCGAGGTACGCCGCCGAATCGGGTACGTGGCCCAGTACGGCGGTACCGACCCCAACGCCCTGGTGGACGAGGAACTGTTCCTGCAGGCGCGCCTCTACCGGATTCCGGCCGCACCCGCCCGGCGCCGGGTGGCCGAGCTACTCGAACAGTTGGACCTCGGCG
Organism: Micromonospora andamanensis; assembly: GCF_016863495.1. Taxonomy (GTDB): domain Bacteria; phylum Actinomycetota; class Actinomycetes; order Mycobacteriales; family Micromonosporaceae; genus Micromonospora; species Micromonospora andamanensis. The sequence continues at coordinate 247,352 of NZ_BOOZ01000014.1, forward strand.
GGCTGGACAAGCGGCCGGTCGGCTCGCTCTCCGGTGGCCAGCGCCGCCGCCTGGACATCGCGCTCGGCCTGGTCCACGATCCGCAGGTCGTCTTCCTCGACGAACCCACCGCCGGCCTGGACCCGCACAGCCGCAACAACCTGTGGGAGCACACCCGCCGGCTCCGCGAGGACCACGGCACCACAGTCTTCCTGACCACCCACTACCTCGACGAGGCCGATGCGCTCTGCGACCGGATCCTCGTGATCGACCATGGGCGGATCGTCGCCGAAGACACCCCCGCGAACCTGAAGCGCCAGTTGGCCGCAGACGTACTGACCGTGGAGGTGGTCGGCGATCCGGCCGCTGGCCAGCGGCTGCTGGCCGGACTGCCGGGCGTCCGGCAGGCCACGGTGACGAGCACGGGCGGTATCCAGGTCACCCTGGCCGACGCCGAACAGGGGATCACCGATGTGATCACCGCCCTGTCCGGCGCGGGCATCGGCGTCCGTGCCCTGCAACTGGCGCGGGCCAGTCTGGACGACGTCTTCCTCAGCCTCACCGGCCGCGAACTGCGCGACGACCCGCAGGACCGGCAGTCCCCCATCCCGACCACAGAGGGGGCGGACCATGTCCCTGCTCGTTGACATCCTGCTGGTGTTCCAGCGCCACCTACGCATCTCCATGCGCAACCCGCTGTGGATCATCATCGGGCTCTCCCAGCCGGTGGCCTTCCTGGTGCTCTACGGCCCGCTGATGACGAGCACCCTGTCGATCACCGGCGTCGCACCGGAGCGCGCCTGGCAGACGTACGTGCCGGGGGTGCTCGTGCAACTCTGCCTCTTCGGCTCCGCCTTCGTCGGGTTCGGAGTGATCGCCGAGTGGCGCGGAGGGGTGATCGAGCGGCTGCGGGTCACGCCGGTGAGCCGGGTGGCGTTGCTGCTCGGCCGGGTGCTGCGTGACGTCGCGCTGCTGGTGGTGCAGGCGGTGCTGCTGGTCGTGGTGGCGTTGCCGCTGGGCCTGCGCGCGTCGGTGCCGGGTGTGCTGGTGGCGCTCGGCGTGGTCACGCTTCTCTCCCTCGGCCTGGCCTGTCTGTCCTGCGCCCTCGCGCTGACCGTCAAGAGCGAGGACACGTTGGGCCCCACCCTCAACACCGGCCTGATGCCGCTGCTGCTGCTGTCCGGGGTGCTGCTCCCGATGTCCTTCGCGCCGCGCTGGCTGGACCTGGTCTCCCGGCTCACCCCGTTCCGGTACATCGTGGACGGCATGCGCAGCGCGTTCCAGGGTGAGGTGTTCAGCGCGACCGTACTGTCGACGGTCCTGGTCGCCCTGTCGATAAGCGTGCTGTCGGTGCTGCTCGGCGTACGGACCTACCTGCGGCAGAGCGCCTGACCCGATCCGGCTCGACGACCTCCCGGCGAACGTCGCTGGTGCGCCGGCCGCCGAGGTGGCGACGAAGCAGAGCGCCGGACCAGGTACCAGCCGTGACAGGTCGTCCGCGGATCCGGCGTCGAGCAGCAGGACGTGGTGTTCGCACGGCCGCCACCTCGTCATCTCACCGATCGCCACCGAACAGCCTGGCCAGCTCGGCGTGGCAACCGGGAAAGGTCTTTGACACACAGGCCGGATCGTCGAGTACCAGACCATGGACCCGCAGCCCGAGCACCGAGAACGACATGGCGATGCGGTGGTCCCGCCGGCAGTGGATGAGGGCCGGAGACGGGTCCATCGGGGAGATCTCGATCCAGTCCGGTCCCGTCCGCACCGGCACACCGCACGAGGCGAGGTTCTGCGCCATCGCGTCGATCCGGTCGGACTCCTTGAGCCGGGCGTGGCCCACACCGGTGATGCGGATCGGCGCGTCGGCGAGTGGCGCGATGGCGGCGAGGGTCATGAAGGTGTCCGAGATCGGACCCATGTCGACAGTGAACCCCCCGCGTAGCCGCCGCGGTCCCCGCACGGTCACCCGGTCGCTCTCCACAGTCACCTCGGCGCCCGCCCGGGACAGCACGTCGACGAACTGACTGTCGCCCTGGAGGCTGGCGCTGCCGAGCCCATTCACCGACACCTCTGATCCGGTGACGGCGGCCGCCGCGAAGACGTAGGAGGCGGTGGAGGCGTCGGGCTCCACGGAGTACCGGGTGCCGACGTACCGACCGGGGTGAACGGTGAAGCGGTCCGGCCCGGACTCGGTGACCCGGACCCCGAAGCGGGCCATCAGGGCGATCGTCATATCGATGTACGGCCGGCTGACCAGCTCCGGCGCGACCACCGTGAGCGGGTTCGCCATCAGCGGTCCAGCCATGAGCAGTCCGCTGAGGTACTGGCTGCTGGTGCGGCTGGTCAGCGTGAGTTCGCCGCCCTTGAGTCCGTCCGAGACGAGGCGGAACGGCAGTCCCCCGCCGTCACCGGCGGGCTCAACCGTCGCGCCCAGTGCGCGCAACGCGTCGATAAGCGGACGGAGCGGACGGGCCCGCAGTTGATCGGTGCCGTCGAAGTCGAAGGCACCGCCGCCGGCCGCGGCCACCGGTGGCAGGAAACGGGCCGCCGTGCCGGCGTCCTCACACCAGACGCCGCCGGACCTCAATCGGGGCGCCCCTCCCATGCCGGTCACGATCCACCGGCGGGCCTGCCGTTCGACAGGCACGCCGAGGGCCACCAGCGCGTTGGCGAACGCCGTGGTGTCATCGCTCACCAGCGGTTCGTCGAGTTCGGTCACTCCATCGGCCATGGCCGCTATGGCGAGGGCACGGTTGGTCAGTGACTTCGATCCGGGAACCCGGGCCCATACTGCGCTCATGCGATCATCCTCACGGACTGCGTGGGTACTTCCGGCGAATGCCGGGGCGTGACGAATTCCAGCAGGAAATCACTAAGCGCGGCGGGAGTAGCCACGATGTGGTCAGGTGGTCCAGGTGGAGGCGGCCGAAGGTCTCCACCGTACGGGGACGGTCCGGCAACAAGGGAGCCATCTGCGTCGACGTGGCCGTTGCCAAGAAGGATTGAAGCGCCAACTCGGTTGACCGGCGCAGCGGGAGAAGGTTAAGGGGTGACAGCCAAGAAGCTCGCCACCGAACCTTCCGGTAACGAGCTTCCGGCCTGCACATGGTCCATGCGGTCTCCTGGCCGGCGACTGGGTCAGCAGCCCAGGCCGTCCTTGTACCACTTCGGGACGTCACCGTCGGCGACCTTGTCGGCGATCTCCCAGACGACCTCGGGGTAGTCCCCCTCGTCGTTCATGTCGTGCAGCACCTTCCACTGGTGGCTGCTGCGCAACGCGGCTGCTGCCTGCTTGACCCCCTGTTCGTCGCCGGCGGAGTCGGCCCGGATCCACTCGGCGATCCAGTCGCAGGTGACCCGGCCGGCCACTGCGGCACCGAACTGGTACGGGTCGTTGGCCCCGGCGTTGTCCAGTACCGACACGTCGAAGCCCGGCGGGGACGGCATGTCGGCGAGAATCTTGGCGGCTTCCGCACGGACGTCGCCCGGCGTGACGATCTCCGGTGGCAGCGCCTCCAGGAACGACGTGGCATCCACCTTGATCACGTGGGTGAGGATCCCGTCGAAAGCGGCCCGCGTCCAGTTGCCCCCCGTGCGCAACTCGACGAACGTGCCGTCCTGCGGCTTGAGCATGGCCGACATGTCGCTCTGGCTGTATGTGAAGATGCTGGCCGGCCGGCCCGCCACGGTGGTCACCACCGGATCGCTCACCTGCAGCCGGTCGTCGTAGTAGTCCTGGTACCGCTCGTCCGGGTACCAGTTCATCTCCAGGCTGCGGTCGCCGTTGCGGAATTCGATGGTGCCCTCCTCCTCGGCGAACCCGTAGACGCTAGTCGCTTTCCAGCCCGGCTCATCAATGAGCAGGCGCGGATGCTCCTGCGCAGCCTTCAGGTCGAGTTCCCACCCGCTGATCGCGGCCGTGCCCGCGTCGGGCAGGCCGGTCGGTCCGGCGTACCCGTCGTCGGGCTGCGCGGACCATAGCGTCGAGGCGGCGATGATGATGCCGGCCACGGCCGCCGCAGCGGCCGTGGCGCCGGCGAGTTGACGGACGAGGGTACGGCGCTGCGGTCTCGCCGGCACCGAGTCGAGCTTCGGGGTGGACATGATCTCCTCCAGGAGATGCTGATCCGCCCCATCGAGGCGCTGGATGATCTCAGGTCGATAGGGGTCGGCGTCTCGAACCAGGCGGTCGAGCTGCTCGTCGGTCATCTGCCCTCCTTCGGGACGGGTACGGCCAGGACATCGAGTACATGTCCGGGTGCGTCAGGGTCGTCACCGACGAGTTCGCGCAGCCGGGCCCGCGCTCGCGACAGGCGGGTCCGGGCCGCGGCCGGGCTCACCCCGACCACCTGCGCCGCCTCCCGGGGCGGCAGGCCCTCCCACACGGTGAGCAGCAACATCTCCCGGTCCGTGTCGTTCAGCCGGCGCAACGCGGCCCGCACGGCAAGCCGCTGCGGCACCTCACTGCCCGGATCGGGTGGGTAAACCGCTGTCAGGCACTGCCGGAGCCGCTCACCCAACCGCTCTCGGCGGTTCACGCTGCGGTGGTGGTTCGCCAACACTCGGCGGGCCACCCCGTACAGCCACAGCCGGATCTCATCGTCGCAGGGCAGGTGGGCGCTACGCCGCCACGCCACCAGAAAGGTCTCCGCGACCACGTCGGCGGCGTCGTCCGGCTGCTCAACACGACGTGACGCGTACGCCAGAAGCGCTTCGAAGTTGTCAGCGTAGATGCGCCGAAACCGGTCCTCAGAGCTCACGTCTTCTGCATGTCCGGCACCGGGCTCATCGTGACACCACGATACCGCCGGCCGATACGGCTTGATCTACGTGACGCCTACCCGCAGCCAATCCGGCGATCTCCACGGCGTTCCGGCCGGTCGACCGCGACGAAACTCATGCCTGGAGCCACGTCGCCGTCACGCACTGCGGTCGCATCCACGGCCAGCGAGACAATGCACATCTACGCATGCTCGTCTTTCTCGGGAAGCACGCTTCTACTGCCGACCGGGCGTCACAGTACCCGGACCGACGACGGCAAGGTCCAACGTCCCGCCCAGCCCTGGTGAGGAACAAAGCACGGTGATGCCGAGATGTGGATGACGCTATGGCTGGGCCGGGTTGCGGTACAGCGGAGCCGGTTCCCCGTACTGAACCCGTCGGACACCACCGGGCAGGGCCCTCGCCATAGCCTGGGACGCGTCAACGGAACATCCCACAGTGAACTCGACTTCCTCGTCGACCTCGCAGGCCAGGCACCAGGCCCGATCCTCGGGCCACACGAGGTGCGGTTCCTGATAGCCCTGCACAGAGCCGTACCAACCCAGGTACGGCGCATCTCTGAGTACTTCGACAGGCCCGGTGAACAGCAACATCGCTCGATGAGGAATCAGCACTCGTGGCGCTTCAGGAGGCGGATCCCCGCCCCAGCCTTCCCAGATCGCCGCATATGCGGTGGCGGGCGTGGCCGTGTAGGTAGCGAGCGTCGCGAGTGCCCGGCGAAGGGCAGGATCTTCCCCTTCCGCCGGGTCCTGGGCGAAGGCGACACGCACGTACACGTCGAAGCCTGGTGGGCCGTAGCGAACAAGATCCCACCAATCAACATCAGACCGGAGCAACCATTGCGCTGCGTCCAGGGTCGCCGCGGGTCGTACCTCGTTCATGCCTTCAGTCTGACGCCCACCACCAGCAACCAACGCACTCACATGCCGCAGGTCGCGTGCCGGTCCGGGGACCGGTGCCGGGAGTCGAAACAGTTGGCACACTTCGCTCGTGAACGCGATGGATGCAGTCGGCCGGCTCTCGAAGATCCTGGGTTCTCTCGCGGCGCAGGGCTTCGTCACCCGACCGCTGGTGGCCGATCCGCCGGCTTCGCCTGGCGAGGTCGATGCGGTAGAGGGCCAACTGGGGTGCAGGCTGCCGATGTCGTTGCGGCGCTGCCTGGCGACCGTCGCCAGCCGCCTTGAGTTCGCCTGGTTTGCGCCGCCCGAGCACACCTTCCCTGGTCCGTTCCACGAGATCTTCTCCGGAAACCTGTGTTGGTCACTCAACGGGCTGCCCGAGTTGATGACGGCAGTTCGAGGGTGGGTTGACAACGTGTTCCCGGATCCGAGTGACCCCTACGACAGGGTCTGGCATCACAAGCTGCCATTCATGGAGGTCGGCAACGGTGACTACCTGGCGCTGGACTTGAACGAGGACGCGCACGGGCGCGTCGTCTATCTCAGCCACGACGACGGTGAAGGCCACGGCCGGACCATGGCTCCCTCCTTCGAGGACTTACTCATTCGCTGGATCCCTCTAGCCTGTCCGGGCGCCGAAGACTCGCAGTGGCTGCCGTTCTGCGCACCATCAGACGGGGGCCTTGACCCCTCGTCTGCGAGAGCCCACCAGTGGACTGCGCTCGTTCGCCCCAAGAACGGCCCATCGGCAGTCGAAGGACTGTGAACGTCCGAATCTGCCGCGGACAACGCGCGGTCGGGCCCCGCCTGCTACTGCCTCCGTGGCGGTGCATCCGCAAGTCCGGCCTCGACTCGCCAAGCGCTCGGATCGAATGAGCCGGAATCCAGAACAATCGTCAACATCGCGATTCCAGCGGCGAAGCCCCGCACAAGGTCGTGACTTCCAGTAACCGGCCAGTTTTCGCTGCGGACCTGGTGCATGTTGTGGTCCTGTGAGCACCAACACCCAACCTCCACGGCGGCGTTCACGGTGAGTCGGGAACCCCAGGCGACGTCGAGCGTCAGCTCAAGCCAATCCTGGCCGCTGTTGAAAAGCGTGATCGTGGTGTCGAACAGGAGCAGGTGGACGCCGTCGGCCGGCACGGGTGGACGCTGGCGGTGTTCGGGATACCACCACCAACCGATTCGGGTGGCGGCCGCGCGGTGGACATCAAGCGTGCGACCCAACCGCTGGAGTTCGTCCAGCGCCGCCGCATACTCGCTGGGGAGCACGTCAGGCAGTGGCACTTGATCGATTGATGTTACTGGCCCGGCCATACACCGAGCATCGCACGCCGGTCGGTGCACACATTTGCCGCGTGCGACCGGCGCTCTGCGTCACAGCGATCTCAGCCGGCTCCGTCCTGCCACCGACCCAAGAGCTGATCTTGCGCCTTCAGCTCGAGTTGAGGCGTGCGTTTGCGGCCCGACGCACGGATGCCCCTTCAATAGGGTCGTCGCGTAGCGTGAGCAGCCAGCGTCGTGTCTGGTCGGCAAGGGGAGCGTGTTGAGCGGCCAACAGCCGGACATCCGTCTCGCAGTCGAGGAGGTACGACGGCAGAGCGGCTGTCGTCTTGTCGGGATCGAGGAGCAGCAGGCTGCGTAGGTAGCTGCCTCGCTCGTAACTGTGTGGCGATGCCCGGGTCAACCATCGCAACCGGCGGATCAGGGCTGCCCGCACGTCGGCGTGGGAGGCTGATGGAGAGCGGGCGAGGATCCTGGCCAGGCCCTCGGTGAGCCGGTCGTGGCCGCACCACTCGTCGGTGAGCCGGTCGAGTGCGGCGCGGATCGCCGGGATGTCCTGCTCCTCGCCGTGCTCCGCGAGGAGATGTGCGGCAGCGTCAAACAGCGGGTGCTCGGTGTCGACAGCCCAGCCTCGTGCAGCCGAGAGGACCTGCGGGCCGAGGACCCGGAGCGCACCGAACAGGCCAGCTTGCCGTTCGGCAGCCAACTGCTCGACCGCGTCGAGCAACTCCGTTACAGGCCGTGCATTGCGACGGATCTGGTGCAGTGCGGATACCTTCACGGCACGGCCGGTGTCCGCCGCCCGCAGGAGCGCAACCAGTTCGGCATCACTGGTGGCCGAAAGATCGACCGGGCGATCTCGCGCATCCTGCCGGCTGCGCTGAGCGGTGTTCAGCACAGTGTCGATCCTCGGATCCCGACCCCGCCAACGCAGCCACGGCTCAGAGGTTGGCAGCACCTCGGCCGCATCTTCGGACCTGATACGCCTTGCCGCGGTCTCCCACAGGTCGTCCCACCACTCCACCGGCCAGCTGGAGGCCAGCGTGGACAGGGCATCGATCCAGCGGACGCCGTCGCGGACATACCCGCGCAGCGTCTCGGTTGCCTGCGTGTTCCCTCTGCGGGCGAGCGCCTCCAGGATGCCGACGGCAAGGTTGAACTGGTTGTCATCATCGGTCGGGTCCGCTTGCGGCCAGGCACGGTACGGGCCGCAGGCGCGAAGCTGCGTGACCAGTGGGGCCGTGTCGAGGCGCAAATCGTGCAACAGCCGGGCCAGGTATGTGTAGCGATCGTCTACCTGCCAGTCCCACCGGGTGTCGCGACCGGTGCAGGTGTAGACCAGGTGGCCGTGATCCGGCTGATCCTGCAGCCAGGCCGCCGCGGCACCCTGGCCGCGCTGCAACGCGCCCAGCCCGGTGCGGTACGGCGCATAGTGCCACTCGTGCGCGCAGTCGTCGTCTTCACAGCCCATCACAAACAGAATGAAACCGGCAGGCCGCTCCGCTCCACCGAATTTGTTGCGATGAGCAGGGTACGCAGCCCAACTCCCTACGTAGGTGCCCAATGACCACGCTCGCGGGAACGGAGCTAA
>NZ_BOOZ01000015.1 GCF_016863495.1 Micromonospora andamanensis
ACGCCTGCGACTTCGTGGTGGGACGGGGACGTTGCTCATGCTTCCTCCTCATGACGGCTGGCCGGTGGCCAGCAGTGCGCTACGAACCGGCGGTCCCGGTGGCCGGGCGGCCACCATCGACTGTCGACGTCGTACCGGGTGGTGGTCTGCCGGTTGTTTGTGATGACCGGCGGAGTAGGTAGCGACAATCGACGATCATCTAACTCGTCGATGGCCAACAGTATTGGCTCGACGTCGCCAACCAGTCAACAACTTCCGGAAATATTCCCGAAACCTTCCCTCGGCCACCCGGCAGCGCGAGGTCACCCCGTTGACCCTGGCCAGTAACGACAAGCTGGCTGACTGTTGCCGCGTAGCAGGTCGGCGGCCTACGCCAGCACCGGGCAACTGTCAACCGGAAGTTCCAGAGACCTTCCGGATACTCGCGGCCGAGGACCCCTCCATGCTGGTGACCAGGGCTGCGACGGCCGGGATCCGGGCACGGGATCGTCGCCTCGTGGCACATCGCAGGCGTGGACTCGCTCCGGTGGGGTAGCCCGATCTGCCGTGGGGTGAGCCGGTCCTCGTACCGGGGCCGCGCGGGCGAACTGCCGAGATTCCCGGAGGGTCGATGTCGGCTGGGTCGGCGGGGCCCGAGGACGTTGTGGAACTGCGGGTGCACGGGGTTTCCGCTCCGGCAGCCGATCAGGCGTCGCAGACGCCCGTGCAGGTGGCGGGAGATCGCAGCGCCGGTTTCTACCGGTCCCGACCCACCTGCGCCGAGACCGGCCCGTCAGGCGGCACCGTGGAGGCGTACCGGTGGAGTGACCTGCCCTCCGGCACCATGGTCCGGACGCTGTCGCTTGTGTTCCTGCTGCCGTTCATGCTGCTCAACGTGGCGGTCTGGATGCGCCCGGGAAACCCCGCCACCGATCCGGTGGTGCGGGCCCTGTGCCGGGTGCTCGGCCTCACCCTCACCGCGCTGTACGTCCTCACCACGGTCGGGGTGGCGCTGGACCTGATCGCCTGGCAGTGCATGTCCTCCCCCGCCTGCCTGTCCGGACGCAGCTGGCTGTCCTGGCTGGGTGGCCGACCGACCGGGCTGCGACTGGCGACCCTGACGCTGGTCCCGGTCACCGCCATCGGACTGATCTGGTGGGCCAGCACCCGCCCCGGACGCTCCTTCAACGCGTTCCGCCCGCCGGAGAGCACCCGGTCCGGGCATCCGCTCAGCGCGGTCGGCCAGTGGGATGCCGAACCGCTCATGGGACGGCTGCGCTCGATCCACGTCGCCGCGGCGTTCGCCACGCTCGACGGCAGCCTGCTCGCCGCCCGGGTCGCCCACCCGCAGGGCCCCGGGCCCGCGACAGTCGCGCTGGCGGTCCTCACCGGAGCCGTACTGACCGGCTGCGTCGTGCTGATCTGCACGCCCGCGCTGATCGAGCGGGACCCCGCGAACCGTCGACTCGACGGCATCGCCCGCACCGTGCGGACCATCGCCATCGGGCTCACCATCGTGGTCGTCGTCGACGTCCTCGCCGCACCCGGCTGGTGGCCCGAGAGGGGCGGCCTGCCCGGCTACTCCCCCACCCTCACCTGGCTGTTCGGGGCGCATGCCGGGCTGCTGGCCGCGCTGGCCGCGGTACTGCTGTGGCGTCGGGGCCGGCGGTCGGAACACCGCGCCTCGGGCGCCCTCGGCGCCCTGGCGGCCGCGGCTGTCGGGGCGGGCATCGCCGTGGCGTTCTCGGCCGAACTCGTGCACCGGGTGGCCGATCTGCTGGACCGGGGCGCGTCGCCCGCCGACCGGACCACCCTTCGACCACCACCCGTCTTCACCTGGGCGATCTACGGCTTCTTCCGGGCGGTGCTGATCACACTCGTCGTCACGGGCCTGGCCGTCCTGTTGTCCCGACGCGGTCGCACCCGCGCGGCAGCCGCGATCCTGGCACACGACTTCCCGAACCCGTCGGGCGAGGCCACCGCCCGGCTGCGACAGGTACGGCAACTGGTCGCGCGGGCCCGGTTCACCGAGTGGCTGCCGTCGCTGGCCGTGGTCTACGCGGGCCTCGCCGGACTCGGCGCGGCGACCACGGTGATCGAACTGATCGGAGAGTATCCAGGCGACGTCATCCAGCGGTACGCCAGCGTGCCCGCGGGATTCGTCGAATTCGGCATCCGGTTCGGCAGCCAGTTGATCTCGGCCACCGTGCTCGGCCTGGTCATCGGCGGGATCTTCGCCTACCGGACGCCTGGTTTCCGGCGTCACGTCGGTGTGCTCTGGGACCTGGCGACCTTCTGGCCCCGCGCGGCCCATCCCTTCGCACCGCCCTGTTACGCCGAGCGGGCCGTGCCGGAACTGGCACGACGCATCACCTACCTGGCCGGCAGCGGCAGGATGGTGCTTGTGACCGGGTACAGCCAGGGCTCGGTGCTTGTCGCCGCGACAGTCCTCCAGTTGGCGCCGCAGGTCAGCGACCGGGTCGCCCTGCTCACCTACAGCTCGCCGCTGCGCCGGCTCTACGCTCGGCTCTTCCCCGCGTACATCGACGACGACATGCTGCGCGAGGTGGGTGACCGGCTCGGCTGGCGATGGGTGAACCTGTGGCGGGACACCGACCCGATCGGCGGATGGGTCTTCTCCGCTCACCGACCGGACGCGCCGCCCACCGTCACCGGTCCCCCGGCGTCAGTGGACCGGCGGCTGCGCGACCCCGACGGCCTGGTCGCGCCGCCGGGTGACAGCGTCCCACCACCGGTCCGGGGTCATGGGCCGGGCGAGTCCGACGAACCGTTCCTGATGGCGGCCCGGGAGCTGGTCGACCGGTTGCGCGACAGGCGACGCAACGGACCGGACGACGACTCCCCACCTGCGTAGTGGCAGCGCCTGTGACATCCGTCAGCCGTTGCCGGGATCGGCGGCGAGCTGGCCGGTCAGCACCACCAGGAGCTCGAAGCGGACGGCCGGGTCGTCCAGGTCGTCGCCGTACAGCTCACGCAGCCGCTTGAGGCGGTAGCTGACCGTCTGCGGATGCACGAACAGCTCGGTGGAGACCTCGGCGCGCGATCCCCAGTGTCGAAGCCAGGCGTGCAGCGTCGCCAGCAGGTTCTCCCGTTGCGCCGGACGTAGGTGCGCCAACGGCGCGAGGCGACGGGCGGTGAGCACCGCCAACGCCCGCTGCTCGCCGCGCAGGGTCAGCGCGACCATGTGGTCGTCAACGAAGACCGGGTCGGGAGCCGGGCCGACCAGAGCGGCGGCCAGCTCGGCGAGCCGGACGGCGGCGGGCACCTGGGGCCAGCCGAGTTCCGGGCCGACCACCGCCCGCCGCCCGGCCAGTGCCTCGGCCAGCGGGGCGCGGGCCGCCCGGGGACCGGACCGCAGCAGCAGCACGGCGTCCCGACCACGCTCGATCACCAGCCCGTCCGGGCCGTACCGGAACCGCACGTCGCGGGCCTGGTCCAGCGGCAGCAGTACGGGCACCACCGCGTCCAGGTCGGTCCAACCGATCCGGGCCGCCGCCGACTCGACGGCGCTGGGCAGACCGTCGCCGCGCAGCAGCAGCTCGGCGAGGTGTCGACGGCGGTCGCCCTCCCCGGCCTGCTCGCGCAGTTGCAGGGCGTACCCGTCGGTGCTCGCGGCGGCGAGTTCCGCGACGTACGCGCTCACCGCGTCGGAGAGGTCGATCAGCTCCTCCGGGTCGATCGGGCGCAGCCGGGCCAGTGACTGTGACGCCGTCCGCAGCAGCAGCCGGGCAGCCGTCCGCAGCGCGGCCAGCAGCGCCTCCGGCCCCCGGTCCTCCCGCGCCTCGGCGGCACCCAACCCGACGAAGACCTCCCGGGACCGGGGTGGCAGCGCCGGTTCTCCGGTGCCGATGAGGTCGAGGAAGCGGTCGAGCGCCACCTGCACGGCGGTGCGTACGTCCCGGGCGAACTTGTCGTCGGCGATGCCGGCGAAGGCGGGAGTGGCCTCGGTGACGGCGACCGCGACGGCGGCCACGGTGGCCGGCAGGTGCGGGCGCATCGCGGCGGCCAGATCGGCGGGCAGGTGTCGCCAGGGCGTCGCGGAGACGGGCGCGCTCACCCGGCGATTTTGTCACGGCGGGATAAGAACTGGAGAGAATCTCGCTGGCGAAGGGACGGTGATTCGATCGGAGCACCCGCGCGACGATGGACCCCACAGGCGACCGGGCCGTACGGGCGCGGCGGCCGACCGACCACCGGAGGAACGCCGTGCAGCACCGACTGTCCCGCCAGCACGTCGTCGACATGTGCCGCACCATGCTCGCCCGTGGCTACCTCAAGGCCACCGAGGGCAACGTGTCGGTCCGGGTGCCCGGGCACCGGCTGTACGCGGTCACTCCGAGCAACTACGACTACGACCGGATGCGAGTCGAGGACATCTGCATCGTGGACTTCGACGGCATGCACGTGCCCGACGGCTCCGGAGCCGACCTCAAGCCGTCAATCGAGTGCGGGATGCACGCCAACATCTACCGCGAGCGGCCGGACGTCAACGCGATAGTGCACACCCACCAGCCGTACGCCTCGGCGCTGGCCTTCCTGCGTAGACCGATCCCGGCGCTCACCGACGAGCAGGTGCGCTTCCTCGGCCGGGAGGTGGCGATCATCGACTACGCCCCGTCGGGCACCGGGTTCCTGGCCCGCAACGTGCAGAAGAAGGTGGCCAGCGGGGACAACGCCTTCATCATCGCCAACCACGGGGTGGTCGCCGTCGGCACCGACCCCGACCGGGCGGTGTTCAACATGGCGCTGTTGGAGAAGGTGTCCATCGCCTACCTGCTGGCGCTGACAACCGAGGCGGGCAAGGTCCACACCATTCCGACAGCGATCCGGGAGATCGCCTTCAGCAAGCTGCGGGCCGACGAGAAGCGGATCGCCGCGCAGCTCACCGAGGCGGTCGAGCCGCTGCGGGTACCGGCCGACGAGGCGCTGCCGAGCGCCGACGTGACAGCCGCCGAGGTGGCCGCCCGGACCACGAGCACCACGCCGGGCGCGGCGGCAAGCGCGGCCGGCAGCGGGACCGCCGACGACGAGGCGGGCGGCGCTCCCGGCATCGAGTCGGCCCGGCTCGGGTACGCGATAAGCGAGTACCCGGACGTCGACGACGTGATGCGGCGGCTGAAGGCACTGACCGCCCAGCCGGTACGCGGGCTGCGCCACGACGCGATGCTCGACGTGCTGAACTACTTCGACACCAAGTGCCGGGCCAGCAAGGAGATCACCGAACGGGCCAAGCGGCGCATCCCGGGCGGGGTGCAGCACAACCTGGCGTTCAACTATCCGTTCCCGCTCGCGGTCGACAAGGCCGACGGCGCGTACCTGGTGGACCGGGACGGCAACACGTACATCGACTTCCTCCAGGCCGGCGGGCCGACGATCCTGGGCAGCAACTACGGCCCGGTCAACGAGCGGGTCGCCGAGGTGGTCCGGGACTCCGGCCCGGTGACCGGCCTGTTCCACGAGTACGAACTCAAGCTCGCCGAGATCATCCACCTGTTCATGCCGCACGTGGAGATGTACCGGTCGCTGGGCTCGGGCACCGAGGCGGTGATGGCCGCCGTGCGAGGCGCCCGCGCCTTCACCGGCAAGAAGATGGTGATCAAGGTCGGTGGCGCCTACCACGGCTGGTCCGACACGATGGTGTACGGGCTGCGGGTGCCCGGCACCTACCGGATGAACGCCAAGGGCATTCCCTTCGGGGCGACGGCCCGTACCCGGGAAGCCTTCCCGCACGACCTCGGGCAGCTCAAGCGCAAGTTGATCGAGAACCGGCTGCGTGGTGGCACGGCCGCGGTGGTGGTCGAGCCGGTCGGCCCGGAATCCGGTACCCGGCCGGCGCCGCGCGACTTCAACGCCCGGGTCCGCGAGTTGTGCGACGAGTTCGGCGCACTGCTGATCTTCGACGAGGTGGTCACCGGTTTCCGGCTCGGGCTGGGTGGCGCCGCCGGTTACTTCGGTGTCACTCCCGACCTGACCGTGCTGGGCAAGGCGGTCTCCGGCGGCTACCCGATGGCCGGCGGCGTCGGCGGGCGGGCCGACGTGATGGCGGTCTTCGGCTCCGGGCTCGACGGCAGGAGCGGCGCGCACATCCAGGTCGGCGGCACCCTGTCGGCCAACCCGCTGTCCTGCGCGGCCGGCTACTTCGCCATCGAGGAGATGGCCCGCACCAACGCCCCGGTGATCGCCGGCCGGGCCGGTGACCGGCTGACCCGGGGGCTGCAACGGCTGATCGACTCCTACGGACTGCCGTACGTCGCGTACAACCAGGGGTCCATCGTGCACCTTGAGTGCAGTGGCGTGATGCTGTTGGACATGCGCAACCCGGTGAAGCTGCTCAAGGAGAACAAGGCCCGTAAGCGGCTGATGGAGCAGATGGGCGCGGCCTACACCGCGCACGGCATCGTCACCCTGGCCGGCTCACGGATGTACACGTCGATGGCCGACACCGACGAGGTGATCGACGACGCGCTCGCCCGGTTCGACCGGGTCTTCGCGCTCGTCGAAGGGGTCTGAGCCGGTGGCCGCCAGTCCGCCCCAGGTCTTCGCGATCGACCTGGGCACGTCGGGCCTGAAGGCCGCGCTGGTGGCCGCGGACGGCACGATCACCGGCTGGGCCGAGCGGCCGGTCCCGCTGCGGGTGCTGCCCGGTGGCGGCGCCGAGCAGGACCCGCTCGCCTGGTGGACGGCGCTCGGGCAGGTCGCCGCCGAGCTGGGACGGGATCATCCCGAGCAGATGCGGGCGGTGGCGACGGTGTGTGCCTCCACCCAGGGCGAGGGGACCATCGCGGTGGACACCGACGGTGAACCGCTCACCCCGTGCATCAGCTGGCTCGACATGCGGGGCGCGTCGCACCTGCGACGGCAGTTCGGCGGGTTTCCCGCGTACCAGGGGATGTCGGTGCGGCGGATCGCCCGCTGGCTGCGGCTCACCGGGGGCATGCCCTCACCGACCGGCAAGGACCCCGCCGCCCACATGCTGTTCGTCCGCGACACCATGCCGCAGGTGTACGCGCGCACCGCGACGTTCCTCAACGTGCTCGACTGGATCAACCTGAGGCTCACCGGACGGACGGTGGCCACCGTCGACTCGATTCTGACCTCGTGGGTGACCGACAACCGGCGTCCCGGCGGCATCCGCTACTCCCCCGCCCTGGTCGCCGACTGCGGCGTCGAGGCGGACAAACTGCCGCCGATCGTCGCCTGCACCGAGGTGATCGGCACGCTGACGCCGACCGCCGCCGCGCACCTGGGCCTGCCGACGACGGTGCGGGTGGTCGCCGGGGCGATCGACAACACCGCAGCGGCGATCGGCGCCGGCACCACCGGCGACAACGAGCCGCACCTGTACGTGGGAACCTCGTCCTGGATCGCCGCCCACGTGCCCCGGAAGAAGACCGACGTCGCCGCCGGCATCGCCTCGGTGCCCTGTGCGATCGGCGACCGTTACCTGCTGACCGCCCTCCAGGCCACCGCCGGCGCCAACCTCACCTGGCTGCGGGACAAGATCGTGGAGTACGACGACCCGCTGCTCAGCGCCGGACAGCTCAGCCGCGACGAGGGGACGATCTTCGACGCCTTCGACATGATCATTCCGACGGTGCCGCCGGGGGCCAACGGGGTGCTCTACACCCCCTGGCTCTACGGCGAACGCGCCCCGGTGGACGACGCCAACCTGCGCGCCGGGTTCTTCAACATCTCCCTCGACACCAACCGCTCCGATCTGCTGCGGGCGGTCTTCGAGGGCGTCGCGTTCAACACCCGGTGGCTGCTCGGCGCGGTGAACCGGTTCCTCGGCGCGCCGGTCTCCTCGATGGCCATCACCGGCGGCGGGGCGCTGTCGGACTCGTGGTGCCAGATCTTCGCCGACGTGCTCGGCGTCGAGATCCGCCGCGACGCCCAACCGCTCGCGGTCAACGCCAGGGGTGCGGGCTGGATCGGCGGGGTCGGCACCGGGCAGCTCACCTTCGCCGACATCCCGGGCCTGATGCGTACCGACCGGATCTTCGTGCCGACGCCCGCCCACCGGGCCACCTACGACGAGATCTTCGATGTCTACCGGCCACTGCACAAGCGGCTGGCCCCCGTCTACCGTCGCCTCAACCGACGCTGACCGGCCGAAAACGCCGCCAGCAGCTGCGGTTTTGGTGAGACTGAGGCCATGGTTGACGCCAGACGGTACGTGGCCGAGTTCATCGGGACCCTCCTCCTGGTCTTCTTCGGCGTGGGCAGCGCCATCGCGGCCCGGATCGAGGGTGGCGTGGTGGTGGTATCGCTGGCGTTCGGGTTCGTCCTGCTCGCGTTGGTCTACACGATCGGACAGCTCTCCGGCAGTCACGTGAACCCGGCGGTGACCCTCGGCGTGTTGCTCTCCGGCAAGATCACGGCGCTCGGGGCCGTCGCATACTGGATCGCGCAGTTCGCCGGTGCCGCCGTGGCCTCGTTCCTGCTCTGGGCGCTGGTGCGTTGGGGAGGGGTGAACGACCAGACAGGCGTGCTCGGCGCCAACGGTTACGGCACCAACATCAACGCCGGTGGGGCGATGCTGCTGGAGACCGTACTGACCTTCCTGTTCGTCCTGGTCGTGCTCGTGGTGAGCAAGCGCAGCACGGACCTGTCGGGCTTCGCCGGCCTGGCGATCGGGCTCGCCCTCGGCGTGGCGAACCTGGTCGGTGTCGCACTTACCGGCGCGGCGGTGAATCCGGCCCGGGCGTTTGGGCCAGCGATCTTCGAAGGCGGCCTCGCGCTCCGTCAACTCTGGGTGTTCATCGTCTTCCCCCTGCTCGGCGGGGTGCTGGCCGCGCTTGTCGCGCCGCTTGTCGAACATGGCTCCGGCGTCACCCGGATCGGCACGCCCCGGCCGTCCGGGCGCTGAGTCGGGCCACCATTGACGTCCGACCACTCGCGGTTTTGCGCCTTCGGTACTTGATCAGCTTTTGCCCGTTTCCCAGCAATCGGGAGCTGCGGCCGACATGGCCACCTGAAAGTTTCGGTAGTCATCGATGATGGCTTTTATCCTCTGATCGATGCGACGCTATGACGTCGGCGCCGGCCATCGACAGGAGGATACGTGCAGGCAATACGTCGAAGGCTACTCGGAGCCCCGTCCGTCGGCCCTGAGCAGGCCGAGCCGGAGCAGTCCGGCCCGGAGCAGGGCGAATCGCAGCCCCGGTCCCGGCCCGGACAGGAACGGCTGGCGGGTACCTTTCGGGTGGCGTCGCGCCTGCTGCGGCATGAATGGACGCTTGCGGCAGTCGCCGGCCTGGCATTTGCCGTTCTACTCACCTGGCCGACGCTCAAGCAGCCGTGGACGACCATCCCCGGCGACATCGGCGACCCCCCGTTGCAGGCGTGGCAGGTCGCCTGGGCCGGGCATGCCCTGGTCACCGATCCGCTCAACCTCTGGCACTCGAATACGTTCTTCCCGAATCTGTACACGTACGCCTACACCGACGTGGTGCTCGGCTACGCACCGGCCGGTCTGCTCGGCCACGGTGTAGCGGCGGCCATCTTCCGCTACAACATCCTCTACGTCCTGGCGCACGCACTCGCCTTCGTCGGGGCGTACGCCCTGGTGCGCCAACTGGGCGGTATCCGGACGGCGGCGGCCGTGGCGGGCGTCGCCTGGGCCTTCGCGCCGTGGCGGCTCGCGCACAGCGGCCATCTGAACATCCTCTCCATCGGCGGCGTCGCGCTGTGCCTGGCCATGCTGGCTCGCGGCCACGGCTGGTCGCTGCGGGACGGTCACCGACCGGCGCTGCACCGCCCCGGATGGGTCGTGGCCGGTTGGTTGGTCGCCGCCTGGCAGGTGACCCTCGGCCTGGCGATCGGCCTGCCGCTCGCGTATTTCCTGGCCGGCACCGTGCTGGTGGTCCTGGTGGCGGTTGGCTGGGCCCGCTGGCGGACCGGCGCCTGGGTGTTGGGTCGACGGGTGGTGCTGGCCAACCTTCTCGGTGGGGCCGTCTTCAGTGGCGTGTGCATCTGGTTGGGGACCGCCTTCCTGCGGGTGGTGGAGTTGCACCCGGAGGCGCGCCGCGACCTGTCCTGGACGGAGATGTTCTCCCCACCCCTGCGGGGATACTTCGTCGCGCCCGCGGACTCGTGGCTGTGGGGCGAGCACTTCGCGGCCGCCCGCGCCCAGTTGTCCTGGCCGCCGGAGATGGCGCTGCTGCCCGGTGTCACATTGATCGTGCTGGCCGTGGCCGGGCTGAGCTACTCGACGTTCCGGGTCCGTCACCGCGTCCTGCTCGGGCTCGGCGTGCTGGTCTCCGGCGCGCTCGGGCTGGGCAGCAACCTGGTCGGTCAGGGCGATCCGGGATACCTGACCCTGTCGCGGCTGCTGCCCGGATGGGACGCGCTACGGACCCCGGGGCGGCTGATGGTGTGGACGAGCCTGCTGCTCGCCATTCTGGCAGCGGGCGCGATAAGCGAGTTCGGCCGGAATCGCCCCAAGCTCGGGTGGCCGAAGTCGGTGAGCGCGGTCGCGCTCCTGCTGCCCCTGCTGCTGGTCACGGTCGAGGGCGTCAACCGGACACCGCACCCCACCGTGCCGACGGCTCCGCCGGCGCTGCGGGCGGCGACCGAGCCGATCCTGGTCCTGCCCAGCAACGGGGTGGCCGAATCCGACATCATGCTCTGGTCCACCGACGGATTTCCCCGCGTCGCCAACGGTTCCGTCACCTTCCTGCCGGCCGCTCAACAGCAGATCCGCGCGGTGACCACGACCTTCCCCGATCCGGGCAGCATCGCATTTCTCCGTCAGATCGGCATCCGGTCGGTGGTCGTCCTGCCGGATCGGCTCGCCGGCACGCCCTGGGACGGCCTGCCCACCCGACCTGTCGACGGCCTCGGCATCACCCGGGAGGAGATAGCCGGCGCCTGGGTGTACCGCCTCGGCTGAGCCGGCACGGGCGTCGTCCACGGACGACGCCCGTCACTCCCGGGTGGCACCCATCGGCTCGCGCACCAGGGCACCGTCGATGTAGCAGTAACGCCAGTCCTCGCCCTCTTCCAGCGACCGGATCAGCGGATGGCCGGTCCGCCGGTAGTGCTCCTCCGCGTGGTTGTTCACCGAGTCGCTGCAACAGCCCACCGCGCCACAGGTCAGACACATCCGCAGCTGCACCCAGTCGTCGCCGCTCTCCAGGCACTGCGGGCACGCCTCGGCGTCGGACTCGGTGATGTTGATCCGGTCGAGGTGGGTGCAGGCGGTGCTGATGGTCTCCTCGCGCACGTACCGCCAGTTGGAGTGCAGCAACCGGTCCGGGATGATCCGGGCCAGGTAGCGCGAGTTCGCCGCCAGCAGCGGGCTCGCCACGGCCAGGATCAGCACGTACAGGGCGATGAAGGGACCGAGGCGCCCGTCCAGGCCGGCGGCGATGGCGAGGGTGGCCAGGATCAGCGAGAACTCGCCCCGGCCCAGCACGGTCAGGCCGACGTTCGCGGCGCCGCGTTGGTTGAGCCCGAACAGCCGACCGGCGATCAGGCCGGCCGACACGTTCGTCACGACCGTCATCAGGACGGCCAGCAGCACCGGCACCGCCACCGAGCCGAAGTCGCCGACGTCGATGCTCAGCCCGAACACCAGGAAGAAAACCGCCGCGAAGACGTCGCGCAGCGGCAGCACCAGGCGTTCGACCCGTTCCCGCAGAGGGGTGCGGGCGATCACCAGACCTATCATCAGTGCGCCGATCGCGTCGGAGACCCCGATCTCGGCCGACACACCGGCGACCAGCACGACCAGTCCGACCATCAGGATGGCCAGCAGTTCGTCCTCGTTGCTGTCGATCACCTTGCCGACCAGACGGGCACCGAAGCGGGCGACGGCGAAGAGCACCACCAGGTAGGCGAAGCTCAGGCCGATACGCAGCACCAGTTCCCCGGCCGATCCGGCACCGGACAGCAGCGGTGACAGCAGCGCCAGGTAGAGCGCGAGGAAGAGGTCCTCGATCACGATGATGCCGAGGATGACAGGCGTCTCCGCGTTCGCCAGGCGGCGCAGCTCGATGAGCAGCTTGGTCACGATCGCCGAGGAGGAGATGCCGAGCGCCCCGGCGATCACGAACGCCTCGTAGCCGCCCCAGCCCAGGGCGAGGCCGAAGAGCAGGCCGGCGCCGACGTTGAGCCCGATGTACGCGCCGGCGGCGACGAAGAGCCGCTTTCCGCTGCCGAGCACCTGGTCGACGGGGAACTCGACGCCCAGGTGGAACAGGAGCAGCACCAGGCCGAGGGAGGCGAGCAGGCTCAGGTCCTCGGGATGGGCGATCAGCACCGGACCGGGGGTGCCGGGCCCGAGCAGGATGCCCGCGAGCATGAAGAACGGCACGGTGGGCAGGTTGATGCGACGACCCGCGCGGGCCAGCAGACCCGCGATCAGGACGAGGGCCCCGAAGCCCACGAGGTCAGCATGCACGGTGAGGTCTCCTGGAGCGGACTGAACGATGGCGCACGGGTCGCGACGACTACTCGGAGAAGTACGTGCCGGCCAGCAGGGCGCCCACCTTACGCGCCTGTTCCTCCGACATCTCGATCACGGCCACCGGGTCGTCCTGCCCGGAGGCGAAGACGTACAGGTCACGGTTGCCGTCCCGGCGTACCACCACGGAGATCCGCTGAGTGTTGCTGCCCAGGTCGACGTCGTACCGCTTGCCGATACCTGGAAGTTCCTGCACATATATCCCTTTACCCATGGCCCCTCCCGCTACGCGGTCCGCGATCTCTGCGCAATGGTACGAGCCGGCCGGCGGCGTGCGGCTGGACACACGGCCTAGATCACCACCTGCTTGTGCTGCGGCAGGGCGTCGATCAGGGACCGGGACACGTTTATGGTGTCCGAGACGACCTCGTGCGGTGTGTTGGCCATCCACTGCATGACCGAGATGTCCTCGAACCGGGGGTGGCGGAACATCTCCAGGAAGACAAGCGGCTCCTCGCCGGTGTTCTCGATGTAGTGCCCGTACGCGAACGGCACGTAGCCGACGTCGCCGGCTTGGAAGTCGAAGGTACGCGCGGCCGCCGAGGCGGCGAAGACGCCCATCCGTCCCCGCCCGGAGATGTAGTACTGCCACTCGTCGGTGGTCGGGTGCCAGTGCAACTCCCGCATCCCGCCCGGTTCGACCTCGACGAGTGCGGCTGCGGTGGTGGTCGAGGCGGCGAAGTTCGTCGAGTCGGCGATGCGTACGGTGCCGCCACGGAAGTGCTGCGGGGTCTGGGCGAGCATCCGGTGCTTGAAGCTGCGCGGCACGTCCCCGGTCGGGCTGACGACGCGGTCCGTCGACAGCGGCGGCGGTACCGTCCCGGCGAAGATGTACTTCTCCCGCTGGGCCAGGTCGTCCAACTGCTCCATCGACCAGCCGAAGTTCTTCGCCAGCACCGGTTTCGGCACGTGCGCGAAAAAGTCGCTGAGCAGGAAGGTGTTGTTCTCCGAGAAGGTGCCGTCGTTGAAGACCAGCAGGAACTGCGCACCGTCCTGCAACGCCTGGATGTGGTGCGGGATGCCCTGCGGGAAGAACCACAGGTCACCGGCCTGGACATCCTCGATGAAGTTGCGCCCCTCGTGGTCGACGGCGCTGATCCGGGCGCTGCCGCTGAGCATGTACGCCCACTCCGACTCCTGGTGCCAGTGGATCTCCCGGTACGCGCCGGGTTCCAGGCCGAACTGCACGCCGGCCAACTGGGTGGCCACCGGCAGGTCCCGCATGGTGACCTCGCGGGTCCAGCCGCCCTTCTCCACCCGGGTGTGTGCCTGCGAGAAGGAGAACTTGAGGTTCGGCACCAGCCGACTGTCCGTGGTGGGCGGCACCAGCAGGTCGGGATTCTGCCGCTCCAGCTCCACGTTGCGTCCGGCGAGCGGGGCTGCCCCCTGGTCACCGCGGCGTGGTTCGGGATCCCTGTTCGCCATTCGGTCAACTCCTCACCTGGTCCAGGCACCGCTGGGCGACGGCAGGCCGGAATACCCGGGACGTCGCGTCGCAAACGGCGAGGGCCCCCACGATCCGGCCGCCGGCACACTCCCGCCGTGGCTGCGCGTGGGCGACGACGGCCGATCACCACCCGGGGCACCCTCGGTGGAGCGGTTTGTCCGATCCGGCCGAGGGTGGGGCGCGCGGACGTCGGCAGGCGCGCCCGGTCCGGCTACGAGGTGATGCGGAAGGTGGCGTCGTTGCGCGCCTGGGCGTCGTTCACCGGATCGAGCCGTAGCTGGTAGTTGTAGTGCCGGACGTACCGGTCGGGGTAGTTGTACGACCGGAACGACGACCAGGACGAGTTGCCCAGGCCGGCGACCTGCCGGAAGGTGGCGTCGGCGGCGAAGACCGAGCTGCCGTCGTTGGCCGCCAGCACGAAGTCGAAGCCGTAGTGCCGCAGGTAGTGGCCGGGGTAGTTGACCGATTCGAACGACACGGCGGCAGCGTCGGCCAGCCCGGGCACCACCCGGAACTGGGCGTCCTGGGCCGGGTTGACGTTCGCGTCGATGCGTACGTCGTAGTTGGCGTGCCGCACGTAGCGGTCCTGATGGGTGTACGCCTGGATCCGGTTGGCCGGGGTGGTGGCACCCCAGCGCCCCAGTACCGCGCTCTCCTCGGCGGCGGTCAGGCTCAGGATCGAGCCGTGCCGTTTGCGGCTGGCACCCAGCTGGTAGTCCGTCCGGGTCCGGAAGTTCGTGACACTGCCCAGGTTGCTGGAGGTGACAGGCAGGTAGCCACGTCCGGTGGCGTACTGGTCGAGCCAGAGCGCCCATTCGTTCCGCCCGTTGAACTGCATCCACATCGGACCTTCGACGACGCTGCCGCCGCCGGTGCCGTTGGAGATGCCGAGGTGCGAAAGGTTGCCCAGCGGCGTCCACGAGCCGAGGATCGCGTTGCTGGCCTCGATGGTGATGTGCCCGTCGGCCGATGCCCGGTAGTAGCGGTAACCGCCGACGGAGCCGGGCACCTCGACGATCTGGGTGTCGATGATGCCCTGACCGCCGCCGGGCCGTTCGATGTAGAGCTGCGGCGCGGTGAAGCTGCGGAAGTCGCTGGTCCGGACGTACCAGATGCGGTGCTTTGTCACGCCGTCGCGCAGGGAGTTCGTCGCCCAGTAGACGACGTAGTCACCTGTCGCCTGGTTGTAGATGGCCTCCGGCGCCCAGGCGTTGCCGGCGCCGGGGATACCGGCCGCGACGTTGAGCAGCCAGGGAGCGGACCAGTTCACCAGGTCGCGGGACTCCCACACCACAAGCGACGTGCTGCCCCGGTTCGCCGCGTCGTTCCACGAGGTGCCGCTGGCGATCCGCAGATCGGTGGCGACGATCCAGTACCGGTCTCCCGTGGGCGACCGCAGGAGGGATGGATCGCGTACCCCACGGGTACCGATCGTGGACAGCAGCACCGGTGCGCCGTTGTTCAGATCCCGCCAGGTCAACCCGTCCCGGCTGTGGGCGAAGTAGACCTGCTCGCCGGTGGCTGACTCGCCGGTGAAGTGCGCCATCAGGTAGCCGGTGAACGGGTCGAGCGCGGCGGCTGCGGCACGCGGCGGCTGGGCCGCCGACAGCAACAGCAGACACAGGGCGGCGAGCAGGGCGATCGCCCTGGTCAGGACTCTGGACATGCGGCTCTCCGTCCGTCCGGCCCGGCCGACGTTAGCGCTAACATTTCGGCGCCGGGGCGGCCCTGGTCACTGTTTCGGGGGTGTTACGCAGTCTCCGCCTCGAATCGACAACCGTCAAGACGGTGATCGGCTCCGCCGACAGGCGACCGTCACCCGGGATTCACTGAAACCCCGGCGCCTCTCCCATCGCATCGTCAGGGTCTGTCAGTCGAGCGGCTGGTCGTCCGCCTCGGCACAGATCGCCGCCATCTCGCTCCGGTAGGCGGCCAGCGTCGGCAGACCCGCCGCCGCTCGTCGCTTGTCGACACCTGCCTCGTCCCGGATCGGGGTGGCGGGGACCGGCCCGTCCGTGCCGCATCGCATCTGCGTCCCGTACGCCTGCGGCTCGCCCTTGGCAACGGCCACCCGATCCTCGAGATACGCGAGGTTGCCGGGCGACGCCTGACCGTCCGCGACGGCCGCGCGCAGCAGGTCGAGCGCCTGCTGCTGAAAGGCGGGATCGAGGTCGGCGTGCTGGGCGATCACCCAGGCCGCGTTCTCGCCGTCCTTGCCGACAAGGTCGAAGGTCGGCCATCCGTACTCTTGGATGATCTCCTTCAATCGGGCGGTGCGCTGCTCGGCGGTGTCGGCCTGGGGGCGACCCTCCAGCTCGGCCTGGTCACGTTCGAGCATCCCGACCAGTTCGTCGTGCAGCGCTTTGTCGAAGCGCACGGCCGGCTGAGAAGCCGTGGGCAGCGACTCGCTCGGCGGCACCGGCGACCCGGACGGCTCGGTGGAGCGAGGCGAGGAGGAGCAGCTCATCAGTGCGGTAAGGACAATCAGCGGCAACGACACCCGTCGTAGGACTCTCATGAGCACCCCCGCCGCTGACGTGTGGGTCCGACGCCGGCACCTTACCGAAAGGGGCGTCCGGGGTGCTGCCCCCCGAAACGGGCCTCGACTGGACTGAGGTCCCACGCCAGGTTCCGCAATCGGCCTGAACGCAGATCAGCTACCCGGTGCCCGCCGCGCTCGAGGTGGCACTGGTACTAGCCCGTGGACCGGCCACACTGGTGCGACACATCGACCGGAACCGGGGGCCATCACGATGACGACCGAGGATCGGATCCAGCCGAACGAGACCGCCGTGCCGCTGCTGCCCTGTGTGGCGGTGGACGAGACGCTTGCCTTCTGGCGGGCGCTCGGCTATGCGGTGACCTGGGAGCAGCGCAAGCCGTACCTGTATCTGGCCTTTCGGTTCAGCGGTTTCGAGTTGCACTACGGCCGGGCGGCGAGCGGGCTCGATCCGGCCGCCGAGCAGAGCGGCGGCTGCCTGGTGATGGTCGACGCGGTGGCGCCCTATCACGCCGCGTTCGTCGCCGGCATGCGTGGCGCGTACGGGAAGGTGCTGGCCCGGGGGCTGCCCCGGATCACCCGCTACCGACCCGGTGCGTCGCGCTTCAGCGTCGTCGACCCGTCCGGCAACACCATCACCTTCATCCGACGGGACGAGCCGGCCGAGTTGGATTACGGCGGATCGGTGCGGTTGTCGGGACTGGCCCGGGTGCTCGACAACGCTCGGATCCTGCGCGAGTTCAAGAACGACGACAAGGCCGCCTTCCGGTCGCTGAACTCCGGGCTGCGCCGGCACGGCGACGACGCGCCCGTCGTGGAGCAGGCGTTGGCGCTCGCCGGACTGGTGGAGTTGGCCACCGCGTTGGGCAAGCTCGACGTGGTGCCCGAATGGGGCGAGCGGCTGCGCGGGCTTGCGCTGACCGGCCCGGAACTCGAACGGGTACGGCTGTCGGTGGCCCAGCCCGACGTCCTCGCGCCGTGGCTGCCCGAAGCCAGGTAGACCTGTCACCCCCAGCGTTGATCAAGAAGTTTTCGTCCGACTGCGCACGGGTCGGCGACGAAAACTTCTTGATCAACGAGATGTGGACCGCAGCGGTTAGAGGTGGTTGGGGGCGGAGATGCCGAGCAGGTGCAGGCCGGTGCGGAGGGTGTCGCCGGTGAGACGGCACAGGGCGAGGCGGTTTCCGCGACTGGAACCAGTGGCGCGCAGCACCGGGCAGTGCTCGTAGAACGCGGTGAAGGTCTGCGCCAGCCGGTACAGGTAACCGCAGAGGCGGTGCGGCTCACTTGCGGCGACCACCTCGGCGAGGGTGTCGGCGAACGCGTCGAGGTCGAGGATCAGCGCCCGCTCCGCCGGTTCCAGGGCGGCGGTCGGATCGACTGTCACGTCGGCACCGTCGGCGCGGGCCAGGATGGAGCGGACGCGGGCGTGCGCGTACTGGAGGTAGACGCCTGTGTTGCCGGCCAGCGCCAGCATCCGCCGTGGCTCGTAGGTGTAGTCGCGGGCCCGGTTGGTGGCCAGGTCGGCGTACTTCACCGCGCCGATGCCTACCTGTCGCGCCCGCTCGTCCAGGGCGGCCCCGGTCAGCCCGGGATTCCTCGCCGCGACCACCTCGCGGGCGTGATCGACCGCCTCGGTGAGCAGGTCGACAAGGCGGACGGTGTCACCGGCCCGGGTCTTGAACGGCCGTCCGTCGGGGCCGAGGACGGTACCGAAGGCGACGTGGACGGCGGACACGGCTGACGGCAGCCACCCGGCCCGCCGCGCGGTGTCGAAGACCATCCGGAAGTGCAGGGCCTGCCGGGCGTCGACCACGTACAGCAGCCGGTCGGCGTGCAGCTCGACGACGCGCTGCCGCAGCGCGGCCAGGTCGGTCGCGGCGTAGCCGAAACCGCCGTCGCGCTTGCGTACGATGAGTGGCGTCGGCTCGCCGTCGGGGCCGCGCAGGTCGTCGAAGAAGACGCAGAGCGCGCCGTCACTCGTCACCGCGACCGCACGCCGCTCAAGCTCGTCGGCGACCTCGGGCAGCGCGGCGTTGTAGGCGCTCTCCCCCACCACGTCGGCGTCTGTCAACCGCACGCCGAGCCGTTCGTAGACGTCGGTGAAGTAGCGGGTCGACTCGGCGACGATGTCCCGCCAGGCGGCCACGGTGCCGGGGTCGCCGGCCTGCAACGCCACCACCCGCCGCCGGGCCCGCTCGGCGAAAGCGGGGTCGGCGTCGAACTCCGCCCGCGCCCGCCGGTAGAGCGTGGCCAGCCGTCCCATGGTGCCGCCGTCGCCGGACAGCGACGGATCGGGGTGCTCGACCTGGTACTGGATGAGCATGCCGAACTGGGTTCCCCAGTCACCGATGTGGTTGCGCCGCACCACTGTGCCGCCGAGGTGTTCCAGGATCCGGACCAGCGCGTCGCCGATGATCGTGGAGCGCAGATGCCCGACGTGCATCTCCTTGGCGATGTTCGGCTGCGAGTAGTCGATCACGGTGGTGACGCCCGCCTCGGGGGTACCCACGCCGAGCCGGTCGTCGCCCATCCGACCGGCGAGCTGAGCCAGCAACGCCCGGTCGGTCAGGTCGATGTTGACGAAGCCCGGGCCGGCCACGCCCGCCCTGGCCACCAGACCGTCGTCGGGTAGGCCGGCGACCAGCTCCGCCGCGACCTCCCGCGGATTGCGGCGCAGCCTCCGCGCCGCCGCCAGCGCGCCGTCGGCCTGGAAGTCGGCGTGCTCGGAGCGACGGATCTGCGGCGCCAGGTCCGCCATTCCCAGGCGGTCCACGACGGCGGTGACGGACTCGGACAACGACGAGGCCAGCGAGGGCACGGTCACGGGAACTCCCTGGGATGGGATGAACGGGATCGTCACGAGGCGTGCCGGCCGCACGGCAGGTGCGGGCACGGCGGAAGGAACGCGCGGGAGAGCCGGACGACTATCGTCGTCGCAGGCGCGAGCGGCGGACGGTGCCCAGCACCCGGTCCATCTCCACCGCCTCGAACGCCGGGCCACGATCCGAGCGCGGCCAGATTCCGGAAGTGTAACCCGCGATCCGGCATGGACGTGGGCAGGGTCGGCGCGTGCGCGGCGGCGACGGGGCTCGTCGCCGTCGAGCGGTGGGGAAAACCCTGATTCCCTCGCGGCGGGCGCTGTCTAGGGTCGATCGCATGGTTCGTCCCGGGTGCGCGCTGGTCTGACCACTTCCGCGCGCAGGGGTGGTGCCGTTCCGATCCGACGAGGAGTCCCGGTGCGCAAGGTTGTCTCGGCTGTCCTCACCGTGGTGCTCGCGCTGACCGCGACGGGTTGCGCCGGCGGGTCACCTGGGGATCCGGGCGTCGACGAGGACCCGTACAGCGAGTCCGCGCTGCGCTACGGCATGGCACCGGTTCCCCATCCCGACCTGACGTACCAGCCCGACGTGGTCCTGGTCGGCGGTGGCGGGCGCTCGGTCCGGTCGGTCACCGCCGACGGCCTGACCTGGCGGCTCGACGGCGACGCGCCCCGCGCCGACGATCTGGCGCCCGGGAAGGTCATGTTCGTCACCGGCCGTGGCGTCGGCCGGGTGCTCGACGTGCAACGCGACGGCGGCGACCTGCTCGTCACGATCGGCCCGGTCACGGTCACCGACGTGATCCGCGACGGCACCCTCGAACAGCGCGGCATCGCCATCGAGAACCCGGTGGTCTACCAGGCCGGTGAACCGATCTGGGCGATGCCCGAAGAGGAGGCCGACGCCCTGGGCGCCACGCCGACCGGTCGGGCCGGCCGGGCCGGGCCGCTACGGCTCGCCCCGCCGCCGCCGCGACCGAACCAGCCGCCACCGAGCCGTGGCGGTGGCGAGGTCAGGACTGTCGTCGCCAACTTCTCCACGGGCGTCAGCCTCAACGATGGTGCGGAGGTCAGCTTCCACTACCACCGCAACGGTACGAAGTTGTCCGGGCGGGCCGCGCTGACCTTCGCCAGGCCGGAGGCGGACTTCCACCTGAAGATCAATGGCGGGTCGGTGACCCGGGCGGAGCTCTCGATAGGCGGCGGCTTCGGCATCCGCTACTCGTTCGAGGCCGGTCTCCGGGACGGGCAGAACATCCGGGCGGTGCTGCCCATCCCGGTGGACTTCAGCATCCCGATGGGCACCGTGCTCGGCGTGCCGCTGGCGCTGACGCTCAGCCAGACGGTGAAGGTCACCACCGCGTTCGGCGCGAAGGTGGGCACGATCAAGGGCAAGGGTGAGTTCTCCCTCGCCGGCTCGCTCGGCTACGGCTACGCCAACGGCACGTTCGGCCCGCAGGTCAGCAAGAACTTCAAGCGCAAGGAGAGCCTGATCAACTCCTTGCATGGCGTCCCGGTCGGGGTGATGGGCCTGCTCATCGAGCATCAGGTCCGCTTCGACGTCGGGTTCAGCGCATTCGTGCTCAAGGCCGGCCTGTTCTTCGAGGTGTCCACCGCCTACGGGACGACGATCGGGTCGGCGCTGGGCGCGCCGCTGGCGGTCTGTCGGGGCGTGGGTATCGGCGTCCGGGCCTCGTACGGTGTGGGTTACACGATCCTGGCCCCGGTGGTAAACGTGATCAACAAGTTCCTCACCCTGATCAATGTCAAGCCGATCGACCCGTCCGGCAAGCTGGGGCCACCACCGTACGTCATCCACAGCGACGAAGAGATCATCCCGCCCGGCACCAAACTCTGCGGCACTCCGAAGCCGTCCGCAGGCTGACCCGGTGTCAACCGGTCCGACGTCTGTGATGGCGGTCGGTGGTCGTCGCGGGCCGCTCAGTCGGGCAGGTCGGCGATCCGGGTCGAGAGCTCGCGCAGCATGGCGAGTTCGTCGGCACTCACATGCTCCAGGAAGCGGGACCGCACCGAGACGACGTGGTGCGGGGCTGCCCGTTCGAGGACGCCGAAGCCGTCGTCGGTCAGGCGCAGGAGACAACCACGGGCGTCCTGCGGATCCGGCTCCTTGTCGATGAGCCCTCGTACCTGCATCCGGGCGGCGTGGTGGGACAGGCGGCTGCGCGACCACTCCATCTTGGCGGCCAGCTCACGGAGCGGCCACCGTCGGTCGGGTTTCTCCGACAGGGTGCTCAGCACCTCGTAGTCCGCGGCGGACAGTCCGGAGTCGCGCGCCAGGTCGCGGCCGATCCGGGCGGGTAGTGCGATGAGCAGCCGCCGGAAGGCACGCCACGCCTGCTCCTCGTCCGCGCTCAGCCATGCGGTGTCCATGACCGTCACCCTACCTTTCGTTGACACGTCATCGAAAGTCCGCATAGGGTCGATGACATGTCATCGAATAGCCCTGTCAACCTTCGGGTCCTCGTCATCATCGCCAGCACCCGACCCGGCCGGCTCGGACCCGCCATCGCCGACTGGTTCGTACGGGCCGTCCGGTCGGACGCCGGGTCCGACGCGACCACTGTCGACGTCGCCGATCTGGCCGACATCGCGCTGCCGTTGCTCGACGAACCCGAGCATCCCGCCAGCGGCAGCTACCAGCACGAGCACACCCGCAGGTGGAGCCGCACCGTGGCCGCCGCCGACGCCTTCGTGGTGGTCACACCCGAGTACAACTTCGGCATGCCTGCGGTGCTGAAGAACGCCTTCGACTTCCTCTACCACGAGTGGGCGTGGAAGCCGGTCGCCTTCGTCAGCTACGGCAACACCTCCGCCGGCACCCGGTCGGTGCAGATGGCGAAGCAGGTCGTCACGACACTGCGGATGATGCCCATCGGCGCCACCGTCGCCCTGCGCATCGCGGACAACGTCCACGACGATCGGGTGACCGGATCCGCGGCGCTCGACGGTGCCGCTCGGGCGGTGCTGGGCGAGCTGAGCCGGGTGGCCCGCGCGTTGCGTCCGTTGCGCGCCGGAACCGACCCGACGGCCGTCGCCGGGCCGGTTCCGGGCCTCACCCTCGGCGAAGCCCGGCCCGGCGACCTGGCGGAGCTGCTCGTCCTGCAACGGTGCTGCTGGGTCCAGGAGGCCATCGCCAACGACACCCTCGACCTGGCACCGCTGCGGGAGACCCTCGGCGACCTGACGGCATCGCTGACGACCTGGCGGTGGTGGTGCGTACGCCGCGACGGCCGCCTCGTCGCCGCGGTACGCGCCCGGGCAGACGAGCGGGCCTGGCTGATCGGTCGCCTGATGGTGGCGCCCGACCAGGCGGGCAACGGCATCGGCTCCTGGCTGCTGTCGTACGCCGAGGGACAGGCACCCGCGCAGACCACGCACTGCACACTCTTCACCGGCCACCGCAGCACCAGCAACATCAGCCGGTACGAGCGCGCCGGCTACACCCTGGTCACGACTGCCGACACCCCGCCCGGTAGCGTCCGCCTCGCCAAGCCCCGCGCCGACCAGCCGACGAGCGCTGTCGGCCACGGTGTCGGTGTGGGGTGATCTCCAGGCATGAGGGTCAGGGTGGTCGGTGCCGTGGCAGGCGGCTTCACCGAGACGGCGTGGACGGCGGCAGCGTCACCGTGACGGTCAGGCCCCCGGCGGTGCGTGGTTCGGCCTCGGCGGTGCCGCCGTGCGCCCGGGCCACCGCCCGCACGATCGACAGCCCGAGTCCGAAGCCCCTGGTGCCGGCCACCCGCTCCCGACTGAGCCGCCGGAACGGCTGGAACATCGTCTCCACGTCGTAGCTCGGGACCACCGGACCGGTGTTGACCACGACCAGTGTGGGTCGTCCGGCCACCTCGTCGGTGCGCACCCGTACCCAGCCGTCCACCGGCACGTTGTGCCGCAACGCGTTCTCCACCAGGTTGAAGGTGAGCCGCTCCAACAGCACCGGGTCGCCCACGGTGCGGGCCGGCGCAAACGACCTGTGTACCTGGACACCCGGGTACACCGGTGCCACCTGCTCGAGCACGTGGGCAGCGATCTCGGCGAGGTCGACCGCCGCGCGCTCGGTCACCTCACTCTCCGAGTCGGCGAGGGTCAGCAGGCCGTCGATCAGCCGCTCATGCCGTTCGTTCACCGACAGCAACGCCTCGCCGAGACGACGCACCTCGGCCGGGGCGTCCGGCCGACTCACCGCCAGCTCGACCAACGCCCGGTTCAACGCCAACGGCGTCCGCAGCTCGTGGGAGGCGTTCGCCACGAACCGTCGCTGCCCGTCGAAGGACCGGTCCAGCCGCTCCAGCATCTGGTCGAACGTGTCGGCCAGCTCCCGTACCTCGTCGCGGGGGCCGGTCAACGCGATCCGTTCGTGCAGACCACGTCCGGCGGAGTCGGCCCCGGCGATCCGCCGGGCCGTCCCGGTGATCTGGTGCAGCGGCTGCAACGTCCGGCCGGCGATGAGCCAACCGATCGCCACCGCCGCCGCCGAGACCACCACCAATGCGATGCCCCCCTGAGTGAGCAGCGACTCCAGGGCGTTGCGCCGGGCCTCGGTCTGCACGTCCTGGATCAGCATGCGGATCCTGTCGAGATCCTCCATCGACGTCGGGATCCGGGCGACCACTGTGGCCCGCTCCGGCAGCTCGGCGCGCATCGGTTGGGCCAGCCGCTGATCCACGAGCACGTACGTGACGCTGAGCAGGACGATGCCGGCGAGCAGCAGCAGACCCCCGTAGACAAGGGTGAGGCGGGCCCGCAGAGTCAGTCGCTTCACCGGATCGCGTACCCCGCGCCCGGCACTGTCTCGATCACCGGAGGGTCGCCGAGCTTGCGCCGCAGCTTCATCACTGTCACCCGGACCACGTTCGTGAACGGGTCGATGTGCTCGTCCCACGCCCGTTCCAGCAACTCCTCCGCGGAGACCACCGCCCCGTCGGCCCGCAGCAGCTCGGCCAGCACCGCGAACTCCTTGCGCGACAGCGGCACGTACCGACCGTCGCGGTGCACCTCACGGCGGCCCGGGTCCACCGCGATGCCCGCCCGGCGCAGCGTCGGCGGCGCGGCGGGCCGGGCTCGGCGGGTCAGCGCGTGCACCCGGGCGGCCAGCTCCACGAACGCGAACGGTTTCACCAGATAATCGTCGGCGCCGAGGGCGAGACCGGCCACCCGGTCACGCACCGCGGCAGCCGCGGTGAGCATCAGCACCCGGGTGTCGCCCCCGGAGTCGACGATCGCCCGGCACACCTCGTCGCCGTGCACCACCGGCAGGTCCCGGTCGAGCACCACCACCGCGTACTCGTTGACCCCGAGCCGTTCCAGGGCGGCGTCACCGTCGTACGCGACGTCGACCGCGAACGCCTCCCGGCGCAGCCACTCCGCGATGGCGTCGGCCAACACGTCCTCGTCCTCGACCACCAGCACTCGCACCGGTCCATGGTGCCGCGACCCGGGATAACGCCGCCGTAAACGTGATCGGTTATGCCCGCGATACGCCCCGTCGCGTGCACTGTCCGGTGTCCGGCGACAGCCGCCGGACGCCGGAAAGGACACCGACGATGCGACGGAGCACACGCACGCTTCCCGTGCTGCTGATCCTGGTGCTGGCCGGCTGCGCCGGCCAGGACGACGACGGGGCCGGGGTGGCCACCGCCGGCGGTGCCGGCGCGACGGCTTCCGCCTCGGCGACCGGCGCCGACGGCAGCGACGAGGAGCGACGGCTGGAGTTCGCCAGATGCATGCGCGACAACGGCGTGGAGATGCCCGACCCGGAGGCCGGCAACGGACCGATGTTCCGGTTCGACGGCGACGTCGACCCGAAGCAGGTCGAGGCCGGCATGGAGAAGTGCCGCCAGCTGTTGCCCAACGGCGGGCAGGTGGCGCAACTCGATGCCGAGCAGCTCGAACAGATGCGGGTGATGGCCCGGTGCATGCGCGAGAACGGGGTGCCGGACTTCCCGGACCCGTCAGCCGACGGCCGGATTCAGATCCAGCGCGACGCCCTGGGGATCGATCCGAACGATCCGGCGTTCCGCTCCGCCCTGGAGGCGTGCCGTCAGCACGCCCCGCAGTTCGGGGGCGGCCAGTGACCCGCCGTACCCGCCTGCCCGCCGCCGGTGGCGTGGCGCTGGTCCTCGTCGCCGGCGTCGGCGTGGCCGCGGCGGTCGGCTTCGGTGGCGGCACCGCAGACGACGCCGCCGAGGCCCGCCCGGGAGCGCCCGGCAACGCCACGGTCACCCGGCAGACCCTCGCTGACGGCGAGACCGTCGACGGTGAACTGGGGTACGGGCCCAGCCGGACCGCAACCAGCCGACTGCCCGGCACGCTCACCGCACTGCCGGACACCGGGGCGCGGGTGACCCGGGGGAAGTCCCTGTACGCCCTCGACAACGATCCGGTGGTCCTGCTGTACGGGCGGCTGCCCGCGTACCGGACGCTGCGACCCGGCGTCGAGGGTGCCGACGTCAGACAGCTGGAACGGAACCTGGAGGCGCTGGGCTACTCCGGCTTCACCGTCGACGACGCGTACACCTGGGCCACCGCCGAGGCGGTCCGTGCCTGGCAGGACGACCTCGGCCTGGCGGAAACTGGCCGCGTCGAACTGGGCCGCGTCGTGTTCGCCGGCGGTGCCGTCCGCGTGGAAGGTCACCAGCTGGACGTGGGCGCGGCCGTCCAGGCAGGGCAGGCGGTGCTCACCTACACCGGCACCAACCGGCTGGTCACCGCCGAACTCGACGTCGACGACAAGCGACTCGCCGACCGTGGCACGGCGGTGCAGGTAACCCTGCCTGACGGCCGGCGGGTGGCCGGAAAGGTCGACACGGTCGAGACGGTGATCCACAACGGTTCGGCGGACGCCGGTGGCGACACCAGCGCCGAGACGAAGATCGAGGTGACGGTCACCGTCGAGGATCAGCAGGCGCTTGCCGAGTTCGACAGGGCGTCCGCCGAGATCACCTTCACCGTCAGCGAGCGTGCGGACGTGCTGACCGTGCCGGTGGCGGCGCTGCTGGCGCTCGCCGAGGGCGGCTACGGGGTGGAGATTCTCGAAAACGGGAGCAGCCAGATCGTCGCGGTGGCCACCGGGCTGTTCGCCGACGGCCGGGTCGAGGTCAGCGGCGACGGAATCGCCGAGGGCACCACCGTCGGGATACCCCGGTGAGCGGGGACGTGGTCGTGCTCGATCAGGTCGGCAAGCGGTACGCCGGAGACGTGGTCGCGCTCGCCGACGTCTCGCTGCGCATCGGGTACGGCGAACTGGTGGCCATCGTCGGCCCGTCCGGCTCTGGCAAGTCGACGATGCTCAACGTCATCGGCACGCTTGACCGGCCGACCTCGGGCACCGTGGTGATCGACGGCCACGACGTGGCGCGGCTGTCCGACCGACGGCTCTCCGCGCTGCGGGCCACCCGGATCGGCTTCGTGTTCCAGCAGTTCCACCTGGCCCCCGGCGTACCCGTGGTGGACAACGTGGCGGACGGGCTGCTCTATGCCGGCGTACCCCGGCGGGAGCGGCGGCGGCGTGCGGAGGCCGCGCTGGACCGCGTGGGTCTCGGGCAGCGGCTCGGTCACCGGCCACACCAGCTCTCCGGCGGCGAACGGCAGCGGGTCGCGGTGGCCCGGGCGGTCGTCGGCGAACCCGCCGTGCTGCTCGCCGACGAGCCGACCGGCAACCTCGACACCGGTTCCGGGGCGGCCGTCCTCGATCTGCTGTACGAACTGCACCGGGCCGGGACGACGGTTGTCGTGATCACCCATGACCGGGAGATCGCCGAGGCGCTGCCCCGGCAGGTGCGGATGCGCGACGGGCGGATCCGTACGGACTCGCGGCTCGCGTCGAGCGGGGTGAGCTGACGTGGCCGTGACGTTAGAGGACCGGCCGACCAACCAGCTCGCCCCGGCCCGGATGCCGACCGCCGACGTGCTGCGGGTGGGCGGCGTCGGGCTCCGGACCCGCCCACTGCGGGCGTTCCTCTCCGCGCTGGGCATCGCCATCGGCATCGCCGCCATGATCGCTGTGGTCGGCATCTCGTCGTCCTCGCGGGCCGAACTGGATCGCACCCTGGCCGCGCTCGGCACCAACCTGCTCACCGTGTCACCGGGCCGGACCCTGTTCGGCGCCGACGCCCAACTGCCCGACGAGTCGGTGACGATGATCAGCCGGATCGGTCCGGTGACCCAGGTGGCGGCCACCGGTCAGGTCGACGACGCGCGGGTCTACCGGACCGATCGCATCCCCGAGGCGGAGACCGGCGGCATCGCGGTGCGGGCGGCGCAGCTCGGGCTCCTGGACACCGTGGGCGCCGAGGTGACGAGCGGCACCTGGCTCAACGAGGCCACCGCCCGGTACCCGGCGGCGGTCCTCGGCGCGACCACCGCCGAGCGGCTCGGGCTCGGTGACGCCGGCCCGGACGTGCGGGTGTGGCTCGGCGGTCGCTGGTTCACAGTGGTGGGCATCCTCGCCCCGGCACCGCTGGCGCCGGAGCTGGACAGCTCGGCCCTGGTCGGCTGGGCGGTCGCCGCGAGCCACCTGGGCTTCGACGGTCACCCGACAACCGTCTACACCCGGGCCGAAGCCGACCAGGTCGAGGCGGTCCGCGCGGTGCTCGGGTCGACCGCCAACCCGCAGGCACCAAACGAGGTGGACGTCTCCCGCCCCTCGGACGCGTTGGCCGCCGCCCAGGCGACCGACGAGACGTTCACCGCGCTGCTGCTCGGGCTGGGTGCGGTGGCCCTGCTCGTCGGTGGCGTCGGGGTGGCCAACACCATGGTCATTTCGGTACTGGAACGGCGGGCGGAGATCGGACTACGCCGCTCACTCGGTGCCACCCGGGGTCAGGTCCGCACCCAGTTCCTCGCCGAGTCACTGCTGCTGTCGGCACTCGGCGGAGCTGGCGGAGTGCTGCTGGGCATCCTGGTCACCGCCGGATACGCGCTCTCCCAGGGCTGGCCGACAGTGGTACCGGCGTGGGCGACGGTCGGCGGGGTGTTCGCGACGCTGCTCATCGGCGGTCTGGCCGGGTTGTACCCGGCTGTCCGCGCCTCCCGTCTCTCTCCCACCGAGGCCCTGGCGACGACCTGAGCCGGTCGAGCACGGGAGCGCCGCCGCAGCGCCGTCGACGCCGCGGGGCATCCGGGTCGGTTCCCGGGTGCCCCGCGGCGTCACCGCCTGGGCCCGCCGCAGGCCGGCCGGGGACTTCCACACAGGGCCTCAGGCGGCTGGCCCGGTGCCGCGGACGCCCTCGGTGAGCCGGGCGGCCATCGCGGTGCGGGAGCGGACCTGGAGCTTGGCGAAGACCCGGTTCAGGTGGGACTCGACGGTCCGTGGGCTGAGAAACAGGCGCGCGGCGATCTCCTTGTTGCTCAGGCCGGTTGTCGCCAGGCCGGCGATCTCCTGCTCCCGCGCGGTGAGAGCGGTGTCGCCGGCCGGTCGTTCGGCGCGTGTCGGGCCGGCGGCACGGTGCCCGGCGAGCACTGCTGCGGCCCACTCGGCACCGCAGGCCCGGTAGCCGGTCTCGGCGTGATCGAGTGCCATGGCTGCGGGACCGTGCCGTCCCGCGCCGAGGTGGGCGGCACCGGCGAGGTGGCGGGACAGCGCCTCCTCCAGCGGCGTTCCGGCCGCCGCGAAACTGGCCGCCGCGCTCTCCGCAAGCGCCGCCGCGCGATCCGGCCCCACCATCCGGTACGCGGTGAAAGCCCTGGCGAACCGGGCCAGCCCGATCTCGTACGGCAGACCGGCGGCCGTCGCCTGTCGTTCCGCCCGCTCACCGACCTCGATGGCCGTGGCGTGGTCACCCCGCCCCACGGCGCAGACGACCGCGACCACATCCCGCGCCACCAGCACCGGTGGATGCCTCGACTGCGGTGTCGCGGGATCGGTGAGCAGGTCGGCACCACCGGTCCAGTCGCCCGCGACCGCCCTGGCCAGGGCCAGCTCCACCCGGTTGATCCGCCACCAGGCCCGGGACCGTGGTCCTCCGGCCACCGGGTCGGACCCGCCGCAGCCCGGGCCGGCAGCGGGGCCGGCCATGGCCAGGGCCGCCGCCGGGCCGGCCGTCCAGAGCACCGGGCGCAGGCGCACCGCCGCCGCCATCGCACCCATCTCGGTACTGCCGACCCGCTCGGCGGCTGCTCGCGCCTGCTCCGCGGCCTGCACCGCCCGGCTCAACCGACCGGCACGGGTGTGCGCCAGGGACTCCATGACGAGCAGATACGGCGAGGCACTGCTCGGTCCGAGGCCGTCCAGGATCCGTCTGGCCCGGGTGAGATGTCGGTACGCGTCGGCGACGTTGCCCAACTGGATCTCCACGAGCGCCAGTGGCGAGACGATCTCGACGTACGGCCGCAGGTCAGCGTCGCTCGTGGCGTCCACCGCGACGACGGCGGCGGCGAGCTGGTCGCGCGCTGAGGTGGCGCTGCCGAGGTACAGGGTGGTGAGCGCCCGCAACGTCCGCGCCGCCGCCACGAGCACCGACCGGCGGTCGTCCAGCAGCTCAAGTGCCCGCTGCGCGTGGTGCACCGCCGAGGTCGGCTCCTCCCGGAAGGCGTCCACAGCCGCCAGCTCCACGTGCAGTTTCGCCTCCTCGACCGGGTCGAGCCCGCCACGGCCGAGCTGTGCGCCGAGCGTCGCGGCCGCCTCGGCGAAGTCGCCGAGCTGCCGGGCCACCGCCACACTGAACGTCTCGGCCCGGGTCTGCACCGGTCCTCCGGCCCGGCGCAGCCGCTGGAGCACCTCTCGGCTGCGGGCCAACTCGCCGCTACGGCCGAGGGCCCGGGCGTACCACATCGCCACCTCGGCGCGCCGCTGGTCGCGCGGACCGGCGTCCGGCATGATGCGCAGCGCGGTACCGAGCCAGCGGGCCGCCTCGGCGGGGGCCTCGTGCGCGAACGCGACGCCCGCGTCGACAAGCGTGGCCACGGCTGTCTCGTCGCCGTGGCGGGCGGACCGTTCCGTGTGGTGGGCCACCAACCGTCGGGAGGCCCGCCGGCCACGCAGGTAGCCGGCGGTGCGGGTGTGCGCTTCGAAGCGCCAGGCGGAGCCGGTCAACGCGTACGCCGAGGCCCGCATCAGCGGATGCCGGTACCGCAGCCGACCGCCGTCGGCGTTGAGCAGCCCCAAGCGTCCGAGCTGGTCGACAGCCGCGGTGACCACGGGCATCGGCAGGCCGGCGACGTGCCCGACGAGGTCTATCGTGGTGTGGTCGCCGACCACCGCGGCGATGTGGGCCACCCGCTGCACCGGCGGCGGCTGGGCGGTGATCTCGGCGGCGAGTCCGGCCAGCACGGACCGTCGCGATCCGGCGAGACAGTCGGCGTCCACCGGGTCGCGCCGCCGGGCCATTGTCGCCAGTGCGTCCAGTTCGTCGTCGGGCAGCCGGGACAGTGCCTGGATGTACAACGGATTGCCGAGACTGGCCCGCAGGATCAGCTCCCGACGGCGGCGTGGCACGCCGGCCAGCAGCACGTCGAGACTGGCCTCGTCCAACGGTGGGAGGTCGATGAGGGTGGCCGCCGCGCCGAGCCGGGTGATGGCGTTCACCAGGCTCGCCGGCGGGCAGGCGCTGCGGAACGCCACCGCGAGCAGCATCGGCACCGGCGGTGGTTTGCCGATCAGATGCTCGGTCAGCTCCAGCGACGCCGAGTCGGCCCAGTGCACGTCGTCGAGCAGCAGCGCGACGCCGGCTTCCGGTGCCTCGGCGAGCATCCGCCGCACCACCGCCGGCATCGACGGCTGTCCCGGGCCGCTGCCGACCGGCTCCACCATCTCGGCGTAGAGCCCGAAGGGCACCCCCTGCTCGAACTGGGTGGCCCGACCGACGCGGACCAGCAGACCCGCGTCGGCGGCCCGTCGGGCCAGCTCGCGGAGGATCCGCGTCTTGCCGAGGCCCGCCTCGCCGCACACCTCGACCGCCACGGACCGTCCGCTGAGCACTGTCGCCACCGCTGCGTCCAGCGACTCCAGCTCGGCTTCCCGGCCAACCAGCACCGGATCGTGCCCGAATCCCACCTCTCGGCTCGCCGTCATCTCGCCTCCCCACGGGGAGTGTCACAGCGACAGCCATCGGTGACCATCAACTATCGGCCCGATCGTGCCCGACGTCGTCGGCGTCGCGCCGGCCGTCGCCGGTTCACTCGATGTCGACCTCGATCTGCGGCGTGCTGAGCAGCGTGTTGTGCACAGTGCAGTGGCTGGCCACGGCCCGCAGCGCGGGCCACCTGTCCGCTGGCAGGTCCGTCGGCGGTCGTACGGTGATCCGGATGGCGGCGACCCGGGCCGGCCGGTCGGTGGCCATCTCGAACGAGGCGGTCACCCTCAGCCCGGCACGGTCGTGCCCGTGCCGGCTGAGGTATCGCCCGGCGTAGTACGCGACGCAGGAGGCGAGCGAGGCGGCGAACAGCTCCGTGGGGCTGGGCGCGGTGTCGGCACCGCCCGCGTCGACCGGCTGGTCGGTGAGCAGCAGGTGATCGCGGACCCTGATCTCGTACGCTTCGCCGGCCCGGAACCGCACGTCGATCGGGTCCAGGCCGATGTCGGCGTTCCTGGCTGTCATGGCCCCTCCTCGCGGTACGTCGTCTCCCCCTCCATCCCAGTCCCGGACGGGCCCGCGTGGCAGGGCCGTTGGACCTGCTGGCCGACTCCCTTCCGACCCGGCCTGCTCCGAGCCCGGCCCGCCGACGGCGCGTACGGTCCTCAGCCGTGCCGGTCCTCACCGCGTGACCCGATGGCCGGGCGCCGGTGCGTCAGGGTGCCGGTGCGTCAGGTGGTGCCGAACTGGCCACGGTGGATGACCGAGCTGGCGTCACGGCGACGCGCGGCGACGGCGGGGTTCTGCGGTGGCAGGTCGTCGGCCCGGTATCCGACACAGATACCGCCGATCGGTGCGTACTCGTCGGGGATGCCGAACTCGGCCTTGAAGGCGGCCGTGTGCGCCGGAACGTCGATCTCCGGCCGGGAGTCCTCACCGGTTACCGGCATGATGCCGAAGAAGCACGCGTCCAGGCCCTCGTCGACGGCCGTGAGCAGCATCATCAGCGCCGCCATACCGGTGTCGACGTACCAGTAGGGTGCCGGCCAGCGGGCCTCGGACCGATCGGCCCAGCCCTTGTCGGCCTCGGCGTACCGGGCAAGGTAGGCCGCCTTGTGCGCGAGCGGTACGACCACGAGCGGCGCGTTCTGCATCGTGGGGGTCTGCGCGACACGGGCCGGCACGAACGGCCAGAATCTGGCGCGGTCATCCGGCTCGGTGAGGGCGAGAAAGGCCCAGCCCTGCGAGAAGCCGGCCGACGGCGCCCGGAGCGCGCTGGCCAGGATCGTCTCGATGACCTCGGGGCTGAGTGGCCGGTCGGCGTAGTGCCGAACCATTCGACGGCGACGGATAACCTCTGCGAACTGCATGCGGGCGATCCTGCCACCGGGGCCGACCGGCCACCACGTCCCGCCGCTGCCACAGCCACACCGATGGATTTACTCTACCTAGCTTGGTAGATTACGAGCATGCCCCACGAGGTACGGATGACCCTGCCGACCCAGCTCGTACTACGTACTCTCCTGGACCGCCCCCACCAGGAGTTCTACGGGTTGGAGCTGTGCGCCGCGGCGGGTCTGGCCAGCGGCACCCTGCATCCGATCCTGGCCCGCCTCGAACGTCTCGGCTGGTTGCGGTCACGGTGGGAGGATCTCGATCCGCACGAGGCGGGCCGGCCCCGGCGTCGCTACTACTCACTGACTCCCGACGGCGCCGAGAAGGCCCGTGTCGCACTCGCCCGGGTCTCCTCATCGGTGGAACGCCTGCGGACCCTGCGTCCGGGGCTGTCCGGAGGGACGGCGTGAACGGGGCACGCCCGGACCGGCCGTGCCCCGCACCGACGGCATGGACCTCGGGCTCGGGAGGGCACGCCGCCATGTCGGAGGCGAGTGACGACGTACTGCGCCGGGTGCTGGCCGGGCTCCGCGATACCGGTCCGGAGGGGATCCTCCTCCCCCGGCACGCATCGGTCACCGCGCCGCTGCCGCGACGGATCCCGGGCGACAATCCGATGCGACTGCCCGCATGGGCCGGGCAGTGGGCGCCGATGCCCGTCACCCGCGACGCGGCCTCGATCGCCGCGAACGCCCACTACTACTTCCGGGGCTACCGGGCCGGCGCGGCAGTGGCCGTCCAGCGGCTCGATCCGGGCGTCGCGGTGCTGCCCACCCCGATCGCGGCGGCCACCGTCGGATCGACCAGACGGTCGTCGCGGGCACGTACGCGACGCGCCGCGATGCGGCTGGTCGACGTCGTCCTACGCGTCATTCCCGAGGTGGAACGGCCGCGCTACGGCGAGGAGTTCCGCGCCGAACTGGCGGAGCTTCGCGGGCTGCACCAGCTGGCCTACGCCGCCCGGCTGCTGATCGCCGCACCGGCGCTGCGGCGCAGCCTGAGCGGCGATCCGCTGCGGGAGAACGGGGGCCGTCGGTGGCCGTTCCGCGACTGAGCGCTCTTGCCGCCGGCGGCGGAGTGTTCTCCGTCCTCGCCCTGGCAGGTTGGCCCGCGGTCGTCGTGCTGCTGGCGGCGGCGGCCATGACCACGGCTCTCCTCGGCTGGGTGGTGAACGACCGGGAACGGCCGGAGCGGCTCGCGCTGATCATCCGAGCCATCCGTCAGCAGCCGACCCGGACCG
The DNA here is from genome assembly GCF_016863495.1 of Micromonospora andamanensis. Lineage (GTDB taxonomy): Bacteria > Actinomycetota > Actinomycetes > Mycobacteriales > Micromonosporaceae > Micromonospora > Micromonospora andamanensis. Next base: position 33,905 of record NZ_BOOZ01000015.1, read on the forward strand.
GCCGGTCCCGCTCGGTGCGCTGACTCGCCCGACACCAACCGCCGCTGGTGGTCACTGTCGCACCGCCCGTACGATCGGGTGGTGCGTGAGCTGCTGCGATCGTGGTGGCACGAGCCACGCCCGGCCGGGCCGCCACGCGGCCGGCGGGACTGGCTGCTTGTCGCCCTGTTCACGACGACAGCTCTGCTGGAGGGGCTCGTACGGTCGGACCTGCCGGCACCGACGCTCGTGCCGGTCCTGATCGGAGTCGGCCTCGTACCGGTGCTGCTCTGGCGACGGACCAGGCCGTTGCTGATGGCCGCGGTCGCCTTTGCGGCCTGTGCCGCTGGCGAGGCCGTGGTGGGCGGCGACCTCAACCTGCACACGCTGGCCTTCCTGCTGATCCTGGTGTTCTCGCTGTCGCGGTGGGGCTCGGGACGCGAGGCCGTGTTCGGAGCGGCAGTCGTCGCTGGGAAGATCACGCTGTCGGCGGTGGTCGGTCACCTCGGTCCGGGCGACGCGCTGGCCGGCGCCGGGGTGGTGTCGGCCGCGCTGGCCCTCGGAGCCGCGCTGCGCTACCGGGCGCGTGCCCGCCAACGCGAGTTCGAGCAGGTGAAGCTCCTGGAACGAGCGCGGCTCGCCCGCGACCTGCACGACACCGTCGCCCATCACGTGTCCGCGATGGCGATCCGGGCTCAGGCCGGGCTGGCGGTGCTCGACACGCAGCCAGGCGCAGCCGCCGACGCGCTACGGATCATCGAGGCCGAGGCGAGCCGGGCCCTCGTCGAGATGCGCGCGATGGTGCGGGTGCTGCGCCGCGACGAGCCGGCCGACCGGACGCCGGCCCCGCGCATCGCCGACCTGGAACAACTGGCCAGCCACTCCGCTCATGGCCCGCCGGTCGAGGTGGAACTGGTCGGCGACCTCGACGGGTTGCCGGCCCCGGTGGCCACCGCGATCTACCGCCTGGCGCAGGAGTCGGTCACCAACGCACGTCGGCACGCGCGGCACGCGACGCGGATCACGGTGCGGGTCGCCGGTGACGGCGAGTTGGTGCGATTGCGGGTGAGCGACGACGGAGAGGGGCCGGGTGCACGCGGTTTCGGACCCACCGGCTTCGGGCTGATCGGCATGCGGGAGCGGGCCCAGCTGCTGGGCGGCTCGGTGGACGCCGGGCCGGACCTGGACCGCGGCTGGACGGTCACCGCGACCCTGCCGCGTACGGCGGCCTGAGCCGACCCTGCCGCGTACGGCGGCCGACCGTCACCGCCGGGCGGGCCACGCCCCGCTGATCACTGACTCCGGGTCATCAGGTCAGCCTCGACCGCAGCGCGGGCAACCAGCCCGTCGCAGGCGGCGGCCGGTTCCGGGCTGCGCCACTCGGCGGCCGGCGCGGGCTCAGCCGGGCTCGCGCCGGCGGCACCGCGTACCCCGGCGATCAGGTCGGCCGTGGTGTGGGCGCGGATGCCGAGCGGCGCGCTGTCGGTGAACCGCCCGACGACCGCTCGGACGTGCTGCTCGGCGGGTTGCGCGAGCCCGTCGTACACGGCCGCGAACAGTTCCCGGGCCGGCTGCCGGAGCCAGCCGGCCGGCAGCAGCTCCAGCGGCAGTTGCGGATCGAGGGTGGGAAATCGACGGAAGGTGTCCATCACCTCGGTACGCGCCCGGACCGCCGCGGCACCGTCGACCTGCCCGGATCTGACCAGGGGCAGCAGCGACGTCCAGCCTTCCAGGAACGCCTCATAGTGCCCGGTGATCGCGTCGATGTCCCATGCCTCGATGGGGGCACGGTCACTTGTCGAACCCAGCGCGCTCTGCCGGCCACGAAAGACGGTGACGGTGCCGAGGGTCAACTGTTCGAGCTGCGCCCGCGCCTGCGGCGTCAGTTCGTACGGTGAGATCCACAGACCGTCGTACAGCGGCGCGTACCCGAGCCAGCGGAGTTGGCTGCGCAGTGCCCGGCGCTGCGCGCTGCGATCCTGTGGCAGCGAGAACGCCACGATCGTCCAGCAACCGTCCCACGGCGCCGCCGCGGTGGCGGAGGTGAGGATCCAGTTGCCGCCGGTGGAGAGGTTGGCGGCGGCGGCGCGGCTGAGCCGGTACGAACTGCGACGGCCGTGCCGACTGCCTTCCAGCACACCACGCCGGGCCAGCCGGCTGATCGCGGTACGGGCACCGGCGGTGGTCACCCCGGACTCGGTGAGCAGCGCGACGATCGCGGCCGAGGGCAGCGCGGCGCGGGTCCGCAGCGTGTAGTCCGCCAGCAGCGTCATGGCGAACCCCTGGGGCGAGTTGCCCACCTGTCGTCGGGGCATCCGGAGCGAGTTGCTCCCGTCGTCGGAGTAGATCTCCTCGATGTGGAACGGGCTTGTCACGGGCGCTCCGGACTCGACTCGGGGACGGGATATCGACTGTAGATGGACGCCGATGAGCCGGTCCGTCGGCCAGGCCGGTACGAAGGCCACAGTTGATCGAGTTATGTCGATTGACACTTCCTGGGCCCAGGAGAACAATATCTGCTACACGACGCCACACGGAGCCGGGCAGGGCAAGCCAGACGTGGTGGACGCGCCGTGGTCACTGCGGGGAGTTGGGCGTACCCGCGAGCACAACGCGCAGACCGAACCCAGCCTGAAACAGGCGTTCGAAGGAGTCGTCCGTGAAAATCAGAAGGAAATTACTGCTCGGCTTGGCCGTGTCGCTTGTGGCGGCCGGCCTGGTGGTCCCCACGTTCAGTCCCGCGTACGCGGCCTCGCTGACCGAGGTGACAAGCTTCGGCGACAACCCCGGCCGGATGCGCATGCACATCTACGTGCCGGACAACCGCCCCGCCCGGCCGGCGACGGTGGTGGCCATGCACGGCTGCGGCGGATCGGGCCCCGGCTTCTACTCCGGAAGCGAGTTCGCCAGCCAGGCCGACCGGTACGGCTTCATCGTGATCTACCCGTCGGCGACCCAGCAGGCCGGTTTCGGCAACTGCTTCGACGTCTGGTCGGACGCCGCCAAGCGCCGTGGTGGCGGCAGCGACCCGGTCTCGATCATGTCGATGATCCGGTACGCGCAGCAGCAGCACAACGCCGACCCGGAGCGGGTCTACGCGACTGGCAGTTCCTCCGGCGGCATGATGACCAACCACATGCTGGCCCTCTACCCGGACGTCTTCAAGGCCGGCGCCGCGTTCATGGGGGTGCCGTTCAACTGCTTCGCCAACGCGGCGGACTACCCGCCCGGCAGCAGCCAGTGCACCGGCGGCAACATGAACCGCACCCCGCAGCAGTGGGGTGACGCGGTCCGCCAGGCATACCCCGGCTACTCCGGTCCGCGGCCACGGGTGCAGCTGTGGCACGGCACCAACGACACGCTCGTGCCGTTCTCACTGCTCCAGGAGACCGTCGAGCAGTGGACGAACGTGTTCGGGCTCAGTCAGACGCCCACCTCCACCGACACGCCGCAGGCCAACTGGAACCGTCGCAGGTTCGCCGACACCAGCGGCACCGTTCAGGTCGAGGCGTACAGCATCCAGGGCGCCGGGCACAGCCTGCCCTCCGGCGGCATGGCCGCGTCCGCCGTCCAGTTCTTCGGCCTGACCAACCCGAACCCGACCACCCCGCCGCCCAACCCCACGACCCCGCCGCCGAACCCGACCACGCCGCCGCCCAACCCCACCACGCCGCCGCCGACCACCCCGCCGCCGGGCTCCGGCGCCTGCCGGGTGGCCGTCGCGATAAACGCGTGGAACAACGGCCTCACCGAGAACCTCACCATCACCAACACCGGCAGCAGCGCGATCAACGGTTGGTCGTTGGTGTTCACCCTGCCCAGCGGCCAGAGCATCACCGGCGGCTGGAACGCCACCTACTCCCCCACCTCGGGACAGGTGACGGCCAGGAACGTCTCGTACAACGCGAGCATCCCGCCCAACGGATCACTGACGATCGGCTTCCAGGCGACCCACACCGGTAACACCGCCAGGCCCGGTTCGTTCACCCTCAACGGGGCGGCCTGCACGGTCGCCTGACATCGCCGGCACTCCCGGGGGCGGCGCGTTCGCGCCCGTCCCCGGGGTACCTGCCGGTGGTGCGCCGCGTCGGCGGCGGGTTCCGTCCCCCTCCGGACCCGGCCCGCCGCGCCTACGCCCTGGCCGCCACGCCCTGCGCGAGCAGGCCGTCGACGAGGGCGCGGAGGCCGTCGACGTAGGTGTCGCGCGGGGCCAGCACCGCCCAGCGGTCACCGAGCGCGGCGAGGTGCGGCAGCTTCTCGGCGTCGATGTTGCCGAAGAACGCGCCGTGGTGGGTGGTCGCCGCGCCGTTGCCCCGGCGGGCGGTGTGCGAGCGGACGAGGATCTCCCCGACCGTGTAGTACCAGATGCTGCGGAAGACGTAGACCGCGTGGTCGGGGGTGCAGCCGTAGTCGATGGCGCCGGCCACGACAGCCTCGACCAGCCCCAGCGGCGAATCGCCGAGCCGGGCGATGAATCCGTCGGTGGTGAGGACCTCGGCTGCCCAGGGCCAGGCCGCCAGCGCGTCGTGGATCGTGGCTGCCGCGGCGATGACGCGTTCCCGCGGCTCCTCCGGCAGCCCGGGGTGGGACACCTGTTCCCCGTACTCGTTGATCAGGAGGAACAGCAGGTCTTCCTTGTCCTGTACGTGGTGGTACAGGGTCGTCGCCCCGACGCCGATCTCAGCGGCCAGCTTGCGGATGGTGAGCCTCTCCCACCCGTTCCGGTCGATGAGACCACGCGCGGCGGCCAGGATCTGGGCGCGCGATGTCGTCGGCGGTCTGCCTGCTTTGAGCCGGGGCGCATTGACTTGGGGCACCGCCCCATCATGCCCCCTCCGCCAACCTGCGTGCTTCGAGGTGACGCGCTAGACAGCGGCCCAGCGACGATGTTAATTTCAGAACGCGTTCGAAAACTCGGGCGCTACCTCGCTACGACAGAGGACCGGTTTGCGGTGACCAACAAGGCATTACTCAACGGACAATCAGCAATCGATCGGGGTGCCCGGCCAGGGCTCACCCTTGCCGCAGTGGCCGTCGTGCAGTTCATGGTGTCGCTGGACCTGTCGGTCGTGAACCTCGGCCTCCCGGAGATCGCCCAGAGCCTCGGCTTCAGCGAACTGGGCCTGACCTGGGTGATCCACGCCTACGCCCTGGCCTTCGGCGGACTGCTCCTGCTCGGCGGCAAGATCGCCGACCGGTACGGCCACAAGCGGATCCTGCTCATCGGGCTCGTCGTGTTCGGTATCGCCTCCCTCGCGGGTGGCTTCGCCGACGTACCCGGTCAGCTGGTGGCTGCCCGGGTCGCGCAGGGCGTCGGCGCCGCGCTGCTGGCCCCCGCCGCGCTGGCGCTGCTGACCGCGACGTTCCCCAGCGGCAAGGCCCGGGTCAAGGCGTTCGGCGTGTGGGCCGCGATGAACGCCGCGGGCGGCGCTCTCGGCGTGCTGATCGGCGGCGTGCTCACCGAGTACGCGGGCTGGGAGTGGGTGATGTGGGTCAGCGCCCCGATGGCCGCGGTCGCCGCCGTCCTGGCCTGGCGTGGCATCGCCCGGGATCTGCCGGTCGCGCCCGACGGCCGCCCGGACGTGCTGGGTGCGCTCCTGGCCACCGGAGGCATGACGCTGCTGGTGCTCGGCATCGTCCGCACCGACCGGTACGCGTGGAGCTCGATGGTCACCCTCAGCACCCTGGCGGCGGCGATCGTGCTGCTCGTCGCGTTCGTCTACGTCGAGCGGACCACCACCCGCGACCCGCTGGTCCGGGTCGGCCTGCTGGCCAACCGGTCGGTCGCCGGGGCCAACACGTACAACCTCATCTTCGGCGCCACCATGGCCTCGGCCTTCTACTTCGTCTCGCTCTACCTGCAGCGGGTGCTCGGCACCAGTCCGGCGGAGACCGGGCTGAAGTTCCTGCCGTTGGCGATCGGCGTGGTCGTCGGCTCCGTCATCGCCATCAAGCTGGGCTACAAGGTCCCAGCCCGGACTCTCATGATCGCGGGCGCGCTGGTGAGCGCTGTCGGGTTCGCCGGATTCGGGCTGATCAACGCCGACGGCTCGTTCGTCGCCGACGTCCTCGGCCCGTCGGTGATCGCCAGTGTCGGCTTCGGGCTCTGCCTCGGGCCGATGGTCTCCACCGCCACGCACGGCGTCGCGCAACACGAGACCGGCACGGCGTCCAGCCTGTTGAACAGCTCCCGCCAGCTCGGTGCCGCGCTCGGCCTCGCCGCGCTCAGCACCGCCGCCTTCGAGTACTCCGGCAAGGAGGGCACGCCCAGCGCACTCAGTGACGGGTACGCCTTCGCCCTGACGCTCGGCGCCGGCCTCTGGGTCGTCGCCGCCGTCATCGCGCTTGTCGTGCTGCCCCGGGTCAACCCGGCGATGCCTGCCGAACAGGACGATCGCGAGCTGGTCGACGTACCGGAGAAGGCGGTCTGACCGGCGCTCGGTAACCAGGCAGCAACCGCGCATCGCGATGTCGGTCGACACGCCGCGACGAGGATTCCGTCACCGCCTTCGGCGGACCCTCGGTCAGTCAGACACGCGGCACTGCGTCGACGGCCGGTACGTCATGAGCGGCTCACTCGGTGACGGCCGGGGTCGGCTCGCGACGAAACATGTGTCGCGCGCCGACCCCGGTCGGACAACACACCGTCGCCGGACTCGCGTGCCCGCACACGGTCGTCCCACCGGCCCCGGAAGTCCGGCCCGGGCCCGGTCCCGCGACCCGGCGGCCGCCCCGCACTGTGGAGCGTGCCGCAGCCGAAGGATGGGAAAATGCCCACAGACGGACCCCGCAGGCGGGGCGCCGGCCGACCACCGCGCCTGTCCCTGGAAGCGATAATCGAAACGGCCACCCGGATCCTGCAGGACGAAGGACTCGAAAGACTGTCGATGCGACGCCTGGCGCACGAACTGGGCGCCGCCCCGATGGCCCTCTACCACCACGTACGTGACCGGGACGACCTGCTGGTGCGGGTGATGGAGTCGCAGGCGCGGACAATCGCCCGGCCCGACCTCCCCGCCGAGCCCCGCGAACGGCTCATCACCGCTTCGATCCTGCTCTACGACCTGCTCGCCGAACGCCCCTGGACAGTCGAGGTGCTGGCCAGCGACAACCTGATCGGTCCCTCGGCACTCTGGATCGTCGAGGAGATGCTGGACGCGGCGGTCGACCACGGCCACTCCACCGACGACGCACACCTCGTCTACCGCACCATCTGGTACTACATCGTGGGGAACCTGCTGATTCGAGGGACCGACGTTCGCCGGCGCGACCGGGCCGGAACGGCGCACCGGGACGAGGTCGCCGCCGACCTGACGACAGCCACCCATCCACGGCTGGCCTCGATCGCCGACCGGTGGGCCGACCTCAACGCCCGGGAGACCCACAAACAGGCGCTGACGGCGATCGTCGACGGTCTGCTGCCCGCCCGCTTCGCCACGAAGTCCCAGTGCACCGCGGCGGGAACCGCACCCGCGGTCACCAGGAAGAGACCCGACCAGCAGGGCAACGTCGATCCGAGCCGGCTGGACCTGTTCGTCTCGTTGTGCATCCCGCCCTACGGTTCTGCTGCCGAGTTCAGCGTGAGCTGGTACCCCGCCCTGCGGACCTGACCGGGCTGGTGCCCGCCGGTCACCACGACGACGTACCCCGGCCATCCGTTTGGCCGGGGTACGTCGACGACGGGGCCCTAGAGCCGAAGCTGGGGCGAGTGCAGGTCCAACCAGGTGTGCAGGTCGAGCACCCGCTCCAGGCCGCCACGCATCGCCACCGACATCCGCGACGGGTCCTGCGCCACGGCCTGCTGGGCCCAGTTCCGGTCGATCACCGCGAACACCTTTGCCTCCCGGTCCGCCACCAGCTCCTTCACCTGCTGCTGGAGGATCCCCGCGTACGCGGGGTTCTGAGTCGACGGGTAGGGGCTCTTGACCCGCTCCACCACGGATCGGGGCAGTACGTGGGCGGCGGCCTGACGTAGCAGGCTCTTCTCCCGGCCGTCGGACACCTTCATCGACCACGGCGTGTTGTAGACGTACTCGACGAGACGATGGTCGCAGAACGGCACTCGCACCTCGAGCCCGACCGCCATCGACAGCCGGTCCTTGCGGTCGAGCAGGGACCGCACGAACCGGGTCAGGTGCAGGTGGCAGGTGATCCGCATGCGCCGCTCCGCCGCGGACTCCCCGTCCAGGTGCTCCACCTCGGCGAGCGCCGACGCGTACTGGTCCGCCGTGTAGGTGCCGACGTCGAGCCGTTCGCGCAGTCCCGGCTCGATGTGGTCGGTACGGCCCGGCAGGGTCAGCGGCGGAATGACTGTCATCCAGGGAAAGGTGCCGGCGTTCAACGCCGCCTCATGGTGGAACCACGGGTAGCCGGCGAACACCTCATCCGCCGCCTCCCCGGACAGCGCCACAGTGGAGTGCTGCCGGATCGCCTTGAACAGCAGGTACAGCGACAGGTCGAGATCGCCGAAGCCGTTCGGGATGTCGCGGGCGGCCACCGCCGCGCGCCGCACCGCGGGGTCGGACAGGTCGGCGGGGTCGAGCACCACGTCCCGGTGGGCCGAACCGACGTGGGCCACGACGTCGCGCACGAACGGCGCGTCCGGGGTGTCCCGCATCTCGTCGGGTACGAAGTTGTCCTCCTGGCCGACGAAGTCCACCGAGAAGCTGCGTACCTGCTCGCCCCGCATGCCGAGCCGCTGCGCGGCGATGGAGGTGATCGCGCTGGAGTCCAGGCCGCCGGAGAGCAGGACGCACTGCGGCACATCGGAGATCAGCTGGTGATCGATCACGTCGGTGAGCAGGTCACGCACCCGGGCCACGGTGTCGTCGAGGCTGTCGGTGTGCTCGACGGCCCGCAGTCGCCAGTACACCCGCTGCCTGATCCCGGCGCGGTCCACGGTGACCAGGGCACCGGGCAGCACCTCGTGCATGCCCTTCCACAGCGCCCAGCCGGGTGCCTTCGTCTGGGCGAACAGCTCACGCAGCCCGTCGGTGTCCACCACCTTGGGCGCCAGCGGGTTCGCCAGGATCGCCTTGGGTTCGGAGCCGAACAGGACGCCGTCCGGCGTCGGGTAGTAGAAGAGCGGCTTGATGCCCATGCGGTCGCGTACCAGGACCAGCTTCTGGTCGCGCTCGTCCCAGACTGCGAAGGCGTACATGCCCTCCAGGTGGTCCACCACGCTCTCCGACCACTGCAGGTACCCGCGCAGTACGACCTCGGTGTCGCTCTCGGTCCGGAAGGTGTGTCCGAGCGCGGTGAGCCGTTCGCGCAGCTCCCGGAAGTTGTAGACCTCCCCGGAGTACACCAGGGCCACCTCGCCCGCCGGCGTACCCACGCTCATCGGCTGCACACCGCCCGGCAGGTCGATGACGGCGAGGCGCCGGTGCCCCAGCGCGGCGTGGGTACGCACGAACACCCCGCGGTCGTCCGGCCCGCGACAGGCCATGGTCTCCGTCATCGCGTCGAGGGTCGGCCCCTGGCGCACCAAATCAGCGTCGAACGACACCCACCCGGCAATACCACACATCTCATCCCCATTTCACTCGTGTCGTGCGCGATGCTCGTCGGTGCGGGTCAAGGGGTGGACGGCCACGGCACCGCCGAGGTGGCGGACATCGCGCGGGCGCGCGCCGTGAGGAGCTCGACCACCGCGTCGCGGTGCTCGTCCAGGTAGAAGTGCCCGCCGGCGAAGACGCGGCACTCGTACGCACCGTCCGTGGCGTCGCGCCAGCCGGCTGCCTCGCCGGCGGTGACCTCCGGATCGCGGTCGCCGTGCAGCACGGTGACCGGTGCCCGCAGCCGCACTCCGGGCAGCGGTCGATAGGTTTCGCTCAGCCGGTAGTCGGACCGGATGACCGGCAGAAACGCCTGGATGAGCACCGGGTTGTCGAGGATGTCCAGGTTGGTGGCCTCGGTGCGGCGCAACTCCTCGACCAGTTCGTCGTCGCTGCCGAGGTGCACCTGGCCCGGGCGGGCCAGGTGCGGCGCGGGATGCCCGGACACCACGAGCGCCACCGGCGGATCGCCCGCCGCCGTGAGACGGCGGGCGATCTCGTACGCGACGACCGCGCCCATGCTGTGCCCGAACAGGACTGTGGGTGTCGGCGGCCCCGCCAGCGGCAGGTCCGCCGCCACCGCGTCGACCAGCTCCCGCATGTCCGTGGGGGCCGGCTCGGCGAACCGGTCCTCCCGACCCGGGTACTGCACGGCGAGAAACTCGATGTCCCAGGGCGCCGACGTGGTCCACGGCCGGTAGTAGCTCGCACTGCCCCCGCCGTGCGGAAACAGCACCACCCGGGCTCGGGCGTAGGGCCGGGGAGCGAGCCTGCGGAACGCCCCCGGGGACAGCTCATCGGCCGGCATCGTGACGACTCACTCGCTCGCGCCGGAGGCCGTGGACAGGCTCCAGAAGTCGGCGTAGCGACCGCCGGAACCGAGCAGCTCGTCATGGCTGCCCTCCTCGACGAACCGGCCATCGTCGACGAAGACGACCCGGTCGGCGCGTTTGACGGTCCGCATCCGGTGCGCGACCATGACCACCGTCCGGCCCGCCATCAGGCGTTCGATGCCGTCGTGGACGGCCGCCTCGTTGACCGGGTCGAGCGCCGAGGTCACCTCGTCGAGCAGCACGATCGGCGCGTCCTTCAGCAGTGCCCGGGCGATCGAGACCCGCTGCCGCTCACCGCCGGACAGGGACGCACCCCCCTCGCCGACGTTCGCGGCCCAGCCACCGGGCAGCCGCTCGACGACCTCGTCCAGCCGCGCGGCAGTCGCCGCCGCCCGCACCTCGGCCTCGCTGGCATCGGGGCGACCGAGCCGCACGTTCTCCTCGATCGTGCCGTCGAACAGGTAGACGTCCTGGAAGACGATGGCGATCTGGGACATCAGCACACCCGTGTCGATCTGCCGTACGTCGACACCGCCCACCCGCACCGCTCCGGCCTCCACGTCGTAGAACCGGGCGATCAACTGCAACAGGGTGCTCTTGCCCGCGCCGGACGGACCGACGACCGCCAGCCGCTGCCCCTGTGGCACCGACAGCGACACGTCGTCGAACACCGTCCGGTCGCCGTGGCGGAACGTGACCCCGTCGAACTCCAGGTCGAACCGCTGCGGTTGGACGGGCTGGGCCGCCTCGGGAAGCGGCTCGGTGCGCAGCACCCTGTCGAGCCGGTCCAGCTCGGCGCGGGCGGTGCGCAGCTTGCCTCCGATGTCGGACAGGGACAGCAGCGGATCCGCGCTGCGGGCGGCGAGCACCAGAATCGCCAGGATCTCCGCGGCCCCGATGTCGCCACCGAGCGCCAGGTAGGTCCCCAGGACCAGCACCGTGGTGAAGACGGCTTGCACGATGACCGTCAGACCGACCGCGCCGGGCAGCACCGACATCGTCTGACGACGGGAGGCCCGCTCGACCCCCTGGAGCGCGTCGTCGAGCAGGCTGAAACGCTCGCCACTGCGGCCACCGGCCCGCAGCACCGGCTGGGCCTGCAGGTACTCGATGACCCGAGCGCTCGCCTCGTTGTTGCGGGCGGCGTTGTCGGCGTCGTTGGCGGCCATCAACCGGGCGGTCCACAGCTGGGTGAGCACCACGAGTGGGGCCGCCACCAGCGCGGCCAGCCCCAGCTGCCAGTTGAACACAGTTATCACGGCCACGATCGTCAACGGCGTCACACAGGCGGAGATGAACGGCCCGAGCAGGTGCGCGGACACCCCCATCGCCGCGAGCAGCCCGCGACTGGCCATGACGGAGACCTCACCGACCCGAGCGGCGTTGTACCAGCCGATGGGCAGCCGGGCCAGGTGCTCGCCGAGGCCGTGGTACATGCCCCGCAGCATCGTGGTGCCGACGCGCATGCCAGACAGGTCGCTGGCGTAGCGCAGGACCGCGTAGACCGCGACGCCGACCCCGAACGCGATGAGCCACGGCCAGGCGTCCGACGGCGTGCTCCCGAACAGGGCCCGCAGCACGGGCACCAGCAGCGCGTAGAGCAGACCCTCCAGTACGGCGGTCACCGTCATCAGGGCGACCGTGCGGCGCATCGGCTTGGCGTACTCGTCGCCGAGCACCCGCAACAACATTCTGATCATCGGGAAAGGTCTCCTTGCAGTACACCACCGCGGGCTTCACTGTCGTCGGCGACCGCCGACTGCTGGGTCCGCCAGAACGCGGCGAACTTTCCGTCCTGGGCGAGCAGGTCGGTCGGCCTGCCCTGCTCGACGACCATCCCGTCCTCGAGCATCACGACAAGGTCGGCGTCGGCGATGGTCTCCAGGCGGTGGGCGATGACCAGGACTGTCCGGTCGCGCAGTGTCGACAGGGTCTGCCGTACCGCCTGGTCGGTCTGCGGATCGGCGAAGGCGGTCGCCTCGTCCAGCACCAGGACGGGGGTGTCGGCGGCCAGCGCACGGGCGATGGCGATGCGTTGCGCCTCACCACCGGAGAGCTTGACCTCCTCGCCGATCACCGTGTCGTAGCCGCGGGGCAGCGCCATGACGCGGTCGTGGATGTGCGCCAGTCGGGCCGCGCTCGTCACCTCGTCGCCTGTCGCGTGCGGGACCGCAAGTGCGATGTTGTCCGCGACCGACGCGCGCAGCAGACGGACGTCCTGCAGGACGAAGGAGACTCGGCGGTAGAGCTCCCGACTGTCGATGTCGCGCAGGTCGACGCCGCCGAGGCGCACCGAACCGGCCGTCGGGTCGAAGAACCGGGGCAGCAGTTGCACGAGCGTGGACTTCCCGCTGCCGGACGGCCCGACCACCGCGGTGAGCGTGCCCGGTTCCAGCAGCAGGTCGACCCCCCGCAGCACCTCGGGGCCGTCGTCGTCGTAGCTGAACCGGACGTCGCGCAGCTCCACCCGGTTGTCCTGCGGGACGGCCGGGCGCGCGGGCTGGGGCAGCGCACCCACCCCGAGGACCTCACGGATGCGGCCCACCGCACGGCCGGCGGCCTGCATGTCGTCGAAGCCGTGGCCGAGGGCCGCGACCGGAGCGGTGAGGCCCAACCCGAGCAGCAGGAAGGGCAGCAGGTCCACCGGGGGCATGTCGCCGGAGGTGATCCGCACCGTGCCGCCGATCAGCACCACCAGCAGCACGAAGGGCGGCGACAGCGCCAGTTGCATGCCAGCGGCGACCGCGGAGACACCCCGCACCCACCGGGTGAAGATGTCGACGAAGTCGTCGGCGGCGGTGAGGAACGTGCGGTGGGCGCGTTCGGAGCCGCCGAACGCCTTGACCACGGCGATGCCCTGCACGAACTCCACGACCGAGGTGGCGATGCGGCCCATCGCCGCGTCAAAGTCCTCCTGCGCGCGGTTACGCGCCGGAGTCATCAGCAGCGGGACGTGCGCGATGGCCAGCACCACGGGGATCAGGGTGATCAGGGTGAGCCGCCAGTCGATGGTCAGCAGGTAGACAAGGGACACGAGCGGCACCACGAAGGCGGAGACCAGCTCGCCGGGAGCGTGGGCGATGAAGGGGTGCACGGCGGCGACGTCGTCACCGACCACCTTCGCCAGCTCACCGCTGCGGCGGCGGGAGAGCCAGCCGATGGGCGCCTGGCCGAGGCTGCGGGCCAGTTCCCGACGCAGCGAAAGCTGCACCTTGCCGTCGAGCACGTGACCGAGACCCGACGACGCGCCGGTGAACACCAGTCGCACGAACAGACCTGTCGCGCCGAGGATCACGGCGGTCCATACGCGGTTAGAATCGACCGGGCCGGGCGACAGCAGCGCGCGCCCCAGCTCGATCACCGCGAACAGCGGCGCCAGCCCCGCGACGGCGCCGATGACCTGAAAGACCACGACGACCGCGAAACTCGGGGCATGAGGACGTAGCAACGGCCCCGTGCTCACCGGCTGCCGTGCCGTGGGAGTGCCTCCCGATGACGGCGTGGACTGCTCTCCTGCCTCAACGGAGTGGGTCGCACTCATCGCTCTCCCGTCCCTATTTTCAAACATGTTCGAGAATTACTGTACCCCGAACCCATCCGCCGAGCTACCGTGAACCGGCAGGCCGCGAATGAACAGCTTGTGGCGCTGGGAGCAGGTCGGTGACCACCAGCGGATCTCCCGGATCCGGGGTGGCGACCTCGGGATAGCCGAGGGTCTCGGTGAGCTCCTTCCAGGCGGTGGCGACGGCCAGGTGACGCTGGCCGCCGCGCAGCGGGTCCACTTTCGCCTCGATCCGTTCGCGCAGGTCGTCGAGGGCGGTCAGCACCCCGTCCCCCCACAGCTCACGCACCACGCCCGACCAGGTGGGTGTCAGCGGTGCGCCCACGTAGTCCCCAGTGGGGCCGAGGACGTCCGACCACCGCGTGTCGGTGTCCGCCGCACCCGCGAGGAAGACGCCTGCCGGATCCGCCGGCGTACGCAGCACCGGGCTCCAGAGCACCGGGCCGTGGGTGTTGGCCAGCAACAGGTTGCCCGCGTCGGTGCCGACGGTGATCCGGTGCAGCAGCAGACTCGTACTGTCGTCGCCCGCCTGCATCCGGTTCTCCACCCGTAGCGTCAGCGGCACACCGGAAACCTGCCCGTCCACGCTTGTCAGCGGCCGGCCGGACCGGTTGCCGACGGCCGACAACGACCATGGCCGCAGCCCGTCGAAAATCTCGGCGAGGATGTCGAGCAGGTCGAAGCAGACCTGCACGGCGCAGATCGCGTCGACGAATACCGGCTGGCGTAACCGGACCAGCGTGCGGGCGGCCGAGATGAACTGCCGGACCGGCTCCACGTGCGGATAGAAGGTGTTGACCACGTACTGGGTGCCGGCACGGCGCGCGGCCCGCAGGCAGTCCGCCAGCTCCGCCGGGTGCACCGGATGCTCCTGCAACACGTGGATGCCCCGGCCGAGCAGCGCCGTGGCCAGCTCGACGCCAGGCCCGCCACCGACCGCTGTCGACACCACCACGCAGGCGGCGTCGACGTCGTCGGGCAGCTCGGCCACTGTGGAGTACAGCGGGACCCCGTACTCCTTCGCCAGGGCCACCGAACGGGTGCTGCCCCGGGCCAGGATGCCGACGAGTTCGAACCGTTCCGGGGCGCGGGCGATGGCCGACAGGTAGACCTGGCCGAACCGCGTTCCGCAGACGACGACCCGCATCGGGCGGGATCGGCCGCTGATCATCGGACCGCCGCCGTCGCCGCCGCGATCACCGTCGCCACGTTCGGCGGCCGGAGACAACTGAAGTGGTCACCGGGGACGTCGATGACCGTCAGCTCACCGAGACAGATCTCCGGCCAGAAGCGGGCCGCCTCGACGCCGGACCCGGGCAGCAGGTCCCGGGGCGCCGTGGGACGAACAAGGGTGATGTCCCCGGCGTAGGGCTCGGGCTGGTGCCCGGCAACGGCCTGAAGGGTCCGCACGAACACGGCCTGGGCCGCCGCGACCCGCGCTGGTCCGCCCCAGGCCGGGTCGCCGTCGGCGACCGCCTGATGCAGCCGTGGGTGTCGCTCGGTGGTGGCGCGCTCCCCGAGGGCACGGAACCGCCCGGCCACCACGGTCAGCCGCTCGTCATCTGTCAGTCGCCCGAGCGCACCTGCCGGAACCACCCCTGGTGAGTCCGCCAGCACCGTCGTGATCGCCTGGTCCACGGCCGCCTCGTCGGCGGGCCAGCCGAGAGCCGCCGGGTCGACGCCGGTGGCGCGCGCGAAGGCGTGGTCCAGCACGAGCCCGTCCTCCACCCGGTACGGGACGCGGTGTCCGGACACGACGGTCAGCCGCACCGTCGCCCCGGCCTCGCTCAGCGCTCTGGCGACCTCCAGGGCGATCGAGGCACCGAGGCAGTAGCCGATCAGTTCGACGTCGTCGAACCCGGCGGCCCGTACCTCAGCGGCGTAGCGTACGGCCAGGTCCTCGACGAGCGTGGCCGGGTCGACATCGGCGATCGCGCCGTCGTCGGCCAGGGCGAGCCCGAACACCGGCCCGCCCGCGCCGAGCCCGGTGGACAATGCCCGCAGCCCGGTCAGTGTGCCGGTGCCGTCGTGCACGAGCAGCCGTACCGGCCCCCGGGCGGCGCCGCCGAGCGGGACAAGTGGTGAGCGTCGAGCCGGCTCGGCCACCACGGGATCCGGCGCGGCGCCCGCCGCCAGTCGCCCGGCCAGACCCGCCACCGTCGGCTCGTCGAGCAGGGCACGCAGCAGGACGTCGAAGGGGAACCGGGCGGCCTCGGGCAACTGTTCGCGCAGTTGCCCGACGAACCGCGCAGCCAGCAGTGAGTTGCCGCCCGCGTCGAAGAATCCCAGCTCCCGACCTGGTGGCTGACCGCCGAGCACGTCGTGCCACAGCTGGGCGACGCGCTGCTCGACGCCCGCCCGGGGCGGCTCGGTACGCCCGTCGGGCGCGGCGGTCGGGGTGGGCGCGGACTCCAGCAACCGCCTGCGGTCGACCTTCCCGTTCGCGGTCAGCGGCAGCGCCCCGACCACGCGTACCCGGGCCGGGACCATGTACGCGGGCAGTCGGTCGGCGACCCAGGCGACGATGTCGGCGGGATCGACGGTGCCGGCCGGTCGCTGCGGTACCACGAACGCGACGAGGGCGCGTTCGAGCACGTCGTCGCCGGCCGCCAGGACCACGCAGGTACTGACCGCCGGGTGCTCGCCGAGCACCGCCTCGATCTCGCCGAGTTCTATCCGGTGCCCCCGGATCTTGACCTGCTGGTCGGCCCGGCCGAGGAACTCGATCTCACCGTCGGGCAGATACCGGCCAAGGTCGCCGGTGCGGTACAGCCGCTCCCCCGTCACCGGGTGGTGGATGAACCGCTCGGCGGTGCGCACCGGGTCGTTGAGGTAACCGTCGGCCAGCCCGACACCGGCGATGAACAACTCGCCGGCGACCAGGTCGGGCCGGTCGCGCAGCGCGGCGTCGAGCACGTGGAACCGTTGGTTGGCCAACGGCAGGCCGTACGGGATGCTGCGCCAGTGCGGTTCGACGGTCCGGATGCGATGGTAGTTCGACCAGATCGCCGCCTCCGTCGCCCCACCGAGGCTTACCAGTTCGGCGTTGGGTAGCTGCCGGGTGGCATGGCCGGGCAGCGACAGCGGGATCCAGTCTCCGGACAGCAGAGCCAACCGCAGGCGCGACAGGTCGGCCGGTTCCACGTCCAGGTAGTGCAGCAGCATCTGCAACTGCGCGGGGACCGAGTTCCACAGCGTGACTTCGTGCGCGGCCACCATCGCCGCCCAGTGCGACGGGTCACCACGACGCGCCGGATCGGGCAGCACCAGCGCGGCACCACGGGCGGGCGGGCCGAAAAGGTCGTAGACGGACAGGTCGAAGCTCAACGCGGCGAGGCCGAGCACCCGGTCGGAGCCGGTGACACCGAACCGTTCGTTTATGTCGTGCACCGTGTTGGCGGCGGCCCGGTGGCTGATCATCACGCCCTTGGGGGTGCCTGTCGAACCCGAGGTGTGCATGACGTAGGCGAGCCCGGTCCGCGCCGGCCCGGGGCCGTCGGGCAGGTCCCCCACCGGCGACAGCGGCGCGTCCGTCACGTCGACGCCGGTGACCTCGGCGGGCAGCGTACCGGCCGGCAGGCCCGCGACGACCGCGAACCGGGCCCCGCTGTCGACGAGGATGCGGTCCCGGCGGACGGCGGGTTGACCGAGGTCCACAGGCACGTACACGCCACCGGCCAGGAGCACGCCGAGCACGCCCACGACCTGCTCACGCGACTTGTCGACGAGGACGCCGACGAGGTCACCCGGCCGGCATCCCGCGCCGCGCAGTCGTTCGGCGACCCCGTGGGCGCGGGCCAGCCAGTCCCCGTAGGTCATCGACCCGACGGCGTCGATGACGGCCACCTGGTCCGGATGCTCGCGGGCGTAGGCGACAAGCGGTTCGTGCAGGAGGCAGTCCGGCACCGGCGCGTCTGTCGCGTTCGCGGCGGTACGACGGGCACGCTGCGCGCTCGGCAGCGGTTGCGGGTCGACAGCCGCCCACGCCTGGTCATCAGCGGCCAACTCGTGCAGCAGGTGCCCGAACGCGGCGAACATGTCGTCGACGAGACGGTCGGGAAAGACGCCCTCCCGGATGTCCCAGTTCATGTCCAGCCCGCCGAACTGGTCGCCCACCTGGCAGTCGATCCACACCTGCGGGGTCTGGCTGATCCCGTACACCGGCCTGGGTTTCCGGCCGACCACCGACGGCTCGCCGCCGCCGACGCCGATGGCGCCGGTGAACACCACGGGCAGCACCGCCGCGGCGTCCCGGCCGCGACGGCGGGCGAGTTCGCGCAGCACCTCCACGCCGCTGAACAGCCGGTGGTCGAGGTCGTCGAAGACCCGCTCACCGAGGGCGCGAGCCCGATCGGCGAAGCTGGTCCGCTCCGGACGTTCCACCGCCAGCACGCTCAGCGAGGTGAAGTCACCGAGCAGGTGGTCGACGTGGGGGTGCAGTGGTATCCGGTTGAGTACCGGCAGCCCGACGCAGAACCGGTCGTTGCCGCTCCAGCGACCGATCGTCTCGGTGTAGGCGGCGAGCACGGCGTTGGCGGGGGTCACGCCGTGCTCGGCGGCGCGGGCCTTCAGCGACCGCCACACCTGGTCGTCGACCGTGGCCGTGAGGCGACGGAACCGAGCCGGCGCGGTGACCGGGTCCTGGTCGTCGCGCAGCGGGAGCGCCGGGGCGCCGGGCAACGTGTCGAGGCGCTCCAGCCAGTACGCCCGGTCCCGGCCGTACCGCTCGGTGTCCCGCAGCCGGCGCTCGGCCAGTACGTAGTCCCGGAAGGTCGCCTCCACCGGGGGCAGGACGCAGTCCGGCTGCCGGTAACGGCTGTCGAGCTCGACGAGCACCCGTTGCAGGCTGAGCCAGTCCAACGCCATGAAGTCGACGGAGACGTGCAGCACGCTGCGGTCGCCGGTCAGGGTGAGGCGCAGCTCGTACATCGGCCGTTCGCCGGTGGGATGCACCCGGTGGGACAGCTCGTCGCGCACCCCGGCGATCGCCTGGCGCACCGCGTCGGCGGACGCCCCGCGCAGGTCGGTCACCGTGATGCCGGTACGCGGTGGCGCGGGCAGCACGCGTTGGGAGCCGTCCTCCTGGATGACCGTACGCAGGGCGTCGTGACGGCGGACCAGGCCGTCCCACGCCTGCCGCATCCGCTCCGGGTCGATCTCCGCCGGGTACTCGAACTCCTGGTAGAGGTGACAGGAGACGCCACCGTAGGCGAAGGCGGGGTTGCGTCCGAACAGGTAGGCCGACTGGATGTCGGTGAGCGGGAAGGGCGCGTCGCGCTCCTCCGGCTGGTCCACCCAGACCGGGTCGGAGTCCTGGCGGGCGCTGTCTGTGGTGTCGGACATGCTGGCGAGCAGCTCGGCCTTGCTGCCGCGCAGCCGGGCCAGGAGTTCGTCGGTCATGCTGCCACGGGGAGCCCGGAAGCGCAGCTGCTGGCCCTCCCGCCAGACCTGGATACCGGCGCTGGCGAACTCGTCGAGCAGGTCGCTGGCGCTCACACCGCACCCTCTTCGAAGTCCTCGGCGGTGTCCCAGCCGGCCGGTCTCGGCTCGCCCGTCGCGTCCCGCAACTCGTCGATGAGCACGCTCAACCCGGCCACCGTGGCCAACCGCATGACGTCCCGCATGGGCAGGTCGACGCCCCACACCCCGCGTACCTCGGCGACGAAGCGGGTGGCGAGCAGGCTGTCGCCGCCGAGCCGGAAGAAGTTCTCGTCGCGGCCCACCGCGTCCAGGCCGAGCAGCTTGGCCCAACGTTCGGCGACGAACGCCTCGGTGCCGCCCCTGGGCGGGGCGCCCACATCGCGAGGTCGGTCGACCGCCTGTTCGAGAACCGTCTGGATGCGTCGCCGGTCCACCTTGCCGTTTGCGCTGAGCGGCAGCGCGGGCAGTACGGCGACATGGGCCGGCACCATGTGCTCGGGCAGCCGGGCCTCGGCCCACCGGCGCAGCCCGTCCGGGTCGACTCCGGCCGCCGTCGCGGGTCGGTCCGCGGTCAGCAGGATCTCGCCGGTGGCCTCGGTGCGCAGCACCCGTACCTCGCCCAGCCCCGCCGCGACCAACGCCCGCGTCCAGCGGTCGGGGCCGTGCAGCCAGCCCGCCCGCGCGGCGTCGTCGAGCCGGCCCGCGCGCGCCTCCAGCGGCAGGGCGCTCACCAGCGCCAGCGGCGTCGGGTGGGCGCGTTCGATCAGGTACAGCCGGCCGCCGGCGGCGAGCAGCAGCCCCATGGAGGCCGCCGCGGTCTCCGGGTCGGACATCCGGTGCAGCACGTTGTTCGCCACCACGGCGTCGAAGGCGTGCACGTGCGGCGCGGCCAGCACGTCCGCACCCTGCACCGCCACCCGGACGCGGTGGCCGTGTTCCCGCAGCAGCGTCTCGGCCTTGGCCAGCGCCGGCCGCGCAGCCCCGAGCAGCGTGTACTCGACCGGGGCCCCGGACAGCGCCGCCAGCAGCCGGGCCGCGCCACGACCGCTGTCGCTCTGCCACTCGGCCACGGCCGCCGGCGCGGTGCCGCCACGCTCCCGCAGGTCGTGCGCGACGGCGGCGAGACACTCGGCGGTGGCCGGCATCAGGTCGTTGAGCGCCTCCGGGGCCAGCACCGGGTCGTCCAGCAACGCGGTGGCGTCGGCGTCACCGGACAGGATGGCCGTGTAGAGCGGCGCGGCCCACTCCAGGGTGGCCGAGACGGCCGCCAGCCGGGTGCCGAGGGTGCTCTGCCGGACCCGCTCGGCCCATCTCGCGTCCGTGACCTCGGTCCACCTCGGTCCGGGCGCGTACCCGTCGGCCGGGCCGGACAGCACGTCGCGGTGCGCCAGGTAGTCGAGCCAGACGTCCACGACCGGTCGTTGCGGGACGCAGACGGTGAACGGTGTGCTCCCCGGCTCGACAAGCGGTGCGACGACCTCGGCCAGCAGCACCTCCACCAGCTGGTGTTCGAGCAGCAGCGGGTCGTCCCCGGTCGCCGGGCCGGTCACCGGCGGCAGGAACTCGTCGCCCGGCCGTCCGGCGGCGGGCTCGACGACCGGGAGGTCGGAATCGGGCGTCGACGATCGCTCGACCACTGCGGCGACCACCTCGCGGCGACCCTCGTTGACGACGACGGCGACAGCCTGAGCGACAGTGGGGTACGCCTGCAGGCAGGACTCGATCTCGCCGAGTTCGACCCGGAAACCGTTGATCTTGACCTGGTGGTCGAGGCGACCGAGGAACTCCAGGTTGCCGTCGGGCCAGTAACGGCCCAGGTCGCCGGTGCGGTACCAGCGCTCGCCGGCCACCAGCGGGAAGCGGGCCGCGCTCAGGTCGGCATCGCCCCGGTAGCCCAGCGCCACCCCCGCGCCGCCGATCCACAGCTCGCCGGGCACCCAGTCGGGGCAGTCCCGGCCACGGCTGTCCACCACGCGGAACTTCTGGTTACGCAGCGGTGTGCCGTACGGGATCGACCGCCAGCCGGCGGACACCTCGACGACCTCGAACGCGTTCGACCAGATCGCCGCCTCGGTGGCACCGCCGAGTGAGATGAACCGGCAACGTCCGTCGGTCGCTGCGGCCAGCCTGCCGGGCAGGTCCAGCCCGATCCAGTCGCCGGAGAGCAGGGCGAGGCGCATCGTGCCCGGAAGCTGGGCGTCGTCGGCGGCGGTGAGCAGCATGTCCAGCAGGGCCGGAACGGTGTTCCAGACGGTCACCGCGTGCTGGCGGCACAGCGAAAGCCACTCGGTGGCGTCGCGCCGACCCGACTCCGGCACCAGGACCGCGGCACCGCCCACCGCGAGCAGCCCGAAGATGTCCCACACCGAGAGGTCGAAGTCCAACGCGGACACCGCCAGCACACGGTCGGCCGGACCGAGGTCGAACCGTTCGTTGATGTCCTCGACGGTGTTGACCGCCGCGCGATGGGTGAGCTCGACACCCTTGGGCAGGCCGGTCGAACCCGACGTGAAGATCACGTACGCGGGGTCGTCGGGGTCGGCGGCGACCGGAGCGGCAAGCGGCTCGGCCTGCTCGGCGGCCTCGATGGTGAGGATCTCGGCAGCCACCCCGGTCGGGCTCAACAGTCCGCTGCCGTCGAGGACGACCCGGGCGCCGCTGAGGTCGAGGATCCGGGCGCGTCGCTCGGCCGGCTGGTCCACGCCGATCGGGACGTACGCCGCTCCGGCGGCGAGCACGCCGAGCACCGCCACGATCTGCGGTACGCCCTTCGGGGCCAGCACGGGCACGTACGATCCACGACCCACACCGCGTCCGGCCAGCGCCCCGGCGACCCGCAGGGCGCGCGCGGCGAGTTCGTCGTGTGACAGCGACTCCTGCTCGCCCCAGAGCAACGCGGGTCGCCGGGCCCGCTCGTCCGCCTGGGCGAAGAACCGCGTGTGCAGGAGATTGTCGGTCATCGCGCGGGTGGACGAGTTGACCGCCGCGCGGGTGCGCCGCGTCGCCGTGGGCAGGTCGATCTCCGGCACCGCGCTCGTCCACGCACCGGCCAGCAGGCCGCGGACCAGCGTCTCGTACGCGGCGAGCATCGCGTCCAGCATGCCGTCGGGAAAGAGCGCCTCGACGGCGTCCCACACCAGGCGTACGGTGCCGTCGCTGGTGCGGTAGATCTGGTGGTCGAGCCAGATCTGCGGGGTCTGGGAGATCATCCACGTCGGCTCACCGAAGCGGGCCGCGAACTCCTCGGGGATCAGCGGAGCCGACAGGTCCACGGAGAACACCACTGGCGCGGTGCGGGGCGACTCCGGGTCGGCGCGGGTGAACTCCCGCAGCACGTCGACGCCGGTGTAGGCGGCGTACCCGATGTCCTCGTGCATCTGCTTCTGCACCGTGCGCGCGCGGCCGGCAAAGCTGTCGCCGGAGAGGTCGACCTCCAGCAGCACCAGACCGGAGAAGTCGCCCACCAGGCGGGGCATCTCGGGATGCACGTCCAGGTCCCGGTCGAACAGCGGGAGGCTGAGCAGGAAGTGCTCGTCCCCGCTCCAGCGACTCAGGACCGTGGCGTAGGCGGTGGCCAGCACCGCCGCGGGCGTCAGTCCCGCCTCGCCCGCCCGGCGTTCCAGGGCCTGCCACTCGGGCACCGTGAGGTCGAAGAAGCGACGGGCGAAACGCTGGACGGTGACCGCCTCCGGATCGACCGCCAGGGGCAGCTTCGGGCCGCCGGGCAGCGTCGGCAGCCGCCGCTGCCAGTACGGGCGGGCCCGCTCCCGCTCGGCGGCCCGGGTACCGGCCTGCTCGGCGAGGTACCTGCCGAAGGTGTAACCGACCTCGCCGAGGGCCGCCGGATCGTCGTAGAGGACGACCAGGTCGGCGAGCATCACCCGGAAGCTGGCCAGGTCCACGGCCAGCAGGTCGATGTTGAAGTGCAGCCGGTCCACCCCACCGGGCAGCCGGGTGAGCAGCACATCGACCACCTCGCCGCGACCGACCTCCAGGATGCGGTGGGAGAGCCGGTCGCGCAGTTCCAGCGCGGCGGTCGCCGCCTCGTCGGCGGGGCGGTCGCGGAAGTCATGCACGGTCAGCCCGGGCCAGGGGGACTCCGGCAGGATCTGCTGGGTGGCGTCGTCGTCGAACCGGGCCCGCAGCATCGGGTGACGCGCCAGCAGCGCCCGGACAGCCCGTTCGAGTCGCTGCGCGTCCACACCTGTCGAGTCGAACTCGAGGTAATTGTGGCAGCCGACACCGCCGAGCGCGTGATCGCCCGAGCGACCGAACAGGTACGCCTGCTGCACCGGAGTCAGCGGGAAGGCCCGATCCGGATCGTGCCGGGCGGCGTCGACCGCCGGCCGAGTGGGTGCCGTGGACTCGGTCGCAGTCACGCCGGTGCCGACAAGCCCGACCCACGCGGACAGTCGCGGGTCGGCGGCCAGCTCGGTGAACGTCACCTCGGCGCCCGCGCCGTTGAGCCGGCTGGTCAGTCGCATCAGGTGCAGGGACTGCAGCCCCAGTTCGAACAGGTTGCTGTCGTCGTCCGCTGTGGTCAGCTCCATGCCGAGCAGGTCGGACACCGCAGCGCGCAGGCCGTCCCGATCCGTCCCGGTGCCGCAGTCGGTGTTTTCCGATAACATTCTCAAGCTCCCTTGCGCGCTATCGACTCCCGCTGCGGAATGTTCGGTTCGAAATACGTCGACGGGCGGGGCGCGAGATTGATGTCAGGCAACTGGCTACATCAGCGCCGGCGCCTGGCCCGACCCTAACAGCAGCCCGCAGCACCGAGCAATCTGTCGCCGCCCGATGGGTGGCTGTGAATATCGTGGACGATGCCGTGAGAAGTACACATCGGTTGTCGGACTACTCGTCGAGCCCTATCAGTTCGGTAAGGGAATCGCCCAGCATTGTTCCGGGGACGCCGAGATCGAAGGCCAGATCGAAGTGGTTGCGCGACGGCACGACGAGGTCGACCACGCGGCTGCCGCAGGCTCGGACGGCCTCGACGAACTCCGCCTGCTGCCGGCCGAACTCGTCGGTCTCGTTCTCGCCCCGCGCGACGACAAGTGGTGGCAGCACCGCCGGCAGCCGGCGCATCGGGCTGTAATCACGCGCGGTCCCCGGATCCAGCCCGAGCGCCCGGTTGACATAGGTCCGGCGGACCGGCTCCAGGTCGTAGACGCCGCTGAGCAGGATCGCGCCCGCCACCGCCCGGTCGGGACGGTCGCCGTCGCGCTGCCCACCGGAGGTGTCGAGCAACGCCATGACGGCCAGGTGCGCGCCCGCAGAGCACCCGCTGAGGTAGACCGACCGGGGGCTCGCCGGCAACTGACAGGCGTTTCGGCAGATCCAGCGAACTCCCTCGGCGACCATGTCGACGATCTCCGGCAGTCCGTACGTGGGCGCCAGGCCGTAACCCAGCGCCGCGACGGAGATGCCGCGCGGCACCAGGTCCAGGGCCATGAAGGACGATTCGAGTCGGCTCAGCTCCTGCCAGTACCCGCCGTGGATGAACACCAGTAACGGGCCGCCCGGCCGGGCCGCGGGGAAATAGTCGAGCAATTGCTCGGGTCGCGGTCCGCAGCGTACGCCCGAAAGCACGTCGAGCCGGTCCCGCGCCTGTGCGCTACGTTCGGCGTACTCGCGTAGGAAAACGTTTATGTCGGCGACGCGGGAACTCGGCGAGTACTGAATGTCCAGGGCTCGTTGGTCGTACGTCAGATACACGTCACTTCGCTTCCGGTGCCGAAACGGTCGCTGCTGGGCCCGTTCCGTCTCCCCGGCGGCCGGCCGCCGGGGAGACGGAACGGACGACTGTCACGCGTTGGCGCGCATCGCGGCGAAGTACTGGTTCTGGGTGGGCAGTTCCTGCACCAGCTTCTCGGCCTTGAGCCGGATGCGCTCGAACTCCGCAAGCGCCGCCCGCTCGTCGGCCAGCTCGACGGCGGGCGAGTGCCGCACGTCGATTCCACCCGTGCCCAGCAGGATGCAGTTGTACGAGTACGGCGGCAGACCGTGGTAGTGCGGGTAGATCGACTCCGAGTCCGGCACCTTGTGCTGCCAGATCTCGATCCGCTCCGCGAGGGCGTCGGGGATCACCCGGGTCTTGGTGTCCTTCCAGTACTGGTTGTCGACCCGCTTCGCACCCCGGTAGTGCAGGCAGAGGAACTCACGTACACCGTCCATGACGTGGGTGACGGACCTGTTGTACTGCTCGCGCAGCAGGTCGTCGCCGCGCCCGGACGGGAAGTACTTGACCATCTGCTCGATGGCGTGGTGGATGAAGAAGATGCCCGTCGACTCCAGCGGCTCGACGAAGCCGCTGGACAGGCCGACCGCGACGCAGTTCTTCACCCACGACCGACGGCTGCGGCCGATACGCATCCGGATGTGGTTCGCGGGCACGTCGGCCGCCTCGGGGCCGACGAACTCGCGCAGCACCCGCTCGGCCTCCTCCGGGGTCGCGTAGTCGCTGGCATAGACGTAGCCGGTGCCGATCCGACTGATCAGCGGGATCGTCCAGATCCATCCGGCGTCCTGCGCGGTAGCGGTCGTGCACGGCCGCAGCGGCTTGCGGTCCATGTCCAGCGGCACCTGGAGCGCGACAGCGCTGTCGTTGGGCAGGGTGTCCTGGTAGGACACGAACGGCTCGCCGAGGGCCTTGTTCAGCAGCAGCGCCCGGAAGCCGGTGCAGTCGACGAACAGGTCACCGGCGATCTCGCCGTGCTCGGCGGTACGCACGTGCGAGATGAACCCCTGATCGTCGAGCGCCACGTCGACGACGTTGTCGACGACGTGCTTGACGCCCCGCTCGGTGGAGTAGCCGGTCAGGAACTTCGCCAGCAGGTGCGCCTCGAAGTGGTACGCGTAGGGAATCTGCGCGCCCTGGTACTCCGCGATCGTCGACCGGGCCGACGTCTCGTCGTGGGTCTGCTCGACGAAGCCCTGGTCGACCAGGCTGCCGTCCAGATACCGGGGCGACCGCTCGGCATCGCACAGCGACGCCATGACGAAGCAGTCCTTGTCGAACCGCGACGTGGTCGGGTAGCGCAGCCACCAGTCACTGAGCGGGAACCCGTCGACGGAGGCCATCTGCTCGAACGGGTGGTAGAAGTGATGGCCCGGCTCGCGCCAGTTCTCGAACCGGACGGCCAGCTTGTACGTGGCGTTACAGGCGGGCATCCACTCGGACTCCTCCAACCGCAGGAACTCGAAGAAGTGCCGGATGTCGCTGAAGGTGGCCTCGCCGACCCCGATCGTGCCGACGGTGGCCGATTCGACGACTGTCACGTCGACCCGTTTACCGAAGGCGGCCGCCAGGTACGACGCTGTCATCCAGCCGGCCGTCCCGCCACCGACGATGACGACTCGCCGTGTCCTGCCGGGGTCGCGCGTGTTCTTGGCGGCGGCACCACTGACAGTCATTGCGGATCCTCCTTGTACCCGATAACCCGGGACTCGACGAATGTGTCTGCTTCGGCTCAGTTCTGGTGGACCCCGCCACCGACGACTGGCGCGAAGACCTCCGGGAACAACGTCCGCTCGGTCGACCGCCACAGGTAGGCGGCCCCGGCCGAGCCGGCCGTGCCGCGTCCCTCGCCGATGAACTGCTCAGCCAGCTGGGCGTGCCGGGCACGCCACGACCGCACCGCGTCGTCGAAGGCCGCCAGCGCGTCGCGGACCCGCTCGACCGGGGCCAGGTCACCGTCGGCCCGGGCACGGTCGCGGTACTCGACGAAGGCGGACGACAGCGACTGCTCCTCGCAGCGGGCAACCAGCCGGGCCCGCTCCCCGGCGGTGAACCCGGGGGTGTTGAGGAATCGACGGTCCCGGGCTCCGCACAGGAACTCGATCTC
Organism: Micromonospora andamanensis; assembly: GCF_016863495.1. Taxonomy (GTDB): domain Bacteria; phylum Actinomycetota; class Actinomycetes; order Mycobacteriales; family Micromonosporaceae; genus Micromonospora; species Micromonospora andamanensis. The sequence continues at coordinate 61,101 of NZ_BOOZ01000015.1, forward strand.
CCGATACTGGGCGGACTGGAAGCCGCTCGACGAGCCGAGGGTCGCCCGGATCTCGTCGAACGACTCGGGTGTCAGCGTGCTCAGGACGTCGAAGTGTCCGCTGAGCACCCGCATGGCCGCCGGCAGTCGCCCGATGTGGTCGGTGGCGACGTCCGCCTGATCGCGGTTCAGCGCGTCCCGGGCGGACTCGACGTGCCGCAGGATGACCGCGAACCACAACTCGCACGCCTGGTGGGCGGCGAAGAACAGGGTGCGGTCCGGCTCGTCGCGTACGCAGGCGATCTCGAGCAGCTCGTCCAGTCTGAGGATCTCCCCGTACGCGCGGTCGCGCCGGATGTCCGTCGGATTGGTCATCGGTGGACAGGCCTCCTCAGCAAGGTGCCCGGGCGGTGGCTCAGCGGTGCTGGAGCTCACGCCGCCCCGCGCGCAGGGCACTCTTGTCGATCTTGCCCACGGGCGTACGCGGCAGGTCCGGCACGACGACCAGCTCGTCGGGCAGCTTGTACGGCGCCAACCCACGGTCGCGGATGTGCTCCCGGATCGCGCGCAGCGTCGGCGGCGTCCCCGCCTCCTCCGCTTCGGCGGTGAGCACCACGAACACGCAGATGCGTTCGTCGATGGCGTCATCCGGGATGCCGACGACAGCGGCGTCCCGCACCGACGGGTACGTCAACACGTGGCCCTCCACCTCCTCGGCCGAGACCTTCTCGCCGAAGTGGTGGATGATGTCCTTGAGCCTGCCCTCGATGACGATGCGCCCGTCCTCGGTGAGCTTGGCCAGGTCACCTGTGCGGTAGAACCCGTCGGCGGTGAACGCCCGCCGGTTGTGCTCCGGCGCGGCGAAGTAGCCCCGGATCGTGTACGGGCCACGGGTGAGCAACTCGCCTGTCACCCCGGCCGGGAGCGTACCGTCCTCGGGGTCGACGATCTTCACCTCGTCGTCCGGGCAGATCGGCGTGCCCTCGGTGGTGTAGACCACTTCCAGCGGATCGTCGAGACGCGTGTGGGTGATCAGCCCCTCGCCGATGCCGTAGACGTTCATGAGGCGGCACCGCAGGCCCGAGCTGACCCGTTGGGCCGCGGTCGGGCCGAACTTCGAGCTGCCCACCTGGATGGTCATGCCGCTCATGTCGACAGGCATGCTCTGCGCCGCCTCGGTCCACAGCAGCGCGAGTGCCGGCACCAGAGCGGTGTGGGTGACGCCCTCCCGACCGATCAACGGGAAGACGTGGTCCGGGCTCGGGTTGGCGGCCAGGACCGCCTTTCCGCCGACGAGCAACGCGCCCAACACGCCGGGACAGCCGAGCGCGGCGTTGTGCGGTACGGGGTTGGCCGCGAGGTAGACGCTCTCCGCGCCGAATCCGGTCACCTCGGCGCAGGCGAAGATGTTGTAGGCGTAGTCGTCATGGGTGCGGGGGATCAACTTCGGCACCCCCGTGGTGCCGCCGGAGAGCAGCAGCAGTGCGATCTCGGCGGCGTCGACCGGCGGCAGTTGTCGCGGCTCGGACCTGGCCAGCTCGGCAAGCGAGGTGAACTCGGCGCTGTCGCCGGCGATCACGACGTGCCGCACGCTCGGCACGTCGGCGCGGAGCTGACGGGCCAGCGCCCGGTGGTCGAACCCCTGGAAGCGGTCCGGTCCGAGGTAGGCCACCGCGTCCGAGGCGCGGGCCAGGTGGGTGATCTCGTCGCGGCGGTGACCGGGCAGGGCCAGCACCGGAATCGCGCCGATGCTGAACACCGCCAACAGGACTGACAGGAACTCGTTCACGTTGGGCAGGTGCAGGACCAGACGGTCGCGGCTGCCGATGCCGAGATCGAGCAGACCTGCGGCGATCCGGTCGGTCTCGTCCGCCAGCTCCGCGTAGGTGACGCGGCGGGTGGCGTCCACCGCGGCCACCTTGTCCGGATGACGGCGGACACTGTCGTCAAAGAGCTGCCGAAGGGACAAACCTCGCCAGTAACCGGCACGTCGGTAGCGCTCGGCGACGTCGGGCGGCCAGGGCACGAACCCGTCCAGCATCTGTGTGTCCTCCTTCGGTGCGGCAATACCAGATTCCGGTAGCAGCCCAAAGGCCGCGTCGCACCCGACAGAGCCTTGACAGATTGTCCGGATGATCGAGCGGACTCGGTGACGCTCGATGTCGTGAGCCGAACACGGAGATCCAACCGGAGGTGGGTCCGGACGCTCACCAGCGTCGACGACCCCACCGCACGGCTGGTCTGCTTCCCGCACTCCGGAGGCACGGCGGCGGTCTACCGCCCCTGGTCCGCTGCGCTGCCCGCCGGTGTCGCGCTACACGCCGTGCAGTACCCGGGCCACGCCGACCGGCTGGCCGAGGATCCCGTCACCAGCATCGCCGAGATGGCGACCCAGGTGGCCGCAGAGCTGCTTCGGCTGCCGCCCACCCGGTACGCGCTGTTCGGACACAGCCTGGGCGCGCTCGTCGCCTACGAGACGGCGCGGGTGCTGCGGGACCACGGCGATCCCGTGCGGCACCTGTTCGTCTCCGGCGCGGCCGGGCCCTGGCTGGCCGGCGGCGGGACCACCCACCAGCTCGACGACGAGGACCTGTGGTCGGCAGTGACGAAGCTCGGCGGGATCGAGCCGGACATCGCCGACGAGCCCGAACTACGCGACCTGCTGCTGCCAGTGCTCCGATCGGACATCACCGTGCACGAGACCTACCGCCCCGCGCCGGACGCCGCCCCGTTGGGCTGCCCCGTGCGCGGCTACTACAACACCGACGACCCGCTCGTCGACGCCGACCGGGTCGCCGGGTGGGCCGGGGTGAGCAACGCCGCGTTCAGCATGCGTGCCTGGCCGGGCGGCCACTTCCAGTTGCTCGCCCACCCGGACGAGCTGGTCGCCGACATCGTGGCGGCCCTGACGGCAGGCGGTGTGCGACGGTGACGCTCGACGGCAGGTCGGTCGTGGTCACCGGCGCCGGCACCGGAATCGGCCTGGGAATCACCGAGTGCCTGGTGAAGGCGGGGGCCAACGTGACGATCGTCGGCCGCCGCGAACAACAGTTGCGGGCGCTGGCGGACCGGTACCCGTCCGCCGTGGCGGTCGTGGCCGCGGACGTCCGTGCCCCGGACACCGCCGACCGGGTCGTCACGGTCGCCGCCGAAACCTTCGGCGGCCTCGACGCGGTGGTCAACAACGCGGGCCTGGCCCGGTTCGGTCCGATCGAGACACTCGATCCGGCGCACCTCGACGAGATGTTCGCGGTGAACGTCCGGGCGCCCGCCGACCTGATCCGGTGCGGGGTGCCGCTGCTGCGGGCCAGCAGGGGCAGCATCGTCAACGTCTCCTCGGTCGGCGGCGTCCTGTCGATGCCCGGACGGGCCTACTACGGCGCGACCAAGGCGGCGCTGAACAGCCTCACCCGGTCCCTGGCCCGCGAACTCGCACCGGACGTACGGGTGAACGCCATTCTGCCGGGGCCGGTGGACACACCGTTGTGGACCGGAACCGGGCTGGACGACACAGGCATCGAGCGGCTCCGGACCGACCTGGTCGCGTCGACCCCGATGGGGCGTTTCGGAGACCCCGCCGAGATCGGCCAGTGGGTCTGCACGCTCATCGACCCGGCGCTGTCGGGCTGGGTCACCGGCGCGCTGATTCCGGTCGACGGCGGTCGCACCGCATGAGACCTGCCCAGTCAGGTACCAACCTTAACGAAACAGAGGTGGTCAGAGCGTGAGCCCCGAAATCTCGTCCGCTGCCAGCTTCATCCCCTCGTCGTGCCTGCACACCATCTTCCGCGCTGCCCAGGAAGCCGAGCGGCGCACCGGCGCCGAGGTGGTGAAGCTGCACGTCGGCGACCCCTACTTCCACCCGGCGCAGAACGTCGCTGACGCCTTCGTCGCCGCGGTCCGCCGTGGCGACACCAAGTACACGGGCCCGGACGGTCTGCCCGAGCTGCGCGAGGCGGCTGTGGAGAAGCTGCGGACGGACAACGGGGTGGACACGGTTGTCGACCGGGTCCTCGTCACCCCGGGCTCGTGTGAGGGACTTGCCGCCCTGCTGCAGACCCTCAGCGAGCCGGGCGCCGAGATCCTCCTGCCGGAACTGCACTGGCCGGTCCATCTGCAGCAGAGTCTGCTCGCCGGGCTGCGGCCGGTGTTCTACCCGCTCGGGCCCGGTTTCCGACCCGAGGTCGAGCGGATCGCGGCCGTCGCCGGCCCCCGGACCAGGGTGTTGCTGATCAATTCGCCAGCCAATCCAACAGGTGTGGTGCTGACCCCCGACGAGATCAGTGCCCTGCTCGACCTGGCCCGTACCCGGGGTTGGCACGTGGTCAGCGACGAGGCGTACGAGCACTTCTGCTACGAGCGCGAACACCTCTCCGTCGCCTCTCTGGAGCGCGACCTGCCTGTCGACGAGCGCATCGTGCACAGCGTCTTCAGCTTCTCCAAGAGCTTCGCGATGACCGGCTACCGGCTCGGATACGTCGTGTTGGCGAACGACCGCGCCGCCGATGTCATGCGGGTGGTCCAGGAGGCGAACATCATCGGTACCAACACCCCGGTGCAGCACGCCGGGGTCGCCGCGCTGGCCAGCCGGTCCGACGCCGCCGCCACCAACCGGAAGCTGGTGCAGCGTAACCGGGACGTGGCCCTGCCGCCGCTGGTCAAGGCCGGGTTACTGGACGAGCTGCCCGCCGGGGGCTGGTACGCGATGCTCGACGTGGCCAGCACCGGGCTGGACGCCGAGACGTTCGCGCTGCGTCTGCTGGAGCGCAAGGGCGTCGCCGTGGTCGCCGGCAACGGCTTCGCCATGCGTCCCCAGCTCGACGACCGGGGGCACATCCGTGCCCACGACTACGCGCCCTGGGCACAGCATCTGGTCCGGGTCGCGTTCTGCGTGGATCCCGGCTGGTTGGAGACCGGGGTGCGCCGGATCCTGGAGTTCGTCGACGAGTGCGGCGGTGCGGGTCACCGGTCCGCGGGATGAGCCGGAGACCTGCCGTCGGGCCAGCGGCGCGCCGGCAGGTACGGCAGCCCGGGACGTTCCCTGTGCGTTCGAGCGAGGAGGAGGGCACACCATGCCGGAGCCCGTGACAGGCATCGTCGCGCCGCCACTTGTCGACCCGGCGCAGTTCCGCTCCCTCATGGCCGCCCACCCCGCCGGGGTGGCCATCGTCACGACCGCGGCGCGGGACGGCGTTCCGTGGGGGATGACCTGTTCGTCGGTGTGCAGCGTCGCGCTCCAGCCGCCGACGCTGCTGGTGTGCCTACGCGCCGCGAGTCCGACACTGGCGGCCCTGCTCGACGTGTCCGCCTTCGCGGTGAACCTGTTACGCGACCACGCCGAGCCGGTCGCGCAGCTGTTCGCCTCCGGCGCACCGGACCGCTTCGAGAAGGTCGGGTGGGTCCCGGATCCGGAGTCCGGGATGCCGCACCTGGTCGACGACGCCCACACGACCGCGGACTGCCGCGTCAGCAAGGCCCTGCCCGTCGGGGACCACGTCGTGGTCTTCGGGACGGTGTTGCGGGTCCGCACCCACGCGGTCGCCCCGGTGAGCCCGCTGCTGTACGGCATGCGGCGGTACTGGTCGCTGGCCGTCACCCCGGCGTCCGAACCCGACGGGACGGGCCCGGACGGCCGAAGGTGAACGAGATACCTGGAGTGCAGATGAGCAGTGTCCGCACCGGCGCACAGCACGACGCGCCTCGTCCGTCCGGCCCCAGGGCCCGGATCCCCGACTGTCCGCTGGGGCGCACCGTGGAGGTCGTGGGCGCCTGGTGGACGTTGGAGATCCTGCACGAGATCTTCAACGGCCACACCACGTTCGGGGCCATCCAGCACAACCTCGGAACGCCCACCGAGCTGCTGCTGGAGCGTTTCGGTGACCTTCGCGACAGAGGTCTGGTCGAGCCGGCGGTCGGGGCCCCGAACACCGACGGCCGGGAGTACCGGCTGACGCCCCTGGGCCGGACGCTCCGCCCGCTGTTGCTGGTCATCGCGGCGTGGGGCAACCATCGGCTCGCCCCGCAGGATCGCAGCGTCATCCTGGTCGACACCGACACCGGCGTGGAGGTGGACCCGATAGTGGTGGACCGGCGGACGGGTCGGCGTCTCGACACCGAGAACGTGGTGTTCGCCCGGGGTCCGAAGGCCAGCGAGATGGTCACCGCGCGGTACCCGAAGATCATGCTTACCCCCTGAGTATGTCGTCAGGACGGATGGCGGTGCCCCGCCGCATGTGCGCCGTGGAACGGCGTGCTGACGCCGTCGTACCGTAGGCGCAGCATCATGCCCTGATCGGCGTGTGGCAGGTTGTGGCAGTGGTTCATCCAGATGCCAGGGTTGTTGGCCTGGAAGACGACCTCCCACACCTCGCCCGGGCGCACGTCGAAGGTGTCCATCCAGAGCGGACTGCCCGAGGACGGCTGGCCGTTGCGGGACAGGATCAGCACCGGATGGCCGTGCAGGTGCCAGGGATGGGTCTCCAGACTGCGGTTGACCACTGTGAACCGGACGACGTCGCCCTCGGCGACGAGCTGGTCCGGAATCGACGGGTGGCCACGCCCGTTGACCGTCTGCGCGAACGCGGGGCGTCCGTCGACCATGGCCAGCCCCCGGTCGAGCACGAGGGTGAACTGCCGGTCCACGGACGCGGTGCGCAACGGTACGGGGGTCGAGGTGCCGTAGGTGAGCAGGTCGAGTTCCGGCCACGCGGCGGTGTCCTGCGTGGCCGCCTCGCCGTCGGGCGCGTCCGAGCGGGGTCGCAGCCACACCGCGACCACACCGTCGACGAACAGCGCCACGGCGGTCTCCGGCATGACGAACACCAGGTCGCGCCGCCCACCCGCAGCGACCCGTACCGCCGTCCGACTGGTCTCACCGGGGCCCTGCAGGTCACGGCCGTCCACCGCGACCACCCGGTACGAGCTACCCGCCAGCGCGAAACGACGCGGGTCGGAGTCGGTGTTGACCAGGCGCAACCGGACCGTCGAACCCGCCGCCGCGACATGCTCGACACCCGCGACCGCCGCGCCGCCGGTGAAGGTGTGCACCGGGACGACCACGTCCAGATCCGCGGGGTCGGGATCCGTGCGGGGAGCCACGACGAGCACCCCGTAGAGGCCACGCCGCACGCCGACATGGGAGGCGTAATGGGTGTGATACCAGTACGTCCCGACCTGGTCGGCGCGGAACCGGTAGACGAACGCGTCGCCCGGCGCGACCGCCGGCTGGCTGAGGCCCGGCACGCCGTCCTCCCCGCACGGCACGTCGTAGCCGTGCCAGTGCATGGTCACGCCCTCGTCGATGTCCTGATTGACAAGCCGCACCGCGATGAGGTCACCCTCGGTGGCGGTGAGCTGAGGGCCGGGCGCCGCACCGTCGAAGGTCCAGGCGTCGACGTCCTGCCCGGACGGCAGACGCACGGCGGCCTTGCGGGCGGTCACCCCGTACGCGCGTCGCACGCCGCCCGGCGCGGGGGTGTCCGGCCCGCGCAGGTCGGCCACCGACACGGTGGGCCGGCGGCTGGGACCGGGGCCGCCGCCCACCGTGGGGCCGGGGGCGGCGGAGAGCACCGACAGGCTCGCGCCGGTGCCTGTCGCACCGATCGCGACCACGCCACCGGCGACGCCGAGGAAGCCACGGCGGGACAGGCTCGGCCCGGCGTTCGGGGCCTCCTCCCCCACGACGTCCACGTGCGGCGCCGGGAGCGACCGCGCGGTGAGCAACGCGGCCGCCACCACCACACCTACCGCGATCAACGCCGTCGGCAGGGTCAGCGGATAGCCGACGAGGTAGGTGACCACGAAGCCGGCCAACGCGGCGTACCCGGCGGTGAACAGCGCGACGGTGCCGGCCCGCTCCCGGCCGAGCCGCCGGGGCGCTCCGGTGGCCCACGCGCGCAGCGGCGGCCCGGCGACCACCGCCGCGACCAGCGCGGCGGTCGCGAGCAGCGGCATGCCGAGCAGCACCTTCTCCTGGACGAACCACCAGCCCCGCCCGGCCAGCACCGCCACTGACCCGGCCTTGGCGAGGGTGAGCACCAGCCCCGCGACGAGCAGCACCAGGGCTGCCCTGGCGCGGCCCAGCGCCGCGGTCACCCCGGCGGCGAGCCACGCGCCGGCGCCGAGCAGCGCCCAGGCATGGTCCAGGACGGTCAGCGCCGCAGTGGTCATGACCGGGTCGCGTGGCTGAGCTCGGTGCGCTGCCAGGCGATCTGGCGAGCCTCCCGCACCACCCAGATGGTGACCCCGACGATGATCAGCCCGTTGACGGCGTGCACGCCGAAGATGAGGTGACCCGTCTCGGAGCCCTCGCCGAAGGACCTGGCGACCTCCCGGATCAGCGACTGGATGAGCACCAGCCCGGCCACCATGGCCGTCCTGCCGATGACCCGGCCAGGCATTCGGGCGATCGCGGAGACGACCGCGAGCAACGCGGCGAAGAAGAGGATCAGATACCCGAGGATGCGGTGGGGGGAGAACGCTTCCTCGATCGGCGCGGAGTCGAACGCCCCACTGGCAGCGAGATAGAACTGTGCGACCTCGGCGAGCAGCAACAGTGACGCCAGGCCCGCGAAGAGCTTCTTCATGGCACAGATCATCGTGTTCGGTCCACCTGTCGCGCGTGGGGCGAGACGTGGCACCTGGTACGCGGATCCGCGTACCAGGAGTCGGCCCAGATACGTCGCAGGGCGTAGTCGGCCACGCACCGGAGCGTGTGCCGGGTGTCGTAGGATCGCGGCATGAACCTGCGGGCGATGCCGGAACGACTGCGGGCCTGGCTCGCCCGGCGGCCCGCCTGGTTCGCAGACGTCCTGCTGGCACTCTTCGTCACAGTGGTCCAGGTGCAGAGCGTCAGCGACTACGGTGCTGTCCTTCCCGAGCCGGTCGCCCGACCCACGTCGGACTTCGGCTACGCCGGCTACCTCCTGGTGCTGCTGAGCGGCCTGGTCATCGTCTTCCGTCGCCGGTGGCCGGTCGCCGTGTTCGTGGTCACCGGGGTGGCGAGCCTCGTCTACTTCGGCCTCGGGTTCCCCGACCGGCTGGCCTGCCTCGGGCTGTTCGTCGCCCTGTACACCCTCGCCGCCTACGGCGACGGACGCCGGTTCCTGCTGATCGCGGGTACGGGCACCGCGGTGCTGTCCGTCGGATGGTTGATCGCTGGGGCTGACGTCCAGCCGAGGGAAGCAGTGGCCTGGGTTCTCCTGCGGATCGGGGCCTCGGTCATCAGCATCACGCTCGGTGAGTCCGTACGATCCCGCAGGGTCATCGCCGCCGACGCGCAGCGGCGGGCCGAAATGGCCGAGCGGGCCCGCGAGGAGGAGACCCGGGCCCGGGTCGACGCCGAACGGCTGCGGATCGCCCGCGAGGTCCACGACACCGTCGCGCACGCCATCGCCATCATCAACGTGCAGGCCAGCGTCACCGCGCACGTACTCGACAAGCGGCCCGCCCAGGCCCGCGACGCGTTGCGGGCCATCGAACAGACCAGCTCGCGGGCGCTGCACGAGATGCGTGCGGTGCTCGGGGTTCTGCGCGAGGACGACGGCCGTGAACCCCACCCGGGTCTCGACCAGCTCCACGCACTCGCCAGCAAGGCCCGTGAGGCCGGCCTCGACGTCAGCATCGAGAAGAGTTCGGACGTGGCGCCCTTGCCGAGCGCTGTGGACAGCGCGGCCTACCGCATCATCCAGGAGTCGATCACCAACGTGATCCGCCACGTCGGACCAACCCGGGTGACCGTATCGGTCGAGGTCGATTCCGACACACTGGGCATCCGCGTGACGGACGAGGGCACCAGCGATCCGGTGCTCGTCGCGGTGGGCGCCGGTCCGCCGTCGAGCGGCCGGGGCATCATCGGCATGCGGGAACGCTGCCAACTACTCGGCGGTGAACTGCACGCGACGTCCCGCCCCGGCGGTGGCTTCGAGGTCGTCGCCCGCCTGCCGCTCGCGCCGGTTGCGCCACGCCCGTGACCGACATGTCCATCAAGGTGCTGCTCGCCGACGACGAGCGGCTGGTCCGTTCCGGATTCCGGCTGCTGCTCGACCTGGAGGACGACATCACAGTCGTCGGTGAGGCCACGAACGGGGCCGAGGCCGTCGAGCTGGCTCGCGCCACCCGGCCCGATGTCGTCCTCATGGACATCCGGATGCCGCGCCTCGACGGCATCCGCGCGGCGGAGCAGATCGTCGAGATGCCCGGCATGGACCGGGTCCGCATACTCATCCTCACCACCTACGACACCGACGAGAACGTCTTCGAGGCTCTCCAGGCGGGTGCCAGTGGCTTCCTGCTCAAGGATGCCGGCCCCGCCGAGCTGCTGCACGCCATCCGGGTCATCGCCGCCGGCGACGCGCTGCTCGCCCCTCGGGTCACCCGTCGGCTGATCAGTCAGTTCACGGCCCGGCGTAAGGCCGCGCAGGCGGGCGAGGACCGACTCGCGGTGCTCACCGACCGCGAGCGTGAGGTGCTCGTGCTGGTGGCGCAGGGGCTGAGCAACGACGAGATCGGCGCCGCGCTGTTCCTCAGCCCCGCCACCGCGCGCACGCACGTCAGCCGGACGATGGGCAAACTCGGTGCCCGCGACCGGGCGCAGCTCGTGGCGATCGCCTACCAGACCGGGCTGGGCCAGTACACCGAACAGCACTGACCCGGTCCCCCGCACCGGTCCGGAAAGGAACAGGCAAGAGTCCATTCGGGACCGTGGTCCGGCTGTCACCATCGGGCCATGAGCGAGCCCGCCCCCGGCGGCCGGTCCCTGGATCTGGTCGACCCAGCCACCTTCGTCGACAACGACGTGCATGCGTTCTGGCGGGACGTGCGGGCAGAGAGCCCGGTCTACTGGCACCCCGCCACGGAGAGCAACCCGGGGTTCTGGGTGGTGTCCCGGTACGCCGACGTCCAGGCGCTCTACCACGATCCGGCGCTCAGTTCCGAGCGCGGCAACGTGCTGGACGTGGTGCTGCGCGGCAACGACTCCGCGGGCGGCAGCATGCTCGCGGTCACCGACGGGCCGTCCCACCGGAAACTGCGCAACCTGATGTTCAGCGCCTTCACCCCACGGGCGCTCGGCGAGGTGGTGACGAACGTCCAGCTCCGCTCCACCGAACTGGTGTCGGCGGTCGTCGGCGCGGGCTCGTTCGACTTCGCCGCCGAGGTCGCCGACCAGATCCCGATGAACACCATATGTGACCTGCTGTCGGTGCCGCTCGGCGACCGCAGGGACCTGCTCCGGTGGAACAAGATGGCCCTGTCGTCGGACCGGGCCGACAGCAGCGACCTCGACGCGCTCAGCGCCCGTAACGAGATCCTGCTCTACTTCGTCGACCTGGCCGAGGATCGGCGGCGCACGCCCGGTGACGATGTGATCAGCATGCTCGCCAGCGCCGAGGTGGACGGGGTTCGGCTGACCGTCGAGGAGATCGCGGTCAACTGCTACAGCCTGATCCTCGGCGGCGACGAGACGTCCCGGATCTCGGCGATCTGTGCCGTCCTGGCCCTGATCGAGCACCCCGACCAGTGGGACGCCCTGCGGACCGGTGCGGTCGACCTCGACTCGGCTGTGGAGGAGGTCCTCCGCTGGGCGACCCCGGGGATGCACGTGGCGCGCACCGCCCGCAGCGACTTTTCGGTTCACGGGCACCAGATCCGCGCCGACGACATCGTCACGCTGTGGAACATCTCGGCGAACAACGACGAATCGGTGTTCGACAAGCCGCGTCGGTTCACCCTGTCGAGGTCGCCCAACAAGCACCTGTCGTTCGGCCACGGCCCGCACTACTGCCTCGGTGCGTTCCTCGGTCGCGCCGAGCTGCGGGCGCTGCTCACCGCCTTGACCGGTCAGGTGCGCCGGATGGAGCTGTGCGGCAAGCCCCGCCCCATCTACTCGAACTTCGTCTCCGGCTACGACACCCTGCCCGTCCGTTTCGAGATGTCGAGGTGACAGTGAAAAAAGCCGTCTGTGTCATCGGCGCGGGCCCGTCGGGTCTGATCGCGATGAAGGAACTGCTGGACGAGGGCCACACCGTGACCTGCTTCGATCACAACGCCGACCTCGGCGGCGTGTTCCGTGCGGGGGCGGGTACCGACGAGCCGGGCGCCTACGATTCGACGCTGCTGACCATCTCCAACTACATGATGGCGTTCTCCTGCTTCCCGCCGCCGGAGAAGCAGGAACGGCGGTTCTGGACGGCGATCGAGTACCGGCAGTACCTCCACGACTTCGCCGACGCCTTCGGCCTGCGTCAACTCATCCGCCCGCGGACCGACGTGCTGAGCGTGGCCAGGAGCGACAGCGGCGAGGGATACGTGGTCGAGACCGCGCCTGTCGACGATCCCACCGCCCGGATCAGCCACCAGTTCGACGCGGTCGTCGTCTCCAGCGGCACCCACCGGGTTCCGAACAAGATCAACCTGCCGGGGCAGGAGGATTTCACCGGGGTGGTCACCCATTCGGCGTTCTACCGCAACGCCGAACCGTTCCGCGGCAAGCGGGTCCTCTGCCTGGGCATCGGCGAAACCGCTGCCGACGTCGTCAACGAGATCGCCCAGGTGGCGGCGAGCTGCACGCTGTCGGTGCGCCGGTGGCAGTCCGTCGTCGCACGGTTCCCGGGTGATCGGCCGCATCCGAACGACGCCTACACCTCCGAAATGCTGAACGCACTGCCGCTGGCGGCAGCCACCGCTGTGCACCGCGTCGGTACGTTGCTGGGCAAGCGGTTCGGCAAGACCGCCGCGAGTCGGGCGATCGCCGAGTGGAACTCGCACAACAAGAGCTTCTTCAACCATTTTCTGACCAAGAACGAGGCTTTCATCCACCGGATCGTCGACGGCACGCTGACGGTCAACGCCTCCGGCATCGAGCGACTCGGCGCGGACCACGTCGTGTTCAAGGATGGCCGGCGGGAGACGATCGACACGATCGTGCTGAACACCGGGTACACCGAGGACTTCACCCTGCTGAAGGACGTGCACATCACCGATGTGCGCCAGATGTACAAGCACATGATCCATCCGGAGCTCGGCACGGGAGTGGTCTTCATCGGATGGGCCCGCCCCGCTGCGGGTGGTGTACCGGCCTGCTCGGAGATGCAGGCCCGCTACTTCGCGCTGTTGTGCAGCGGCAAGCGGACGCTGCCGCCACCGGACCAGCTCGACCAGTTGATCAAACGGCAGGCGGCGTACGAGGACGAGTTCTTCACCGGCAACCCCGAGCTGCGTACGCTCGTGCACTACAACCGGTACATGATCGACTTTGCCAGGGTGATCGGGTGCTCACCGTGGCGTCCGGAGGTGTTCCGCAACCCGCGCCTGGCCTACCACCTGTGGTGCGGTTCGCAGGTGCCGCTCGTCTTCCGCCTCAACGGGCCGCACAGCGACCGGGTGAACGCAGAGCGCCGGATCCTGGAGCTACCCGTCGCGTTCAACGCCGCGGAGATCGTCCTGGCCACCGCGCTCACCGGCGTCACCCGTGCGCTGGGCGCGGTGGGCCTGGTGAAACGGGACGGGGTTTACTGACGGTCGGGTGCTGCCCGCGACCCACAGCACGAGCAGCACCCGACTCCCGCCTACCGTGACCGCGCCATGATGACGGCCAGCTCGGCCAGGCTCTCGGCCTCGAAGACCGAACGCATCGGTACGGTCACGCCCAGCTCCTTGCGCATCCGGCTGGCGAGCTTGGCGGCGAGCACCGAATGGCCGCCCAGCTCGAAGAAGTTGTCCTGCGGGGTCACCTCGGTGATCTCCAGCGTCTCAGCGACCAGGCCGCACAGCAGTTCCTCGAGCGACGGTGCGGGACCCGAACCGTCGCCAGCGTGGTAGCCGGCGGGCGTACCGGACTCCGACGACGGAGCGCGATCCGGAACGACGCGCTGCTCGGGCGGAGCCGTCGCCGCCCGCTCGGCGAGCGCCTTGCGGTCGATCTTGCCGTTCAGCAGGGTGGGCATCCGGTCGAGCACGACCACAGCCGAGGGGACCATGTGTTCGGGCAGGGCTGCCCGGGCGTGCTCGCGTACCTCCGCCGCCGTGATCGCCCGTGGCCCGGACGCGGTCACGTAGGCGACGATGTGCTGGGTGGAGGCGTCGGCGCCGGCCAGCACCGCCACGGCCAGCTCCACCGCCGGGTGGCTCTCCAAGCGTGTCTCGACCTCGCCGAGTTCGACCCGGAAGCCACGGACCTTCACCTGGTCGTCGACCCGGCCGGTGAAGTAGAGCTCCCCGTCGGCCGCGCGTCGGCCACGGTCGCCGGAGCGGTACATCCGGCTCCCGGGCGGACCGTAGGGGTTGGCGACGAACCGGGCCGCGGTCAGGCCCGGTCGGTGCAGGTACCCACGGGCCACGCCACTGCCGGACAGGTAGAGCTCCCCCTCACCGCCGTCACGCAGATCGCGCAGCCGCTCGTCGAGCACGTACACCGCGCTGCCGTCCCACGGCGACCCGATGCTCACCGCCTCCTGCACGCCCTCGACAGGTCCGCCGATCGACGTGCCGACTGTCACCTCGGTCGGGCCGTAGCCGTTGAACAGCCGCCGGCCCTTCGACCACTGCGCCGCCAGGGCCCTGGTGCAGACGTCGCCGGTGGAGGTGAGCGTGCCGGCGGGCAGCAGCCCCGCGCTGTCGGTGATGCTCAACGCCACCGGCGGTAGCGTGGCGTGGTCCACCCCGTGCCTGAGCATGGTGTCGCGCAGCGACTCCCCCGGCATCAGGTCGTCCTGCGGGGCCATCACGAGCGTCGCGCCGTGCATGAGGGCCATCGTGAAGTCCCAGAACCAGGCGTCGAAGCTGAACGACGCCCATTGCAGCACCCGTTCGCCGCGACGGATGCCGTAGACCCGGGCCTGGGTGGAGACCAGGTCTGCCACCCCGGCGTGGGTGAGGGCGACTCCCTTGGGCACGCCTGTGGAGCCGGAGGTGTAGATGACGTACATCAGGTTGTCGGCGGTGAGGGATGCCAGCCGTTCGTCGGGCGTGACGTTGTCGTCGCGTTCACCTGCGCAGGCCGCCACGAACGCGGGATCGTCGATCACCAGCTCCGGTACGCCCAGGTGCACCGTCGCGACACTTTCGGTACGCAACGACAGCACGGCGCGCGAGTCGGTGACCATGTGCGTCAGCCGCTCGGCCGGATAGGTCGGATCGAGCGGCAGATACGCTCCCCCGGCCTTCAGCACGGCGAGGACCGCCGTGATCAACGTGTCCGAGCGTGGCACCGCCACCGCGACAAGCGAGTCCGGTCCCACACCGGCCATGATGAGCCGGCGGGCCAGCCGATTGGCCCGGGCGTTCAGTTCCGCGTATCCGACGACGGTTCCACCGAAGACGACCGACGGAGCATCACCGGACGTCAGCGCGCTCGCCTCAAAGAACTCCGAAACAGTGTCCACTCCGCCTCCGACGCAGCTTTCCTGCCAATGTGGCAACGACGTTATCCGTGGTCGCACGGCGTCCTGCCGTACGCTTTCCCGGGTCTTTCAATCAGCTCGCGGTCCGACGAACCGCACGTCGGCCGTCGTGGCGCGCGCCGCGCGGTCCCGACCGGAGGCGGTTTGGCGGCAGCGCGTCCGCTCACCGTGGTCGGGTCCTCCTGGACGCCGCCGCGACGGTCCGCCGGGTGTCCACCTGGGGCGTCGACGCCCGTGATCCGGGCTCGACGAAGAAGCCGCGCCCCCACACCGTGCGGATCGCCAGGCCGACGACCTCCAGCCGGCGGCGGAGCCGCATGACGTGCAGGTCGAGTGCGTTGCTGGACGAGCTGGCTCCGGAGGTCTCCAGAATCTCCCGTAGCTCGGTCCGGTAGACCAGCTGGCCGTATCTGGCCAGCAGCGGCGCCAGCATCTCGCACTGCATCAGCGAGAGTGTGACGGACGCGTTGTTGAAGTACAGCATTCCGGCCGGGTCCAGCACCGGCTTCTCGTTGAGTACCGCCCGGGCCGCCAACTGGCGGATCCGGACCTGGAGGTCCTCCCGACCGATTGGTGGGCGCACCCAGTCCTCGTAGAGACTCAGTTGGTCCGGCGGTGCCGCGCCGTGTTCCACGATCAGCAGACAGAGGTGCTGCTGCTCGTGGCATTCCGCGCGGATGTCGCTTTCCGCAGGCCAACGAACGAACTTAACGCGGTTTTTGACATCGACCATCGCCTGCATCCCCCATAGCCACCATGTCTCGATGGGAATCAAGAAATGCCACCCTTGAGACACTCCTCACAGGTCTGTCTTCTTTCCGTTCAGGAGCTTGGCCGGTGCGTCGGTCACCAGCGTGTGGTCGCGTCCGTCGGGCTCGGAGCGCGATGACGGTCCGGCCTGCCCGTCGTGCCGTAGTGACCAGCGCACCAGCGGCCCGGTCGCCGCGGTGGTGACCACTGCGACGAGCACGAGAACGCTGTACCCGAGCTGGTTGAGGAAGCCGGCCTGGTAGCCGATGCTGAGCACGACCAGCTCGGTCACCCCTCGGCAGTTCATCAGCATCCCGAACCGCAGCGCTTCGCCGTTCGGCATCCCGGTGAGCCGGGCCACGCCGCCCGCCCCGATGATCTTGGTTACCACCGCCGCCACGAGCACCCCCGCGAACACCAGCCAGGTGACCGGCGTGGTGCCCAGCAGCCCGATCGAGGTCGTCATGCCCACGCCGGCGAAGAACAACGGCAACAGGATGAGCAAGGTGAAGCCCTCCAACTGCTGGCAGATGCGTTCCACCACCAGGGAGTCGCGCGGAACAGCGACGCCGAAGAGAAAGGCGCCGACCACCGGATGCAACTGGATGGACTGGGTGAGCACCGAGTAGCCGATCGCTCCGGCCACCAGTACCACGGTCAGCGACTGATTGGAGCCCAGCCGCCGGACCAGCGCCACCAGCAGCGGGCGTACGCACAGCGCCGTCACGAGAACCAGGGCGGCCCCGAGCAGCAGGACCCGCACTCCCCCGCCGCCCGCGCTCTGCCCGGCCAGCAGGAATGCGAGCACCAGCCAGAGCAGCCCGTCGCCGATGGCGGCCGCCGAGATGGACAGCGCGCCGACGCTCGTGTGCCGCAGCTTCAGGTCGTCGAGGATGCGCGCCAGCACGGGTAACGCGGTCACCGCCATGGCCAGTCCGACGAACATCATCGTGCCGGCCGGCGAGCCCTGCGAGCCGACGAACAGACCACCTGTGGCGGCCACGATGCCCATGCCCGCCAACCACGGCAGGCCCATGCCGGCGATCACCACCGCCCCGACCACGCCCTTGCGCTCGATCCGGTCGGTACGCAGCTCACAGCCGAGCAGGAAGACGAAGATGACCAGACCCAGTTGCGCGACCTTGTCCAGCCCCTCCATCACCGCCGGGGGGAACAGGAACCCGGTCGCGGACGGCCAGACCGCGCCGAGCAGCGACGAACCGAGCACCAGGCCGCCGACCATCTCGCCGACGACCGAGGGCTGGCGGAACCGGCGGGCCAGCGCCGCGAACGCCTGGCAGGCCACCAGGACCACCGCGACCGCGAGCAGGAACCGGGTGAGCGAGTCTCCGTCGTGTGACCCGGCCGTCCTCCACAGCGGAACCGTGCTGACCAGCACGACGAGCCCGAGGGCCACACCGAGCAGGGTGCGGGTCCGCGGCGACAGGGTGATCACGCCCGCGATCCGGTCGACGGGGCCGGGTCCGGGCTGGCACCGGCACGCCCGGCTGCCGGCCCGGCGTCGCGCAGGCTCCTCGGTCGCATGTCGGTCCAGACCCGGTCGATGTGGTCGATCACCTCCCGCCGGGGCGCCGGACCGTGCACCACCCGCCAACCGTCGGGGACGGTGATGCCCACCGGCCACAGTGAGTACTGCTCCTCGCTGTTGCGGAGGGCCAGGAATTCCGTGCTGTCGTCGTCGAACGGATTGGACACGCGGACAACCCCTAAGGATCTCGAATGGTTTCCGGACGGTGACGGGTCAGGGGTGCGGCAGGCCTCAGTCCTCGTGGCTGGTGTGGTGGTGACCGGCGAGGGGGTGAGGACCGATCGTCAGGCCGGCGCGGGTGCCGGGTTCTCGATGAACAGCTGTCGTGCCTTCGCCCGTTGCAGCTTTCCGCTCGTGGTCTTGGGGATGCTGCGTCTCGGGACGAGGTGCACCTGGGCCACGGGCACGCCTGTCTGTGCGCTGACCGCGGCCCGGATCGCCTGACGCAGCGGCTCATGCTGATCGGTGGGCACGTACGACTCGACGATGAGGTGCAGTTCCTCGGAGTCGCCGTCCTCGGGTCGGTGGCCGACGGCGACGACCGTACCGAGGCGGACGCCCGGCACCGATTCGGCGGCCTGCTCGATGTCGGACGGGAAGTAGTTGGCGCCCCGGATGATGATCAGGTCTTTGGAGCGCCCGGTGATGCGGATCTCGCCGTCTCGCAGGTAGCCGACGTCGCCGGTCTTCCACCAGTCCGGCTCGGCGATGGCCGCAGCGGTCTCCTGCGGCAGGCCGAAGTAGCCGACCGTGCGGGCCGGGCTGCGGAACTGGATGTCACCGATCTGGTTGTCGCCAAGCGGGTTGCCGTCCCCGTCGACGATGCGGATCTCGGTGCCCGCGACGGGCACGCCGCAGGCCACGACCTGCATCCCGCTCGCCTCACCCGGGTCGACATCGATCACCTGGCCGTGGGTGACGGCTGCCGTGCGGTCGATGGTGTCGACCCGGACCGGGCCGTTGCCCGGCGACATGGTGATGGTCAGGGTGGCCTCGGCCATGCCGTAGCAGGGCATGAACACGTCCTGCCGCAGCCCCCACTGCTGGAACCGATCGACGAAACGCTTGATGGTGCCGGGATGGATGGGCTCCGCGCCGCAGAACGCCATCCGCCAGGACGACAGGTCGACACCGTCGAGGTCGCTGTCGCGGACCCGGTCGGCGGTGTACCCGTAGGCGAAGTTGGGGGCCGCCGCGAGGGTTCCCCCCATCGCGGTGATGTTGCGCAGCCACTCGACAGGCGAGCGCAGAAACTGCGTCGGCGGCATGAGCACGCTGCCACTCCCGGTGTAGACCGGAACCATGAGACCCGAGATGAGCCCCATGTCGTGGTAGAGCGGAAGCCAGCTCACCGACCTGTCCTCGGCTGACCATCCGGTCGCCGCGACGCTCTGCGTCAGGTTGGCGGCCAGGTTCGCGTGCGAGATCATGACGCCCTTGGGCCTGCCGGTCGAGCCGGACGTGCACTGGATGAACGCCAGATCGTCCTCGGCGGGCAGGCGGAACTGCGCCAGCGACGCCTCGGCGGACGCTGCACGCTCCAGCAACACGTCACCGTCGATGAACACCGTGTCCGCCACGGCCTCCGACGCCTGAACCACAGCAGCCCTCGCCACCACGGCCGCCGGCCGCAGGTAGGCCACCAGTTCCTTCACCTGACCGTCGAACCCGGACGCACGCCCGAAGCTCGTCGGCACCGCGATCGCCGTCGGGGCAGCACCCAGCAGTTGGCAGCCGAAGAACGCCGTCACGAACGTCCAACTCGTCGGCAGACAGAACAACACCCGGTCGCCACGGCGCACCCCGTACTCGGCGAGAACCGCCGCACAACGCAACGCATCGTCGAACACGGCGTCGTACCGGCGAGGCTCCGCCCGCCCCGGCTCGGGCACGACAGTCATCGTCGCGCCGTCCGGCCCGCGCTCCGCCTGTGCCACAAGCGCGTGCACCACCGTCGGATAACCCGGAACAACAGCACTCATCAACCCCGCTCCTCACACCCTAGGACGGCCCCATTCACCACCCGTGGCGAGCCCGGAGGTCGGTGCTCAGGGAGCACCTGTCCGGCCTGCGACCCGCACGGTCAACTCGTCACCCACGGACGGACCATCGCGATCCGCCGCGTTCCCCTTCGCCCGCGGTGTGCCGTCGGGGCAGACCAACCACACCCGCCGGACACCGACGTGCCTCATCGCCGCACCGCCAGGGCGAACGAGCAACCGCCCTCGGAGCGCACCCACACCGGCACCGACAAGCCGTCGAACGCTGCGACCAGCCCCGCGTCGGAGCGGGCCAGCCCGATCCGCCAGAACAGCAGGCCGTCCCCGGCAGCTGTCCCGTCCAACGCCTTGAATGCCGCTTCCTTGGCCGAGAACAGTTCGACCGGGCTGTAGTCGCCGGCGGGCGCCAGCAAGCTGCGCCGCTCCGACTCGTACAGGACAAAATCGACAACGCGCCGGGTGAGGACCGCGTCCTCGATGTCGACGCCCACCCCGGCGGCACCGGGGACCACCACCGCGACCGCCAGGCGGTCGGTGTGCGCGATGGACCCGGGATACCCGCGTGGAAACTCCGGCCGGCCGCCGACGACCCGAGGCACGGTCCGGACCACCGATCCCGCCGCGGCCAGCGCCGCAGCGGCGGCCTGACGACCCGCCGCGAACTGCTCGCGCGGCCCGTACGGCGGCGCCACCGGACGCCATTCGAGGTACGTGCCCGGTGTGCCGGTGGCGAGGGTCGCGGGTACGGCGGTCACTGAGTCACCTCACACGCGCAGCGCCACGACGTGCTCGGCCAACGAGCTGATCGAACGCAGCACCTCCGGTTGGATGTCGTCGTCCCACTCGAAGCCGAACGCGTCCTCCATCCTGACCAGCAGGCTGACCAGCGCGGCCGAGGACAGGCCCTGCTGCCGCAGCGACACGGTGTCCGAGACCGTCCGGACGAAGCTGTCCGGACCATGCATCTCGATCAGCAGCTCCCGGATGCGCTGCCGGGTCTCCGTCACCTGGTCAGCCATTGGTCTCGACCTCGTCGGCGAACGTCGCCACCAACGCCGGGAAAATCGCCGCGCCGTCCAGGAACGGCAGCTGAACCGCCCCCGATAAATTGTCGAGCGTCACGATGACCTCACCCACAGACACCACATCCCCCTTATTCACCCGTGCGCGCCGAACGCGCATTCGGGTGACTGCAAAACGTCCCGCCGGCGCCCGGTCCGAAATGGGCCCGGACAGGTCAACCGGTGAAACGGCCAGCGGGCTCCGTCTTCAGGACGCCGCCCGCCAATCCGAACGCGCCGATCCGATCTCATGGCACCACGCGGACTTCCGCCCTTATGCTCAAAGCGGCGGAACACTACCGTACGCTATCATCTGATCGACGTACTGCAATCCGTTAATTCTGCATACCCGGTTGTGCGCTTCGCACGCATCACGTATAGAGAGTTCGTCCGGAATCTCAGGAACGTTCTCCGCCGACGCCTTTGTCATCTGCTTCGGACATACACATAAGGCCTGTGGACCGTCGGGTATAAGGCCTTATTCCCGACGGTCCACAGATAGCACTTACCCCGGCCAGCTGGCACTCGGTGAGCCGCCGCCCGACACGTTTGTCCTACCGCGCGTCGCGCCACATGAAACAGGTGTTGATACCGAGAATCGCCTCCTGGGAGACCACCTGGAAACCGAACCTCTCGTAGAGCACGACGTTGCGGTCGACGTCCGCCTGGAGGAACGCCGGCACCTTCTGCCGATCGACGTCGGCGAGGAAGGCGGTGAGCATTGCCGATCCGATCCCGTACCCCTGGTGTTCGGGGTGGACCGCGATCGGCCCGAGGTGCCAGTGAGGTCTGCGCGGCTCGTGCTTGGCTCGCCCGCCCACCACCTTGAGGGCCCGTGGCAGTCCCAGGCCGATCGTCCGGACCTGCGAAGGAATCGACTTGATCTTCTCGCCGACAGTCATCTGGCAGTGCGGCCACTGGGCGGCCTTGAGGACGCCGGCGAGTTCGCCTTTCCGCTCGGCGACCAGCACGTGGCTGGCACTGTTGCCGAGCTTGAGGGTGAGGGCCGCGTGTTCCATGATCCGGGCAGCCTTGTCCCGATTACCGCCGGCGATGGCCAGGTTGCTCGGATTGAGGGCGAACGCGAGCCCGACTATCCGGCTTGCCTCGGCCATCTCAGCCGGGGTGATGCGCCGCACGGTCACATCGCTCATATGTCAACCTCCGGGTCGGTTGTCGGGTAGATGGGGTGTCAACCCGCCACCCACGGCATCGTCGAGACGTCGGCCGCAGTGATGCGGGTGGGATGGAAGCCGTGTCGACCGGCCAGTTCGAGAGCGGACACCACGCCGGCGACGGACAGCCCGCCGTAGGACGGACTCGCCGTGTCCGGTTCGAGCCCCAGCAGGATGGTCTCGGCCAGGCACGAGTAGACGATGCCCGGCGGCAGCGTGATGCCCGGGAAGTGCGGTGTCTGCCCGCCAGGGAGCCGGACCCGGCCACCGGACACGAGGGTGACGTTCGGCAGGTCCGCCACCGCCGGGTGCGCGTCGCCCGGCACCGCGAGATCGCAGACGAGGACGTCCCGGTCAGCGGCCAGGTGGGTGGGCAGGATGACCGGGTCGGCCGCGTTCGTGGCGCTGACCACGATCGGGCAGTCACGCAGCGCGTCGAGGTCCTCGGCGACCGAGACGTCGACCAGGTGGGCCACCCGTTTGGCGACTGCGGCCAGTCTACGGCCGGAGCCGGGCCTGCCGACGAGGACGAGCGACTCGCAGTGCGGGGCGACAAGATCGGCCATCACCGCTCCGATGTTGCCGATGCCGCCGACCAGACCGACCCGGCGGGCACCGGACCCGCTGCTGCTCAGGTGGCGCTGGAGCAGGTCGTAGGCGCAGGCGGCGGTGAGCGAGTTGCCGGAGGTGACGCGTACCTCGTGCTCGATGACGTCCCGCCCGGCGCCGGTGACGATCGAGGTGTAGCCGCCCAGACCGACGACGTCGCCGCCGAGGGAGACGCCCAACTCCACCGCGTCCAGCACCGTCCGGGCCAACCAGGGCCGGTGCCCCGCGCGCAACGCGTCGACCGCCTGAGCGGCGGTGAACGGCACCGCCAACACGCTGACGTCGACCATGCGTCCGGTCTCCGATGCCACCCGGTGCCGCACGACCTCGAAGGGGTTCAGCTCGCCACGCATCCGGTCCAGGGCCGCGGCGCACCGGTCGTCCGACCACTCCGCCAGCTCCGGGGCCAGGGACCGCACCGTGGACGCGTTGTCCAGGTTGGCGAGGAACACCACGTGCGGGACGTCCCCGTCGCGGTGGGCCCGCTGCTGACGAGGCGGCGACGCCACATGCTGGCGTGGCCGCCAGGCTCCGGTGGGCGGCACGGCCAGATGCGCCAGCAACGTCGCGTAGTCGCCCTTGGCGAGCAGGGCGGCCACGTCGTCGAACGCCGCGACGGCCCGCTCGATGTCCTCGGGTTCGAGCAGGGCGGACGGCTGCACCCGTACGGTCGTGGGCGCGGACAGGGTGGGCATGACCCGGACCCGATGGGCGTGCAGCAACCGACCCGCGATCAGGAACCCGAGCGACTCAGCGTCGAACACCGCACGCAGCAGGGCCGACTCCGGCTGCGGCAGGTGGAACTCCACACCGATCAGCAACCCTCGGCCCCGCACCTCCACGACCGCCTCCGGCCACCGTGCCGCCACCTTGGCGAGTTGGTCACGCAGCTCAGCACCGATCGTGGTGATTCGGTCGTGGTGGCTCTGGTAGAGGTCCAGGGCGGCCACCGCGATCAACGCGGAGAAGTCGTCCTCAGCGAAGGTGGACGTGTGGTGACGGCCGAAGTCAGCGACGTACCGGTCGGCCGCGACCATCATCGCCGAGATCTTGGCCAACCCCCCGCCCAGCGATTTCGACAACAGATAGTAGTCGGCCACTACTCCGGACGGCTCCGACGCCAGGAACGTACCGGTCCGGCCCATGCCGCACTGGATCTCGTCGAACACCAGCACCGCGTCGTGCCTGTCGGCCAGGTTCCGCAGGGCGGCCAGGGTCTCGGTCGGCACCTCGCGTACCCCGGCCTCGCCCTGGATGGGCTCGGCGAAGCAGGCCGCGACCGGGGACAGGTTGCGGGCCGTCGAATGCGGCACCCCGTCCGCGTCCACATGGACGGTGCAGACCTCGACGAGCCGGTCGTCGAGCGCCGCCAGCACCACCTCGGGCGTCCAGTCGGCCAACCGCACCCGTCGGGGGCCCGGCACGTGCAGGTCCTCGGGCACGTTGGCGCCGTGCGTCAGGGTGCCCGCAGCTGTCGTCTTGCCGTGGAAGGCGTCCCGCAACGAGACCAGGACCGGCTCGGCCCGCAGCACGTCGACGACCTTCTCGACGGCCTCGGTGACCACCTCACCGCAGGGACGCCCGGCAGCGGGCCCGCTGCCGCACGGGATGTCGGCGAGGCCGTCGCGACGCAGCCGGCGCAGGGACCGCTCCAGTTCCTCGCGCAGCGCGCCGAGCCGCCTGCGCCGCTCGACCACGGCGTGCTTCACCGCGGCCTCCACCGCGTCCGCACCTGTGGACCCCAGCGTCACCACGTAGTCCACGCCTGTGGTGGCCTTCACCAGCGCCGACAGCTTCGCGGCCAGCGCCGCCGCCCCCGGGCGGATGCTCGCCTGTGCGTTGAAGGGAAGTTGCTCGTCGAGGCACCGCCGGGCCGCCG
Organism: Micromonospora andamanensis; assembly: GCF_016863495.1. GTDB lineage: Bacteria > Actinomycetota > Actinomycetes > Mycobacteriales > Micromonosporaceae > Micromonospora > Micromonospora andamanensis. The sequence goes on from NZ_BOOZ01000015.1 coordinate 85,501, forward strand.
CCACCAACGCCGGATGGTTGTGCCCGAACAGGGACGAGCCGGCACCGCCGACCAGGTCGAGCACCTGATCGGCGGTGCCGGTGCCCGACACCGGCTCCAGCATGAGGCGGTCGCCGCGCCCGCGGCGGTAGGTCACGTCCAGGTTGAGTGCCTGGAAGAGACGGCCCAGCTCGGGGCGGGCAAAGCGACCGAAATCGACCTCGGCGCTCACGGCTGGCCGATCCCGCTCCCGACCCGTACGGTCATCGAGGCGGTCACCTGGTTCACGACGTCACGCAGCGTCCGCATCGACGCCGCCTGGCTGTCGGACATCTGCACCTCGAAGAGAGACTCCATCTCCACGATCAGATCGATCGACCGCACCGAGTCCAGGCCGTAGTCCGCCAACGGCGTGTCCGGATCCAGCTCCGGCACCTGCAACCGGCGACGGAACAACTCGTCAACCACATCCAGAACTTCGCGATCCATTGCGCTCCCCCTCCTCACGCAACGCGCCGTCCCACCCGGCGCCTTGGCAGCCGACTCCTCGGTCGCACGCGACTCGATCGGGTTGTCCTGACCGACACCAGGTCAGGCATTCGTTTCGACCTCGTCGATGAACTTCGCCACCAACGCCTGGAAACCCGCCGCGTCGTCCAGGAACGGCAGGTGACCCGCCCCGGGCATGATCTCGTAGCGCCCGTTGGGGAACTTCCCCGCCAGTTCCCTGGCGCCCGACGGGCTCAGCAACACGTCGTCGTCACCGATGACCACGAACGTCGGCGCCTGGATCCGAGCCAACAGCTCCGCGCTCGTCTCCCCGGTCAACGCCAGCTTCAGCCCGTTGACCAGATCCTCCTTCGTCGACAGAGCCAGGAAGCTCTCCCGCAGCCCGAGGAAGCCGGGCGTGCCCAACTCCTCGATCATCTCCGCGCCGAACACCTCTGGGTACAGGTGCGCGTACAGCGCCGCCATCCCATGGTTCTCCAGCGTCAGCAACCACGCCCGCTGCACCAGACGATGCCGCCGCATGCCCCGGGGGCCGAGCGCCGGACCCGCCAGCACGATCCCCTTGACCCGGTCGGGGTGCTTCAACGCCACGTCCCGCGCCAGCACCGTGGAGATCGACGTGGACAACAGGTACGCCCGGTCGATCTCGAGCGAATCCAGCAGCCCGACGACGTCCTCGACGTGGTCGTCCCACGTCGGATACTTCTCCGGGTGCGACGACCGGCCATGACCGCACAGGTCGTAGCTCACCACGCGGTGGCCCACCGACAACTCGTCCGTGAACACCCGCCACGTCGGAGTCGTCATGAAGAAGTTGTTGAGCGTCAAGACCACCGGCCCCGCACCGGTCGACTCGTAGTACAGCTCAACACCCTCCCGCCCACGAGCCGTAACCGCGTCCTCTCGATACGCCACCTCGAGACGCTCGAGAACCTCACCAGCAGACATCACATCCCCCTCATCCCATATCGACGCGTTGAGCAGCAGCAGGAAGCACGCCGGCGAACCCGGCGACGACATCGGCAGCCGACGTCTCCGCCGACACGGAGTCGCAGGACAGGCCGCAGTACATCGCCATTTCCTCGATCCGACCGGTGGTCGCCACAGTGGGCACCGCGGCACTGAACCTGGGCACCAGATACGACCGGTCCTCGACCGACGTCCGGCCGATGAACTTCTTCGGTTGCGCCGGGTCCTCGGTCACCGGAGTGGCCAGCACCCGGTGGCGGCGACCAGGCCAACCGATCTCGTAGACGTCGGTGATCACCGTGTCGGCACCGTCTGCCGCGCACACCGCCGCCTTGAAGTGGGGATGAGCCCAGGACTCGCGGGCCACCACGAACACGGTCCCCAGCAGGACACCGTCGGCTCCGGCGGCCACCGCCTGCGCGGCGTCGGCGGGGGATCCGATGCCCCCCGCCGCGACGATGCAGGCGCTGGGCAGTCGGTCCCGTAGCCGGGCGACCAACTCGTCGCGGCGCGACACACCGAGCAGGTGCCCGCCCGCTTCGATGCCCTGCGCCACCACCACGGCGCCCCGCTCCGCCGCCAGCACGCCGTCCTCGACCGTGCCGACCTGGACCACGAGGGCCCGGCCGGACGCGGCGACCCGCTCGAACACCGCCGCCTCGGGCATGCCGAAGAGCGACACGTGGACGTGCGGCGGCGTCTCAGCGAGCACCTGCTCCACCTGTCGGGCGAGGTCGTCGGGACCGACCACCTCCGGGATGAAGTTCACCCCCACCGGGCGCGACGTGCCGGCGGCCAACCGTCCCAGCACCGCCGACAGCGCCTCGCCCATGAGCTTGTAGCCGCCCACGCAGCCGGCGGCACCGGCGTTGGAGACCGCGCACGCCAGCTCCGTGCCCGCGACGCCGCCCATGCCCGACTGGAGCAGGGCCACGTCGGTGCCGAGTACCGTCGCCACGCTCGAACGCATCAGCCCAGGCTCTCCACTGCAGACAGCGCGGCCTCGACGCTGCCGAAGCGAGCTGTCAGCGTGTGCACCCACCGCTCGACGCCGAACGCCAGGCAACTGGTGTGGGCGGTGTCGTCGCCGGCTTGGATGTCGCACCGCTCGCCGAAGAAGTTCCGGTGGTAGTTCACCGAGCCGATGGCCAGGCCATCGACGACGAACTCCTCCTTCACCGGGAAGAGGCGCTGCATCTTCGCCTTGCCGCTGTTCTTGTCGAAGAACGGGTCCGTGGCGACTTCGAGCTTGACCTCAAGGCCGAGCTCGGCCATCAGCGCCAGCACCGCCTCCTTGGCCCGGCCGAGGTGCTGCTTGGCGCCCTCCTCCTGGCCGATGAAGACGATCTCGCGCATCGAGAAGCCGAGCAGCCGCTGCAGGCCGTCGTAATGGTCCTCGTTGCGGAAACAGGTGCCCAGGGTGGTCCGCAGGACTCCCCCCGCGGGCAGCACCGAACCGGCCAGGTCCAGGTAGATCGCGTAGCACGCGGCCGAGGGCAGGGCGAACTCGGCGGGCCGCATCACGTCCGCCGGCACCTGCGCCAGGGGCCGGGACTCCGCCGCCAGCAGAGGGCCCACCCGATCCGGATCGAGCCGAGCAGCCGCCAACCCGAGATGCGGGAAGTTGTCGTAGTAGTCGAAGGTGTCCAGGTCCCGCGTGCGCAGCAGGAACGGGAACCGGAACTCCGCGGCGCCCCAGCCGTCGCCCAGGCGGCGGAACACCGCGTCGACCGCCCGCAGCAACCGCAGCTGGCCACCGTCGAGAACCTTCAGGCCATTGTCGGTAACGGTAGTCATGACGCCGCCTTCTGCTTCAGAAACCGCGCCCCGATCGCGTTGAGGGTGCGGAAGTCGTCGAGGTCGAGTTCCTCGGGGTCGATCGACTCGCCGGTCAGTTCCTCCAGCAGGAAGATGAACTCGACGAAGGCCAGCGAATTGATCGCCCGGCTGTCGATCAGGTCGAGGTCGTCGTCCAGCCTGTCGAGTTTGGGGTTGCGCTCCAGGATGAAGTCCCGCACCGCCTGCATCGGTTCGGCCCTCACTTGACCAGTTCCCTGCCCACGCCGGCCTTCGTCAGGAAGCTACGGGTCCGCTTGAGGATCCGCTCGTGCGCGGCGTGCCGGGCCGGGTGCTCCAGCGCCCGGCGGCGCAACGCCAACGCGTCCGGGATGCCGGCGTCGCGGTAGGCGGCCGGGTTGTAGAGCGTGCCGATGCTGTACCGCAGGTAGTTCTCCAGGTACTCGGCGACCAGCGGCACCTCGTCCGGGTCACGCTTGGCCACCTGACCGAGCAGGTTGGTGAAGATCATGCGTCCGAACGCGACGTGCCTGCTCTCATCCTGGTGGTGCACCCGGTTGATCTCCCGGGCGATGTGCGGCAGCGACTCGTCGGTGGCCATGTAGGCGTTGTAGTGGTCGACGATCTCCTCGAAGATGAGGATGCGGGCGAAGACCACCAGCTCGCGGGCCACCGGCGACAGGTGTTCCACCGAGTCGGCCTGCAACGTCGGCTGGGCCGGGTACAGCTTGCCGCCGTAGCGCAGGCAGAACTGCGCGAAGAACCACATGTGCTCGTTTTCCTCACCGATGAAGTGGTGCAGGAACTCCGAGACGTTCGCGTAGGTCCGCTCGTGGATGCGCATGACGACTTCGCTCATCAGCTCGCGGATGCCGTGGATGTTGAGGCTGAAGAAGTTGATCGCCTCGTACTTGGTGAGGGCGATCTGCTGCTCGCGGGTGAGCTCGTCCCACATCGGGGTACCCGCGAGGGTGGTCAGGCTCTCGCTCATCCAGGGCATGTCGGGCTCGATGGCGTCCGGCCAGTCGAACAACGTGTACGGGTTGTAGTAGCCGGACTCGGCCATGTGCTCGAGCCGGTCCAGCTCCAGCTCGATCGGCTCGATCTCTCGTACCGCCATTGTCAGTCGTCCTCCCCGATAGGTGGTTCAAGAGGTCAGGTTCACCGCGCCGACCGGATGTCGGCACGCAACTGCGCCGGCTGCGGCGAACCGCATTCGTGACGTCCGAAGGACGCGTTGCCGGAAGCGGTCGACGGGATGACCTTGTTGTAGAGCGACCCGAGGCACAGCTCCTGGAACTGCTCGGTGTCGGCCGACAGGCGCGCCGCGAGCTGCGCCTTGGCGATGTCGACAGTCTTGGTAACCCCGTCGTCGTCGGTCACCTCGACGCACGCGTGCGGCAGGTCGAGCGCGCCGCCGAGCACCCCGGTGAACCAGCCCCGCTTCGCCTCGGCGCGGTATCCCGCAGCGCGGAAACGCTCGGCCAGCAACAGACTCGCCGCGATGCAGCTCGTCACCCCGAGCTCGTGCACGAGCGCGTAGTCGGCCTGCATCGGCACCGGGATCATCTGCCAGCGGTAGCCGGCGTGCAGGTAGTCCCGGGTCAGCTTCCGCAGGGTCGCGGAGACCAGCGGGGTACGGGCGCCGGTGTTGGTTACTGTCGCGGCGTACTCCGCCGACCCCTCACTCGGCGTGAGCGGCGTGATCTCCTCGAGGTGACCGCCGAACCGGACCACGTCGGGCCCTTCCAGCAGCCACGGCGCCACCCCCGCGCACTCGTGGCATTCCAGCCGGACCCGGAAGCTCCAGGTCTTCGGCCGCAGCAGGTCGTCGACCGGCCGCCCCGCGAACCGGAACAGCATCCGGAACGCCAGCTCCGGCTGCGTGTTCCGGCGGTGCGAGTACATGCCGAGGTTGTACAGGTCGTTCGGGTCGAAATACCGTACGCCGTCACGGTCCTCGACCGGCAGGCCGGCGCCGACCAGTCGGTCCACGTCGGTGGCGTCACAGTGGAGCATCTCCCGCGCCACGGACTCCGGCTGAGTCTTGCGGGAAAACTGGTCGGGAACGAATTCGATCGCTTCGGCGACCTTTTCCCACGGCGGGCACGCAGTCTCTTGTTGCTGTGGCACGGTCTCTCCCCCAGGCAGATTCAACCGGGTCTGCGACCGTGTCAAACACCGGTCACGACCGCACAGGAATACGAAACGCCCGACAACGGGCCATCAGTATGGTTCGCTACATTCTGCCGGGTCCTGCCTGACCCCGCGGAACACCAACGGACGCTACCACCTGTCACGCGTCCCGCAATCCATTAATTTCGCATATCCCGCTGTGCGCTTCCCACGCACCGCACGATTAAGACGATTCATCCGCAACGCCGGAAGCGCCGCCGAAGGTCCCGCCGGAAAACACCCCGGTAGGCCTGCGGGACGGTACCTCCAGAGAGAAGTATGAGCAGCTCAGGATGCTGGTCCACGGTGTCGGACATCCGATCCGCGACCAACCAGGTCCGGGCGATGTGGCAAAGGTCACAGATGCGATAAGCATATGGCGGCGGAATGAAAGTCGAGCGACCGGGCGCCATACGCATCGAGAACATCGCCAAACCCGCATATCAACGCAGGACCGGACCCACGCCCAGCCGCATATTCGATTTGCAGGTTGCATCTGCGCCGCAAGCCGACAGCATTGTCCGGACCACGTCGGATAGCTGACTTCCGCAGAACTGCAGGTCGCCGCAATGACTCCCGCGCCGCATCCCCGTGCATTCCTCACGGTCGTATTCCCATCGAGCGCCGGTATCGTATGGTGCGGCGCGAGGGACGCCGACTCATGGTCGAGGTGCCGTGGGGTCGGCGCGGATCGGCGGCCACAGCCGCCCGACCAAGCCAGTGAAGGGGCCACCATGCCGTTGGATCGGATACTCCGGAGTCTCATCGCCTGGCAACGCGCCGACGGTGCGCCGACCCCGCTTCGCGCGCTCTCGGTCGAGCAGGCCCGCGAGCGTTACCGGGAGAGCGCCATCCGCCCCCGACGCCGGGACGACGCCGACCCGTACCCGATGCTGTCGGTCGTCGACGAGAAGATCGACAGCTCGGACAGCACGCCTGTCGGGTCCAGGGTGTACACGCCACGGTCCGACGCCGGACGGGTGATCACCTACCTGCACGGCGGCGGCTGGGTGACCGGCGACCTCGACACGCACGATGTGGCCTGTCGGATGCTCGCAGGCTCGTTGGGCGCGGTCGTCGTCTCCGTCGACTACCGCAGGGCACCAGAGTTTCCGTATCCCACGCCGCTGCAGGACGCCATCTCGGCCGCCCGGTGGACGAGCCGGATGTTCCCCGACCGCTACCACGTTCTCACCGGCGACAGCGCGGGCGCCCAACTCGCGCTCGGCGTCGCGCTCGACGCCAGGGACAACGACGGCCCGCCGATCGCCGCGCTGCTGCTGATGTATCCACCCGTCGACCCGAGCCTTCGGATCGCCGCGGCAGGCGCGCACACTGATGGTTACCTACTCTCCGTCGACGACCTGACCTGGTGCTACGAGCAGTACGTTCCCGATCCACGACACCGCAGCGATCCCGCCGTCGACCTGCTGCACGCGGACCTGACCTGTCTACCGCCGACGGTGGTCGCCACAGCGGAGTTCGACCCGCTACAACGCGAGGGTGAGCTCCTTGTGGAGAAGCTGCGCGCCGACGGCGTGCCCGCCCGGCACGTGCCGGGGCCGGGCCTGGTGCACGGCTCCTTCCTGATCCAGGACATCGTGCCCGCGGCGGCGGCCAACGCGCGGCAGGTCATCCAGGAGTTCGACGCCGTCCTCACGGGCGCCCGCCGGAACACCGCGTAGTCCGTCCGCGCTGCGCCGGGGTTCAACCCCGGCGCGATCACGACGCCGCGACCATCGACGGCGCCCGGTCGCTGTGGACAGCGTCCAGCTCACCGTCGAGGAACAGCCGGCGCATCACCGGACGCTTGACCTTGCCGCTCGTGGCGCGCCTGACGCCACCACGGCGCAGCAGCACCGTCGTGCCGGGGCTTATCCCGAACTCGCGGGTGAGGGTACGGCTGATCTCGTCGGCCAGGTGGCGCAGGCGGTCCTCAGTCGGCCGCCCGTTGACCTCGGAAACGACGACAAGTGCGTGCTCCGAGCCGGGCCCGGCGAGCGGAACTGTGAAGACCGCGCTGATGATCCCCAGACCGGGCACCTGTGCCCGCAGGGTCCGCTCGATCTCCTGCGGGTAGAGGCACCGGCCGTCCACGGCGAGCAGCTCGGCGGTACGACCGGTCACGTACAACTCGCCCTCGTGCAGCGTGCCGAGATCTCCGGTACGGACGTAACCGTCGGTAGTGGACGTCGTACCGGTCGGGGCATCGTCACGCCAGTAGCCTCGGGAAACGCTGGGCCCCCGGAGCCAGATCTCGCCAACCGACCCGGGGGACAGCGCCTCGCCGGTGGCCGGGTCAGCGATCAGCACCTCGACGTCGCGCGGCGTGCCGCAGCTGACCAGGGCGGCACCGGCCTCGGCTGGTACGAACCGCTGCTGTTCCAGCCCGTGTTCGTCCACCCAGGTCACCACCGGCCTTCGGAACGGGTCCGCGGACACGAACAGGGTTGCCTCGGACAGGCCGTAGCTGGGGCACACAACGTCGTCGCGCAGCCCGGCCGAGGTGAATCGCGCCACGAACGCCGCCACGGTCTCGGCGTGGATCCGCTCCGCCCCGTTGATCGCGATGCGCCATCGGGACAGGTCCAGCCCGGACAGTTGGCTGTCGGTCACCCTGGCCCGGCACATCTCGAACGCGAAGTCCGGAGCGGCCGAGGCGTAGAGTTCGTACCTGTCGATCATGCTGAGCCAGCGGTGCGGATGTCTGATGAAGGCGGCGGGTTGCATCAGCACGCAGCCGCCCCCCACCATCAGGGCGGGCAGCAGGTGGCCGAAGAGACCCATGGCATGGTGCAGTGGCACCCAACCACCGAGTCTGGTTTGCGCGGTCAGACCGAACGCGCGGCGTTGGCTCTCCACGTTGTGCAGGAGGTTGCCGTGGCTGACCATCACTCCTCTGGGCTCGCCGGTCGCGCCTGAGGTGTACTGGAGGACGGCGAGCGCGTCGCGGTCCAGCTCGCGCGGCGACCACGAGTCCGCGTCCGGCACGACGTCGCTGTCGGTGGCCAGCAGAGGCGGGTCGGTCAGCCCGACCGCCTGCGCCCACGCCAGGACGGTGTCGTGATTTGTGGTGTCGGTCAGTAGCGCTGACACCGAGGCGTTCTCGGCGATGCGCAGTGCCCGCGATCGCTCGTGGGGATATCGGCCCGGCAGCGGCGCCGGCACCGCGATCATCCCGGCGTAGAGACAGCCCACGAGCGCTGCCGCGAAGCCGAATCCGGTGGGGTACAACAGCAGCACCCGCTCGCCGACCGGGTAGCGGGCCTGAAGCCACGCCCCGATTCGCCTCGCTTCCGCGTCCAGTTGGGCGAACGACACGCGTCGGTCGCCGCCATCACCCTCGAGGTCGTCGACAATGATCAACGCGGTGCGTTCCGGTGTCGACCGCGCGTGTGCACGGATCGCTGCGGCGGCATTGGCGGTGAGCGACATATCCATCATTGCCCTGGTTTCCCCTCCCAGCCGTGTGCACGACTCATCAGCACCCACGAATGAGCCATCGAGGTGCTTCAGGAACTCAGCATGCGACGAAAGCGTCTTTTGTTGTGGGTTATGAGAACTACACACCCCCGTTATTAGAAACGCATCTGGTCGCGGCACGTCACCCCAGTCGCGCCCCACCAGGACGCAGCCAGCGGTTACCGTACGGAAAGGTTCCGTACGGAAATCCAACAAAGCGGAATGAATGGACTGACGCTGTCATCGCACCAGGCGGAACGGTCAGATCCAGTGCGACTCCCGGGCTATCCGCAACGCGTCGATCCGGTTGCGGGCCTTGAGCTTCGCGACCACCGACGACAGGTAGTTGCGTACGGTGCCGTCGGACAGGCGCAGTCGATCCGCGATCTCGCCTACCGTGTCCCCCTGGTACACGTGCGTGAGCACGGAGAGCTCGCGTGGCGTGAGTGGACAGTCCCCATTGCCCAGCGCGGCCACCGTCAGTTCCGCGTCGAAGACCCGTTCACCCAGTTGGACGCGCCGGATGGCGTCGAAGAACTGGCGCGGCGGAACGTCGCGCGGGACCAGACCCGCGATCTCCCCCGCGAAGGCCCGCCGCACGACCGGCCGGGTGAACGACGTCGCGAGCAGCATGCTCCGACAGCCCGGGATGCTCGCCACCTTCTCGGCGAACGCGACGGCATCGCTCTCCTCACGTTGAAAGCTGATGATCACGACATCAGGTCGATGCAGCTCGGCGAACTCCAATGCATCCGAATAGCCACTCGTCGATCCAACGACGCAGAAATCCTCCTCCTGTGCCAGAAGGGCAGTGAGCGCAAAACGGGACAGATGCAGAACGTCGGACACCAGTACGTCGATTGCCACTTATACCCTCCAGACGGTTCCCCGACCGCGCCGTTGGGGGCCCGGCGCGCACCCTCGACGTCATAATGTCACACGCGTACGAAAATTTGAAGGTCGATATCTGACAGCGCCCGGCCTGCAGAATTGCTACCAGCGTGGACATTCACTGGGTCAAGATTGCGATGGTCGTGACGGTGTCATATTCGCGATAGCTGCTCCCACCACGGCGGATGAGCGCAGGGGCGACAAGATCACGCCACAGGCCGCACCGCCGTGCCGACGGTCCGCGCTAAACGCGAAGGGTGTTAACAATTGTCAACTCCGCATGTGTCAGGTGTGCCCCGCGATCACCGCGCCCTGAGGCCGCCGCCGACACCAGCAGCGCGGCCACCGCAGCCGACTATCGTCACGAACTCATGCCCCTGCCGGCCAGATCCTTGTCGAGGTCGGCGAGCAGGTGGTCCGGCGCCCGCATCCGCCACGCGTCGGTGACCAGCTCGTCGAGTCGGTCGACGGTGACCGCCGACAACCGCACCATGACCAAGGCAAGCCCGTCGTAGGCGGAGGTGGTGAAGAACAGGTCCGGCTCGCCGAGGAGCAGCGCCTGCTTCTCGGCCTCGTCGCCGACGTACAACACGGCGATGTCGGTGCGGATGACCCGCGGCCTGCCCGGCCGGCGCTCGGGATAGGACCAGACGAAGCCCTTGTCCGCGACCCGGAAGTCGAAGCCGTGACTGTCGATCTCCACGGCGTGCGGCAGCGCGAGGGCCAGCCGGCGGACGTCGGTGGCGTCAGCCATCGCCCCTCCCCGAATTCACCGAACGCGGCATGCCGAGAGGTTAACCGCCGGCTCCGACACCGCCGGCACATCGGGCGGGCCACACGTCGATGAGGTCGGCCTGCCCGGGGTGGCGACGCGGTCGCCGGCCGGCCCGCCAGACATCAGGAGGAAGTGACCACCACCCGACGTTCCGACGCACTCCGCCGCCGGCCTCCGGTGAATAGACCGACGGTGATCGGGCACATGTCCGGCACCGGAGGTGTCCCGGGGTGGAGCCGTCCGCGGAAAGGTGGTGCTGACGATGAGTGTGGAGGAGTTCCGGCGGCGCATGCGGCTGCGGGCCTGCTGGTCAGCCGTGCTCGGCATGCTGCTCGGCGCGGTGGGGGCTGTGGTACTGGTGTCGGGCCAGGCGCGTCTGCTGGTGACGGTGCTGTCGGCGGCGGCCGGCGCGGCGCTGGGGTACCTGCTGGCGCGCGGGTTGTCCCGGGGATGACCCGGCGCACCGACGCTGGCCGACGACCCACCCCGCGCTCGTGCGCTCGGCGGGCCGTCGTGCCACAGCGGGACGCCGTACTAGCGGGACAGGGCCTTCTCCAGCTCCGCCTTCGACATCGACGAGCGGCCCTTGACACCACGCTTCTTCGCCTCGTTGTAGAGCTGTTCCTTGGTGCGCCCGCCGGCACCACTGTGCGAGCGCTTGCCGCCCCGGTGACCGGACGAGACATCGTTCAGCGAGGAACGACTCGCGGTCCGTGCCTCGCCGGAACGGGCCCGCTCCTTGTTTACCGTGCGGGCCGCGATCTCCTCGGCCCGGGTGGTGGACACGCCACGCTTCTTGGCGCTCGCCTTGATGTGCTCGTACTGCCGTTCCCGCTTCGGGCTGGATCCCGCAGGCATGAGGGCCTCCCTTCACCGACAGTGTTCCGTGCTCAGGTGCCCTGCCCCCGGGGGGTCCGAAACGCATGCGGTCCAGGCACCTGCCACACCACTCGGGGGATGGCGGGGCGGATCTGTCCGCGCCCCACCGTCCCCCGGGGGTCGGTTGATCAGGAGGTGAACTTGTCCAGCGCCAGCTCGATGGCGCCACTGTCCGGCTGGGCGTACGCCTTCATGGTCTCCTTGTTGTAGGAGATGAAGCTCGGGCAGCGGACCGCCGGGGCGTTGACCCGCCCGCCCTCACCGATCTTCTCGGCGGTCTTGGCGGCGTAGAAGGTGAGCGTGTAGCGCGACGAGACGTAGTCGACGGTGACCTGCTTGTCGTCGCGGTCCTTGTACTGGCACTTGCGAGGGGTGCCCTCGCTGCCCTGCTCGAAGTTGAGGCAGCCGACGACGGAGACCGACGCCCAGTCGGCGGTCTTGGCGTAGTACGGCTTGTCGAAGCCGACCGACTTGCTCAGCCAGGACTCCGGACGCTCCGGCGAGTTGCCGAACGTGTAGACCTTCGTGCCCTTCGCGCCGGTGTAGGGTGCCGCGTTGAGGATCGGGCTGCCCTCACACACGGCGGACATGTCACTGGAGTTGCGGGCGGTCACCGCGTTGTTGTTGTCGGGCTGCTCCTCCGCGGGCGGCGGAGCGATCGACGGTTCGATGCTCGGCGCACCGGGCGCCGTGCTCTGCTGGCCCGCGACCGGCTCCGCGTCGTCGTCACCGCCGAGCACGAAGAAGCCGACCACGCCACCGCAGGCGACGAGGACCGCCATCACCGCGGCACCGATGCCCAGGCCGAGCCAGAGGCCCTTGTTCGACGATTTCGTCGGCTGAGCCCCGTACGGCGGGGGCGGGGGCGGCACCGGCGCGCCGTACGGCGACGGGTAGCCGGGCGGGGTGACCGGGGACCCGGGCGGAAGCGGCTGGCCGACCGGAGAGCCGGGCGGACCGATCGGGGAGCCGGGCGGGGTGCCCCACGGGGCGGCGTTCGGGTCGGGTTGCTGTCCACCGTACGGAGGGTGGCTGTCACTCATCTGATGCCCTTGTCAATGTCGAGATGTTCGCTGGCAGATGATCAGAGTCAGGGTAGTGAGCAGCGCAAGTCGGGGCGCCATGGACTCCCCACCGCCGACCGGATGCCCCGACGACGAGCGTCGCTGGACGGTAAGCGGTGTGCCGGCGTCGCGCGGCGGGTACCTACCGGGGCACCGGAGAGGAGCACGCGATGACTACCGACCCGAGGTACACCCCGATCGCGCTGACCGGGGCCGGCAAGCTTGTCGACGACGAGGACGACGCCGGCACCGGCGAACTGGTCGGCGCGGACGACGCGGCGGCCGATGCCGTTCGAGCCGGCGCCGACATCGATCTGACCTCGGCACGACGGGACACCGATCCGACGCCCGTCGGAGCTGCCGACGCCGACGCCGACCGGCGAGGCGCCGCCGACGAGGACTGAGGCACCGCACCGCCGGTGGCCCGGGCAGCACGCCCCCGGGCCACCGGCGATCTTCTGCTTCGACGTATCGAAATATTGCGTTATCGTTTCGAACCATCGTAGGCTGCCATGGGAGCGCTCCCGGTCTCCTCGTCCGTTGTGGCCGGAGTGCCGTACCCCACCACCACGACCAGATTGCGATGGTCCACCATGAAGCAACCTCCACGCCTGCGGCGCCTGCTGGTCGCGGCCGGCGCCGTCGGCGCGTTGACCGTGGGCGCGTTGACGGCCCTGCCCACCACCAACGCGATGGCCGCAACCGGCTGCTCCGTGGCCTACACGACGAACAGCTGGTCCGGCGGGTTCACCGCGAGCGTCACCGTCACCAATCTCGGCGACGCGCTCAGCAACTGGACCCTGGGGTTCGCCTTCCCCGACGGTGGCCAACGACTCACCCAGGGCTGGTCCGCCACCTGGAGCCAGAGCGGCAGCGCCGTCACCGCACGGAGCGCTAGCTGGAACGGCTCGCTCGCCACCGGAGCCAGCACCAACATCGGCTTCAACGGTAGTTTCACAGGCGCCAACCCGTCACCGAGTTCGTTCACGCTCAACGGCACCGTGTGCACGGGCTCGACCACGCCGACCACTCCCCCGCCGACCACCGCGCCACCGCCGACCACCAACCCGCCGACGACCCCGCCACCGCCGGGCACCCAGACTCCGGTCGGCATCAACGGACAGTTGCGGGTGTGCGGGGTCAACCTCTGCAACCAGTACGGTCGACCGATCCAGCTGCGCGGCATGAGCAGCCACGGCATCCAGTGGTTCGGCAACTGCTACAACCCGGCCTCGCTCGACGCGCTCGCCACCGACTGGCGCGCCGACCTGTTCCGCATCGCCATGTACGTGCAGGAGCAGGGCTACGAGACCGACCCCGCGGGCTTCACCAACCGGGTCAACAACCTCGTCGAGGAGGCCACCCGGCGGGGCATGTACGCGATGATCGACTTTCACCTGCTCACCCCGGGTGACCCGATGTTCAATCTGGAGCGGGCCAAGACCTTCTTCGCCGCCGTCTCCGCCCGGCACGCCGCGAAGAACAACGTGATCTACGAGATCGCCAACGAACCCAACGGGGTGAGCTGGTCGACCATCAAGAACTACGCCGACCAGGTGATCCCGGTGATCCGGGCCAACGACCCGGACGCGGTGGTCATCGTGGGCACCCGGGCCTGGTCCTCGCTGGGCGTCTCCGAGGGCGCCAACCACACCGAGATCGTCAACAACCCGGTCAACGCCAGCAACGTCATGTACGCGTTCCACTTCTACGCCGCGTCGCACAAGGACAACTACCGCGCCGAGGTGGAGCGGGCCGCCGCCAGGCTGCCGCTGTTCGTCACCGAGTTCGGCACCGTCGACTACACAGGTGACGGGGGTGTCGACCTGACCAGCAGCGCCCAGTGGCTCGACCTGCTCGACCGGCTGAAGATCGGCTACGCCAACTGGACCTTCTCCGACAAGGCCGAGGGCAGCGCCGCGTTGCGGCCGGGCACCTGCAACGGCAGCAGCTACACAGGCACCTCGATGCTTACCGCTTCCGGTGTCTTCATGCGCGACCGCATCCGCACCCCGGACAACTTCCCCACCAGCTGATCCGAGCGCACCACCACCACGCGGCCCCGGCGGTACACCGCCGGGGCCGCACTGGTGCGGGGCCCGCTCCGATCACTGTGGGCTGTCGGGCACCGGGCCGATGAGCGAGTCGGCCGGCCCGGCGGAGCCCGCCCGGTACTCCTGGAGCGGCACCGCTCCGGTCTTCCAGGCGGCCAGCACCGGTTCCACCACCCGCCAGCACTCCTCGGCGACGTCGGCGCGTACCGACAGGGTCGGATCCCCCTCGAACGCACCACGCAGCACCTCGCCGTACGCGGGCAGGTCTCCGGGGCCGAAGTCCGCAGTCAGGTTCACCTGTTCCAGCTCGAAGGGGTTCCCGGGACCGTTGATGTTGAGATCCAGGCCGAGCCGGTCCGGGCCGAAGCCGATCCGAAGCCGGTCGGGCCGCTCGTAGCCGGTCAGGCCGTCGGGCACCCGGGTCGGCTGTTTGAAGGTAATGATCGCCTCCTTGCGTACGGCGTCCACCGCCTTCCCGGAACGGAGCCGGAACGGCACTCCCGCCCAGCGCCAGTTGTCCACCGTGACCGCCAGTTCCGCGAGCGTCTCAGTGTTCCGCCGGGGGTCGACGCCGGGCTCGTCGGTGTAGTTCGGCAACCGCCGCCCGTTGATCTCCCCAGCGGTGTAGCGGGCGCGTCGGCTGGCCACCGTCGGATCGTCCCGCCACAGCCGGGTGGCCCGCAGCACCTGCGCCTTTCGGCCCCGCAGCTCCTCGGCCAGCAGGCTCGGCGGTGGATCCATGGCCAGCAGGGCCAGCACCTGGAGCAGGTGGGACTGCACCATGTCCACAAGCGCACCGGCACCGTCGTAGTAACCGGCCCGACCTTCCAGGCCGAGCGTCTCGTCGAAGACGATGTCCACGCAGGCGACGTGGGCGGAGTTGAGCACCGGCTCGAAGATCCGGTTGGCGAAGCGCAGGCCGAGCAGGTTGAGCACTGTCGACTTGCCGAGGAAGTGGTCGATCCGGTGGACCTGGTTCTCCGGTACCAGGATGGCCAGCAGTTCGTTCAGCGACCGGGCCGAGATCCGATCGACGCCGAAGGGCTTCTCCAGCATCAGCCGGGTGCCCGGCGGCACCCCGATGCGGGCCAGCGCGGCGGCCGAGCGGGCGGTCACCAGCGGCGGCAGCGCAAAGAAGATCACCAACGGTCCGGTGCAGCAGCCCAGCAGCGAGCGCAGGTCCTCCTCACGCGTCACGTCGGCGGGTACGTAGCGCGTCTCGCGGATCACCTCGGACTCCGCCGGACCGACCGCACCGACGGCCCCGAAGGAGTCCGCCACCCGGCGCCGCCAGCGCTCGTCGTCCCAGCCGTCCATGCCGCTGCCGATCAGCCGCAACCCGGGTACCGCCCCGGTGGCCAGCAACCGGCCCAGGCCGGGCAGCAGCAGGCGACCGGTCAGGTCGCCACTGGCGCCGAGCACCAGCAGGGTCTGCCGTACCCCGGTGGCGGTGGCGGGTTCTGCGGGAGCGCTCGATTCCGGCGTCGTCATGCCACCACCATGCCCTGTCCCGGCGAGCAGCAGGCACCGGACCCCGCGGACTCGCCGGCTGGTCGCGCATCGTGCCCGGGCCGGTGCGGATCGTCACCCGCGGCCATGGTCGTGGTGTCGGGCTGGCGGGCGGATCTTCGTGTGGCAGTCTGGTCTCACCGTCGGCCGGGAGAAGGCCGCCCGACCCTGCGAGGAGACGATCGATCCGATGGCTGCGGACGTCACCAGCACCGACGAGTGGCAGGCCCTGCGCAAGCACGCCGAGGAGATCCGCGGGACGCACCTGCGGGAGCTGTTCGCCACCGACCGCGACCGGGGGCGACGGTTGACCGTCGAGGTTGCCGACCTCTACGTCGACTACAGCAAGAACCTTTTCACAGACGAGACGTTGCGCCTGCTGACCGCCCTGGCCGAGCGGCTCGGGCTCACCGACCGGATCGCCGCGATGTTCGCCGGAGCCCACATCAACGGCACCGAGGATCGCGCCGTGCTGCATACCGCGCTGCGGTTGCCCTCCGATGCCTCGCTCACCGTCGACGGGCAGGATGTGGCGGCCGACGTGCACGCGGTGCGGCAACGGATGGCCGAGTTCGCCGAGAAGGTGCGCTCCGGCCAGTGGCGCGGGCACTCCGGCGAGCGTATCCGCACCGTCGTCAACATCGGCATCGGCGGCTCCGATCTCGGGCCGGTGATGGCGTACGAGGCGTTGAAGGCGTACCGCGACGCTGGCCTGAGCTGCCGTTTCGTGTCGAACATCGACCCCACCGACATTCACGACACGGTCGCGGACCTGGATCCGGCGACCACCCTGTTCGTGGTGGTGTCGAAGACCTTCTCCACGCAGGAGACGCTGGCCAACGCCGAGCAGGCCCGGCACTGGCTGCTCACCGGCCTCGACGCCGACGCCGACGCGGTGGCCCGCCACTTCGTGGCGGTCAGCACCAACGCCCAGCGGGTGGCGGACTTCGGCATCGACCCGGCCAACATGTTCGGCTTCTGGGACTGGGTCGGTGGCAGGTACTCGCTGCCCTCCGCGGTGGGCCTGTCGGTGATGCTGTCCATCGGGCCGGCGCGCTTCGACGAGATGCTGGCCGGCTACCACGCCGTGGACGAGCACTTCCGTACCGCGCCGCTGGCGGAGAACGCGCCGGTGCTGCTCGGCCTGCTCAACGTCTGGTACACCAACTTCCTGGGCGCGCAGACCCACGCGGTGCTGCCGTACTCGCAGTACCTGCACCGGTTCCCCGCCTACCTGCAACAGCTGACCATGGAGAGCAACGGCAAGTCGGTACGCACCGACGGCCGCCAGGTGTCGTACGACACCGGGGAGATCTTCTGGGGCGAGCCCGGCACCAACGGCCAGCACGCCTTCTACCAGTTGCTGCACCAGGGCACCCGCCTGGTACCTGCGGACTTCATCGGGTTCAGCGAGCCCAACCACGACATCGGCGACATGCACGACCTGTTCATGTCGAACTTCTTCGCCCAGACGGCGGCGCTGGCCTTCGGTCGGACCGCCGAGCAGGTCGCCGCCGAGGGCACCGCGGCGGACCTCGTACCGCACCGGGTGATGCCGGGCAACCACCCCACCACCTCGATCGTGGCCGACCGGCTCACCCCGGCCACCCTCGGTCAACTGGTCGCCCTCTACGAGCACATCGTGCTCACCGAGGGCGCGATCTGGGACATCAACCCGTTCGACCAGTGGGGCGTCGAGCTGGGCAAGGTGATGGCCAACCAACTCGCTCCACTGCTCACCGGCGACGCGCCCGACCTGACCACCCTGGACTCCTCCACCGCCGCCCTCATCGCCCGCTACCGCACCCAGCGCAACCGCCCCTGACCGGCAGCAGACGCCCGTTCGCGGCGGCCACTGCCGCAAGATCCGTACAACTTCACCGATGTTGCTGCCTCGGAGGCATCTGGAGGCAGCAACATCAGCGAAGTTGCGCGAATCTTGACGGGTTTGCGTCGGGGCGAGGGCCGGCGAGGGAACAGTGCCTCGTTCGGTCTCGTGCTTCGAGAACTGTTTGGACGCCGCTGGCGGGCGTCGGGCACAGTCGGAGCGTGACGAACTCCATCACCGTGCGCCACCGCTCCATGGACGAGATCATGGCAGGGCTGCACCTCGTGCGGCGCTCCCCCCGAGGTGTCGGCACCCTCGCGTTGGCCGTACGGCGGCCGGCGGTGGATGCCCGCGAGGTGTTGTCCCGGGCCGAGTTGGATCCGGACGCCGGGCTGCTCGGTGACACCTGGGGCCAACGACCCAGCACGCGAACCGCCGACCACTCACCGCACCCGGACATGCAGCTGAACGTCATCAACTCCCGCTTCGTCGAGTTGATCGCCGGTCCCGACCGGGACGCCTGGGCGCTCGCTGGCGATCAGCTCTACGTCGATCTGGACCTGAGCGTCGACGCCCTGCCGGCCGGTACCCGCCTGGCGATCGGCGACCGGGCCGTCATCGAGGTGACCGACCAGCCACACACCGGTTGCGCCAAGTTCGCCGCCCGGTTCGGCCGGGACGCCCACAAGGTCGTCTGGACCGACGAGGGCAAGCACCTCCGGCTGCGCGGCCTCAACGCCCGGGTGGTCGTCGGCGGGACGATCGAGACCGGCGACACCATCCGGCAGCTCCCCGCCACCCCCGAGCCTGACGCGTCCTCCTGACCGCTGCCGCGCCGGCAGTGGCGCGGGTCACCGTCCACAGTCGCCGCCGCGCCCTCGGTCGTTCGGTTGGCTTTCGGTCCGTTCTGGCCCAATGGGTCACCAGCGGGTACCCGGGCTCCCCCGTTGTCCAGGTACCCGCGTCCGAAAGAGGCGACCGAGGAGCAGCGCATGGGCAGCACCATCCAGGACCTCACCGCACCGGATCTGACCGCGACGCGCGCCGACGACACCCGGCTGCTGGAACAGACCCTGTTCGAGGTGAAGCGGGTGATCGTCGGCCAGGACCGACTGGTGGAACGGCTGCTCACCGCGCTGCTCGCCCGGGGCCACTGCCTGCTGGAAGGGGTGCCCGGCGTGGCCAAGACCCTCGCCGTGGAGACCCTGGCCACGGCGGTGGGCGGCAGCTTCTCGCGGATCCAGTTCACCCCCGACCTGGTGCCGTCGGACATCCTCGGTACCCGGATCTACCGGGCCTCGACCGAGAACTTCGACGTCGAGCTGGGGCCGGTGATGGCCAACCTGGTCCTCGCCGACGAGATCAACCGCGCGCCGGCCAAGGTGCAGTCGGCGCTGCTCGAGGTGATGGCCGAGGGACACGTCTCGCTCGGCGGGCGGAGCTATCCGGTCCCCGCGCCGTTCCTGGTGCTGGCCACCCAGAACCCGATCGAGTCCGAAGGCGTCTACCAGCTGCCCGAGGCCCAGCGGGACCGCTTTCTGATGAAGGTGGTGGTCGACTATCCGACCGACGACGAGGAACTGGGCATCCTCTACCGGATGGGCTCCGGCACCCCGGCCGCCCGGCCGGTGCTGGACCCGCACCGGCTGATGGCGTTGCAGGGCCGGGCCCGGGAGGTGTTCGTCCACCACGCGCTGGCCGAGTACGTCGTCCGGCTGGTGCTGGCCACCCGTGACCCGCGCCGGTTCGGGTTGCCGGAGGTGGCCGCGCAGCTGGCGTACGGTGCCAGCCCTCGCGCGACCCTCGGTCTGGTCGCCGCGGCCCGGGCGCTGGCGCTGCTGCGCGGCCGGGACTACGTGCTCCCCGCCGACGTGCGGGAGATCGCCACCGACGTGCTCGCCCACCGGCTCGTCCTCTCCTTCGACGCGGTCGCCGACGACGTCGACCCCGGCGGCCTGGTACGGCAGGTCGTGGCGGCGGTGCCGCCACCACAGATCGCCCCCGCGCAGGAGGACCAGGGGCCGGGCCTGGGGGCGGCGGCATGAACGAGAACGCGACGAGTCTCGGGCACCTGGCACCGCAGCGTCGGCTGCGCCGGCTGGAGCTGACCATCACCCGCCGACTCGACGGGCTGCTGCACGGGCAGCACCTGGGCCTGCTACCGGGGCCGGGCAGCGAACCGGCGGGCAGCCGGGAATACCGCCCCGGCGAGGACGAGGTACGGCGGATGGACTGGTCGGTGACCGCGCGGACGACAGTGCCACACGTGCGTACCGTCGACGCCGACCGGGAACTGACCACCTGGACGCTCGTGGACGCGACACCCAGCATGGACTTCGGCACCGCCGAGCTGGAGAAGCGGGAGCTGGCGGTGGCGGCCGTCGCCGCCGTCGGTTTCCTGACCGCCGGCTCCGGCAACCGGCTCGGCGCGCACCTGCTCGGCGACGCGGGGGTGCGCCGGTTCCCCGCCCGCACCGGCCGATACCACCTGCTCAGCCTGCTGCGCACCCTGTTGGAGGTGCCGCGCGGTCGACCAGCCACCGACTCCGTCCCATTTGCCGAGGCCATCGACGGGTTGCGTCGCTCGGCGGGCCGGCGCGGGCTGGCGGTGGTCGTCTCCGACTTCATGGACGGTCTGCCCGACGAGGGGGTGGCCGGTGCCGGGGGCGGTCCACCGGACTGGGAGCGGGCGCTGCGGCGCCTTGCCGCGCGGCACCAGGTACTCGCGGTCGAGGTCCGTGATCCACGTGAGCTGGAGCTGCCCGACGTCGGCCTGATCACGCTCGTCGACCCGGAGAGCGGGCGACGGCGGGAGGTCGCCACCGGCAGCCGACGGCTGCGCGACCGCTACGCGGCGGCTGCCGCCGCACAACGGCTGGCCGTGGCGCGGGCCCTGCGCCGGGCCGGTGCGACCCATCTACCGCTGAGCACCGACCGGGACTGGATCGCCGACATCGTCCGGCACGTCCACGCCCAGCGCCGGTTGGCCCGGGCGACCCGCCCGACGAATGGAGGAGCGGCGTGAGCTGGCAGTCTCCGGAACGGCTGTGGTTGTTGGCCGGGGTGGCCGCCCTGGTGGTCGCCTACCTGCTGCGTCAGCGTCGGCACAGCCGGTACGCCGTCCGGTTCACCAACCTGCGCCTGCTGGACAAGGTGGCACCGGCCCGCCCGGCATGGCGGCGGCACGTGCCGGCCGGGCTGTTCATCGCGATGCTGGCGCTGCTGGTGGTCGGCTTCGCCCGGCCGACCGACGAGGTACGGGTGCCCCGGGAACGGGCCACCGTCATCGTGGCCGTCGACGTGTCCCGCTCCATGCTCGCCGACGACGTACCGCCGGACCGGCTGATCGCGGCCCGGCAGGCGGCCCACGAGTTCGTGGCCGACCTGCCGGCGGAGTTCAACGTCGGGCTGGTGGCCTTCGCCGGCAACGCGTCGGTGATGGTCGCCCCCGGTGGTGACCGGGAAACGGTCACCGCCGGAATCGACCAGCTCGACGAGGGCGTCACAGCCCTGCAGGGCACGGCGATCGGCGAGGCCATCCACGCCTCCCTGGAGTCGATCCGCACCCTTGACGCGCAGGCCGCCGAGGATCCGCCGCCGGCCCGGGTGGTGGTGCTCTCCGACGGGGCGAACACGTCGGGGCGCGACCCGGCGCTGGCCGCCGCCGACGCGGTGGCGGCGGGCGTACCTGTCGACACCATCTCCTTCGGCACGCTCGACGGCCGCATCGGTGGCGG
Source organism: Micromonospora andamanensis (assembly GCF_016863495.1). Lineage (GTDB taxonomy): Bacteria > Actinomycetota > Actinomycetes > Mycobacteriales > Micromonosporaceae > Micromonospora > Micromonospora andamanensis. The sequence goes on from NZ_BOOZ01000015.1 coordinate 107,130, forward strand.
CCAGTCGGTCCCGGTCGACGGGGAAACCCTGCGCGCCGTGGCCGAGCAGGCCGGCGGCGGTTACTACGAGGCGGGCAGTGGCGACGAGTTGCGGGCCGCGTACTCCGACATCGGTTCCTCGGTGGGTCACCGACTGGAGCGGCAGGACGTGTCGGCTCGGTTCATCGGCGCCGGCCTGGTGCTCGCGCTGCTGGCCGCCGCCGCCTCGCTGTTCTGGTTCTCCCGACTGCCCTGACCGCCTCCCTACGGTCTTCCCTGAGGAGGGACATCGCATGCCGAGCACGATTCCGGGGCTGGGTGAGCCGCGCGGACCCCGCTTCGTCTCACCCGACCTGTCCCCCGACGAGCAGCCGGCCGGGTCGACGCCGGCCGCCGTACTCCCGGTCGCACCGACCGGGCCCGACGTCCCGGCGTACAGCCCGACGGACCGGGCTGCGGAACCGACCGGCCCGTCGCGCTGGCCCCGGCTGCTGCTGGCGGGATTGACCGTGGTGGCGGTGTCCGCCGGCGCCGGCGGCGTCGCCGGTCACCTGGCCGGCGGCGACCCGCCGGAGGCCGTCCTGGGTGCCGCGCCGACCGGCCCGACCGCGAGCCCGAGTGGTGACGACCTGGTCGCCGCCGCCGACCGGGTGCTGGCCGGGGTGGTGTCGGTACGGGTGACCACAGGCGGCCGGGGTGCCTCCGGATCCGGATTCCTGATCGACGATCGAGGGCACGTGGTCACCAACAACCATGTGGTGGCCGGTGGCGGCACGATCCAGGTGGTCGGTCGGGACGGCCGTCGGCTCACCGCGCGGCTGGTCGGCCGCGACCCGGGTACCGACATCGCCGTGCTGCGGGTCGACCCGGGCAACGGTCTGCGCCCGCTGCCGCTGGCGTCGGCCGGCCGGACGCGGGTCGGTGAGCCGGTGCTCGCCGTCGGTTCACCGCTCGGGCTCTCCGGCACGGTCACCGCCGGAATCGTCAGCGCCCTGGACCGGCCGGTCCGGCTCGGCGGTGGGGCCCGGCAGCCGGCGGTGCAGACGGATGCGTCGATCAACCCGGGGAACTCCGGCGGCCCGCTGGTGAACGGTCGGGGCGAGGTGGTGGGCGTGAACACCGCCATCGCCACGCTGGAGGGCAGCGGCAACATCGGGATCGGTTTCGCCATCCCGGTCGAGCGGGCAGCACAGGTGGCACAGGGGCTGATCGCGAGGGGATAACTGGACGATGCGGCTGCTCGTGGTGGAAGACGAAGAGGATCTGGCCGGCGCGTTGCGGGTCGGGCTGGTCCGGGCGGGCTACGCCGTCGATCTCGCCGCCGACGCGGCACAGGCGTACGACCTGCTGCTGGTCAACGCGTACGACCTGCTGCTGCTCGACGTCAACCTGCCCGACGTGGACGGGTTCGCGGTGTGCCGGGCGATCCGGTCCGGAGAGGTCGAGGTGGCCGGTGGGCGCGACCTTCGGGTGCTGATGCTCACCGCCCGAGGCGCGCTTGGCGACCGGGTCCGTGGCCTGGACGAGGGCGCCGACGACTACCTGGTGAAACCGTTCGCGCTTGTCGAGCTGCTGGCGCGGGTACGGGCGCTGCTGCGCCGCGACACCGGCGGTACCGGGGTGGTCCTCACCGTCGGCGCGTTGACCCTGGACGTGGCCCGGCAGCAGGCCCGGCGGGGCGACCGGCCGCTGCACCTGACCCGCAAGGAGTTCGGCGTCCTGGAGTACCTGATGACCCGCCCCGGGCGGGTGGTGCCGGCCGAGGAGCTGCTGGAGCACGTCTGGGACGCCAACGCCGATCCGTTCACCGAGACCGTCCGGGTCACCGTGGGTACGCTGCGACGCAAACTCACAGGTGCCGGCGACGACCCGGCGATCGAGACGGTCGTCGGACGCGGCTACCGGCTGCGGGAGGTGCTGGCGTGAGTGTTTTCCGGTCGATCCGGTTCCGGTTGACGGTGCTCTACTCGACGCTGCTGTTCGCGCTGGCCGGTGCCGGCCTGCTGGTGGCGTACGTGGCGGTGGACCGGGCTGTCGATCCCAAGCCGATCACCAAGCGGTACGAGGCGCAGCTGGTCAAGCTCAAGAGCGACGGACGTACGGTGCCGACCGGCACCACCCTCGAGGTCGCCGAGGTTCAGCAGATCGAGGACGAGGTGAACCTGCGGCTGTTGCAGACGGTGCGGGACTACTCGTTGATCGCGCTCGGCGGGCTCTTCGTGGCCAGCCTCGGCATCGGCTGGGTGCTTTCCGGCCGGGCCCTGCGCCCGGTGGGTGCCATCGCCCGTACCGCCCGGGAGATCCAGGCCACCGACCTGTCCCGCCGGATCCGCCTGACCGGTTCCCGCGACGAGCTGCGCGACCTCGGCGACACCATCGACTCCATGCTCGACCGGCTCGATCATGCCTTCCACGCCCAGCGGCAGCTCATCGATGACGCCTCGCACGAGTTGCGCAGCCCGTTGGCGATCATCCGAGCCAACCTCGACGCCTCTCTCACCGCGCCGGAGGCCGGTGAGCAGGAGCGGGCCGCCGCGGTGGCGACGATCGACCGGGCCACCACCCGGATGTCCCGGCTGGTGGAGGATCTGCTGGCCACGGCCCGTCGGGACGCCGACTCGATGTCCGACACGGATGTCGATCTCAGCGCCGTGGCCCGCGAGGCGGGTGAGGACTTCGCCGCCCTGGCCACCGGCCGTGGTCTGCGCCTGCGGTACGCGCTCGACCCGGGGCTCACCCTCATCGGCGACCCTGACACGCTGCGCCGGGCCGCCGGCAATCTGCTGTCCAACGCGGTACGCCTCTCCCCGCTCGGTGCAGCGGTCAAGGTGGCGACCGGCCGGGTGGGCGACTGGCTGTGGTTGGCGGTCGCCGACGAGGGGCCGGGCATCGCCGAGGCCGACCAGCCGCGGGTCTTCGACAGATTCTGGCGCGGCGAGACCGCGCGGGGCGGCTCCGGTGACCGCCGGACCGGGCTGGGGTTGGCCATCGTCCGCCAGATCGTCGAGTCGCACGGTGGGCAGGTGGCGGTCTTCTCCCGCCCGGGTACGGGCAGCACCTTCGTGCTGTGGCTGCCGGCCGCCGACCGGACCGGGGACACCCGGCCACCGGTCAGCGCCCCAGTGTGAGCGGGCGGGTGCCAGCCGCCGGACTGTCACGCAAATGTCATCCAACCGTGCGGTCGACTCCAAGGTCGTTGCGCAAGGTGGTGGCGATCGGGACGGCGCGTCGGGTCGCCGGCGTCGACGACGAAGGAGACCGCTGTGGTGATGCCGTGGCCCTGGCCGATGCCCGACGATCATTCCTTCCGGGCCCTGTGGGACGAGCCGCAGCACCACGACGAGGATGTCCGGCTCGCCGCCCTGGTCGCGCAGCGGCTCAGCGCCGACTGGTCGACCCGTCGGCAGCAGATCACGGTGATGGTGCAGAACCGGGTCGTGATCCTCACCGGCCTGGTGGCCAACGCCGAGACCCGCCGCGCGGCCGGCGAGTTGGCCTGGGACGTCGAGGGCGTGACGGACGTCTGCAACGCGCTACGGCTGGCCGGTCACCGGCGGGGCCGCAGCTGACTTCGGCCCGTCCACGGCGCCCGGCACCGGCGACGTGGACGGGCCGGACACACCAGGCCAACGGTCCGGAGCCGAGGAACGAGGACTACGCGGGGTCGGTGTCCGAGGTGTGGCCCCGGAGGCGGGCGAGCGCATCGGCGCGGGTGTCCGCGATGGGGAACACCTCGTCCAGCCGGGTGACCCGGAGCACCTGACGGATCAGCGGCGAGGCCGAGGCAACGCAGAGCTGTGCGCCGCGGTCAGCGGCGGCGCGGTGCGCGCGGACGAGCAGCCCGAGCGCTGTGGAGTCGACGAGATCCGTCCCACCGAGGTCCACCAGGACGTGCCCGCCCATGTCGGCCGCGTGCCCCAACGCCATGCCCAGCGTCTCGCCGGTGTCGACGTCGACGTCACCGGCGACTGTCACCACAGTCACGGCACCGAGGTGTTCGATGCCGAGGATGCCGCCGGGCACACCGGCAGCGGCGGGGCCGAGTTGGGTGCAGTGCGCGCAGCGGTGCGGGCCGTCGGCCAACGGCGAACCGCTCCAGCCGTGCTCGGACACCAACGGCCACACCACCTCCGCGTCGGAGGGCACCCGCGGCGCGGCGACCGTGTCACCGCAGTTGTCACAGGTCAGGGTGATCTGATGGTCATCCAGGACGACGGCCATGGCGTGCTCCTTCCCAGGTCAGAGGGGTCGGGGTCCCACCCTGCCGGGGTCAGGTGGCGGGCACCGCGCGGACACGTGACGGTTGGGTGACGAATCGGCTTCCCCATGCTGGCGGGGTCGGATGGGCGACGACAACGACCGCACCCGCCGTCCGCTTTGGCACGATAGATGCAGAGAGAACAGTTGATCCCTGTGTGCGACGGGAGGTCGAAGTATGCGAAACGCACTACCCGCCGACGAACCGGTCGGCACGCTGGAAGTGGTGCACCGGTTCCGGGGCCCGATGCCCACCGGGGTGACGGTCTCGCACAGTGGTCGGATCTTCGTCAATTTCCCCCGATGGGGTGACCAGGTGCCCGCGACAGTTGTCGAACTGCGGCGCGGGCGGGAGGTTCCCTTCCCCGACCTGCGCTGGAACACGCCGTCCGGCGACGACGACCCGTCGGCGTTCGTGTCGGTACAGAGCGTGGTGGTCGACCCGGCCGACCGGCTCTGGGTGCTCGACACGGGCAGCCCGATGTTCCAGCCGACCTCCCCCGGGGGGCCGAAACTGGTCCGCGTCGACCTGCGGACCGACACCGTCGCCCAGGTGATCACCTTCCCGGCTGACGTGGTGCTGCCCACGTCGTACCTCAACGACGTGCGCTTCGACCTACGTCGCGGTGAGGCAGGGCTGGCGTACATCACCGACTCCGCCGATGGCGCCCCGAACGCCATCATCGTGGTCGACCTGGCCACCGGGACGTCGTGGCGGCGGCTCAACGACCACCCGTCCACCAAGGCCGCGTCGCTTGCGGACTTCCGTCCGGTGGTCGAGGGACGCCCCTTCATGGTCCGTCCCCCGGACGGGCCGCCGCAGCCGGTGGGTGTCGGCGCCGACGGCATCGCGATCTCCGCCGACGGTGCGCGGCTGTACTACTGCGCCCTCGCCACCCGCCGCTGGTACAGCGTCGCCACCGACGCCCTGGCCGACCGGGCCCTGGGCGACGCGGAGGTCGCCGCGACGGTTGTCGACGAGGGCGACAAGGGCGGTGGCGCGGACGGCCTGGAGTCTGACGACGCTGGCCGGATCTACCTCACCAACTACGAGCACAACGCGGTGCTGCGGCGTCGCCCCGACGGTGAGTACGAGACCGTGGTGCATGACCCCCGCCTGCTCTGGCCGGACACTCTGAGTGTGGCCGTCAACCGGCACCTCTACGTCATCGCCAACCAGGTGCACCGGCAGCCGCCGTTCAACCGTGGCCAGGACCGGCGACGCAGGCCGTACGCCCTGTTCCGGACCCGGATCGACGCGGGCCCGGTGCTGCTGCGGCCGTGACCACCGACGCGCCCCGATCGGGTGGCAGTGGCATCCGATCGGGGCGACGCGCCGCCCCGGCCCGTAGCGTCGGAGCGGAATGCCCACGAGGTGAGGAGCGGGTCGTGACCGAGCCGGAGGAAGAGCGCGAGAAGAGCGCGAAGACCGACCCGGTGCTGTTCTCCCCGGACGGCGACCCCCACCACAATCCGGCGCAGACCCCGCTGCCCGACGAGCACCCGCCGGTGACGTACTCCCACGACGGCGAGACCGACGTGATCGACGGCGATCAGTAGGAGCTAACGCGTCGCGGCGGTCAACTCGTCGTCGTAGGTGACCAGGGCACGTCCGTCAGCGGAGTAGGCGACAAGCCGCCCGTGCACCATGGTGGCCGACCGGAACGAGAACGTCCGCACCCCCGGATAGGCGGCAAGCAGCGGGATGCTGCGCGGCGGACCGCCCGGAGCGGAGTGGTAGTCCAACCGCGCCACCTGCTCGGAGACCACGCCGTTGACGCGCACCTTCGTCTTCTCCCGACGGGTGCCGAAGGTGACCGGGGCACCGGTGCCGTAGTGGGCGCACTCGACAGGCCCCCGGCACACGAAGAAGTACCGTGCGTTGACCACGTCGGGGAGGCGGTACGCCTTGAAGGTGGGGTCGGCTCCGGCGGGTAACGGCTGCACGGCGAAGAACGCGAGCGCACCGAGCGCCGCGACGCCCACCCGCGGCCATCCTCGCCCGGTGGGCCGGGTGCGGTGGGTACGGGCGGCGGTGAGCGCGACCGCGCCGAACCCGGTCACGCAGAGCGCGACGGTGCCGATGGCACGGGCGTTCTCGAAGAGGAACTGCACACCTGGTCGCATCGACACCGGAGCCAGCACCGCGCCCAGCGACAGCACCATGCTGGCCAGCAGCAGAGCACCGGCGACCCGCCGGGCGACACCGACGGCACCCACCAGCAGCATCGCGGCGAGGACCGTCCACACCTGGTGGTGGGTCCAGGAGACCGGGGACGCGGCCACCGTGGCGCAGCCGACAAGCACCGCGGCGTGCCCTGGACGCCCCAGCCGGGACAGCGCCCGGGCCCGCAGCAGGGCCAGCGCGCAGATGACGGCCACCAGGGCGGCCCAGACCAACGGGAGGGACCGCTCGTCCAGGCCGAGGCGAAGCAGCATCCCGTGCACGGACTGGTTACCCAGCGACGCCAGGTTGCCGATCCGGGAGGTCTGGGCGACGGTGCCCGCCCAGTAGGTCAGGCTCTCGGCGGGCAGCACCACGAGGGCGAGCGCCCCGCAGGTGACGAAGGCCCCCAGCGCGCGGGCGGCGTCGCGGTACCGGCCGCAGGCCAGGAAGTAGAGCACGAACAGCAGCGGAGTCAGTTTGATCGCCGCCGCCACACCGATCAGCACGCCGCGCATCCGCGACGGCGGCGCCATCGCGTCGAGCAGAGCCATCAGCACGATGAAGATGCTCACCTGACCGAAGCGCAGGTTGCTCTGCACGGGCGCGGCGATCATCAGCACCGCCGCGACCGCCGCGATGCTGACAGGCGCCGACGTCCCCGTGCGAGCACCGGCCACGCCTCGGCCCGGCGCGGCGGTGCGGCCCGTGACCAGCGCGCGACCGACGGGTACGGCGATGGCGACCACGGCCGCGCAGGTCGCCGCCAGCCAGACCGCCTCGACCACGCCGAGCGGAACCGTCGTGATCGGCCAGAGGACGAGCGCCGCGAACGGCGGGTAGGTGAACGGTCCACCGTTGGGCGCCACGTACCCGTACAGCGGACGCCCGGCCCGCAGGTCGGTGAGCGCTCCGTGGTAGATGTGCAGGTCGGACAGGCGATCGGGGCGGCGCAGCACAAGCGCGACGGAGACCAGTGCCGCCACCGCGAAGCCCACCCACAGCAGCGTCGCCCGATGATCCCGCATGGACAGAGAATAGGGGTGCCCGGACCGCTCGGCGCGGCCCCGCCACCGCTCAGCGCGGCTACTCCACCACACCTTGTTACGCGTCCACGCTGGCGAAGACAATCATCGATGTTCTGAGAGCCGGACGAGGTAGGGCACCGGGCAGCCCTCGATCGGAACACCACCATGTCCCCTTCCGTCCGGAGGACCCGTTCCATGAGAAAAGCGATCCGACTGTGGTGCGCCGCCCTGGCAACCATCGTCCTGACCGCGCTCGCCGCGCTGTCGCTCCCGACATCGGCGTCGGCCGCGACGCTCACCGAGGTGACGAACTTCGGTGCCAATCCGAGCAACCTACGGATGTATCTCTACGTACCGGACCGGGTCGCGCCCCGGCCGGGCCTGCTGGTCGTGGCCCACTACTGCACCGGCAACGGGCCCGCGATGTACTCGGGCACCCAGTTCGCACGCCTGGCCGACCAGTACGGCTTCATCGTGATCTACCCGTCGGTGACCCGCAGCAGCCAGTGCTTCGACGTCTACTCGCAGCAGGCGTTGCGTCGCGGTGGCGGCAGCGACCCGGTCGGCATCATGTCGATGGTGGATCATGTGCGGAGCCGCTACTCCGTGGACCCGGCCCGGATCGCCGCGACGGGCACCTCGTCCGGAGCGATGATGACGAACGTCCTGCTCGGGCTCTACCCGGACGTCTTCCGCGCCGGCGCGGCCTTCGCCGGGGTACCCTTCGGCTGCTTCGCCACCACCGGCGGCTCGGAGTGGAACAGCGAGTGCGCCAACGGGCAGATCAGCCGCACCCCGCAGCAGTGGGGAGACCTGGTCCGCAACGCCTACCCCGGCTACACCGGCCCACGGCCCCGGATGCAGATCTGGCACGGCACCAATGACGACATCCTGCGCTACCCGAACTTCGGCGAGCAGGTCAAGCAGTGGACCAACCTGCACGGGCTGAGCCAGACCCCGACCTTCACCGACAGCCCGCAGTCGGGTTACACCCGGACCCGCTACGGCGGTTCCGGCGGTAACGCGCCTGTCGAGGCGATAAGCATGCAGGGCGTGTCGCACAACCTGCCGGTCGACGCCGCGCAGGCGATCCGCTTCTTCGGGCTCGACGCCGGGCCACCCACGCCGACGCCGACCAGCCCGACCCCCACGCCAACGCCCACCCCAACGCCGACGCCGACGCCGACGCCCACCCCAACGCCGACGCCCACCCCGACGCCCACGGTTCCGCCGGGCACGGGCTGCCGGATCGGGTACGCGGTGAACGCCTGGAACACCGGACTCACCGCGTCGGTGACCATCACCAACACCGGCACCACAGCCGTCAATGGTTGGAATCTGGCGTTCACCCTGCCTGCCGGGCAGACCATCACGAACGGCTGGAACGCGACCTACTCACCGACCTCCGGGGCGGTGACCGCCCGCAACGTCTCCTACAACGCCGCGATCGCGCCCAACGGCTCGGTCACCATCGGCTTCCAGGCCAACCACGGTGGCAACACCGCCCGTCCGCCCTCGTTCACCCTCAACGGCACTCCCTGCTCGGTCAGCTGACCGTCACCCCGCCCGCTCGATCCGGTGTCCGTACGGGTGTCGCCCGTACGGACACCGGCGACGGCCGGACCGGCCCGACGCCATTGGCCTTGGCGACGATGGGAAGATATATTCCTGTCGATGCCAGGAAAGCGCTTGCTCTGCGTCGTTCACCACTCCGGCACGCGCTCCACCGCCACCACACCCGTACCCGGAGGAACCCGCATGCTGCTCAGCACCTGTAGACGAACGTCTCGACGCTGGCTGGTCGCCGTCACCACGCTGGCGCTGCTCGGCGCCGGCGTGGTGGTCGCCTCACCCAGCGCCCAGGCCGCGACAGTCGATCCCAACGCCACGTACGTGTTCGTCAACCGACACAGTGGCAAGGCGATGGACGTGTGGAACTGGTCCACCGCCGACAACGCCCCGATCAACCAGTACGCCCGCAACGACGCCGCCGTGCAGCAGTGGCGGTTCGTCGACGTCGGCAGCGGCTACTACCAGGTCCGCTCCGTGCACAGCGGCAAGGTCCTCGAACTGCCGAACGCCACCGACGGCGTGCAACTCGTGCAGAACGCCGCCGCCAGCGGCAACACCCGTCAGCACTTCCGACTCGCCGACTCCGCCGGCGGATACGTCCGGTTCCTCAACCGGCACTCCAACAAGGCCCTCGACGTCTGGGGCTGGTCCACCGCCGACGGCGGCATGATCTCCCAGTACCAGGACGTCGACGGCGCCAACCAGCAATGGCAGCTCGTCGCGCTGGGCGGCGGCAACGGCAACGGTTGCGGCAGCGGCTCGTTCCAGGCCGAGGCGGTCCTCAACGGCGGCACCTGGACGTCCCGCAACGGTGGCAGCACCGTCTACACCGGCAACAGCATGCAGGCCGCCGTGCAGGCGGCGGTGAACAGCCTCAGCGCCGGCCGGACCAGCAAGCAGCGGGTCGTGGTACGCGGCTCCGGCTCGATCAGCGCCGGCTCCCGCATCTCCCTGCCCAGCTACACGACAATCGACGTCTGCGGCACGATAAACGTGACGGGGTCCGGCTCCGGTGACCAGGCACCCATCTACTCGCGCGGCACCACCCAGGTAGAGGTGCAGAACCTCAGTGTCACCGGCACGCCGCTCTACGGCATCTTCATGCGCAACGTGACGAACGTGATCCTCGGCCAGATCGACATGCGGCTCTCCGCCGGGCTCGGAATCCGGATCGACAACCGGGGCGACACCAGCCAGTGGACGCGCAACGTACGCATCGACAACGTCTACGTGTCCGGCAGCAGCACCCACGCGGTGGAGACGTACGGCGTGGACGGCCTGACCGTCGGCACCGTGACCGCCCGTAACGTCGGCGGCTCCGGCCTGCTGCTCAACGAGACAATCAACGCCACGGTGACCACCGTCGACGCGGAGAACGCCGGGACCGGCACCGGCTACGCGGCGTTCCGCACCGCCAACCGCGCCGGGCGGATCGGCTCCAGCTACCCGATCAACATCCGGGTCGGCACGGTACGGGCACGCGGCGGCGGTCGGGGCATCTTCTGCGTCTCCGAGTCCGGCGGCGTGGCGGTCAACCGGGTCGACATCGCCAACACCGGCAACAACGCGATCCTGCTCGAGAACTGCTACGGCGTGGACATCGCGGCCGGCGGCGGAACGATAAGCGGCGGCGGCGAGGTCCGACTGGCCGCGCGCACGGAGTTCCCCGGCAACCGGGACATCACCCTACGCAACTTCACCCTGGTCAACAGCCGGATCCTGGAGAGCCCCTGCACGAGCAACCTGACCATCAGCAACATCACTCTCAGCAACTCCAGCATCAGCCGCTGCTGACCGTCCGCGGGGTGTCGGCCCCTCGTCGGGAGACCGACGGGGGGCCCTCGTCCGTACCGGGCCGGGCCGGTTGACAGATCATGAGGGCGATCCCAGACTGGCTCGCGTCGATCCCGTCGGCCGCCCACGAGGAGCCTGGATGAAGATCGCCGATGCCCGGGTCATCGTCACCTGCCCCGGACGCAACTTCGTCACGCTCAAGATCGTGACGGACGACGGGGTGACCGGGGTCGGCGACGCCACCCTCACCGGCCGGGAACTCGCTGTCGCGAGTTACCTGACCGAGCATGTCGTGCCGCTGCTGATCGGTCGGGAGGCCGACCGGATCGAGGACACCTGGCAGTACCTCTACCGGGGCGCGTACTGGCGGCGCGGGCCGGTGACCATGACCGCCATCGCCGCCGTGGACACCGCGCTGTGGGACATCAAGGGCAAGGTCGCCGGCCTGCCCGTGTACCAGTTGCTGGGTGGCCGCAGCCGCGACGGTGTCACCGTCTACGGCCACGCTCAGGCGGCCACAGTGGACGGCCTGCTCGCCGACGTGGCCCGCCACCTCGATCTCGGGTACCGCGCCGTGCGGGTGCAGTGCGGCGTGCCCGGCGTGGCCGACAGCTACGGCGTGGGACGGGACGGACTGCCCTACGAGCCGGCGGGCGCGGCGATTCCAGCCGAGAACGGGTGGAACAGCGAGCGGTACCTCACCCACATGCCGTCGGTCTTCGCCCAGGTCCGCAGCGAGTTCGGGCCGGAGGTGAAGCTGCTGCACGACGTGCACCACCGGCTCACCCCGATCGAGGCGGCCCGGCTGGGCAAGTCCCTGGAGCCGTACGCGCTGACCTGGCTGGAGGACCCGGTGCCTGCGGAGTTGCAGGAGGGCTTCCGGCTGATCCGCCAGCACACCACCACGCCGATCGCGGTCGGCGAGGTCTTCAACTCCATCTGGGACTGCCAGCAGCTCATCACCGAGCAGCTCATCGACTACGTACGGGCCACAGTCGTGCACGCGGGCGGCATCACCCACCTACGCCGCATCTTCGACCTTGCTCACCTGTACCACGTACGAAGCGGCTCACACGGCACCACGAGCCTGTCCCCGGTGTGCCTGGCCGCGGCCCTGCACCTGGATGTCAGCATCCCCAACTTCGGCCTGCAGGAGTACCAGCCGTACCCCGAGGCGGCCGATGCGGTGTTCCCGCACTCGTACCGCTTCGCCGACGGTTTCCTGCACCCGTCGGAGCAGCCGGGGCTCGGCGTCGACATCGACGAGGAGTTGGCGGCGCGGTATCCGTACCGGCCGGCGGCGCTGCCGGTGAACCGGTTGGAGGACGGCACGCTGCACGACTGGTGACAACGCCGAGGCCCGGCGCGGGATACCCGCGCCGGGCCCGGTTGGTACGTGTGGATCAGCTGCCGGTGCAGGTGGGCGTACCGGATGGACCGGTGCCCGTGCCCTGGAAGCCGAACTCGGTGGTGGCGCCCGCGTTCACGGAACCGTTGTAGCTGACGTTGCGGAACGTCACGTTGCCGCTGGTGCCGCTGGCCGTGGCGTTCCAGGTGTTGGTCACCGAGCTACCACCCGGAATCCCGACGGTCACCGACCAGCCGTTCAATCTGGCGGAGCCCGCGGTGACCCGGATCGTGGCCACGAAGCCACCGTTCCACTGGTTCAGCGAGACCGAAGCGGTGCAGCCGGATCCGCCGGGCGGCGGGGTGGTCGGCGGCGGGCTGCTGGGCGGCGGCGTGGTCGGCGGGGGCGTGGTCGGCGGCGGGGTGGTGGGCGGCGGGGTGGTGCCGCCCGCGTTCAGCGCTTCGAGCGTCGCGGTGTACGCCTGCTTCTTGTTTCCGTTGTTGTCGAACAGCAGCGGGGTGCCGTACGAGCGCCACGAGTCGCTGTCCCGGATGCCCCACACGGTGATGCCGTTGCACCGCGGGACCGCAAGGCAGTCCTGGACCACCCGACGGTACGTGTCCGCCTGCTGGGTGCCGGAGCCTTCGATGTCCAGCTCGGTGATCTGCACGTCCACGCCGAGAGCGGCGAAGCTGGACAGCGTGGTGCGGTAGTTGCTGTTGTACGCCGACTGGGCGTTGAAGTGCGACTGGAAGCCGACGCAGTCGATCGGCACGCCGCGCTGCTTGAAGTCCTGCACCATCCGGTAGACGGCCTGGGTCTTGGCCCAGGTCCAGTTGTCGGTGTTGTAGTCGTTGTAGCAGAGCTTGGCGCCGGGGTCGGCGGCCCGGGCGGCCCGGAACGCGGCCTCGATCCAGTCGTTACCGGTGCGCTGCAGGTTCGAGTCCCGCCGCGCGCCACTGTTGCCGTCCTCGAACGCCTCGTTCACCACGTCCCACGAGTCGATCTTGCCGCGGTAGTAGGTCGCTACCCGGGTGACGTGGTTGAGCATCGCGTTGCGCAACGCGGTGCCCGACATGTTCCGCATCCACTCCGGCTGCTGCGAGTGCCAGGCCAGGGTGTGACCCCGGACCTTCCAGCCCCGGGACAACGCGTGGTTGACGATCCGGTCCGCGTTCGTGTAGGTGAACCGCCCCTGCTGCGGCTCGAGCGCGTCGATCTTCATCTCGTTCTCGGCCGTGACCGAGTTGAACTCACGGTTGAGGATGCCGACGTAGGTGGAGTCGGAGAGCTTGTTCGCCGCCACCGCAGCACCGAAGTAGCGGCCTGACTGCGCGGCAGCCGCCCCGAGGGTGGATTCGGCAGCCTGGGCACTGGAGGTCGCCACGACCATACTGGTGGCGACGAGGGCGAGACCGGCTGCGGCCGAGACCAGCGCGGCGCGCGGTCGCAGTCGGGTAGCCAGCCGCCCGCTGGCGCGGGCGAGGGCGTTGTTCATGGCATGAGCCTTTCGACGAAGCCGTGCTGATGAGAAGCCGGCCCCGACTACTGCCCAGCACGATGGCCCTCCGTCGCCGACGCGGTCGCCCGGATGCCGCGTCGGCCGGTGCATTCAGCCGACCATCGTGAGTAGATCGAGGCTGTTGTATCGAAAACCTTATCGAAACAGGTCCGAAAGCTCAACGCGCCCCAGCAGTCTTCGACCATTCGTCCGAGCCAAGGATCGCCTCCGGCACCGGTGGCGCGCCACGGCCAACACCGTCAGGCAGGCGAGATCAGTGCCCCCGAAAGTTTCGGCCCGTGCGATCGGCCCGCGGCCTCGTCGCCGAGCACGTCGGCCAGCCACCGCAGCTGTCGTCGGACGTGAGTGGCGTCGCCGTGCTCGTGGCCGTTGAACGGGTAGACATGCATCGTCCGCTCCGGCGGCGGCCCACCGACGGCCGCGCCGTAGTGGTTGTAGGCGGCGAATCCGGTGCTCGGGGGGCAGATCATGTCCCGCAACCCGATCCCGAAGTGGACCGGCGCGACAGCCCGACGGGCGAAGCTCACCCCGTCGACGTAGGACAGGGTGCGCCGTACGGCCGGCTCCGCGTCGCGGTTGACCGCGAGGTAGTTGACGATCTCGCCATAGACCCCGACCTCGGTGATCTCGATGCCCCGTTGCAGGTGGCAGAGGAACGGCGCGGTGGTGAGCACGGCAGCCAGCTCGACGTCGAGCCCGGCGACCGCCAGAGCCAGCCCGCCGCCCTGACTGTTGCCCGCCGCCACGACGCCGTGCGGATCGACCCCCGGCAGGGCCCGCGCGGCCTCGACCGCGCGCACCGCGTCGGTGATGAGCCGACGGTAGTAGTAGCCCTCCGGGCTCAGGATGCCTCGGGTCACCGGCGAGGGCCCGCCCTGTGCCTGGCCGTGCGGGTCCGGCGTGTCCCCCGCGCCGTACTGGCCCGACTGGCCCCTGGCGTCCATGAGCAGATGGGCGTACCCGGCGACCGGCCAGGTCAGGCGCTCGTGCGGCAGACCCCGGCCCCGGCCGTAGCCGACGTACTCCACGATCACCGGCAACGCGTCGGTCACCCCGGCCGGACGGTTGTACCAGGCCCGGACCGGGTCGCCCGCGAAGCCGGCGAAGGTGACGTCCCAGCTGTCCACCAGGCGAAGGTCTGTCGGTTCGGGACGGACGTCGAGCAGCACCGGCGACTGTGCCGCCGAGTCCAGGGTCGATCGCCAGAACTCGTCGAAGTCGGCCGGCTCGGGGACGGTCGGCGCGTACTGCCGCAACTGCTCCAGCGGCAGGTCGAACAGGGGCATGGCTCCTCGCAGCGGATCGGTCAGGGATGTGTGGGTGGTGGTGCGGTGCTCTCCCGGATCACCAGCTCGGCGACGAGATCTATCCGGCTGGTGGGCAGGGCGTTGCCGCGGGCGAGATCGAGCAGCATCTGGGTGGCGGTGCCGGCCATGTCGCGCAGCGGCTGGTTGACAGTGGTCAGGGCCGGCCCGACCCAGGCGGATAGCGGAAGGTTGTCGTACCCGACAACCGACACGTCACCGGGAACGTCGAGGCCGAGCTGCCGGGCCGCCCGCAGCACCCCCAGGGCCTGCAGATCAGAACCGGCGAAGATCGCCGTCGGTCGGTCGGACCGGCTGAGCAACTCGACGCCGTGCGTATAGCCGGCGTCGAGGTGGAAGTTGCCGTGGCGGACCAGCGTGGCGTCGATCGGGATGCCGAGTTCCTCGTGGGCGCACCGGAAGCCGGCCGTGCGAGCCCGGGCGCAGAGCACGTCCCGGGGACCGGAGATGACAGCGATCCGGCGATGCCCGAGGTCCAGCAGGTGCCGGGTGGCGATCAACCCGCCGTTCCAGTTGTTCGACCCGACGGTGGGCACCGAGGCCACGCTGGCGCTGTCGGTGTCGATCACGACCACCGGAATCGACTGGCGCTGCAACTGTTGCCGCTGGGCGTCGGTGAGGTTGCACATCACCAGCAGCACCCCGAGCGGACGTCGAGCTATCGCCGCGTCGACCCAGGACTGCGGCGGCCGGCGGGCGGCGCTGAGCTGTGAGAGCACCACGTTCACCCCGGTGAGGGTGGCGACCGCCTCGACGCCCCGGATGATCTCCAGGGCCCAGTCGGAGCCGAACTCGTGGAACACCAGGTCGATCTGGCCTTCGCCGGGCGCCCGGCGGGCCCGCCTACGGTAGCGATGTCGTTGCAGGCTGGCCTCGACCCGCGCCCGGGTCACCGCGGCGACGTCCGACCGTCCGTTGAGGACCTTGGAGACCGTCGCGGAGGAGACACCGACCTCCCGGGCGATGGTCGCGATGGTCGCGGAGCCCAGCGCTGCCGGCGAACGCTTATCTGCCATCCGATCCTCTGCAACGAGTCCGAAAATTTCGGAGACTCTAGCACGGTGCAGGCCGGCGGAAGGTGACCCCTGTCAATGGTGGCCACTCGTGGCGGTGAATCCCGGCAATCGCTTACCAGCACGGCAAGTGTGGTCTGAACAGTCTTTCCGTGCCTCTTGACATGCCCTGTTGACGCCCTTAGGTTCCCGGACACAGATGCCGAACAGGTTTCCGAAAATTTCGATACTCGCCGTGTCCCACGGCGGTCGGCGTGGCCTGCCGGGAGAGCCTCCCGGACCCGGCCGGAGGGGTTCGCATGACAAGTCAGCTGCCCGTCGACGACCGATTGGCGTCCCCCCACGCCGATCGATGGCGCGACCCGAAGCTGCGACCGGACGAGCGGGCCGACGCGCTCATCCCGCTGATGTCGCTTGAGGAGAAGCTCGCCCAGCTGGTCGGTCTCTGGGTCGGCGCGGACGCCTCCGGCGAGGGCGTCGCTCCCCACCAGACCGACATGGTCGAGCACATCCCGCCCTGGTCGGATGCGATCCGGTACGGCCTGGGGCAGTTGACCCGGCCGTTCGGGACCGCGCCCGTCGACCCGGTCCTCGGTGCGCGGTCCCTGGCGGCATCGCAGGCGCAGATCGTGGCGGCGAGCCGGTTCGGCATTCCGGCCCAGGTGCACGAGGAGTGTCTCACCGGTTTCGCCGCCTGGCGGGCCACCGTCTACCCGGCGCCGCTGAGCTGGGGCGCGGCGTTCGACCCGGAACTGGTGGAGGAGATGGCCGGGCTGATCGGCCGGTCGATGCGGGCCGCCGGCGTCCACCAGGGGCTCGCCCCCGTCCTCGACGTCACCCGGGACTACCGCTGGGGGCGTACGGAGGAGACGATCGCCGAGGATCCCTACCTGGTCGGCACGATCGGCGCGGCATACGTACGCGGGTTGGAGCGGGCTGGAGTCGTGGCGACGCTCAAACACTTCGCCGGCTACTCAGCCTCCCGGGGCGGGCGGAACCTGGCGCCCACGGCGATGGGACGCCGGGAACTGGCCGACGTGATCCTCCCGCCCTTCGAGATGGCGCTACGGCTCGGCGGAGCGCGATCCGTCATGAACTCGTACGCCGAGATCGACGGCGTGCCGGCGGCGGCCGACGAGGATCTGCTCACCCGGATGTTGCGCGAGCAGTGGGGCTTCGACGGGGTGCTCGTCGCCGACTACTTCGCCGTCCGCTTCCTGGAGACCCTGCACGGTGTCGCCGCCGACGCCGCGGCGGCGGCGCGGCTGGCCCTGCGAGCCGGCATCGACGTCGAGTTGCCCACTGTGGACGCCTACGGCGCGCCCCTGGCTGCGGCGGTACGCTCCGGCGAGGTCAGTGAGCGCCTTGTCGACCGTGCCCTGCGGCGGGTGCTGATCCAGAAGATCGAGCTGGGTCTGCTCGACGAGGGCTGGCGCGAACTGCCGGCCGAGGTCGAGGCGCTGCGCCTCGACGACGAGGCAAGCCGGTCCGTCGCCCTGCGGCTGGCCCGCCAGTCCGTCGTCCTGCTCCGCAACCGGGACGGACTGCTGCCCCTCGCCGCCGACCAGCGGGTCGCGCTGGTCGGGCCGGTCGCGGACGACGCGATGGCGATGCTCGGCTGCTACTCGTTCCCGCTGCACGTGGGCGTGCACCACCCCGAGCACGGCACGGGGGTCGAGATCCCGTCGCTGCGCGAGGCGCTCCACCTACGGCATCCGCAGCTCACCCACGTGCCGGGCACCGGCATCACCGGCGACGACACCTCCGGAATCGCCGCGGCGGTCCAGGCGGCCACCGACGCCGACGTATGCGTCCTGGCCGTCGGCGACCGGGCCGGCATGTTCGGCCGGGGCACCTCCGGCGAGGGCTGCGACGCGGTCGACCTCCACCTGCCCGGAGTACAGGCCGAACTGGTACGCGCGGTGCTGGCCACCGGCACCCCGGTGGTCCTGGTGGTGCTCTCCGGTCGCCCGTACGCGCTGGGAGACCTGGTGGACGACGCCGCCGCCGTGGTGCAGGCGTTCTTCCCCGGCCAGCTCGGCGGTCAGGCGCTCGCCGAGATCCTCACCGGCGAGGTGGACCCGACCGGGAGGCTGCCGGTAAGCGTGCCCCGGCACGCCGGTGGCCTGCCCGGCACCTACCTCACTCCGCCCCTCGGCCGACGCACCCAGGTGTCGTCGGTGGACCCGACGCCAGCGTTCCCGTTCGGCCACGGTCTCAGCTACACCACCTTCGAGTGGAGCGACGCCGAGGTGATCGACGCGCCCACCGGCGTCACCGGTGCGCCTGTGGACTGGCCTGTCGACGGGGAGGTGACGGTCGGCGTCACGGTCCGCAACACGGGTGCCCGGGCCGGCACCGAGGTCGTCCAGCTCTACCTGCACGATCCGGTGGCACAGACCACCCGACCGGTGGTACGCCTGATCGGCTACGCGCGGGTGCCGCTGGATCCGGGCGGGGCGGCGCGGGTCATCTTCACGGTCCACGCCGACGTCACCTCGTTCACCGGCGTGCACGGCCGACGTGTGGTCGAACCCGGCGAGGTGCAACTGCGGCTCAGCCGCTCCAGCGGTGACGCGCCCGCCAGTCTGCCGCTGCGGCTGACCGGCGACGAACGCGAGGTCGGTCACCACCGTGAGCTGCTGTCCCGGGCGAGCGTCGAGCCCGTCGCCGGGCCCACGCCGGGGAGTCGGTCATGAGCACCACCACCACGCTGACCCCGTCGACACCCTCCCCCGGCAGGACCACGCCGGATCCGCCGCCACGGGCCGCCCGTCACACCTGGCGCCGGGCGCTGCGCCGGGACTGGCAGCTCTACTCGCTGGCGATCCTGCCGCTGCTGTTCTTCCTGATCTTCCGGTACCTGCCGATGCTGGGCAACGTGATCGCCTTCCGGCGGTTCCAGCCGGGCGGCAACATCTTCGGCGAGTACTGGGTCGGGCTGCGCTACTTCAAGATGTTCCTGAACGACCCCACGTTCTGGAACGTCTTCACCAACACCCTGGTGCTGGGCGCGCTGACCCTGCTGTTCTGCTTCCCCCTGCCAATCGTGCTGGCGTTGCTGCTCAACGAGGTGCGGGCCCGCCGACTGAAGCGCTTCGTGCAGTCGGTGTCCTACCTGCCGCACTTCCTGTCCATCGTGATCGTCGCGGCCATCGTCATGCAGTTGCTGTCCATGGACGGCACGATCAACCAACTCGTCCGCGCCGGTGGCGGTGAGGCGGTCCCGTTCCTGCAACGGCCGGAGTGGTTCCGCACCATCTACGTCTCCTCGGAGGTCTGGCAGACGGTTGGCTGGGGCACGATCCTCTACCTGGCCGCACTCACCACAATCGATGATGACCTCTACGAGGCGGCTCGGATCGACGGCGCCAACCGGTGGCGGCAGACCTGGCACGTCACGCTGCCGGGCATCAGACCGACGATGGTGACGCTGCTGATCCTCAACATCGGCACCTTCATGGCGGTCGGCTTC
Organism: Micromonospora andamanensis; assembly: GCF_016863495.1. Lineage (GTDB taxonomy): Bacteria > Actinomycetota > Actinomycetes > Mycobacteriales > Micromonosporaceae > Micromonospora > Micromonospora andamanensis. Next base: position 126,607 of record NZ_BOOZ01000015.1, read on the forward strand.
GAGAAGATCCTGCTGCTGTACAACCCGCTCACCTATCCGACCGCCGATGTGCTGTCCACCTACCTGTTCCGGATGGGCTTCGCGTCCAGCAACTTCAGTTACGCCGCGGCGATCGGGCTGTTCGAGGCGGTGATCGGGTTGATCCTGGTCGTCTCGGCGAACCTGATCGCCCGCCGCACGGTGGGGACGAGCCTGTGGTGACCGTCGACGCGACCGAGAGGCCGACCGGATCCGCGCCCCGCCCGCGTCGCCGGGGCATCCAGGAGACCCGGGGCTACCGGGTGTTCCAGGTGGTCAACGGGATCATCCTGACCCTCGTGGTGGTGGTGACGCTCTACCCGTTCGTCAACATCGTGGCCCGCTCGTTGAGCGACGAGGCGTACATCATCGCCGGTCAGGTGAACCTGGTGCCGCGCGGTTTCACCCTGGACACCTACCAGTTCCTGATGTCCGACCCGTTGTTCTGGACGAACTACCGCAACACCGTGTTCTACACGGTCACCGCCACTGTCATTTCGATCGTGATGACCACCTGCTACGCGTACGTGCTGTCCAAGAAGCAGCTCAAGGGACGCAGCGCCCTGGTCGGCATCGCGGTCTTCACCATGTTCTTCACCGGCGGCCTGATCCCCAACTACGTCCTGGTCACCAGCCTCGGCCTGAAGAACAGCGTCTGGGCCATCGCGCTGCCCAACGCGATAAACGTGTTCAACCTGCTGGTGATGAAGGCGTTCTTCGAGAGTCTGCCGACCGAGTTGGAAGAGGCCGCCGCCGTGGACGGTCTCAACACGTACGGCATCCTGCTGCGGATCGTGCTGCCGCTGTCGAAGGCCATCGTCGCCACGATGGTGCTCTTCTACGCGGTGGCCTTCTGGAACTCCTGGTTCGCGGCGTTCCTCTACATGGACCGGCAGGAACTGTGGCCGGTCACCGTGTACCTCCGCAACCTGATCGCCGGCGCCACCGGCGCGGAGAACGTCGGGTCGATCACCGAGGCCAACGAGGTACAGGCCGAGGCGACCCTCAAGGCCGTCACCATCGTGCTCACCACCCTGCCGATCCTCCTGGTCTATCCCTTCGTCCAGCGGTACTTCGTCCGGGGCATCATGCTCGGCGCGGTCAAGGGCTGACCAGAGGCACCACCCCTCCCACCACCGAGTTGAAAGGATCCCGCCATGTTCCGCAGATCGTGGCGTCACGCGGCGGCGGCTGCTGCCGTGCTGCTAGCCCTCGGCAGCGTCACCGCCTGTGGTGACGACTCGTCCGACAGCGAGGACCTGTCGGAGAACCGGGCCGGCGCGATGGAGAACTACGCCGTCGGTACCCAGTTCAAGGCCACCGAGCCGCTCTCCTTCTCCGTCCTCTACAACAACCACCCCAACTATCCGCTCAAGGAGGACTGGCTGTTCTGGACGGAGCTGCAGTCCCGGACGAACGTCAGCCTCGAAAAGGTCTCCGTGCCGCTGAGCGACTACAACCAGAAGCGCAGCCTGCTCATCGGTGCCGGTGACGCGCCGCTGCTCATCCCCAAGACGTATCCGCCGGACGTGCACGCGTACGTCTCCTCGGGGGCGATCCTGCCGGTCAGCGACTACCTCGATCTGATGCCGAACCTCAAGGACAAGATCGAGAAGTGGAACCTGAAGCCCGAGATCGACACCCTGCGCCAGCAGGACGGCAAGTTCTACCTGCTGCCCGGCCTGCACGAGAAGCCCTGGCACGAATACTCCCTGGCGGTCCGCACCGACATCCTCGAAGAGCTGAACCTAGAGGTCCCCAAGACCTGGGACGACGTCTACACCATGCTCAAGGCGATGAAGGCGGCGCATCCGGACGTCTACCCGTTCTCCGACCGGTTCAGCCAGCCCAACCCGGCAGGTAACCTGCTGAACATGCTGGCCGTGTCGCACGGCCTGGCGGGTGCGGGCTGGAACTTCCAGCACGTCACCTGGAACGCCCAGGCGCAGCAGTTCGAGTACACAGCCGCCACCGAGCACTACCGGCACATGCTCGAGTACCTCAACAAGCTGGTCGCGGAGAAGCTGCTCGACCCGGAGAGCTTCACCCAGACCGACGACCTCGCCCGGCAGAAGCTCGCCAACGGCAAGTCCTTCGTGATCAGCAGCAACGCGCAGACGTTGGTAAACGACTACCGGCCGGACCTGGCGGCGACAAACCCTAAGGCCAAGATCACCAAGATCCCGCTGCCGGTCGGACCGGCCGGCGAGATCAACCCGGCCAGCCGGCTGGAGAACGGCATGATGATCTCCTCGAAGGCCCGCGAGAGCAAGAACTTCGTGGCCATGATGCAGTTCGTCGACTGGCTCTGGTACTCCGACGAGGGCCAGGAGTTCGCCAAGTGGGGCGTCGAGGGCACCACCTTCGTCAGGGACGCCGCCGGCAAGCCCACTCTCGCCCCGGACGTCGACATGATCGGCCTCAACCCCGGCGCGCCGAAGCACCTGCAGAAGGACTTCGGCTTCGGCAACGGGGTGTTCTCCTACGGCGGCAAGCCCGAGCTGGTGCAGGGCTTCTTCTCCCCCGAGGAGCAGGAGTTCCAGCAGGTGATGAACGCCCGAGCGCCGAAGTCGCCGCCACCGCCGTACCCGCTCAGCGACGAGGAGCGGGAGCAGGTGTCGCTCTGGGAAACCCCGCTGAAGGACCACGTCTACCAGGCGACGCTTCAGTTCATCCTCGGGCAGCGTGACTTCGCCCAGTGGGACGCGTACGTGGCGGAGCTGAAGAGCAAGAGCATGGACGCCTATCTGGAGACGGTGAACGGCGCCTACAAGCGCTTCCAGGAGAACAACTAGCAGACGTGTCCGGTCCGGTCGTGTCGGCGCGACCGGACCGGACACCCTTCCCGCGAGCACGAGGACGACGATGCCCATCACCGTTGCGGAGCAACAGGTCGGCCGGCCACCCGGCGCGGAGACGTCGTGAGCACCGCGACCCCTCGGGAGTTCGGTGCCGGCCCGCTGTCCCGGAGCGCGGCGCTGATCTACACCCTGCTCGTGGTCGAGTTGCTGCTGCTGGTCTGCGCGGCCCCCGGCCTGGTCGCGCTCTTCGCGCTGGAGCGGCACGTGAGCAACCTGCCGCTGGTGGCGGTCTGCGCGGTGCCGCTCGGCCCGGCGTTGTCCGCCGCGCTGTACGCCCTGCACCGACAGCGCCTCGACCTGACCGAGCTGCACCCGTGGCGGCTGTACTGGCGCGGCTACCGGGCCAACCTGACCGGCTCGCTGCTGGTCTGGGTGCCGACGCTGCTGTGGCTGACAGTCATCGCGGTGAACCTGGTGAACCTGCCGGCCGCCGGGGTACCCGGGTGGTGGGCCGTGCCGCTGGTGCTGGTCGGCATCGGGGTGGCAGTGGTCGGGATCAACGCACTTGTCATCACGTCGCTGTTCACCTTCCGGCTGCGTGACGTGTTCCGGCTGGCCGGGTACTTCGTGCTGCGTACCCCGGTGGTCGCCGTCGGCACCGCTTTGCTGCTGGTGGCGGCGACGGCGCTCACCATTGTCGCCTCGGAGGCGGCGCTCGCCGCCCTCGGCTCGGTGCTGGCGCTGGCGCTTGTCCGCGGCGGTGCGCCGATGATCGACGTCATCCGCGAGGAGTTCGTCGAGTGAGCCTGCCGGTGACGCCGAAGGTGCCGTTCGGTGGCGACTACAACCCCGAGCGGTGGCCCGAGCCGGGGTGGGACGACGACCGGCTGTTCGAACGGGCCGCGATCGACACCGTCACCAGGCCGCGACGGAGCCCTGACCCCCGTCCTCGCTGGGCGGCGCTGACGCCGATCTGGGTGGCGGGTGTGCCTGCGTGTCGGTCAGCGCTGCGATGCTCGGGGTGACCGATGGGCCGCGAGCCAGTCCACGGCGAAGTCGACAAGCTCACGCTGGCGCATCAGGCGACACTCCGCCGCGCCCACCCGCCCGGACCACGCGCTGCCGGTCGTCTCGAACGCGGCGCCGATCTGGTCGAAATCGCTCTCGTCGGTGTCGACGTCCTGCCAGCGGGTCCAGGCTCGGCCGGTAGCGGTACGCACAGCCGAGCCCTCCCACCGACGCGGCGGGCCGGGCAGGCGATACTCGGCCAGGTGCAGCGACGTGTTGCTGTCGTGCCCGGCGCCCAGCAGTAGGACATCACCGTCCAGCCGGTAGACGGCACCGACCGGCGAGCGCTCCCCCAGCATCTCGTCGAGCTGGTGCCCGGCGACCACCGCTTCGGCGGCCGGGCCGACGGCCGCGAACGAAACCTGCGGGTGGTCGCTGCGCTGCGCGCCCGGCCAGGTACGGACGGTCTCCGCGACCACGCCCATCCACCGGCTCGGCGTCACCGCCGGATCGAACCCGGGCATGTGTGCGCGGATCACCGACCACCACGACTCCGGCACCGGTGGGTGCCGCCAGCCGGCCGGGTCGGTGTTGTCGGACGTGTGCGTCGGCACCACCAGGGTGCCGTCCGGGCCGAGTGCGTCGAGCAGCGCCTGGACCACCGCGACCGGGCCGCCGCAGACCCAGCCGAGCGCTTTGAGCGACGAGTGCACCAGCAGCACCGATCCGCGCCGCACACCGAGCGAGGTCAGGTCTTCGGCGAGGGCGGCGCGCGTCCACGGCAGGTCAGCTTCGATCGCCGGATCCTACCCGGCCGGCGCCTTACCTGACGGCCGGTGCACCGTCCACCGTGGGCAGCGGCAGAGGCCTCTCACTCGGTTTCGGCGGCGAGGGTGAGCAGGTTGCCGCGTACCTTTTCGAGCAGCTCGACCAAGGCGGCTCGGGTGTCGTCCGTCATCCCGGCCGTCGCGGTCTCGGCGAGCGTACGCCAGGCCGCTTCGATCTCCGGGATGGCGGCCCTGCCCTTGCGGGTCAACTGGACACGGGTGGCGCGACGGTCGCCCGGCACCGCCTCCCTGAGGAACCAGCCGCCCTGGTGCAGGCGACTGAGGCTGCGGGTCACAGTGGGCTGCTCCACGCCGAGCCGAGCGGCGATCTCGGAGACCGTCATGCCGTCGGGCTCCTGGCCGAGCATCCACAGCAGGACGTCCTGGCCCGGATGCAGGCCGAGCGCGCTCAGCACGTCGGCCTGCGCGCTCCGGTACAGCTTCGCCACCTTGACCAGGGCCTTGTTGGTGGCCAGCACATCCGTGAGCTCCACCTGGGCAGTGTACGAGTTGACGAGCAGGCGCCCACTGGTACATAGTCGGCTAACCTATAGCCGGCTATGGAGATGATGATGGAAACCGGTTTGTCGAACAGGGTCGCCCTCGTCACCGGGGCCTCCGGAGCGATCGGCCGAGCCACGGCCCTGCACCTGGCGGCCGAAGGCGCCGCCGTCGCCGTGTCCTGGCACACCAACCACGACGGTGCCCGGGACGTCGTCGACACCATCACTCGCACCGGCGGTCGGGCCCATGCCGTCCGCCTGGACCACGGCGTGCACACCGCCGTGCCCCGCGTCATCGAGGAGATCACCGAACGGCTCGGGCCGATCTCCGCCCTGATCGCCAACGCGGTGCAGTGGCCCGCCTTCGACGCGGACGAGATCGATGGCCTCAGCACGTCGCTGACCGTCAACACCGTCGGCCCGCTGGCGCTGATCGATGCGGCTCTGCCGGCCATGCGCGCTGCCGGCTGGGGACGCGTCGTCGTCGTGTCGACCGACATCGTCGGGCAACCCATGGCCGGGCCGATCGCCTACGCCACCGCCAAGGGCGCGCTGGAGACCGCCGCCCGCGTGCTCGCCGTCCGGGAAGCCCGGCACGGCATTCTGACGAACATCGTGCGCCCCGGGTTCACCCTCACCGACAAGGTGCTGAGCGCCCCGTTCCTCGGCCCGGAAGCGGTAGCGGCCGAATCGGAGAAGACCCCCACCTGTCGCATCTGCACTCCCGACGACATCGCCACCGCCATCACCTATCTGGCCTCGGCGGCGAACGGCCATGTCAACGGGCAGACGTTGTCGCTGGCGGGTGGCCGCGAACTCGTCCGAGGCTGACCTCGGCACGCTCCGCCGATCTCCGACCGTACCGACGCGTGAGCTGACCGGCGACGCGCCCTGCGCGGCGCTTCGCTAGGACGGCCACCCCCGACGTCGGCCGGTGAGCCCGAGGACCCGGTCAAGCAGGGGAGCATCGTCGGGCTGGGTGATCGACGGCCCGAACGGGCCGGCGGTGCCGTCGCTGCTGGCCTGTTGGGACACCAGGCGGTGGACCGCGTCGAGGGTCTGGTCATCGACGTCGTACGGCTGCCCGGTCGCGCTGGCCAGATCCCAGCCGTTCGCTTCCCTCCTCGTGAACACCCCCGCACGCTACGCGCCCGGACCGACAACGCGGTCCGGACCAGCGGCCGGTGCCGGTGCGCCCGGTGCGGCGTCGCGCCACTGGGTGGGGGTCACGCCGTGTTCGGCGCGGAAGCGTTTGATGAAGTAGCTGACGTCGGGGTAGCCGACCCGGCGACTGATCGCCGCCACCGTCAGGTTGGTGTCGGTCAGCAGCAGGCGGGCCTGCTGCATCCGGCGCTGCGCGATCCACCGCTGCACGGTCCGGCCGGTCCTGCGGCGTACCACAGTGGTGAGATGCCCGGCGGTGAGCGCCAGTTCGGCGGCGACGTCGGCAAGCGAGATGGGCTCCTGGTAGCGCCGCTCGATCACCTCGAAGACGGCCGCGAGCAGCGGTTCCTCCGCCGAACGCAGCTGGTCGGCGACGGCTGTCGGCAGCCGGGCCGCGGCCACCAGCAACAGGGTCAGGTGGGCGAGGGCGGCCTCCTGGTGACCGTCGCGCCGGGCGCGCAACTCGGCGTCGAGTGACCCGAGGCGCTCGACCCAGCCCGCCCGGTCGGATGGCGGGATACGCAGGCGCTGTGCCCGGTGGGTGCCGTGGGCGAACGGGAGAAGCAACGGGTGCGACCGCCACGACGAGTAGGCCCCCGACGCACCGGGCCGTACCACGTCGGTCGGGAACCACACAGCCCAGCCGTCGGTGACAGTCGCCTCGATCGGGTCGAGGAAGGAGACGACCTGCCCCGGTGCGATGACGAACAGGTCTCCGTCGGTCACCGCCCACCTGCGGCTGTCGATCACCAGCCGCCCGTCCGCCCGGTGCGCGTAGAAGAGCACCAGGAAGTCGTGGGTGTGCGCGCCGGCCGGGCCCACGACCGGCGTGTCCGGTCGGACGCGGGCCACGGCGACCGGGGCGACGCCGGCTGTCCGGCCGAACCCGATGACCGGCACACCCTGTCCGGTCACTCCGATTGCGCGCGGCGCTGGAACCGAACTTCGTCCTATCCGGTCCACAGTTACGCCATTGCCCACGGTGTCGCGCTCCATGACGCTGAGAGTACGACCGAACTTCGTCTGACATGGAGCACCGAATGGCCGGGAAGCACCACCCCGATCACGCACAGCAGTACCTGCCCGGCATGGGTAGGCACTGGCTGCTTCCGCTCTACGATCCGTTCTCCCGCCTCGCGGGCATCGGGCGGATCCACGGACAACTGATGGACCGGGCCAACCTCCGGTCCGGCCAGCGGATCCTGGAGATCGGCTGCGGCACCGGCAACCTGCTGACCGCGCTCGGGCGCCGACTGCCCGGCATCGACGCGTTGGGCATCGACCCGGACCCGGCCGCGCTGCGCCGGGCGCGCCGCAAGGCGGCCCGGCGCAGGCTACCGATCCGATACGAGCAGGCGTTCGCCGGCGCGCTACCCCTGCCCGACGACAGCGTCGACCGGGTGCTCTCCGCGTTCATGCTGCACCACCTCGACAGCGACGAACACACCCGGGCGCTGGGCGAGGTCAGGCGGGTGCTGCGTCCCGGCGGCGAACTGCACGTCCTCGACTTCGACGGCACCCCGTCCGGACGGGGAGGGGGTAGGGCTCACCGCAACCCTCGGCTCGCCGCCAGCCTCCCCGAGCGGGTACTGGCCGCGCTTGTCGACGCCGGCCTGACCGGCGTCGCGCCTAACGGCGGGGGCACGGCGTGGTTCGGCCGCTTCGCCTTCTACCGGGCCGAGGCATCCTGAGGAGGACACCGCAGCCGGCCGTGGGCACCGCGGCCGCACCGCTGTCGGCTCAGTGCAGCGGGCGGCCGTACGCGTCGGGTACCCCGGACTTGCGGTGGAAGTAGGCGTTCAGCTGGTCCCGCCACTCGCGCGCGCACCGCAGCTGCTCGTCGAGCCGCTCGGTCACCCGGGCGTGCACCGCCGCGTCCACCAGCCCGACAAGCGGCTTCCAGCGCAGGCAGGCCGCCTCCACCTCGGCCACCCCGTCGAAGTGGGTGTCGTAGATGTGCTGGATGACGGTGCGACCGCTGTGCAGCACGTGCTCGTACGGCACGTGGTGGAAGAAGAGCAGCAGCTCGTCGGGGCAGGTGACCGAGGATTCGTACACCCGGGACCACGGCCGCGGGTACTGGGCGGTGAAGCCGGTGCCGGTGGCGCGGGTACGATCCACGCCCACCCCGTCGCGGTCGGCGAAATGGTACGTGCCCCACGGGGTGTACTCGTATCCGTCGACGTCCGGGCCGTAGTGGTGCCCCGGCCGCACCATGAACCCCACGCCCAGCGGGGCGGTGTAGCGCTCGTAGGTACGCCACGAGTCGTCCATGATCTCGTGCAGGGTGCGGCGGAGCAGGTCCGGGTCGGCGCTGGTCTCCGGATGGAAGGTCAGCTCGATCCACTCGTCGAGCAGCTCCGCCGGTCGCAGCCGCGGATCCCAGGCGAGCCGGCCGAAGGCGTACAGGTTGGCCTGGGCCAACGGGTGCCCGGTCCAGAACGGGTCGTCGCCCACGTTGGAGACGGCGACCAGGCCGCCGCCGTCGGCGGCCACGTCGGCGACGGTACGTCCGTCGTCGCCCCACCCGAACCGCAGCACCTCGCTCCACCAGGGAGCCAGATAGCAGACGTGCCGCTGCTGGCCGGTGTACTCCTGGGTCGCCTGGAACTCCACAGCCTTCAGGGTGGCGGGCATCGCGGTGATCACCGGGGAGACGGGTTCCCGGGTCTGGAAGTCCAACGGGCCGTGCTTGACCTGCACGATGACGTTGCCCCGGAAGCGGCCGTCGAGCGGGGCGAAGTGGTCGAACGCGGCCCGTGCACGGTCGGTCGAGCGGTCGCGCCAGTCCTGCCGATGGTTGTAGACGAAGGCCCGCCAGTGCACCACACCGCCGTGCGGCGCCAACGCCTCGGCGAGCAGGTTCGCACCGTCGGCGTGGTCGCGGCCGTAACTGAACGGACCCGGTTGTCCCTCCGAGTCGGCCTTGACCACGTAGCCGCCGAAGTCGGGAATGCGGGCGTACACCGCCCGGGTGGTCTCGGCCCACCAGGCCCGCACCGCGTCGTCGAGCGGGTCCGCGGTGGGCAGCCCGGCGAGCACGACAGGCGCGGCGAAGGTGACCGACAGGTGCACCCGGATGCCGTACGGGCGAAACTCGTCGGCGATCTCGGCGACGTCGTCGAGCCGCTCGGTGAGCAGCCGCGCCTCGGTGGCGTGGACGTTCACGTTGTTCACCGCCACCGCGTTGATCCCGCAGGCGGCCAGCAGCCGCGCGTACGCCCGCACCCGGGCGCGGTCACGCCGGGGCCGGCCGTCGTGCCAGAAGATCGACCCGCCGGCGTAGCCGCGCTCGACCTGCCCCATCACCGGGTGCACGTCGACGTTGTCCCAGTGGTCGAGCATCCGGCGGTCCATCGCGGGGCGGTGCGGCTGCGCCGCGTGCGGTGCGCCGAATGCCGCCTCGCCGAGGCGGATCAGGTGGAACAGCCCGTGCAGCAGCCCGGCCGGCTGGTCGGCGAGCAGCACCGTGACCTCGCCGTGGCGGGCCAGCGCGTAGCCCTCCGCGCCGAGCGGCCCACCGTCGACGGCGTGCAGGTCGGTCAGGGCGGCGTCGAGTTCCGCCGGGCCGCCGTCGCCGACCGCCGCGACCAGGGCGAGCACGAGGGCCGGTGGCGGCCCTTCGGTGTCCCGCCGGACGCTGCCGCCGTGCTCGGCGCAGGCCCGCTCGACCTCGGCGAAGACGGTGTCGACGAGCCGTCCCGCGCCGCGGACGAGGCAGTGCCGCGAGCCGATCGCGCGGAACACCTCGGACGGCAACCAGGCGGGGTGGACGTCGGTCGGAGCGGGGCCGGTCATTGCGCAGATCGTAACGTTCCCACCAAAGGCGTCAAGATACTTCCGGAAGTTCCGGCGGTCGGCGGACACGCCCCGGAGAGCGCGCCCGCCGACCTGCCGACCCGGTCGGCGGACCGTGCCGCCTCAGGCCGGTTCGACGGGCAGCCACAGCTCGCAGGTGGCGGTGCTGAAGTCGGCCGACCGATCGAGGATCGCGACGATCGACGGCCCGGGCCGCAGTCGCCACGGGTTCGACGGGAACCACTCGGCGGCGGTGGCGGCCCAGGTCTGTTGCAGGGCCTGCGGATACGGGCCGGCGGTGCGGAAGATCGCCCAGGTGCCGGGCGGCGCCTCGATGCTGTCGAGGTCGTCGGGGACCGGGCTGTCCCCGGCGACGGCGACCCCGTGCAGGTAGGTCAGCTCGGTGCCCTCGACGGCGTCGGGGTCGACGCCGTCGGTGACCTGGAGCAGACCGCCCGGTTCGGTGTCAGCGAGGTCCTTGAGCCGCTGGTGCTCCTCGGCCGGCAACGCGGCGACGTGCCGTTGGATGTGCGGGTTGACGCCCTGGTGGATGAGCGGAACCCGGGTGGCGTGTCCGATGAGCCGGAACGCGGGGCGGTCGACGATGCGGGTGTCCACGGGGGTGCTCCCTTCGACGGTCAGGCGGAACCTGAGTTGTGGTTGGGTACGAAGGGGGCCTCCGTCACGGCGGACGTCACCGGGTCCGGTGCCGTGGACGGCCCGGAACGCGCGGCCGAACGCCTCCGTGGAGCCGTACCCGTACCGCACCGCGATGCTGAGCAGGTCGTCCGCGCCCCGCACGACGTCGGCGGCGGCGACTGTCATGCGCCGCCGACGCACGTACTCCGACAGCGGTATGCCGGCCAGCGACGAGAACATCCGCCGCAGGTGGTACTCGGTCGTGCCGAGCGCCCGGGCCGCTGCGGTGACGTCGAGTTCCTCGGTGAGGTGCTCCTCGACGAGATCGACGAGCCGGTTGAGTGCCGAGATCATAAGGCCTCCCTTCGACGTCAAGCCTGGCTCGCGCGGCCCTGGCCGCGCCCGATCCTGCTGGCCCGATCCGATCATGTGGGGGCCCGACGGCGCCCCCGACGCGCCCGTTTGGGGCGCTGGTGGGCGGGTAGACGCCGGATCCGCGCGGCGAGAGGGGTAGGACGAGGTGGACGACGACCAGTTCATCGATTCCGTGGCGAACCGCACCGGGACCTCGGCCGAGCAGGCGACCGCGATCGCGCGGGCGACGCTCACCACCCTGGCGGAACGGATCGACGGCGGCGAGGCGCGTGATCTCGCCGCTCACCTGCCGGAGGGGCTGCGGGCGTACGCGTTCGGCCCGCGTGAGGACGCCGAGCGCTTCGGGCTCGACGTGTTCGTGCAGCGGGTAGCTGGTCGGGCCGATGTCGACCCCGACCTGGCCGCCGCCGGCATCCGCGCGGTCCTCGACACCCTTCGCGAGGCTGTCGAGGCCGGTCAGTACGACGACGTCATCGCCTTCCTGCCGGCGGAGTTCTGGCAGGTGGCGAATCCGGCCCCGCAGTACGACGCGCACCGCGACCGGGGCTGACCGCGCCGCCGAGGGTCACCGCAGCAGGGCGCCCTCGGCGACCGGCTCCAGGTACACCGGCAGGTGGTCACCGGCCTGGGCGACGAACATGGCCACCTCGTACGCCATGTCGCCGACCTCCGCGTCGCCGTCGATACCGACGGCCAGGACGGCACCGTTGCCGGTGGTGGCGTGGAACAGGAACGCCCGGGACATCTGCACCACCACCTGGTGCAGCTCGCCGTCGCCGCAGACCCGGGCGGCGGCCAGGCCCAGCGCCTGAAGCCCACAGACCATGCTGGACAGTTGGCTGGCGAGTTCGTCGTCGATGCCCCGGGAGGCGCCCAGCAGCAGCCCGTCCGGGGAGAGCACCACCGCGAACTGGGCACCCGGCACGCGGTCGACGATGTTGTCGAGCGCGCGGCCGAGGTTGTCGGCGGTGGCCACCGCAGAAGTCATGGCAGGTCCTCTCGTTGGGTGGAGCCGGTGGAGACCGGCCGGTCCGGGCTCAGTTCGCGGCCCGTCGGGGCCAGGGCTGTCCGTTCGTGGTGTACGACGGGTCCGCCAGAATGGTTCGAAGCAGGGCCAACAGGTCGGTGCGGTTGGCACAGTTCAGCCGCGAACGCATCCGGGCGACGTGATGCTCCACAGTCTTGGCCGAGATGAACAACCGGTCCCCGATCTCCCGGTAGGTGAGACCGGCGACCACAAGTTCGGCCACTTCCCGCTCCCGGTCGCTGAGCCGGTGCGAGACGGCACCGGCCGCCGGCTTGCGGTCCTCAGCTGCGGACCGTCCCTGGAGTGCCCGCGCGCAGTCCAGCAGCGCCGTCATCGCCCGCCGGTCGGCGGTGCGGATGGCGGCCTGCCCGGCCAACCGGGCGCCGTCCCAGCACAGGCCGGTGTCGTGCAGGCCCCGGGCGGCGGCTTCGACCCGGACCGCGTCCACGGTGCCGCGCAGCACCTCCAGCCAGCACTCGGCGGCGGCGGCCACCACCGCGGCGTACCGGCTGTGGCCGGCGGCGGCGACCAGGGCGCTGACATGCTGGTCGGCGGCGGCGGGGTCGTCGGTGAGGATCGCCGCGTGCAGCCCGCTCCAGTGCAGCGGCGTACGCCACAGGGGCGGATCGGCGAGCCGGCCGAGCAACTCGTGCGCGGTCCGCAGGTAGGGCTGGAGCCGATCCAGGTCACCCAGCCGGGCACCGGCGATGGCCAGTTCGCCGAGTGGCAGCAGCGTGAACAGGTCGACCGGGTGGCGGACCACCGCCTCCAGGGCGGGTACCCAGCCGCGCTGCAACGCGCCGAGGTCGCTGGCGCGCCGGGCGATCCCCATGGTCAGCCCGGCGGCGAAGAGCAGGTCGCGGGACTCCAGCCCGACGCCGGCGGTGGCCTGGGCGAGTTGCTCACCGGCGGCGGCGATCCGCCCCCGGGCCATCAGGATCCAGGCCCGCAGCAGCCGGTGCCGGCCGGTGAGCAGCGGCCCGCCGATCCCGCTGGCCAGGGCGCGGTCGAGGACCCGCTCGGCGATGTCCAGTTCGCCGCAGTGCACGGCGGTCAGCGCCGCCAGCGCGGCGGGACTGTCCGGCAGCAGCACCGCCCGCCCGTCGGGCTCCAGCAGGGCTGCCGCCTGCACGAGGGTGGACAGGGCCGCCGACGGTGTCCCGTGGACGCTTTCGCGTACCCCGGCGGCCATCAGCCGGGCGGCGCCGGCCGGCAGGGTCGGTGGGCTGTCCTGGGTGGGTTCGGGATGGTCGCTCGGACGGCCGGTGGCGAGCGCGCCGACCACGGCGAAGGCGTGCGCGCTCGCCCCGCCGGACCAGCGGTACAGCTCCACGCTGCGGTCGGTCTGTCCACGGTGGGCCAGGGCGGTGGCGGCGACCAGGGCGGCCTCGGCCCGGCCGGCCGGCGACGCGGTGGTGAGCAGCCGGTCGGCCAGCCGCAGCGCGAGGTCCAGATCACCGGCGAGGGCTGCGGCGACCGCCTGCCGTCCGCCGGTGGGTCGGCCGGCGGCGCCGGCCGCCGCGAACAACTCGGCGGCCAACGCCGGTTCGCCGCCGAGGGCCTCCTCCGCCGCCGCCTCCAGGGTGGCCGCCGGGCAGTCACCGGCCACGCCGGCCGCCAGCAGCGAGCGCACCAGCGGCAGCACCGGTGCGCCCCGGCTCAGCGCGAGCTCGCTGAGCAGGTGCCAGACCGCGGTACGGTCGGCGGCCGGGCTCAACGCGGTCACCGCCCGCCCGACCAACGGGGTGGGCCGACCGTCGGCGCTGAGCAGACCTGCCGCCCGGGCTTCGGCGACGAGGTCGTCGATCTCGGCCGGTTCACGATTCAGCAGCGGGCGCAGCGCCTCGGTGGGCAGCGGCACCCCGGCGGCCAGCGCGATCAGCAACCGTCGTACGTCGGAAGCCAGGTGCTCCAGGTCGGGCCCGAGGTACAGCAGCGCCTGGCGGGGCGGTTCCGTCGGTATGCCTGCCGTCTCGTGCTCGCGCAGCCCGTCGACGAGCCACCCCACGTGGCGGGGCACCCCACCGGTCTGGGTGTGCACGAAGTCGACAAGCTCCGGGCGGCGGCCGAGGCGGGGCACGGCGGCGAGGTACGCGGCGGTGCGCGCCCGGGTGAACGGGGTGAGCAGGAGTTGGCGTCCCTCGCGGCGCAGCGTGTCGGTCAACTCGACAAGGGCCGCGGGTCGGGGCCATGGCCGGTAGCTGACCGCGATCCGGTGCCGGCGGTCGGCCACCAGCCGCCGCAGGGTCCGCAGCCGGTCGTCGTCGAGCAGGTGGGCGTCGTCGATCAGCAGTACCGCGTCGGGGTCGCACGCGTCGTCGGTCGCCGGTACCTCGGTGTGCGTGGTGACACCGCCCTGGGCGTAGCGACCGGCCAGTTCCTGGAGGTAGGTGGTGCGGCCGTGGCCGCCCGGGCCGGTCACTCCGAGTGCGAGCGGCGCGGCCGGTTCGGCGGTGATCGCGTCGAGCAGGTCGGTCGGTTCGGCGTCGAGGACCAGCGGGCTGTCCGCCACGGCGCTCGTCATCATGGCGGTCATCCTTCGTGCCCCCGGCTGCGTACCAGTTTCCGACGGGATCGTTTCGGCAGGTCGAGGGGCGGGTAGCGGATCGGCGGGCGGGGTGGTGGCTCCTCGTGGGGGGTCAGGTCGTCGGCCGTGGGCGGGCCGGCGGTACGCGCCATCGGCCGGTGGGACGTCGGTGCGACCGTCGCGGGGGTTCCGGCGGTCGCGGGCGGGCCGGCCGGCAGCGGGCGTGGGGACAGGATCCGGCTGCCGGCGGCGGCCGCGCCGGCGGCGGCTGTGTGCTGCGGGTCGGGTGCTGTCTCGATCGGGAAACCGGCCGTGGCGAGCAGCTCCGCGACCAGCGGAACCCGGCTGGCGCCCCCGGCGAGCAGCACGCCGTCGAGCTGGGCCGGGGCCAGGTCGGCGTCGCGGACGGCCTGCGCCAGCAGTTCCACTGTGGTCTGTACGGCGGGGCGGATCAGCTCCTCGAACTCCAGCCTGGTGACCGGGACCCGGACGGGCCCGGTGGGCAACGACAGCGCCACGTCGGTCTGCGACGTGACGGTCAGCTCACGCTTGGCCCGTTCGCACTCGGCGGGCAACCGGCGCAGTGCGGTTCGCCCGCCCGGACCGGCGGCGGCCAGGTCCCGGGCCAGCGCGGTCCGCACGTGTCCGGCCAGCGCCTCGTCGAAGTCGTCGCCGCCGAGCCGGGCGAGGGTCCGGGGGACGCCGACGGTCTCGTAGCGGTCCCGGGAGTTGCGGCGGACCAGCGTGGTCTCGAAGGTGCCGCCGCCGAGCGCGTACACGGCGGCCACGCCGCCGGCGAAGCCCCGGGCGGCGTACCCCTCCGCCACGGTGACCGTGCGGGGCAGCAGCGTCACCTCCCCCAGGCCGTAGTCCCACAGCGCGCTGTGCAGCAGGTCGCGACGGTACCGGCCCCAGGAGGCCGGATGGCTGAGCACGACCAGCTCGGCCGGCGCGCCCCGGGCACCGTGGACCTGATCGACCACGTGCGCGGCGAGCAGCGCGACGAGTGTCTCCGGTCGGTACCGCTCGCCGGCCAGCAGCAGCGGCACGTGGTCGCCGACCCGCGCCAGCACGCTCCGGGCGGTGCGCTCCGACTCGCCGCTCTCACCGAGGGTGAAGGTGCCGTCGGAGGCGAGCAGCAGCGTCGACGGCAATGGACCGGGCCCGGGGTGCAGCGCGACCGGCTCGGGATGCCCCCAGTGCCCGTCACGGTGCCGGGCGACCGCGGCGACGGTGCTGGTGTTGCCGATGTCGATCCCGAGCACGTAGGCCATCTGCTTTCTTCCTTGACCGCGTCGGCCGTGGGGTTGGGCCGGACAGGCCCGCCGACGCGGGCCGCCCCGGGGGACCCCGTGGGCTCCTACGTTCGTACCAGAGATCACTCCGACATCAGGAGCCCCAACTTCGGCGGGCACCGGTCCCCCACTCCCCCTAACGTACGAGAGCGGGGATGCCCCTAATCGAACGGGTCGGATTGCGGGATCGTCCCCGATGCCCGGTCTGGCGGGCCGCCCGTAGCGTCGTCGGCGATCACCGGTCGTTGACGTTTCGCCGAGGAGAAGCCCCGACATGGACCAGACCCTGCACGACTTCGTGCTCAACCTGCTGACCGACGCGGACGCCCGGTCGGCGTTCGACCTCGACCCGGAGGGCGCACTGCGGGCCGCCGGCCTCGGTGACATCACCGCCGCCGACGTCCAGGACGTGGTGCCGCTGGTGGTGGACTACGCACCGGTGCAGGGCCTCGCGCCTGTCGCACCGGTCACCGGGCAGCTCGGCCTCGATCCGCTTGTCGGCGACGCCACCGACGCGATCAGCCAGTTGCAGAACGTGGCGCAGCAGATCACCGTCAGCAGCTCCCACTCCGGAGTGGACGTCAAGGCCGGGGTGCTCGGCACGATTGCCGTCGACCCGTCGACGGTGACGGCGGGAGCGAGTGTCTTCCCGGGCGTCGGCCTCGGCGTGAACCCCAGCGGGGTGGGTGTGGACCTGTCCGGTGTGCACGACGTGGCGGACACCCTCGACGCGGATGTCGTGGCCCCGATCGACCGGACCACGGAGCCGGCGCTCGGTGACGTCACCGATGCGGTGGGTGACCCCGTCTCCGCGGTGAACGGCACCAGTTCCGGGCTGCTCGACACCACCTCCGGTCTGCTTCCCGGCACCACCAGTCAGGTCGGCGATCTGGTCGGTTCGCTCGGCGTGGGCGACACCCTGGGCGGGCTCGGCCTCACCGGTGAGACCGGCGGCGTGGTGCCGCCGCTCGACCTTGATTCCACTGTGGGCGGTGTGACCGGGCAGGTGGACGGCTTGCTGGGCGGCGTCACCGGCACCGTGACCGGCGGCGCGACGGGGGTGCTGGGCGGCGGGGTCAGTGGTTCGGTGAGCGGGGACACGGCGACCCACGGCGAGGCCTCCACCTCGACCGGCGGGGTGCTGGGCCTCACCGACGGTCTGCTCTGACACCGCCGGCGGGCGGGGTCGGCACCGAACGGTGCCGACCCCGCCCGTCCCGTCGCTCTTGATAATTGAGCCGAAATCAGCACACTTGGTGCGGTGATGGCGGGAATCTGGCTCGACGCGCTCGACGACATCGCCCGCACGTGCCAGGAACACGGCCGGGGTGACCTGCTTCAGGCGGTCCGCCTCAAGCGCGCCCACCTGCTCGATCCGGCGTTGACGGTGCTCGTCGTCGGCGAGCCGAACCAGGGCAAGAGCCAGCTGGTCAACGCGATAGTCAACGCGCCGGTCTGCCCGGTCGGCGACGGGACCACCACCGTCCTGCCGACGGTCCTGCGGCACGCCGAGGTCGCCACGGCCACTGTGGTGCAGACACCGCTGCCGGTGCCGGGAACGGCGCCCGCCGCTGACCCGCCGGCCGTACAGCGCACGCCGGTGCCGACCGACCAGATCGCCGCCGGAGTCGCCGGCAGCACCGGCCGACAGCCCGGCGGCGGCCCCGCGTACATCGAGATCGGTCTGCCCCGGGCGCTGCTCGGCGCCGGTGTGGTGCTCGTCGACATGCCGGGCGGTGACGTCGCCGCCGCCGGCGCCGGCACCCCGGTCGCCGCCCTGACCCGCGCGGACACGGTGCTGCTGGTCACCGACTCCACCCGGGACCTGTCGGTGACCGAGTTGAACATGTTGCTGCACCTCACCCGGTCACACTCCAACGTGGCGGTGGTGCAGACCAAGACGGACCTGGTGCCGGACTGGCGGGCCGTGGCCGAGCGCAACCGACGGCACCTGGCCGACGCGGGCGTGCCGGTGCCGCTGATCCCGGTCTCCGCCGCGCTGCGCCTGCACGCCGCCGCCACCGACGACCACACGCTCAACGCGGAGTCCGGCTTCCCGACCCTGATCGCCCTGCTCCGGCGGCACCTGGCCGCCAAGCCGGACACCCTGGCCCGGGCCGCGGTGGTGCTGACCGCGCGCACGGTTGTCGAGCAGCTCGCCGCGCCGCTGCGGGCGGAACTGTCCAACCAGCGTTCGGCGGAGGAGTCCGCTCCGATGGCCCGGCTGCACGCGGCGCAGCGGGAGGTCGACGAGCTGCGCCGGTGCTCCACCCGGTGGCAGAACACGCTCACCGACGAGATGGCCGACCTGATCTCCGACATCGAGCACGACCTGCGGGAGCGCACCCGGCAGATTCTGCGGATGGTCGACGAGGCGTTCGAAACCGCGGACCCGCTGGTGGCGTGGGACGCCGTCGCGCAGTGGCTGGAGCGGAGCCTGGTCGAGGCGGCGGAGGCGAACCGGCGGTGGCTGGTCCAGCGCTGCGACTGGATCGCCCGGCGGGTGGCCGCGTCGTTCGCCAGGTACGGCCACGGTTCGCTGCCACCGTGGCCGCTTACCGCGTCGGTCGAGTACGGTGCCCCGGTGCCGGAGCTGGAGCGGCCGAACGTCGACAGGTTCTCGGTCGGCCAGAAGGTCTTCACCGGCATGAAGGGCTCCTACGGTGGGCTGCTGATGTTCGGCCTGGCACTGACCCTGGCCGGCATGCCCATGATCAATCCGATCTCCATAGGTGCCGGTGCCCTCTTCGGCGGCAAGAGCATCCGCGACGAGGGCAAACAACTGCTGCGCCGCCGACAGGCCACGGTCAAGGCGGCGGTGCAGCGGCACGTCGACGACTTCTTCATCCAGGTCAGCAAGGACAGCCGGGACGCGGCCCGCCGAGCGCAACGGGTGCTGCGGGACCACTTCGTCGCGCTGACCGACGAGTTGCAGACCGCCATCATCGACTCGCTGCGCAGCGCCAAGGAGGCGGCCGACACCGACGCGGCGGCGCGTGAGCGACGTCAACGCGAGATCCAGCAACGGATGATCCGGCTGGCCGAGCTCTACGAGCAGGCGCAGCAGGTCACCGCCGCCCGCCCGGCGCCACTGACATGACCGGAGCGCGGCTGGATGCGGACGTCCGGGACCTGCTGCACCGGGCGCTGCACGCCTATCACGACAACCCACGGGCCACCGAGCTGCTGCGGCATCAGGTGGCCCGCTACGACCAGCCGCTGCGGGTCGCCGTCGTCGGCGGCTGGCGCAGCGGCAAGTCGACACTGCTCAACGCGCTGATGGGCGAGGAGGTCGCTCCGGTCGACGGGAGCGCCTTCACCTGGTACGAGGACGGGCCCCAACCGGACGCCACCGGCTACTCCACGAGTCATCCACCACAGCGGCTGGCGGTGCTGCGCTCCGGCACCGGAATGCGGGTCGACCTCACCGGTTGGCGGGCCGGAGAGCTGCGCGACATCGTGGTGCGGTGGCCGGCACGGTCGCTGCGACAACTCACCCTGTTGGACACACCGGCGCTCGGCGGCACCGACGGGCAGGCGGCGGATCCGGTGCTGGCGCGGGTGCTGCGGGAGGCCGACGCGCTGCTGTACCTGACCCGCGACGCCCGGGGCGCCGACCTGCGGGCCCTGGGGGCGACCCGGGAGGGCGTCGTCGGGCAGGCCGCACCGGTGCACACGATCATGGTGTTGTCCCGGGTGGACGAGTCCGGCGGTGGACGCGTCGACGCGCTGCTCGGCGCGCGTCAGCTCGCCCGGCGGGCGCTGCGGAACCCGCACGTGGACGCGCTGTGCGCGACAGTGGTGCCGTGCAGTGGGCTGCTCGGGCTGGCCGGCCGGGTGCTCAGCGAGACCGAATTCGCCGCGCTGGCGGCACTGGCCCGGGTGCCGCGCGCCGAGCTCGAGCCGTACCTCCTCTCCGCCGAGCGGTTCGCCCGCGGCGAGCCGCCCGCCGGGCTGCCCACGGCCACCCGCGGCGCGTTGCTGGAACGGCTCGGCGTGGTCGGGATCCGCCTGGCGACCACCCTCGTCCGCACCGGCTGCGACAACCGGGTGGCGCTGGCCGCCGAACTGGTCCGCCGTAGCGGTCTCGGTGAGCTGCGCGAGTCCCTCAACCGGCTCTTCGTCGACCGCCGGCACGTGCTCAAGGCCCGGTCGGCGCTGACGGCTGTGGAGGCGGTGCTGCGGGAGGAGCCGGGACCGGCGACCGGCGACCTGCTCGCCGCGCTGGAGCGGCTGCTCGCCGGTGCGCACGAGTTCGCCGAATCGCGGCTGCTCGCGGCGCTGCGCGACGGCCGCCTCGGCTTCGACGCCGAACTGGCGGCCGAGGCCCGGCGGCTGCTCGGCGGTGACGGTGACGACCCGGCGGCCCGGCTCGGCATCGCTCCCGACGCCACCCTCGCCTGGCTGTGGGAGACCGCCGCCGAGGCACGCTGGCGGTGGCGGGAACGGGCCGAGGATGCCGGGCTGGCGTTGCCGCAGCGACGCGGCGCGCAGGTGGTGGCCCGCAGCTGCGAGGGCCTGCTCGCCGACCTGGCCGCCGCCCACGCCCGCTAGCCGCCCGGGTCGAGGTCCCGGGCGGGCCCGCGGCGCCCACCGGCCCGTGTCAGGACTGGTGCCCGGTCAGGCGGGCCGGGCCGGGCCGTGCAGGCCCACCAGGCCGGGGACGCTGACGCGGCCGAGTTCGCCGCCGGTGGCCGGATCCTGCCAGGACACCGCTGCCCGATGGCCCAGGTAAAGGCGTCTGCCGTCCGGGCTGAGCACGAGACCGGTGACCGGGCCGGCGGCCGTCCGCTCGGCGGTCACGGCGAGACCGGCCAGGTCCACGGCCCGTACGGCGGTACCGGTGCCGAGGAAGAGGCGGTCCGCGGAGGCCGTGGCGTACGCCGGGCCACCGCCGCTGGCGAGGGTGGCGGTGCGGCGTACGGTCAGTTCCTCGGTGGAGATCTCCGCGACGGCGCCGGAGCCGACGTCGGCTACGTAGAGGCGTCCGCCGTCCGGGGTGATAGCCATGGCGTGGCCGTCGGCACCGCCCTCCCCGAACGGGTGCGGGAGGTCCACGCAGTACGCCCACCGCTGTTCGAGGTGCAGCGTGTGCACAAAGGCGTGCACGTCGCGACCCGGCCGCCCGCTGATCCGGTCCCGGGTGTGCTGGTGGTCGGGCTGATGGGTGTAGAGCGTGTAGAGCACCCTGCGGTTCGGTGCCAGCACTGCCTGTCGTCCGTCGCCGCGCATCTCCTCCTCCGCACCCTCCGGCACCTGTGTCTTGGCGCGGGTGAGCAGCGGCCCGGCGACCCCGGTGGCGAGGTCGACCAGGCGGACCCGGTAGCGGTCCGGCGCGGCCGACGGTAGCCACTCCAGCACGAACAGCCCGGCGAGATCGTGGGTGAACGCCTCCGGCACGATGGTGCCGGGCAGCCGTAGCCGTTGCCGCACCCCACCGGCGTCAGCGATCAACACGAGCGTCTCGTCGCGCCCGGCGGGACGCTCCCCGGTGGCACTGAGTCGTTCGGTGGTCAGCGCCAGCCGGGTGCCGTCGGTGGAGACGGTCTGCGGCACCCACCGGCCGGGCAGCCGGACCCGCTCGGAGGCGTCGCCCCGACCGGCGTCGACGCGCCACAGGGCCGTGTCGGTGCCGTCGGCGGCGGCCGCCCACACCAGCCGCCCGTCGGCGGTGGCCACCCCGTCACCTATCGACTGCCGGTCGGTGCCGCGCAACACGGTCAGGCCATCGTCCATCGCGACGAGCAGCGGGTCCGGCAGCGGGTCGGGGGCGGCCGGGTCGCAGCCGGTCAGGGCGGCGGCGCCGGCCCCGGCCAGAACGGTCAGCAGGGTACGCCGCGAGATCGTCGGGTTCGCCATCATGACCGGGTGACACCGCCGGACCGTCGAGGGTTCCCACCCGGCGCGGTGGAACCTGCTCGGCGCGGGCGGTGTCAGTAGGGGTGATCCCACCGGAGGTTGCACTGGACGACGAGCAGTTCGTCACCCGCGCACAGGCAGGTGACCTGGCGGCGTACGAGTCCCTGGTCGCCCGGCACACCGCGGCCGCGTACCGGACCGCGGTGCTGCTCGGCGCGGGCTCCGATGCCGAGGACGTCATCCAGGAGGCGTTCGTGAAGGGCTACCGCAAGCTCGACCGCTACCGCGGCGAGTCGTCGTTCCGCTCCTGGCTGCTGGCCATCGTGGCCAACGAGACACGCAACCTGCACCGTACCCGGGAGCGCCGCAACGGCCTGGTGCTGCGCGCGGCGCGGGTGGAGCCGGGCGCCGAGATCGTCGAGGACGACGCGGTCGGCGCGGTCCTCGCCGGGGAGCGCCGGGCCGCGCTGGTGCGTGCCCTGCGGTCGCTGCCGTCCCGGGACCGTGAGGTGATCGTCTGCCGGTACCTGCTGGACCTCAGCGAGGACGAGACGGTCACCATGCTGGGCTGGCCCCGGGGCACCGTGAAGTCGCGCACCTCGCGGGCGCTTGTGAAACTGCGTGGCCTGCTCGCGGTCGAGGAGGTCAGCCATGGATGACCTCGAGCGGGAGCTGCGCGACCTGTCCGCGTGGTTGGCGACCCCCGAGCCACCTGACGTCACGGACCAGGTCCGTGCCCGGCTGGTCGCCGCGCCCGGCACCCGCCGCGTCGCCCGCCGACGACGATTGCGGTACGCGCTGGCCGCGGCGCTGGCGGCGGTACTGGTGGCGGTGCTGCCGCCGGGACGGGCCGCGCTCGCCGACGCGATGGCGGGCCTGCTGCGCTTCGCCGGCATCACCATCAGCACCTCCCCCGCCCCGACGCCGACCGGCATCCCGTCGCCGCCGCCGGCACAGCGATCCGCCGCCGTCGACGAGGCGCGCCGGCTCGTGAATTTCCCGGTCCGGATCCCGGCCGCGCTGGGTCCGCCGGAGCAGACTCTGTTGACCGACCCGGACGAGACCGGCAGGTACCGGGTGGCGACCCTGCTCTACCGTGCCGGCGCCCTGCGGGTGGAGACCTTCGACGGCCGGCTCGACCCGGTCTTCTTCAAGCAGGCCGGCGGGTCCGACGCGCGGTGGACGAGGGTTGGGGCGGTCGACGCGATCTGGATCGCTGGCCCACACCCGGTCGCCTACGTGGACCGTGCCGGGGTCGTGCGTCAGGAGCATGCCCGCCTCGCCGCCGCGACGCTGATCTGGGAGGACGCCGGGGTGACCTATCGACTGGAGGGCGAGTTGACCATGGCCGAGGCGGTCACGATCGCCGCCACCCTGGAGTGACGGCACCACTGCCCGCACGGCCCGCGCCGAAATGCGTCACCGGGCTGTCAATCAGGCGATCCGGCTTCGGCGCCCCGCTTCGGCGACGCCTCCCTCCGAAACCGTTGTCAGCGTGATCAATCTGTGATGTCCGAGGTCCATCCGCACCAACCACCCCGCGTTACCGAGGTCCCGTCGTGTCCACGGAGCGGGATCAGGCGTCCCGCATCGGGTGGTGGTCGGCGGGGCGACCACTACCGGGAGTTTTCCGGGATAGGAGGGTGCCCGGCCAGCCCGTCGAAACCGCGCGAGGCCGCCGTCGGCCCACCTACCGGACTATTCGGGCGAGCAAGCGTCCGGATCATTGTTAACGCAAACACCTCGTCACGCAGAGCCACCTGAGGCCGACCACTCGTCCGAAACCGATAAGCCCCGTTTGTCGGATGGATCGCTGCCGCCGGTCCTGAGCCTTGGAAGTTTCGGAAACGTGTCTTGTTTTTTTCGGATAAGTCTGCGACCGTTTTGGCCGTCGGTGGCCTGGGTCACTCCGAGGTTGATCGCGAGTCACCGCGAGTCGAGCCCGGACCAGTGCCTGTCGACCGGAGACAACCCCTTCGGAGTCCCTCGATGCGCGTTCTGGTCGGCGGCTCCGTCGGCGGGGGAGTTTCACGTGGGCAGACTTGGCAGAGAGGAAAGTTGATGAGGGCGAGAAAACTACTGGCTGTTTCGGTAGCCCTGGCAACGGGCGTCCTGGCGACGGCGGCCTGCGGCGGTGACGATTCAGAGGGTCGCAACAGCGACGGGTCGGTCACGATGAGCTTCTGGCACAACGCCAGCACCGGCCCGGGTAAGGCCTTCTGGGAGAAGACCGTCGCCGACTTCCAGGCTGCCAACCAGAACGTGAAGATCGAGATCCAGTCGATCCAGAACGAGGATCTCGACGGCAAGCTCCAGACGGCCCTCAACTCCGGCGACGCTCCGGACGTGTTCATGCAGCGTGGCGGCGGCAAGATGGCCGCGATGGTCAAGGCCGGTCAGCTGATGGACCTGACCGACTCGATCACCGAAGACACCAAGAAGGTGATCTCGCAGGGGTCGTTCACGGCGCAGACGATCGAGGGCAAGGTCTACGCCATGCCGGTGGCGGTCCTGCCCGGTGGCTTCTTCTACAGCAAGGACCTGTTCGCCAAGGCTGGCATCGCGCAGCCGCCGACCACCCTCGCCGAGCTTCAGGACGCCGTGACGAAGCTGAAGGCGGCGGGCGTGCAGCCGATCGCGCTCGGCGCGAAGGACGCCTGGCCGGCTGCCTTCTACTACTACTTCTTCGCGCTGCGGGAGTGCAGCTCGGAGACGATCACCCAGGCCGGTCAGACGATGAACTTCGACGACCCCTGCTGGCTCAAGGCCGGTCAGGACGTGCAGAACTTCGCCGCCTCCGAGCCGTTCAACAACGGCTTCCTGACCACCTCCGCCCAGCAGGGCGCCGGCAGCTCCGCGGGCCTACTCGCCAACAAGAAGGCGGCGATGGAGCTGATGGGCGCCTGGAACCCCGGCGTCATCGCCTCACTGACCCCGGACGAGAAGCCGCTGCCCGACCTGGACTGGTTCCCCTTCCCCAGCATCGAGGGCGGTGCCGGTCAGCCCGGCGCGATCCTCGGCGGCGTCGACGGCTACTCCTGCTCGGCCCAGGCCCCCAAGGAGGAGTGCACCGCGTTCCTGAACTACATCGCGAAGACCGACGTGCAGAAGGCCTACTACGAGGCGTTCAACGCGCCGCCGGTCAACAGCGAGGCGCAGGCCGCGGTCACCGAGTCCCACCTGCAGTCCATCCTCACCGCCTACAACCAGGCGCCGTTCGTGTCGCAGTGGCTCGACACGGTCTACGGGCAGAACGTCGGCAACGCCCTGAACACCGCTGTGGTGAACATGCTCGCCGGTAAGGGAGACCCGCAGGGCATCGTCGATGCGGTCAAGACCGCCGCCAAGAGGGCGCAGTAGTCCAACCGCCATGTCTGAAACGCAACACGAGAGCGTACGGCTCGCGCCGGACCCGTCGCCGGGTCTGACGAAGGTCGGGGGTGACACGCCTGCCGTGTCGCCCCCGGCCCGGCGCCGCCGGCGCAAGGGCATCGGCTGGCCGGCCCGACTGGAAATCGCGTTGATGACGGGACCGACACTCATCGTGTTCCTGTCCTTCGTCATCCTGCCCGTGGCCATGGCCGCCTACTACGGCTTCTTCAGCTGGCAGGGTTACGGGCCCGCTGAGGACTTCGTCGGCTTCCGCAACTACCTACTGATCTTCGAAGACGGCACGTTCATCGACGCCCTGCGCCACAACGGCATCATCGTGGTGCTGTCGTTGCTGCTCCAGGGTCCGGCGGCCATCCTGCTCGCCCTGCTGCTGAACCGGCAGATGCGGGGGCAGACGATCATCCGGGTGCTGGTCTTCATCCCGTACGTGATCTCCGAAGTGGTGGTCGGCACCGGCTGGAGCCTGATGCTGCACGGGGAGGGCGTGGTCAACGCCGTCCTCGAGAAGATCGGGCTCGGCTGGTTGCAGAACGACTGGCTCTCCGATCCGAAGATCGCGATCTGGACGCTGATGGGCATCCTCACCTGGAAGTACATCGGCTTCGCGGTCATCCTCTTCCTCGCCGGGCTCCAAGGCATCCCGGAGGAGCTGACCGAGGCCGCGGCGATCGACGGCGCGTCGTACTGGCAGATCCAACGGCGCATCACGCTGCCGCTGCTCGGGCCGACGATCCGCATCTGGGCGTTCCTGTCGATGATCGGCGCCCTGCAACTGTTCGACCTGGTCTACATCATCTGGGGCCAGTACGTGGCGGCCACGGCCGGAACGTCGACAATGGCCACCTACATGGTGGCCAACGGACGGAACGCGGGAGAGTACGGGTACGGCAACGCGGTCGCCGTGGTCCTGTTCTTCATCTCGCTCTTCGCCGCCCTGCTGTACCAGCGGTTCATCCTGCGCCGGGACACCGAGGGCGCGATCACCGGAGGGAGGCGCTGATGGCCGTGACCGCCGTGACCGGGCGCAGGGCACCGCGCAGATCATCCCGGTCCCGGAAGCCGCTGGACTGGACCGACCCGACCGTGTACTTCGTCGCGCTGCTGCTCATCGCGACGATGCTGGCCCCGGTCATCTACATCATCATGGGTGGCTTCCGGACCAACGCGCAGATCACCACCGACCCCGCCGGACTGCCCACCGACTGGCGGACCGAGAACTACCTCGATGTGCTGACCGGAGGCACCTTCTGGCAGCAGGTCCTCAACTCGACGATCGTGGCCCTGGCCACCACGGCGGGGGTGGTCGCTCTCGGGCTGATGACCAGCTTCATCATCGCCCGCTACCGGTTCTGGGGGCGGGGGGCGATGTACGCGCTGTTCGCCGCCGGCCTGATGTTCCCGCTGACCGTGGCGATCACCCCGCTGTACATCCTGGTCAAGAACCTCGGCCTGATGAACACGCTGCCCGGGGTGATCCTGCCGCAGATCGGGTTCGGCATCCCGCTGACCATCATCATCCTGGTCCCGTTCGTACGGGCGATCCCCGACGAGATCCAGGAGGCCGCGTCGATCGACGGTTGCAGCCGACTGGGCTTCTTCTGGCGGATGGTGCTCCCGCTGGCCATGCCGGGTGTCATCACCGTGGCCATCCTGAGCTTCATCCAGAGCTGGAACGGGTACCTGCTGCCACTGTTCATCCTGAACCGGGAGGAGACCTTCACGCTGCCCCTCGGCGTGCAGGCATTCGCCTCGGAGTACTCGGTCGACACGGCGAAGGTGCTGGCATTCACCTCCCTGTCGATGATCCCGGCACTTGTGTTCTTCAGCCTGTTCCAACGCCGGATCGTCGGCGGCCTGACCGGAGCGGTGAAGGGCTGATCGTCAGCGGAGGCGGTACGCGCCCGGCCACCTCGGTACGACCCAGGTCGTGCTGAGGTGGCCGGGCGCGTCGGGTGCTACACCCGACCCTGCAGGATCGTGCCCATCCGCAGCGCGACATCCTTACGCCGGTCCGACTCACCGATGTCGGCCTTGATGCCGCAGAAGTCACCGCCTCGGCACGGGAACCACAGCTCGCCGTGGATGTCGTCGTAGACGGCGCCGTCGGCGGACCCGGTCACCGGCTCGCCGATCTCGGCCACCGCCTCGTACTCGTCCTTGGACAGGGCCGTGGCATGGATGGCCTGCCCACCGGAGGTCGCCGTCCACACGCAACCGCCGAGCTGATAGTCGTGCTGGCCACCGTCGTGCGCCCCGATCACGTCCGCGACCTCGTCCGTGGTGAGCCGTTCGCACTCGTCGCCCTTCGGCTCGGTCAGGAAGTCGGCCGCGTCGTCCGCGTTCCGCGCCGCGCCCGGCGTCTCCCCCGCCGTCGAGGCACCCGAGCCGGCGTCGCTTCCGCACGCCACGAGCACGGTCAGCGCCGCACCGACGAGAGCGGCCCGGGTCAGCCTGCTGAGGATCTCCATAGGTCATCCCTCCGCCGCGGCACCGCTTGCCGCCGATGACCCACTCCAACACGACCAGCCGAAACTTGAATCGGTAGATTCCCCCGGCTTTGCCGAGGTGATCCCATGGCCCCGTTGCTGCCGCTGGTCCGGGTCACACGCTGGCGAGCAGCGCGTCGAGGGGTCGGGGCACGGTGTCCCGGGCGACGGCGGCCTCGACGAGCAGGCGGGCGTAGCGCAGGTTGCGACGGGAACTGCTGCGCAGGAACCGCCACAGTTGCGCGTCGGGATCCCGGCCCCGCCAGGCGGGCTGACTCTGGAACCCATGGAACTGGCGCAGATCGCCCTGGGCGTCGAAGAGCGCCTCGACGGCCTCGCTGCCGACGGCACGGATCAGCTCGTCCTCCAGGTCGTCGACGCAGACCTGGAACCCGAGCTGCGCCATCTCGGCGCGGGTGCCGGGCGTACCCACGCCCGCCTCCGTCAGCCCGCGCCGGAAAATCTCCTCTTCGCGCAGGTCGCAGAGGCCGGCCAGGCGCATCCCGCTGCCCGGCGGGCCCAGCCGGGTCAGGAAGCGGCCGATCGCGTGGGCGCCACCGATCGGGACGATGACGATCCGCTCGGCGGCGAGATCGCGGCCACGGCAGGTCGCCAGCGTCTCCAGGGCGATCTGATCGCTGATCCCCTCGACGAGCACCGCCGCCAGAGCGGACTCAGCCCGGGCCAGGGCGCCGGCGGTGGCCTGCATCGAGGCGGCGTTGCCACCCAACGGCCCGTCCAGACCGATCCCGGTGGGCTCGGAACGCGAGGTGACATCCATGCTGGGCCTCCCCGTCCGGTCGGCGGAGCCCCGCGACGAGCGACAAAAACCAAAGGCAGGGAGATCCACCTCCCTGCCACTCCTAACGTATAGCGCACCGGGGGGCTTGTGGCAAGACCCGGGCGGCCGGTGCCCTGGTCGGCCTGCCGGTCTCCACCGGAATCGTGGAAGGACGCGCCCGGGTCATCCTGGATCTGGCCCGGGTCGATCTCGAACCGGGCGACATCCTCGTCACCACCCACACCGACCCAGCTGGACGCCGCCCTTCGTCGCCGTCGCCGGCCTGGTGACCGAGGTCGGCGGACTGATGACCCACCGGGCGGTGATAGCCCGGGAGTACGGCCTACCGGCCGTCGTCGGAGTGCCGGACGCAACCCGACTGATCCCCGACGGGCAGCGGATCCGCGTGCATGCCACCGGCGGCTACGTGGAGATCCTGGCCTCGTAGACGCGCCAGCGTCGAGCTGGCAGGCTCAACCGGTGGTCAAGTTCCCTGACGTGGTCGGCTCCGCTGGAGGTCGACGCGGACTGGGACTTCCACTCCGCCGGCGAGGACTCCCCCGCCGACCTGCGTGCGCTTTATGTCGCGGCGTGCCAGCGGAGTCGACGCGCGGCCGCCGGCCACCCGAGTCTCAGTGACCGCGCCGCCAAGCCGTCGTTCGGTGGCGGGCCGGTGAGCCTCCGGTGGATCTTCGTGCACATGATCGAGGAGACCGCCCAGCATCGCGGACACCTGGATCTTCTCCGAGACGCCCTCGACTGAGTGGCCGGCGCAGCCCCGGTCACCGGGAGCTGCGTCGGTTGCCGGTCCGTGCTGAGCCGACAGTCGTCAGGTCACGCAGGGCGAAGCGGAGATGCTCCCACTCCTCGTCGAGGATCACGTGCAGGCAGTGCAGGACCGACACCTCAATCTCGGCTGACCACGGGTTGCGTCGAGGCTCGGCGAGCAGCTCCGGGGTGGCGGCGGCGAGGAACTCGCGGACCATGGCCTGCCGCTCGGCCCGCAGGTCGAGCACCTCGGCCAGCGTCGGCTGCCCGGTTGCGAAGATCGAGGTGTCGTAGTTGTCGGTCGCGTACTCGGCGTGTGGCTGCCCGAGCGGATGGAAGGGCTGCGGCCGCCGCAGCACCGCCTTGCCGAGCCAGGCGTCAGTGGCGAACGCGAGGTGGCGCAGGGTCTGCGCGAAGGACCACTCACCCTCGACCGAGGCGTCGACGGCACCCGCCGGCAGCGCGGACGCGCGGTCGACCGCCGCCGCCCAGGCCCGTTCGAGCGCCGCCCACGCCGCCCGCAGTCCCGCCGGATCCTCGGCCCGCCGCAGCTCCCGCCCCGGGAAGCGGCGGTTGATCTCGGCCTCGACGAACGGCACGACGTCGACCCCGTTTACCAGCAGGGGCCCGTCCGCCAACCAGGGTGCGTCGATGTCGAGCCCGCGTACGTCGACGCCCCGCATCACCGCCCCGGCCAGCGTCGACCTGGTGAACCGCGCCCCCTGTAAGTCCCGGTCGACAAACTCAACGACCCGGTCCTGGACCATGTGGACCCCTCCCGTCAACGAATCGCGGCGAGGGTAACGCGGAGCTGCGACACCTTCGTCCGGTCCCGGGCGGACAGGAGGCGCTCTCCTTGCCCGCCGAGGCGCAAGCCCATAGCCTTGATTCGCCGACGTCAATGGAGCACCACCCGCGGCGTCGCGCTGGTGTGGCTGCCCGCGTCCCGCTGGCCCGTACCGCCGGGTGGTTGCAGCGACGGGGGAATCCTTGATGCGACGACGGACGCTGTGGACGATCCGGCTGGGCACCGCCCTGGTCGCGGCCGGCAGCCTGGTGGCCTCGACGGCCGTGGGCGGCACCGCGCACCGGCCCGCCACCCCACCCACCGCCGTGGTCGACTGGAGCACCGAGCGGCAGACGGTCGACGGGTTCGGCGGGTCCTTCGCGTTCCACAAGGCGGGGTCGATCCAACGGCTCGGCGAACCGCTCACCTCGCAGATGCTTGACATGATCTTCGACGACCAGGCGGGGATCGGCCTGGACATCGTGCGGGTGATGGTGGGCGACGGCGGCGTCTGGGGCGACCAGCTCTACGACGGGCCGACACAGACGATCGAGCCGGAGCCGGGCACCTTCGTGTGGGAGCGGCCCGACTGGGCGCAACGCAAGGCCGACTTCGACGCGTACCAGGTCTGGTTGATGCGACAGGCACAGGCGCGCGGCGTCGAGACGATACTCGCCAGCGTGTGGAGCCCACCCGCGTGGATGAAGCAGAACAACAGCGTGACCTCCGCCAGCCCCACCGGCGCACCGAACAAGCTGCGACCCGACATGTACCAGGCATTCGCGGACTACCTCGCGGAGTACGTGCTCGGCTACGAACGCGAGTTCGGGATCAGGATCACGCACCTCTCTCCGACGAATGAACCCGACATCTCCACCGGGTACTCCAGTTGCCAGTGGACCGCCGAGGAACTGCGCGTCCTGGTCCGCGACCACCTCGGTCCCACCTTCGAACGACTGGGTGTCACCGCGAAGATCGTGCTCGGCGAGGGCGTCGGCTTCCACGAGGGGTACGCGCTGCCCACGATCACCGACCCGGCGGCGAACCGGTACGTCGACGTCGTCGCCGCGCACGGTTACGCCGGGCTGATCGACGACGCCACCCGGGCCGCGCCCACCGCGTTCACCACGTCACACGCGCTGGGCAAGACCATCTGGCAGACGGAGTACATGAACCAGGGCGCCCCGCGCGACAGGTTGTTCGTCAACAACACGATAAGCGACGGCCTGCGCTACGCGACCCTCATCGGCAACCTGTTCGACGAGACCCGGCTGGGCGCGTACTTCTGGTGGTGGCCGGTGGCGAACAACGGCGCGGACGGCTCGGACCTGATCCGTCTGGTCAACACCGGCACCCCGCAGAGCGGCAACCCGACCGAGAACGGCCAGTACCGCATCTTCAAGCGGTACTACACGTTCGGCCAGTACAGCCGCTTCCTCGACCCGGGTGACGTGATGATCGGCGCCACCAGCACGCCGTCGCCAGGGGTGCGGGTCACCGCGTACAAGGACGAGGCGACACACGACTTCACAATCGTCGTGGTCAACAACAACGCGGACGACGTCCCGCTCACCGTCGATCTCACAGGCGGCTTCCCGCTGCCGCCGGAGACCAGGCAGGACTGCAAGAAGGGTGGGTGGGCCCGGTTCGTCAACCCGACATTCCGCAACCAGGGCGAGTGCGTCGCCCACGTCGCCGCCGGCAAGGGTCCACGACCGTCGGTGGTGCCCTACCGCACGTCAGGCAGCGAGAACATGAAGAAGCTGGCCGACATCCGCACCCACGGCGGGTCCTTCAGCACGAACCTCCGTGGCCACAGCGTGACGACGTTCGTACCGAAGTGGTCCGAGCTGCCCGCGCTGCCCGACCGCAAGGATGTCTTCTCCACCTACCTGGCCAAGGAGAACGACGGGCAGTCCGCCGGGTTGCGGGTGGTCACGACGCCCGCCCACGGCAGGGTCGTCACGGGCGTACGCGACGGCAGCCACCTGCGGTGGACGAACGTCAACTTCGCGGACGGCTCGGCGGCGGGGTTCGCCGACCAGAAGGGCCAACTGCGCCTACACGCCACAGTGGCCCCGAAGGCGGGTGGCGTGATCGAGGCACGCATCGGCAGCCCGGACGGACCGCTCGTCGGCTCGATGAGCGTACCGCCGGGGTCCGGCACCGACTGGGTCACCGCGACGACGGCGATCGACACCAGCCCGTCGGCGGCGAACGGCTTCCACGACCTCTACCTGGTCTTCACCGGTGGTGACGGCACCCTCTTCACTGTGGACCGGGTCGAGTTCAGCGACTGAGCGCCAGCGGTGGCTATTTACCGTCTTCAGTAGAGTCCTCGACAGGCGGGCCGATCCGCCGAAGGCGTCGTGACCGCTGCCGGTCAACCGCCTGGTTGCCGCAGGGAAGAGGTCGAGAATGGTCGACGCCGATCAGCAACGCCGCAGCACCGTGGCGACGGTGCTGGCCAGGGCGCTGCCCGGGACCGCCCCTGACGTACCGTTGGCGATGGCCCGCGAGATCCTCGACGTGCTGCCCGACCTGCGCCTGCTCGACGAAGCCCGCGCTGCCCAGGCCGTGATGGAGCAGACGATCGAGCGGGTACGGGTGGAACTCGACAGCAGTCCCTGGGCGGTCGAGCTGCCGCCGCCGGGGACCACCCTCAGCGAGGCGTTGCGTGCGGAGGCCCGGCTGCTGCGGCGGACCACCGCGACGAAGACCGGCGCCTACGCCATCGGATTCACCGCCGGTTTCGACGCCTTCGTACGTGCTCTCCAGGCGCGCGCCACCACCGTCGCCCCGCAGCCGCGTCCCGGCGTCGCCACTGACAGTTCCGCACCCGCTGTGCCGGACGACCGCCCCAACAACGTACGGCTGGCCGTCTCGTCTCGCGTCGCGGGGCTCCCGGCCGACCCCGCTGCCCGGGCGGAGTATCGGCGAATCCTGGTCGGAAACGAACTCGTCCGCTACGGCCTCAACACCGGGGTGAACTCCACCGAGATGGCGTCGGCCGTCGCCGACCTCGTCCTGGCCGCGTTACCGGAGATCGACACCCTGGCGGAGGCACGTGACGCCCTCCAGGCCAGGGAGGAGGAACTGCTGGCCCTCTGGCACCGGCTGGCCGTGGCACAGGCGGACTGCGGGCTCGCCGCAGCCGAGACACGCTGGCGCAACGCGCTGGCCAGGGAGTTGCGCCAGCAGGCCGACGCGGTGACGCCGAACGCCGGGATGACCGACAGCTTCACCATCGGCTTCAGCCTCGCCAGTCAGTCCCTGGCCCGCAAGCTACGTGCCCGCGCCGACGAGATCGCCGTCCTACCCGTCCCGACCGACCTCTGGGCGCTGCCGAAGCACCACGACGAGCCCGACTCCTAACCATCCGGGCCCTGACCATCCGGGCCCTGACCATCCCGGCCCTGGCCCCCGAGCCCTGACCATCCGCGTCGTGACCATCCGCGTCGTGACGGCCGCCGCACGGGTCGTCCCAGACCCCGTCGGCCCGCGTGTCCGCGCGCCACGACGGGCGTCGGCAGTCGCGCTGCGCCGCCCGTGATCGCCGATCAGCTCGGCGTAGCGATCGTCACTGGCCGTGACCGTCGTCCGCTGTCGGGTTCCGTGGTCATCCCTGTCCCGTCCACGCTTTGCTCTGCTTCAACCGACGCAACAGTCACGCTCCGTGCTGACAGCAGGTCGGGCGACAGCTCACCATCAACGCTCCGCCGCTGGTCAGCGGCGGTTGCGTGGGTTGAAGCAGAGCAAAGCGGAGAAAGTGCACATCGGTTCGGTGGCCGGTGGACGACACGCTGCGTGAGGGTCACGGAGGGTCGTCGCCCCGGCGGATGCGGGCCACCGTCGGCGCGGGCCCGGCCGGTGATCCGGCGGGCCCGCGCCATCACGCCGGCCGGGCCGGCGCCGACCGCACCGTCACGCCGACCGCACCCTCACACGGCCAGGCGTGTCGCGGTCACGCACGCTGGGCGGGCTCGCGGGCCAGCAGCGCGCGTAGCGCCCGGACCACGTCGGCCGGTGCCTCCTCGGCCATGAAGTGGCCGCAGGTGACCGTCTCGTGCACCAGGTCCGGCGCCCATCCGCGCCACAACCCGGCGGCGTCGTACCCGAGGGCGGCACCCCAG
The DNA here is from genome assembly GCF_016863495.1 of Micromonospora andamanensis. GTDB lineage: Bacteria > Actinomycetota > Actinomycetes > Mycobacteriales > Micromonosporaceae > Micromonospora > Micromonospora andamanensis. The sequence continues at coordinate 160,796 of NZ_BOOZ01000015.1, forward strand.
TCCTGCTGGAGCACGGTCACCGGCATCCGCAGTCGGTTACCGGCCGCCCGGTCGGCCCGGTCGTGGACGACGTCGATGCCGGCGGTGGCCCGGTAGTCGGCGACTATCGAGTCCACCGACGCGCGGGACGCCGCGAGGTACGCCGCCCGTACGTCGGCGGGGATCGCGCCGGGGTCACGGGTCCAGCCGTCCAGGAAGTGGCCGAAGAAGGCGTCGGCGCTCGCCGCGATCATCTTCTCGGGCAGGCCGGGCGGCTGCGCCATCAGGTACAGGTGGAAGCCGACCGCCGCGTCGACGCCGTGCAGCACATCCCACATGTCGAGGGTGGGCAGCACGTCGAGGACGGCCAGCCGGGTGATGCGGTCCGGGTGGTCGAGGCCGGCGCGGATGGCGACCAGGGCTCCCCGGTCGTGACCGGCCAGGGCGAACCGGTCGTGACCGAGCGCCTCGGCCAGGGCGACCACGTCGGCGGCCATTGTCCGTTTGGCGTACGCGGTGCCGTCCGGGTCGGCGGGCTTGTCGCTGTCGCCGTAGCCGCGCAGGTCCGGCACGATCACCGTGTGGTCGGCGGCCAGGTCGGCGGCGACGTGCCGCCACATCAGGTGGGTCTGCGGGAAGCCGTGCAGCAGCACGATCGGGCTGCCGGAACCGCCGACGGCGGCGTGCAGCGCCACCCCGTCGGCGACGGGTACCCGCTGCTTGTCGAAGCCGTTGAGGTGCGGGGTCATGCCAGGTCCTCCGGATCGATCTGGTGGGCTGATCGGCGGTTGCCGGTCGCCGACACCGAGGTTCGCCGAGCCGGATCAGCAACGGATGAGTGCCCGACAAGTGCCACCGGACCGCCACCACGACCGGCACCTAGAGTGGTCGCATGACCAGGCAGGACACGGTGCCGACGGTGTCCTTCGGGGTGCTCGGTGCGGTCACCGCGTGGGCTGGTGGCGTGCCGGTCGGCCTGAAGGGCCCCCGGCATCGCGCCGTGCTTGCCAGGTTGTTGATCGCCCGAGGCCGGGTGGTCCCTGTCGACCAACTCCTCGCCGACCTGTGGCACGGGCCGTCGGAAGGGTCGGTCGCGGCGATCCGCACCTTCGTGGCCGATCTGCGCCGTGCCCTGGAGCCGGAGCGGCCCGCCCGCCGACCGGCCCGGCTGCTGATCACCACACCCCCCGGGTATGCGCTGCGCGCCCCCGACGACGCCGTCGACGCCTGGCGGTTCGAGGCGGCGGTGATGGACTCCGGGCGACTGCTCGACCAGGGCCGCGCCGAGCCGGCGCTCACCGCTCTGGACGACGCGTTCGCCCTGTGGCGGGGGCCCGCCTACGCCGGGTACGACGGCGAGGGCTGGGCCCGTGGGGAGATCAACCGCCTCGACGACCTCCGGTTGCTCGCCAGCCAGCGACGGGCCGAAGCGCTGATGGCGCTGGGGCGCGACGTCGAGGCCGCCGCCGTCCTGCGGGGCGACGCCGAGGCACATCCGCTACGCGAGGACATCTGGCGGCTGTGGATCATCGCGCTGTACCGCTCCGGCCGACAGGGCGAAGCCCTCACCGCGTTGCGCCGGGTCCGCGGAACCCTTGTCGACGAGCTCGGCATCGACCCGGGGCCCCGGCTGCGTCAGCTCGAAGCCGACATTCTTCACCAGGCGCCACATCTCTCCGCGAACAGGCCCACCGCGAGGCCGTCAGGGGTGTCCTCCGCCAAGGCTCCGGCCGGGGCCGTCGGCGCGACACCGGAGCGTGCCGACGTGCCGCCGAGGCGGTGTCCGTTCGTCGGCCGTGAATCGGAGCTGGACCAGCTCGTACGAGTTGCCGCCGGCGCGGCCCGCGACGGCGTGCCGGCCGTCGCCCTGATCTCCGGTGACGCGGGTGCCGGCAAGACCGCCCTGCTCGACATGCTCACCCGCCGCCTGTCGGCCGACGGCTGGGTGACCGCCTGGGGTCGCATTCCCGAGTACGACGGGGCGCCGGCCGCCTGGCCCTGGACGCAGATCAGCCAGGCGCTGACTGCGACGATCGGGCCGGCACGGCAGACCGCGCCAGCAGCGCCGGCCGACACCGGGCCGGTGCCGAGCGGCGACGACCGGAGCCCCGAGACGCTGCGGTTCCGGCTGCGACGCGAGGCGGTCGCGCTCGTCGACGCGGCGGCCCGAGACAACCCGGTGCTGCTGATCCTCGATGACCTGCACCGCGCCGACGAGGGAACCCTGGACCTGCTCGCCGGCCTGGTCGCCGAGCCCGAACCGGCCACCGGTCCGGTCATGGTCGTCGCGGCGTACCGCACCTCGCAGGTCGGCGCCGAGCTGACGGCGGCGCTGGCCCGGCTGGCTCGCCGCGAACCGGCCCGGGTCTACCTCACCGGACTGCCCGAGGCGGCGACCGCCGAACTGACCCGGGCGATCGCCGGGTTCGACATCGACGCCGACGCCCTCAGGTTGATCCATCAGCGCAGCGGTGGCAACCCGTTCTTCGTCCGCGAGCTGGCCCGGTTGCTCGCCGCCGAGGGGCCGCAGGCACTTCAGCGGGTTCCCGCCGGGGTGCGGGACGTGATCCGGCACCGCCTCGCGCTGTTACCGGACGCCACCCGTACGCTGCTGCGGCAGGCGGCGGTCGTCGGCCGCGACGTTGATCCGGAGGTGCTCGCGGCGTTGGCCGGCGAGCCTGAACCGGTCGTCCTCGACGGCCTCGACCAGGCCGAACAGGCCGGTTTTCTCAGCGCGCACGGTACGGGCGGGCAACTGCGCTTCACCCACATCCTGGTCCGCGACACCCTCTACGACGACCTGCCGGCAGCTCGCCGCGCCCGGTGGCACGCCGCCACGGCCGAGACCATGGAACGGCTGCACCCGCACCAGTCCGCCGCCCTCGCCCACCATTTCCACGCCGCCGGCACCCGGGCCGCCGCAGGCCGTGCGGCCAGCTACGCGCGGTCGGCGGCGGAGCAGGCCGAGGCGAGGGCCGCCCCGCACGAAGCGGCCCGGCTGTGGGAGCAGGCGGTCACTGCGTACGACCGGGCCACCGACGGCGACGTGCCCGGCCGGTTGGCGGCACAGATGGGCCTGGGACGCGCCCTCGCAGTCACCGGTCGGCTGGCGCAGGCCCGCCGGCACCGGGCCGAGGCGGTCACCACCGCCCGGTGCCTAGGCGACCCCGACCTGCTGGCGGACGTGCTCACCGCCTTCGACGTACCGGCGATCTGGACCCGCAACGACGACGAGCCGCTGTCCCGGCAGGTCGCGGTGGCCGTCGACGCCGCACTGGCGGTCCTGCCTCCGGGCGAACGGACCCGCCGGGGTCACCTGCTGGCCACCCTGGCGCTGGAGCTACGCGGCACCACCGGCGACCGCGGCGCGCGGGCCGCCCGCGAGGCGGAGGAGATCGCCCGGCAGACCGGTGACGTGCCGCTGCTCACGTTGGCGCTCAACGCCCGCTACCTGCACACCTTCCACCGTGCCGGCCTGGCGCCCGAGCGGGCCCGGATCGGCGTGGAACTGGCGGAGGTGGCCCGATCCCGGAACCTGGTGACCTTCGAGGTGCTCGGCCATCTCATCGCCATGCAGGCGTACTGCGCGGTCGGCGACGTGGCCACGGCGAACGCCCACGCCGAGGCCGCCGACCGCCTCGCCCGACGCTACGAACTGCCCCTGGTAGGTCTCTTCATCCGGTGGTACGCCGCCCTGCGGCTGGCCATCGAAGGCCGTCCCACCGAGGCGGAGGACGCCTACCGGGAGGCCAACCTGGCGCTGCCCGCCGACGAACTGCCCGGTATGGCGCAGGGGCTGGCCCCGCTGGCGCTGTTCTGCCTGCGCCTGACGACCGGCGGCGACCTGTCGCCGGGCGAGGCGGTCCGCTGGCGGGACGAGGACTGGGGCCCCCACGAGCCCTGGGTGCGCCCGCTGCTGCTGCTCGCCGCCGGCGAACGCGGCGAAGCCGCCGAGGCCCTGCACGCGGTGCCGGAATCGCCGCACGACCTGCTCCGCGAGGCCCGTGGCTGCCTCGTCGCCCGCGCCGCCGTCGTGCTCGGCGACCGGGCCCGCGTCCGGTCCACGTACGCCGACCTGCTGCCGGCCGACGGTGAGCTGGCCGGTGCGGGCAGCGGCGTGCTCGCCCTCGGCCCGGTCGCCCGTCACCTCGGCGACCTCGCCGCCGCGCTCGGCGACGACGCGCGGGCGCAGGTCCACTACGCGTCCCTTCGCGGATGAGTGCGCTCAACCGCGCCGCGCGGGATCGTCCTCGATTGTCACGTCGACGGGACCGACCCGCAGGATGCCGTCGGTCAGTGGGGTGCAGCGCACGCCGCCCCGGCCACGCAGCCCGCGCCACGCGCCGGGGCCGATTGTCACGTCCATCCACGCGCAGGGATGCGCCGCGCGGTTCATCCGCAGCCGTACCGGCCCGTGGCCCGAGTCGAGCACCAGCACCGAGCCGACCAGGTCGTCCACCCCGATTCCGCTGGTCAGGATGTTGCGCCGGACCTGCGCCAGGCCGACGCCCGGCGGCAACGACTCGGCGGCGATGACTGTGACGCTCGCCTGACGGTGGGCGGGCCTGCCGAAGTACCTGTCGCCCACGATGCCCAGCTCGGCGCGGACCTGGATCTCGCCGACCAGCTCACCGGCCGGCGCCGGCTCCGGCCCGTCCGACGGCCGGCCCACGAACCGGTGCACGGGCGAGGCCAGCAACTGGACGATCTCCGGCATGCCCCGACTCTATGCCGGCCGCTACGGCGCTCGTGCCGAACCGAGCCACGCCCGGCACCCGGCATTCCGCATCCGGCATCCCGCAAGACATCACAGCTGTCGATGTTCTGACCGACTGTCCGGCACTCCGGCCCGCGCCTCGGGCTACGCTGATTCGTGACGACATCGACGGCGACCTGGGCGCCGCCGGGTTACCGCGGTCCCCCGACGAGTGAAAGGGGAACACGCCTGGCAACCGAGGTACGGTTCGCGAGCGGTGCCGGTGGCCGCCGGTTGACTGTGGAGATCACCGGCAAACCCGACGGGGTACCCATCTTCCTGCTGCACGGCACCCCCGGCAGCCGCAGCGGCCCGAAGCCACGAAGCGGGGTCCTGTACCGGTACGGCATCCGGCTGATCAGCTACGACCGTCCCGGTTACGGCGGCTCGACACCCCATCCCGGACGTACCGTCGCCGACGCGGCCGAGGACATCGCCGCGATCGCGGCGGACCTGGACATCTACCGGTTCTCGGTGGTCGGACGCTCCGGCGGCGGGCCACACGCGCTGGCCTGCGCCGCACTGCTGCCGCACGCGGTCACCCGTACGGCGGTACTCGTCGGCTTCGCCAGGCCCGACGTGCCCGACCTCGAATGGTTCAGCGGCATGGCCGCCAGCAACGTACGCGACTTCGCCGCCGCCTCCGACGACCGGCTCCTGCTGATGGAGCGGCTCAGGGCACAGGCCGCCCGGACCCGACGCGACCCGGAGAGCCTGCTGACCCAACTGGAGACCGACATGACCTGGCCGGACCGGCGGGTCGTACGCGATCTGGCCATCCGTCGCCTGATCGCCCAGGCGTACCGGGAGGCGCTGCGCAGCGGACCGCAGGGCTGGATCGACGACGTGCTGGCCCTGCGGCGGGACTGGGGTTTCAACCTGTCGGCGATCACCGCTCCGGTCCGGCTGTGGCACGGCGAACAGGACAACTTCGCACCGGTGAGCCACACCATGTGGCTCGCCCGGCAGATCCACACCGCAGAGGTCCACGTCCAGCCCGGCGCCGCCCACTTCGGCGCCGTCGAGATCCTGCCCGAGATGCTGGAGTGGCTGTCGAACTGGTGAGCGGCAACGCCTGTCAGAACGGGTGCGGGTCGATGACCCGGCGTACCGGTCGTCCCCGCTTCAGTTCCGCCACCGACGGGTGGTTGCCACCGATCCTGGCGACCACCGCCTCGATGGCCTCGTCGACCCGCGCCTGGTGGTCGACGCCGTGCAGCCGGCGCTCGACGAGGGCGTGGTTCGCCCGGCACCGCAGGGTGTGCGGATGCGCCGGACCGAGCAGGCTGGTCAGCAGGTCGGCGGCGGCACTCAGCAGGGCGAGCGCCTCGGCCGGCTCATGCCGGTCGGCCTCGATGACGGCCACGTTGATCTGCGCGGCCAAAGTGTACGGATGACTGTCGCTCAGCACCGCCGCAAGCCCCTCCCACGCCTGCCGGGCCGACGACCGGGCCCCGTCGACGTCGCCGCGTGCCCGTACCGCGGCAGCGTGGTTGTTGAGGCACACCAGGCTGTGCGGATGCCGGTCACCGAGCTGCCGTGCGTACGCGGCGCGCACCGCGCTGGTCTCCGTCTCCGCCTGTTCCCAGTCGCCCAGCTCCAGCAGGGTCACCGAGCGGCTCAGTCGGCAGGCCAGCGTCTCCGGATGGTCCGGCCCGAGGATCTCTGCCAGCCGGTGGTAGGCCACCTCCAGCAACTCGCCCGCCTCGCCCGTCCGGCCGGCGCTGCGCAGCGAGACGGCCAGGTTGGCGTTGGCCTCGTACACGAAGCGGGTGTGCTCCCCCATCACCGTCGCGTAGACATCCCGCACCTGGGTCAGCAGCTCGACGGACCTGTCGTAGTGGCCGGCGTCGCGTAGATCCCGCCCGAGGGAGGTCGCGGACTGAAGCGTGCTGAGGTTGTCCTCGCCGAGCAGCTGCCGACGCCTGTCATAGACCTCCTGATCCAGCCGCAGCGCCTCGGCCACGTCGCCCATCAGCCGCCGCGAGACCGCCAGGTTGCTCAGGGCGTTGAGGGTACGCACGTGGTCGTCACCGAACTCGGTACGCCAGGCCCGGTAGGTTTCGATGTCGCGCTGGAGCGCCTCGGGGTAGCGGCCGAGCCCGCGCAGGTCCCCGCCGAGACTGCCGGCCGTCATCAGTGCGTCGGCATGGTCGCTGCCGAGCAGGTCGACCTGCTGGGCGTGGACGTCCCGGTCCAGGTCGTAGGAGTCCTGGAACGCCCCCTTGTCGCGGAGCACGTTCGCCTTGTTGAACCGCAGTTGCAGGAGCTGCACGAGCACCTCCCGGCGCACCGGTTCCGGTAGCTGCCGACCCAGGGCGCGGGTCCAGGCGTCCTCGACCCGCTCGGCCACCTCCAGCCCGCCGTCGGGGTTGCCGCGTACGAAGAAGTAGCGGACCTGGTCGACGAGCAGTTGCCGGACCGGGGCGAAGTCGCAGGTCGTACCGTCGGAGACCTCGACGTGCGGCCACAGCATCCGGTACTTGCGCCACTCGTCCTGAAGATCGACCTCGCCGAGGGTACGGGCTGCCGCGGCGATCAGCAGGTGCACCTGGTGCTTGGCGTCCTCGATCTCGGCCTCGGTCATCCGGGAACGCACCACCGAGTGCAGCAGCCGGTGGATCACGATCCGGGTGCTCTCCCGTTCCGTGCCCTGGCTGTCGTACTCGCTCTGCTGGTCCAGGCGCAGCAGCGCCAGCCGCTTGATCTGCTCCACCAGCCTGTTGATCATGAGGCGGCTGGTCACCGTCGGGTCGATCGCCCGCAGGTGCTCGGCCATCGCGGTGCTGTAGACGATGTCGAGCGAGATCTCGGGAGCCATCACCGAACAGAGCTGCAACAGGCGGTACGCGGCCGGCCGGCGGGTCGCCAACTGGTCCAGCGACAGCCGCCAGGCCGCCTCGACCCGACCGATGTCGGTCTCCGAGCCCAGCGCGCCGAGGTCGCCCTGCTCGATCGCCGCGAGGTACTCCGACACCGGCGAGTGGGTCTCGACAAGCCACGCCGCGGCGGCGGCCACCGCGATCGGCAGATCACCAAGCGCCTCGGCGATCCGGTTGGCGTCGCGCTCCCCCAGGTCGGGCAGCAGGCGGCGCAGGTGGTTCACGCTCTCGGCCCGGTCGAACACATCCACGGGTACGACGTGCGTCTGCTCCAGCCAGCCCGGCCCCTGAGAGGTGATGACGACGTGTCCCGGCCCGTTGGGCAGCAACTGCCTGATCCGATCCAGCCGCTCGGCGTTGTCGAAGACCACCAGCCAGCGCAGCCCACCCTCGCCTCGGGACAGTGCCTGCTTCACCGTCTGCGCGCCCTCACGCACGCTGCTGGGCAGGTTCATGCCGAGGCGTCGACCGAGGTCGTAGAGGCCACCGTCGACGTCGGAGGCGACGTCCGCGTCGATCCACCAGACCACGTCGTACGCGGCCCGGAACCGGTGGGCGTACTCGGTGATGAGCTGCGTCTTGCCGAAGCCGCCCATGCCCTGCAGGACCACGGGTTCGGCGGCGTCGCTCTGCGCGCGCAACAGCCCGCGCAGCGACCCCAGCAGCGCCTCGCGGCCGGTGAAGAGCAGATTGCGCGGCGGCGCCTGGAAGACGGTGGGCGGTCGGCCGGGGTAACGTGGCGCGCCCACCAGGAACTCCGCCTTCGGCGGCGGAAAGCCGACCAGGTGCAGCAGTTGCTCGGCGGCGGGCCGCTCGTCCAGCCGTCCCAGCCGGATGGAGTTGACCCCGGTCGCGGGGATCGAGGTGGACTGCGCGGTGCCGACGTGCACGATCAGCGGGCGACGGGCCGGGCGCATCAGGGCCGCGTTGAGCCCCAGCTCGACCTCCTCCGAAGCAGTGTTGATCACCAGTGGACGCGCGGCGACAGCGACCCCCTCGAGGCGTCCCGCCGGGCCCGGATCGTGCACCTGGACGCCGGCCTCCCGCAGCACCCAGGAGATCCATTCGGCCCAGCCCACGCCCGCCACGTCGTACCGCAGCGCCACCTCGGTCTCCCGGACCGCCGCCATCCGTACGAACTGCGCCTTGACCCGCACCCGGTCGGCCTCGTCCATGGTGGGCAGCCGGGTCACCCGCCCTTCGCTGATCACCTCGGTCAGCTTCTCGAAGGCACCGAGCAGGTTGCCGGGCGCGCCCGAGCTGTCCTCGATCGTGGCGAGCGTCTCCTCGTACGCGTAGTAGGCGAGGTACGGCACCTGCACCTGGGCCCAGTAGCGGTCCCGCGCCACCTCGTCGAGGTGCGCCGGCAGGCCGTCGAAACGCTGCCGGGCCACCAGCCGACCGGTGTCCGCCTTGAGCTTCTCGGCCGGGTCGATCCGCATCGCCACCGGCAGCACCCGGATCCGCCGGGGCATCGTCTTACGGCTGATCGACTGGGCGACCTCGGCGGCGCCGTCGATGCCCTGCTCGCTGAGGGTGAAGCAGGCGACCAACGTGTCCGGTAGGTGCACTGTGCAGATGTCCGCCACGTCGCTGAGCCCGGTTCGGCTGTCGATGAGCGTGTAGTCGTAGGTGCGCTTCATGTCCGCCCGGAGCGCGTCGAAGAACGCGCCACCGGCCAGCACCTCGTAGAAGTGGTCCCAGTCGAGTCCGGAGATCGACCGGCTGTAGCTGTGGTTGTGGCGGCCCGCGCCGAGGAAGTCGAGTGTCCCCCCGGGTGGCCACCGCCAGTTGATCGAGAAAGCGTGCCGGCGTACGTCGGCGAAGCTCGCGTGCCGCAGCTCGCCGGGCCCGGCCGGGTCACGACCCGCCGCCTCCTTGGCCGCCCCTTCGTAGCCGACCAGCATGTCGATCACACCACCGGCGCCCCGCAGCATGCCCTCGTGGATGAACGGCCGGTAGAAGCGGTGCAGTCCCGGCGACTCCAGGTCCCAGTCGACGACCAGGACCCGGTGGCCGTTCGCGGCGAGTATCCACGCCGTGTTCGCCAGCGCCATGGTCCGGCCGGTGCCGCCCTTGTAGGAGTAGAAGGTGATGATCTGACCGTTCCGGGCGTCCGTCATGTCGGGCTACTCCTCCGGATGGCTGTTCGACCGTGGTCGGGGCGGGTACCGGCGCTCCACCAGGTGTTCGTCGTCGAAGTGGCGGACGGCCCGGCCGATCGCGGCCGCGATGACGGTGAGCGGATCGTCGGCGGCGGCCATGATGCGGGGTCGGGCGACGGGTCGGGCCTGCCGGATGCCCCGCCCGCCCTCCTCCGGCGCACGGACCGGCTCGTCCCCGGCCGGCACGATCAACGGCTGCACCCAGGCGGGCAGCCCGTCCAGCAGGTGCCGCAGGTCCGCCCCGGTCTCCGCGTCGACCCACGCTCGTTCCTCGACAAGCAACACCGCAGGCCGCCGCCCCAGCTGGTCGTACCCGGCGCTGAGCTCGACCAGTTGCACGTCGAACCTGGCCCGGTTGACGCCCCCGGCCACCTGCGCCGCGACCGCGCGCAGTCGATCGGGATGCTCCGACGACGCCGCAGCCTGAACACTGTCGACCGGATCGGGCACCGCGGGCGCGGCAAGTGTCGCGACCACGAACGCCGGCCTCGCCTCCCGTGGGCGGGGTGGCGGCCAGTGGGTGCCCGGCGGGCCGCCCCGCCCTTCGGCCAGCTCGACGATCGAGTCACCCAGGTACGCCAGGACCCGCTCGTAGGCGTCCCGCTCACCCCGGCGGCGGCTCAGCGCGATGAGCCCGGTCTCGGCGTACTGCGGCACGTCCGGAATCGGGGTGACCGCGGCCCGGCCGGCCGCCCCCGGCGTCACCTCCCACAACACCGGCAACAGGCGCTGCCCGGGCAGGCGGGAGTGCAGCGTCGCCGGCTGGCGGAGAAACACCGACCGTTCCGCGGCGGCGACCTCGTCGGTGTCGTAGCTCTCCGAACGCAACGCGACGAACACCGCGACCGTGGCCAGCGCCCGCTCGATGCCCGCCGCCGATCTGGTCGAGGGGTCGCCGCAGGGTCGGAACATGCCGGTACGCCAGTGTGGTCGCTCCCTCGGCAGCTCACCGACAACCCGGGCCAGGTCCTCGAACACCGCCCGCTCGTAGTAGTCGAGTTCGGCGGTACGGTCGACAGTGGGCGGATGCGCGTGGCTGAGGAAGAAATAGCAGGGCGGCTGCCCGGTGGGCGACTGTGTCTCGTCTGGCGTCATCGAGGTCGCTCCCGAGTGGGAGCGGCTGAGCCGGGTCGCACCGCCACTCCCCCAACCGTCTGCGCGTCAGGCGAGCATCACGATACGTGAAAGGACCAACACTCACCAGCAGCGGCGGTGACGGACCATCCAGCCGACCGCGAAGTCGACAGCGTGGCGTACCGGCATGCTTCGCGCGACGGCGCCGCCGACCCGACCGTGGACCACCACCGGCTCGGGTGCCTGCTCCAGCGCCTGACCGAGCCGGTCGAAGTCGCTGTCGTCGAGGTCGAGACCGGTGAAGTCCATCCGCACCCGGCTGTCGCCGTCGCGGACGAAGCAGCAGTAGGGGCGGGTCCGCCGGTCCGGCAGCCGGTACTCGGCGAGGTGATAGGCGGTGCAGACCCGATGGTCCACGCCCAACAGCAGCACCGTCGCGTCCGCGTCGTACAGCGCGCCCAGTGGGGACCGGTCCCCCAGATGGCAGTCGAGGTCGTGGACCCGCATCAGCTCGGCCGCGCCGTGGCCGACAGCGGCGAAGGAGGTCTGCGGATGTCGGCTACGGACAGCGGCCGGGCTCTGCCGGACCTGTTCGGCGAGCACCCCCATCCCCCTCGACGGGGTGATGGCCGGGTCGAACGCCTCGATCCGGTCGATGTGCCGAGCCACCTCGGTCGGCGTGAGCCCGGTGGTCGCCGCCCGGAACTCGGGACTGGACGTCGAGTTGTACGCCGTCTGCGCCGGTACCACCACCGCGGCCCGCCCGACCACCCGACGCAGCGCGGCGAGCAGTGCCGCCGCGCCGCCGTCGACCGGACCGACCGCTCGCATCGACGCGTGCACCAGCACCGCTCGCCTCGGGGCGAGTCCCATCGCCGCGAACTGGTCGCACAGCTGTCGGGTCGAGGCCACCGTCGCGGTACCGGTCATGGCGTCAGCGCCTCCGCTAGCCGGCGCACGAACCGGTCGCCCGCCGGGGTCAACGCGCCGCAGCCCAGCAGGGCGTCGGCGGCCTGCGCGGTCCACGCCTGGTACTGCCCGTAGCGCTTGTGCGCCGGGCCGCCCGGGGGCTCCTGCCCCGCTCGCTGCCGCCACATGTCGGTGATCGCGAGGTGCGCGTAGGTGCCCTGGAGCACCCCCTCGACCGGACGCGGGTCGGCCCGCCAGCCCACCGCCAACCGGAGGGTGGGGCTCGGCGTGTAGAGGTCACAGAGGTCGAGCAGAGCACCGAGCACGCTGTGCTGGAACTCATGCGCGATCATCACGGCCATGGCGGGGGCGTCGGCCAGCGCGACGCCTACCGACGCGAACGCCTGCCGCGCGGTGGAGCTGCGCAGCGTACCGGTCGGATCGTCGACAAGCGGCACCACCGCCCGCAGCCCGGTCAGCACGGCGGCGGCCTGATGCGGCAGGTCGGTCTCGATGCTCGACCAGGCGGCGGTCAGGACCTCACCCCAGCGGGCCAGGGTCGGCGCGTCGGGCCGCTCCGCCGCCTTCCAGTCGTGGCAGTCGCGGTGGGGATCGAGATCCTCGAACAGGATCGTCGAGCCACCGAAGTCGAGCCGGCGGTTGGCCTGCCACCGCCCGCCCGTCACCTGCGGCACGCTGGCGTCGAGGTTCCCGTCGAAGGACACCCGGGTCGTGCCGGCGGCGTGGCGGATGCGCCACGTTCCGGGCTCGACGGTCAGCACGGCCGTAGCGGTGACCGGTTCGGCGACCGTGACCGCGCCGAGCGACGGGAGGTGCAGCACCCCGGACCGGATCGGCACGTCGAGTTCGACGCTGACACCGGCACGCACCGCAGCCGCCGCGGCGACGCAGGACAGGTGGTCACCAGCCGTCTGGTCGGTGCCGAGCTGTCGCCGCGCGTCGACGGCCCAGACCCGCACGTACGGATGTCGCAGCGTCTCCTCAACGGCGTCGGGAGCGTCCCGGTCGAGCCGGACCAGCGCGTCCCACCCGGTCCGCCCGGTCGCCGGTGCACCGTCGGCCACCTCGACGAGCATCGCTCGGGTGATGGCGAGCTGGGATTCGGCGAGGAAGCGGAGCGCGTCCGCGTCGGTACGGCCGGCGGCGATCCGGTCCAACAGCCCGTCGGGCAGGTCCGTGCCGTCCTGATCGACGGGCTCGGTGGCGGCGACAGGTCCGCCTCGCTCTCGTGCGCTCAGAGACACGATCAGCTCCTTGAGGTCGGCGCAGTAGGCCGACGGGTTGTCGAAGCCGGTGCCCTCGCGGTACCTGTGGGCGAACAGCCCACCGCCACACTGGGTCACCACCGGGCAGGCTCGGCACTGGGCCGCGAGCCCGGCCAGTCCGGTCTGCCGGAGCGCGATCTCGGGCAGTCTCGACACCTCGTCGACGGTGTGCGTGAACACGCTGAGACCGGTGGCCGCAGCTCCGTCGTACGCGGTTTTCAACGAGTCGACCTGCTCCCAGGTGCCGTCGGTCTCGACGACCACCAGGTCCGCCGGGTCGAGGCCGACCCACTCGCTGCCGCTGTGGCCCCCCGCCGCCGTGGAGTACAGCGAGTCGAACAACCGGATCGGCATGGGCCGGCCGTCGGCCGACCAGCGGTCGTGCACCGCCAGCAACCAGTCCGCGTACGGTGTGGCGCGCCCGGCCGGCCGGTACGGCGGGTTCGCCCAGGTCGCGTGCGGCAACAGCAGGTCGAGTCGGGGTGGCCGGACGGCCCGCAGCGCCTCGTAGACGGCGATCGGGTCGTTGCGGAGATCCACGGTGCAGAGCACGCCGGCGAAGAGCCGCCGGTAGGCCGGCCGGTTCAGCAGCCCGATGGCCCGCAGCACCTGTGGGTGACTGCTGGCGCCGGTGGCGAAGCGCCGGTGCCTGTCGTTGGCGGCCCGGTCACCGTCGAGCGACACCCCGACCTGGACGTCGTACTCCGCGAACAGGTCACAGTACGGCTCGGACAGCCGGATCCCGTTGGACTGCATCCGCAGGTCGAGGCGGCTGACCGGCTCGATCCGTCGGCGTAGCGCCGCCAGCACCTGCCGCATGCGGTCAAGCCCCAGCAGCAGCGGCTCACCGCCGTGCAGGACGACGCTGACCCGCCGCAGACGGTGGGCCGCGGCGTGCTCGGCGATCCGGTCGGCGACCGCTGCCACCGTGCGGGCGTCCATCACCATCGGACGACCGCGCCAGCTCTGGTCGGCGTGCTCGTAGACGTAGCAGTGGTCGCAGGCCAGATCACACCGGCTGTGGACCTTCAGCACGTACTGGCTGATCGGCCAGGCCGTCCCCGGTGACCCGCTGGTCGGCACGACGACCGGGGCCTAGGCGACAGATCCGAACCGGGCAACCTCCACGCCGCCCTCGGCGTCGTCGCGATGACGCATGACCGTACGGGTCACGTCCACCGCCCGGGCCACCGGGATCTCACCCAACGGCCGGCGTCGCAGCTCAGCAAGCCGCTCGGCCATGCTGACGTGCTGGTTCTCGATTATCTTCACGGTCTTGATCTTTCTGGGCGGAGCGTGGGCACCATGATTCAGGTTTGACGTTCTCTCGATTTTTCCGGCAGGAGCGGCACCGACGGATGATCACCCCGACGAACGGCGCAGGTCCTTCCCAGCACAGCATGATTCACCGACACCGGGGAAGAACATATCCATTCGGTGGAAATTGCCCAGCCTGACATGCCGAGATGTCAGCAGCAGGATGGAATCACCAGGAGGCCCCCGGCTCCAGCGGCCGAAGTCTATACAACAACTCGCGTCCGCTCCGGCTCAGTCTGCCCGAGTGTTCGAACGGTTCGAGCGCCTCCCGCGCCTCGGTCCGCACCGCCGCTCGCGCCGGCTCCGCGAGCACCCGGCTGACCAGCAGCAACGACTGTGCCAGCTCCTCGGCCAGCTCGACGTTCGCCGGTTCCCTGGCCCGCAGTTCGCGGCGTACGTGCGTCGCCGCGCTGAGCAGCGTCTCCGCGTTGCCGGAACGAGGTCGGGTGGCACCGCTGAGGGCGAGTTCACCGAGCCGCTCGTAGAAGGACGCCAGGTGCCTGGCGAAGTGGATGCTTCCCGGTTCGGCGGCGAGCATCCGCTCGGCGCGGGTGCGACCGAGCCGGTAGTACCGTTCCGCCCCTTCGCCGTCGCCGCGCCCGGCGGCGAGCACGCCGAGTCCGGTGTAGAAGAACAACGCGTCGCGGACGAACGTGGCGTTGCGGGGCTCGACCGCGAGCAGGTCCTCGGCGACCCCGAGCCCCAGCTGATAGTGCCGCTCAGCGTCGGCCGGCTGCCCCTCCTGGACGGCCAGATCACCGAGTCCGCCGTGGCAGACCAGCAGATCATGGGAGAACTCGGTGTTGCTGGGTTGCACATCGCGCAGCCGGCGCCGGATGTCCAGCGCCAGTTCGTAGCGCCGCCGAGCCTCCGCGAACCGCATCGCCTTCGCCGCGAGATCACCCAGGCGCTCGTAGGAGACCGACAGGTCACGGGCGAACGTGACGTTGTCGGGGTCGTCGCCCGACAACCGCTCCCGTAGGCCGTGGCCCCGCTCGTACAGCAGCCGCGCCTCCGTGGGATCGCCGCTCTCCAGCGCGAGATCACCGAGCACGTCGTAGGAGATGGAAAGATCCCGGGCGAACGTCGAGTTCGTCGGCTCCAGCGCGTACAGACGCTCCCGCATGGCCAGCACCTGCCGGTACAACGCCTCCGCCCGCACCGGGTCACCCGCCTCGCGGATCGCGTCGGCGAGTCGTTGCCGGGACACCGCCAGGTCCCGGGCGTAGGTGCTGTCCCCGGGATGCGCCTTGTGCAGCCGCTCCCGGATGGCCAGGCCCTTCTCGTACAGTCCACGCGCGAGTTCCGGCTGCCCCAGCCAGGCCGCCAACCGCCCCAGCTTGTTGTAGGAGATCGACAGTTCACGGGCGAGGTGGTCGTCGTCGGGGCGTGCCCAGGAGAGCCGCTCGCGGATGCCCAACGCCCGGGTGTAGAGCGCCTCGGCGCGTTCGCTCTGCCCGGAATCCCGGGCCAGGTCACCGATCCTGTTGTACGAGGTGGACAGTTCGATCATGCCGGTGTCGCCGCCCGGTCCGGCTCGCGCCGCCGCCTCCACCTGCGCCTCCACCCCGCCGGCGAGCAGCCGTTGCAGACCGATCGGAAGGTCGAGGGTGCCCGGCCGGTCGTCACCGCCGTACGCCCGGGCCTCCGCCCGGTCGGCGAGGCGGGTGTGCCTGTCGAACAGCGCCGCGGCCACCGGCACGGCGGCTACCGGGTCGCTGGCCGCCAACCGGACCAGCAGATCGAGGCTACGGGCGACCTGCCCGTCGTCGGCCAGGTCGAACACCGCCGCGAGCAGCCCGCGTCCACCGTCGCGCTGGTGGGCGAGGGTCTCGGCGACAAGCGCCTCGCCGAGCAGGTCCGGGCGGACCGGGTTGATCCGCAGCGGCCCGGCGTACAGGTCGGCGAGCCAGAGCAGGGTCTCGCCCCGCAGGGCGGCCCGGCGGTCACCGCGCAGCTCGGGCAGGATCTGGAGCAGGTCGTCGGCCTGGTCGTCGTCCTCGGCACCGGCGAGGCTGGCCAGGGCCACCGCCGCCCGGCGGGTCCGTTCACCCAGGGCCGCCGGTGCCTGCCCGTTCCAGTGGCGCGCCTCATGGTCGAGCGCCCGGTCGACGGGCGGCCGGTCACGCACCGCGTCCTGGTCGGACAGAGCCCTGTCGAACGCCTCCAGCAACACTTCCAGCGGCACCTCGTACCGCTTACCGCCGAGCGGCGGCACCTGAGGCGTCGGCGGCGACTTCTCGCCGAACCAGGCACGCCGGAACGCCCTGAACGACGCCCCGTAGAGGTCACGGCGCTCGGCAAGCGGTAGACCACGGATCGCGATGGGGTCGCCGCTCCCGCTGAGGATCGTCCGGAGTGCCGGCTCGGCCCCCTTACCCAGTTCCCGGACGATGTCCGCATTGCCCGCCTCACCACGGGCCGTCGTCCTGGTCAACAGCACGACCCGCACCGGCGCGAGCTGACTGGCGTTGCGTCGCAGCTTGTCGAGCAGCGTCCGCAGCGTGTCGACAGCGATCGCCTCGACATAGTCGATCACGATCAGCCGGGGCAGCGGCAGCCCGGCGACCTCCTGAACCGCGCTGTGCAGGGCGGTCAGCTCGGTCCACCGTACGACCAGCCAGCCCCGCCGATCCATGGCCCGGCACAGTTCGATGGCGTGCCGGGTCTTGCCGGCACCCCCGACACCGGCGAAGCGCCACACCTCCATCGGGGTGGGGCGCTCGCACCACCGTACGGCGTGCGCCAGATCCTCGTCGCGCAGCCGGTACGGCACCACCCGCGCGTCGGCGAGCAGCATCTCGGCCGGCAGCGAGCCGGGCATCCGGACGAACCCCTCCCAGTTCGGCCGCAGTTCCGCCGCCACTGGCACCGGTACCACCGCGTGCCACGTCCGGCGGTCGGCCAGGACCGCCTGCGCGCCGAGCCGCAGCAACTCGTGCCCGTGGGTCACCAGCGACTCGGGCACACCGGGCAGCTCGCCGAGCAACGCCGAGATCGGTGCGGCCCAGCCGCCCAGGTCGCTGTCGCGGTCCCGGGTGCCGGTCACCACCCCGACCACAGCCCGCCGGGACGGGCACAGCAACGGCGCGCCGGACAGGCCGGGAGCCGCCTGGCCCGCCTTCAGTCGGAAGAACCCGTCGCCGTCGACACCCTCGAAGAGGAACCGCGCGGGAGCGCCCGGCGGCGGGCCGGTCACCTCCCGCGCCGGAAATCCGTAGGCGTGGCAGTCGTCGCCCAGCGGCTCCCCGTTCGCCGTCCACACGACCGGGTGTCGGTCCACCCACGGCAGCTCCGGCTTCAGGCGCAGCAGTGCGAGATCCGGAAACGGCCACAGGATCGTGCGTTCCGGCGGGTCGGAGTGGGCGGCCACGGTGGCGCTCACCGCGCCGTCGCCGACGTCGGCGGCGGCGGGCGTCACCCGGACCGACGTCCGGAAGCGGTGCCGGTGTCCGTCGAACACGACGTGCGCGGCCGTGACCACCCAACCTGGTGCGATGAAGAATCCACTGCCCAGCAGCGTCCCGTCAGGCCCGGTCACCCGCACCACATGCCGCCGGAGCTGACGGGAGGCTACCGCGCCACCGCCCGGCAGTTGGTCGGACCGGGTCACGAACCGCCTTTCCAGACCAGAGTGATCTTGAAGGTGGCCGCCCCGTCACCCGCCACGATCAGGCCGGTGAGTGGGCCCGCCTTGGCGGTCAGCGACAGGCCGAACTCGACTGTCGCCTCCGCCGGCTTGGCCCGCTGCCAGGCCCGCGACAGCTCATCGGCGATGACTTCGACAGTCTCGCGGACACCGTCGAAGGAGAGCAGCCTCGACGGTGAGACGTTCTCCGGCCCGCCGCCGTCCAGTAGCTCCGCGAAGAACACGACCTCTCCGGACCGGATCGGCTCCACATGCGTGCGCCGAGAATGATCAGGTTGCATGCCGCCACCCCTCGGAACAGAAGTCGACTCACCTTGCATGGTGACACGCGCGATCACCCCGATGCCGCCGCGGAAACGGGTCAGGAGAAGCGGCGTCCCTCGTCACGCCGGTACGCCCAACCGGCGAGCGCCGCCAGCCCGACGATCCACACCCCGAACATGATCATTGACAGTGGTTCGGGCCGGAAGTCGCCGACCGCCGTCCACATCAGTTCCACGGCTCCCCGCGTCGGCAGGAACGGCGCGATCGCCTCGATGAAAGCGGGCGCCTGACCGGGCGCGGTGAGCAGACCACCACCCACGGCCAGCGGGAAGAACACCAGTTGGGCCACCACGATCGCCGCCTTGCTCGGCAGGGCGTACCCGATGCTCAGCCCCATCAGCGTGAACGGAACCGAGACCAGTGCGACGGTGCCGGCGGCGAGCGCGAACCCCGCCACTGTGGTTCGTGCCTCGGTGAGCAGTGCCGCGATGAGCACCACCGGAAGCAGCGACAGGTAGGTGAGGGTCAGGCCGGCCAGCACCCGGCCGGCGAATCGGGGCGCCGATCCCACCGGCAGGGTCCGCAGGTACGGATCCCACGGCTGGGCCCGGTCCTCGGCGACGCCGACGCCGTACTGGAAGACGTTCGCGCTGAGCACCGCGAAGGTGACCATGGCGGCGGTGGCGTAGGTGGCGCCGACGGCGTTGTCACCGACGGCCGGCACCACGAAGAAGAGCATCGCGACGGCGGGGAAGAAGGCGCTGCCGAACACCGCGACCGGGGTCCGGGCGAGTTCCAGCAGTTGGTAACGGGCGTGGGCCAGGGCGTACTGCACGGCGGTCTCCTCAGGCGGTGGTCGGTACGCCGGCGTCCGCCGGCCGGCTGTCGGCGGTGATGGTGAGGAACGCCTCCTCCAGTGAGGTGGGTCGGACCTCCAGGTCGCGGAAGGCCACACCGGCGGTGACCAGGTCGCGAACCAGTTGGTCGGCGTCGCCGGTGAGTAGATGGATCCGCTCCCGGTCCCGTTCGACCCGGACCACGTTCGGCAGGGTGGGCAGGTCGTCGGCGGTCAGGCTGACCCGGCGCAGGCCGACCACGCCGCGGATGGCGGCGACGCTGTCGTCGGCGAGCACGCGGCCCTGCCCGATGACCACCACCCGCTGGGCCAGTGCCTCGATCTCCTCCAGGTAGTGGCTGGTGAGCAGCACCGTGCCGCCGTCGGCGTGGAAGGCTCGGATCGCGTCCCACAGCGCGTGCCGGGCCTCGACGTCGAGGCCGGTGGTCGGCTCGTCGAGCAGGACCAGCCGGGGACGACCGACGAAGGCCAACGCTACCGCCAGCCGCCGGCGCTGCCCTCCGGACAGACCACCGGTCTGCCGTCGGGCCAGATCCGCCAGGCCGAACCGGTCGAGCAGCTCGGCCCGTGGGACCGGGTCGGGAAAGTGCGCGCCGACGAAATCGACCACCTCACCGACGCGCAGCGAGCCGGGGAGCCCGGTCTCCTGCGGAGTGACACCGACCCACCTGCGGTGCGCCGGATCGCGGGGATCGCCGCCGAACAGCAGCACCCGCCCGCCGGTGGGCCGGCGCAGCCCGACGAGCAGGTTGAGCAGGGTGCTCTTGCCGGCTCCGTTCGGGCCGAGGAGGCCGACCAACTCGCCGGCCGACACGTCCAGGTCGACCCGGTCGAGGGCCAGGACGTCACCGTAGCGTCGGGTGGCCTGCTCGGCCCGGGCGAGGATCATGGCGTCTCCTTGGAATCAGCGGGTGCGAGCAGCGCCCGGATCGCCTCCGTGTACTCCTCGAAGGCCAGGCGGCCCCGGCGGGTGAGGGCGATCAGGGTGACCGGGGTACGACCCCGATGGGTCTTGGTGACGGCGACGTACCCGGCTTCCTCCAAGCGCCGCAGGTGCACCGAGAGGTTCCCTGCGGTCATCCCGAGGACCTCCTGCAACCGGGGGAAGGTCACCTGATCACAATCGGGCAGCGCGGAGAGGGAGGCGACCACCCGAAGCCGCGCCTGGGCGTGAATGACGGGGTCCAGTTCGGTCACCGTCGACTCCGACGGCGAAGCCAACCGAGCGTTCCGGCGAGGAGCATCCCGCCACCGCCGGCCACCGCGACGACGAGGGCGTGCCAGCCGGGGCCGGCGATGGTGCCGATCAGGTTGACCATGGTGATCCAGACACCGAGCAGGAACAGCCGGTGGTCCAACCAGATCGCGCCGCCGGCCATGTGCAGGATGCCGGTCAGGCCCACCGCGAGGGCCGACCACAGCAGGCCGACGAGATCCGGCGGGAGACTGTCGGACAACCGACCGGCGAGCACGAACAGGGTCAGGAAGCCCAGCCCCCACGCCCAGCCGTACCAGGTGCCGCGCCGGGCGGACTCCCCGGTCACCTGCCCGTACGCCCGCGCGCCGGCCACCGCGGTGACGATACCGGCGACGGTCAGCAGGACGAACAACACTGTCAGCGGCAGCCATGAGGGCATCTCGACCAGGGGTGTGTCGCCCGGCGAGTAGTAGAGGAAGTGCAGCCCGAAGCCGAGCAGCCAGGCCAGTCCCCAGGGCCAGTAGTAGGTACGTGGGTCCGGCTCGAACTGGCGGGCTGCGGTCG
This sequence comes from Micromonospora andamanensis, assembly GCF_016863495.1. Lineage (GTDB taxonomy): Bacteria > Actinomycetota > Actinomycetes > Mycobacteriales > Micromonosporaceae > Micromonospora > Micromonospora andamanensis. The sequence goes on from NZ_BOOZ01000015.1 coordinate 181,695, forward strand.
CCCGCTGTTCGTCGATAAGTCGTAGGGCGGCGGCCGCGTTCTCGGGAGGCAGGTCTTCGTCGGCGATCACGCAAACTACTTTAAGACGCAAAGTCAAGCCCGCCGACGAGGCCGCACGCCGCACCGCGCGTCGGTCTGCGGACCGGCTGGCGTCCGCAGACCGACGCGAGCCCGGTCAGCGTCCGCAGGTCAAGGTGATCGCCTGTGGCACCGTGCTGGCCGACGCGAGCAGCCCGAACGTGGTGGTTCCACCCGGCCCGACGGTGCCGTTGTACGGCGCGTTGCCGACCGTGACGTCAGCACCCGCGCTGTCGGGTACGCCGCCCCAGACCGACTGGAGCCGCTCGTCGCCGGACCATCGCCACCGGACGAGCCAGCCGTCAAGCGATTCGCTGCCGGTGTTGCGGACGGTGACCGTGGCGACGAAGCCGCTGCCCCAACGGGCGTCGATGGTGGCCGTCGCGGCGCAGGGAGACAGCGGTTGCGTCCGCACCGGACCACCGATCACGTACGGATCACGCCGATCCCTGGCGTCGCTGAATCGGAACCAGTACTCGGTGTCCGGGAACAGTCCATCGACCGTCACCTGCCCGTTGCGCTCCAACCCGGTGACCGCCTTGACCGCCGGGTTCTGCCACTTCGCCGCGTCGTCGCGGCTGGTGAAGAGCAGCACGGTCATCGGCAGGTCGTAACCGCAGGGCGGGCCGCTGAACATCAGGGAGTAGCTGATGGTGACGGTGGTGGCGGTGGTCCCGGTGACCATGCCGGTGATCGGGAGTGCCGGCGGACACGCCACGGTCGGGGTCGGGGTCGGGGTCGGGCCCCCGGTCGGGTTCGTGGTCGGGCTCGAACTCGGGCTCTGGGTCCACAGGGGGACCGGGGTCGGGCCGGCCGGGGTGTCGGCGGCACCGGCCGCCGCGACTCCGGCGACAGCGGTCAGGGTCACGGCGGTGAGCACCACGCCGAACGTGCGAAGCATCCGTTACCTCCAAGGACGGCGGCCGGCCGGGTCGGCGGTGCACCGGCCCCGCTGGCCGATCCGGTTGCCGACCACCACGTGCGGACAGCTGGCAGGTGTCGACAGCGGACGTCACAGTGGCGGCACGACGGGGAAAAGGCTGCCCGGACCGGGTGACACGCGCGGCGCGCCCTCGCCGTCGCGCGACCGCACCGGCTCCCGGGTGCGGTCGATGAGCCCGAGTCTCGCAGTTGACGTCAATCGATACAACAGCGCGATGTGTCCTTCCGGGCACCGTCGGCGACGGTCAGCCCATGGACTTCGCACCGTCGATGGTCTCCCGGATGATGTCCGCGTGCCCGGCGTGCTGGGACGTCTCCGCGAGGATGTGCAGCAGCACCCGACGGGCCGACCAGCGGGCGCCCGGTTCGAACCAGGGCGCCTCCGGCAGCGGGTGATCAGCGTCGAGGTCGGGGAGGGTGGCGCGCCACCTCGTCGGTACGGCGCGCCACCTCGTCGTACGTCGCGAGGATGCCGGCCAGGGTCTCCACCGGCAGCATCTGGAACGACTGGGCGTGACGCTCGTAGGCACCCGGGTCGTCCGAGCTGCCCATCACCACCGGGCCATTGAGGATGAAGTCGACCCAGTCGCGCTCGATGTGCGCCACGTGCTTGATCACGCCACCCACGCACAGCTCGCTCACCGTGCTGCGTTCGGCGGCCTGCTCGTCGGTCAGGTCCCGCGCGGTGTTGCGCAGGTGGAAGCGGTGCTGGCGCAGCGCCTGAAGCAGATCGGCGCGCTCGGTTGACATGTCGATTCCGGTCACGGTCAGCCCTTCGTCGGCGGTCAGCCCGATGGTATTGGCCGCCTCCGACACTCCCCCTCCATCGCCACCGCTCCGCCTACGACGCCGCCAGCGCCTCGCGCATCCGGTTGATCTCGACGCCCTGCTCCACCACGACGCTGCCGGCCAACTCGTTGACTGTGACGTCGGAACCGAGCGTCAGCGCCTCCTTGCCCATGTCGATAGCGCCCTGATGATGATCGGTCATCATGGCGACGAACATCTTGTCGAACTCGGCGCCCCGGGCAGCGGTGAGGCGGTTCAGCGCCTCGGCCGACTGCATGCCGGACATCCGGTGCCGATGGTCGCCCCCGGAGTCGCGGTCGAGGCCCCGGTCGGTCAGCCACGCCTCCAACACCTTGATCTCCGGCCCCTGAGCGGCCAGGATCCGATCCGCGAGGATCTTCAGCTGCGGGTTCTCGCCCCGTTCCGCCACCAACCGGGCCATCACGAGCGCCTGCTCGTGGTGCGGAATCATCATGGTGACGAAGCGGACGTCGGCGTTGTTGTGCGGTGGGCGCGGCATCGCCGACATCTCGTTCGCCGGCAGTGACGCCGCCGGCTCCCCGGGACGTCCGGGCATCAGCACCGGCGCGGTGGCATCGGGTAGGCCGGGCAGTTCGATAGGCGCGGGGGTGCTCGATGTCGTCGCCGGCTCCGGGTCGCCGTCCGGCCACCAGATGACGAGCGCCACCCCGGCGGCCAGCACCGCCAACGCAGTCAGCTCGATCAGCACCAGCCTGCGCGAGCGCCCGAGAAGCTCCCGGATCCGTACCCCCAGCACCACGTGCCTCCCAGCGTCGGTCGAGGTTGGCGGGGATGTTAGCGCGGGGCTGACCTGCGGCGGGAGGGTAGTGGACGGCGAAAGGATCGGTTGGCCCCACCTGCGGCAATTTGCACCGCGACTGCGCCCTCCGTGTTGCTGAACCGTGACCACAAGGCCGTCGATCTTCCCGTCCCGGCGGCGTTACGGTCCCGCTACCCCTGCTCATCCTGACGAAGGGTGTCCTACATGTCCGATCCAACCCCACGAGGGAGTCGAAGGCTGGCGATCAGCCTGGCCGCCACCGCCGCCCTTCTCCTCACCGGGGCCGCCGCCGCGCCGGCGAGCGGCGCCGCCGAGTCCGCCACGAACGCCGTCCCGGGGATCGACGAGATCGTCAGCTCCCCCAACCTCCAGCAGATCGCCAACATCCCGAAGTTCGGTGGCTTCGCCAGCGAGAGCGCGTACAACTCGGACCTGGCGTTCCAGGGCGACCACGTCTTCGCCGGCAACTACAACGGCTTCAACGTCTTCGACATCAGCGACCCCGCCTCGCCGCAGGTGGTCAGCCAGGTCGTCTGCCCCGGCGCGCAGGGCGACCCGTCGGTCTTCGGCAACCTGCTGTTCCTCGCTGTCGACTCGGCGCGCAGCGACGACTCGTGCGCCAGCAGCAGTGGTTCGGTGGCCCAGGAAAGCTCCTGGGAGGGCGTCCGGATCTTCGACATCAGTGACAAGACGAATCCGCTGTACATCAAGTCGGTCCGCACCGACTGCGGCTCGCACACCCTCACCCTCGTCCCGAGCAAGGACGACCAGAGCGTCTACGTCTACGTACAGTCGTACAGCCCGTCGAACAACGCGTTCTACTGCAAGCCGCCGCACGACAAGATCTCGATCATCGAGGTGCCGCTGGACAACCCGACGAGCGCTTCGGTGGTGGCCACGCCGGTCCTCTTCCCCGATACCGCCGGCAACACCAACACCAGCGGCTGCCACGACATCACCACCTACCCGGAGCTGGACCTGGCCGCCGGTGCCTGCATGGGCGACGGCGTGCTGATGGACATCTCCGACCGGGAGAACCCGGTGATCCTCAGCCAGGTCCGGGACACCAACTTCGCGTTCTGGCACTCGGCCACGTTCAACAACGCCGGCACCAAGCTGATCTTCACCGACGAGCTCGGCGGTGGCAGCGGCGCGATCTGCACCAGCAACTACCGGACCAACCAGGGTGCCAACGCGATCTACGACATCGTCGGCAGCGGCACCGACCGGGAACTGGTCTTCCGGAGCTACTTCAAGATTCCCCGGGAGAACAGCAGCCTGGAGAACTGCGTGGCGCACAACGGGTCACTGATCCCGGCGATGGGCCGCGACATCATGGTCCAGGCGTGGTACCAGGGCGGTGTCTCGGTCATCGACTTCACCGACTCGGCCAACCCGGTCGAGATCGCCTTCTGGGAGCGGGGCCCGCTTTCGGACACCCGCCGCATCCTCGGTGGTGCCTGGTCGACCTACTACCACAACGGATACATCTACTCCAATGACATCCAGAAGGGCTTCGACGTCCTGAAGCTGGACGACGCGCGCACCAACAACGCCCGCGCGGTGGCCTTCGCGGAGCTGAACGTGCAGACCCAGCCGAGCTACCCGGCCTGCACCACGGTCCTCACCGGACGGCACAACGGCAGCATGACCATCAGGACCGGAATCACCTGCATGGACGGGGTGACCCAGAACGGCGCGATCAAGGTCAACCCGGGTGCCGGGCTGATCGTGTTCAACTCGAACCTGAACGGCTCGATCCACGCGGTCAACGCCTCGGTGGTGTCGATAGTGGAGAGCCGGGTGAACGGTTCGGTGGACGCCATCGGTGCGACCATCCGGGACAGCAGGATCAACGGTTCGGTGCGGACGAGCTGACCCACGGCGCACCGCTCAGACAGCACCAGCGCTCCGGCCCGGCGGACCACCCGCCGGGCCGGAGCCCTGCCACGGGGCCGCACCGGGCGGGACGACCCGACGGCTGCCCTTGACCGTGGACGGTGATCGGCTTAGCTTCATCGATCAGGAAGGTCTCTTTACTGATTTCGCCTCACCCCTCCCGGGAGTGCCGATGCGATCATTCCGTCCCCGCCGCCTCACCGCCCTCCTCGCCCTGAGCACCCTGCTGATCACCGCCGCGCCGCCGGCCGCCGCCAACGCGAGCGGTAAACCGGGCCGCAGCGACGGCTACCACCGGGTCGGCTACTTCACCCAGTGGGGCATCTACGGCCGGGCGTTCCCGGTGAAGAAGCTCGACACCTCCGGCGCGGCGAGCCGGCTGACCCACGTCAACTACGCGTTCGGCAACGTCAGCGAGGACGGTAGGTGCCATGTGGACGGCGGGCCGGGTGAGGGTGACGCCTGGGCCGACTATCAGCGCCCCGTCCCGGCTGAGGAGAGCGTCGACGGGGTGGCCGACGCCTGGGGTGAGCCGCTCAACGGCAACTTCGGCCAGTTGGCCAAGCTGAAGGCCAAGCACCCCGGCCTGAAAGTGATGATCTCGCTGGGCGGATGGAGCTGGTCCACGTACTTCTCCAACGCCGCCCGTACCGACGCCTCCCGCCGGGCCTTCGTCTCGTCCTGCATCGACCTTTACCTCAGGGGCAACCTGCCGATCCTGGACGGTGGCAGCGGCGGTCCCGGTGCCGCAGCCGGCGTGTTCGACGGCATCGACCTCGACTGGGAGTGGCCGAACTGGCCAGGTGAGCCTGGCAACGTCATCCGCCCCGAGGACCGGGAGAACTTCACCAAACTGCTCGCCGAGTTCCGCCGGCAACTCGACGCGTACGGCCGGCAGACGCGCCGCCACCACCCGCTGACCGCCTTCCTGCCGGCCAACCCGGCCACGATGGACGCGGGCTACGAGGGACGCAAGATCTTCAAATACCTCGACTTCGCCACCGTGCAGGGCTACGACTTCCACGGCACCTGGGAGACGGTGACCAACCAGCAGTCGGCGCTGCGGGTACCGAAGGGCGCGCCGGACGACCCGGACTTCTCCGTGGAGGTGGCGATCGACGGCTGGATCGCCCGCGGGGCGCCCCGACACAAGCTCGTCCTCGGCATCCCGTACTACGGCCAGGGCTGGACCGGCGTCAGCGGTGACGGAAACGGGCTGTTCCAGCCGGCCGCCGGGCCCGCTCCCGCCACCCACGCCGCCGGGTTCGAGGATTACAAGCAGCTCAAGAACCTGGCCCGCGACGGCTTCACCGTCCACCGCGACCTACGCGCCGGACACGCCTGGCTCTTCGACGGCACGACCTTCTGGACGTACGACGACCCGGCGGTGGTGTGGCAGAAGACGCTCTACATCCGGCGGGCCGGCCTGGGCGGGGCGATGATCTGGTCGCTCGACGGCGACGACGACCGCGCCACCCTGACCAGGACGATAAGCCTGGGGCTCGGCACCGGATAGCCCCGCCGGCCGCCGCCCGCCGCCCCGCACCGGCGGTGGGCGGTGGGCGGTCAGCCCAGGATTCCCTCGTGGAGCGCGCGGAGCACCGCGTTCGTGCGGTCCCGGGCGCCGAGTTTGGTGAGGATCGTGGAGACGTGGTTCTTGACGGTCCCCTCGGCGAGGAAGAGGAGTTCGGCGATCTCCCGGTTGCTGTAGCCCCGCGCCACGAGCCGCAGCACCTCCTGCTCGCGTTCGGTGAGACTCTGCACCGGCGGCGCCTCAGGCCCGACCGGCGACGGCCCGGAGCGGATCGCCCGCAGCATCCGATCGGTGATCGACGGAGCGATGAGCGTGCCCCCGTCGGCGAGCGTCCGGATCGCCCGGGTGAGCTGGTCCAGCGTGACGTCCTTCAGCAGGTAGCCCCGGGCACCCGCGCGCAGCGCGGCGAGCACGAGTTCGTCGTCGTCGAACGTGGTCAGCACCAGCACCGGGATGTCGACGTTGTCCGCCCGTAACCGCTCCAGCGTCCAGATGCCGTCGAACCGGGGCATCCGCAGGTCGAGCAGGATCACATCGGGGGTGGTACGCGCGATGACCGGAAGCGCGGCGCGGCCGTCGTCGGCCTCTCCGACCACGTCGATCCCGGCGACCTCCAGCAACCCCCGGATGCCCTGCCGGATGAGGGTCTGGTCGTCGACCACCACCACCCGGGTCATCGGGCCGGCACCCGCGCGGTCACCCGGAACCCGTCGTCGCCGTCGACGGCCAGGTCGCCGCCCAGGGCCGCGAACCGCTCACCGAGGCCACGCAGCCCGTTGCCGAGTGTCGGGTCCGGTGCGCCCCGTCCGTCGTCGCGGGCCACCAGGACCGTCTCCCGTTCATCGCCGGTCACCGAAATCCGCAGGGAACTCGCGTCGGCGTGCCGGATGGTGTTGGTGACGATCTCCTGCGTCGCCCGGACGAACGCCGCGCTGTCGTCCTCATCGATCCGCACCCCCGGGGCCACGTCGATCGTCACGTCGAGACCGGGCAGATCCTGAGTCACCCGGCGCAACGCCTGCTCAAGATCAGGACTCGCGGCCCGCAGCTGCCCGACCGTGGCCCGCACGTCGCCGAGGAGATCGCGGGCGACCCGGTCGGCCCGCTCAAGATGGGTACGGGCGGCCGGTCCCTCCAGGTGACGGGCGGTCTCCAGCTCCAGGGTCAGCACCGTCAGCTGGTGCCCGATCAGGTCATGCAGTTCGCGGGAGATACGCAACCGTTCCGCGGTGGCGGCCGACTCCGAGAGCAGGACGCTTGCGGCCTGCAACTCGACATGCGCCTCAGCCAGTTCGCGGCGCATCCGCTGCTCCCGCAGCAGGGTGACCGAGCTGAGCAGCGTAGCCACCTGGATGAGCAGGTAGAAACCCAGGAGCATGGCCCGGTCGGGCATGGCACGCATCGCCGACGCGGCAGCGAAGGTGATCACCAGTGTGTTGCCGACCACGACCAGCAACCCGACAGGTATCGGCACCACGTACACGCTCACGGCCGCGGTGAGGACCAGCAGCACCGGCAACAGCCCCAGGCTGGCGGCCGACAGCAGCAGGATCCAGGCGGCGGCGACGGTCGTGGCGAAGGCCGCGTACCGCACCCGACGGGACACGCGGGTGGCGACGGAGACGAGCAGGGCCACCAGGTAGCCGACGAAGAGCGCGATCCACAAACCGCGCGCGACAGTCGTCTCGACCGCGCCGAAAAGTCCGGGACCAGCGACGGCGACCGCCACCACGAGCATCGCGAGGCCGGACCATTCGTCTGTGCCGACCCGTCGCATGATCCCCACTCTAGGTCGGGCCCGGTGCAGTCACCTGTGCCGAAAGTAATGCCCGCGGATGGTGACTTTCGGGACACGACACGGGCCCGAACCGTTCGTAGCGTCAAGGCATGACCAGCACCGAACCGGCGATCCTCGCCGAAAACCTCGCCAAGAGCTACCGCAGCACCCGGGCGGTCGTCGACGTGAGTCTGCGGGTCGAGGTCGGCGAGGCGGTAGGTGTGGTGGGCGCCAACGGCGCGGGCAAGACGACGACTGTCGAGATGATCGCCGGGCTACGCGTACCCGATCGGGGGTGGGTACGCGTGCTCGGCCTCGACCCGCGCCGCGACCGGGCACGACTGCGGCAGGTCCTCGGCGTGCAGTTGCAGCAGGCGTACCTGCATCACGCGCTACGGGTCACCGAACTTGTCGATCTCTACCGAAGCTTCTATCCCGATCCCCGCCCGACCGACGAACTGCTCGACATGGTCGAGCTGACCGAACAGCGCCGGACCAGCTTCGACAAGCTCTCCGGCGGCCAGCAGCAGCGGCTCTCCATCGCCCTCGCCATCGCCGGTCGGCCCCGGATGGTGATCCTCGACGAACTGACCACCGGCCTCGACCCGAAGGCCCGCCGCCGGATGTGGCACACGGTCGAGCACCTCAGATCCGAGGGGGTGAGCGTGCTGCTCGTCAGCCACACCATGGAGGAGGTCGAGCGGCTCTGCGACCGCGTCGCGGTGCTCGACGCCGGACGGGTCATCGCGCTCGACACCCCGGCGGGCCTGGTGGCGCGCGCCGGCACCGCCACCCTCGACGACGCGTTCGTCGCGCTCACCGGCAGGCAACTGGAGGAAGAACCCGCATGAACACGCTCGTCGAGGCCCGTCGCCCGGGGCTGCGCTCCCTGGTCACCCTCATCGGGTGCGAGGCGAAGATGGTCGTCCGGGACACCGCCGGGCTGGTGGTCCCGCTCTGCCTGCCGTTGCTGATCATGTTGACCAGCGCCTCCGCCGCGAGCGGGACGGTCGTCGCCAACGGACGTACCGCGCTGGACCTCTACGTGCTGCCGCTCGTGTTCACGATGGTCATCTCGATCATCGGGATCATCAACATGCCGAGTTTCCTCGCCTACTACAGGCGTTCCGGGATCCTCCGTCGGCTCGGGGTCACCCCCGCGTCACCGGCCATGGTCCTCGCCGCCCAGGCCGTCGTCAGTGTGCTCCAGTCGCTCGTCGGCATCACGGCCGCGCTGATCGTCGCGTTCCTGGCCTTCGGCGCCAGCCCGCCCGCCGATCTCGGCGTCGCCATCGGCGTGGTCGGGTTGGCGATGGCAGCGATGTACAGCACCGGCATGATCGTCGCGGCGGTCGCGCCCACCCCCAACTCCGCAGTCGCCATCGGTCTTGTCGCCTTCTTCGTCCTCGGCGCCCTCGGTGGCATGTTCGGCGGCCGCGACGCCCTGCCCGAGCCGCTCGCCGAGCTCGGCGGTTGGCTACCGTTCGGCGCGGCCGTCGAGGCGCTGTCGTCCGCCTGGGCCGGCGCGACGGTGTCGGCGGCGCACCTGGTCGGCCTCGGCGCGACGATCGTCGTCGGAGCCGTGGTCGCGGGCCTGCTGTTCCGCTGGGAATGACCGGCCCCGGCGCGGCCCTACCCGGCCCGTCCCCACCTGGTCAGGACGGCTCGGCGGTGAGCAGGTAGTCGTCCGCCTCGGTGCTCCATCGCAGGCCCACCGCCCCTTCCGTGGCGGCGGCCTTGCAGAACTGGAGGAAGCCGCGGTAGCCCAGCTTCTTCTCGCTGAAGTCCGGGCGTACCCGCCGGAGCTGGTTTTTCAGACCGGACAGGGCCACCTCGCCGGTCTCGCCGCCGAGATCGCGTACCACCGAACCGAGCAGCGCGAACGCCGACTCCCGGTCGCCGTGTTCCGGCAGGGAGACCTCCGGGTCGCCCTTGGCCGGGCCTTCCGCAAGCTCGATCACCCGCAGGTCGGCGAGGTGGCGCAGCAGTTCGCCGAAGGTGCGGAACCCGTGGTCGGACTCGCTGAAGGTGGGATCCTTGCGCAGCAGGGTCCGCTTCAACCGCGACGCGGTCACCTCCCCGCCGGAGCTGCCCTGCAGACCCGCGACGGTCTGTGCGACGAGGACGGCGAGCGCGTCGGCGTCGCGGGCCGGCTCCTCGGTCGGCGACACCTCGATCTCCACCGGCTCGACGGGCTGCGGCTCCGGTTCGGGCAGCCGGGCCGGTCGGGTCCGCCGCCCTCGCGTCGGCAGGATGTCGACGCCCACCAACCGGTCGTAGAAGAGGAACTCGTCACAGGCCGGCGGCAGCAGGGCCGAGGTGGACTTCTCCACCCCCACACCGATCACCTGCTTGTTGAGTTCGCGGAGCTTGTGCACCAGCGGCGTGAAGTCGCTGTCGCCGGTACACAGGACGAATGTGGAGATGTAGCCGCGTTCGAAGGCCAACTCGACCGCGTCGACGGCCATCTTGATGTCGGCGGCGTTCTTCCGGGTGGCACCCATCCGCTGCGGAATCTCGATCAGCTCGACGTGCGAGCGGGTCAGCATCCGCCGGTCCTCGTCGAAGTACGACCAGTCGGCGTACGCCCGTCGCACCACCACCCGCCCGCGCTCGGCGAGCGCGTCGGCGATCGGCCGGAAGTCGAACGTCGTCCCGCCGTGGTGGTCGCGCACCCCCAGCGCCAGGTTCTCGTAGTCCAGAAACAGGGCGATCCGGTCTTCATGCTCCACCTGGGCAGGGTACGTCGGTGTGGGCACCGCCGGGCCGGGTGCCGGTGGCACCGCGCCGACGCTTGTCGTCACGGACAGCGGCTACCATCGCCCGATGGATCTTCGCGGCACGATCAGCCCGGACCGTCCGCTGCTCGTCCTGGCCATTGCCGAAGAGGCCGCGTACCTCGACGTGGAGCTGCCGGTGCTGCTCACCGGGATGGGGAAGGTCAACGCGGCGGCCGCCGTCGCGGCGACGCTGGCCCGCTTCCCGGCGCCGTCGGTACTCGTCAACCTCGGCACCGCGGGTGCCCTGCACCCGGGCTGGACCGGCACCCACGAGGTCGGCGCCGTCCTCCAGCACGACCTGGACACCGACTTCATCCGTCGGCTCACCGGCCAGACCGTCGGCGCGCCGCTGGCCCTCGGAGACGGCCCGACCCTGGCCACTGGGGACCAGTTCATCGCCGACGACGACGCCCGCGCGGCCCTGGGCCGCCGCGCCCACCTGGTGGACATGGAGGGGTACGCGGTCGCGTCGACGGCGCACGCGTTCGGCGTACCGGTCCGGGTGGTGAAGCAGGTAAGCGACGAGGCCGGAGCCGGCGCGGACCGCACCTGGAAGGAATCGGTGGACGGTTGCGCCCGACTGCTCGCCGACTGGGTGCGGGACAACCTCCCGGCTGCCCCGCACCACTGACGGTGTCAGGCGCCGCCGGCCAGGTCGCGCCGACGGAAAACGGCCACGGCAGCCTGAGCGAGGGCACCGGCGAGGACGGTCAGCACCCCGACCGCGACCACGCTGACCTCCTCCAGCGGATACTCCCCCACGTGTTCGAAGGGCGACAGCCGCAACACACCCTCGGGGAGCTCCAGGATCGGGGCGAAGTAGCCGGCGATCAGCCCGTAACCGAGCAGCACCCAGATCACCGGCAGCGTCCTCGGTGCCGCCGCGTAGAGCAGGGCGGCGGCGGAAAGGACCAGCCAGACCGCCGGGGTGTGCGCGAGGTGGCCGACCAGCAGGTCACCGAGCAGACCCGGGTCGCCGGTGCTCGCCGCCGCGCCGATCCCCATGCCCACACCGGCGACCAGCAGCAGCCACGGTACGCCGAGCGCCACGACGGCGATGTGGCTGCCGAGCCAGCCGGTCCGGCTGACCGAGGTGGCCAGCACCGGCTCGGCCCGTCCCTCGGTCTCCTCGGCGCGCAGCGACTGCACCGCGATTACCGCGTAGACGCCGACGACGAGCGCCATGGTCAGGCCCATCATGCCGAGATAACCGGCGAGCAGGTCACCCGAACCACCGCCCATGACCTCCACCAGGTCCTCGGGTGCGTTCTCGAAGCCGTCGAGCAGCGGCTGGGTGAACGAGCCGTAGGCCACCCCCGCCACCAGCAGCGCCGCGCTCCAGCCGATCAGGCTCGCCCGGTGCAGCCGGAAGGCAAACGCGAACGGCCCGGCCAGCCAGCTCGCCGCCCGTGGCGAGCCCGGACGGGGCGGCACCAGGCCGGCACCGAAGTCGCGACGCGCCGACAGGAGGTAGCCGGTGGCGGCGGTCGCCGCCGCGAACGCCAGCGATACGGCCAGCGGCCACCAGCGGTCGTGGACGTACGCGGCGGTCTGCTGGGACCAGCCGATCGGCGACAGCCAGGACAGCCAGGACGGACCGTTGCCCTGCACCGCCGCCATGTCACCGAGGCCACGCAGCACGAAGGCCGCACCGAGCGCCGCACCGGCCATGCCGGAGGCGGCCCGTGGGTACTCCGACAGCTGGACGGTGACCGCGGCGATGCCGGCGAAGGTCAGGGCCACCGCGCCGACGGACGCGCCGAACACCATCGACCCGCCGGCGTCGAAGCCGCGACTGGTCATCATCGCGCCGATCAGCAGCGCGACAAGCGCCGCCATGACGGTGGTGAGGGTCAGTGCGGCGGTCAGTTGGGCGTGCCGACCGACCACGTTGGCGCGGACCAGCTCGGCCCGACCGGTCCGCTCCTCGGTCCGGGTGTGCCGGACCACTGTGAGCAGGCCCATCAGGCCGGCGCCGAGCAGAATGTAGAGGCCGTACTGGCCGGCGAGGAAGCGTTCGATCGTCAGGTCGTCGAAGCCGAAGCCCGGTCCGCCGAACAGGGCTCCGGCGGGGCTGCTGGTGAAGACGGTGAGCCCCGCCAGGTCCTCCGGAGTCTGCGCGATGGTGTCCAGGGCGGCGGCGAAGTACGTCATCAGCAACGGCAGGCCGAGCGTCCAGGCAGGCAGCCGGATCCGGTCGCGGCGCAGCATGAACCGCAGCAGATTGCCGGTCCCGTTTACTGCGGTACCCGTGCCGGTGCCGGCCGGTGCGGCGCGGTCGAGCGTCGTCGTGGCCATCACGCCACCTCCGCCGTGCCGTTGCGGACGAGCCGGTCACCGTAGTGGCGCAGCAGGAGCTGCTCCAGCGTGGGCGGCCGGACGGTCAGCCCCTGCACACCGAGGTCACCGAGTTCGCGTACCACGACGGCGAGCTGGTCGCCGTCGACCTCGAAGCGGACCTGGTCGCCGTCGGTGCGCAGCCCGTGCACTCCGGCCAGGTTGGCGAGGCCGTCGGCCGGCCGGTCGGTGACGGCCTCGACCGAGGTACGCGTCAGGTGGCGCAGCTCGGTGAGTGAACCGGTCTCGACGATCCTGCCCTGCCGGATGATCGAGATCTGGTCGGCGAGCACCTCGACCTGGGCGAGGATGTGGCTGGACAGCAGCACGGTACGCCCGGCGTCCTTGACCTCGCGGATGCACTCCTGGAACACCGCCTCCATCAACGGGTCCAGCCCGGCGGTGGGCTCGTCGAGCAGGAGCAGTTCGACGTCGCTGGCCAGGGCCGCGATGAGCGCCACCTTCTGCCGGTTGCCCTTGGAGTAGGTACGGCCCTTCTTGCTCGGGTCCAGGTCGAAGCGCTGGCACAGCTCGTCGCGGCGGACCGGATCGGTGCCACCGCGCAGCCGGGCGAACAGGTCGATCGCCTCGCCGCCGGTGAGGTTGGGCCACAGCTCCACGTCGCCGGGCACGTAGGCGAGCCGCCGGTGCAGGGCGACCGCGTCGGCCCAGGGGTCACCGCCGAGCAGCCGAACCTGGCCGGCGTCGGCGCGCAGCAGCCCGAGCAGGATCCGGATGGTGGTGGACTTGCCGGCGCCGTTGGGGCCGAGGAAGCCGTGCACGGTGCCGGCGTCGACCCGCAGGTCGAGTCCGTCGAGTGCCCGGACCCGGCCGAAGGACTTGTGGAGGTGCTGGATGTCGATGGCAGCAGTCATGGTGGTGACCTCGTTCGAGGTAGCCCCGGGCGATGCCGGGATGAGATGTGGTCGATCACACGGATCCGGGCAGCGCCTCGCGGAGATCCGGTGTGGTGCGCGATGGTTCGCGGATGAGTGGGCCACGCCGTGGCGTGGTGGCGGTCAGCTCGCCGTACCGTCGGAGTCGGCGGCGTTGTCCGGGGTCGACGGCGGATCCGGCACGTACATCAGGTATTCGTCGAGCATCGACCGGTCGACGAGCAGCCCTTCGGTGAACAGCTCCAGCGCCGGCAGGGCGAGTTCCTCCATGTAGCGGCGGAACAGGACGGGGAACTTCTCCGGCTCCGCGTCGGCGCCGTGCAGGGTGAACCAGAGCAGCATGCTGCCGGTCGCCTGGTAGGCCAGGTAACGGGTGCGGGCTGCCCGGTCACGGCTGGGCCGCACCACCCCGGCCGCCTCCCCCGCCGACAGGTACGCCTCGGCGTCGCCGATCATGTGCTCGATCAGCTGGGCCGCCAGTTGCCCGCCGGCCTGCATGCTGCGCAGCAGGTACTGCACCATCGGCGCGAACTGCTCGACCTGGGCCATCTGCGCCAGCAGCATCGTCCCGGTGCCGTCGGTGAGCGCCTTCTCCTTCTCCCGGCGCATGAACTCCAGCACCTGCTCGTCGCAGGCGCGGCGCAGCCCGTCCTTCGAGCCGAAGTGGTGAACGATCAGACCGGCGGTGACCCCGGCGTCGGCGGCGATGGTACGCAACCCGGCCCGGAAGCCGTCGCGGGCGAATCGCGCGATGGCGGCGTCCCGGATGCGGCTCGCGGTGGCCGTCTCGCCATCGCGCTCCCCCGAACCACCGCCCAAGGACGTCACGACACCAGATTAAACACTTGTTCAATCACCCGGCAAGCCCTCCCTCGCCGCAATCCTGCGAGACGCCGGAGAATGACCTGATGACCTCGCTCACCATCCGCGAACGCCAGCCGGCCGACCTGCCCGGATGCGTCGACCTGCTGGCCGAGGTGCACCGCGTCGACGGCTATCCGCTGAACTGGCCGGACGATCCGACCCGCTGGTTGTGCCCACCGGAGCTGTGGCGGGCGTGGGTTACCGAGACCCGTGACGGTGGCCTGGCGGGGCACCTCGCCGTCCACCGCACCCCGCCAGCCGGACACGGCGCTCCCGGCCGTCCCACGGCCGAGGTCGCTCGGCTGTTCGTCGCACCCACCTTCCGCCGCCGTCGGGTCGGTGCCTACCTGCTCCGGCAGGCGCGGCGATGGGCGGCGGAGCAGCACCTCGATCTGGCCCTGGAGGTCGTCGACCAGGTCCGGTCACCAGCCGTCGCGCTGTACGAACGCGAGGGCTGGCGACACGTGGCCACCGAGACCGCCAGGTGGAATGCGCCGGACGGCTCGGAGGTCACCCTGCGCCGTTTCGTGCTGCCCGCCGGAGACGGCCCAGGTCAGGGGCGGCCCGGCCAGTAGCTGAAACTCAGTCGGGCTCGGGGGCGGGGATCTCGCGCAGGCCGCTGCCGTCGAGGCGCAGCCACCTGTTCACGCCGATGTCGCGCAGGAACCGTTCGTCGTGGCTGACCACCACGAACGCGCCCCGGTACGCGTTCAACGCGTTCTCCAGCTGGCCCACGCTCACCAGGTCGAGGTTGTTCGTGGGCTCGTCGAGCAGCAGCAGGTGCGGTGCCGGCTGGGCGTACAGGACGCAGGCCAGGGTGGCGCGCAGCAGCTCTCCGCCGGAGAGGACGCCGACCGGCAACTGGGCGCGGGCCCCCCGGAACAGGAACCGGGCCAGCAGATTCATCCGCTCCGACTGCTGGCGCTGCGGGGCGTACGCGGTGAGGTTGTCCAGCACGGTACGGTCCGCGTCGAGCAGGTCCAACCGCTGC
Source organism: Micromonospora andamanensis (assembly GCF_016863495.1). GTDB lineage: Bacteria > Actinomycetota > Actinomycetes > Mycobacteriales > Micromonosporaceae > Micromonospora > Micromonospora andamanensis. Next base: position 197,384 of record NZ_BOOZ01000015.1, read on the forward strand.
GACAGGTACGCCACCCGGCCGTCGGCCCGCCGCACCTGACCGCCCTGCGGATCCAGGTCGCCGAGCAACAGCCGCAGCAGTGTGGACTTGCCGACGCCGTTGGGGCCGGTCAACGCGATCCGTTCCGGTCCCCGGATGGTCAGGTCGACGCCCTCTCCGGCGAACAGCGTCCGGTTGCCGTACCGCACCTGCATCCGTTGCCCCTCGACCAGGGTCCGGCCGGCCGGGACGTCGGTCTCCGGCAGCTCCAACGCCAGCGTCTGATCCTCCCGCAGCGCCCGGCCGGCCTCGTCGAGCCGCGCCTGGGCGTCGCCGACCCGGCTGGCGTGGGCCTGCTGGGCCCGCCCCGCCGACTCCTGGGCGCTGCGCTTGAGCCCACCGGCGACGATGCGGGCCAGGCCCGCGTTACCGAGGTTGCGGGCAGCGTTACCGGCCCGCCGCTCGGCGCGTTCGCGGGCCTGCTGCATCTCCCGCTTCTCCCGCTTGACCTCCAGCTCGGCGCTGCGGACCTGGCGCTCCGCCAGCTCCCGGGCGGCCCGTGACGCCTCCTCGTACGCGGTGAAGTTCCCGCCGTACAGGCGCAGCTGCCCGCCGTCGAGTTCGGCGATCCGGTCCATCCGGTCCAGCAGCATCCGGTCGTGGCTGACCAGCAGCAGGCACCCGGACCAGCTCTCCAGCACCGCGTACAACCGGTGTCGGGCGTCGATGTCGAGGTTGTTCGTCGGCTCGTCGAGCAGCAGCACGTCCGGACGCCGGAGCAGTTGCGCGGCCAGGCCGAGGGAGACCGCCTGCCCACCGCTGAGGGTGTCCAGGCGACGATCCAACGCCACCTCGCCCAGCCCCAACCTGTCGAGTTCGGCGTGGCTGCGCTCCTCGACGTCCCAGTCGTCACCGACGGCGGCGAAGTTCTCCTCGCTGGCGTCACCGGCCTCAATCGCTCGCAACGCGGTAAGTGCCGGGGCGACCCCCAGCACCTCCGCCACGGTCAGGTCACCGGTCAGCGGAAGGTTCTGTGGCAGGTAGCCGAGCACCCCCTCGACCATCACGCCACCGCCGGTGGGTACGAGGTCACCGGCGATCAGGCGCAGCAGTGTCGACTTGCCGGCGCCGTTCGGCGCGACCAGGCCGGTGCGACCCGGCGGCACGGTGAAGGACAGGTCCCGGAACACCTGGGTGTCGTCGGGCCAGGAAAAGGACAGGTTGGTGCAGACGACGCAGACGTCGGACATCGCAGGAGACCTCGGAGGGAAAGCCGGGAACGCCACAGGCGTCCCGGTCAGCAGACAGGGCCACGACACGACAGGCCACCAGCATGGTGGCGGGGCTGCTCACCCCGAGATGTCGTCGTCCCCCGAAAGCATGTCGCGCTCCTCGCTGCGTACCGCGCGGTTGATCCGCTGGGCCAAGCGTAGCAAGCCCCGATCCCTCCGGCACCGAACCGCACCCACCCGCCGAGCCCCGAATCCCGGCGGGTGGTGCGCGTCTGTCAGGTACGCGGCGCCGATCAGGCGCGGCTCGGGCCGCGCACCCGGAGATAGAGCAGCGCAGCCCCGGTCACCGCCACCGGCCAGAGCAGGTAGACGCCGGTCATGGCCAGGAGGACCAGCACCACGCCGATGGTCGCGGCGGCGGCGTACCAGGCCGCGCTGCGGCGGGGCAGCAGCCGCAGCGCCGCCGCGACACCTATGACGTAGACGGTGATGAAGGAACCGGTGGCGAGCAGCACCAGCGGGCGGGTGCCGAGCCCGGTGACCAGTACCGCCCCCAGCGCCAGGAAGGCAAGGGTGGCGATGACGACGAGACTGCGGCGGGGCACCTCGCCGGCGACGCTGCCCCGGGCGAGCCAGCCGGGCAGGGCCCCGTCGCGGCCGAGCGCCGCGCCGAGCTTCGCCGCGCCGGCGTAGTAGGCGTTCATCGCGCCGAAGGTCAGCAGCAGCGCCGCCCCGGCGACCAACCAGCGGGCGTCCCCGCCGAGCGCGACCGCGAACAACTCGCCAAGCGGTGCCGAGGACCCGGCCGCCGCCGAGCCGAGCACGGCGACTGTCGCGAAGGCCACCGCCAGGTACAGCGCGCCGACCACGACGACCGCTGCCGCGGTGGCCCGGGGAATGTCCCGCTCCGGACGGCGGAACTCGCCGGTCAGGTGGGTGATCGCCTCCCAGCCGACGAAGCTCCACATCAGCAGCGCCGCCGCAGGGCCGACGGCCGTCAGGCCGTGCGGGGCGAAGGGAGCGAAGTTCGCGGCGTCCGCATGCGGCAGCGACAGCAGCACCGCCAGCAGCAGGAACGCGACGAGCACCCCGGCGAGTGCGAGCTGGACCCGCCCGGCGAGTTGGACACCGGAGTGGTTGGTGACGGTCACCGCGACCATCAGCAGCACGGCGGTGACCGCGACGGTGAGCGTGCCGCCGCCGACCGCCGCCTCGACGTAGGCGGCGCCGAACAGCGCCGCCGCGGAGGCGCCCGGTGGTATCGCGAAGAAGAAACACCAGCCCACCACTGCCGCCGCCCGCGGTCCGAAGGCCATTCGGGCGTACGTCGAGACGCCACCCGCGTCCGGGTGGCGGGCGCCGAGCGCGGCGAACGTGGCCGCCAGCGGAGCGGAGACGATCACGAGCAGCAGCCAGGCGAGCAGCGAGGCGGGTCCGGCGGTCTCGGCCGCCAACGCGGGCAGCGCGATCACTCCGGTACCCAGTACGGCGCCGACGTAGAGGGCGGTGCCCTGGGCGGCGGTGAGCCGCCCGCCGGTCACCGGCTTGGCACGGGTCTGAGTCATGTGATCACGGTCGTACCTGCCGGCCGGCCGGGACAGCCGGATTGACGCCGAGCTGCGTTAGATTTCTGCCATGCGTCCGCACGTCGTCGCGGTGGCGGTGACCGACAACCTGCCGATCTTCGAGCTGGCGGTCCCGCAGGAGGTGTTCGGCACCGACCGGCGGGACATCATCGACCCGTGGTACGAGCTGCGTCTCTGCGCGGCCGAGCCGGGTCCGCTCCGGACCACGGGCGGTTCCTGGCTCGACACCCCGTACGGCTTGGACGATCTGGTCGAGGCCGACACCGTGCTGGTGCCCGGTTGTGCCCGGCCGACCCAGATCGATCCCCCGGCGGAGCTGGTCGAGGCGTTGCGCGCCGCGTACGCCCGGGGCAGCCGCATCGTCGGCATCTGCACCGGCGCGTACCTGATCGCCGCGGCCGGTCTGCTCGACGGTCGCCGCGCCACCACGCACTGGATGAACGCGCAGGACTTCGCCGGCCGGTTCCCGCTCGTCGACCTCGACCCCCGGGTGCTGTACGTGGCGGAGGGGAACATCTTCACCTCGGCGGGTACGGCCGCCGCCATCGATCTGTGCCTGCACCTGGTGCGACAGGACCACGGTGCCGCGGTGGCCAACGAGGTGGCCCGGCGGATGGTGGTGGCACCGCAGCGGGGCGCCGACCACACCCAGTATCCGGCACCGCCGGTGCGCGGCGTTTCCCCTGCCGACCTGAGTCCGGTGCTGGAGTGGGCTCGGCACCACCTGGACCGGCCGCTGTCGGTGGCCGACCTGGCTCGCGCGGCCAATCTGAGTCCGCGCACCCTGGCCCGCCGGTTCCGCGACGCCCTCGGCACCACGCCGTTGCAGTGGCTGTTGGAGCAGCGGGTCCGGTTGGCGCAGGAGCTGCTGGAGACCACCGAGGACCCGGTGGAGCGGATCGCCCACCGCACCGGCTTCGGCAGCGGCGCCAACCTGCGCCAGCACTTCGGCCGAGTCAGCGGAATGACGCCGCAGACGTACCGGCACGTCTTCCGGTACCGGGCCGGCACCTCAGCCCGCGCCGTGGTGCCGCAGGGGTCCGCCAGGCAACCACAGCGGTAGCGGAAGCAGCAGGGCCGAGGCCGCCCTGACCCGTGCCACACGGCGTCGCGTCGTTACCGGAAACTTCCGGAAGTTCTGGTCAGAGCGGCGGTCTCGACATAGCATGCACGCGCTTAAATCCGTCCGAAGGTACGCGTCAGACACACCCGCCAGCACCGATTCTACATAGAGGGACACCGATGCATTTCTGGAGCCTCTCCCATCGATCACGACGCCGGTCCCGAACCCTCGCCCTGCTCTGCTCGGCCGCCCTGGTGACGACGATCGCCGTGGCGCCCCCGCCGGCCGCCGCCGCGGAGGTCATCCTCGCCAACGATTTCGAGTCCGGATCGTTCACCCCGTGGGGACCGCGCGGTGACGTCACTCTCGCCATCACCGACGAGGGACACGAGAGCGACAGCAGCCTGTCGGTCACCGGCCGCACGGCGAACTGGCAGGGCCCGGCGACGAGCGCGACGGCGCTGTTCCGACCCGGCACGCAGTACTCGGTCACCGCCTGGGTGAAGCTGCCGGCCGGCACCGAGGGCACCGCCGGCGTGCACTTCACCGTCGAGGCGACCCCGGCCGCCGGTGGCGACAACACCTACACCTGGATCGGTGGGGACGTCCCCACCACCGCCGACAGTTGGGTACAGATCGGCGGTACCTACACGATGCCCGACGGGCTCAGCGCCGCCACGCTCTACGTCGAGGCGGCGGAGAGCACCCCGATCCTCCTGGACGACGTGCTGATCACCGCCCCGGACAGCGGACCGGGCGGGCCCGAGCCCGGCACCGTCGTCATCGACACCGACTTCGAGGACGGGTTGGACGGCTGGGGCCCGCGCGACAGCGGTCCGGGCGCCCCGACCGTCGAGGTCAGCGGGGTCGCGCACAGCGGGTCCGCCGCGGCGCTGGTCACCGACCGGGTCAACCAGGGCGCCGGGCTCGGGCGGGACGTGGCCGGCCTGTTCGAGGCGGGCGTCACCTACGAGTTCAGTGCCTGGCTGCGGTTCGCCGAAGGCCAGCCGACCGACCAGATCTGGCTCAGCCTGGCCAGCACCTCCGGCGGCAGCCAGTCGTTCAGCACCCTCGCCCAGTTCGAGTCCATCACCAACACCGGCTGGACCGAGGTGAGCGCCCGGTTCACCATGCCGGCCTCGGACGAGGCGCTGCTCTACTTCGAGACCCGCTGGCAGGGCGCGGACGTGGCCGGCAACACCAGCGACTTCCTTGTCGACGACATCGTCGTACGGGTGCCCGAGCCGCCGGTCATCGAGGACCTCACCGGCATCCACGAGACCGCCGACTTCCCGGTCGGCGTGGCGATCGACGCCCGGGAGACGGTGGGCGGCGCCGCCGAACTGCTGAACCGGCACTTCAACCAGGTCACGCACGAGAACCACATAAAGCCCGAGGCCTGGTACGACGAGGAGCGCACCTTCCGACCGCACGAGCAGGCGCTCACGGTGATGGACTTCGCCCGCGACAACGACCTGCGGGTCTACGGCCACGTGCTGGTGTGGCACAGCCAGACCCCGGCCTGGTTCTTCCAGGACGCGGACGGCCAGCCGCTGACCACGTCCGCGGCAGACCAGCAGGTGCTGCGCGACCGGCTGCGGACCCACATCTTCAACGTCGCCGAATCACTGTCCGACCGCTACGGTCCGTTCGGCTCCCCCACCAACCCGTTGTACGCCTGGGACGTGGTCAACGAGGTCATCAGCGACAGCGGTGAGTACGCCGACGGCCTGCGCCGCAGCGAGTGGTACCGGATCCTCGGCGAGAGCTTCATCGACCTGTCGTTCGAGTACGCGCACGAGGCGTTCAACGATGTCCACGCCGTAGCCGGCAGCGACCCGGTCACCCTGTTCATCAACGACTACAACACCGAGCAGAGTGGTAAGCAGGCCCGCTACCGGGCGCTGGTGCAGCGACTTGTCGACCGCGACGTGCCGATCGACGGGGTGGGTCACCAGTTCCACGTCTCGCTGGCCACGCCGGTCAGCAGCCTGGAGACCACGTTGGACGCGTTCGCGGAGCTGCCGCTGACCCAGGCCGTCACCGAACTCGACGTCACCACCGGCACGCCGGTGACCCAGGCACGGCTGATCGAGCAGGGCTACTTCTACCGGGACGCCTTCCGGATCTTCCGGGAGCACACCGAGGACCTGTTCGCCGTCACGGTCTGGGGTCTCACCGACGGCCGTTCGTGGCGGTCGGCCAACGCGCCGCTGCTGTTCGACGACAACCTGCGGGCCAAGCCCGCCTACTACGGCGCGGTGGACGGCGACCTGCCGGCGCGCCTGCGTACCGCGAACGTCTTCGCCGGTGACGTGGCGATCACGGCCGCCGCGCCGAAGGACCTGACCTGGCGCAAGCTGCCACTGCACCCGATCGAGGACACGGCGCGGTTCCAACTGCGCTGGGCGCCGGATCATCTGACCGCGTACGTCACCGTCGACGACGCCTCGGTCTCCGGCGAGGACCGGGTCGCCTTCGCCCTGGGTGAGGAGACCTACCAGGTCTCCCGCGACGGCAGCGGCGACGTGCCGGCCGTGGCGGCCGAGCGGGACGGTGGCTACCACCTGGTCGCCCACCTGCCGCTCACCGATGCCGCCGAGGGCCAGACCCGCACCTTCGACGTACGGGTGACCGACAACGGCACCACCTCCGGCTGGAACACTCCGGGTGCCGTCGGCACCCTGAGCCTGGTGGAGGAACTGTCGTATCTGCAGGTCCGCGAGACGGCCAGCGCGCCGGTCATCGACGGTGCCGTGGACGCCGTCTGGTCCCAGGCCGCCTCGGTCACCACCACCAAGCAGGTCTCCGGCACCGACGGTGCGACCGCGAACGTGCGCACCCTGTGGCGGGGCCAGACGCTGTACGTGCTGGCCGAGGTCACCGACCCGGTGGTGGACGTCTCCGGCTCCGACCCGTGGACCCAGGACTCGGTCGAGATCTACGTCGACGCCGGCAACGTCAAGAACGGTCCGTTCCGCTACGACGACACCCAGATCCGGATCAACGCCGACAACGTCGTCTCGTTCGGTACCGGTGACGAGGCGTTCCAGGCCGGGCGGCTGGAGAGCGCGGCCGTGCGGACCGGGACCGGCTACACCGTCGAGGCGGCGATCAGCCTGCTCGAATACGGTGGCCTCGGCACGTTCCACGGCCTGGACTTCCAGGTCAACGACGCCTCCGACGGCGCCCGCACGTCGATCCGCAACTGGGCCGAGCAGAACGGCGAGGGCTACCAGACCACCGCCCGCTGGGGTGTGGGCCGGCTGGTCGCCGGCTCCAACGTGGAGATCACGATGGAGCGGATCGCCCGCTGGAACTCCGACAGCGGCGGTGGCTACTGCGCGACCATCACCGCCACCAACACCGGCGACAAGGCCGTGGAGTGGACCGCCGTGGTCGATCTGGAGGGCGAGGTCTACAACGCCTGGAACTTCAAGCGGGAGCGGCTGGCCGACGGCAGCTACCGCATCCGAGGAGTCGACTGGAACCGGACCCTGGCCGCCGGCGCCAGCACCTTCAGCATCGGGTACTGCGCCAACCTGTGACACCCGGCGGGACCTGGTCGGCTGACCATGCCGACCGGGTCGAGCCGGTGAGTAGGACCGGTGGCGGCCATCGCTCGTTCAGGGCGGTGGCCGCCACCGGCATGTCCGGGTCCGGCCGCCGGAGGTGACCTGACCCCGGCAGCCGGGCGCCTCGCCCGCATCGTGGGATGGGGGCCCGGGCGGGAACTTCGGATGGTCGACAGCCGACCACGTGAATGTGACGTGCCGCGCAGGTCGCCGGCCGCCCTCCGGAAAGGTTGTCCCATGATGGTTCTCAGACGTCGCAGGGTCGCGCAGGTCGGCGCCCTCGGGCTCTTCACCGCCGCAGCGGTGGCGCTCACCGGAGCGCCGGCCGCCGCGCACGTCACAGTCAGTCCGTCGGTCACCACGGCGGGTTCCTACACCGTCCTGACGTTCGGGGTGCCGCACGGCTGCGACACGTCGGCCACCACGAAGGTGTCCATCAAGATCCCGGAGCAGATCATCTCGGTCACGCCGACGGTGAACTCGAACTGGACAGTGCAGAAGGTGATGGCGGAGCTGAACCCGCCGGTCAAGGACAGCCACGGCAACGAGATCACGCAGCGGGTCACCGAGGTGGTATACACCGCGAAGACGCCGCTGCCGGCCGATCTGCGGGACACCTTCGAGCTGTCGTTGAAACTGCCGGACGCCGCCGGCGAGACGCTTGCCTTCCCGGCCGTACAGACCTGCGAGCAGGGTGAGACGCCGTGGGTGGAGATGGCCGCCGCCGGTCAGGACCCCGACGAGTTGGAGTACCCGGCACCGACGTTCGTGCTGACCGCGAAGGCCGACGCCGGCGTCGAGGAGGCGGCCGTACAGCAGGTGTCGCAGACCACCGACGAGCCCGCCGGCGGCACCGGCGTGGTCAGTTGGATCGCCCTGGTGCTCGGTGCGCTGGGCCTGGTGGCGGGCGGGCTGGCGCTGCTGCGTACCCGCAAGGCCGCCTGACGGGCGGGCGACCTTGCGGGTGAGGTCGCGTGGCACGTGGTCGGTGCCGGGTCGGCGAGCGCGGCGGGCGTGGGTCGCCGCGCTCGCCGCGCTGCTCGGCCTGCTGGCCGCTGTCGCGCCAGCGACGCCGGCCGCCGCGCACGCGGTGCTGCTGGGCACCGACCCGGCCGACGGTGCCGTGCTGGCCACCGTCCCGGCCGAGGTGACACTGACGTTCAACGAGCCGGTGACGGTACGCCCCGGCGGCGTCCGACTACTCGATGCGGCAGGCGACGAACTGGCCACCGACAGTCGGTCGGTGGACACCACAGTGGTCCTGGCCATCCCACCGGATCTTGCCGACGGCACCTACATCGTGGCGTTCCGGGTGATCTCGGCGGACAGCCACCCCGTCTCCGGCGGGTTCAGCTTTGCCGTCGGCGCGCCGAGCAGCGCGGCCGTGGTGGTGCCGGAAAGCCGTCCGAGCGGCGCGCTGAACGTCCTGCGCCAGGCGGCCGAGGCGGTGGCCTATCTGGGCCTGCTGGTCAGCGCCGGCCTGCTGGTCTTCCTGCTCGTGCTGCTCCGCGCCGAGGCACCGGTCCTGCGACGTCGGCTGCTGCGGCTCGCCGGCTGGTCGGCGGGTCTGACCGTGCTGGCCCGGCTGGTGCTGGTGCCTGCCGTGCCCGCCTGGCAGGACGGTGGCGAGATGACCGGACTCATCGACGGGGCCCGGTGGCTGACCGGTCTGCGGTCGGAGGAGGCGCTGAGTTCGGTGCTGGTCGTCCTCGGGCTGGGCGTCGCACTGTGGGCCACGGCGACCGCCGGGACACCGCTCCGAGAGCCCGGTGTCGTCGAGACACCGCCGCCGGTGGGCGCAGTAGGCGAGGCGACGACGGATGTGGAGTCCACGGTCGCCAACGGCCGACCGGCTCGACACGCCGTGCTGGCCGCTCTGGCGTTTGCCGGTGTCGCCCTCGCCTGGGGGGCTGTCGCTCTGGTCGGGCACACCCGCACCTTCGGTCCGGCCTGGCTGGTCGTCCCGGCCGACGTCCTGCACGTCACCACCGCCGGGGTGTGGCTGGGCGGGTTGGTGGCACTGCCCTGGGCGCTGGTCCGCTCGGCCGACCTGGGAGCCGACGCGGCCGTTCGCACGGTGTCCGCGTTCTCCCGTACCGCCGCCGTCCTCGTCGGCCTGCTCGGCGCCGCCGGCCTGCTGCTCAGCTGGCTCATCCTGCGGTCCTGGGAAGCGCTCTGGGCCACCTCGTACGGGGTGGCGCTGCTGACGAAGGTCGGGCTGACCGTCGTGGTTCTCGTCGTCGCCGCCCACAACCGCTACCGCCTCGTGCCGCGCGTCGTCGCCGCCGAGCGGGACGAGGGCTCCGCCGTGGCGTGGCGGCTGCTGCGTCGTAGCGTCCGGGCGGAGGCCGCGCTGCTCGTCGGTGTCGTCGTCGCAACCGGGTTCCTGGTCACGCAGAGCCCGGTCGTCGAGGCGGCGCCCCGGCCGGTGGCCGACGCCGGCAGCGGCCCGCTCGTGGTGGAGACACCGCTGGGTCCGGGTCGCGCGGTCGCCCGGTTCACCCCCGGACAGGTAGGAGTGAACTCGATGGAACTTGAACTTGTCGACGCCGCCGGTCAGCCGGTGGTCCCGGTGACGGACCCGAAGCTGACGGTGCTGCTGCCGGCGATGGACATCGGCCCACTGGAGCGGACGGTGGCGCGTACCGGCCCCGGCCGGTACGAGGCCGTCATCGACCTGCCCCTCGCCGGCTCGTGGGTGGTGCAGGCCAGCGTGCGGACCTCCAAGTACGAGAATCCGATCGCCCGCTTCACCGTGGACGTCCGGTGACGCCGCGGCGATGGATCAGGACGGTCGGCGTGGCGACGGCCGGCTTCGTCGGATATCTGCTGCTCGGTGCGGTACCGGCTGCCGCTCACGTCGAGGTCGCGCGGGCACAGCCGAACGGTGACGGTACGACCACGTTGACGTTCAGCTTCGACCACAGTTGCGACGACTCGCCCACGACCGAACTGGTCGTCGCCCTGCCGGACGGGGTGACCGCGTCCGACACCGTGCCACCGGACGGCTGGACCGCCTCGGTCGCCGGTGACCGCGTCACGTTCACCGGAGCCGGCCGGGACACCGCCGAGGTGGGGGTCACCACCCGGATCGTGGCCCGGGCCGGCGACATGCTCCATTTCCCGGTGCTGCAACGATGCGCCGACGGCGGCTCGTACGACTGGATCTACATCACCGCCGACAGCGAGCATCCGGCACCGCGGCTGATCGTCACAAACGCCGTGCTCGCCGCACCGCCGGAGGCAAGCTCCGCGCCACCGGTCGCGGCCGGCGACGCGGACCGTACCCAGGGCGGCGGTGCCACCCTGGGTCAGGCGTCGGCTGTGGTCATCGGCTTCGTCGCCGCCGCGGCCGTCGCCGGGTTCGCCACCGTCCGACGGCAGTGACCAGCCGGAGCGGACCCGATCTGGCCGGTGCGGGACGATCGCCCCGCACCGGTCAGACAGCCTGGGCGATGCAGATGCGGGCGTCGAGCCGGGGGCCGGCCTCGTAGATCATGTACGAGACGCCGCCGTCGGTGCCGAAGGCGGGCGCGGCGACCCGACCGTTGTCCGAGGCGATCGGTGCGTGGAAGACCCCGAGGTGCACCTCCCGGTCGAAGTTGTTGCCGACCTCGGTGAGCCGGATCCGCCCGTCGTTGCCGTGGTAGGCGACATAGCTGGTGCCGTTGCGGTGGAGCAGGTGCGGGCTGGAGATGTCGGTCAGCCCGTCACCGGCGGGCGAGATCAGCGGGTTCGGGGCGAACTGCCACTGGTCCCAGCCGTTCGGCGACCAGCCCCAGAAGATCTTGCGGGTGCCGGGGCCGACTGTGTGCGCGCCCATGAAGAGCATGACGTACCTGTTGTTCTTCCCGGCGACGGCGTGCTCGAAGACCCGGGCGTACGAGGTCTCGGTGGTGTTCGGCACCAGGCGCGTGCTCAGGATCGGCGTCTCGTTGGTGAAGGTGATGCCGTCACGGGACCGGGCCACCCGGGTGGTGAAGTTCTCCCCGTGGAAGTAGAGGAAGAACTCCCTGGTGGGGGCGTTCCACACCACGTGCGGTGAGGAGACGTGGCTGACCGTGGTGGTGGGCAGCACCCGGTCGACTATCGGGTTGCCGGGGTGCTCGGTGTAGGGGCCTTCGAGCCGGTCGGCGTAGGCCAGGCAGATGCCGCCGGGCGCGTCGTGCGGGGCGTAGTAGAGGTAGTACCGCCCCCGGGCCCCGGAGATCTTGTCGTAGACCCCACGCACACAGGGAAAGATCATTTCGCCGGTGGGGTTGTAGGCCAGCGGGCCGGCGAACGCGTCGCGGACGTACCGGTAGCTGGGGAATCCGGCCGGGCCGGCGAGGGCGGGACCGGCGGCGAGAGCACCGCCGAGCGCGGTTCCGGCGGCCGTGGCGGTGCCGAGCAGGGCCGCGCCGCGCAGCAGGCCGCGACGGCTCAGCGCGGCGGGTCCGGGTAGGGATCTGTCGGTCATGCGGATCTCCGATCGTGAGTGGGACGCTCGTCGATGGCGGAGCTGGGGACGGTGGTGAGACCGCACTGCCGGGTGGGACTGACAGGTCGGTGGTGGCAGGCGTGGACGGCGGTCGCCGCAACGATTGCCGGTGACCGTGCGTGAGATCGGGCTCCATGAGGGAGCAGCGCTTGTGATCGATGAGTCTGCGGTCGGTGGCGGCCTCGGTCAAGGCGCTAATACGAATTATCACGCCGACTTTCGAGAGAAATTTTCCGTCGACGGGGGTTGACGGCGGGCCGCGGCGGGTCGCAGGATTTCACACCAACGTAGCTAATGCGTATTAGCGCAGAAACGATTGGACACGGAACGTGACCGGATCGCGTAGGCGGGTGACCCAGCAGGACATCGCCCGGATGACAGGCGTCAGCCAGGCCACCGTCTCCCTGGTGCTCAACGGTCGCGACGACGGCAGCGTCCGGATCGCCCCGGAGACCCGGGAACGGGTGCTGCTCGCCATCCGGGACACCGGGTACGTCGCCGACCCGGTGGCCCGGCGGCTGGCCGCCCGGCACAACCGGATCCTCGGCGTCTTCACCTACGAGCCGGTCTTCCCCGCCGGCACCGGCGACTTCTACCACCCGTTCCTGGTCGGCATCGAGGAGTCCGCCGAGCGACTCGGCTGCGACCTGCTGCTGCTCACGAGCGCCCCGGTCACCGATGGCCGGCGGCGCATCTTCCACGACGACAACCGCCTCCGGCTGGCCGACGGTTGCGTCCTGCTCGGCCGATCACTTGACCGCGACGAGTTGGGGCGGCTGGTCGCCGAGGGGCATCCGTTCGTGTCGGTAGGCCGACGCGACGACGCGGGTGGGCCGGTGCCCTACGTCGGCGCGGACTACACCACCGCCACCGCCGACGTGGTCCGCCGAACCCTCGACGCCGGGCACACCAGGCTGGCGTACCTCGGCCAGGGCGCCGGACCGGAATCCCACGCCGACCGATTCGCCGGCTACCGGACCGCCCTTGACGCGGCCGGACTGCCGACCCGGCACGAACCCACCGACCGCTCCCCCGCCGACCTGCTCGACGCGCTGCTCACCGCCGGGGTCACCGCCGTGATGGTCGAGGAGTACGCCGACGGGGTCGCGCTGGCCGCCGTCGCCGCCGAGCGTGGCCTGACCGTACCCGCCGACCTGTCCATCCTGGCGCTTGGCGATCCGACCCGACCCACCACCCGCGACCTGGAGTTCACCGGCTTCCGGATCCCCCGCCGCGAGATGGGGTGGCAGGCCGTCGAGGTGCTCACCGGGCTGCTCGCCGCGATGCCCGGCACCGCGACCCAGCGGCTGCTGCCGTGTCAACCGGTCGACGGCGTCACCCTCCTGCCGCCCCGACACTGACCAGCTCACCCCCGGTCGCCACGCCTTCGGCCGGCGACCCTCGACCAACCCCTGGGAGGACCGACCGTGCCCGAGATGCAGGCCGAAGTACTGATCGTCGGCGGTGGGCTCGGTGGCGTGGCCGCCGCCCTGGCCGCGCTGCGCGCCGGTCGCAGCGTGCTGCTGACCGAGGAGTACGACTGGCTCGGCGGGCAACTCACCAGCCAGGCCGTACCGCCGGACGAGCACTCCTGGGTGGAGCACTTCGGTGTCACCGCCAGCTACCGGGCGCTGCGCGACGGCATCCGGGAGCACTACCGGCGCTGGTACCCGTTGACCGACCGGGCCCGTCGTACCACCGCGTTGAACCCGGGGGCCGGGCACGTCAGCCGGCTCTGCCACGAACCCCGGGTCGCGGTGGCTGTTCTGGAGGCCATGCTGGCCCCGTACCGGGGATCCGGGCGGCTGCGGGTGCTCAAGCCGTACCGGCCGGTGGCCGCCGACACCGACGGCGACCGGGTCACAGGTGTCACAGTGGCGCACCGGCACACAGGTGAGCAGATCGGGCTGACCGCGCCGTACGTGCTGGACGCCACCGAGACCGGCGAGTTGCTGCCGCTTACCGGCACCGAGTACGTGACAGGCTTCGAGTCGCGGGCCGACACCGGTGAGCCGAGCGCGCCGGAGCAGGCCCAACCGGCGAACATGCAGGCGGTGTCGGTGTGTTTCGCGGTCGACCACGTCGACGGCGACCACACGATCGACAAGCCGGCGGCGTACGACTTCTGGCGGGAATACCGGCCCCCGTTCTGGGGTGACCGGATGCTGTCGTTCCGCTCCCCCAACCCGCGCACGCTGGACATCTCAGAACGCAGCTTCACCCCCAACCCGGACGACGACCCCTGGCTGGTCCAGGCCGACCAGCGGGTCAACCCGGGCGACGGCAACCTGTGGACGTTCCGCCGAATCGCCGCTCGACGCAACTTCGCCCCCGGCGCGTACGACAGCGACATCTGCCTGGTCAACTGGCCGATGCTCGACTACTTCGAGCAGCCGATCATCGACGTGCCCGATCCGGACGCGCGGATCGGGGCGGCCCGGGAACTCTCTCTGTCGGTGCTCTACTGGCTCCAGACCGAGGCGCCCCGCGCCGACGGTGGGACCGGATTTCCCAGCCTGCGGCTGCGCGGCGACGTCACCGGCAACGGCACCGCCGCCACCGGCGGCGACGTCACCCACAGCGGGCTCGCCCAGGCCCCCTACGTCCGCGAGTCACGCCGGATCCGCGCCGAGTACACGGTCGTCGAGCAGGACCTGTCCCTGGAGATCCGGGGCGACAAGGGCGCGGTCAGCTACGCCGACTCGGTAGGTGTCGGGATGTACCGCATCGACCTGCACCCCTCCACCGGCGGCGACAACTACATCGACGTGGCCTCCTGCCCCTTCGAGATCCCACTCGGTGCCCTGATCCCCCGGCGGGTGGAGAACCTGCTGCCCGCCGGCAAGAACATCGGCACCACGCACATCACAAACGGCTCCTACCGCCTGCACCCCGTGGAGTGGAACGTCGGCGAGGTCGCCGGTCTGCTCGCGGACTTCTGCCTGGCCCGGCGGGTCACCCCCCGCGCGGTGCGCTACACCCCCGGCCTGCTGGCCGACTTCCAGAACCGCCTCGCCGATTCCGGTGTCGAGCTGCGCTGGCCCGACATCGCCGGCTACTGAGGAAGGACATAACCCCATGAGGAACCGGTTGACGGCCGTCGTCGCGCTCACCGCGCTGCTCGGCCTGACCGCCTGCGGCGGCGACTCCGCCGAGTCCGACGGCCCGGTCACGTTGCGGATGACCACCTGGTCGGCGAACGAGGCCCACCTGAAGCTGTTCAACGAGATCGCCGCCGAGTACACCGCGACGAATCCGGACGTCGCCGGGATCACCTTCGACCCGATCCCGTTCGAGAGCTACACCACCACCCTGACCACCCAGATCGCCGGCGGCAACCCGCCCGATCTGGCCTGGGTGCTGGAGAATTCCGCGCCCGACTTCGTCACCTCCGGTGCTCTGGTGCCGCTTGACGACACCCTCAAGGGCGCCGAGGGGTACGGCTTCGACGAGCTCGCGCCGGCCGCGACGAAGCTGTGGCAGGCCGACGGCAAGCTGTACGCGTACCCCTTCTCCACCTCGCCGTTCGGGGTGTTCGTCAACACCGACCTGGTGAAGTCCTCCGGCGCGCAGAGCCCGGCCGAGCTGATCGCCGCCGGCCAGTGGACCTGGCAGAACGCGCTGGCCACCGCGAAGGCGGTGCAGGCGGAGACCGGCAAGGCGGGTCTGGTGGTCCGCGACTTCGACTACAAGGGCTGGGACTTCCTGTCCACCGTGTGGACCGGCTGGGGTGCGCAGGCGTGGAGCGAGGACGGCCGCACCTGCGGTTTCAACTCGGCCGAGATGGTCGAGGCGATGACCGTCCTGCACCGGGGGATCTTCGTCGACAAGGCGCTGCCGGGCCCGGGCACCACAGCCGACTTCTTCGCCGGCGAGGCCGGCATGACCATCACCCAGATCTCCCGCGCGTCGCTGCTGGAGGGTCAGAAGTTCGGCTGGGATCTGGTGCCGCTGCCCGCCGGGCCGAAGGGCGAGTACGCGGTGATCGGCCAGGGTGGCATGGGTGTGCTCAAGCAGGGCCGCAACGCCGAGGCCGCCGCCGATTTCCTGGCCTACCTGACCAACCCGGCCAACTCGGCGAAGCTGGCGCAGTTCTTCCCGCCGCCGCGTACCTCGCTGCTCACCGCCGAGACCCTGGCCAAGACCAACCCGCTGCTGAGCCCGGAGCAGTTGCAGGAGGTGGTCATCGACGGGATCGCCGACGGGGTGGTCAAGCCCAGCCACACCGGTCAGGCCGAGCTGAACCAGGCGGTCCGGGCCGCGCTGGACCCGCTGTGGCGGCCGGACGCGGACGTGCGGGGTGTCCTCGACGGCGTCTGCACCGCGATCACCCCGCTGCTGGCGAAGTAGGTTCTTCGATGTCGGTCCTGACCAGGGACACCGTGGGGCGGGCCGGTGGCCGGTCCGCCCCCACCGGGAGCGCCCCGCACCGGCGGCGCGGCTGGTGGACGACCCGCCGCCGCGATCAGCTCGCCGGGCTGCTCTTCGTCGCCCCGCAGCTCGTCGGCTCGGTGCTGTTCGTGCTGATCCCGCTCGGGCTGGTCTTCTGGTACAGCCTGCACGAGTGGAACGTGCTCGCCGGCACCTTCGAGTTCGTCGGCGCGGACAACTACCAGGCCATGGCCGACGATCCGAACCTGCCGTCGGTGCTGCGGGTCACCGCGCTGTTCTCGATCGGTCTGGTGGTGTTCAACCTCAGCCTGGCCCTGCTGCTCGCGGTGCTGCTCAACCAGCGGCTACGCGGCACCGTCGTGTTCCGGACGTTGTTCTTCTCCCCGGTGGTCGTCTCGCTTGTCGCCTGGACGATCGTGTGGGGGTTCCTGCTTCAGGACAACGGCGGCGTCAACGGGGCGTTGGGCGTGGCCGGTGTGGACGGGCCGAACTGGCTGCGCGGCGACTGGACGGCGCTGCTGTCGGTGATCGTGGTGCAGGTGGTCAAGAACGTCGGCCTGAACATGGTGCTGTTCCTGGCCGCCCTCCAGGGGGTGCCGGCGGAGCTGTACGAGGCGGCCCGGGTCGAGGGGGCCAACGCCTGGACCCGGTTCCGGCGGATCACCGTGCCGCTGATCAGCCCGACCATCCTGCTCACCTCGATCATCACGGTGGTCGGGTCGTTGCAGGTGTTCGCCCAGATCGCCGTGCTCACCCAGGGCGGGCCGGGCACCTCGACCACGGTGCTCGTCTACTACCTGTACCAGCGGGCGTTCCAGTTCCACCAGTTCGGCTACGGCGCGACGCTGTCGGTGCTGCTCTTCCTGATCGTGCTGGTGCTCACCGTCGTGCAGTGGCGGATGCGCAGGAAGTGGGTCTTCCATGAACAGTAGGCTCTCCGCACGGGCCAGGGTCGCGCTCTACGGTGCGCTCTGCCTGCTGGCCCTGCCGTTCGTCTTCCCCACCTGGTGGATGGTCACCTCGTCGGTGAAACCGGTGGGCGACATCTTCGCCTTCCCACCGTCACTGATCCCCACCGAGGCCAGTCTCTCCGCGTACCGGCGGGTCTTCGAGCTGCAACCGTTCGCGCAGCAGTACTTCAACAGCGGGTACATCGCGGCAGTGGTCACCGTCGGCACCCTGGCGGTCTCGTCGCTGGCCGGGTACGCCTTCGCCCGGATCCGCTTCCGGGGCCAGCAGGTGCTGTTCGTGGTGGTGCTGGTCGGGCTGCTCATCCCGAGCGAGGTGACGATCGTGCCGCTGTTCCGGATGTTCAACTCGTGGGGCATGGTGGACACCCACTGGCCGCTGATCCTGGTGCCGATCCTCGGCGCGCCGAGCGTGCTGGCCACCTTCATCATGCGGCAGTTCTTCATCACCCTCCCCGCCGAGCTGGAGGAGGCGGCGCGGGTGGACGGGCTGGGCCGCTTCGCCACCTTCTGGCGGATCGCGTTGCCGCTGGCCCGCCCGGCGCTCGGCGCGGTGGCGATCTTCACCTTCCTGCACAGCTGGAACCTGTACCTGGAGCCGATCGTCTTCCTCTCCACGCCGGAGAAGTTCACCCTGCCGCAGGCGCTCACCCAGTTCGTCGACGCCTACGGCGGGCCGATGTGGGACGTGCAGCTGTCGGCGGCGTCGATGACCGCCATCCCGATCCTGGTGATCTTCGTGATCGCGCAGCGGCAGTTCATCGAGGGTCTGGCCCACACCGGCCTGAAGGGCTGAGGCACCCCGCAGATCTCAGGTGTGGCGAGCCCCGGGCGATCGTTGCTGATCGCCCGGGGCTCGTCAGGTGGGTGTCGGATCAGGCGAGGTCGAAGCGGTCCAGTTCCATCACCTTGGTCCAGGCCGCCACGAAGTCGGCCACGAACTTGGTACGGGCGTCGTCGCTGGCGTAGACCTCGGCGAGCGCCCGGAGCTGCGAGTTGGAGCCGAAGATGAGGTCGACCGCGGTAGCGGTCCACTTCACCTGGTCGGTGGCCACGTCGCGGATCTCGTACACGTGCTCGTCGGACTCCGACGTCTTCCAGCGCGTGCCCGGGGAGAGCAGGTTGCGGAAGAAGTCGTTGGTGAGCACGCCGGGCCGGTCGGTGAGCACGCCGTGCCGGCTGTCGCCGACGTTGGCGCCGAGGGAGCGCAGGCCGCCGATCAGGGCTGTCATCTCGGGCGCGGTCAGGTTGAGCATGTACGCCCGGTCGAGCAGCAGCACCTCCGGCTGGGTCTTCTCGCCAGCACGCAGGTAGTTGCGGAACCCGTCGGCACGCGGCTCCAGGACCCGGAACGACTCGATGTCGGTCTGCTCCTGGCTGGCGTCGGTGCGGCCCGGGTGGAACGGGACCGTGACCTCGACACCGGCGTCCCGCGCCGCCTTCTCGACGGCTGCCGAACCGGCCAGCACGATCAGGTCGGCGAGGGAGATCTTCGCGCCGCCCGTGGCGTTGAACTCCTGCTGGATGCCCTCCAGGGTGCTCAGCACCGTCGCGAGCTGCTCCGGCTGGTTGACCTCCCAGCTGCGCTGCGGCTCAAGGCGGATCCGGGCGCCGTTGGCACCGCCGCGCTTGTCGGTGTACCGGAAGCTCGCGGCCGAGGCCCAGGCGGTGGCGACCAGCTGAGCGGTGGTGAGGCCGGACTCCAGGACCTTCGCCTTCAGGGCCGCGATGTCGGCGTCGCCGACCAGCTCGTGGTCGACCGCCGGCACCGGGTCCTGCCACAGCTGGGGCTCCGGAACCCACGGCCCGAGGAACCGGCTGACCGGGCCCATGTCGCGGTGCAGCAGCTTGAACCAGGCCTTGGCGAAGGCGAGCGCGAACTCGTCAGGGTTCTCCAGGAACCGGCGGGAGATCTTCTCGTACGCCGGGTCCACGCGCAGCGACAGGTCGGTCGTGAGCATGGTGGGCTTGTGCTTCTTCGACGGGTCGTGGGCGTCCGGGATGATCGCCTCGGCGTCCTTGGCCACCCACTGCTTCGCGCCGCCGGGGCTGGTGGTGAGCTCCCACTCGTACCCGAAGAGGATCTCGAAGAAGCGGTTGCTCCACTGGGTCGGCCGGTCGGTCCAGGTGACCTCGAGGCCGCTGGTGATGGTGTCGGCGCCCTTGCCGCTGCCGTACGTACTCAGCCAGCCCAGGCCCTGCGCCTCCAGCGGCGCGCCCTCAGGCTCCGGCCCGACGTGGTTGTCGGCGACACCGGCGCCGTGGGTCTTGCCGAAGGTGTGGCCACCGGCGATCAGCGCGACGGTTTCCTCGTCGTTCATCGCCATCCGGGCGAAGGTCTCCCGGATGAAGTGCGCCGCCGCGAGCGGGTCCGCGTTGCCGCGCGGGCCCTCGGGGTTGACGTAGATGAGGCCCATCTCGGTCGCGCCGACGCCCTGCGACATCTCCTGCTCGGAGACGTAGCGCTCGTCACCCAGCCAGGTGTCCTCCGGACCCCAGAAGATCTCCTCGGGCTCCCAGACGTCCTCGCGGCCGAAGCCGAAGCCGAAGGTCTTGAAGCCCATCGACTCCAGGGCCACGTTACCGGCGAGCACGAGCAGGTCGGCCCAGGAGATCTGCTGGCCGTACTTCTGCTTCACCGGCCACAGCAGGCGGCGGGCCTTGTCCAGGTTGGCGTTGTCCGGCCAGCTGTTGAGCGGGGCGAAGCGCTGCCCGCCGTCACCGGCGCCACCGCGACCGTCCTCGATGCGGTAGGTGCCCGCGGCGTGCCAGCTCATCCGGATCATGAGGCCGCCGTAGTGGCCGAAGTCGGCCGGCCACCAGTCCTGCGAGGTGGTGAGGACCTCGGTGATGTCCCGCTTCAGCGCCTCGACATCGAGCTTGGCGAACTCCTTGGCGTAGCTGAAGTCCTCCCCCAGCGGGTTGCCCTTCGACGAATGGGCGTGCAGCACCGAGAGGTCGAGCTGGTTGGGCCACCAGTCCCGGTTCGTCCGCGGACGACCGCCGGTCTTCGGGGTCGGCGAGTCGATCGCCGGGTTCTCGCTCTCGCTCCCGTGGGCGGTCACGGAGTCGTGCGCGACCGGGCAGCCGGCCGCCGCCTTGTCGTCCACGCCCTGGGCACTGGACGGGGCGTCGTGCTGTGCGTTGCTCAATGTGCTTCCTTCCGACCTGGCGGGTCACTTGTGGTGCGTACGGTCGCGCAGTCGGGGCAGGTGCCCCAGTAGACGACCTCCGCCTCGTCGACCACGAACCCGTGGTCGTCGGAGGCGGTCAGACAGGGGGCGGAGCCGACGGCGCAGTCCACGTCGGCGATAACGCCGCAGGAGCGGCAGACGACATGATGGTGGTTGTCCCCCACCCGGGACTCGTAGCGGGCGATCGCGCCGGTGGGCTGGATGCGCCGCACCAGACCGGCGTCGGTGAGCGCCCGCAGCACATCGTAGATCGCCTGGTGGGACACCGTGGGATGATCGGCGCGGACCAGCCGGATCACGGTGTCGGTGTCGACGTGCGGGTGGTCGCGCAGCGCCGCGAGCACCGCCAACCGGGGTCGGGTCACGCGCAACGAGACCGCCCGCAGCTGCGCCTCGAAGTCGGCCGTCATGCCGACGAACCTACTCCACTCTTCTGGAATGAATCAAGTTTTCGCGAATCAGGTTGGCGTGTCGCCGAGGTCCGGCGCGACGGCGTCGACCGGCCCGGCGACACGGACGGGCTGGACGTCACACGACCGTCACACGTTCGCGCGGCAGCCGTCATTCCTCAGGGCATCCCTGGTAGCAGGGCACATTTGCGCACGACGGCACGAGGAGGCGACGGCATGACCACCTGGCCCTTTTCCACCTGGACCACCCGCCGGGCGCGGGCCGCCGGCGATCTCCGGTCCCGCGGACCGCGGCGGGCGCGTCGAGGCGGTGCCGTTCGGCTTCAGCTCCGGCACGCGGCGGTCGCGGCCGGACTGGCGGCCGTTCTCGTCGGCACCGGCTGCGCCCGCGATCCGGTGGCCGAACCGCCGCCCCCGTCCACCGGGACCAGCCCGCCGAACACGCTCGCGCGGGTCGAGGTCGGCGACGCGCTGACCGTGACCGCGGCGGTGGACCGGGTGGTCGACGAGCGGGCGCTCGTCGTGCGGGACATCGACCTGGCGGACGGCACCCTTCTCGTGCTGACCCGCCGGGCCGTGGCGGCGTCCCCACCACAACTGGTGACCGTGGAAGGGACCGTCGTCACCTTCTCGTACCGTGGCCTCTCCGCCCGCCACCACCTGACCGACCCGGCCGAGTACCGCTCGTTCGAGGGGCGCAAGGCGCTGGTGGCCGGTCAGGTCACCGTGTGGTGATGACGGGACGCACGCCGGCAGGCCCGGCCGGGACGGCGACGCCGCAGGCCGGACCGGCAAGGGCCGGCGTCACGGTTTGCGAGCGACGAGCCCGACGAAGGTGTGGTAGGTGTCGCTCTGCTCCGGTGCGGCCTCGTCCGGGTCCGGTCGCCACGCGGCCACCGGCACCAGACCCGGCTCCAGCACCTCCAAGCCTTCGACGAAGGAGAGGATCTCCTCATCGGTACGCCAGCGGCCGGTACCGAGCGACTCGTTGAAGATGCGCTCGACCTCGCGCGCCTTCCGGGAGGCATCGGGGTGCCGGTCGCCGGGATCACGGAAGTGGGAGATCGCGACGTAGCTGCCCGACGGCAGGGCGTCGATGAGTCTCGCCGCCACCGCCTTCGGGTCCTCGTCGTCCCTGAGGTGGTGCAGAATCGCGAAGAGCAGCAGCCCGACGGGGCGGTCGAAATCCAGGAACCGGCGCGTCTCCGGATGGTCCAGGACGGCCTCCGGCGACCGGATGTCGGCCTGGACCACCGTCGCGGTTCCGGCGTCGGCCAGCAGCGCCCGCCCGTGCGCCAGCACGATCGGGTCGTTGTCGACGTAGACCACCCGCGCCTGCGGGTCGTGGCGCAGGGCCACCTGGTGCACATTGCCCTGGGTGGGCAGACCGGAACCGAGATCGAGGAACTGGTTGATGCCCTGCTCGGTGAGGAAGCGCACCGCCCGACGCAGGAAGGCCCGGTTCGCCTGGCCCGCCTGCGGCCCGTCCGGCGTGATCTTGAGTGCGTGCTCGGCGACGGCGCGGTCCACCGCGAAGTTGTCCTTGCCGCCGAGCATGAAGTCGTACACCCGGGCGATGCTCGGCACGGTCATGTCGACCCCGGCCGGTGCCACCTCTTCGTTCGCCACAGTCCGTCTCCTCGTCCACACTGGATCACAGTCGGCCGAACCGCTCGGGCCGAGCGCCGGACCGAGTGTAACCAAACGTCGCGTTCGGTCGGCACCGCCGGCGCACCGTGCTTCACCCACCGTGGTCGGCGTCGTCGACCATCCTAAGTGGTCGCTCCGGAGTCGGTGGAACCCGGTCAGCCGCAGCCTTGACGTGCGTCGCAGGATGACTCACGCTACTCTCGCTGTTCCTGACGAATCGTCGATGGCCGGGTGCGCCGCGAAGCACCATTGATCATGACTGTCAATTCCCGGAGCGTGACCGCTCCGTTGCGGTGAGTCCGTCGATCCGGGTACGGCCCCGCCGGGAGATCCGGGCCACCCGCCGACCTCGCGCCCACCGCTGCTGGGACCATCTGATCGCCGCCCCGCTGTGGCCGATGCACGGTACGAATCTCGGCACCCTGCTGCGCACCTGCGACGCCGTGGGCGCGTGCCTGGCCGCACCCCGCTTCCGCTGGGTGGACGAGGCCATCGCCCGGGGCAACACGCTGCGCCGGCCCGGCTGCGTACACCGCACCGGCGATCCCGTCCGCTGGCTGCGGGCCGAGAAGGACCGTGGGGCGTACATCGTCGGGGTGGAGTTGGCCGACGAGGCGATCCGGCTGGCCGACCTGCCGACCGCCGGGCGGCGTACGGTCATGGTCCTCGGCCACGAGGCCACCGGCATCCCCCCGGAAGCACTCGACCTGCTCGACACCGCCGTGGAGATCCCCATGCTCGGCACCGGCCACAGCCTCAACGTCGCCGTGGCCGGATCCCTCGTGCTCTACAAACTCGCCGGGCTCGTCTGACCGCCAACTGGTCGCCGCGAGGGCCGGCCCAGGTCACCTGTCGTCCTGTCGGCGCGTCTCGGCCGCCTCGATGCCGACCTCAGGACGCCTGGCGGACGGGCAGCTCGGCCCGCCAGACCTCGGCCAGATCGCTGAGGGGGACGTCCAGGGCCTGGCTGAGGCAGACGACGGTGCCGAACGCCGGCGCCGGCAGGCGACCCGCCTCGATCTTGCGCAACGTCTCGGGAGAGATGCCGGCCGCCAGGGCCACGTCGACGAGGCTGCGGCCGGCCCGGGCGGCCCGCAGGGCGGCCCCGAGGCGCTGACCCGCGGCGATCTGTTCGGCGGTGAGCGGTTGGCGAACCATGCCAGCAGGATAGCCCTCCCGAGCAGCCACATCACTGCGTGGTATAAAAATACCGGCAGGGGATGAGGGAGGTTTTCATGATCGAGCTGAAGTCGGCCGAGGAGATCGACCGGATGGCGGTCACCGGCCAGTTCGTGGGCGAGCTGCTCGCCGAGCTGAGCGGTGTCGCAGCCGTCGGCGTGAACCTGATGGACCTGGAGCACCACGCGCGCCGCCGGATCTCCGAACGCGGTGCCGAGTCCTGCTACTGGGACTACGCCCCCTCGTTCGGTCGCGGTCCGTTCCGCAACGTGCTGTGCCTGTCGGTGAACGACGCGGTGCTGCACGGCCTCCCCCACGACTATGTCCTGCGCGACGGCGACCTGCTCAGCATCGACATGGCTGTCGGCATCGACGGCTGGGTCGCCGACTCCGCGCTCTCCGTCATCGTCGGCATCCCCGACCCGGCCGACCTGACGCTGATCGAGGCCACCGAGGTCGCGCTGGAGGCGGCCATCACCGCCGCCCAGCCCGGCGGTCGCCTCGGCGACATCTCCGCCGCGATCGGCGAGGTTGCCCATTCCTACGGCTACCGGGTCAACGGCGAGTTCGGCGGTCACGGCATCGGCCGCACCATGCACGAGGCACCGCACGTGGCGAACAACGGCCGTCCCCGCCGCGGCCTGAAACTCGATCCGGGCCTCACCATCGCCATCGAGCCCTGGCTCTGCCAATCCACTGACAAGATCAGGTACGACCAGGACGGCTGGACGATCCGCTCAGCCGACGGCTCCCGCACCGCCCACTCCGAGCACACGGTCGCGATCACGGAGTCCGGTCCCCGAGTGCTGACCCGCCGCCCCACCCACGGCACCGCCTCGACCGATTCCGCCGAGAAGTCCGCCACCGCCTCCTGAACCGCAGGGCCCGGTCAGCCTCGTCCGGTCGGACCGGATCTCACCGGCTGTCGTCCATCCGCAGGGCCGTCAGCCAGGCATGCCCCGGATGCACCTGCCTGAGCAGCCGGGTCAGCGTCTCGCGTTGGACACCGGTCAGCAGCGGGAGGGTGCCGTCGAAGTCGCTCTGATCCTTGGGGCGTACGTGCTTGGCTTTGAAGAGCAGAACCAGCTCCGGGATCAGGTACGGATCCCGTCCGGGTTGTGCCGGATGATCTCCGGATAGGGCCGCCTGATGGTGGCGTCCCGCCGGCAGATCCACATGTCACCGTCGTGCGGCTCACGCATGACATCGAGCAGGTAGCGTCCCGTTGCCGGCTCCCGCAGCCACGTCTGGTGGGTGGCGCTGAGCACCTGCGACGTCGCCGCCGCCCAGATCCGCCCGGCGCCGACCGCGTCGAAGGTGAACTCGGCAAGGCGTTCGCGAATCGTCGGGAACCGCTCGGCCGGCACACCGATCTCGATGTCGTGGTGGGCACGGGTCTGCTCACCACGGAACAGGTCCAAGGCCCAGCCCGCCGCGACGTACCAGGGCACGTCGATCCCGGCCAGGCGCCGGGCGACCTCGTGCGGTGTCCAGCATCCCGCCCAGCGGGCTTCGAGTGCCTCGATGTCGTCCGGCGACACCTCGATGCCGCCGTCAGGCGGCTGGCTTTCCACTCGCCGACGATATCCCCTGTTCATCCGGCCTGCCGACGGCCGCCCGGGCTATCTGGGCGGCAACACGCGGAACTCGTTGCCGTCGGGATCGGCAAGCATGACAGCGCCGTCCTCGCCGACCTCGATCCGCGTGGCGCCGAGGGACACCAGCCGGTCGACCTCCGAGCGCTGATCCCCGTGGGCGGTTGGGGCAAGGTCGAAGCGCTGCCGGTTCCGGCCCTGCTTCGGCGCGACGGGCGGACCTCCCCAGGCGACCTTCGTGCCGCCGGCCGGTGACTGAACGGCGGTCTCCTGGTCCTGATCCCACACGAGCGGCCAGCGCAGCGCCGCGCTCCAGAAGAGGCCGACCTCCCGGGTGCCCTCGCAGGCGATCTCACCGAGAAATCCGCAACCGGCGAGGAACCTGTTGCCCGGTTCGATGACGCAAAAGGCGTTTCCGTCGGGGTCGGCCAGGACGATGTGTCCTTCCTCCGGCTGCTGCCCCAGGTCAAGGTGACTGGCGCCGAGGGCGAGCGCTCTCGCCACCGTCTGCTGCTGGTCGGCGGGGCTGGTGCTGGTGAGGTGGAGGTGCATGCGGTTCGCCGCCTCCCGCTGCGCACTGCTCTCCACGAACCGGAGGCCGAGCTGGGTGGCCGTGCCGGGAAGAGCCGCGCCGCCGGGATCGTCGACGACCTCCCGGTCGAGCAGGTCGGCCCAGAACCGCGCCAGCCGCATCGGTTGACTCGCATCGAAACACACCGCGACCAGCTGGCACGTCATCGTACGCATCCCCGATCGTCTGCTGACCGCTGTCGACAGCACGCCATTCGGCGTCTTTCCGGGTGCAGGGTACGGAGGGGGCGGTGCCGCGCACAGCCGATTATTCGACGGCGTCCGCTCTCTCAGGCGTACGCGAGGAGGAAGTCGACGGTGCCGGTGCCCCCGGGCTGCCCGGGCGGGACGGGCAGCCCGGGCTCACTGTTCAGCACGTAGAACCCGCCGTTGCCGACCAGGCGGGGTGTCACGGCCAGGATCTGTGCGGCCATGGTCGCGCCGGTGGGTCGCACCACGCTGTCCCGCAGGAGCGTGAAGAGGTTCTGATTCAGATTGGCCACGTGCAGAACCCGGTACGACCGGGGAGCGGGTGCACCGGTACTGGTCAGGCCCCAGATCGGAACGATCTGATTGCGCCAGTTCGACGGGGCGTTGGTGATCGTACTGTCGTGGTTGTTCAGTTGGGTCTGGATGCCGGAGTGGATGCCGGCCAGGTGGATGTGCAGTTGATCCTGCTGGCGGATGGCCGGGTCGGCAGAGTTGACGCCCAGCCCGATGTGCGGATACACCACGTGGCCCGGCTGTCCCGGCTGGGCGTTGTTCCACGCCTCCAGCCAGTAGTTCGGGGCGCTGGCCGAGGCGATGAACGGGCACTCGATGCCGCTGATCCGGCAACTGGGTACGAGCAGGTAGTCGTGGTTCGACCCGGAGCCGCCGTTGAGGATCACGTAGGTGGGAGTCGTCCGCAGGCACTGGGGAAACGGCGGACCGGTCTTCGTGCCCTCGCAGACCTGCACCCTGTCCCACAGGTCGTACCTGCCTCCGGTGTCGGTCGGATAGCCACACAGTTGGGACGGCGTGGGACAGGGTGCGGTGCCAGGAGCACCCGGCGCGTCGGCCGGCGGGGCACCCGGGACCGGGCCGCCGTCGGCCGACGCGTCGCCCGCCGCCACCAGGCCCAGAACTCCGGTCGCGCCGACGGTGCCGGAGAGTCGGACGAACTGGCGGCGCTGCATCTTCCTGCTTGCCTGGTCGGGGCCCATCGTCATCCTCCGCATTCGCGAACCGGCAGCACGCGGCCTGGCGTTCGCGGGCCGAGCGGCCGAATGCGAATGCGAGGCATGAACACGTCGAGACTAGGACCAACCGGTCAGATCCACTTCTATCGTCGGCAGGATCCCCTGATCGTGTCGGCAGCCGTGCGGGTCAGCAGCCGAGGCGCTTGGTGGAAAGGGCGATGTCGTCGATCCAGAGATCGAACGCGCCGGGGGTGGTGCCGCCCTGGTAGAGCTGCCAACCGATCTTCACGGTGTTCACCGTCGGAAGGATGAACGGCACGTCGTTGCCGCCGTGGTCGGTGGTGGAGGCGGTCAACTCCGGGTTGGCCACTCCGTCGATCCACACCGCGACGCGGTTGTCCGCCGGGTCGAGATGCCACTCGAAGCACTGCCAGGTGTCCTCGACGACCGGGGCGGACTCCCGCCAGTTGGTCCAGTCACCTGTCGGTCCGCCATCGGCACCCACACCCCAGAAGATGCCGGGCACCGTCGGCGCGTACTGGCCGCCGATCGGACGGACGATCTCGGAGCTGCCGGTTCCGGTCGCCTCCACGAGGGTGAAGTGCGCCCAGTCGGGGGCGGTCGGGAAGGCGTCGACGCGCAGTCGCATCCGACCGTAGAAGCGGTTGCCCGGGGCTGCGAAGTCGTCGACCCGCAGGAAGGCCCGCCCATTGTCGACGGTGTGGACGTGCAGCACCTGGTTGCCCCGGCGGGCACGTTCCACAGTCAGCGTGCCGTTACGGGTGTCGATGCCCCAGTCCAACGAGCTGGCGCCGCCGCGCGGCAGGCGCTCGAAGTCCTCGCAGAAGAGCATCTGTCGGGTGCAGGAGCCACGCTGGGAGGCATCCGCGGCGTCGGACGGGACACTGCCGACCGTCGCGCCGACCATCAGCACGGTCAGCGCGGCAAGAATGTTGCGCATGTTTCCTCCATGAACTGACTGCCCACCGCCGCGACGCGGCGAGAGCTGCGGCGTCCCTCCAACCGACCCGTGGAAGCGTTCCCATATATAGCAGATGTTGAATCCCTGCGGGTCCGCTACCCGCTGGACAGGGGCCTTACCGATCGCCGGTTCTTCGGCCACAATCGACCGGGAAGCGTCGTATCGCAGGGAATCCGGGACGTATCCTGGCCACAGCGCACGCCGGAGGACGCACCGCCCAGGAGCGCATCGTCGAGGAGTGACCAGCCATGAAACCGATAGTCCTCGTGCACGGCTTCTGGGTGACGCCCCGCAGCTGGGAGAACTGGATCATCCACTTCGAGAGCAAGGGCCATCAGGTGGTCGCGCCCGCGTACCCCGGCTTCGAGGTCGAGGTGGAGGCGCTCAACGCCGACCCGGCACCTATCGCACAGGTCACGGTTCCGCAGATCATCGCCCACCTCGAAGAGGTGGTACGGGCGCTACCGGAACCGCCGATCATCATCGGTCACTCGGCCGGCGGCGCGTTCACCCAGATCCTGCTCGACCACGGTTACGGCGCAGCCGGCGTGGCGCTCAACTCAGCACCCACCGAGGGTGTCCGCGTGGTTCCCCTGTCCCAGGTGAAGTCCACCTTCCCGGTGCTCAAGAGTCCCGCCAACCGGCACAAGGCGGTCGGCCTGACCTTCGAGCAGTGGAAGTACGCTTTCACCAACACGTTCACCGACGAGGAGTCGCGGGCTCTCTACGAGCGCTACCACATCCCCGCCCCCGGCGGCATCGTGTGGGGCGGCGTACTTGCCAACTTCCAGCCTGGCCACCAGGACACCTGGGTCGACTACCAGAACGACGACCGGGCGCCACTGCTGTTCGTGTCCGGCAGCGAGGACCACATCATGCCGCCCGCCGTGCAGAAGTCGAACGCGGAGCACTACACGTCCAGCACCGTCACCGAACGCCGTGAGTACGCCGGCTACGCCCACCTGCTGCCGGCGCAGCAGGGGTGGGAGCGGATCGCCGACGAGGTCCTCGACTGGGCCGTGCGGCAGGCCGGATGACCGACGTACGGATCACGCACGTCGGCGGTCCGACAGTGCTGATCGAGGTCGACGGTTGGCGGCTGCTCACCGATCCGACGTTCGACGCACCCGGCCGGACCTACCGGTTCGGCTGGGGCACCGCGTCGCGCAAGCTCACCGGTCCGGCGCTGCCGGCGGAGTCGGTCGGCGACCTTGACGCGGTTCTGCTCACCCACGACCACCACGCCGACAACCTCGACGACGCCGGCCGGGTCCTCCTGCGCTCGGCGGGCCGGATCGTCACCACGGTGGCCGGCAGCCGGCGGCTCGGTGCCGGCGCCACCGGGCTGGGGCCCTGGGAGCACACCACCCTCACCGCGCCTGGCCGGCCGGCCATCGAGGTCACCGCGACCCCGTGCCGGCACGGCCCGCCACTGAGCCGGCGGATCGTCGGCGAGGTGACCGGTTTCGTGCTGCGCTGGGTCGGCCAGCGGCACGGACCGCTCTGGATCACCGGCGACACCGTGCTCTACGACGGGGTCCGTCAGGTCGCCGACCGGTTCGGCATCGGCACCGTCGTGCTGCACCTCGGAGCGGTACGGTTCGGTCTCACCGGCCCGCTGCGCTACACGATGACCGCCGCCGAGGGCGCCGAACTGTGCGGCCTGATCGGGCCCCGCACGGTGGTGCCGGTGCACTACGAGGGGTGGGGGCACTTCAGTGAAGGCCGGCAGGTGATCGAGGCCGCCTTCGCGTCCGCCCCGTCCACGGTCCGGGAGAGCCTGCACTGGCTCACCCCCGGCACCGCCACCTCCCTCACGGTCTGATCGGAGAGGGTGCCCACTCCGCCCAGCAGTAAGGATCACCATCATGGACAGCCCCGCCGAGAGGCAGGTCACCGAGACGCCGACGGCGAAACAGCGGCGCGTGTGGGACAGGTACGCACCCAGCTACGACAAGCAGATCGCGTTCTTCGAGCGGGTCCAGTTCGCTGGTGGCCGCGAATGGCTTGGCGCCCGGGCACGTGGTCGGGTGCTGGAGGTCGCCATCGGCACCGGCCGGAGCCTGCCGTACTACCCCGCCGACGCGACAGTGGTGGGCGTCGAGCTGAGCCCGGCGATGCTGGACATCGCGCGGCACCGGGCCGCAGACCTCGGCCGTGCGGTCGACCTGCGCCAGGGCGACGCGGAGCAGTTGCCCTTCGCATCCGCGTCGTTAGACACAGTGGTCTGTGCCCTCTCGCTGTGCAGCATCCCGCATCCGGGGCAGGCGATCGACGAGATGAAGCGCGTCCTCGTGCCGGGCGGCCGGCTGCTCCTGCTGGACCACATCGGTAGCACCTGGCCACCGGTTCGCGCCGCACAGTGGCTTCTGGAACGGATCACCGTCCGCACGGCCGGCGAGCACTTCACCCGCCGTCAGCTACCACTGGTGCGGGCGGCGGGCTTCACGATCGTCGAGGCCGAGCGGCTGAAGGCGGGCACCGTCGAGCGCATCCACGCGGTCAGGCCCGAGTCTTAATATGAGTTAACTGATATAGATCAATCTCTATTGCTTCCGGTTAGGTTGGCGGTGGCCCACCTGATCCGGCCGGTGCCCCACCGAGGCGCCCGGCAGCGGCACCGGCCAGGTCAACGGGCTCCACGCCCGCAGCACCGTCGCCCAACCCCGAGGGCGGAGCGCGGCGGGATCCCGCCCCGACCGCGGCGCACCCCCGTTCTCGCGCCGCCGTTCGCACAGGAGGCAACAGATGAGACGAGTTCTCACCCTCGCGGCAGCAGCGATCCTGCTGCCCGTCGGTGCCATCGCCGTAGCGGTGACCCCCGCCGCCGCGGCCCCGCCACCCACCCCCGACACCGCCGCCGCCGTGACAGCCGCATCGTCGGAGATGCTCGCCGCGATGCAGCGCGACCTCGACCTGAGCCCGACCGAGGCGCGTACCCGGATCGCCCGGGACGACAAGGGCACCCGGACCGACGCCGGCCTGCGCCGGTCCCTGGGCTCGTCGTACGCCGGTGGTTGGATGACCGCCGACGGCCTGATCGTCGCGGTCACCGGCAAGGCCGCCGCCAACCGGGTCAAGGCCGCAGGTGCGCGGGCGACGATCGTCGAGCGCAGCGGCGCCGAGTTGGACCGGATCAAGGCGACGCTGGACCGACACGCCGCGAAGGCGCCCGCCGGCGCGGTTCCCGGCTGGTACGTCGACGTCACGACAAACACCGTCGTGGTCCTCGCCAGCGGAAACACCGCTGCCGCCGCGGAGTTCGTCCGCACCAGCCGCGTCGACGCCACGGCGGTCCGGGTGGTCACCACGACCGAGGCTCCCCGACTGCTCTACGACGTCCGGGGCGGCGACGCCTACTACATGGGCGGGCGCTGTTCGGTCGGGTTCTCGGTGACCGGCGGCTTCGTCACCGCCGGTCACTGCGGCCGCACCGGTACCGCGACCCAGGGCTACAACCAGGTGGCCCAGGGCACCTTCCGCGGCTCGTCGTTCCCGGGCAACGACTACGGCTGGGTCCAGACCAACTCGAACTGGACGCCGCAGCCGTGGGTCAACAACTACTCCGGCGGCAACGTCACGGTGGCCGGTTCCACCGAGGCCGCCGTCGGCGCGGCGGTCTGCCGTTCCGGCTCCACCACCGGTTGGCGGTGCGGCACCATCCAGGCCAAGAACCAGACAGTCAACTACGCCGAGGGTTCGGTGAGCGGGCTGACCCGCACCAACGCCTGCGCCGAACCGGGCGACTCGGGTGGCTCCTGGCTCTCCGGCCAGCAGGCCCAGGGCGTGACCTCGGGCGGTTCCGGCAACTGCTCCTCCGGCGGGACCACCTACTTCCAGCCGGTCAACGAGATCCTCTCGGCGTACGGCCTGACGCTGCGTACCAGTGGTGGCGGCAACGAGCCGCCGCCGCCCACCGGGTGCAGCGGCTACGAGGCGACCTACACCGGCAGCATCTCCTCCGGCCAGAGCCGCTACCAGCCGAACGGCAGCTACTACTACTCGTCCGTATCGGGCACCCACCGCGGCTGCCTGGACGGACCGACGGGTGTGGACTTCGACCTCTACCTGCAGAAGTGGAACGGCTCCACCTGGGTCGACGTGGCCGGCTCGTACACTTCCGGGCCGGATGAGTCGCTCACCTACAACGGCACGGCGGGCTACTACCGCTTCGAGGTGCACGCGTACAGCGGCTCCGGCAGCTACACGCTGGGCATCACCAACCCCTGATTCCTCCGACGACGCGGCGGGGTGCGGACCGGATCCGCACCCCGCCGTCAGTCCACGGCCGGCGCGGCCGGGAAAACTGTTCGTCGGCGGTGCGCCGGCCTGGCACAGTGACGCACCATGACGGACACCAGGCTGATGACCGCCGCGGACATCCCGCTGATGCAGGATCTGGCGCAGCGCGTCACCGCCGTGCGTCCGGAACTGATCAGCGCCGGCGCTTCGTACGGCGAACTGGCCTGGGTCTGGGGCCAGGGGTGCGCCCACTACCGGGCGACGTGGCCGAGGCGGCTGTGGTTCGCCGGGCCCGAGCTGGTGGCCTGGGGGTGGGCGTTCCTTCCGCGCCAGGTCAGGCGCAATGACGGCTCGGTCACAGAGGTCAACGGCGCCTCGCTCACGTATCAGATTCACCCCGACAACTTGAATCTGACCGATGAGGTGATCGAGTGGTACGACGAGGTGGCGGCCGGCCTCGAACGCACGGTGTCGCCGACGACCGCCGAGGAGTACGCGCTGGGACGCTGGGCGGCGCACGGCTACCTCGACGACGTGGCGGCGCTCGGCGACGCCGGCGACTGGACCCAGCTCAACGCACGTGACCTCACCGATGTGGAGCAGCCGGTGCTGCCGGCCGGGTTCCGGTTCCGGACCGCCGACGAGGCTGGACCGGAGGCCGCGGTCCAGGCCCACGTGGACGCCTGGGCCCCCTCGGCGTACACCGCCCGGAGCTACGAGGAGGTGCGGCGGACCGCGGCCTACCGCGGCGACCTGCACCTCCTGGTCCAGGCACCGGACGGGACAATGGCCGCGTCGACGATCATGTGGCTCGACCCGGCGAACAGGAGCGTCGAGTTCGAGCCGGTCGGTACCCATCCTGGCTATCGGCGGCGCGGGCTGGCCAGCGCGATGATCCTGCACGGCATGCAGGTGGCGCGGTCGGTCGGAGCCACTCATGCCACTGTCGTCTGCCTGGGGGCACCGGGGCATCCGCAGGCCCGCGAGCTGTACCACAGCCTCGGCTTCCGTGAGCTGTCACGGGATGCGCCGCTGATCAAGGCCGCGTCCACGGGCTGACCGCCTCAGGCTCCCGCTACGCCCGGTGGCCGCTCGCCGCGCCCGGAAAGCTCGCTCAGCAGGTCCGCCGCGCGACCCACCCCACCCGCCTTGCGGCTCTGCTCGCCCCAGTATCGGCTGCGCTGCCGGAAACCGTCCTGCGACAGCAGGCGGTGCAGCTTGCCGGCGACCTCGTCCGGGTCCACCCGGGGCGGGTGGTCGAGAGCCAGCCCCACACCCGCGTCGACCGCCCGGGCGGCGATGTCGTAGCAGTCCAGCCAGAACGGGGTGATCAGCATCGGTTGCCCGAAGTGGACGCCTTCGTGGAAGCCGTTGGCACCGCCGTGGCAGACGAACGCCCGCACCCGTGGGTGGCCGAGCACGGCCAGCTGGGACGGTATCCACTCCTCGACCCGGACATTCGCCGGCAGTGGCCGGCTCAGCACGGCACGTTGCCGGGCCGGAAGCTTCCACAGCACCTGGTGTTCCGGGCCGATCCGGCCCAGGCCCTCGGCGAACGCGTCGAGTTGGGCGGTCGAGAGGGTGGCCAGGGTACCCAGGCAGACGTAGACCACGCTGGGTTGCCGGTCCAGCCACCCGGTCAGTTCGTCGGAGGGCTGGTCGGGCGGTGTGCTCTCGTCAGGCACCATCGCGCCCAACAGGTGCAGGTGGTCCGGTGCGGGAAAGGGGTACTCCAGCCCGAACACGGTGTAGCCGAAGACGGCGACCGCGGCGGCGGCGTACGTCGCGGGATCGCCGGAGGCGTTGGCGAGGCCGGTGGCCCGCCGCCGCCGGGCCGGGCCGGCCACCGCGCGCAGCAGCGCCAGCTGCAACCGTACGCGGTACAGCACGTTCGTCAGTTTCTGCGCTCCGGTCAGCCGGCGCGGAAGTCCCGAGGTCGGCGTCGGGTAGTCCCAGGGCAGCCGGCTCAGGTAGGCGGCGCTTATCGGATACGGCACGCTCAGCACGTAGGGCACAGCCGCGGTGGTCGCCGCGTCGAGTGCGCCGAGGTTCATCACGTCGATGACCATCAGCCGAGGGCCTACCCGGTCGATGTGGGCGAGGGTCCTGCGGTACACCTGGGCGGTGGCGTCGGCCGTCCGCGTTGTCCGGGCGAGTGCCGCCAGGCCGGCGGTGGTACGTGGTCCCCGGGCCATCGCCGCGTACAGGTCGCCTTCGATCCGCACCGGCTCGTCGGCGCCGGGCAGGTACCGCAGCGGGCTGCCGAGCGCGGCAGCCTCGACCCGGTGCCTGCCCTCGACGTCGACACTGAACCACAGGTCGGGTTCGCCCCGCCGGGACAGCTCCCCCGCGATCGTCAGCAACGGGTTGAGCTGCCCGGGGTGAGCCGGGCTGGCGAACATGATCGGGCTGCGGGGCAGGGTCACGGCTTCAGGCGTACCGGCAGGTGGTCGTAGCCACGCAGCACGCGGGTCGGCCGACGTTGCGGTACGCCGTCCAACGCCAGGTCGGGATACCTGTCGAACAGGCTGCGCAGTCCGATCTCACCTTCAAGTCGGGCCAGGTTGGCGCCGAGACAGTAGTGCGCCCCGCTGGAGAAGGCGAGATGGTCGCGCGCGTTGCCCCGGGTCACGTCGAAGCGGTCCGGATCGGTGAAGACAGCCGGGTCCCGGTTGGCCCCACCCAGCATCGGCACCACCACCTCGCCCCGGCGTATCGGTACCCCGGCCACAGCGGTGTCGGTTCGGCAGTACCTGGCGGTCGTCTGTACCGGGGAGTCGTAGCGCAGAATCTCCTCCACCGCGTTCGGCCACCGGTGCGGCTCGGCGCGCAGCAGAGCGAGTTGCTCGGGATGGGCCAGCAGCAGCGCTGTGCCGGTGCCGAGAAGGTTCACAGTCGTCTCGAAGCCCGCAGCCATCAGCAGCCCGGCGAGGGCTACCAGTTCGTCGTCGGTCAACCGTTCACCGTCGCTGTCCAGGAGCACCAGTTGGCTCAGCAGGTCGTCGCCGGGGTCGGCGCGTAGCCGGGCGAAGTGTCCCCGTAGCCAGGCGTCGAGCTGCCGGACTCCTGTCTCGACGCGACGGAACTGGCCGAGGGAGAGCCCCAGGTCCAGCGCCGGCGAGATGGCGGATCCCCAGTCCAGAAAGCGTTGTCGCAGCTGTGGCGGCACACCGAGGATCTCCGCGATCATGGTGACCGGCAGCAGGCTGGCATAGTGCGCCACCAGATCCACCGGACCTCGGTCCGGGGCGGCTCGGCCAAGGTCGTCGAGCAGCTCGGCGCAGTGTCGCTCGACCCGGGGCCGCAGACCCTCGATCGCCCGGGCGGTGAACACCTTGACGACGAGTCGGCGGTAGCGGGTGTGCCCGGGTGGATCCGTGACCAGCATCGACGGCGGGTCGATCGGCCCGATCGGCATCCCCCGCCGGCTCAGCCGGCGCAGCATCGCGAGTAGGCGGGGCGTCGGCGGCGTGTCCGGATGCACGCTGAACGCGTCACCGCGGAGCACCTGGGTGACCACGTCGTGGCGGGTGGCGCTCCACATGAGGCGGCCCCGGACGAGGGCACCCGTTCGGCGGACCTGGCGATAGAACGGGTACGGGTCCTCGCGGATCATCGGGTCGAGGAAGAGGCGGGCAGGTGTGTCGCCCCGACGGGCGGCGGCGGCGATGCCGAGCCGCAGCAGTCCGTGCCGCGTCGCCCAGCGCAGCAGCAACCCGGGCCCGGGCAGTGAGTCCGCCGCCGCCCGGGATGACATACCTGTCGCAGCTCGCCAACCCCGTGCGTCCACCCGCCTCATTCCTCATCTGAAAACTGGCGAATCGACGCCGTCGCGTACCGATATGCGTGCCAGGGACAGCGTCCGGTCAGTCGATTTCGAGTCACACGGTAGAGGCGAATTACAGACAGCTGTCGAAGGCTGACAGACATCGGAATGATGGCTGCGACACGGCACCGCCGCTCGGCTACGCTGCCTCGAAGTGATCAACGGGACAGGCGATGGCGCAGGAAAGAACGCCACGCCAGGGATTTCGCCACACGCACGCCAGGAACAGCCGCCGCAAACTGGCGACTGACTTCACCCGGCCTCCATAGCCGCTCGACTCGTGCGTAGCGGCCAGTTTCGACCGCAGCGACACCACCCTGCACGCTCGGCGCCGGGCACGATCTCGAATGCCGGCAACGGGTCGGTGCGGTGGCGAGCGGAAAGGTGACAAGTGACCAATTCAGACCGTACGCCGCTAACCACATACCAATCAGACATCTGGGTAGCGAGTCGTTTGTCCCCGAACCTTCCACAATTCAACGTGTGTGGCTGGGAACAGTTTGTCGGCCCGGTCGACCACGGTCTCCTGCTCATCCTCCTGCGACAGGCCATAGCCGCAAACGACGCACTGCGATTACGCTTCGACGAGGAGGACGGGCTGCCCTTCCAGTGGGTGGAGCCGGAGCAGGCGGTGGTCGAGATCCACGATTTCCGTGGTGTCTCCGACCCCCACCAGGCGTGCCATTCCTGGATGGCACGGGCCTTCTCCCGGCCCTTCGAGTTGCACCGCAACCGGATGTACCGGGTGGCCCTGCTACGCGAGAGCGAGTCCGTCTCGTACGCGTACCTCAACGCCCACCACCTGGTCACCGATGGTTGGAGCGCCCGGTTGCTGCTGCGTCAGGTCTGCGCCGGGTACGCGGCGGCCGTCGCGGGAGCGGCGCCCCCCTCAGCCCGCGCCGGAGCGGCTCCCGGGGCAGCCGTCGCGGGGACGGCTGCCCCGGCGGGTCGGCGTCGCTCCTACCTGGATCTGGCGCGGGACCTGGCCGGCTACGCCGGATCCGTCCAGCGCAAACGGGACATCGAGCACTTCCGCGCCTGCCTCGACGGGATCACCCCGGCGTTGTTCGCCAACCGGACCACCGGCCGCTACCGGACCGCCCGACACAGCTTTCCTGTGCGGCGGGAACTGATCGACCGGATCCGAGCCACGGGTCAGTCACCGTTCACCGTCTTCGCGGCGGCCCTCGCGGTGCAGCTCGGCCGGATCCACCGCACCGAACAGGTCGTGCTCGGCGTGCCGGTGCTCAACCGGAGCACGTACGCGCAGCGGCAGACAGTCGGTCACGTCGCCAACGAACTGCCGGTGCCGATCGCGGTACCCGGCACCCGAACGATGCCCGAGCTGGTGGCCGAGCTGCACCGGACCCTGCGCTCGATGCGGGCCCACCAACGGCTGTCCCGGGGCGAACTGCTACGCGAGGTCATCGCACCCCACGGGTTCCGCCAACTCTACGACGTGACCCTCTCCTGGCTGCGCTGGCCGCGTCCGGAGGTGATCCCGGGCGTCAGCCACCGCACTGTGGGTGCGAGTCGGGTGGCGGAGCAGAACGCCCTGGCCGTACTCGTCAACGAGTACGACGACGGTGCGTTGACTGTCGATCTCGACTACTCCTGTGACGTGTTCGACGGGGACTTCACCGTCGAAGCGTTCGGCCGGTACCTGGTGACGCTCGTCGGCAACGCGCTCGACAGGCCCGACGAACCCCTGGCCCGGATCCCGATGCTCACCGACACCGAGCTCGACAGGGTCACCGGGGCGCACGGCGACAACGTCGTGGACCATCCGACCGAGGCGACCCTGCACAGCCTGTTCGAGCAGCAGGCTGCCCGTACCCCCGACCGGGTCGCCCTGGTGGTGGACGGTACCGGCGAGACGCTCAGCTACGCCGACCTCGACGCGCGAGCCAACCAGGTGGCGCAGGCGCTGCGGGCCGACGGCGTCGGCCGCGACGACCGGGTGGCCATCCTGGCCGAACGGGGAGCGCCGCTGCTCGCCGGGATCCTCGGCATCCTGAAGGCGGGTGGGGCGTACGTGCCAATCGACCCGGACCATCCGCCGGCCCGGACCCGGTACCTGCTCGCCGACAGCGGCGCGAAGGTGCTGCTGACCGCCGGTGCGCACGTGGCTCGGCAGCACACCGGCGGGGATGACGTCCCGGGCCTGACCGTGCGCAGCCTCGACACGCTGGGCAGCTATCCGCGCGACCCGGTCGAACCGCTGGCCCGGGCCACCGACCTCGCGTACGTCATCTACACCTCGGGATCGACAGGCGATCCCAAGGGCGTGATGGTCGAACACCGTTCGGTGGTCAACCGGCTGGCGTGGATGCAGCGCCGCTACCCCCTGCACGCCTACGACGTGCTTGTGCAGAAGACCCCGATCTCGTTCGACGTGTCGGTGTGGGAGCTGTTCTGGTGGGCGTTCGCGGGGGCCCGGCTCGTCCTGCCGCGTCCCGGGGCGCACCGTGACCCCCGCACGATGTTGACCGCCGTGGCGCGGCACGGCGTGACGGTCATCCACTTCGTGCCGTCGATGCTGGGGCCCTTCCTCGACCTGCTGACCCAGGCGCCCGACCTGCGTCGGCAGGCCGACCCACTCCGGTTGGTCTTCGCCAGCGGCGAGGAGCTGCCCGCCCGGCGGGTCGACCAGTTCCACAGGTTGTTCCGCCTGCCGTCCGGCGCTGACCCCGCCGCCGGTGCCCGGCTGGTCAACCTGTACGGGCCGACCGAGGCCACAGTCGACGTCACGCACCACGAGTGCCACCCCGATCCGGACCGGCCGACGCGGCGGGTGCCGATCGGCCGCCCGATCGACAACGTCCGGCTCTACGTGCTCGGCCGCGACGACCAGCCGCAGCCGGTGGGCGTCCCCGGTGAACTCTGCGTCGCCGGGGTCGCCGTGGCCCGGGGCTACCTGGGACGCGCCGGGGCCGGCGGGACGGCACCGTCCGCTGCCCGGTTCGTCACCGACCCGGTACGGGGCGCAGGCCGGATGTACCGCACCGGTGACCTCGCCCGGTGGCTCGCCGACGGCAGCCTCGACTATCTCGGCCGCCTCGACGGGCAGGTGAAGATCCGGGGCAACCGCGTCGAGCCCGGCGAGGTCCAGCAGGTGCTGGCGGGTTACCCGGGGATCCGCGACGCGGCGGTCGTCGCCCGCACCTCCCCCGGTCGGGACATCCACCTGGTCGGCTACTACGTGGCGGATGCGGATCTGGACCCGGTACGGCTACGCGGCCACCTGCTGCGCCACCTGCCGGACTTCATGGTGCCCGCGTTCTTCGACAGACTGGACCGGCTGCCCCTCACCCCGAACGGCAAGCTCGACGTGGCGGCGTTGCCCGCCCCGGTGGCACCGTCGCCTCAGGGGCCGGAGCAGGAGCCCCGCGACGAGGTGGAGCGGACGCTCGCCGCGATCTGGGCACGGGTGCTGAACCTGCCGGCGGTCGGCATCCACCAGGATTACCACGCCATCGGCGGCGACTCGATCCTGGCGTTGCGGATCCGGGCCGAGGCGGAGCGGCACGGCCTGCACTTCACCCTCGCCGACCTGGCCGAACAGTCGACAGTCGCGGCGTTGGCGACATGTGCACGCCGCGCTGCGCCGGGCGAGGAGTCACCTGCCGCGCCGGCTGCGGAGGGCCCGTTCACGCTCGTGTCCGCGCTCGACCGGGCGCGGCTCGGT
Source organism: Micromonospora andamanensis (assembly GCF_016863495.1). Classification (GTDB taxonomy): domain Bacteria; phylum Actinomycetota; class Actinomycetes; order Mycobacteriales; family Micromonosporaceae; genus Micromonospora; species Micromonospora andamanensis. The sequence goes on from NZ_BOOZ01000015.1 coordinate 237,176, forward strand.
GACGCGGAGGACGCCTGCCCCGCCACCGCGCTCCAGCTCGGGCTGCTCTACCACAGCAGCGAGCACGAGGCAGCCACCGCCTATCACGACGTCTTCCGCTACTCGGTCCGGATGCCGTGGCACGAGGAGGCGTTCCGCACCGCGTACCACCGGCTCGTCGCCCGGCACCCCGGCCTGCGATGCGCCTTCGACGTGGGTGGCTTCACCGAACCGCTGCAGATCGTGCACGCCCGGGTCACCGGCGGGCTCGACGTCGCCGACCTGCGTACCCTCGATCCCGCTGCCGCCCGCGCCGAGGTGCTGGCGCACATGCGACAACGGCGCCACCACAGGTACGCCTTCGACAAGCCGCCGCTGTTCCTGTTCCGGGCGCACCTGCTGCCGTCCGGTGTGGTCGATCTGGTGTTCAGCTTCCACCACGTGCTCCTCGACGGTTGGAGCGTCGCCACTGTCGTCGGTGACCTGTTCCGCGACTATCTGCACCTGATCGGTGCCGGAGTCGAGGCGGTCGTCGACACGGCGGTGCCCGGCCTGGCCGCGTACGTCGTCGAGGAACGCCGCGCGCTCGCCTCGACGTCGGCCCGGCGGTTCTGGGCCGACCGGCTCGACGGCGCCGAGCTGACCCAGCTCGACGGTTTTCGGCAGTACGAGCCGCCGGGCGACGACGGGTCGCCGGGGTACGTGGTAGGGCTGCCGGTGGGCCTGGAGCAGCGGGTACGGGCCTTCGCCCAGGAGCACGGACTGCCGCTGAAGTCGGTGTTCCTCGCCGCCTACTGCCTGACCCTGCGGTTGTATTCGGGTGTCACGGACGTGACCGTCGGGCTGGTCACTCACGGCCGTCCCGAGCGGGCCGGGGCGGAGCGGCTGGCCGGCCTTTTCCTCAACACGGTGCCGCTGCGGCTGCGAACCGGGCACTCCTCCTGGCTGGAGTCGATCCGGGAGGTACACCTGCGGGAACAGCAGTGCCAGCCGTACCGGCGTTACCCGTTGCACGCCATCCAGCACGACCGGGGCGGCCGGCCGGTGTTCGAGTTGGCCTTCAACTACGTGCACATGCACGTCCTGGCGCCGCTGCTCAACCTACCCACAATCGAGCCGCTCGGTTTCGACGCCTGGGAGGAGACAAACTTCGCGCTGCTGCTGAACGTGTTCGTCCACCCGGCGGAGCAGCGCATCTCGCTCCGGATCGACGCGGACCGCCGGACGTTCACCCGAGCGCAGACCGATCTGATCGGTGACACGTACCTGCGGATCCTCGGCCGGATCGCCGACGAGCCGGACGCCGCACCGGACTTCGGGTTCCTGGCCCCGGCCACGCCGGTGCTCACGGCCGGGCCGGTCACGGCCACCACCGGGGCGGGCGGCGACGTCGTACGCCGCCTCGCCGGTCACGTACGACGTACGCCGGATGCCGTGGCGGTGGCCGCCGGCACCCGTCGGTGGACGTACGCACGGTTGCAGGAGGAGGCCGACCGGATCGCGTCCGCGCTGGTCCACGCCGGGGTGCGTCCGGGTGACCTGGTCGGGATCGCGGTGGGCCGCTCCCCCGAGATGATCGCGTCGGTCTACGGCGTCGTCCGCGCCGGTGCGGCCTGCCTGCCGCTGGACGTCAGCTACCCGCCGGAGCGGATCGCGGCGATGATCACTCAGGCGCAACCGGTCCGGGTCGTCGCCGACCGGTCACACGCCCGGCTGCTGGGCGAACCCGGGATCGTGCTCGTCGTGGAGGACCTGCTTGCGCCGTCGCGGGTCGTCACACCGGCTCCGTTGCCGCGCAGTCGGCCGGACGACCTGCTCTACGTGCTCTTCACCTCCGGTTCCACGGGCGTCCCGAAGGCGGTGGCGATGTCCCACGCCGCCTTCGACAACCATCAGGTGTGGCAGACGGAGACGGCAAGCGCGGCGGCCGGTGGCGTCACCCTCCAGTTCGCGCCGCTCAGCTTCGACGTGTCGTTCCAGGAAATCTTCACCACGATCAGTGCTGGCGGCAGGCTCCAGATGGTCGAGGAGCGGCAGCGGCGGGACAGCTCGGAGTTGCTGCGCCTGCTCGACCGGGAATCCGTCGAGCGGGTCGTCCTGCCGTACGTGGTGCTCCAGCAACTGGCCGAGGCCGCGGTGACGCTCGGGATCCACCCCCGGGCGCTGCGGGTGGTGATCTCGTCGGGGGAACAGCTGCGGGTGACCGACGAGATCCGCCGGTTCGTCGCGGCCCTGCCGGCCGGCGCGGTGCTGGAGAACCAGTACGGACCTACCGAAACCCACGTCGTCACCGCGTACCCGATGACCGGCGATCCGCAGCGTTTCCCGAATCTGCCCCCGATCGGGTCGGCGGTTCGCGGGGTCACTCTCTACCTGTTGGACGAACGGATGCGTCCGGTGCCGACCGGGGTCGCCGGAGAGTTGTACCTCGGCGGCGTCCAGGTGGCGCGGGGCTACCACCGGCAGCCCGGGCTGACCGGTCAACGGTTCGTGCCCAACCCGTTCGGCCCGCCCGGTGAGCGGATCTACCGCACCGGTGACCTGGCCCGGGTGCTCCCCAGCGGCGATCTGGTCTGGCTCGCGCGGACCGACACCCAGACCAAGATCCGGGGGTTCCGGGTGGAACCGCTCGAGACCGAAATAGCGATAATGAAACTGGCGGCGCACCACCCGGGCATCCGCGAGGCCGCGGTGGTGGCTCGACGCCGCGACGGCACCGACGCCTTCCTGACCGCTTTCCTCGTCGGCGAACCGGCGCGGGTCGATCTCAGCGACCTGCGTCGGCGGCTGCGGGAGTCGCTGCCCGAGCACCTGGTGCCCACCCACGTCCACTGGCTGCCGGAGATGCCGCTGACTCCGAGCGGTAAACGCGACGACGGCCGCCTGCGCGAGCTTCCGCTGTCCGTGCGGACCGCGCGGCCCACACCACCCCGCAACCGGCACGAGCGGGTCCTCGCGGAGATCGCCGCCGAGTTGCTTCACCTGCCGCAGGTCGACGTCGAGCACAACCTGTTCGAGCTGGGCGCCACGTCGCTCACCGCGATGCGCCTGGTCACGCTCATCGAGAAGCGGTACGGCGTCGCCGTGCCCGTCGCCGCCTTCGTCACCGCCCCGACCGTGTCCAACCTCGCCACGCTGCTGCGGGCCGGCGGCGCCGATCCGGCGTCGGTCGACCCGGTGGTGCCGATCCGCACCGGTGGTGAGCGACCGCCGCTGTTCCTCGTGCACCCGATCGGCGGCAACGTCCTGTGTTACCTCCCCCTCGCCCGGCACCTGCCCCGGGACCAGCCTGTCCACGCACTCCAGGCGGCGGGGATCAGCGCCGGGACGGAGCCGCTACGGTCCGTGCCGGCGCTGGCGGCCAGCTACCTCGCGGCGATCCGCCGGGTTCAGCCGACCGGGCCGTACAGGATCGGTGGTTGGTCGTTCGGCGGTGTGGTGGCTTTCGAGATGGCCCGGCAGCTCAACCTCGCGGCCCGCCGGCTCGACGTCGCCGCAGCCGGTCCGGTCGAGCAGTTGATCCTGATCGATCCCATCGCCCGCGGCGGCGACGACCCGGTGCCGGTGACCGAGGACGTGCTGCTCGACTGGTTCTTCTGGGAGCTGATGCCGCTCGACCTGGACCGGCCGGTGCTGGAGCCGATTCCGTCGAATCTGGCGTCGCCGACGGAGCGGCTGGACTTCGTCGCCCGCCGGGCCGGCACCGCCGGAGTGCTCCGTCCGGGCGACTCGCCGGCGGCGGTACGGCGGCTGTTCGAGGTGTTCAAGGCCAACTGGGAGGCGATCATCGCCTACCGTCCCGGGGTCATCGACCAGGACATCACCCTGCTGCGCGCCTCCGATCCGCTGCCGCCCCTGCTCAAACCCATGCACGACATCGCCGGGTCGCTGCACCTCGACCCGCGCAACGGATGGGGGGAACTGACCACGGGCCGGATCGACGTGATCGACGTGCCCGGTGACCATCTGGCCCTGATGGAGCCGCCGCACGTGGTGGACGTGGCCGACCGGATCGCCGAACTGCTGGCCGGCTCGTCCGCCCCAGCGACCGGTCGGACCGGATCCAGCCCGGTCGGCGGCCGACGATGACGGCGGCGGGAAACGGGGCCCGCGGTCCGGCCCGGCGGCGTACCAAGGCACTCATCATCGGCGCGGGCATCGGCGGGTTGACGGCAGCCGCCACCCTGCGTCGCGTCGGTGTCGATGTGGAGATCTACGAGGGCGCCGATGACCTGCGGCCGGGCGGATCGGCGCTGTCGCTGAGCGCCAACGCACGCGTCGCGCTGCGCACCCTCGACCTTGACCTCGACGTGGAGCGGCGGGGCCGGGTCTACCCGGCGCTGCGGCTGTGCACCGCCACCGGCGAGCCGATCAGGACCGTGCCGTTCGCGCGGCTCGGCGAGCGACTCGGGGCGCATAACGTCGCCATCCATCGCGCCGAGCTGCATCAGGCGCTGCTCGCCGCCGCCGGCGACCCGCAGGTGCGGCTCGGCGCCACGGCCCGGCGGTTCCAGGTGGCCGGTGATCGCGTCCGGGTCGAGTTCCACGATGGGCGGACCGCCGAGGGTGACCTGCTCATCGGTGCCGACGGATTCCATTCGGCCGTGCGCCGGCAGCTGGCCGGACCGGAGGTGCCCCGCGAGCCCGGCTACGTCTGCTGGCTCGCGACTGTCGCGCTGCGGCACCCGAGGATCCGGGACGGCTACGCCGCCCACTACTGGGGACGGGGCCAGCGGTTCGGCCTGGTACAGCTCGACGGCGACCGGGTCTACTGGTGGGGCACGTTGAACATGGCGGCGGCCGTGGCCCGCGACTGGCGCGGCGGCAAGGCCGAGATCGAACGGGCGTACGCCGGCTGGGCCGAGGAGGTTCGGGCCGCTGTCGCGCAGACGCCGGAGTCGGCGATCATCAGCGTGCCGGCCCGGGACCGGCCGTTCCTCGAACGGTGGGGCGACGGGCCGGTGACGCTGCTCGGCGACGCGGCGCACCCGATGTTGCCGAGCCTCGGCCAGGGCGCGGCGCTGGCCATCGAGGACGCCGTCGTGCTCGCCCACTGCCTACGGCAGGCGGCCGACAGGTCCACGGCCCTGCGTCGCTACGAGACCGCACGCCGCGAGCGGACCCGCTGGATGGTCCGGGAAGCCCACTCGCTCAGCCGGGTCGAGCAGTTGGCCCACCCGCTCGCCGACCTGGCCCGTCGCCTCTATCTACGCTGGCTGCCCGACCGTCTCCTCGACCGCCGCAACGAGGTCGCACTCACCTTCCCCGGTGTCCCGGAACCGACGGTGACAGCACGATGATCGCCCCGACCGAGGTACGGCGGGCGTTGAGCCCGCTCGAACGCTGGTACTGGATCGCCGACCAGGTGTCACCGCTCAACGTCGTCGCCCGCGTCCGGGTACGCGGTCCGCTGCCGGCCGCGCTGCTCCGCGCCGCGTTGCACCGCCTGCGCCGACGGCATCCGCTGTTGCGGGTGGCGATCGCCACCGACCCGGACGGGCGAGCCCCCCGGTTCGTGCCGACCGGACAGCCGATACCGCTGCACCAGGTGCGCGACGACGAACCGGAGTCGGCGGATGCCGCACCGGGCCGTGAGACAGGCTGGGTACGGCGGGTCAACGACCACGAACTTGTCGACCGGATCGACTGGCGCAGCGGCCCGCTGTGCCGGGCCGTGATGCTCACCCGGTCCCCCACCGCCGGCGGGCCTGACGACGAGGTGCACGATCTGCTGCTGACCATGCCGCACTGCGTGGCCGACGGCACGACAGTGCTGTCCCTGCTGCGGCAGTGGATCGAACTGGCCGGCCAGGCGTGCTCCCCCGGCCCGTCAGAGCTTGCGGCGGACACGTCTGAGCCTGCGCTGCCCGCCTGCGAGGCGATGTTCCCCCGCCGGTACCGGGGCATGGCCGGCACGCTGCGGCTGCGGTGGCTGCTGGCCCGGGAGCTGTACCGCGTGCACCGGCACCGCCCGGCCCGGGTCGCGCCGAGCCGCTTCGTGCCATTCACCGAGCGGCGTACCCGGCTGGTCGCCCGCAGCCTCACCGCGGAGCAGGTCGAGGCACTGGTGGCGGCCTGTCGCGGGGAGGGGACCACTGTGCACGGTGCGCTCGCCGCCGCGATGGTGCTGGCCGTCGCCGCTGAGGCCGGCTCGCCGGGACACGTGACGATCGGTTCCCCGGTCACCTTCCGCGACACGCTGGAGCCCGCCGTGTCCGAACGGGCCGTGGGCGCGTACGTCGCCACCGTGCCGACCGTCGTCAGATACCGTCCAGGGCTGTCTCTCTGGCAGCTCGCCCGCTCGATAAGCGACGACCTCGCGGTCCGTCGCCGGGCGGGCAGCCACTTCGCCATTGTCGACCTGGTCGGCCTCACCGGTCCGGAGTCGGTCGCCGCCAGCGGTCGGTTCATCGAGATGATGGAACGCAGCGGTCCGGTGAACCTGTGCCTGTCCAACATCGGCAGGTACGACTTCCCCGCCCGGATCGGGCCGTGGCGGCTCTCCGGCGCCCAGTTCGTCGCCGGCCTGTCCGTGTGCGGCTACCTCGTGTCCACTGCGAACACCAGTCACGGCCGGCTGTCCTGGAACTTCACATATGTGCCCGACGCGTTGCCCGAGCAACGGGCGGCCAGCCTGGTGCAGGCGAGCGTCGACGCGGTGCTCGCCACGATCGGCTGCCGGCCGGCGGGGAGCCGACAGTGATCCGGCGGGCAGGGCGGATCACGCCTGTGGGTCGCACCGTGGTGGTCACCGGGGCGTCGTCCGGTCTCGGCCGGCACGCGGCACTGCACCTGGAACGGATCGGTTTCCAGGTCTTCGCCGGGGTACGCGCCACGGCCGACGGCGAGCGGCTGCTCGCGGGGTCCTCGGCCGGCCGACTGCATCCGCTGCGCGTCGACGTGACCGAGCCGGACCAGATCCGGCAGGCGGTGGACGAGGTGGCCGGGCGGCTCGGCGACACCGGGCTCTGGGGCCTGGTGAACAATGCCGGCGTCGCCCAACCCGGCCCGTTGGAGTGTCTGTCCGGTGAGCAGCTCCGGCGGCAGTTGGAAACGAACGTGATAGGGCAGGTCGAGACGATTCAGGGGTACCTGCCCCTGCTGCGGGCGGCCCGGGGCCGGATCGTGAACGTCACCTCGGGACTCGGCCGGGTCGCGCTGCCGTACCTGGGCGCGTACGCGGCGGCACAGTTCGCGAAGGAGGCGATCAGCGACAGCCTGCGGCGCGAGTTACGGCCGTTCGGTGTCACGGTCTCGGTGGTACAGCCGGGTGCGATCCGTACGCCGATCTGGGCGAAGATCGACCGGTCCGGTGCGGAACTCATCGACGGTGTGCCGGAGCCGACCGCGTCGTTGTACCGGGATCCGTTCCGGGCCTTCCTGCGCCGCAACGCGCGCCAGGTGCAGCGCAGCAGGACCACGTCCCAGCAGTACGCCCGGACGGTGGCCCGCGCCCTCACCGCGGCTCGGCCGAGGACCCGGTACCCGGTCGGCCCGGACGTGCGTCTCGCGAGTCTGGCGGCCCGGCTGTTGCCGGACAGCCTGATCGATCGGAACCTCGCCGCGCTCGTCCGGCCCCGCGATGGCTGACCCCACCACCTCGGAGCCGAGCATTTCCGGCCCGAACCTGATCCGCGACTACCGACATCGAGAGGTGACCACCGTGGAGACCGATCAGCAGAGCCGGGCGCGCTCGCAGGCGCTCTTCGCCCGCAATCTCGACTACATAAGCGAGGGACGGATCCGCGAATGGGTGGAGCTGTTCGACCCGGACGGGGTGCTGGAGTTCCCGTACCCGCCACCGGGCGTCGCGCCCCGGTTCGTCGGGCATAACGAGTTGTACGAACACATGAAGGAATTCCCGAAGCAGTTCGATGTCCGCTTCTCCGGCCTGGTCTTCCACGAGACCACCGATCCCGATCTGGTCATCGCCGAGTTCGTGGGCCACGGCCGGGGTGTGGTCACCAGACGACAGTTCCATCAGGTCTACATCTCGGTGGTCCGTTTCCGGAACGGCAGGATCGTCCACTTCCGGGACTTCTGGAATCCACTGGTGACGATCCGCACCGCCGCCACTGTCGGCCACGTGTGGCGCGGTCTCGTCGACCTGGTGCGGAAACGGCGACCGGTATCGTCACGTCACCCGTGAGGTGGCCGGGTCGGAGTCGCCGTGCCGAGAGTTGGCAGGGCGAGGCGTGGTCCGGACACCCGGAGGTGTCCGGACCACGCGCGCCCGCTCAGCGTTGCAGAGTGAGCAGGCCGGGACGGTACGGCAGCAGGCCGTAGTCACCGCCGGAGTTGGGTGACCGTCCCTGGTAGAGCAGTTGCAGGTTGCAGGGGTCCACGGTCATCGTCTGGTCGGCGTTGGACCGGATGAGTTCGCCGTGGCTGATGTCGTTGGTCCAGGTGGCGCCGCTGTTGGCCTTACCGGCGAACGGGTTGCTCTCGCTGGTGGCCTGCGGGGTCCACGACCCGCCCAGGCTGGTCGCGGTGAACGACCGGAAGTAGCGGCCCTGCGAACCGATCGCCTCGACGAGCATCAGGTACCGCTGCTGGCCCTGGAGCTTGTACACCTGCACACCTTCGAACAGGTTGTTCGTGGTGTCGGTCATGATCGTGGTGTAGTTCGACCCGAAGCTGCCCGGGAAGTTGCCGATCGGCATGCTGGCCCGGTAGATGCGGCCGTTGTCACCGGCGAAGAACAGATACATGTTCTGGTCATCGCCGATGAGTGCCTGGTCGATCGGGCCCGTACCCGAGTTGGAGATGCTTCCGGTGAACAGCGTCTGGTGCGCCGACCAGCTGTTCACGTTCGTCGGGTTCGTCGACGTCCGGTAGGAGAACGCCGGACCACCCCACTGGTACGCCAACACCCAGATGTTGCGCGGTGCGAAGTAGAACAACGACGGCGCGACAGCCGAGAACGGCATCGCGTTCTGGCTGGCCGAACCCATCTGGTTCCAGTTCGAGAACAGCCCGAAGTTCATCGAACCCCACGACGTACCGAAGTCGTGCGTGGTGGCGTACACCAGGTGCTGACCGTTGTACGGCGCGTGCGTGAAGTCCTTCAACGACACCCAACCCGACCTCGGCTGCGCCAACGCTCCGGTGGACGACCACCGGTACGACGACGGCAGGTTGCAGGTGCCGGTCGGCGGCGGCGTCGTTGGC
>NZ_BOOZ01000016.1 GCF_016863495.1 Micromonospora andamanensis
CCAACCACAACTGCATGATCGCCGGAGGGCTTGGGGGGATTAGTGGGTGGGGAGGGGTGCGGGTTGGCGGGCGGCGAGGGCCTGCTGGTAGAGGCGGCCGGCGCGGTAGGACGAGCGCACCAGGGGGCCGCTCATCACGCCGGCGAAGCCGATCTCCTCGGCCTCCTCGCGCAGCTCGACGAACTCCTCCGGCTTGACCCAGCGTTCCACCGGGTGGTGCCGGGGGGAGGGGCGCAGATACTGGGTGATGGTGATCAGTTCGCAGCCGGAGTCGTGCAGGTCACGCAGTGCCTGCGAGATCTCGGCCCGCTCCTCGCCCATCCCGAGGATCAGGTTGCTCTTGGTGACCAGGCCGTCGGCGCGGGCCTGCGAGATGACGTCCAGGGACCGTTCGTAGCGGAAGGCCGGCCGGATCCGCTTGAAGATCCGGGGAACCGTCTCCACGTTGTGCGCCAGCACCTCGGGCCGGGCGCCGAAGACCTCGGCGAGCTGCTCGGGTACCGCGTTGAAGTCCGGGATCAACAGCTCGACGCCACAACCCGGCTGCAGGGCGTGGATCTGCCGGACCGTCTCGGCGTAGAGCCAGGCCCCGCCGTCGGGCAGGTCGTCGCGGGCGACGCCGGTGATGGTGGCGTACCGCAGACCCATCGACACCACCGACTCGGCGACCCGACGCGGCTCGTCGGCGTCGAACTCGGCCGGCTTGCCGGTGTCGATCTGGCAGAAGTCGCAGCGGCGGGTGCACTGGTCACCGCCGATGAGGAAGGTGGCCTCGCGGTCCTCCCAGCATTCGTAGATGTTGGGACAGCCGGCCTCCTGGCACACCGTGTGCAGCCCCTCGCGCGAGACCAGCCCGCGTAGCTGGGTGTACTCCGGGCCCATCTTGGCCTTGACCTTGATCCACGGTGGTTTGCGCTCGATCGGCGTCTCGGCGTTGCGTGCCTCGATCCGCAGCAGTCGCCGCCCCTCGGGGGCGGGCGTCGCGGTACTCGCGGCCTGGCCGGTCGTCTGCGCGGAGTGCTCGATCGTCACAAAACGAGCCTACGCCGGACGGCGGCGGTCGATGAACGGCGGGCGACGGCCGTCACCCCGGAAATCCTGTGACGCCGGACACCGGGGCCGGAAAAAACACGTAACAGGACGGCCCGGCCGGGTGTTAACGTGCCCGACGAGTAGCGACGACGGAGCCGAGTAGCGCACCGACCCGCCAGTTGAAGAGAGCCGCCGGATGCTGCGAGGCGGTCTGGCGCCGGGGCCGCGAAGACCCTCCCGAGCTGCGGGAAGAACGGCGCGCGGTGACCGGTCGGCCCTTGCTGAGCAGGGGCACTCCGGCATCCGCGCCCAGTAGACCCCGCCCGGCTGGCCCCGGTGAAAAGGCGACGAACGAGGCTCCCGCCCTGGCGGGGGCGAAGGTGTGGTGGCACCGCGAGGTTCCCGCTCGCCCACACCTCCCGGGGATCGCGTTGCGATTGATCGAGGAGGTAGCCATGCAACGCATCCTGTCCGACCAGCTCACCCGGCACACCGGCGGTACCGTCCGGATCGCCGGCTGGGTGCACCGCCGCCGACTGCTCAAGTCGGTGGCCTTCCTGATCGTCCGGGACGCCGCCGGGCTCGCGCAGGTGGTCGTCACCGATCCCGCGGTGCGCGCCGAGGTCGAGGCGCTGCCGGAGGAGACAGTCGTCGAGGTGGTGGCCACCGTGGTCACGAACCCGGCGGCGCCCGGCGGGTTGGAGCTGACCGACCCGACGGTACGACCGCTCGGCCCGCCCGCCGACCCACCGCCGTTCGACCTCTACCGACCCGACCTGGCTGCCACCCTGCCGACCCAGCTGGACCACGCCCCGGTCGCCCTGCGTCACCCGACCCGGTCAGCCGCGTTGCGGATCTCGGCGGCGGCGGTGGCCGGCTTCCGGGCCTCGCTGGACGCCCGCCGCTTCGTGGAGATCCACACGCCGAAGGTGGTCGCCTCGTCCACCGAGAGCGGGGCGAACGTCTTCACCCTTGACTGGTTCGGTCGGCCCGCGTACCTGGCCCAGTCGCCGCAGTTCTACAAGCAGCTCATGGTCGGGGTCTTCGAGCGGGTGTACGAGGTCGGGCCGGTGTTCCGCGCCGAGCCGCACGACACCGTGCGACACCTGGCGCAGTACACCTCGCTCGACGTCGAGCTGGGCTTCGTCGCCGACCACCGGGACGTGATGGCGGTGCTGCGGGACACCCTGGCCGGGATGCTCGACGCGGTAGGTGACCGGGCCGCCGGCGCGCTGACCACCCTCAGCGTCACGCCCCCACCGGTGCCGACGCAGATCCCGGCGGTGCACTTCACCGACGCGCTGCGCATCGCCGGCGCACCCGCCGACGAACCGGACCTGGCACCCGCCCACGAACGCGCGCTGGGCGAGTGGGCCCGGCGCGAGCACGGCTCGGAGTTCCTCTTCGTCACCGGGTACCCGATGGCGAAGCGACCCTTCTACACCCATCCGGACCCGGCGCGGCCGGCCTACTCCAACGGCTTCGACCTGCTGTTCCGTGGGCTGGAACTGGTCACCGGCGGGCAGCGGTTGCACCGGCACGGCGACTACCTTGCCGCGCTGGCCGCCCGGGGCGAGCCGGTGGAGCCGTACGCCGGCTACGTCGACGCGTTCCGCCACGGCATGCCCCCGCACGGCGGCTTCGCCATCGGCCTGGAACGCCTGGTCGCCCGCCTCACCGGCGCCCCCAACATCCGCCAGGTAACGCCCTTCCCCCGCGACCTCCACCGCCTAACCCCCTGACACCCCTCCGCCCTCCCGCCCTCCCGCCCTCACCCCGGCCAGGACGGCGGCGATCATGAGGTTGTTGTCGCCGATGTCGGCGTGGCGTGACAACAACTTCATGATCGACCGTGGGTGGGGTGGGGGTGTTAGGGGGTGGGGAGGTGGAGGGTGGGGAGGTGGCGTTCTACTGCGGGGAGGACGTCGGTGACGGTGACGGGGCGGCCGAGTTCGGCGGTGAGGGAGGTGACGCCGGCGTCGCGAATGCCGCACGGCACGATCCGGTCGAAGAACGCCAGGTCACAGTCACAGTTGATCGAGAAGCCGTGCAGGGTGACACCCCGGGCGACCCGGATGCCGATGGCGGCCACCTTGCGCTCCGGGCCCCGGTCGTCGGCCGGCACCCAGACCCCGCTGCGTCCCTCGACCCGGCCGGCGGTCAGGCCGAACTCGGCGCAGACGTCGATGAGCAACTGCTCGACCCGACGCACGTACGCGACCACGTCGACCGGGTCGGGCAGGCGCACGATCGGGTAACCCACCAACTGGCCCGGGCCGTGCCAGGTGATCTTGCCGCCCCGGTCCACGTCGATCACCGGAGTGCCGTCGACCGGGCGGTCCCACGGCTCGGTGCGCTTGCCCGCGGTGTAGACGCTCGGGTGCTCCAGCAGCAGAACTGTGTCGCCCTGCCCGCCGGCGACCACCGCCTCGTGCAACCGACGCTGTTCGTCCCAGGCGGCGGCGTAGTCGAGGACACCGGCGCGTACGGCCGTCAGGCCGGAGGTCGTCACGGTCACCCGTCCAGCCTAGACCCGTACCCGCTGGTCACCAGTGGTGAGCCGGCTCACCACTGGTCCCGCCGCCGACCCTCGGGCGGCTCACTCCCCGACCTGCCACACCCACACGTCCTCGACCCGTTGTGGCTCGCCGAAGAGCAGAACCAGGGTACGGCGGATCGCCTCCTCGTCGACCGGCCACTTGGCGCCGTGCACCTCGTCGGCGAGCACCACCGTCTCGATCCGCCAGTGCTCCAGGTCGGCCCGGACCTCCTCGCGGGTCCCCTCGGTGACGATCGGCGGCAGGCCGGTACGGGCGGCCTGGTCGAGCAGCGCGCCGAACGGGCGGGGCACCGGACCGATGCGTCCCCGGTCGTCGGGACCGCCGGGGCCGAGGAAGAACCCGGACGGGATGGCGAACTCGCCCTGCCGGTTCGCCAGCGCGTACGCCTGCCAGCGCTGCCCGTCGGGGTAGACGTCCAGGGCCAGCGGCGCCGGGGTCAGCACCCCGCCCGGGGAGACGTGGTCCCGCCAGGCGCCGGAGGTGATGAAGCGCGGGATCGGTTCCCGTTCGCTTGTCAGCAGCGGAGTGGGGAACAGCGGCACCAGGGCCACCGCGAAGGCGACGGTCCAGGCCACCGCCGCCGGGCGGGACAGCGGACGTCGGCGCAGCTGGTCCACCGCGTACGCCAGCAGCAGGCCGAGCACCGGCGTCACCACGAGCGCGAACCGGGCGGGCAGCGCGGCGTTCACCACCGGCAGGTGCCCGAGCAGGTCGAAGGGCATCGGCAGGTCGGTACGCCGGCCGTCGACCTTGGCCACCGGCCCGAAGGAGAGCGCGGTGAAGACCACCGCGACGATCCCGAGCGCCCACAGAGTCGCCCGTCGGCGTGTGTCACCGGCCCGCCACAGCAGCACGAAACAGCCGACGGCGAGTACCAGCAACGGCAGCCCGAAGAAGGAGTTCTCCTCGGTGGGGTTCGGCGCCAGCGAGGTGCCGAAACCGGCCTCGCCCGCAAGCGAACGGCGCGGGTAGGCGGCGTACGCCGCGATGTCCTCGGAGTGGATCACCGCGTCGAAGCCGGTGCCGTGGAACCGCTGCGGCCCGGCGAAGTGCAGCCACAGCGGGTAGGACAGCAGCACCCCGGCGACCACAGCGGTCACCGCGAGGCCGCGCAGGAACGAGGGCAGTACGGCGCGGGCCTCGACCCGGTTGGCCGGGTGCAGCGCCCAGACGGCGACGAAGAGTCCGAGTGCCAGCGCGGTGAAGAAGAGTCCCTCGGCGGCGATCGAGAAGGCGACCGCGACGAGTACGCCGAGGATCGCGCCGTCGCGTAGCCAGTGACCGGGCCGGCGCAGCGCGAACAGCCGCCACACGAGTAGCGGCACCAGCCAGCCGGCGGTCCAGTTCAGGTGGGCGTTGGCGTGCGAGACCATCCCCGGGGAGAAGCCGATGAACAGCCCGCCCACCGCGGCGGCGAGAGGGCTGCGGACCAGGTGCCGGGAGAGCAGCCAGTACCAGGCGACGGCGGTGGCGGCCAGGTTGAGGGTGAGGATCACCAGAAAGGTGGCCGGCGGCCCGATCAGGTACGTCAGCGGGGCGAAGGCCGCCGCGTACACCGTGATCGAGGTGTTGACCGCGAGGTTCACCCCGTCCGGGACGTTGATCAGATAGGTGAAGAGCGGGTTCTCGCCGTGGGTCAACGCGTGCCCGCCGAAGGCCAGCAGCCATTCGAACAGCGCCTGGTCACTGGAGTTGACGGTGATCGCCCGCCCGTTCGGGTCGATCCACAGCCCGCTTGTCACCCAGACGGCGAGCGCCAGCGCGACAAGCACCACTGTCAGGTCGGCTCGGCGGTCGCGAGTTACCCGCGAGGGCGACGGTGAGGCGGGCGCGGACGCCACGGACGGGGAGGTGGGCACCTAGCGGACGTTACCAATCGCACCGGGACACGCCGGTCAGACCCGGCAGGTAGGCGGCGGTCCACCCTGCCACACCTGGACATCGACGAATGTGTGCACGGCCACCATGTCATCGGTGCGACACAGGTGCGTAACGTCGCGGCAATTATTGGTGATCCAGCTCACAACAATGGAGGCTCTCGTGCGCCGCACCCGTACCCGGCTCGCCGGTGCGCTGGCCGGGCTGGTCCTGGCCGCCGCCGCGCTGGTGGCCGTCGCCGCTCCCGCCCAGGCCGCGTCCCTGACCCAGGTCACCGGCTTCGGCTCCAACCCCGGCAACCTCGCCATGTACGCGTACCGGCCGGACAACCTGCCCACCGGTGCCCCGGCAGTGGTGCTGCTGCACGGCTGCGCCCAGAACGCCAGCGGCTACTTCACCAACTCCGGCTGGCAGAAGTACGCCGACCAGTGGCGATTCGCGCTGATCGTGCCCGAGCAGCGCTCAGCCAACAACTCCAGTTCCTGTTTCAACTGGTTCGAGACCGGCGACACGACCCGGGGGCAGGGTGAGGCGTTGTCCATCAAGCAGATGGTCGACCACGCGCGGTCGACGTACGGCACGGCCGCCAACCGCGTCTACGTCAGCGGGCTGTCGGCCGGCGGGGCGATGAGCGCCACCATGCTCGCGACCTACCCGGACGTCTTCGCCGGTGGTTCGATAATCGCCGGGCTGCCGCACCGCTGCGCCACCAGCATGGTCAACGCCTTCTCCTGCATGAGCCCCGGTGTCGACAAGACCCCCGCGCAGTGGGGTGACCTGGTCCGCAACGCCCACCCCGGCTACTCCGGTGCCCGCCCGAAGGTGGCCATCTGGCACGGCGCCAGCGACTACACCGTGGCGACGGCGAACGCCACCGAGTCGCGCGACCAGTGGACGAACGTGCTCGGTGTCTCGCAGACGCCCACCAGCACCCGGCAACTGCCGGCCGGCACCAGCGTCGAGGTGTACGGCAACGACGTGGTCCGGGTGCACCGGGTCTCCGGCATGGGGCACGGCACCCCCGTCGACCCGGGCTCCGGCGCGGACCAGTGCGGTACCGCCGCCGCGTACTTCCTGGACACCATCTGCTCGACGTACCACGACGCGGTCTTCTTCGGCCTCAACGGCGGCGTCACCCCGACCCCGACGGCGACCCCGACCACGTCGCCCAGCCCGACCGCGAGCCCGACCCCGACCGCGAGCCCGACCCCCACCGGCGCCCCGACCTGCGTCACCGCAAGCAACTACGCCCACGTCACCGCCGGCCGCGCCTACCACTCCGGCGGCTACGCCTACGCCAACGGCTCCAACCAGCGGATGGGCCTCTACAACACCTTCTACACCACCACCCTGCGCCAGACCGCCCCCAACCACTGGACCATCGGCTGCTGACCGCCCCGCCCGCCCCGCTTCGTTGATCATGAGGTTAGCGGCAGTTTTGGAGATCAACTTCGCCGCTAACCTCATGATCAACCCATGCGGCTCGCGGGGGAGGGGGAGGTCAGTCGTGGAGGGCGGCTTGGAGGGCGGTGCGGAGGTCGGGGTGGCGGAAGGTGAACTGGGCGCGGTTGAGGACGCCGGGGAGGACACGGGTGCTGGTGAGGGCCTCCTGGGCGAAGCCGCCCAGGGCGACCTTCAGGGCCAGCGCCGGGATCGGGATGACCGCGGGGCGGTTCAGCTGGTGGGCCAGCTCCCGGGTGAACTCGGCGTTTGTGACCGGGGCCGGCCCGACCACGTTCACCGGCCCGGCCAGATCGGCCCGGGCCAGTAGGAACGTGGTGGCGTTGAGCCAGTCGGTCATCGAGATCCACGGAATCCACTGCCGACCACTACCGAGCCGGCCGGCGATGCCCAGCTTGAACGGCAGCAGTTGCGGTTTGAGCAGCCCACCGTCGCGGTGCAGCGGCAGCCCGGTGCGCAGCCGCACCACCCGCACCCCGGCGTCCTCAGCCGGTCGGGTGGCCGCCTCCCAGACCCGGGCCACGTCGGCGAGGAAACCCTCGCCGGCCGGCGCGTCCTCCTCGACCACCCGGTCGCCGGTGTTGCCGTACCAGCCGATCGCCGAGGCGTTCAGCAGCACCTCCGGCCGGTCGGCCGCCGGCAGACCGGCGATGGTGGTGGCAAGCGTGCTTGTGGTGTCCACCCGACTCGACCGGATGAGCTGCCGGTACCCGTCGTTCCAGCGCCGGTCGCCGACACCCGCGCCGGCCAGGTTGACCACCGCGTCGGCCTCGGCGACCACCGCCGGGTCCAACTGCGCCGCCGACGGCGACCACTGTCGCTCGTCGGCGGCGCGCGGCGGTCGGCGTACCAGCCGGGTCACCTGGTGCCCGTCGGTGACGAGCAGGTCGACCAGCCGGGTGCCGAGGAAGCCGGACGCACCGGCCATCAGGATCCGCATGCCTACATTTTCGGGTACGGGGGGCCAGCCGGATGCGTCGAGTCGGTCACGCCCGCGTGGCGGCCCCGACCGAGCGCAGCTCCGACAGCTCCCGCTCGACCTCCGCGTAGGCGTCCGCGGGCAGTGGACCGAGGGCGAGCACCCGGGTGTTCTCCTCGACCTGCGCCACCGTCCGGAAGCCAGGAATCGGCACCGTACGCGGGCTGCGGGCCAGCAGCCAGCCGAGCGCACCCTGGGCGAGGGTACGGCCGTCGGCGGTGAGCGCCGCCCGGACCCGGTCGATCCGCTGCGCCCACTGCGGCGCCGGCTGTCCGTCGGTGAACCAGGGCAGCCATTCGGGTGCCCGCCCCCGCACGTCGTCGTCGCCAAGCGACCTGGTGGCGGCGGTAAGCAGCCCCATCGCCAGCGGCCCCCGGTTGATGCTGGCCAGGTCATGCTTCTCGCAGACCGCGAGCATGTCGGCGTTGTCCCGCAGTACCGACTGGTCGTGCTGGATCGCGGTGCAGTGCGGGGCGGCCGGGGCGAAGGCGGCAGCCGAGTCGGGGTGATCGGTGCTCCACCCGTACGCCCGGATCTTGCCCTGGGTGACCATGCTCTCCAGCGTGTCGACCAGGTCGAGCGCGAGCGCCGGAGCCAGGTCGTTCAGGTGCAGCTGCAACAGGTCGACGTGATCGGTGTCGAGGCGGCGCAGCGACGCCTCCAGACTGGCCACCGCGTACTCGGGACGGTGGTCCTCGCCGGTGGCCCGGCGGGTCGCCTCGTCGGAGCTGTAGCCGAACTTGGTGGCGATCACCACCTGGTCACGGCGGCCGGCGACCGCCCGGCCGAGTACCCGCTCGCTGTGCCCGGCCCCGTAGTTGCTGGCGGTGTCGAAGAAGGTCACTCCGTGCTCGATCGCCGCGTGCACGGCCCGTACCGACTCCTCGTCGTCGACCTCGCCCCAGCCCAACGGCTGCCGGTCGTCGCCCCACAGCGGCCCACCGATCGCCCAGCACCCCATCCCGATGGCGCTGACCTCGATCCCGCTGCGACCCAGTTTCCGTGTCGTCGTCATGCCGCCAAGCGTCCCGCTTGGAGCGCACTCGAAGTCAAGCGCTGTCGGATCGTCCTGAGTGCCACCGCTTGACGACGGCTTCGATGTCCGCGATCAGGCTGCACCAACTTTGCAACTGCACGACAGACCCATTCAGGTCGAGCCGTTCCAGCAACTGCCTGCGGTTGTCGTCGAAGCGCCGGGCCACCGCGGCGCGCCGACGGCCGGATTGTTCGGACGCTGTCAACAGACATTCACGGAGAATGCCCTTGGGATCGGCGCGCGATTCTACTTCACGCCTCTTCGGGAGATTCAAACTCGCGCGTCCTTGAGGGTTACCCGCCACGCGACGGATCGCCGCCTCGTCCAGCAGCAGCCATGCCTCGGTCATGCGTATCGGAATGACCGGGACGAGATCAGCCGCAGTTCCCGCCGACCGGAAGGCCGACTCGATCTCCACCCGGCGGGCGTCCGGTCCGGCGTTGTCCGCGTCTCGGTGTACGACGATCACGTCGACGGGACCGTCGACGAGTTGGAGCCCTGCCCTTATCCGCGAGGCTACGTCCTTGCCGACCCTCGGCAGCCGCCCGAAGTCCGGTCTGCTTAGGGCGACTGGGTAGCCCTTGTCGAAGAACAGGCGTTCGATATGTGCAGCCAGCGGGTCATCCGACGTGCCCTCAGGCACGAACAGGCCAGAGTAGGTCCGGGCCATCATGCGGTCAGGTCCGAGGGAAGCCGTAGGTGTGCCTGCGGTGGCTCGGAGAGGTAGGCGAGGATGTCGGCCATCGAGAAGGTCGGGCCTCCCCGCCTTGCCCGCCATGTTCGACGGAAGGGCAGCAGGGACAGGGCACGCGCCGCTGTGCCATCCGGAGCCGCCGTCAGGCGCACATCGGCTAGCAGCAGATCGTCGGGGTCGCAGAGTTGCACCACGCCGGGCGAGTGGGTGTTGATAATGACCTGCCGGAAGGGGTTGTCGTGGCTGAGTGCGTCGGTCGGGTCGACGGCGAGGTCGCGGACCAGTTGCACCATGGCCGCCAGGTTCGCCGGATGGATCCCGTTCTCCGGCTCTTCCATGCAGATTAGGCCGGTGAACTCCGCGTCCTCAAGGAGTACGCAGAGTGCGAGGAAGCGCAAGGTCCCCTCGGACAGCGCGCGTGCCGGAAGCCGCAAGCCTCCCCGCTCGGTGAGGAAGAGCGTGAAGAGTTCCCGAGCCTCGTCGAACTCGACCTCTAGGTCCTCGACCGCCAGACCCGACAGATCCGAGAGCCTGCCGGCCACCCTCGCGTAGACCCGGTCCGGCTCAGCCGACCATTCCGGACCATGCGCGACTCGGTGGAGTGTCGCAGGAAGGTGCCGCCCGTTGGCAGACAGTGAATCGGAGCCGGTGGTGCCGTCCGGCGTGCGCAACGCGGACGGTTCCAGAGCCAGCCGACGCCAGCTTTTCATTTCGTTTCTTGCGGCCAGGATGGTCGGGTTGTCCGCCGTGATCTTTGTGCTGAGCACTGTTCGTGTCACCCGACTGGCCGGTCGCGACCGCTCAACACGGTTCCAATCAGTGTGCTCGTTGATCAATTGTTCGTTGTCGCCGATGTCGGTGGAGAGGAAAACGCGGTTCCGGCCCTCGTCGATCACCACCGCGTCGAGAAACGCTTGGCTCGCGGGAAAGGTCAATCGAGACCGGGCGTCCGGGATCTGGCGCAGATCTTCGCGGAGCAGGTGCGGTCGACCGACCCCATGATCACCGCGCGACGGCTCATAGCCCAGAACCACTTCGTACCGAAGGTAGGTGGCCTCCGGGCGGGCCAGCTCGCCGAGTTCGTCCTCCACCTCGGTGGGCACGATCATCTCGGCCGCGATGGTGATCGGGTGCTCGTGCTCGCGGTAGCCGTCCCAGAACAGGTCACGCGGGTCGCCGCCCCGCCCGCGAGCGGTACCCCGCACCCGCTGGGCAGCATCGGCCAACGAGCCGGTCGCCAGATAGGAGAGGAACTCTATAGCGTCGAAGATGTTCGATTTTCCCATGCCATTGGCACCAGCGATGCAGGTGAAGGGGCCGAACTCGACATCCACGTCGAGCAGATTCTTGAACCCTTGCACCTGGAGCCGCGTCAGCATGGCCAGAGCCTAGCCGGAGTCGAGCGAACCACTAGGCGACCTCGTGGGCCGGTGTGGCGGTGGCGCGTACGGAGGTGAGGATCGCGTCGATGCGATCCACGTCGGCCGGCGTGAACAACGACTCCGGCCCGTGTGGGGCGATCTCGGTGAATGGCGACTCGTAGAGCCGGCCGATCTCCATGGCACCGTTCTGGGTCAGGTGCCCGACGATCATGTGGATGAAGTGGATCTGGTTCCTGGTCAGCGTCCGCCCGTCGAGGAACTCGTTGAACGCCTCCGTGGCGGCCTCGCGGTCCAGGCCGATCAGCGACCGGATGAACAGCCCCAGCCCGTCGGCCGACCGCCGCGCACGTTCGATGTCGTCGGCGGCACCGACACCGCTGTCGGCGAGCATCCGTTCCAACTCGACGAGGTCGGTGGGGGAGAGTTGCCGGTTGCGGCGCAGCTTCTGCAACGCCACGTGGTCCTCGTGCTGGCGCAGGTAGGCACGCGCCTTGATCCGGAACCGCTCGTAGTCGGTGCCGACCCGCGCCTGCGGAATGGTGATCTCGGTCAGCTCTCCGAGCTGGTCGACGAAGTCGGTGTAGACGATTGTGCGCTTGCCCCGCTCGATCAGACGCACCAAGGATCGGACCCGGCGTCGCACCAACTCCAGCAGCGGCAGCGTGACATCCTGCCACCACTCGTCGTTGGCGACCTCGTCCAGCAGCTCCCGCTGCTCGCGGATCGCCGGGATGCTTGTCTGCTCCAGCAGCGCCGAGGCGATCTCCTGCACCTGTCGGCGCAGCCGCTCGTAGGCCGGTTCCACGTCGAGCTGGCCGAGCTGAAGTCGCAGCATCATCAGGTCGAAGCGCTTGGCGGTCTCGTCGTCGTCCTTGACCGAGGTCGGCAACCCGGCCAGGTCACGCCCGATCTCATCGACCGCCTCGGGGGTGAGCCGGTGCCAGTTGGCGGCGTCGGCGTAAAACTGCACCGTCCGTCGCTTGGACCGGACGACGAAGTTGTCCAGGTGCATGCCGCTGACCCGCTCGTGCAGGTGGTGGGCGATGTCCCAGCGCAGCCCGGATTCGCTGCGCGTGCCGTCCACCGCGGGCTCACCACCCTGCGGCAGCCGCTGGTCGAGCCGGTAGAGCAGTTCGACTCGCGCCTTGAACAGGCGAGCGGTGAGGGACTCGCCGAGCGAACCCTCGCTGGCCGGCAGATCCTGACTGAAGTACGCGAAGTTCGCGCAGCAGTCGAAGACGAAGAAGTCACGCTTGTCCTGGCCGGGACCGAACAGGTCCGGGCACAGCCGGGTGCCCCGGCCGATCATCTGCCAAAACTTCGACTTGGACCGGACGACCTTGAAGAAGACCAGGTTGACGACCTCCGGCACGTCGATGCCGGTGTCGAGCATGTCCACCGAGATGGCGATGTGCGGGGCCTTGTCCTTGACCGAGAAGTCGTCGATCAGGCTCTGGGCGTAGTCGACCTTGTGGGTGACGACCTGCGCGAAGTGGCCCTTCAGATGCGGGTAGTGGAGGTCGAACCGTTCGCGGATGAAGGTCGCGTGGTCGTTGTTCTTGGCGAAGATGATTGTCTTGCCGAGCCGGTCACCACCGGCGATCGTGTGCCCGTGCGTCATCAGGGTCGCCAGCACCTTGTCCACCGTGTCGGTGTTGAACAGCCACTTGTTGACCGCATCCGGGTCGACGCCGTCCGGTGGGCCGTCCTCGCCCCAGTCGAGGGCGTCCCAGCGTTCCTTCTCTTCCTCGCTGAGGTCGTCGTAGCGGATGCCGTCCCACTGGAACTTCAGCGGCACCGCCACCGCGCGGGGCGGCACCAGGTAGCCCTCCTCGACCGCCTCGTCCAGGTCGTAGTGGTCGGTGGGCACGCCGTCTTCCAGGTTGAACAGGCTGTAGGTGTTGCGGTCGATCTCGTTACGCGGAGTGGCGGTCAAGCCCAGCAGCAGCGAGTCGAACCAGGCGAAGATCGCCCGGTACTTCTGGTAGACCGAGCGGTGCGCCTCGTCGATGATGACCAGGTCGAAATGCCCGGGGCCGAAGCGCCGAACGCCGTCCACGGTCTCGTTGATCAGGCCCATCATGGTCGGGTACGTGGAGACGTACACCCGGCCATCGGTGGTCTTCTCGGTGACCAGGTTGACCGTGGCCACCTCCGGCAGGTGCGCCTTGAAGGCGTTGACCGCCTGGTTGACCAGCGCGTTGCGGTCGGCCAGGAAGAGCACCCGCTTGACCCAGTTGGCGTGCATGAGCTGCTCGACCAGGGCGATGACCGTGCGTGTCTTGCCCGCACCGGTCGCCATCACCAGCAGCGCCTGACGCTGTCGGTGCAGCTCGAACGCCTCACCGACCGCCCGGATCGCCCGCTTCTGGTAGTGCCGCTCGACGATCCGCCCGTTGATCTCCTGTTCTGCCAGCGGCCGGCGGCTCTCCCGCCGCTGCACCAGTAGATGCAGCTCCGCCTTCGTGTAGAAGCCCTGCACCGGCCGGGGCGGGTAGGCGGTGTCGTCCCACAGCCAGTGTTCGTAGCCGTTGGTGTAGAAGATCACCGGGCGCTGTCCGTACGCCTGCTCCAGGCAGTCGGCGTAGAGCTTGGCCTGCTGCTGGCCGGCGGTGGCGTGCCGGCGGGCGCGCTTGGCCTCGACCACGGCCAGCGGCTTACCGTCGTCGCCCCACAGCACGTAGTCGACCACCCCCGCGCCGCCGCCGGGCATGCCGGTTACCGGGAACTCCCGGTCGCGCTCCTGGTCGAGGGGCCAACCGGCTTCCTTGAGCAGTACGTCGATGAACAGGTCCCGGGTCTGGGACTCGTTGTAGTCGTGGTCGTCCGGCCGGGCCTCGTTGGCGGCCTTGGCGGCGGCGATCTGGGCGCGTAGCTTCGCCAACTCGGCATCCAGGCTGGCGTTCTTCTCCCGCTCGGTGGCGAGCGCGGCATCCTGCGCGGCCAGCCTGTCGGCAAGCGCCTTGATCTCGGCCTGGCTGGTCTTCTGCGGCTGACCGTGCTGCGGCCGGGGGAGAAGCGTTTCGTCGAAGGTGAGGATGCTCGGCGGCACCTGCGACTGGTCGCGGGCGTAGTGCCGGGCCACCCAGTACAAGACGTGGAACAACTCCCGCACGACAGGAATCGAGTCGGTCGACTTGACCGGCGCCGTCCGATGCACCGCCCAATTGCCCTGCTTGCGGATGATGTCCATCTTGGCGTTGAGTCCAGGGCCGACCAGATGCCGCAACGTCGGCTCGTGGATCATCCCGTTGAGGTCTTTCTTGTACGGCTGGTTGAGCGTGCTGTCGACCTCGAACAGCCAGGTGAGGGTGTGCTCCAGCGTCCGCCGGGCATAAAAGCAGGCGGTGCGCGGATCGAGCACCGTATTCCGTTCGGCCTTGGCGGCCTCCCGGAACAGATCGGGCCACTCGGTACGCAGAAAATGAAAGTTGCTCATTGCGCCAACCCCCACGATCGACAGCAGCCCCCGATGCTCTCACATCGGCAACGCCAGTCGAGCCCACCTGACGGCCACAGACATTCGCCGGTTTGTGCGACCTCGCGCTGTCAATGGGGCTGCGGAATAGTATTCACGCTGGGTAGTGTCTGCGTCGCTACCGAACGTGAAAGGTGTCGGTGGATGGCGCAGTGGACCGGAAGGACGGCATGGTCACGAGAGTGCCGGGATGAGCGGCCTGCTCGCCCAGGTCGTCGCCCAACTCACGTCCGCCATAGACCAACTTGACGCGCTCGCGGTACGCGCATCCCGGGCCGCCACGGATGTCGCCGAAGCCCATGCCCGCTACACGGCGGCTGGCCAGGGCTCCGACCATCGGTCGCTTCGGTCGGCGGTGACCCACAGCCGCACAGGTGCCGACAAGGCCCACCGGCTCGCCCGACTCAGCAGCGACGCCGCCCGACAGATTGGCGCGTATCTGAACGTCATCGCCCCGGGATCCGTGCCTCAGCAAGCTGCGGCATCCGGGACGCCCTCCGGCGAAGACCTTCTGGCAGACAGCGACCGACGCGCCCTGAAGCGGGCGAAGATGAGCGGCTACCTCGTCCGCTCGGTGCGAAGAGCCGACGACGTGCAGGAACACACGAGTACGGCTACCGATACGATGCAGCAGTCGATCAGCATGTTCCGTGATCCAAAAGGGCCCAGCGGGACACACTCGACCGGGACGGCCACACCTACGGCTCCATCAACCTCGCCAAGGGCGAAAATCGATGCTCCGGAAGCCGCCGGAAACCTTGCGGTGCTCGCCGTTCTCGCAGGTGTGGCGGCGCATCGCATCGGGACGGTCATCAGGCAACGAATAGTGAGGTTCAGAAACCGTGGACGTTAACCCGCTAGGCGACCTGATTCGGGCTCTGGCCAGGGCTGACTGGGACGCCGCCGACGCCGTGGCCGCCGAGATCGGGCAGCACGGCCTGCGCGGCAGCCTGGGGATCATCGGGGCCGCGTTCGCCGTTGCGGTCCACCGGCACTTCGAAGCCGACGCCACCCCGACCGATGTGGCCGCGTTCGTGTCCTCGGCTCGCGCCCAGTACGAGCAGGGCGACACCTTGTCTGCCCTCGAAGTGGAGGGTGTCATCCGGGCGGCCCTCGGAGAGCCGGAACTTGTCGACAACATCCCCGCCGAGACCGTGCTGGGAGCCGAAATATTCGTCCTCGGGCAGATCCTCCTTGAGTCGAACTTGACCCCAACCGAGCTAGACGAGTTCGTGGCCGAGGCCGAGGAGCTCGCTGCGGAGCACCTGTCGTAAGCAGGTTGTCCAGGCGTACTGCGGTGTCTACGGGTCATGGCTGTGGGGTCAGGCCGACGTGGGTGGCGAGGCGGGTGAGGTCGGCGGGGGTCGGGCCGGCGCGCAGGACGGCGATGAGGGCGGCGCGGGCGGTGGGCCGGGTTCGGGTTTCGGCGGGGGCGATCTGGTCGGCGGCGACGAGGACGCGGGCGGCGGCCTGGTGGTCGGCAATTGCCAGGTAGGCGTGGCTCATGTCGACGAGGTGGGCGGCACGGTGTTCGGCGGCCAGCCGATGCCAGCCGGCGGTGCGGGTGGCCGACCGATGGATGGCGATGGCGAGGGTGTGGTCGCCGAGGGTGGTCGCGGCGAGGGCGCGAGCGAGGTCCACTGTGGTTTGCCCGAACCCGTCGCTGTCGTGGTGGCCCTTAGCGAGGCAGGCTGCCTGGTCGGTGAGGTTGCCGGCGTTGGTGGCGTCGCCGTAGCTGGCGGCGGCGAGGGCAGCTTCGACCATCAGAGTTCCGGTGAGAGTGGCGTACTGCGGTGGGGCGTCAGGCGAGGACACCGGGTCGAGTTCGCGTAGTGCCGTTGTGGTGACGGCCAACGCCAGTCGGCCCCGCCGCTGGGCGCGTAGCGTCTGCGCGAGTGGGACCACGGCGACGGCGGTACGACGTGGGTCGCCCTGAGCGGTGGTCATGGCGCGGTCGGCGGCGAGCCATGCCAGGTCGGCCTCGCCGAGCTTGACCAGAACCTGAGCGGTGAGCCGGTACACCCGCACCAGCAGGTCCGGCGGAGGAGCCGGCAGGGTGGCCGGGGTGTGGCGGGCGGTGGTGAGCAGGTCGGGCAGCATCCGCAGCACCTGGAGATGCTGGGCGTGCCGGTAGGCGGTGTACGCGTAGGCGACCTGCTGGTCGAGGTCCGTGACGCAGGCGGTGGGGTTGTCGTAGCGGACCAGGGCTTCGCGTACCCGTTCCACGGCGGGGGCGACCTCGGTGACCGTCGCCTGCGGCGCCCGGCGGCCAGCCAGCAGATCGGGAGTGACCCCGAGCACCCGAGCGATGGTCTCGATCACGGAGAGCCGGTCGAGTCGTCGTACGCCGCGTTCGACCTTGTCGACCCAGCTTTTCGACTTGCCGATCCGGTCGGCGAAGACCTGCTGACTCATCCCTCGGCGGGCCCGCAGTTGCGCAACCCGCCGCCCGATCGGCAGCTCACGCCGCTCCTGCCAGCCCCGGTCGGTCACCGCCGTGTCCCCGGGGGTACGGCGTCGGTGGACGCACCGCAACGCGGGCACCACCGCGACTTGACCCGGAACGCGAACAACCCGGCCAGAAACCCCAGCATCACGGCACCGACCAGCAGCATCACCGACCTCCTTCGCAGTTCTGGAAGGGACCGCCCCGGTTACTCGCCCAGGGGCGGCCCCGACAGCGCGACCGGCGGGTTGGGAGCCTCCACCGACCCACGCTGCCTGTTCCACTCTGCTCAGTAACCGCATAGTGTCGGAAGGTGTCCGGCCTTGATGGAGAGACTTTGACGCCCCGTGTTTTGGCTGGTGGGGAGCCATGGGGGACGCAGGTTCGAATTGTGGGAGGTTTGGGGACGTGGGCATGACGGGGGCCGAAATCCTGCTGGACGAGCTTCGCCGGGCGCGCGCCTCGCACAGGCTGAGTCAAGATGACTTCGGCAAGCTCATCAGCTATTCAGGTACGCACATCAGCGCCGTAGAGACCGGCACGCGCCCACCAACGGGCGACTACGTCGCGGCGATCGATCGAGCCCTGAAGACCGGCGGCATGTTCACTCGCCTGCTTGAGCGGCTCGTGGATCTCGACGCCGCGCCGCTCTGGCTGCGGGAGTGGATCACCTTGGAGCAGCAGGCGCTGGCATTGCGCTGGTATGAAGTTGCGTGGGTGCCAGGTCTACTCCAGACCGAGGATTACGCACGCGCTGTCTTCGGCACTGACGGCCGGCTCGCCGCTGAAGAGGTGGAGACACGAGTAGCGGCGCGGCTGGCCCGGCAACAGATCCTGTCTGGCTGCGATCCGCCGCAGCTTGTCGCGGTCGTGGACGACGCGGTCCTTCGTCGGCCGGTCGGCGGCGCAACCGTGATGCGGGAGCAGCTTTTTCGCCTGGCGCAGCTCAACCAGGGCAGTCGGCGGATGCGAATCCACGTCGTGCCCCAGGGAGTCGGCGCGTACGCTGGCCTCGATGGACCGTTCGTCATCGCGACCCTGCCAGGCTTCGTCGACGTCGGATACCTCGACAACAGGCTTCAGGGTCAGGTGGTGGAACGGGCCGCCGAGGTCGCTGCGCTGCGGGAGCAGTGGGAAGCCACACTCGCCGAGGCGCTGACCCTGCAACAGTCCACCGAACTGATATTGGAAGTGGCGAAGACATGGACTTGACCGGCGCGCGCTGGCACAAGAGCACTCGCAGCGGCAGCAACCAGGGGGCCTGTGTGGAGGTTGCCGACAACCTCGCGGCGGCGGTCTACGTGCGCGACACGAAAGACGACGGCACTGGTCCGGTCCTGGCCATCTCCCGCGGGTCTTGGCGATCCTTCGTCGCCGGAATCGCCCTACACGACCGACCATAGACGTACAAGCGCTCGCCCTACGCCGAGGCGAGCGCTTGTACGAGCGGGCAACGTGCCAATAGCGCTGGGACCACCGAATCGACAGATTGCTACTTAAAGCGCGCGCTGAAAGCCCGATCTAGCAGCGATGCGAACAGGACATCGAGATCGCTAAGGCTTTTTTCGTTTGCTGCCTTCAATCGATGGAGGCTAGCAATTCGGATCGCGAAATCCTCTTGCGCCACGGGCGGCGGTAGCACAAGAGGGAACCGGGTTAGCTGGCTCTTGTTGATTGAGGCGATCCCTGTCGTTTGTTTCGCCGAACGAAGAAAGTAATTCTTACCCCACTGGGAGGACACAAGCCAATTTAAGTAAACGGGGTGCACTCTATCTGGAGAGGTGATGCGAACCCGAAATATGTGATTCTGGTGGATCGCCTCCGGCAGCTCCTCATTCCATAGCGAACCCCGTCCTAATTTGTCTGGATCGCCACCTTCTGTGAGTAGTAGGTCATCCTTCCTAAGGCGATAACGCCTAATCTCCTCTTCTGTCGCGTCGATATGTTTGACAGTCGACAACTGAAGGTGCTTATCCTGAACGTTCAGTACGGCTAGATATGGAACTGGTCGCACGCTCTGGGTGGTCCTCCGGCCCTTCGTGATGCCGGAAACGACCTCGGCTACTTCCCCTAGGCTAAGCGTTCGCCAGTCCCGACTACTGCGTTGAACAAATAGATCGAGGAAGACAGAGTCAGCAAGTTTATCGAGGTTGACGAGCGCTCTGCGGCGCTTGGTGCGTAGATCGTCCACCCGATCCAGCACCTCCGAAATTTTCCGCTGCTCCTCGAGCGGTGGGATGGGAATGAGTAGCTCACCAATATCTCGGCGGTTGACCTGTTTAAAAGTCGCTCCCCTGCCTTTCGCGGAGAGTTCGGGCGCTGCTACGGTCAACCAATGCCACAAAAATCTGTCGTCCAGTTGGCTTGAGGCTCTAAGGCCGGCGACACCTCGGCCCAAACCGTACTCTCCATCGGAGAGCACCTTCTCACCAATAGACGCCCTGATGCCAAGGATGATATCGCCCGGCCGAGATTTCTTGGAAGCTTCTTTGGTGTATTTTTTGGCCGCAGGGTGTCCGTTGGAGAAGTCGCCAGCGCCTGCGATGAGCGGTAAGCCTTGGCCGTCGTTGTTGTAAGAATCCCCGGGCGGAGCCTGCCCCATCGTCACCGAGCAGACCTGGTCCAACCTCATAAGCACCGTGCTCATCCCAGCATCGCCTTCAGGTCGGCCATTCCTTGCTGGATTTCGGATTCGAGCCGTTCCAAATCTGCGAGGATTTCCAGGGGTGGCCGGTGTTCGACCTCTTCGTGGACGACTTCTTTGTAGCGGTTGAGGCTGAGGTCGTAGCCTTGCTCGGCGATGTCGGCCTTGGGGACACAGAAGCTCTGCTCTGTTCGGGCGCGCTTTTGCTCGTCGCCGTCGCGCTGAGACCAGCGAGCCAGGACGTCCGGCAGGTTGTTCTTGGCATGCTCGTCCTCGGTGAGGGCCACATCGAGGGCCGGGCCGAGCTTGTCCAGAGGCAGCAGGGGAGTGCGCTTGTCGTCGAGGCTCCAGCCGTCGGCGGTCACCTCGTAGAACCAGACGTTGTCGGTGCCGCCGCTGTCGGTCTTGGTGAACAGCAGGATCGCCGTGGAGACTCCGGAGTACGGCTTGAAGGTGCCGCTGGGGAGTTTGACCACGCCGTCGAGCTTCTGGTCCTCGACCAGGATGCGGCGCAGCTCCTTGTGGGCCTTGCTGGAGCCGAACAGCACCCCGTCCGGCACGATCACCGCCGCCCGGCCGCCCGGCTTGAGCAGCCGCAGGAACAGGGCGAGGAACAGCAGCTCGGTCTTCTTGGTCTTGACGACCCGTTGCAGATCCTTCGACGTGCTCTCGTAGTCGAGGCTGCCGGCGAAGGGCGGGTTGGCGAGGATCAGGGAGTACTTCTCCGATTCGTTGCTGACGTTCTCGGCGAGGGAGTCGCGGTAGCGGATGTCCGGGTTCTCGACGCCGTGCAGCAGCATGTTCATGCTGCCAATGCGCAGCATGGTGCCGTCGAAGTCGAAGCCGTGGAACATGCTCTCGTGGAAGTGCTTCCGCTGGACGGCGTCGTACAGGGCGTCCGGGTGGTGCTTGCGGACGTACTCTCCGGCTTCGACAAGGAATCCGGCGGTGCCGCAGGCCGGGTCGCAGATCTCGTCGGTCGGTGTCGGCCGGGTCATCTCGACCATGAGTTGGATGATGTGCCGCGAGGTGCGGAACTG
This sequence comes from Micromonospora andamanensis, assembly GCF_016863495.1. GTDB lineage: Bacteria > Actinomycetota > Actinomycetes > Mycobacteriales > Micromonosporaceae > Micromonospora > Micromonospora andamanensis. The sequence continues at coordinate 20,632 of NZ_BOOZ01000016.1, forward strand.
CCCGTTGTGGCCGGCAGTGGCGATCTTGCCGAGCATGTACTCGTACAGGTCGCCCTTGGTGTCCCGGTCGTCAACCGGCAGTTGGTCGAGCATGTCGACCACCCGATCCAGCAGCGCCGGATTCGGGATGGTGAACCGGGCGTCGCGCATGTGCTGCGAGTACGTCGAGCCGTCGCCGCCGAGCGTACGCAGGAACGGGAACACCCGGTCGCGTACCGTCTCGAACATCTCGCCCGGTGCGGCGCTCTTGAATCGTGACCAGCGCAGGTCGTCGTACTTGCGCCATTGGTCGTCGCAACCCTCGGGGAAGATCCGCCGTTCCCACCGGCCGGTGCGGTTGGCCTTGTTCTCCTCGGCTGTGTGCAGGTCGTCCAGGCGCTTGATGAACAGCAGATATGTGATCTGCTCGATCACTTCCAGCGGGTTGGAGATCCCACCCGACCAGAAGGCGTCCCAGATGCGGTCGATCCTGCTCTTCAGCTCACCAGTGATCACGTAGCTTCGATCCCCACGCCGTCGGCCATGTCCAGTTGACCTTCGCAGGGTAGTCCCGTCGGCGGGATGTCCGGCATAGGGCATCGGGTCGAGTCGGCGACCATTCGATCCGTCCGGATCATGGGTCACGTCGTGCCGGGGGGTTGGCCGTGCCAGCGGGAGCGGTAGGTCGCCTCGTGGGTCTCGTGGGCGGTGCGCTCCTCGAAGACCACCGCGCGCAGCGTGTGCCGGGCCTCGGACATCAGCGCCACCTCGGCGAAGACCAGGCCAACGCAGATCGCGGTGAGCAGGGCGAGCGCGGCCAGCCCGGGCATCGGCATGGCGACCGGGATACCGACGACGAGGACGACAAGGGTGGCGACCCGGGTCCAGTTCAGGGTGTGCAGGGTGCGCAACTGGAAGAGCATGTTGCCGAGCAGGTATAGGAACACCCCACCGAACAGCATCGGTACGTCCGGCCCGTGGGCGGGTTCGGTCACCGGTACGCCGGGTTCGGCGACGTCGTGCACGATGCCCTCGGCACCGATGGCGAACAGGATGATCCCGGCGATCATCGGCAGGTAGAGGTAGGCGTAGGCGTCGCGGGCCATCAGTACCCGGGCGCGACCGAGGGTGGCGTGCAGGGCGATCCTGGCGGCCGGGCCGATCAGGTCGTAGTGCACCCACCAGAGGGCGGCGGTGAAGAAGATCCCGAGTACGGCGGCGGTCACCCCGGGCCAGGTTGGCGGCTGGCTGAGCAGGTTGCTGCCGACGCCTACGGAGATCACCGATTCGCCGAGCGCGATGATCAGGATCAGGTCGTACCGTTCGGTCCAGTGCTCCGCCGAGGTCACCTGCCAGCCCCAGGTGCGGGCGAGCAGGCCGGTGCCGTACTGGAGCAGCACCACTGACACCCAGAGCGCGTCGCGTACGAACGCGGCGGTCCCGGCATCGCCGATGTGGGTGGGTAGCAGGGCCGCCACCAGCAGCAGCGCGGTGCTCAGCGCCAGTTCGGGGGCGTACCGGAGCAGTTGCCGGCGCTCCGCCGGGTTGTCGCGGACGACGTGCAGGAACAGGATCAGGTGGATGGCGCGGATGACCACGTAGCTGACCGCGACCACGACCGGACCGGCCTCCTCCTTGTGGTCCATGAACGCCTGCGGCAGGGCCAGGGCGAAGCAGAACAGCGCGGCCATGCCGACGACCATCAGCACCGGCACGAAACCCTCGCCGATGCGGATGCGGGTGGCCACCACCGTGTGCACCACCCAGCACCACCAGAGCACGGCCAGCACGAGCGCGGCGTGCAGCAACTGGCGACCGTTGATGTTGGCGGCGGTGGCGCGGGTGATGATGAAGAACGAGAAGACGAAGACCAGGTCGAAGAAGATCTCGAACTTGTCGACCCGGGCGCCGGGTGCGATGCCGACGGCCGGCCCCAGCCGTCCCCGCCAGCCCACCTCGCCCACGGACTGAGTGTTCCAGCGTCGACCTGGGCGTACGCCCGTTTCGGATCAGTCCGCCCGGCGGTACCGCAGGCCGTCCATCAGCAGGTCGAGCAGGCGTTGGGCCTGGTCACGCTGCTCCCGTCCACCGGCGGCGAGCGAGACGCCGCTGAGCCCGACGAGAACGTCAGCGGGGTCTACGTCCGGCCGGATGGTGCCGGCCGCGGCGCCCGCCGTCAGCAGCCGGGCCACGGCGGCGAGCAGTCGGTCCCGGCTCTGCGCGAACGGGTTGGTCCCGGCCGCGATCACCAGGCGCAGCGCGTCGGCCATTTCCCGCTTGGTGGCGAGGTAGTCGATGAAGTGGTCCATCCAGGCCCGGGTCGCCGCCTCGGGGGGCAGCCGTTCGAGCAGTTCGGCGGCGGAGTCGCAGAGCCGTTCCAACTCGTTGCGGTAGGCAGCCTCCACCAACGCCTCACGGGTCGGGAAGTGCCGGTAGAGCGTGCCGATGCCCACTGCCGCGTCCCGGGCGATCTGCTCCAGGGTTACCTCCGCGCCAGCTTGGGAAAACGCGCGGACGGCCGCCTCCAGCAGCCGCTGGCGGTTGCGCTGCGCGTCGGCGCGCAGCGGTCGGGGTGCCTGCTCCGGCACGTGCTCCTCCTGACGGTCGGCTTTCGTCCGGGGTGGCAAACGGAGGTGCCTCCGGTTAGCCTGGTGTAGCGGAGGTGCCTCCGCTTCCATCGTAGCGGCGAACAGATCCGCCGCACATCTCTGCGACAAGGATGGATCATGACCATCGGTACACCTGTCAGCACCCCGTTCACCGCTCAGTCCACCGCGCTGGAGGTCGCCGCGGGCATCGACCTCACCGGTCGACGGGCCGTCGTGACCGGCGGCGGGTCGGGCATCGGCGTGGAGACCGCGCGGGCGCTCGCGTCCGCCGGCGCCGACGTCACCCTCGCCGTCCGCAAGCCCGAGCAGGGCGAACGGGCGGCGGCGGAGATCATCGGTACGACCGGCAACGACCGGGTCAGCGTCGCCCCGCTCGACCTGGCCGACCCGGCCTCGGTGGCCACCTTCGTGGCGACCTGGGACGGGCCGTTGCACATCCTGGTCAACAACGCCGGCATCATGGCCTCGCCGGAGATGCGTACCCCGCAGGGCTGGGAGATGCAGTTCGCCACCAACCACCTGGGGCACTTCGCGCTCGCCACCGGACTGCGTCAGGCGCTCGCCGCCGCGCAGGGCGCCCGGATCGTCTCGGTCAGCTCGGCGGCGCATCTGCGCTCGCCCGTCGACTTCGACGACATCAACTTCGAGCGCCGGGCCTACGAGCCATGGGCCGCGTACGGGCAGTCCAAGACCGCGAACATCCTCTTCGCCGTGGAGGCGAGCCGGCGTTGGTCGGACGACGGCATCCTGGTCAACGCGCTGCACCCCGGCGCGATCCAGACGAACCTCCAGCGGTACGTGACCGAGGAGGAACTGGCCAGGCTGCGCGCCCAGAGCGGCTCGGCCACGGCATCCTGGAAGACCCCGGAGCAGGGCGCCGCCACCTCGGTCCTGGTGGCCACCTCGCCCCTGCTCGACGGTGTCGGCGGTCGCTACTTCGAGGATTGCCAACAGGCCGGTCCCCACCAGCCCGGCACCCGCACCGGCGTAGCCACCTACGCCCTCGACCCCGAATCCGCCCACCGCCTCTGGGACGTGAGCACCCAAACCCTCAACCCCTGACCACCACCCCCCGCGCCCGCCCCTCCGCCGCGCCGATCATGCAGTCATGGCAGTGAACAAGAAGCGCATAGCCCCACGAATCAGGTGCCACAACTGCATGATCGCGAGGGCTGGGGACGGCGGGAACAGCAGAGCGCCCCGGTCCGCGTGGACCGGGGCGCTCTGTGGGTTGGGGTCAGAGGCCCAGTTCGGCTTCGAAGTTGCCGGCTTCCAGGCGCTCCTTGACCGCGGTCAGGAAGCGGGCGGCGTCGGCGCCGTCGATCAGCCGGTGGTCGTAGGACAGGGCCAGGTAGACCATCTGGCGTACCGCGATGACCTCGCCCAGATCCGGGTCGTTCACCACGACCGGACGCTTGACCACGGCACCCGTACCCAGCATCGCCGACTGCGGCGACGGCACGATCGGGGTGTCGAAGAGGGCACCCCGGCTGCCGGTGTTGGTCAGCGTGAAGGTGGCACCGGCGATCTCGTCCGGGCTGATCTTGTTGGTCCGGGTCCGCTCGGCCAGGTCGGCGACCCGCTTGGCGATACCGCCCAGGTTGAGGTCGCCGGCGTTGTGGATGACCGGCACCAGCAGGCCCCGCTCGGTGTCCACAGCGATGCCGAGGTTCTCGGCGTCCGGGTAGGTGATCGTCCCGCCGTCCAGGTCCATGCTGGCGTTGACGATCGGGTACGCCTGGAGCGCCTCGATGGCCGCGAGCGCGAAGAACGGCAGGAAAGACAGCTTGACGCCGTGCCGCTGCTGGAACGACTCCTTGGCCTGCGCCCGCAGCTTGGCGACCTTTGTGACGTCCACCTCGACCACTGTGGTCAGCTGCGCCATCTCGTGCAGCGACGACAGCATCCGCTTGGCGATGGCCGCGCGGATGCGAGGCAGCTTCTCGGTGGTGCCCCGCTTGGCGCTCGGCTGCGGCTTGGCGGCCGGCTTCGCCGGGGCCCCGGCGGCCGGCTGTGCTGCCGGAGCCGGCGCGGCCTTGGCTGCCTTGGCCTTCTCGGCCGCGTCCAGCACGTCCTGCTTACGGATCCGGCCACCGACACCGGTGCCGTTGACCGAGGCGAGGTCCACGTTGTGCTCGCTGGCCAGCTTGCGTACCAGCGGGGTCACGTAACCGGCCGCCTGCTCGCCGCCGTTGGACGGCGCCGCCACGCGTTGCGGTGCCGCCGCCGCCGGCTGAGCCGCCTGCTCGGCCTTGACCGGCTCCTGCGCCGTCTCGGCCTCGGCGGCCGGCTCGTTGTACGACATGCCGGGCGTCGGCTCGGACACCTGCGGCTCGGGCTTCGCCTGCGGCTCGGGCTCCGGCTCGGGCTTCGCCTCCGCCTCGGGCTTCGGTTCCGGCTTCGCCTCGGCCGGCGCGCCACCGGCGGCACCGACCACGGCCAGGGTCGCGCCCACCTCTGCGGTCTCGTCCTCGGGGACCTTGATCTCCAGGACGGTACCGGCGACCGGCGAGGGGATCTCCGTGTCGACCTTGTCGGTGGAGACCTCCAGCAGCGGCTCGTCGACCTCGACCGTCTCGCCGACCTGCTTGAGCCAGCGGGTGACCGTACCCTCGGTCACGCTCTCGCCCAGGGCCGGCATCTGTACCGGGGTGCCCTCGCCCGACGGCGCCGGGGCTGCCTGCGTCGGCTGCTCGGCCGGCTCCTCGACGGCCGGCTGCTCCGCCTCGGCCTCGGGCTCCTCGGCCGCCTCGGCGGCCTGCTCGGCGGGGGCCTCCTGCTGCTGCGGGGCGGCCCCGCCGCCGGCCGATTCGCCCTCGCCGGAGATCACCGCCAGCTCGCTGCCGACCTCGGCCGTCTCGTCCTCGCCCACCACGATCCGGGTCAGCACCCCGGCCGCCGGGGACGGGATCTCGGTGTCGACCTTGTCGGTGGACACCTCGAGCAGCGGCTCGTCGACCTCGACGGTGTCACCCTCCTGCTTGAGCCAGCGCGTGACGGTGCCCTCGGTGACGCTCTCGCCGAGCCGGGGCATGGTGACCGATACCGGCATGTTCTCCAGACTCCTTCATTTCCCTGGTGGGGGGAGCGTCGCCCGTCGCCGGACGCCGCGGGTACGTCGTGATCAGGCGTGCGCGTGCAGCGGCTTGCCGGCGAGGGCCAGGTGCGCCTCGCCCAGGGCCTCGTTCTGCGTCGGGTGGGCGTGCACGAGCTGCGCCACCTCACCCGGGTACGCCTCCCAGTTGTAGATCAGCTGCGCCTCGCCGACCAGTTCGCCGACCCGCGCGCCGACCATGTGCACGCCGACCACCGGACCGTCCTCGACCCGCACCAGCTTCACGAAGCCGGCCGTCTTGAGGATCTGGCTCTTGCCGTTGCCGCCGAGGTTGTAGTTGTAGGTCTTGACCTTGTCAGCGCCGTACTGCTCCCTGGCCCTCGCCTCGGTGAGGCCGACCGAGGCCAGCTCCGGGTCGCTGTAGGTGACCCGGGGGATGCCCGCCTCGTCGATCACCGCCGGGTTCTGGCCGGCGATCTCCTCGGCGACGAAGATGCCCTGCTGGAAGCCGCGGTGGGCAAGCTGGAGACCGGGCACGATGTCGCCAACGGCGTAGACGTTCGGCACGTTGGTGCGCAGCCGCTCGTCGGTGAGCACGTAGCCCCGGTCGACCTTGACGCCCTGCTCCTCGTACCCGAGGTCGGCGGTGTTCGGGCCCCGGCCGACCGCGACCAGCAGCAGCTCGGCCTCGACGGTGTCGCCGCCGGCGATCGTCACCTTCACGCCGTTGTCGGTCTTCTCGACCTTCTCGAACGGCTTGCCGACCTTGAAGTTGATCTTCCGCTTGCGGAAGGCCCGCTCCAGCGCCTTCGACGACTCCTCGTCCTCGGCGGCGACCAGCCGAGGCAGCGCCTCGACGATCGTCACGTCCACCCCGAAGGACTTCCACACGCTTGCGAACTCGACGCCGATCACGCCGCCGCCGAGCACGATCGCCGAGCTGGGGACCCGGTCCAGGGTCAGGGCGTGGTCGCTGGTGATGACCCGCTCGCCGTCGATCTCCAGGCCCGGCAGGCTCTTGGCGTACGACCCGGAGGCCAGCACCACGTTGCGGCCGGTGTACCGCTTGCCGTCCACCTCGACCGCGTTCGGCGCGACAAGCTTGCCGTGCCCCTCCACGATCGTGATCGACTTGTTGCCCTTGAGCATGCCCTGCAGGCCCTTGTAGAGCCGCGAGATCACGCCGTCCTTGTACGAGTTGACCCCCGCCATGTCGATGCCGACCAGCTCGGCCTTCACGCCGAACTGCTCCGACTCGCGGGTCTGGTCGGCGATCTCGGCGGCGTGCAGCAGCGCCTTGGTCGGGATGCAACCGTTGTGCAGGCAGGTGCCCCCGAGCTTGCCCTTCTCCACCAGGGCCACGGAGAGGCCCAGCTGGGTGGCGCGCAGTGCGGTCGCGTAACCGCCGCTACCACCTCCGAGGATGACGATGTCGAAGGTTGCGTCGTTCGGCTCGCTCACGTCCAACTCCCAGGTCGCTTCGCTGCATCGGGGGTCACGGCGGGGTAACACGGACACACCCCACCTCGGCCATCTTGTCACCACCGCGTCGCACCCGCGTACCGAGGTGCCCAACGACACGTTGCCGCAACGTACCCTTGGCTCTGCCTTCGATACGCCACGACTGGGGAGACGGCTCGGTGGGACTGTTCCGGCGAAGCAAGCGATCACGCGCGGCTGACCCTGACCGTACGGCCAATCGTGCCGATCTGGAGCACCTTGAGAACTTCGTCCGGACCCGAAAGGGCGTCGAGGCGTACATCGAGCCTCGCACCACGGTCACCGAGACCACTGTCATCCTGATCGCCGACGACGGCGAGTGGACCCGACGCCGGATCGACGGGCCGGACGGCGCACGCCGGTTCGCGTACCGGGTCAGCATCCCGATCTACGACGTGGCGCTGATGGGCTACCCGCAACGGATGCGCGACTACAACGAGCGCCGCAAACGTCGCCCCGAGCAGTACTGACCCACCGGTGGGGTCCCTCGCTCGACGACGAGGGACCCCTTGCGTTCACCTCAGCCGTTGGTGTCGACGTCGTCGATCAGGTGCAGCAGCGTACGGACCGGGACGCCGGTGCCGCCCTTGGTCCAGTAGCCGGTCGCCTCGCCCGAGTGGTACGACGGGCCGGCGATGTCGATGTGCGCCCAGGCGACGTCGTCGGTGACGAACTCGCGCAGGAAGACCCCGCCCTGGAGCATGTGACCGGCCCGGTCCATACCCGCGTTCACCTGCGAGATGTCGGCGACGTCGGAGTCCATGCCCTTGCGCACGTCGTCCGGCAGCGGCATCGGCCAGGCGGGCTCGCCGACGGCGTCACCGGCGTCGCGGACCCGCTCGCACAGCTCCGCCGTGCCCATCACGCCGGAGATCCGCTTGCCCAGCGAGACGACCTGACCGCCGGTGAGGGTGGAGGTCTCGAAGAGGTAGTCGCAGCCGTCGGCGCAGGCCCGGGCCATCGCGTCACCGAGGATCATCCGGCCCTCGGCGTCGGTGTTGAGCACCTCCACCTTCTTGCCGTTGAACATGGTGATCACGTCACCCGGCCGGTACGAGGTCCCCGACGGCATGTTCTCCGCCATCGGCACGTATGCGGTCACCGTCACCGACGGCTTCAGCTCGGCCACCGCCAACATGGTGGCCGCCACCGCCGCCGCCCCGGCCATGTCGGACTTCATCTCCCACATACCCTGCGCCGGCTTGATCGAGATGCCACCGGTGTCGAAGGTGATGCCCTTGCCGACCAGGGCGACCCGCTTGCCGGTGCCACCACCGTCCGGGGTGTAGGTCAGCTTGACCAGCCGTGGCGGGGCCTCCGAGCCCTGACCGACGGCGGTGATGCCGCCGTAGCCACCCTCGCGCAGAGCGACCTCGTCGAGCACCTCGACCTCGAGGCCGGCCGCCCGACCGGCCTCGGCGACCGCGTCGGCGAAGGCCGGCGGGCGCAGCTCGTTCGGGGCGATGTTGACCCAGTCGCGGGTACGCCGGACCGCGCCGGCCACCGTCCGGGCCCGGGTCACCTCGGCCTGCGCCGCCGCGTCCGCCGCGTCCGGCACGGCCACCAGCACCTCGGCGACCGGCTCGCGGCGGGTCGGCTGCGGGCGGGTCTTGTACCCGGCGAAGCGGTAGCCGCCGAGCAGGGCACCCTCGGCGACCGCGCGCAGCGCGTCGGCGGCGTCGGCGTCGTCGGGCAGCGGCAGCGCCATCGCCACCCGCGCCGCGCCGGCCAGGGCCCGCACCGCGGCTCCCGCCGCCCGGCGCAGCGTCTCCGGGGCGGGTGCCGCACCACTGGGCTCCGCACCGAGGCCGACGACGGCGAGCACCGGCGCGGTCACCGTGCCGAGCGTCGCCAACTTGATCACCTCGCCCGGGCCGCCGGTCGCGCCGAGCAGCGCCAGCGTCTCGGTCAGCTTGCCGTCGAAGGCGGCGGCGATGCTCTCGGCGCCGCTGGCGAGCAACAGGGTGCCGGCGAGGCCGCTGGTGGCGTCCTGCTCGCCGGTCGTACTGTGCACGCCGATCACGATCGCGTCGACGGCGAGCTCGGCGGGGTCGGTGTCGACCAGGCTCAGGGTGGTGCTGGGCGATGTCACGGAGGCTGCTCCCGGGCGGGCCGGGCCGGTCGCGTGGTGGCGTACCGGCGGTGGAGTTCCCCAGCGGATGATTACCCGCCGGGCGTCATTGCTGCCCCGCCGGGTCATCCGGCGGTCCCGCCGATGCTAACCAGCCCGGTGCGTCCCGGTAAGTTGCCACCCATGACCGAGGTGACCACCGACGCCGCCGCGACCCGGCTGCGTCGTTCTCCGCTGGCCGGCCGGCACACCGCGCTCGGCGCCAAGTTCGCCCCGTTCGGTGGCTGGGAGATGCCCCTGGAGTACGCCGGCGGCGGGGTGCTGCGCGAGCACACCGCGGTGCGTACCGGTGTCGGCGTGTTCGACGTGTCGCACCTGGGCAAGGTGCGGGTGACCGGGCCGGGGGCGGCGGAGTTCGTCAACACCTGCCTCAGCAACGACCTGGGCCGCATCGAGCCGGGCCGCGCGCAGTACACCCTCTGCTGCGACGAGGCGACCGGCGGTGTGGTCGACGACATCATCGCCTACCTGCACGCCGACGACCACGTCTTCCTCATCCCGAACGCGGCGAACAGCGCCGAGGTGGTCCGTCGGCTCCGGGCCGCCGCGCCGCCACACGTCACCATCACCGACGAGCACGAGGGGTACGCCGTACTGGCGGTGCAGGGCCCCCGCTCGGCAGAGTTGCTAGGCGGGCTCGGCCTGCCCACCGAGCACGGATACATGAGCTTCACCTCGGCGACGCTCGGCGCGGTCGAGCTGACCGTGTGCCGCACCGGGTACACCGGTGAGCTGGGCTACGAGCTGGTGGCCCCGGCCGGCGACGCGGTAGCGGTCTGGGACGCGTTGTTCGCCGCCGAGCCGGCGCCGCAGGCGTGCGGGCTGGCCGCCCGGGACACGCTGCGCACCGAGATGGGGTACCCGCTGCACGGGCAGGACCTCTCGCTGGAGATCACCCCGGTGCAGGCCCGTTCGGGCTGGGCGGTCGGCTGGGACAAGCCGGCCTTCTGGGGCCGGGACGCGCTTGTCGCGGAGAAAGCGGCCGGTCCGGCGCGTACGCTGCGCGGCCTGGTAGCCGTCGACCGCGGCATCCCCCGCCCCGGCATGGCCGTGTACGCGGGCGACACCCGGGTCGGCACCGTGACCAGCGGCACCTTCAGCCCGACCCGGAAGCAGGGCATCGCGCTGGCGCTCATCGACACCGCCCCCGCCCTCCCCGACGGCGCCGAGTTGCACGTCGACATCCGCAACCGCCGCACCCCCGCCCACCTCACCCGCCCCCCCTTCATCCACCCCTCAGTCAAATAACCCCCACCCCACCCCACCCCACCCCACCCCACCCCACCCCACCCCACCCCTGCTTGCGTTGATCATGAAGTTAGCGGCGGCTTTAAGATCGAAAAGTGCCGCCAACCTCATGATCAACGCAAGCAGGGAGGGGTGGGTGGGGTGGGGTGAGGGCTGTTAGGGGGTGGGGGGTTGGCCGGCGTCCAGGACGGCCTGGGTCCAGCCGCCTTCGATGACGCCGCTGGTGCCGAGGACGGCCCAGTCGACGATGTCGGAGACGTCCACCACGACGGGGGAGCCGATCCGTACCGTGGGGTCGGTGTTGGCGTCGCTGGCGCTGGCACCGACGATCCGGTCCGGGGAGTCCCAGGTGGTCACGCCCGCCCAGACGTACTCCGGGCCGTCGTCGCCAGGTAGCCCGTACTTGACGACAAGTTGTGTCTGCGGCGGCAGCTGGCCGTCGCGGAACCGGGACCGGATGTCCGCCAGACCGGCGCGGGCGGTGGCGACCGCCCGGCTCATCGCGTCACCGGAGCGGGCGTACCGCACGTCGGGCTGGATGCCCGAGAAGAGGGTGGCGCAGGCGTTGGCGAAGTAGCGACCGGCCGGGCCGGGGTGCCCGGCCGGCGGGCGCAGGCTGAGGAAGGAGTCGGCGTCCGGGTCGGTGGCCGGGTCCAGCTCCAGGCGCAGCAGCACAGGTGCGGTCGCCCCGTGCTGCTCCGGATTGCCGTACGCCACCGCGATGTCGTGCCCGGTCACCGTGGCCAGCACCGGCAACTGGACGAACGCCGGGACGTCGTCGCCGGCCAGCCCGTCGGTCCAGTCCCGCAGCAGTCGCCGGGCGGCACCTGTCATCACCGCGCCCCAGGCCCGGGTGAGATGGTCGGGCACCCCCTGGGTCTGCAACTCCAGCAGGCCGAACCGGCGCAGTCCCTTTGTGGTGAACCAGAGTCCTTCGGCGTCGGACGAGTAGGGCACCAGCACCCAGTCCACCAGCCGGACCCGGCCCTCGGCGTCGGGCAGCGAGCGCAGCGCCGCGGCCGGATCCAGGAACTGCAGGCCGAAGACGTCGACCACGTCGCCGCCCACCGCCTCGGCGACCGCAGCGGCCACCGCCCGGGCGGCCCACTCGTGGGCGGGCGGCCAACCCGGCCGGTACTCCGCCTGTACCACCACCAGATGGGTGGCCGCGGCCAGCCGGTCCAGCTGCGCCTCGCTGGCCCCGAACGCGGTGAGCAGGTCCGGAGGCAGCTCGGGGAACTCGCCGACGGGCCGGGTGTCGACGCTCATCAGCGGGCTGTCGAGCATCTGCCGGGCCAGCCCGTAGACCGGTTCGGCGAGCCGGCCGGCCAAGCCCCGTACGGCCGTCCGTGCCGTCACCGACGGCAGCCCCGTCGTCGGCACCAGATAGGTCGCGCTCAGCGACTCCGGGACCGGGACGGGCAGGAAATCGTCGGTGATGAGCATGTCGTCCCCCGGGTGGCCGCGCCGGTGCTGTCGTCGCAGGTACGCTACCCGCCGCCGTCGGTCCGGCTCAGCCGGACAGCACCAGTCCCAGGTAGACGAGCGTGGTGACCAGCTCGACGGTCGCGCCGAGCACGTCTCCGGTGATGCCGCCGAGTCGGCGTACCACGTGGCGTAGCAGCCCGGCCGCGACGGCGAGCGCCGCCAGGACGACGAGCGGGCCCTGCCACGGCCGGTGCGGTACCGCCGCGACCGCCAGCAGCGCGACGGCGGCGGTGGCGACGGCCAGCGCGACCGGCCCGACACTGCCGGCGACGAGCGCACCCAGCCCTTCCGGACGCGCCGCCGGCACCCCACGTCGGCAGGCCAGGGTCACCCCGAGCCGCCCCGCCGCCGTGGCCGTCAGCACGGCCGCGACCGTCGCCGGACGGGACCGGCCGGCCAGCTCCGCCAGCGCTGCGGCCTGTACCAGCAGGACGAGCACCAGGGCGACCACGCCGAAGGGCCCCACGTCGGGCTTCTTCATGATGTCCAGTGCGGCCGGTCCGCGCCGGTACGACCCCAGCGCGTCGACGGTGTCGGCCAGCCCGTCCAGGTGCAGTCCTCGGGTGAGCAGGGCGGCCGTGGCGACTGTCACCCCGGCGGCGACAAGCGGTGCGGTGCCGGCGTCCAGCAGCAGCAGGACGCCGGCCAGCGGCACGCCGAGCAGCACGCCGACCGCCGGGGCCAGCGCCATCGCCGTACCGGCGGTGGCCCGATCGACCCGGCCGACCCGCAGCGGCAGGATGGTGAGGGTGGTGAGTGCCAGCCGCGCCCCGTCGCCGAGCCGGGCCTCAGCCGGCACGTGCGGCGGAGGTCTCCGCTGCCTCGGTGGCAGGTGCGGTGGTGGTCGGGCCGGGACCCTCGGGCTCCGGCTCGTGGAAGTCGGGTTCCGGCTCCTCGACCGGGCCCGGCTCGTCGCCCTTCTCCTCGCTGTCGTCGCCTTCGGGGCGGGCGGGCAGCGCGGCGGCCAGCGCCAGCGCCGAGCGCAGCAGCGGCAGGACGGTGAGCGCGTTCGCCCCCTCGCCGAGATCGAGCCGCAGCTGGGTCAGCGGGTCCAGGCCGAGTACGTCGGCGGCCAACCGGACCGCCGGATGACCACCGTCGTCGGCCAGCAGGCACCAGTGCCGGGCCTGTCCGGCCAGGTCCCGGCTGATCAGCGCGGCGGCCACGCCGACGGGACCGTCCAGCAGCACCGGCAGCCGGCGGGCGGTCGCCCCCAGCAGGATGCCGGTGGCGACGGCGAGGTCCCCGCCACCCAGCTCGGCGAGCACGTCCACCGCGTCCCGGGACGAACGACGGGTGCGGTGCAGGGCGTCGCGGACCGCGGCGCAGCGGGTCATCCAGGCCCCGTCGTCGAGCTGGCCACCCGCGGTGACCACCCGGGCGAGCACCGCGGGCGGTTCGGCGCCGGCGGTCGCGGCCAACACCGCCGCGGCCGTGGCTTCGGTGCCGGCGCCGCACGCGGCCAGCACCAGCAGTTGTACGCCGGCCTCCGCCGCCTCCTCGGCCAGCCGCCAGCCGTAGCGCAGAGCCGAGTCCACCTGGGCGGCGTCGAGCGCCGGCCCGTGCTCGACGGGCGCGGCGGCGGGGGCGTCCACCACCTGGAGGCTCGCCCCGCTCTCGGCGGCCAGTCGGGCGAGTACACCCTGCCCGGCGCGGGCCTGCTCGGCCCGCCGCGCCGACTCGCCGGCCGTGCTGCCGGCGGCGACTCCGCCAGCGTGGTCGCCGTGCACCAGCAGCACCCGCACCGATCGCCACGGGGCCGGGGTGGGGGTGCCCTGGGTGGCGGCGGCGAACGAGATCACCTGTTCCAGCGCGCCGAGCCCGGTGCCGGGCAGGTCCAGGCCGGCCAGCCGGTCGACGGCCTGCGGGCCGGCGTACTCGTCGGGCATGGGCAGGTCCATGCCGGGCTGGATCACCAGGTCGGTCGCGGCCACCGGGAGGGCCATGGTGGGTGCGGTCCAGCCGGTGCCGTCCGCGCCGGAGGTGGGCCGGGCGGGCACCTGCGGGGTGCTCACCGGCGGTGAACCGGGCAGCGGCGGACCACCGGCCGTGACCGGCGACTCGTCGGTCGGGCCGGCCTGCGCGGGCACCGTGGTGGCGGCTGTCGACGGGGCGGCAGCGGCAGGTGTCGCGTCAGCGGATGCGGGGTGGACGACGGCGGGCTTCAACCGGCACGGCTGACCGGCGACGACGAGCACCACCGTGTCGCAGGCGTCCGCGACGGCGCGGTTGACCGCACCGAGGGCGTCGGTGAACGCCCGGCCCAGCGGTGTGGTGGGCACCAGGGAAAGCCCGACCTCAGGGCTGACCAGCACCAGCCGGGCGGCGCAGGAGCGCACGGCGGCGGCCAGTTCGTCGACGGTGGCGGTGTCGTCGGCCGGCTGGTGGGCCGGGTCGAGCAGGACTGTCACCCACCCGCCGAGATCGTCGACGAGCAGTGTCTCCTCCGGCCGGGCGGTGGCGATCACGTCGGCGAGGCGGCGCGGGTCGGCCGCGGTCTCCTCGGTGCTCCAGGTCGCGGGTCGGCGGGCGCGGTGCGCGGCGAGCCGCGCGGCCCACTCGGGGTCGTCGCCCGCGTCGGCGGCGGTGGCCAGGTAGCGGACCGTGGGCGCGTCGGCGACCAGGGACTCGGCGAACTCCGACTTGCCGGACCGGATTCCACCGAGGACCAGAAGCGTGTTCCACCCGTCTAGGGACATGCTGCGTACCTTACGTCCAGCCGGACGGCCGGGGCACCGCAGGTGCGGCACCCGTGGCGCCGGCCCGAGCTGCGGTCAGTGCCGTTCGGGGGCCTGGTACATGAAGTCGTTGGGGTTGACGTCCGCCGGCTTCGGGTCCTCCTGCCAGGCGCCCTCGCCGGGACGGGCCTGCAGGGCGTCGATCAGTTCCTCCCGGTCCATCTCCCGGGCCCCTTCGATGCCGCCGCGTACCGCGATGTCGCGCAGTTCCGCCGTGTCCATCTGCGGGATCGGTGTCGTCATTTGTCGCCTCCGGTGCGTCGGGTTCCCCGAAACGCATACCCGGCGGTGGCCGGGTCAGTCGCGGTGCCCGACGGTGGGTGCCGGCGGCCCGGCTGTGCCCGGCCACGCATCGGCACCCCTGTTGATCGACGCCCGTGGCCCGGTCGCCGGTCGGGCGGTACGACTACGCTGGCGAAGGTCCGTCCCATGGGGCATCAGCGGCGAGGGGAGACGCGCACATGGCGTGGAGCTGGCGGTACGAGGGTGCGAACGGCGAGTCGGTCGACGGGCCGACCGAGTCGTTCGGCAGCCAGGCGGATGCCGAGTCCTGGATCGGTCAGACCTGGCGGGAACTCGCGGCGTCCGGCGTCACCTCGGTCGCGCTCCTCGAAGACGATCGGGTGGAGTACCGAATGAGCCTGCTGCCCGTGGCGGAGTGATGACACCCAGGGACTCCGAGCCGTTGGTGCTCGGGGTGCCCCGGGCGGCCTTCCGGCCCAGCCCGGTCTTCCTGGCGCTCGTCGCCCTGCTGGTGACAACAGCCGTGTTGACCTGGCACGAGATCGGCAACGTCCGGCTCACCGTGTTCGGCTTCGTCGTCTCCGGTTGGCTGGTCTCGCTCTGCCTGCACGAGTACGCCCACGCCGTGGTGGCGTACCGCAGCGGTGACCGGGGGGTGGCCCACCGCGGTTACCTGACGCTGAACCCGTTGAAGTACAGCCACCCGCTGCTGTCCATCGCCCTGCCCGTGGTGGTGGTGCTGCTCGGCGGCATCGGCCTGCCCGGTGGTGCCGTCTGGGTGGACCGGCACGTCATTCCCGGGCGGTTGCGGCACACCCTGGTCAGCCTCGCCGGCCCCGCCACGAACGTGCTCTTCGCGTTGGTCCTCGTGGTGGTGCTGCGGCTCGGTGCCGGTGGCGGCGGGCCAGTGGAGTTCTGGGCGGCGGTGGCCCTGCTGGCCTTCCTCCAGATCACCGCCAGCCTGCTCAACCTGCTGCCGGTGCCCGGGCTGGACGGCGGAAACATGATCCAGCCGTGGCTGAGTCCGCAGTACCGGCGGATGTACGACCTGTTCGCGCCGTACGGGTTCATCCTGCTCTTCGCGTTGCTGTGGAACCCGACGATCGGCGGTTGGTTCTTCACCGCCGTCTTCGCGATCGGTGACCTGCTCGGCCTGCCGCCCTGGCTGTACGCGACAGGTCTGGACCTGATCCGCTTCTGGCAGGGCTGAGCACAGCCGAGAGTGCTGTCCGCCCGGCCGGTGTGCGGTACACCGGCCGGGCGGGGCGGGTCAGGGCCGCTCGGCCGGCGACTCGGTACGCGCCGGGTCCCGCTCGGTGACCGGGTCGACGATCTCGTCGATCGCCTTGAGCAGGCCGGCGTCGAGCTTCACGCCGGCCGCCTTGACGTTGTCGTGCACCTGCTCGGGGCGCGACGCCCCGATGATGGCCGAGGACACGTTGGGGTTCTGCAGCACCCAGGCGATGGCCAGCTGGGCCATGGTGAGCCCGGCCTGGTCGGCCAGCGGCTTGAGTTGCTGCACCCGGGTCAGCACGTCGTCGGTGAGCCACTTGGCGATGAAGCCCGCACCGGACTTCTCGTCGGTGGCTCGGGAACCGCTCGGTGGGGGCTGGCCGGGCAGGTACTTGCCGGAGAGTACGCCCTGGGCCATCGGTGACCAGACGATCTGCCCGAGGCCCAGTTCCTCGCTTGTGGGGACGACCTCGGCCTCGATGACCCGCCAGAGCATCGAGTACTGCGGCTGGCTGGAGACCAGCGGGATGCGCAGCTCGCGGGCGAGGCCGTGCGCCTCGCGGATCTGCGATGCCTTCCACTCGGAGACGCCGATGTAGTGCGCCTTGCCGGAGTGCACGACGTCGGCGAACGCCTCCATCGTCTCCTCCAGCGGGGTGCTGTAGTCGTACCTGTGGGCCTGGTAGAGGTCCACGTAGTCGGTACGCAGCCGGCGCAGCGATCCGTTGATCGACTCCATGATGTGCTTGCGGGACAGGCCCCGGTCGTTGCGGCCCGGCCCGGTGGGCCAGTACACCTTGGTGAAGATCTCCAGACCCTCGCGCCGCTCCTGCTGAAGCGCCCGGCCGAGGACGTCCTCGGCGCGGGTGCCGGCGTACACGTCGGCGGTGTCGAAGGTGGTGATGCCGGCGTCGAGGGCGGCGCGTACGCAGGCGAACGCCGCTTCCTCCTCGACCTGCGAACCGTGGGTGATCCAGTTGCCGTACGAGATCTCACTGACCATGAGGCCGGAGCGGCCCAGGTGTCGGAATTCCATGCTTCGACCCTAGCCCGCCCCGGTGAACTGGTCGGCGGCGGTGATCAGTCGGGGTCCGCCAGCAGCGCGTGGCGCAGGGAGCGGCCCAGCCAGCGCCGGAAGGTCGCCTCGTCCCAGCCGCGCTCCAGCACCAGAGCGCCGTAGTGCGCCGGGTCGTTGTAGAACCACACCTCGTCGATGGCGGCCTCCACGTCGGAGCCCTGGCGTGTCCGGGCGTCCAGGGCACGCAGCCGCTCGACCACCATCGTCGCGCCGAGCCGCCGGTTGCGCAGCAGCGTCTGCCACACCTCGGCCACCTCGGGGCTGCCGTCGGCGGCCCGCCGGACGGTCTCGAACACCCGAGCGGTCCGCGCGCCGATCAGGGTGCAGACCCCGGCGTACGCGTCGAGCACCTCGCCGCCTGTGGCGGCCTCCCAGACCGGCCGGTACCAGGGACGTTGCGCCACCGGCACCGGCTCGTCATCGCCGGCGAGCGCCTCGTCGAGCACCTGGCGCAGCAGCGCCGCCTTGGAGCCGAACGCGGCGAACACGGTGGGTCTGGCGACTCCGGCGGCGGCTGCCACATCCGCCAGCGACGTGCCTGTGTAACCGCGCGCGACGAAGAGCTCGGTCGCCGCCGCGACGACGGCCTGCCGGGTGCGGCGGGCGTTCTCCTCGCGGAGCCGGGACCGGTACGGCCTGGTGGGTTTTCCGTCCTTGACTTCATCCATGGCGTCGTCATACTAGCAATGTATTCACTAGACTCGTAACTATCCAATAGCTGACGTCCACCGAAGTTGACCGGCCCCTGGGAGGCACCGTGTCCGTTCACCCGTTCGTACTCCGGCCTGACGAGGGAGAGGCGCACTGGTTCCTGGGAAACCTGGTCACCGTGAAGGCGACAGGCGCGCAGACCGGTGGGCGGCTCACCGCTGTCGAGTTCGTCAACCCGCCCGGCTTCGCCCCGCCGTTGCATCGGCACCAGGTCGAGGACGAGATGTTCTACCTGTTGTCCGGCACCGCGACGTTCTACTGCGACGAGACGGAACTGACCGCCGGACCGGGTGACTTCGTGCTGCTCCCGGCCGGGCTGCCGCACACCTTCGTGGTCGGTCCGGACGAACCGCTGCGGGTCCTGCAACTGACCACCCCCGCCGGGTTCGAGGAGTACGTGGCCGAAGTCGGGGAGCCGGCGACCGAGCGTCGGCTGCCGGACCCGGCGCCTGTCGATCCGGCCGCCCTCGGGCACGCCTCCGCACGGCACGGGATCGAGCTGCTCGGACCGCCACCCGGGCAGCAGCCGACAGGTGCGGTTCACCAGCCGACCCACCGGCCAGTGCCGTGACCGCCGTCGACGCCCACCCGGGGCGCTCGACGTCCGGCCGGGCAGGTCACGACCGGCGACGAAACCGTGGAACCGTCCCTGGCGACCGGCGCGCATCCGGCCGCACCCGCCACCGGCGTGCATCCGGGCCCGGCGGCGCACGTCGCCGGCGCGCAGTGGACCCCGGCGGCGCACGTCGTCACCCGTGCCGGATCGGCCCCAAGACCGGGCAGGCCCGGCTGACCCGCACCTCGTCACGGTCGTCGGTGCCGGTCTGATCCGGCCGACACCTCTGGTGGTGCGGCGGCGGCCCGGCCGGGCCGCCGGCCTCAGAGCACCGGGTTGGCGTCGGCGAGCAACCCGTCGATCTCGGCGACGACAGCGCTCGGGTGGTGGAACATCGGGTCGATCAACGACTCGCCGCGTCGGTCCAGCGCACCCCAGTTCCCGGCGCTGTTGGTGGCCAGGAAGGCGACCGGGTGGATCAGCAACGCCGGGTGCGCCGGTGCGACGATCACCTGCCCGTTACGGTCCACCACACCCTTGCGACCAGCCAGATCCACCACGGCCAGCCCTTCCTCGGTGAAGCCGTCGACGTAGTGACCGTCGGCCAGGGTGGTGTGGAAGCCGTGGTAGCGGGTCGGCACCACGATCCGGCCGGTGCGGTCGACGGCACCCCAGCCCTCCCGGCGTACCACAGCCACCCCCTTGTGGAAGGGCCGGACGTCGGCGAAACCCGGCGGCACCGCCACCTCCCCGGTGGTGTCGACGGCGTGCCAGCCGCTCTCGTCCCGCACCACCCAGGCCAGGCCGTCGGAGAACGGCCGAGCCGCCAGGTAGGTCGGCCCGAGTACCGTCTCGCCGGCCAGATTGATCAAGGACCATCGGTCGGCCTGCGGTCCGCGTACCCAGGCCAGGCCGTCCCGGAACGGCTGTGCCTCGGCGTACCGGGCCGGCACCACCATGTCGCCGTCGGCGTCCGCGTAGCCCCACAGGCCCTGGCCACCGTCGCGTGCCGGCACCGGCGCCCGGTCCCGCTCCAGCACCTCGTCCCAACTGCGCGGGTACGGCCCGAAGCCGCCCTCCTCAGCTTTGGCGGCGACCGCGTCGAGGCCGGTCCGGACCCGGGCCAGCAGCTCGGCGTCCTGCTCGCCGCGCAGGTCGAGAGCCCGCTCGAAGTGATGGCACGCCTCGATCAGCCGACCCTGGTCGTAGCAGCAGCGGGCAGCATGCTCGTGCAGTGCGGCGCGCAGCCGGTCGGGTAGTTCGATCGAGTTGGCCTCCGCGAACAGCCGGTCGGCCTCGGCGAACTCGCCGCGCCAGCGCAGTACGTGCGCCAACCGGGCCTGGGCGAGCGCGGCCCGACGTAGTTCGCCTGTCGCCTCGGCGTAGGTCAACGCCATGCGACCGTCGGCCAGCGCGTCGTCCAGGTCGTCGAGGACCCGTGAGGCCACCGCCCGCAGGCTCAGCAGCCGGGCCCGGGACCTGTTGTCAAGTGCCGTGGCGAGCTTCTCGGTGAGCCGCTCCCGGACCTCCCGCAGCTCCTCCGGGTCGTCCACCAGCTCCCGCAGGGTCACCGGGTCCAGCCGCCAGCGGAAGCTCCCCAGCACCTGCTCGGGATCGGCTGGCGATTCGGGTACCGGCTCGCCGTCGTCCGGGTCGCCGGGGACCGGCCCGTCGTCGGCCGGGGGGCCGGACACGGACGAGGTGGCCAGCACGGCGTCGGTCGGGGCGATGTCCGCATCGGGCGGCATCCCGTCGTCCAGGTCACCGCGCCCGACGCGGTCCGGACGCTCGGTGGTGCCACCGGGCGCCTCGGCCTCGGGACCTGAGGTGTGATCGCCGACCGGCGCCGGATCGTCGGCCGGCAGGCTGTCAGCCGGCGGTGCCGACACCGGCATGGTGAGCTCGGGCTCGCCGGGCGGTGCGGACACCGGCGGTCCGTACGCCGGCGGTGCGGACACCGGCGGTCCGTACGCCGGCGGTGCGGACACCGGTGGCCTCGACAGCGGCGGCGCGGAGACCGGGGCCGCCGCCGTCGGTGGTGCCGGTGGTGTGCTGACCGGCCGTTCGGCAAGTGGCGGTGCCGGGACGGGGGCCGCCGAGACCTGGGGTGCGGGGACGTCGACCTCGCCGGGTGGCGCGACCTCAGGTGGTGCGGCGAGGGCGTCGGCGAGCGATTCCGGGGCGGGTCGTGCGGGCTGCTCAGGTGGTTGGGCGGCGGTGGGTTCGGCCGGCGCAGGGGCTGAGGGCTCGGCGGCCGGCCCGAACCAGCTCTGCGGGCCGTCGGAGGCTGGCCGGGCGGGCGCTGGCGTGGACGGTTCCGGTGCCGGGGGAATGTACCGGGTGGGCTGGCGGGCCGTCGGTGTGCTCGGCACTCCCGGGCCGCCGCCGGGCCGGTCGGCCTGGGCTGCCGGCGGTGGGCCGAGCGGTGCCTGGTCGTCGACGGCCGGCTCGAACGTCCGCTCCGACGGCATGGTGACAGGTGGCCGGCTCGGTGGCGCGGAGACCGGGCGGTGGGCTGGTGGTGCGGAGACCGGTGGTCGGATGGGTGGTGCGGAGACCGGCCGGGCGGGGGGCGGGGTGACGGGTGGCGCGGCGGCCACCGTGGGCACCGGCGTCGGTGGTGGCGAGGCGACGACCGGCTGGCCCTGTAGGGGAGCCGGACGGACCTGGTGCTCGTGCAACGGCGCGGGGCGTACCTCGTGCTGGTGCAGTGGCGCCGGTCGGACCGCGTCCCCGGTTGGCGGCCGATCGGCACCGGAGGCGGCGGCGGGCCGGTCCCCGCCGGGGAGGTCGCTTCGGCTCCGGTCGGGGCGCCCGGTCGGGCCACGGTCCTGGCCAGGGTGGCGTGGGTCGCTCCGGTCCCCGGCGGTGGCGGCGGGGCGGCTCCGTTGCGGGTGACCGACCTCCGGCTGGTGGTGCTGCGGGGCGGGCGAGACCGGACGAGCCCGCCCGGCCGCGGGAGAGACCGGACGGTCCTGCTCCGGCGCGGGCGAGACGGGGTGGTCGGGCACCACCGACAGATGACGGCGGCGCGGATCCTGGTCGGGTGCCGCCGAGACGGGCCGGTCCGGGTCGGGCAGCGCGGCGGCCGGCCGGTCGTCGAACCGCTGCGGGCCGGGAGCGTCCGGCACGGCGCTGGGCCGCCGGTCGCCGTCCCGCTCCTGCGGGGTCGGCCGCTGGTACTCGCGATGGTCCCGTCCGCTGCTCGGCCGCAGTGGTCCGGGTGCGGGCCAGGGCAGGTCGCCGCGCTGCGGAGCGTCGTACGCCTGCTGGTCGGATGTCGACGGTTCCGGGCGACCCCGTCGGGGGGCCCGGTCCGAGCGGGACCAGTCGTCGGACGCGGTCGGTACGGGTTCGTCGTCGACGAATCCGTCCGGGTACGGCGCGGCGTCCGGGTCTCCGCCGCCGACGAAGTCGCTGCGGTAACCGTCGACCACCGGGCCGTCGCTGCGGGTCGGCTGCCCGGGGTGGTGACTCCACTGGTAGCGAGGGCGCCGGGCGGCGTCCTCGGCGGTGCGGCGGTCGGCCCCCTCGACCGGGCGCTGCCCGGCAGCCGGCCGACGGGTCTGCTCGTCCGCCTCCGCCACCCAACCGGGCTCCGGGCGGGCGGCGGGGGACACCGGTGCGCCGCGCCGGTACTCGTCGCGCCCGGTCGGCTCGGAGCGGCGCGGCCGATCGGCGTACGGGTCGGGTTCGCGCTGGCCCCGCCGCTCGGGTTCGGGTCGCGGATAGCGGTTGTCGCGGCGGTCCGGGTCACGCCGTTCGGGCTCCCGCCGGGCGTAGCCCTCCGGGTCGCGGCGGGCGTACCGGTCGGGGTCGCGCTGATCACGGGGGCGGTCCGGGTCACGGCGCTCGGGGTACCGGTCCGGATCGCGCTGGTCGCGGCGATCGACGTACCGGTCCGGATCGCGCTGGTCGCGGCGCGCGGACGCGCCCGTACCGGCGGCCTGCGGTCCGAAGTCCGACCAGGTGACCCCGTCGCGACCCCGGGCGGGCTCACCGTACGACGAGCGCCGTCCCTCGGGCCGCGCCTGCTCCGGCCGGGAGCCGGGCGGCACCGACCTGTCGTACGGCCGCGAGCCGTTGCCGTCGGCCGGCCGGCGGTCGGGCATCTCGTGCCGGCCCGGCCAGCCGTCCGGTTCGTCGTCCCAGGACCGACCGACGTACGTGCCGTCGGGTCGGGTCGGCGCGAGCGGCGGCACCTCGGCGCGTCCGACGGCGCTCGCTCGACCTCGGGCGGGAGGTGGTTGGTGCTCGACCCCGATGTCACCCGGATAACGCTGGCCCGGGAACTGCGGCTGCCATTCACTCGTCGGCTCGACGACCCAGGATGGCTCGGCGGGATCGTGCCACCTGTCGGCGTAGCCGCGACTCATCCGCAGGACCTGTCGCTGCGGCCGGGACGTCGCCGGGAGGCGGTGCTGGCCGCGACCCGCGGAGTTGGCGCCTGCGCTGCGGAGTCGCGACGACCGGACCGTGCGGTCCGGCCCGTGCCGGAACCCCGGGCCGGCGTCCGCTCGCTCACGGTCGCGCCCCGGTGGTCGGCTCGCGTCCGCTCGCTCACGGCGATGTCACCTCGTCGGAAATGGTCGCGCTGGGCACCCCGGGAAGCCGGCAAAATCGCTTGTCCGGGCACCGAATGGCTGCGCAAGGAGGGTAGCGGCGCGGGCTCGGTCACCGCCACTGCGGCACCCTCGTCAACCCAAACGTTATCCTATTGATCCGGACATTTATCGCTATGCCGGTATCGGACTTCCGACGATCCCGTACCCACCGTCAGCCGCTCGTCGCCGAGGCCCGGCGGCTGGGCTCCGGAGGCTCGGCCAGCGCGAGCGCGAGCCGTGCGGGTGCGGTCAGATCTGGTCGCCGATGGCGACCCGCGGTGCCGGGGTACGCAGCTTGCGGAAGGTGATCGCCCGCATGATCGCGTAGACGTACAGCGACCCCATCCGCTGGGTGGACCTCGGGAACCGCTCGCGGACCAGCTTCTTGATCTTGCGCGAGATGAGCACCGAGTCGACCACCACACCCAGGGCCAACGTGCCCCAGAGCAGGTTGGAGGCCAACCGGATCACCGGCGGCATCGCCTGGTTCGAGCCGATCAGCACCACCAGGGCGCCGCCGAAGAACCAGGTGCCGACCGTACGCCGGGAGTCGACCACGTTGCGGGCCAGCAGCCGCTCCGGACCCCGGTCGCGGGGGCCGCCCTCGCGCCGGAACTCCGCGGCCGCCTCGGCGCGACGCTCCCGACGCAGCGCCTTCGCCTCGTCCTTGCTCAGCGGCTTGGTGGCACCGGCGGGGCGGCGACCGGTGACCGGTCGCTTCGGCGTCTCCCGTCCCTTCGCCGGGGTGTAGGCACGGGACCGGGCCGCCTCGGCCGCCTCCTCCTCCGCCGGGGTCAGCGGCTCGGTGGCGGGATCGGCGAGGTCGGCGGACTTGCGACGAAACAGCGACGGCACGCGGCAAGGGTAGCCAACGCCGCGCGCCCGGTGCACATCGCGGTGCGACGAACGCGCGGCGGTGCCGTCGGTCGGGCTACGGCCGTTCCACCTGCGCGCCCAGATCGGCGAGCTTGGCCTCGAAGTCCTCGTAGCCCCGGTTGATCAGATCCACCCCGTAGACCCGGGAGGTGCCCTCGGCCGCCAGCGCGGCGATCAGGTGGCTGAAGCCCGCCCGCAGGTCGGGAATGACCAGGTCGGCGGCGTGCAGTTTGCTCGGGCCGGCGATCACCGCGGAGTGCTTGAAGTTGCGCCGGCCGAAGCGGCACGGGGTGCCACCCAGGCAGTCCCGGTAGACCTGGATGTTCGCGCCCATCGAGTTGAGTGCCTCGGTGTAGCCGAGTCGCTGCTCGTAGACCGTCTCGTGGACGATGGACAGGCCACGAGCCTGGGTCAGGGCCACCACCAGCGGCTGCTGCCAGTCGGTCATGAAGCCCGGGTGCACGTCGGTCTCCAGCGCGGTGGCCTGGAGTTCGCCGCCCGGGTGCCAGAAGCGGATGCCACCCTCCTGGCCCGGCTGTCCCGGCCGGGGCGGACGGGTGTCGGTCACCTCGTACTCGCCACCGACCGAGCGGAAGACGTTCAGGAACGTCATCATGTCGGCCTGCTCGGCACCGAGCACCTCGACGTGGCCCCGGGTGGCGAGGGCCGCCGCGGCCCAGCTCGCCGCCTCGATCCGGTCCGGGATCGGCCGGTGGGTGTAGCCGTGCAGTTTCGGTACGCCCTGGATCTCGATCACCCGGTCGGTGTGCACCTTGATGATCGCGCCCATCTTCTGCAGGACACAGATCAGGTCGATGATCTCCGGCTCCACAGCCGCGTTGCGCAGCTCGGTGACGCCCTCGGCCATCACCGCGGTCAGCAGCACCTGCTCGGTCGCGCCCACACTGGGGTAGGGCAGCGCGAACTTGGTGCCGTGCAGGCCGTTCGGCGCGGACAGGTGCAGCCCTTCGGGGGTCTTGTCGACTGTCGCGCCGAACTCCCGCAACGCCTGCAGGTGGAAGTCGATCGGCCGGGGCCCGATGTGGCAGCCGCCGAGGTCCGGAATGAAGGCGTGCCCGAGGCGGTGCAGCAGCGGCCCGCAGAACAGGATCGGGATCCGGCTGGAGCCGGCGTGCACGTTGATCTGGTCGGTGCTGGCGCTCTCCACGTTTGCCGGGTCGAAGACCAGTTCGCCGTCCTCGTCGCCGTCGGTGACCTTGACACCGTGCAGCCCGAGCAGGCCCCGGACCACCTCGACGTCGCGGATCTTCGGCACGTCGAACAGTCGGCTCGGGCTGTCGCCCAGCAGTGCGGCGACCATCGCCTTGGACACCAGGTTCTTCGCGCCGCGCACGCGGATCCGCCCCTGCAGCGGCGTGCCTCCGTGTACGACCAGGACGTCGTCGGTCAACGCAACCTCCAGCGCGTGCGTGCTGCCGTTTCGATGGATGGACACCACCGGTTCGCTACCCGGAGCGGGGGCGCGCCCAAACGCCCGAGCCCGTGTGTGTCGTCGCCCGGCAGCATAGCCCTCCGTGATGAGAATGGATCCGGTCACACCGCCTCGGAGGGCATTTATCGGTGATCCGGCACTTTCGCGTACAGTGGGCGTCACAGAAGGTGATGCCCTGTTGCGGGTCAGGCTCCGGGCAGTGCGAGCATCTGGTCCAGCGCCACCCGGGCGTGGTGCGCGGTGTCGGCGTCGACGGTGATCCGGTTGACCACCCGCCCGGCGACCAGCTCCTCCAGCGCCCAGACCAGGTGCGGCAGATCGATCCGGTTCATCGTCGAGCAGTAGCAGACCGCCCGGTCCAGGAACATGATCTGCTTGTCGGGGTGGGCCAGCGCGAGCCGGCGGACCAGGTTCAGCTCGGTACCGACGGCCCAAGCGGAGCCGGCCGGAGCGGCCTCGATGGTCCTGATGATGTATTCCGTCGAGCCGACCTGGTCGGCGGCCTGCACCACCTCGTGCCGGCACTCCGGGTGCACCAGCACGTTCACGCCCGGCACCCGCTTCCGGACGTCGTTGACGCTCTCCAGCGTGAACCGGCCGTGCACCGAGCAGTGCCCGCGCCAGAGGATCATCTTCGCGTCGCGCAGCTGTTCCGCGGTGAGCCCGCCGTTCGGCTTGTGCGGGTCGTAGAGGACGCAGTCGTCCAGGGAGAAGCCCATCTCCAGCACGGCCGTGTTGCGGCCCAGGTGCTGATCGGGCAGGAAGAGCACCTTCTCGCCCTGCTCGTACGCCCAGTCCAGGGCCCGCTTCGCGTTCGACGAGGTGCAGACCACACCGCCGTTGCGCCCGACGAAGCCCTTGATGTCCGCCGAGGAGTTCATGTAGGTGACCGGGACGGTCCGCTCCGCCAGGCCCAGCTCGGTGAGCACGTCCCAGGCGTTCTCCACCTGCGGCAGTGCGGCCATGTCCGCCATTGAGCAGCCGGCGGCCAGGTCGGGCAGGACCACCTGCTGGGCGTCGGAGGTGAGGATGTCCGCGCTCTCGGCCATGAAGTGCACACCGCAGAAGACGATGTACTCGGCCTGAGGGCGGGCGGCGGCCTCGCGGGCCAGCTTGAACGAGTCGCCCGTCACGTCGGCGAACTGGATCACCTCGTCGCGCTGGTAGTGGTGACCAAGCACGAAGACCCGGTCGCCGAGTGCGGCCTTGGCCGCCGTCGCGCGGGCCACCAGGTCGGGGTCGCTCGGTGCCGGCAGGTCACCCGGACACTCCACGCCACGTTCGGTGGCGGGGTCGCTGCCGCGGCCGAGGAGCAGCAGCGCAGTGGCGGTGTTGGAGGGCTCAACCCAGGTCGACGTCACGCCCTCCATGGTCCCACAGCGTGACCGTCGTGCCGCCCGTGCCGGTGTGGGCTGCCACACTGCCAGGCATGCGCGTACTGCTCTGCCCGGACAAGTTCGCCGGTACGCTGCCGGCCCCGCAGGTCGCCGCCGCGGTGGCCGACGGCTGGCGGGAGGTGGCACCTGGCGACGACCTGCTGGTCAGACCGCTGGCCGACGGTGGACCGGGCTTCCTCGACGTGCTCGCCGAGGCGCTGCCCGGTCAGCGGGTGCCGGTGCCGACGACCGACCCGCTGGGCCGTCCGGCCGCCGGTGAGATGCTGCTCACCGACGGGGGCGCGGTCGCGTGGCTGGAGAGCGCTCAGGCCTGCGGCCTGCACCTGCTCGACGCGGCCGAGCGCAATCCGTTGGCCACCACGTCGTACGGCCTGGGTCTGCTGATCGCCGCCGCGGTGGAGGCCGGCGCGCGCACAGTGGTGGTGGGCCTCGGCGGCTCGGCGACGAACGACGGTGGCGCGGGAATGCTCGCCGCCCTGGGTGCGGTGGGTCTGGACGGCACCGGCGCGGCCTTGCCGTACGGCGGTGCGGCATTGGCCGCGGCGGCGAAGCTCGACGGGCTGCCCCGGTTGCGGGAGGCCCGGTTGATCGCGGCCACCGACGTCGACAACCCGTTGCTCGGGCTGCACGGCGCGAGCAACGTCTTCGGCCCGCAGAAGGGCGCGGACCGGGCCGACGTGCTGCTGCTCGACGCCGCGCTCGGGCGTTGGGCCGAGGTGCTGGAGCGGGACCTGCCCGGCTGTCCCAGCGGGCTGGGCGCGCTGCCGGGCGGGGGTGCCGCCGGGGGTGTCGGTGCCGCGCTGCTCGCCCTCGGTGGTCGGTGCGAGTCCGGCATCGGGCTGGTCAGTCGGGCCGTCGGGCTGGAAACCGTGCTCGACGAGGTCGATCTGGTGGTCACCGGGGAGGGGCGGTTCGACCACCAGTCGCTGCGCGGCAAGGTGGTGGCCGGAGTGGCCGGCGCGGCGCGCGACCGGGGCGTACCCTGCGTGGTGCTCGCCGGTCAGGTCAGCACCGGGCGGCGGGAGGCGGCGTCGGTCGGGGTGACCGACACGTACAGCCTGGTGGAGCACTTCGGCGGCGAGGAGCGCGGCGGGCTGACCGCGGCGCTTGAGCGTCCGGCGCAGGGGTTGCGGGAGCTCGGCGCCCGGCTGGCCCGGCAGTGGAGCCGCTGATCCGGGTTCGCACCGAGTGCCTGGTCACGCCGCCGGGTCAGGCGGCCACCCGCGGCCTACAATCAAGAATTGGACCACTGTGGGAATCGCTGACCGGCGGCTGACGTTGGCCAGGGGAGGACCACACCGACGCGCCGCAGGGAGAATTCCACGTGACCACGCCAGCGCAGACCGAGTCGACCGAGGCCAAGGCCCCCACGTCCGTCGTCCTCACCGACGTCGCGGCGCAGAAGGTCAAGGCCCTGATCGAGCAGGAGGGCCGCGACGACCTGCGGCTCCGGGTCGCCGTTCAGCCGGGCGGCTGTTCCGGCCTGCGGTACCAGCTCTTCTTCGACGAGCGTTCGCTCGACGGTGACATCGTCACCGACTACGACGGTGTCGAGGTCGTCGTCGACCGGATGAGCGCCCCCTACCTGACCGGCGCCACCATCGACTTCGCCGACCGGATCGACGCCCAGGGCTTCACGATCGACAACCCCAACGCGGGCAACTCCTGCGCCTGTGGAGACTCCTTCAGCTGAGTCCGGTCTTCACGCGGACGGCGGCACGGCCTCACCGGCGGTGCCGCCGTCCGCGTTTCCGCCTCCCCGCCCCCAGCGCCCCACGCTTGATCATGAAGTTGTTGTCACGCCACGCCGGTGTGGATGACAACAACTTCATGATCAACGGTGGGTTTCGCGGTGGGGGTGGGTCTGTGGTGGGGTGGTCGCCGGGGGATCGCGGTGCCGGTAGGCTGATCGGGCTCTGCTGCCGATCCCGAGGGTTGCCATGAAGATCGCCGTGACCGGCTCGATCGCCACCGACCACCTGATGAGCTTCCCGGGTCGCTTCGCCGACCAGCTCATCGCCGACCAGCTGCACAAGGTCTCGCTCTCCTTCCTGGTGGACGATCTGGTGCTGCGCCGGGGCGGGGTCGCGGCCAACATCGCGTTCGGGATGGGGCAGCTCGGTCTCCAGCCGGTGCTGCTCGGCGCCGTCGGCGCCGACTTCGCCGACTACCGTTCCTGGCTGGAGCGGCACGGGGTGGACTGCGACTCGGTGCACGTCAGCGAGATCGCCCACACCGCCCGCTTCGTCTGTACCACCGACACCGACATGTGTCAGATCGCCTCCTTCTACGCGGGGGCGATGAGCGAGGCGCGCAACATCGAGCTGCACCCGGTCGCGCAGCGCCTCGGTGGGCTGGACCTGGTGCTGGTCGGCGCCAACGACCCGGAGGCGATGCTGCGTCACTCCGCCGAGTGCCGCGAGCGTGGTTACCCGTTCGCCGCCGACCCGTCCCAGCAGCTCGCCCGGATGCCCGGCGAGGACGTGTTGGCGCTGATCGACGGTGCCGACTACCTGATGACAAACGACTACGAGAAGTCGCTGCTGCAGAGCAAGGCCGGCCTCTCCGACGACCAGCTGCTGGACCTGGTGAAGATCCGGGTCACCACGCTGGGCAAGCACGGAGTGGAGATCGCGGGGCGGGAGATCGAGACGATCCACGTACCGATCGCGCGGGAGACCCAGGCGGTCGATCCCACGGGCGTCGGTGACGGCTTCCGCGCCGGCTTCTTCACCGCGCTGTCCTGGGGTCTCGGGCTGGAGCGGGCCGCGCAGGTCGGCTCCCTGCTCGCCACCCTGGTGCTGGAGACCGTCGGCACCCAGGAGTACCAGGTCCGCCGCGACGTCTTCGTCAAGCGTCTCGCCGAGTCCTACGGCGACCAGGCCGCCGACGACCTCCGCCCCCACCTGCTGCCCTGACCTCGCCGCCCCTACACGACCCCCGTCCGGCACAGACCTGCCGTCCGGCTCATGATCTGCGCAACTTCCCTGTTGTTGCTGCCTCGCGGGCGTTGGAGCCAGCAACATCGGTGAAGTTGTGCGGATCGTCGGGTCGGTAGGCGGACCTGCGGGGTCAGCGTGTTCGGCGAACCCGGTAGGCGGGGCCGGGGCCGGGGCCGAGGTACTCCTGCTGGCGCATGCGGCACCAGGCCGGGATGTCAACCGCCGCCGCCGGGTCGTCGGCGAGCACCCGCACCACCGCGCCGACCGGCAGCTCCGGCAGGCGGCGGGCGAGCGCGATCACCGGCAGCGGGCACCGTTGGCCAAGGCAGTCGAGCACCTCGTCGGGCTGACCACCGGGCCCCTCGTCGGGTGGGGCACCGCTGACCTCACGGGGCTCGCCGGGCTCATCGGCGGCGGGGGTGCCGGAAGCCGCGGGGTCGGAGGTCGTCACAGGTCTGTCACCCCCGCCTCCGCCCGAAGGTCGGCGACGATCCCGGGCAACTCGGTGAGGAAGCGTTCCACGTCGGCCTCGGTGCTGCTGGCGTGCAGCGAGACCCGGACGTTGCCGTGCGAGAGCACCCCCATCGCCTCCAGCACGTGCGACGGGCGCAACGTGGCCGACGTGCACGACGAGCCCGACGAGACGGCGAAACCCCGCCGGTCCAGCGCGTGCAGCAGCGCCTCGCCGTCGACGTACAGGCAGGAAAAGGTGACCAGATGCGGCAGTCGGCGCTCGGGATCACCGACCACCTCCACGTCGGGCACCTCGGCCGCGACCCGGGCCCGGATCCGGTCCACAAGGGGAGACAGCCGGGCCGCCTGAGTCGCCGCGTCGGCCGCCGCCGCGCGCAGGCTCGCCGCCGCCGCGACCACCGCCGGCAGGTTCAGCGTGCCGGGCGTACGCCCCGACTCGCGCTCGTCGGCCGGCCAGGGCGACTCCCAGCGGGTGCCCTTGCGGACCACGAGCAACCCGACGCCGGGCGGACCGCCCCACTTGCGGGCGCTCGCGGTCAACACCGACCAGCCGGGCGGCACCGGTGCCCGGCCCACCACCTGCGCGGCGTCGACGTAGAGCGGCACGCCGACCCGGGCGCAGGCCGCCGCGGCGGCCTCGACCGGCTGGACGGTGCCCACCTCGTGGCTGGCCGCGATCAGCGCGGCCGACGCCACCCGGTCACCGGCGACCGCCGTCGACCAGACGTCCAGGTCGAGCCGGCCGAGGCGGTCGACAGGCACCTCGACGGCCGCGCCGCCCCCGGCGACGTGCTGTTCGGCGGCGTACAGCACGGCCGAGTGTTCGATCGCCGAGTGCACCAGGACTCCGCCGGCCCGGCGGCGTCCACGCAGGCCACCGAGGACGGCGGTGTGCGCGGCGCTGGTGCCGCTGGGGGTGAAGGACACCTCGTCGGGGCGTACGCCGAGGGTGTCGGCCGTGGCCTCGCGGGCCGCGTCGAGCAACTGGCGGGCCCGCCGGGCCTGCGAGTAGAGCCGGTCGGGGTCGGCCCAACCGTCGTCGAGCGCCGCCAGCAGCGCCTGCCGGGCGACCGGATGCAGTGGCGCGGCGGTGGCCGCGTCCAGGTAGACGGGGGAGGGAGTCACGTCTGCCCACGCTATCGCCTCAGTCGGCACAAGATCCCCCGTCGGGTGCGGACAATGACCCCACGCGGGTCCAGCCCGTCATGGTCGAGTAATCTGCGACCGTCGGTGACGCCTTTGCCGCCGGTGCGGCCGGCTCCGCTCGGCGGAGCCGGCCGAAACGAGGACACCGCGGCGCGCTAGGGAGGCAGGACCAGGTGGTCGCAAGGAGTTCGGAGGTACGGCCGACGGCCGTACGGCGCAGCGCATCCTCGCGAGCCGGCGGGCGGCGGGGGCGTCGTGCCGGGCGTCTCGCCGGGCTCGGATTCAGTGGGGCGGCGCTGCTGGTCCTGCTCACGGGCTGTGACGTCGGAGCGGCGTTCGGCGGCTTCGGTTGGCCGCAGGGCGGCATCACCCCCGAGGCACGGCGGATGTACGACCTGTGGATCGCCTCGTGCGTGGCGGCACTCGCGGTCGGCTTCTTCGTCTGGGGCCTGATCTTCTGGTGTGTCGTGCGCTACCGCAAGCGCGGCAACGAGCTGCCGGTGCAGACCCGCTACAACCTGCCGATGGAGTTCCTCTACACCATCGCGCCGGTGCTCATCGTCTCGGTGCTCTTCTACTACACCGCTGTGGTGCAGACCGACGTGGTGAAGACCACCAACAACCCCGACGTCACGGTCGAGGTCGTGGCCTTCAAGTGGAACTGGCAGTTCAACTACCGCGACGGCCAGGGTGTCGATGCCGAGACCACCGCGTCGGTGCTCGGCACCAGCGAGGTCATCCCGATCCTGGTGCTGCCGAGCGGTCGGTCCATCCGGTTCGAGGAGACCAGCCGCGACGTCATCCACTCGTTCTGGGTGCCGGAGATGCTGTTCAAGCGGGACGTCATGCCGGGCAGCATCCGTAACGTCTTCGAGGTTTCCTCGCTGGAGACCGAGGGGGCCTACGTCGGTCGCTGCGCCGAGCTGTGCGGCAGCTACCACGCCTTCATGAACTTCGAGCTGCGGGTCGTATCGCCGGAGAACTTCGACCGCTTCCTCGCCGCCAAGCAGGGTGGCGCCTCGACCCAGGAAGCGTTGACGTCGATCGGCGAGGAGCCGTACGCGACCACCACGACGCCGTTCGAGACCCGGCGTACCGATAGCAACTTCAACCCGGACACCGCTCCGGCCGGCACGGGAAGCTGAGGCAACCGGCATGAAGACCGAGTGGCGTATCTTCCTGATCATCGCCGGGTTCCTGCTCTTCGCGACCTTCCTCTACGGCGGCTGGACGTACGCCGATTCGGGCGGTCAGGTCGAGTGGATCGGCACCGTGGCCCTGCTGCTGTCGTTCCTGCTCTGCACGATGTGCGGCGGCTTCTTCTGGTTCGTCTCCCGCCGCATCGACCTGCGCCCGGAGGACCGGCCGGACGCCGAGATCGCCGACGGCGCGGGTGAGATCGGCTTCTTCAGCCCGGGCAGCTACTGGCCGTTCGGGCTGGCACTGGCCGCCGCGATCGCCGGGCTGGGCCTGGTGTTCTGGCAGTTCTGGCTGCTCGGCCTCGGTGCGGTGGCGGTGATCCTGGCCGCCTGCGGCCTGCTGTTCGAGTACTACAGCGGCACCCGGCGTACCGCCGAGCACTGAGTGATAGCCACCGAGAAGGCCCGCCCCGGTGGGGCGGGCCTTCTCGTCGTCGGCTTGTCGAGCAGCGGTCGGCCGGGTCAGGCGGCGCGGTGGTGGACCGCCGTACGGCGGCGGGTCGACCGACGTGGCGCGTTGATGAAGGACATGACGACCGCCGTCCCACAGCCGGTGCAGGCTCGTTCGGGGCAGTCGGCGCCGTGGCCGTCGACACAGGGCGGTGCCTCGAACTGCTGGGTGCTGCCGCAGGTGTCGCAGTGAAGCTCGCGCTCCGACACGGAACTCTCCCTCCGCTCGGCGGCCGGTCGGTGGACATCACCGGAACTACTCGGTTGTAGTTTCCCACGCTCCTCCGACAGCCGCCGCGCGGCGGGTCAGGCGGTGCCGGCGACCTCGATCCAGCGGTCGAGGGTGCGGGCCGCCGCCCCGGAGTCGATCGACTCGGCGGCCCGGCCCAGGCCAGCGCGGAGCGCGTCGGTCAGGTCGCCGTCCAGGGATCCCTGGGTGGCCAGGGCCGCCGCCGCGTTGACCAGGACCGCGTCGCGGACCGGCCCCGGCTCACCGGCGAGCAGGCGCCGGGCCACGTCGGCGTTGTGGGCCGCGTCGCCGCCGCGCAGGTCGGCCAGGGTGGCCCGGGGTACGCCGAGGTCGACAGCGTCCACCACGGTCTCCCTGACGGCGCCGTTCTGGGCGATCCAGAACCGGGTCGCGGCGGCGGTGGTGAACTCGTCCAGCCCGTCCTCGCCGCGCATCACCAGCACCGAGTCACCCCGGGCCGCGAAGACGGCTGCCATCACCGGTGCCATCGTCGCGTCAAAACATCCGACGGCACCCGCGCGGGGACGGGCCGGGTTGGTCAACGGCCCGAGGAAGTTGAACGCGGTCGGCACCCCCAGCTCCCGGCGGACCGGACCGGCGTGGCGCATGCCGGGGTGGAACCGGGCGGCGAAACAGAAGCCGATGCCGGCCTCGGCCACGCACCGGGCCACCTGATCGGGCCCGAGGTCCAGCGGAATGCCGAGGAATTCCAGCAGGTCGGCGGTGCCGCAGGAGGACGAGGCGGCCCGGTTTCCGTGCTTGACCACGCGTACGCCGGCCCCGGCCACGACAAGCGCCGTCATCGTGGAGATGTTGACCGTGTGGGCGAGGTCGCCGCCGGTGCCGACCACGTCGAGCGC
This sequence comes from Micromonospora andamanensis, assembly GCF_016863495.1. Taxonomy (GTDB): domain Bacteria; phylum Actinomycetota; class Actinomycetes; order Mycobacteriales; family Micromonosporaceae; genus Micromonospora; species Micromonospora andamanensis. The sequence goes on from NZ_BOOZ01000016.1 coordinate 54,852, forward strand.
CTCGGCGCGTACCTCCTCGGGCAGCTCGACCGGGACGGCCCGGCCGAGCATCGCCTCGACCAGGCCGGTCACCTCGGCCGGCGTCTCGCCCTTGGCCCTCAGCGCCACGGCGAAGCCGGCGATTTGGGCGGGGCCCGCCGACCCGGACATGATCTCGCCCATCGCCCAGGCGGTGTCGGCGGCGGACAGTTCCTCGCCGCGCAGCAGCGCGGTGATCAGGTGCGGCCAGGTCCGATCGCCCATGGCGGGCCTCCCGAGCAGACGGTTGCGGGTGGGACGGGACCGGCGCCGGCTCGCCCGGCGCCGTGGCGGTGCCGGAGTGGGACGTCAGGCGGGTGCGCCCGCGCGCAGCAGCTCGGTCACGGTGGCGGCGGTGGTCACCGGGTCGAGCGGATGCACGAGAGTGGCGTCGACCTCGGCGAAGGACGCCAGCCAACGGTCGGCGGCGCGGGCGATCACCACACAGGTCGGGGGAGCGTCGTCGCGGTCGTCCTTGATCTGCCGGGCGATGCCGATGCCGCCACCGGGGCTTGCCTCACCGTCGAGCACCATCAGGTCGATCTCGTAGTCGTCGACCAGGCGGATGCACTCGGCGTAGGTGGACGCCTCGACGAACTCGACGCGCAGGTCGGCCGCAGGTCGGGTGCCGACGGCGAGCCGCATCCGGTCCCGTACCTGCGGGTCGTCGCTGTACAGCAGGACGGTGCACAGACGGTCGCTCATGCCGACACTCCGCTTCGCTTCGGGCCGTCCTGAGACGCCATCGCACCGAGCTTCATCCGCTCGCTCATGGCTTTCAACGGCTCCCACTTCGTAGCTGCGTGGCTGATCGTACCGGTCGGTGTGGTGCGCGTGACACGCCGCCCCGGGCCGGTCGCCGGCGTGTTCAGGCGGTGGATTCGGCCGCCCGCTGGCGGGCCTCCTGGCGGTCCAGCTCGCGGTCGATCCGGCGGGCCTCCCGCTCGGCCTGGCGCATCCACTGCACCACCAGGACTGCGAGCATCGTCACGCTGACGAACTCGCCACCGGCCCACAGGATCCCGCCGGCGAGCACCTGGTCCTCCCACGGGTCGGCCCAGCTCAGCCCGAGCGAGGGGTACCAGTCGCCGCCGAAGAGGGTGGTGCTCTGCATGATGGTCAGCCCGAGCACCGTGTGGAACGGCACCGACAGCAGCATCAGCAGCGCCCGCCCGGGGTACGGCCAGCGTCCCGGCAGCGGATCCAGGCCGAGCAGCGGCCAGAAGAACACGCAGCCGGTCATGATGAAGTGCGCGTGCACCACCTCGTGTGCCCAGGTGTGTTCCAGCGTGTAGCGGTACAGGTCGGTGAAGTAGAGCGCGAACGGGTTCACCACGAAGATGGCGAAGGCCACCAGCGGGAAGGTGTAGACCCGGGCGATCCGGCTGTGCACCACGGCGAGCAGCCGCTTGCGCGGACCGGTCGGCAGCGTACGCAGGGCCAGGGTCACCGGCGCGCCGAGCGCCAGGAAGATCGGCGAGACCATGGACAGCACCATGTGCTGGACCATGTGCACCGACAGCAGCGTGGTGTCGTACGCGTGCAGCCCGCTGACCGTGACCGAGGCGATGCCGCCGAGCCCGGGGCCGAGGAAGAAGATCGTCCGGGCGACCGGCCAGCGGTCGCCGCGCAGCCGCAGCCGGTACACCCCGTAGAGGTAGAGGCCGGCGGCGAGGACCAGGCCGACGGCGAGCCAGCTGTCCAGTCGGGCCTCGGTGACCACGGCGGTGACGGAGAACGGCGGCGGAGCCGCCTCGGCCGCCAGCGCACCGGCGCTGGCCGTCACCTCGGTCGCGGCCGGGCCGGTCGCGACCGCGGTGAGCAGCGGCGCGGCCGGTGTGGCGACGGAGATCGGATCGACGTGCAGCACGCCAATCAGCCTAGGTCAGGCGAACCGGACGGTACCGATCGGGCCATCCCGCGCCCGGGTTTCACCCCCCGCTGATCGCCGGCCGTGGTGAACGGCAATAATGACCGCGTGACTGCGGCCCCAGCCATTGACAAGAGCCGGATCCACTCTCTGACGCGGCCCAACATGGTCAGCGTCGGGACGATCGTCTGGCTCTCCAGCGAGCTCATGTTCTTCGCGGCGCTGTTCGCCATGTACTTCTCCATCCGCGCGGCGGCTCCGGAGCAGTGGGCGGAGCACACCGAGGTGCTCAACATCCCGTACGCGACCACCTTCACGGTGATCCTGGTGTTGTCCTCGGTGACCTGCCAGCTCGGCGTGTTCGCCGCCGAGAAGGGTGACGTCCACGCGCTGCGGCGTTGGTTCACGATCACCTTCGTGATGGGCCTGATCTTCGTGCTCGGCCAGCTCAACGAGTACCGCGAGCTGGTGCACCACGGCGTCAAGATCAACAGTGACGGCTACGGGTCGATGTTCTACCTCACCACCGGCTTCCACGGCCTGCACGTCACCGGCGGTCTGATCGCCTTCGTGATCTTCATGATTCGCACCACCATGGGCCGGTTCACCCCGGCTCAGGCCACCGCGGCGATCGTCGTGTCGTACTACTGGCACTTCGTCGACGTCGTGTGGATCGCGCTCTACGGCATGATCTACTGGCTCCAGTGATCTTGGCGCGGCGCCCGACGCCTTGCCGCTGCTCCACCCCCGCAAGACGAAGGTCCAACCCGGTTAAGGACACAGGTCATGACTTCTGACAACGACCGCCGACGCGGTCTGCTCGCGCGGCTGCGCGGGCGGCCCGGGGCGCCCAGCAGGGGCCGCCGCCGGCTGGGTGCCGCGGTCCGGCTGGTCGCCGCGCTGATGCTGGCCGGCGGTGCCTACACCGTCCTCGCCCCCGGCGCCGCCGCCCAGGAGAATCCGCCGCTGAGCAGCGCCGCCGTCGACGGCAAGGCGCTGTTCGACGTGAGCTGCGTGACCTGCCACGGTCGCAACGCGCAGGGGGTCGAGGGGCGCGGGCCGAGCCTCGTCGGCGTCGGCGCCGCCTCGGTGGAGTTCCAGGTGAGCACCGGCCGGATGCCGATGGCCCGGCAGGAGGCCCAGGCGGCGCGCAAGCCCGAGGTGTTCACCCGTGACGAGATCGACCAGTTGGCCGCGTACGTCCAGGAACTCGGCGGTGGACCTGTCGTTCCCGCCGGTGACAACCTGCACGCCGACGGCAACGTCGCGATCGGCGGGGAGCTCTACCGGATCAACTGCTCGCAGTGCCACGCGTTCAGCGGTGGCGGCGGCGCCCTCTCCTCCGGCAAGTACGCGCCGAGCCTCGCGCCGGCCACCGACCGGCAGATCTACTCGGCGATGCTCAGCGGCCCGCAGAACATGCCGGTCTTCGGCGACAACCAGATCACGCCGGAGCAGAAGGCGGACATCATCGCCTACATCCAGACGACGCTGAAGGACGACGGCGACCCGGGCGGCCTGTTCAACCTCGGCCGGTACGGACCCTCCACCGAGGGGGTGGCGATCTTCCTCGTCGGTATCGTCGCGCTGGTCTTCGCCAGCCTGTGGATCGCGGGTAAGTCGTGAGCGGGGGGACCATGAGCAGCCAGACCGGGCAGCCGGCCCTGCCGGGCCGGGACCCGCTCGACGTGAACGACCCCCGGCTCAGCCGGTTCGACATCGTCCGGGAAGGCGCCCGGCGGGACGACATCGAGATCGTCCACTACGAGCCGCAGGTGCTCGCGGGCACCAAGGCCGAGCGTCGGATGGTCCGCACGGTGGCGGCCTTCTTCCTGCTGACCGGGCTGGCGGCGACCGCTTTCCTGGCGGTCTACATCTGGTGGCCCTGGGAGTACGAGCCGGGTCGCGGCGGTGACAAGCTCTACACCCCGCTGCTCGGCGTGACCCTCGGCATCGCCCTGCTCGCCGTCGGCTTCGGCATCCTCACCTGGGGCAAGAAGCTGCTGCCCAAGGAGGTGTCGATCCAGGATCGGCACGAGGGCGCGGTGCCCTCCGAGGACCAGCGGATCACCGGCGAGACCATGGCGTACATGGCCGACGAGCTGGGCGTCAAGCGCCGGCCGTTGCTGGGTGTGTCGCTGCTGGCCGGTCTGCTGCCGGTCGGCGCGGTCGCCGCGGCGCCGCTGGTCGGCGGGCTGATCTCCAACCCGCACAAGGACGACCAGATGATGACCACCGGGTTCGCCCCCCGGGACGGTCAGAAGATCCGCCTGGTCCGCGAGGACGGTCGGCCCATCCGGCCGGCCGACATCAGCGCCGGTGGTCAGATCACCGTCTTCCCGGGCGTGGAGCACGGGGTGAGCAACAGGTACGCGGACTCGCCCACCCTGCTGATCCACCTGCGGGACGCCGACGCCGAGGCGTCGCGCCGCAACAACGAGCGCGAGGGCCACGGCGGCTACATGTGGGGCAACTACGCCGCGTACTCGAAGATCTGCACGCACGCCGGCTGCCCGGCGAGCCTGTACGAACAGCAGACCAACCGGCTGCTCTGCCCGTGCCACCAGTCGCAGTTCCTGATCACCGACAACGCCAAGCCCATCTTCGGTCCGGCCAGCCGGCGGCTGCCGCAGCTGCCGATCGAGGTGGACGCCGAGGGTTACTTCGTGGCTACGTCCGACTACACTGAACCCGTCGGGCCCGACTTCTGGGAGCGGCCGTGAAGCGGCGAAAGTTTGACGTGGCAGCGGTGCCGGGCAACACCGCCCGGGCGGTCGACGAGCGTTTCCAGGTGTCGACTCCACTGCGCCGACTGCTCAACAAGGTCTTCCCGGACCACTGGTCCTTCCTGCTCGGCGAGATCGCGCTATTCTCGTTCATCGTCCTGCTGCTGACCGGTGTCTTCCTGACCTTCTTCTTCGAGCCGACGATGACCGAGGTCATCTACAACGGCAGTTACGCCCCGCTGCGTGGCACGCCGATGTCGGCCGCGTACGCCTCGACGTTGGACATCTCCTTCGACGTCCGCGGCGGCCTGATCATGCGGCAGATGCACCACTGGGCGGCGCTGCTGTTCATGGCCGCGATCGTGGTGCACATGCTGCGGGTCTTCTTCACCGGCGCGTTCCGTAAGCCGCGGGAGACCAACTGGATCATCGGCTCGCTGCTGTTCTGGGTGGGCTTCCTGGCCGGCTTCACCGGCTACTCGCTGCCGGACGACGGCCTCTCCGGCACCGGCCTGCGGATCGCCTCCGCGATCATGCTGTCCATCCCGGTGATCGGCTCCTGGGTGACCGCTGCGGTCTTCAACGGTGAGTTCCCCGGCACGATCATCATCAGCCGGTTCTTCATCGCCCACGTTCTGCTCATCCCCGGGCTGCTCGTCGCGTTGATCACCGTGCACCTGGGCCTGGTGTTCAAGCAGAAGCACACCCAGTGGCCGGGCCCGGGCCGGACGAACGGCAACGTGGTCGGCGAGCGGATGTTCCCCCGCTACGCGATCAAGCAGGGCGGCTTCTTCATGGTCGTCTTCGGCGTGATCGCGCTGATGGGCGGTCTGTTCCAGATCAACCCGGTGTGGTTGTTCGGCCCGTACGAGGCGTGGGTGGTCTCGGCCGCCAGCCAGCCCGACTGGTACGTCATGTTCCTGGACGGCTCGACGCGACTGATGCCGGACTGGGAGATCACCATACCCATCGGCGAGGGATACGTGATCCCGCCGTTGTTCTGGCCGACAGTGGTACTACCCGGCATCCTCGTCGCGATCTCCCTGCTCTATCCCTTCATGGAGGCCCGCCACCTGAAGGACTACCGCAGCCACAACCTGCTCCAGCGTCCCCGCGACGTGCCCTTCCGCACCGGTCTGGGGGCGATGGCCGTCACGTTCTACGTGATCCTGACCCTCTCGGGCGCCAACGACGTCATCGCCGACAAGTTCCACATCAGCCTGAACGCGATGACCTGGGCCGGCCGGATCGGTCTGCTGCTCCTTCCGCCGCTGGCGTACTACGTCACCTACCGGATCTGCCTCGGCCTGCAGCAGCACGACCGGGAGGTCCTCGCCCACGGCGTGGAGACCGGCATCATCCGGCGACTGCCGGACGGCCGGTTCGTCGAGGTGCACCAGCCGCTCAGCGCGGGCGACGGGCACGGCGAGCTGGACTACGTCGGTTGGGTGGTACCGAAGAAGATGAACCGGCTCGGTGCCCTGGGCCCGGCCATCCGCGGCTTCTTCTACCCGATCGAGCGGCCGGCCGAGGCACCGGTCTCGCCGGGGCACCCGCCGGTCGAGCCGCGCCCGGAGCGGGAAGAGATCACCAGCGGGGACACCCGACCCTGAGATCCGTCCCAACGTGATGTGGCGCCCACCGGACTCCGGCGGGCGCCACACTCGTTTCGCCTCTTCCGGACGTCGTCGGCGCTCCCCGCCGTCGGCGGATCGCAGGAATAACCCCGGCCAGCCGGGTATCCGTGCGGTCCAACGTCTCAACGGGGAGGAAGCATGTTGGGTATCAAACGCCTCGGCCTGCTGGCCGCGCTGGTGCTGGTGGGTGTCGCACCCGCCGCCGCAGCGCAGGCGGCGGCGCAGCCGTCGGAACAGGACACCCAGTACCTGCAGGCGGTCCACCAGGTCAACCTGTACGAGATCGCCGCCGGTGAGCTGGCCCAGGAAAAGGGTCAGAACCAGCAGGTCAAGGAGCTGGGGCAGCAGTTCGTCACGGATCACACCGAACTGGACCAGTCGGTGCAGGATCTGGCCGGACAGCTCAACGTCGAGCTGCCGAGCGAGCCCACCACCGACCAGCAGACGGCTCTCGACCAGCTGAACAACGCCAGTGGTGAGGAGTTCGACAGGCTCTGGGTGACCCAGGGGCTGGCCGGCCACGTCCAGGCCATCCAGGCGACCCAGACGGAGATCTCGCAGGGCACCGAGCCGCAGGTGGTCCAGCTGGCGCAGACCGCGCTGCCGGTCCTGCAGGCGCACTACGACGCCCTGGTGATGCTGGCCGAGGAACTCGGCATCCCGGTTCCGGAGACCAGCCCGAGCGGTACGCCCAGCCCGGGTGGCACCGTTCCGGCTCCGGGGGCGACCACGCCGACTCCGGGTGAGACCTTCACCGAGGAGGCCCCGGTTCCGGGTGGCACCGTCACCGAGACCCCGGTGCCGCAGCAGAGCTGACCGGCGGTACGCGGCGAGCCGGCCCACCTGTGCGGTGGGCCGGCTCGTGCCGCCTTGCCGGCGGGTGAGCTGGATCGGTGCCCTCCGGGACCCCGCGCCTGGTCAGTCGGTGCTGCCCAGCCCGATGGCGAAGGCCTCCTCCAGGTCGTGCCGGGAGTACGCGCGGAAGGCGATGTGCGACTCGGTGTTGAGCACCCCCGGCACCTTCGAGATGCTGCCGGCGATGATCTGCGCGATCTCGTCGAACTCGCGGACCCGGACCATGGCGATCAGGTCGACGTGCCCGGCCACCGAGTAGACCTCGCTCACCCCCGGCAGGTTCGCCAGTGTCTCGGCCACCTCGGGAATCGAGTCGGTGGCGCAGTCGATAAGCACGATCGCGGTGATCACGTGGCTCTCCGTTCGTCGGCGTCGTCGCTCATGCTAAGGCCGGGCCCCGGCTCAGGCCGCCGGGACGGTCAGGTCGACGCCGACCCGGATCACGTCCCGCAGGTGCTCCTCGTCGCCGACGCTGGCGTTCGGCCAGACCACGCTGCGGCTGACCGTCCCCCGGACGGTGGCCCCCGCGCCGACTACCGAACGGTGACAGTGGCCGGTGACGGTGGCTGTCGGGTCGATCAGAGAGTCGCCACCGGCGGCGTGCAGGTTCGCGGCGAGGTAGTCGGCCGGGGTGCCGGTGTCGATGAAGGTTCCCGGGTAGCCCACCACGTCCAGTCGACCGGCGGCCTCGGCCGGACGCCAGACCGCGCGTACCAGGTCGCCGAAGGTGGCGGGCAGGTCACGGACCAGCCGCCACGGCAGCAGCGAGAAACCGGTGAAGACGTGACCGTCGAAGGTGCCAGGTGCCGCCGGGTCGCCGGCCGGCTGACCGAGCAGGCGTACCGAGTCGCCGTCCCAGCCGTCCAGCAGCGCGGCGATGTCCGGACCGGGCGGTGCCGCCGGATCGGACAGGTAGGCGTCGGCGTTGCCGACAAGCACACCCCGGCCGTCGATCCAGTCCCGCAGCCGTCCCACACCGCCCGCGGTGCCGAGCGGGCTGCCCGGTTCCACCGAGAGATGGGCTCGGTCACCGACCTGCTCCACCACCTGGTCGCCCAGATAGCAGGCGTTCACCGCGACCGTCGCCGGGCCGCTCAGGCCGAGACCGGCGAGCCGGGCTAGGGCCCGGTCCAGCAGGGGCACGTTGCCCACCGGGCAGAGTGCCTTTGGCAGCCGTTCGGTGAGCGGACGCAGCCGGGTGCCCTCACCGGCGGCGAGCACCACCGCGCAGATCCCGGCGGAGGGTGCGGCGGGCCAACTGCCGGTCGGGGCACCCTCGGACCGGGTCACGGCGTCGTGTCGGGCAGCGGCGGCGGGAACTGCCCGGCCAGCGGACCGATGTCGTAGTAGGCGAGCAGGCGAGCGGTGGGCCAGGTCAGCTTCGGCAGGTCGTCCAGCGGATGCCAGGCGGCCTCGAAGACCTCCGCGCCGTCGACTGTCAGCTCGGTGCTCGACGCCGGCACCTCGGCGGTGAACACCACGTCCACCCAGCCCTTGGCGTGCACGACAGCGTTCGGCACCGCCGGGGTGAGTCGGGTGGGGGAGAGCCGGACGCCGGTCTCCTCGTACAGCTCCCGGGCGGCGCCGACCGCCGGGTTCTCGCCGCGTTGCAGCAACCCGGCCGGCAGCGTCCACCCCCGGCCGGGCGGCTGCCGCAGCAGCAGCAGGCGTCCCGCCCCGTCGGCTTCGCTGTCGCGCAGCAGGGTGACGGCGCCGACGATGTACTTGGGCACGGCCATCCGGACCAGCCGACGTCGTACCGGCAGCGGCAGCCGGTAGAAGACCTGGTACGCGACGGCGCGCCCGGTGCGGCGCGTACGGGGGATCATGGCTCCAGGCTAGTGGCCGTGAGGCGCGCTCGCGCCACGAGGAGCACGCCGGGTACGGCGCGGGCCGCCACCGTCACTGACGGTGGTCGACCAGGTCGATGAGTTGGCGTACCACGGTGTCCGGCTCGATGACCCGGTCGAAGACCGCGACCAGCAGGGTTTCCAGGTCCGGGTAGCCGAGTTCCTCGGACAGGCGCAGCAGTGGCAGGTCGCTGGCCAGCCCTCGGTTGTGCTGACGCAGGGCCAGCCCGATGGTGGCCCGGCCCAGGCGTACCTTGTCGCTTATCGAGATGCCCGGCTCGCTGTGCTCGGCGAACCATCTGTTGATCTGCATCTGCGCGTGCGGTGACTTGACGAAGCCGAGCCATTCCCGGCGCGGTCCCCGGGGGGCCACCTCCGCGTCGAGGCTGCTCTCCTCGTCGGTCTCGGTGAAGATCTCCACCACGTCGCCCTCTTCGAGCTCGGAGGAGAGCGGGACCAGCCGACCGTTGACCCGTGCCGCCAGGCACCTGTCACCCCGGTCGGAACCCAGCTCGTACGCCAGGTCGACAGGTGTGGCACCGGCCGGCAGCACGATCTGCCGGCCGTCGGCGACCACCTGGATCTGCGCCTCGGACAGGTCGCAACGCAGCGAGTGGAGGAACTGCGCCGGGTCGGCCGCGTCCTGCTCCCAGTCCAGCACCCGGCGCAGCCAGTCGAGCTGGCCCGAGCGGGCCGTGGCCCCGCCGGAGCGGGGGAAGCGGAAGTCGGCGGCCACTCCGAACTCGGCCGCCCGGTGCATCTCCACGGTGCGGATCAGCACCTCGACCGTGCGGTTCCTCGGCCCGCAGACGCTCGTGTGCAGGGACCGGTAGAGGTTGTTCTTCGGCGAGGCGATGAAGTCCTTGAACCGGCCCGGCACCGGCCGCCAGAGACCGTGCACCGCGCCGAGGGCCGCGTAGCAGTCGGTCGCCGGGCCGTCGACAACGATCGTGATGCGGGGCAGGTCGAACGGGGCGGTGTGGCCGCCGGCCACGGTGTCCTTCCAGATGGAGTACAGGTGCCGGGGGCGGGGGGCGACCTCCGCGTCGACCCGGCTGCGTCGCAGCGCCCCCTTGGCCTGCGCGACCACCTCGGCCAGGTAGCTGTCCCAGCCGGGGCGGTCGTGCACGTGCCGCGCGATGCGGGCGTGCTCGTCCGGTTCGAGGTGCAGCAGCACCACGTCGTCAAGCTCCCGTTTCAGGGTCTGGATGCCCAGCCGGTCGCAGAGCGGTACGAGCACCTCCTGGGTCTTGCGGGCGATGCGTTCGCGGGAGGCGGCCGAGCGCACGCCCAGGGTGCGCATGTTGTGCAGTCGGTCGGCGAGCTTGATGATGAGCACCCGGACGTCCTTGCCGGCCGCTATGATCATCTTGCGGATGGTCTCCGCCTCGGCGGCCTGACCGTAGAACGCCTTGTCGAATTTGGTCACCCCGTCGACCAGGTGGGCCACCTCGTGGTCGAAGTCCTCCGCGAGGGCCTGCAGCGTGTAGCGGGTGTCCTCCACCGTGTCGTGCAGCAGCGCGGCGACCAGGGTGGTGGTGTCCATGCCGAGTTCCGCGCAGATCTGGGCGACCGCGAGCGGGTGGGTGATGAACGGTTCTCCGCTCTTGCGGAACTGGCCGCGGTGCATGTTGTCGGCGATGGTGTAGGCGCGGCGCAGCACCGCCGGATCGGCGCCGGTGTGGATGGTGCGGTGGGTGCGGACCAGTTGGCCCACCGGTTCGGTCTCGGCGGTCGGCCAGGTGAGCAGCGATCGGAGTCGTCGGGTCAGGGGCAGCTCGCCGGGCTGTGTCGGGAGCGCGCCGCCCAGGGCACCGCCGTGTCCGGCGTTGACGTCCACCTGGGACACCCCCTCACGCCTGCTGCGCCACCACCGGAATCCGGCAAGCGGGAGCAGACCCTCGAAACGGGCAGGACTGCACTTCCTTAACAGAGTAAGTGAGTCGACGTAGTCCGATCGGACAGTTGCTCATGAGCGTTCGGACCAGAGTTGCCGGGACGCCGCGTTCTCGGCCTTCGTCAACAGGTCGCGGAACCGTGCCGCGCCGGCCACCGGGGAGGCCCAACCAGCGGACATCTCGACCAGCCGGGTCTCCGGTCGCTCCAACCAGGACAGGATCCGCTCGGACTCCTCGGGGCTCGCCGCCGGTACCGGACCGTGACCGGGCGACACCGTTTCGGCGGTCGCCCGGATGGCGGCCAACGTCGGTCGAGGATGGACCCCGGGCGGGGACACGCCGGCACCGGCGAGCCGGCCGTGGCGTACCAGCGCCAGCTCCCAACCGCCGCCGGCCGCCGGGTGGGCGGCGGCCACCTCCGCGATCGCACTCAGCGCGGCGAGCCGCTGCATGCGTACGGCGGCCCGCAGCACCGCCACGAGGCGGGAGCGCAGTGCCGCCGCCTCCTCGTAGCGCTGGCTGGCCGAGAGCGCCTCGATCCGGGCGAGCAGGGCGTCGACCACCGGTTGCGGGTCGCCGGTGGTGGCGGTGGCGAACGGGGTGACCGCGCGGGCGTCGTACTCCTCGGGGGAGATCCGGTGCTCGCAGGGTGCCGGGCAGCGGCCCAGCTCGGCCAGCGCGCAGGCCGGCGTGACGGTGCGCAGCGACAACCTGTGGGTGCACTGGCGCAGCGGCACCGCGTCGTGGAAGCCGGCGGCGGCCAGCTCGGCGGTGCGTCGCGAGGTGAACGGACCGAGGTAGGCGCGGTCGCTCGGGGAGATCTCCCGGACCACCGACAACCGGGGGTACGGCCCGTCGGTCAGCTTCAGCCAGACCACCCGCTCCGGGTACTTCGACCGCCTGTTGTACGGCGGCGCGTGCGCCCCGATCAACCGCAGCTCACGGACCTCGGCTTCCAGCGAGTGCGCGCACTCCACCGCCTCCACCCGCTCGGCGGCGGCCAGCATCTCCGAGATCCGGGCGCGCTTCTCCGCGGCGGTGAAATAGCTGCGTACCCGGGTGGCGATGTCCCGGGAGGTGCCGACGTAGAGCGGTCGGTCGTCGGCGGCCCGGAAGATGTAGACCCCGGGGGAGCGGGGCAGGCCGTCGGCCAGATGCCGCTTGCGACGTTGGGTAGGGGTGACCGCGCGGGCGAACTCGATGGCGTCGCCGACGGTGTCGACCCGGTGCCCGCCGAGCCGCCCGATGAGTCCGTGCAGCACGTCGACCGTTGCCCGGGCGTCGTCAAGCGCCCGGTGGGTCGGCTGCGTGGCGGCCCGGAAGTACGCCGCGAGGGTGCCGAGCTTGCGGTTGGGCACCTCGTCGCGCAGCAGCACCCGCCGGGCCAACGCCGCGGTGTCCAGCACCCGTGGGTTGGGCCAGCGGTAGCCGTGCTTCGCGCAGGCCGCTTTTAGGAACCCGACGTCGTAGGGCGCGTTGTGGGCGACGAGCACGGCGTCCGAGATGAACTCCAGGAAACTCGGCAGCACCTGCTCGACAGGGGGTGCCGGCAGCAGCATCGCCTGGGTGATGCCGGTCAGCACGGTGATGAAGGGTGGGATCGGTACCCCGGGGTTGACCAGGGTGGCCAGTACGCCCAGTTCCTCGCCGCCGCGCACCTTGACCGCGCCGATCTCGGTGATGCCGCCGCCGTCGGGGGCTCCGCCTGTCGTCTCCAGGTCGACAACAACGAACGTCGTCGCGTACAGCGGCAGCGCCGGGTCGACGCCTTCGACGGTCGGGTCGAGCCCGGCCAGCGCCGGTTGCCGGAACTCCTGTGCTGCCATCCGCGGCACCGTAACGGTCCGGTCCGACACTCGCGCCCCACCAGCCCCGGCAGTCACCACCGGTCTAGGATGAGAGATCGGCTCACTCACCGGGCGGTGGGCCCGGTCGCGGTGGGAGACTTGCCACATGCCCCTCGCCGAGCCGCACGACGACAACCTCCCGCAGGAGGAGCAGGTCGTCGCGGTGCCTGCGGCCGGTGACGGTCCCACCGACGACCCGGTGCCGGGCACCGGGCCGGCGGACCAGGTGCAGCCGGAGCCGGAGCCGAGTCTGCCTGAGCCGGTACGCCAGCGGATCGTCTCGCTCACCGCCGCCGTACTGCCCGGCCTGCCCGCTGACGAGGTGCCGGTGCCGCTGCGCCGGGTCGCCAAGTTCGCCCCGAATCGACGGGCCCGGCTCGGTGCGCCGGTGATCGCCGCGCAACTCGCCGCCGATCCGCTGTTCCGGCAGCGGGTCACCGCCCGGGTCCTGGCCGACGTCGGTGACCTGGGTGCCGCCGTGGTGGACGGCACCGCCCCCGCCGCCGCCGACCCGGTCGAGGTGGCCGCCCTGGCCTACCTGGCCCGCCCGCGCGGCTGGCGGGAGCTGATCGACGCCAGTGGGGCGGCGGTCCGCGCCGAGGCGGACACGGCGGTCGTGGCCGAACTGGTCCGGCAGGCCGAGCAGCGGGCCACCCGGGCCGAGCATGACCGGGCGGTGGCCCGGGTCGAGGCCGACAAGCTGCGCGACGAGCTGGCCCGGGTGCGTGAGGAGTTGGGCCAACTCCGCGAGGAGGCCCGGCAGTTGGCCCGTACGCTGCGGGAGAGCCAGTCTCGGGAGCGCCGGGCGAGCGAGCTGCTGGCCACCGAGCGAGGCCGGGCCGCCCGCGCCGCCGCCGACGCGGACGCCGAACTGCGGCGGGCCCGGGCCCGGCTGGCCGAGGCCGAGGCGGCGGCCGGGGTGGCCCGCAGCAGCGCCAAGGAGGCCCGCTCGGTCGACGACGCGAGACTGTGGCTGCTGTTGGAGACGATCGGCCAGGCCGCCCTCGGGCTGCGCCGGGAACTGGCGCTGGACCCGGTCGACAAACTGCCCGCCGACTTCGTGGCCGACTCCTTCTCCGATTCTCCCGCAGCCACCGCCACTGCGGCCGCCGCCCGCGCCCAGGACACCGACGACCCGGCCCGGCTGGACCAGCTGCTCGCGCTGCCCCGGGCGCATCTGGTGGTCGACGGCTACAACGTGACCAAACGAGGCTTCGGTGAGATGTCCCTGGAGCAGCAGCGCAAGCGCCTGGTCACCGGCCTCGGTGGGATCGCCGCGCAGACCGGTGACGAGGTGACTGTCGTCTTCGACGGGGCCGAACGGGTGCACGGCCTACCACCCACCCCGCGCGGCGTGCGGGTGCTGTTCTCCCGCAAGGGCGAGACCGCCGACGAGTTGATCCGCCGGCTGGTCCGCGCCGAACCGCCCGGGCGCCCCGTGGTGGTGGTGTCCTCCGACCGTGAGGTCGCCGACGGGGTACGCCGGCACGGGGCGTACCCGCTGGGGGCCGACTCGCTGCTGCGTCGGCTGTCGCGGTCCTGACCCGCTGCCACGATCCCGGCCGGCCCGGGGTGGGTGGGACGACGGGCGGGGGACGGGCACGCCCCGGGACATAGGATGGGCGCCCATGGCGACAGGAGCGGGCGGTATGAGGCGCACGGCGGACGACCTGTCGGTGCGCGTTCGCTGCGGCGGCGGGTTGCCGGCGTCGAGCGGGGTGGCCCGGTGAGTCCGCGCGGGTGGGCGCTGCTGACCCTGGCCGGACTGGCCGTAGCCCTGGTCGTGGCGGCACTCGTGCTGATCCCGTGGCAGCGTCCGCCGGCCCCCCGGGCCGACCAGCTCGCCGCCCTGCGTGACCTGCCGACCGAGCAGGTGGAGCGGGCCCGGCAGTTCCGGTCCGCGCTGCGTCCCGGCGGATGGGCGGCGCTCGGCGTCGGGCTGCTGGTGGCGCTGGCGCTCGGGTTGACCCCGCTGGGCAGCCGGCTGATCGAGGTGGCCGGGCGGCCCTTCGGCGACCACTGGATCGCGCAGGCGATCCTCGGCGGCCTGGCCGTGGTGCTGGTCGCCGACCTGGTGACGCTGCCGTTCTCGGCCTGGCGGCACGGCGTGCTCACCCGCTACGGGCTGGCCACCAACGGCTGGGGCGGCTGGGCGGTGGACCTGCTCAAGTCGTACGCGGTGAGCGCCGTGATCGGCGCTGTGGCGTTGCTCGGCTTCTACGCGGTCGTGCGACTCGCCCCCCGCTGGTGGTGGGCGTTCGGCGCGGCCGGTGCGGCCACCCTCGTGGTGCTGCTCTCCTTCGTGCTCCCGGTGCTTGTCGAGCCGGTCTTCAACCGGTTCAGCCCGATGGAGCCGTCGCCGCTGCGCAGCCAGCTGATGGAGCTTGCCGAACGCGACGGAGTGCCGGTGCGGGACGTGCTCGTCGCCGACGCGTCCCGGCGCACCCGGGCGGTGAACGCGTACGTCTCGGGGTTGGGCCCGACCCGCCGGGTGGTGGTCTACGACAACCTGCTGCGCGAGGCGACGCCGGCCGAGGTGACAGCTGTGGTGGCGCACGAGCTGGGCCACGCCCGGGACCGGGACGTACCGGTGGGCACACTCACCGGCGCGCTCGGCGCCGCCGCCGCCGTGGTGGCGCTCTACCTGATCGGCTCCTGGCCGCCGCTGCTGCGCCTGGCCGGTGTCGACTCGGTGGCGCAACCCCGCGCGTTTCCGTTGTTGCTCGCCCTGGTCACGGTGGCCGGTCTGATCTTCGCCCCGGTGCAGGCGCTGATGTCGCGGCGGGTCGAGGCCCGCGCCGACGCACACGCGCTGGCGTTGACAAACGACCCGGTCGCGTTCGAGTCGATGCAGCGTCGGCTGTCCGCTGTCAACCTCTCCGATCCCGATCCGCCCCGCTGGGAGTACCTCTACTCGGCGTCGCACCCGTCCACAGTGGAGCGGATCGCCGCCGCCCGCGCGTACGCCAGAGAGGTTGGCCGGTGAGCCGCACGCTGCTTGTCACGAATGATTTTCCGCCCCGGCCGGGTGGTATCCAGTCGTTCGTGCACAACCTCGCGGTGCGCCAGCCCGCCGGTTCGGTTGTGGTGTACGCGTCACGCTGGGCCGGGGCGGACAAGTTCGACGCCGACCAGCCGTTCGAGGTGGTTCGAGAACGCACAAAGGTGCTGCTGCCCACCCCGGTGGTGGCGCGTCGGGCCGCCCGGCTGGCCCGCTCGTACGGGTGCGACACGGTCTGGTTCGGTGCGGCGGCGCCGCTCGGCCTGCTCGCCGCCGGGTTGCGTCGGCGGGCCGGGATCCGGCGCGCTGTCGCCCTGACCCACGGTCACGAGGTCGGCTGGGCGGCGCTGCCGGTGGCCCGGGCCGCGCTGCGGCGCATCGGCCGGGACACCGACGTGGTGACCTACCTGGGGGAGTACACCCGGATCCGGCTGGCCCGGGCACTGGACGGCCTGACCGAGCTAAGGCGGCTCGCGCCCGGCGTGGACACCGACGTCTACCACCCGTCCGTCGACGGCGGCGCGGTGCGGCACCGGCTCGGCCTGTCCGACCGGCCGGTGGTGGTCTGCGTGTCCCGGCTGGTGCCCCGTAAGGGCCAGGACATGCTGATCCGGGCGCTGCCGCTGATCCACCGTCGGGTGCCCGACGCCGCGCTGCTGGTGGTCGGCGGCGGACCGTACCGGGCCACGCTGGCCCGGCTGGCCCGCCAGTCCGGGGTGGAGCGGGACGTGGTCTTCACCGGCTCGGTACCCTCGGCCGAACTGCCCGCCCACTACGCGGCCGGCGACGTGTACGCCATGCCGTGTCGCACCCGCAACCGGGGGTTGGACGTCGAAGGGCTCGGCATCGTCTACCTGGAGGCGTCGGCGACCGGCCTGCCGGTGGTGGCCGGCAACTCCGGTGGCGCGCCGGACGCGGTGCGTCAGGACGAGACCGGCTACGTGGTGGACGGTCGGGACCTCGCGGAACTCGCCGACCGGGTGGCCACCCTGCTGGCCGACCGCGACCTCGCCCGGCAGTTCGGCGCCGCCGGCCGCGCCTGGGTGGAGCGGGAGTGGCGCTGGGAGACACAGGCGCAACGCCTGGCGACGCTGCTCGCCGGCTGAGACACCGAGGGGTCTCCCCTGTCCGGTGTGGCGGCCGGCCCGGGCCGAAGCGTTCGCCTGCGCCGGCGCGGGGGCGCGCGGGGGCGCGCGGGGGCTTGCGGGCGTGCGGGGCGTGCCGGCGTACGGGCGCGCGGGCGCCTTGAGCCCAGGGCCGGGTGATGGTGTCGCACGCTGTCGAGCTGAGAGCGCAGCCGGATCGGTAATCGCTCACGGTTCGGCCGGCGTCGTGGCCCGGCGGGACCGTGTGGTTTGGCGATAGCGCGAACGGTTCAGTTCGACAGTGTCGGCACACCCTGGTTCGGGTGGCGGCGGGGGCTGGTTCAGCGGATGCGGGCGAGGATGTGGTCGGGGGGAGCGGGGCGGCCGAAGTGCCAGCCCTGGCCGGCGTCGCAGCCGATCGCCCGCAGCCGTTCGGCCTGCCCGCCGGTCTCCACACCCTCGGCGGTCACCGTCAGGTCCAGCGCGTGCGCCAGCGAGACCAGCGAGGCCAGGATCCGCTCGTCGGCGCGGGCCTCCGGGGCGCGCAGGCCACGGACGAACTCACCTGCCACCTTCAACTCGGTCACCGGCAGATCCCGCAGGTAGGCCAGGTTGCTGTAGCCGGTGCCGAAGTCGTCGATGGCGATGCGGATGCCCAGGTCGGCGAGGGCACGAAGGGCACGTACCGGCTCCTCGGACGTGGTCATCATGGTGCTTTCGGTGATCTCCAGCTGGAGCCGGTTGGGCGGCAGGCCGGTACGCCGCAGCAGGGCCCGCACCTCCTGCACCAGCCCCGGGCGGCGAACCTGACGGACCGCCAGGTTCACGCTCACGTACGGCGGCTGGCCCGAGGCGGACGTCCAGCCGACCGCCTCGCGGCACGCCTCGGCGAGCACCCAGCCGCCGAGCTGCACGATCAACCCGGTCTCCTCGGCCAGGCCGATGAAGCTGTCCGGGCGCAGCACACCCAGCCGTGGGTGACGCCACCGGACCAGCGCCTCCACGCCCAGCAGCGAGCCGTCGTGCAACGAGGTCAACGGCTGGTAGTCGAGGAAGAACTCACCCCGTTCCAGTCCCGCCGGGATGGCCGCGCTCAGCTCCTGGCGGGCCTGCTCCCGGCCGTCGCGCTCCGCGTCGTACAGCGCCCAGCCCGCGCCCCCGGCGGACTTGGCCCAGTGCAGGGTGCTGCCGGCGGCGCGCATCAGGTCGTCGGGTGAGGTCCCGGCGACCCGCCGCTCCACGATGCCCACGCTCGCGGTGACCGTCACGTCGTGCCCGTCGACCACCACCGGCTCGGAGAGCGCCGCCAGCGCCGCCTCGGCGACGGCGACCACGTCCCCGGTGCCGGTCGAGCGTTCGACGAGTACCACGAAGGCGTCGCCACCGAGCCGCGCGACAAGGTGCGGCTCGACCGCCCGCCGCAGTCGCCGTGCCGCCGCGACAAGCGCCCGATCGCCGATCTGGTGCCCGAACGAGTCGTTGACCCGCTTGAACCGGTCGAGATCGAGGAAGCACAGCCCGACCCGGCGGCCACTGCCGGCCGACCCGTCGACGGCGGCGGCGAGACGTTCGGCGAAGAGCGTGCGGTTCGGCAGGTCGGTCAACGGGTCGTGGGTGGCCTGGTGCCGGAAGCGGGCCTCACTGGCCCGCAGGGCCTGCTCCGCCTCGGCCTGGGCGGTCATCGCGGCACGCCGGATGGACTCCTGCTCGTCGAGGGTCCGGTCCCGCAGCGCCCGGGCGTAGCCGGTGGCCACCGCGCCCAGCAGGCGGGCCATCCGGTCCTCGATGTCGTCGGCCACCAGGTCGAGGTCGCGGACCAGGCGAAGCTGGATCACCTCCACGGTCCGGCCGAGCGCCTCGGCGGAGGCGATGTGCGCGGCGACCAGCTCATCGGCGACCCGGTGACCCACTCGCAGGTCGAGCGGCTCCGCCCGCAGCGCCTCGGCCAGCAGGTTGGTGAGCCGCTGGAGCAGCGTCTCCAACTGGGCGTGGGTCATCGGCAGGTAGCTGGTGCCGGCCACCGCCTTCGCCCAGGCGCGGGCGAACACGCCGACGCAGGGCCGGCCGTCCGGAGGCTCAGCCACCGAGTCGCCCGACCCCGCCGAGGAACACCGCCCGTTCGGCGTCCTCGGCGCTCTCCGGGGTCTCCGGACGCCACTGCGGCACCCACACCACGCCGGGGTCGACAAGCTCGAAGCCGTCGAAGAACCCGGTCAGCTCGGCCCGGCCGCGTACCCACAGCGGGTTGTCGGTGCGCCGGTAGACCTCCTCGGCCTCGGCCCGCTCGGTCTCGTCCCGGCCGTCGTCGCTGGCCTGCGACAGGACCAGGTAGCTGCCGGGGGCCAGGGCCGTGCGCAGGGTCCGCAGCACCTCGGCCGGCCGGTCGTCGTCGGCGACGAAGTGCAGCACCGCCACCACCAGCACGGCCACCGGCTGGGAGAAGTCGAGCATCGCGCGGACGTCGGGGTGGCCCAGGATCCGGTCGGGGTGGCGCAGATCCTCCTGGACCACAGCCGTACGGTCGTTGCCGGCCAGGATCTCCCGACTGTGCGCCACGGCGACCGGGTCGACGTCGACGTAGACCACCCGCGAGTCGGGGGCGTGCCGCTGCGCGATCTCGTGCACGTTGCCCACGGTGGGGATGCCGGAGCCGATGTCCAGGAACTGCCGGATGCCGGCGTCGGTGAGGAACTGCACGGCCCGGCGCAGGAAAGCGCGATTGGCCTGGGCCATCAGCGGCGCCTGCGGCACCGCCGCCACCATCGCCCGAGCCGCGGCCCGGTCCACCGCGAAGTTGTGCGAGCCGCCGAGATAGTAGTCGTACATGCGCGCGACGCTGGGACGTTCGACGTCGATCGTCTCGGGTGCCCAGTCCGGTCGCTGCAATGACCTCACCCCTTCGCACACCCTCGGGGCGACGCCGCCCCGGCGGGTATTCTGCCCCGCTTTCGCGAGGGAGGCCATAGCCGGTCCGTGCGGAGGGCGATCGATGCGAAGATCCGTGCCCGCCGGGGGGCGGGACACGGATCCCCGTCGGTGCCGCGCCTGGCGCCTCAGAACTTCGGCGCGTCCGGCGCTTCGAGCAGACCGAGCCGCAACGCGGTCATCAGCGCCTGCGCGCGGTTGGCCGCGCCGAGCTTCTCGTAGAGCTTGGAGATGTGCGTCTTGGCTGTCGACTCGCTGACGAACAGCTGCTTGGCGATGCCGGCGACGCTCATTCCGTCGGCGAGCAGCCGCAGCACCTGACCCTCGCGGGGGGACAGCTGCGGGCCGGACGGGGCGAGCCGACGCTTCATCGCCTCGGCCAGGTCGGCGGCGGTGAACGCGCTGGGGGAGGAGGCGGCGTGCCGGGCGGCGGCGACGACCTCGTCGGCCGGCGCGGTCTTCGGCACGAACGCGCTGGCACCGGCCTCCAGGGCACCGAAGAGCTGGTCGTCGCCGGCGTACATGGTGAGTACCACGATGCCCATCGACGCGCTGGACTTGCGCAGCGCCCGGGTGGCCTCCAGGCCGCTGCCGTCGGGCAGCCGCAGATCCATGATCACCACGTCCGGCTGCAGGGCACCGGCCTGCCGGACGCCCTCCGCCGCGGTGGCCGCCTCGCCGACGACCTCGAACTGCCGGTCGCGCTCGAAGGCGTGCCGCAGGCCCTTGCGGATCAAGTCGTGATCGTCGACAAGGAGGACCTTGGTACGGGTTGCCGGTGTCGGGCTTGTGGTCATCCTCGGCTTACTCCCCTTCTGCTGCGGCGGCGCTACCGCGAACGTTATCGCGCCGGGGCGGTGAACCGACGACCACCGCGACGGTCGTCCCGCTCGGCTGCCGCGGCCTGATCTCCAACCGGCCCCGGATACGTTCCGCTCTCTCGGCCATGATCGCAAGACCATAGTGCCCGTCCGAGCGCTGGTCACCTATGCCGTGACCGTCATCCGACACTTCGATCTGCGCGTACGGCGGATCCACCTCGCAGGTGACCCAGAGATTGGCCGCGCCGGCGTGCTTGCGGGCGTTGGTGACCGCCTCCTGGGCGATGCGCAGCAACTCGGCCTCGGTCGCGGCGGGCAGCCGGGCTGTCGACTCGTCCAGCGACAGGTGCACCCGCAGGCCGCCGGAGGCGCCGACGGTGCGGGCGTACTCGGCGATCGCGGCGGCCAGGCCACCGTGCCGGTCCACCTCGCTGCGCAGCTCGAACAGGCTCAGCCGCAGCTCGGTGATCACCCGGGTCACCTCCTGGCGGAGCAGGCGCAGCGACTCGGCGGTCTCCTCGGCATCCTCGTGGACGGTGGCCAGGGCGTTGTCGATGCCGTAGCCGACCATCACCAGCTCCTGGGCCACCCCGTCGTGGATCTCCCGGGCCAGCCGCTGCCGCTCCTCGTTGGTGGCCAGCGAGCGCACCTCGTCGAAGAGCAGGGCGGCCTCCAGGCGCAGCGCGGCCGGGCCGGTCAGCCCGGTCACCTGCGCCACCACCGGTGGCGGGTACGCGTTCGCCGTGTCGGTCTCCAACACCACCAGGCCCACCGTGCGCAACCCGGCCACCAGCGGCACGATAAGCGCCGAGACCTCACCACTCCGGTGCGAGCGGGACTGCGAGCGGGCCGCGGTCTGCGACTGCTGGCTGGCCCAGGCGTCGGCGATGGCGGAGTCCGCGTCGATAGTGGTCTCCCAGTCGACCCGGTCGGCACCGAGCTGGGCGAGCACCACCAGCCGGCCACCACCGCTGGCGGAGAGCACCGCGCCCCGGTCGGTACGGGCCACCGTGCGCAGTTCCTCCAACAGGTGCTCGGAGATCCCGCCCGGGTCCAGCGTGGCCCCGGGCAGCTGGCGGGCCACGGTACGCAACTGGGTCAGCAGCCGGGTCGCCTCGGCGTACGGCTGGGGTTTGCTGTCGTGCCGGGCCTGCATCACCCGGTGCAGCGTGCCGGCGGCGTAGAGACCGAGGGCGGCCAGGATCAGCCACTGCGCGCAGACGGCGAGATATCCGGGCTGGCTCAGCTGGCGCACACCGCCGACCTCGGTGATCGCGCCGGCGACCAGCAGGCTGCCGGCGGTCACGGCGATCAGCGCCGCGCCCTCGCGGAAGCGGCGACGTAGCGCGGTGACGGTCACCGGCACCGCGAGGTAGGGCAGCACGGCGGAGGCACCCAGCCCGCCGATGTGACCGCCGACGGTGGCCACCGCGGCGACCTGGCTGGCCGCCAGACCGAGCACCAGCACCTCCGCCACCCGGCTGAGCGGGCCGACGAGCCGGTGCTGGGGTGCCAGCATCGCCGGCAGCCCGGCCAGCGCCAGCAGGACGATCCACCAGAGCTGGGTCACGTCGCGGGTGGCGAACAGGGTCAGGACGGCGACGAGCGTCAGCACGACGACGCGCGCCGCCGCGGCGAGCGGATGCGAGCGGGCCAGGGCGGATGTCGAGGCGGGCACGTGACGGATGGTAGTCAGCCGCGGTAGATGTCGGCGATTTCCGCCGCGTAGGTCTTGTGGACGACCTGACGCTTGACCTTCAGCGACGGGGTCAACTCCCCGGTCGCCTCGGTGAAGTCGCGCGGCAGCACCCGGAAGACCTTGATCGCCTCGGCCTTGGAGACCGACTGGTTGGCCCGGTCCACCGCGGCCTGGATCTCGGCCCGCAGTCCCTCGTGCTGGCGCAGCACCTCGATCCCGGTGTCGGCTGGCAGCCCGGCCGACTCCAGCCAGCCCGGCAGGGCCTCCTCGTCGAGGGTGATCAGCGCGGCGATGAACGGCTGCCGGTCACCGACCACCACGCACTGGCTGACCAGGCGGTGCGCCCGGACCTGGTCCTCAAGTACGGCGGGGGCGACGTTCTTGCCCCCGGCGGTCACGATGATCTCCTTCTTCCGGCCGGTGATGGTCAGGTAGCCGTCGCCGTCGAGGGACCCCAGGTCGCCGGTGCGGAACCAGCCGTCGGCGGTGATCGCCTCGGCGGTGGCCTCGTCGTTGTGCCAGTACCCCTGGAAGATGAGATCGCCGGCGATGAGGACCTCGCCGTCGTCGTCGATGCGGATGGTCACGCCCGGCAGTGGCCGGCCGACAGTGCCGATCCGGGTGAAGCCGGGCAGGTTGGCCGAGGCGGCGGGAGAGGTCTCGGTCAGGCCGTACCCCTCGCAGACGGTCACGCCGACGCCCCGGAAGAAGTGACCGAGCCGGGCGCCGAGTGGCGCGCCGCCGGAGATCGCGTCGCGGCACCGCCCGCCGAGCGCGGCCCGCAGCTTGCCGTAGACCAGCCGGTCGAAGAGCGCGTGCTGGGCACGCAGCGCCAGGCCCGGTCCGCCGGGGGTCTCCAGCGCCTCGCTGTACGCGATGGCGACCGCCTCGGCCCGGGCGAAGATCTTGCCCTTGCCGCCGGCCTCGGCCTTCTGCTTGGCGCCGTTGTAGACCTTCTCGAAGACCCGGGGCACCGAGAGCACGAAGGTCGGCTTGACCTCCTGGAGCTGAGCGACCAGATCCTTGGTGTCCGCGCAGTGCGCCATGGTGGCCCGGGCCTGCACCACGCCGATCTGGATGAGCCGGGCGAAGGCGTGCGCGAGCGGCAGGAACAGCAGCGTCGACGCGTTCGGGCCGAACAGGTTCGGCAGCACCGGCACGGCGTTGGCGATGTCGGCGTACATGTTGCGGTGGGTCAGCACGCAGCCCTTGGGCCGGCCGGTGGTGCCGCTGGTGTAGATGATCGTCGCCATGTCCGAGGAGCGCAGCCCCGCGCGCCGCCTGTCGATCTCGGCCGGCTCCACCTCAGCGCCGGCGGCCACCAGGTCGTCCACCCCGCCGAGGTCGATCTGCCAGACGTGGGACAGCGCGGGCAGCCGGTCACGGACGCCGGCCACCAGCGTGGCGTGCGCGGTGGTCTCCACCACGACGGCCACCGCCCCGGAGTCGCCCAGGATCCAGGACGCCTGCTCGGCGCTGGAGGTCTCGTAGATCGGCACGGTGACCGCACCGGCCGCCCAGATGGCGTAGTCGGTGAGCGTCCACTCGTACCGGGTGCGGCTCATCAACGCCACCCGGTCGCCCGGCTGCACCCCGGCGGCGACCAGCCCACGGGCGACAGCCGTCACCTCGTCGCGGAACTGCCGGCAGGTCACGTCGACCCAACCACCCGCCGCGTCGCGGCGGACGAACTGCACCGCGTCGGGCGCGGCCTCGGCGTTCTCCCAGACCGGATCGGTGAGGTTGGCCGAATCGCCGACAGTGACGATCGGCGGGACGGTGAACTCGCGCACCTGCACTCCCTCGTGCTCACAGGACCGGGTCGGGCCGCCACCTGCGCCGGTGGCTGTGTCGAAACCTACCCGCCCGGCCGGCCGGGAGCACACCGCAGGTGGGCGGCGTGGCACGTGGGCGGTCACCGGACGGTAGCCTCCCAGCATGGCGGACACCTCCACCCAGTCGATCATCATCGGCGCGTCACCGGACCGGGTGGCCGCGGTCATCTGTGACTTCCCGAGCTACCCGGAGTGGACCGATGCGGTCCGCGAGGCGGAGGTGATCGAGGAGTACGAGGACGGTTACGCCTCCCAGGTCCGTTTCGTCCTCGACGCCACGGTGATGGCCGACGAGTACGTGCTGGCGTACGCCTACGCCGAGGACCTGTCCCGCATCGAGTGGCACCTGGTGGCACCGTCGAAGATGCAGCGGGCGCAGCGGGGCGCGTACGACCTGGTGGCGAACGCCGACGGCGGCACCACCGTGACCTACACCCTGGAGGTGGAGCTCGCGGTCGGGATGCTCGGGATGTTCCGGCGCAAGGCCGAGAAAATGATCATGGATGCCGCGTTGAAGCAGCTCAAGCGCCGGGTAGAAGCATCAGGTGCGGCGCAGTGACGCGTCCGGCGATCCGGCCGCCGCGGTAGAGGAGCCCAGCATGGGTGCGACAGATCCGGGCACGGCCCGGGAAGAAGCGGAGCGGCTGGTCGCCACTCTGCTGGCCACCGTACGGTTGGCCGCCGCCAACCCGGCGGCGGTGCCGCTGGGGCCGCTCGGCGGGATCGTGACCGGTGTCCTCGGTCACAACGAGGCCCCGGCCGGCACGTCGGCTGCCACCGGGGGCGGTTTCGCCACCGGTGCCGCCGAATGCTGCGTCTGCCCGGTATGTCGGGGCATCGCCGCGCTGCGCGATCCGAGCCCCGAATTCGCCGAACGACTGGCCACCGGCGCCGGTGATCTGGCCGCTGGCCTGGCCAGTTTCCTGCGCGCCTTCACCCCGACCGAACCGGGCCCCGGGCCGGCCGCCGAACCGGCGACCGGGTACGCCGCGGATGCCAGCGGCACCGCCTCCGCCGACCCGTACGGCGACCACGTGTGGCGCGAGGCGACCCGTACCGGGCATGATTCTCAGCCGGCACCGGAGCGGGACGTCTGGTCCGCCGCGACCCGGGCGGAGGACGTCGCCGTCCCGGCCGCCGCGCCCGTCGACGCCGCCGGGCCGGTCGCGTCGGCCGAGCGCCGGACGTCGACCGAGCGTCGCGTGGTGCCCGCCTCCCGGGTACCCGACGGCGAACCCGTGCCGGGTGACGAGCCCGCACCGGACGGCAGTGCCGTGCCCGGCGGGCGGCAGGGCGCACCAGGCGACGGGGCCTGACCAGGGACGACCCGCACCACCAGCGAGGGCAGGTGTGCGCGGGGTGGCACAGCAGAGGGGAGTGGCAGCGGTGACGCTGACCATCGGAGTCGACGTCGGTGGCACGAAGGTGGCCGGCGGTGTCGTCGACGACACCGGCACGGTCCTCGTGCAGACCCGACGGGACACCCCCGCCGACGATGTCGGCAAGACCCGCGACGTCATCATCGAGCTGGTCGCCGAGCTGGCCGCCGGCCACGACATCCAGGCGGTCGGCATCGGCGCGGCAGGGTGGATCGACGCCACCCGCTCCACGGTGCTCTTCGCCCCGAATCTGGCCTGGCGCGACGAGCCCCTGCGGGCGTACGTCAGCGCTGCGGTCGGCCTGCCGGTCATCGTCGAGAACGACGGCAACGTGGCGGCCTGGGCGGAGTTCCGCTACGGCGCGGCCCGCCACGCCGACGACTCGATGGTCATGTTCACCATCGGCACCGGCGTCGGCGGCGGCATCGTGCTCGGCGGCGAGCTGGTCCGGGGCGCCCACGGCATCGCCGCCGAACTGGGCCACATGCTCACCGTCCCCGACGGTCACCAGTGCGGGTGCGGCCGACTCGGCTGCATCGAGCAGTACGCCAGCGGCAGCGCCCTGGTCCGGTTCGCCCGGGCCGCCGCGCGGCAGGAGCCGCACCGGGCCGCCGCCCTGTTGGAGCTGGCCGACGGGGAGGCCGAGGCGATCACCGGGCCGATGGTCACCGCCGCGGCCAAGAGTGGCGACCCGGTCTCGGCCGAGGCGTTCGCGCAGGTCGGACGCTGGCTCGGGACCAGCCTGGCGGACATGGCGCAGATTCTCGACCCGCAGATCCTGGTCGTCGGCGGTGGCGTCATCGACGCCGGTGACCTGCTGATGGGCCCCACCCGTCGCTCGTTCACCGAGGCGCTGGCCCAGCGCAGCCGGCTGCCGGTGGCCGAGATCCGTCCGGCCGAGCTGGGCAACTCCGCAGGGGTCATCGGCGCGGCCGACCTGGCCCGCCGGGCCTAGCGGTGTCGGGGGACGGTGCGGACCGCGCCGCGACACCGCATGAGGTGACCGAGCTCGGCGTGCCGCTGCGTGTGCTGTCGTACAACGTCCACGGCCAGCGCGACGACACCGCCGCGCTGGCCGCCGTGGTGCGCGCGGCGGCACCGGACGTGGTGATCGTCCAGGAGGGGCCGCGCCGGTTCCGCTGGCGGGAGAAGTCGGCAGCGCTGGCCGAGTCGTTCGGCCTGGTGGTCGCCGCCGGTGGGTTGCCGTCGCTGGGCAACCTGGTGCTGACCAGCCTGCGGGTACGGGTGACCGGGACCCACTGCCGGCGCTTCCCGCTCACCCCGGGCCGGCACCTGCGTGGCGCCGCGTACGCCGACTGTCGGGTGGGCACCTCCGCCCGGTTCACCGTGGCCGGGTCACACCTGTCCACCGATCCCGCCGAGCGTCCAGGGCAGGCCGAGCTGTTCAAGCGGGACCTGACCGCCACGGCTCACCCGGTGATCGCCGCCGCCGACCTCAACGAGGAACCGGGCGGGCCGGCGTGGCGCACGGTCGCCGACGGGCTCACCGACGCGGCGGTCGCCGCCGACCGGGCCGACCGGCTCACCTACTCGTGCGCCGACCCCCGGCGCCGCATCGACGCCCTGTTCGTCGATCCCCGGATCAGCGTTGTCGACTACGACGTGGTGGACACCCCGCTGACCCGGCGGGCCAGCGACCACTTCCCGGTCCTGGTCGACCTGTTGCTGCCCGCCACCGCCTGAGATCCGCGCTCCGCCGGGCTGGACATCCCGCTCCGTTGTGGAGAGGATTTCGCGCGACCCGGCACTCGTGCCGAGACGAAGGAGACCCCCGGTGCCCACCTCCACCGAGCCCGGCCAGCCAGATCCGGAGACGACCACGCTCGCCCGCGGCCCCGACGGTCGCCCGGTCTCCGACCGGGGCGACACCGTCTGCGTCATCGGTGCCGGTGCCAGCGGACTGACCGCCGTGAAGAACCTCGCCGAGCACGGCTTCGGGGTCGACTGCTACGAACGCGAGACCGGCGTCGGCGGTGCCTGGAACTGGCGGCACGACCGCAGCCCGGTGTACGCCAGCACGCACCTGATCTCGTCGCGGCCGTTCACCCAGTTCCCCGACTTCCCGATGCCCGACCACTGGCCGGACTACCCGCACCACAGCCAGTTGCTGTCCTACTTCGAGCGCTACGCCGACCACTTCGACCTGCGCCGGCACATCTGGTTCGGCACCGAGGTGGTGCGCGTCGAGCCGGTCGGCGACGACAGGTGGGACGTCACCACCCGCAGCACCGGTGGTTACGGCCCCGAGCGCACCTCGCGGTACGCCGCCGTGGTGATCGCCAATGGGCACAACTGGTCGCCGAAGCTGCCCCGCTACGAAGGGCTTGAGCAGTTCCGTGGCGAGGTCATGCACGCCTCGTCGTACAAGGACTCGGCCCAGTTGCGCGGCAAGCGGGTGCTTGTGGTGGGTGCCGGCAACACCGGCTGCGACATCGCCGTGGAGGCCGCCCAGCAGGCGTCGCGCTGTTGGCACTCCACCCGCCGCGGTTACTGGTACGCCCCGAAGTACGTCTTCGGCCGCCCCGCCGACCAGGTAAACGACATGCTGCTGGCGTTGCGGGTGCCGCTGCGCGTCAGGCAGTGGCTCTACCACCGGACGTTGCGACTGACGGTCGGCGACCTGACCCGCTTCGGTCTGCCGAAACCGGACCACCGGGTGTACGAGACGCATCCGATCGCCAACAGTCTGCTCGTCTACCACGTGGGTCACGGCGCGATCGCCCCGGTACCGGACATCGAGCGCTTCCACCCGCACTCGGTGGAGCTGACCGACGGCCGGCAGATCGACCCGGAGCTTGTCGTCTTCGCCACCGGCTACCTGCCCCGGTTCGAGTTCCTCGACGGCAAGATCCTCGGCGACGACGAGGGGGTGGGTCGACCCCGGCTGTGGCTCAACGCCCTCGTACCTGACCATCCCACGCTCGCGGTGACCGGGCTGCTCCAACCGGACTCCGGCATCTTCACCCTGGCCCACTGGCAGGCCGTGCTCTTCGCCCGGCTGCTGCGGCTGCGCGCCAACCGTCCGGAGCGGGCCGCGGCCTTCGCCGCCCGGGTACGCGCCGGAGCCGGTGAACGCTACTCGGGACAGGTGAAGGATTCGACCCGGCACTGGTTCGAGGTCGGGCACGCCGACTACCTGCGCGCGCTGGAGCGCGCCCTACGCGAGCTGGAGAGCAAGTGACCGAGCGGGTGATGCGCAGCTGGGAATGGGCGCGGCCGGTGCGCCCGGTCCGGCGCGAGGTGCTCAGCGCCGTCCCGGAGCTGGAGGAGGGACGGCCGCCACTGCTGTTCGTGCCGGGCTTCGGTCACGGCGCCTGGGCGTACGCCGAGAACTGGCTCGGGCATGTCGCCGCCCGTGGCTTCAGCGCCCACGCGGTGAGCCTGCGCGGGCACGGCGGCAGCGATCCGGCGCCGGAGGCGACCCTGCGGGCGTACGCCCATGACGTGGTCCAGGTGGCGGCCGGCCTGCCGCGCCGGGCGGTGCTTGTGGGGCACGGTGCCGGGGCCCTGGTGGTGGCGCACGCCATGGCCCGTTATCCGGCCCGGGCGGCGGTGCTCGTGGCGCCGGTGCTCGGCGGCTGGGCGACGTTCGGCACCGCGGTGCGTCGCAATCCACTAGGTACCCTGCCGGCGGTGTTCGGTGCCGGGCTGCGGCTGAACCGCAAGCAGTTGTTCAGCGGCGAGCTGCCCGACGCCGACGCCCGGCGCCACGCCGCGCGGCTGGGGCGGGCGGCCCGGCGGGCCCAGTGGCAGCTGTTGACAGGTGCCGATCCGGAGCCGGCCGTGGGCGAGCCGCCCGTACTGGTGCTGGGCAGCCCGGACGATCGCGTGGTGCCGGCCTCGGCGCTGACCCAGGCCGCCCGGCGCTACGGTTCGGCTCCGTTGCTCTTTCCCGGGATGGGGCACGACATGATGCTCGACGCCCGGTGGCGGGAGCCGATCGACGCGATCCTCGACTGGCTGGTCAAGGACCCGTCCCGGGACGACCGGGGCTGAGGCGTCGCGGGCGTGGCCGGGCGGGCCGGGGCTCAGCCGCCGCCGAGGCGGCTGAGCATCGAGCCGCTCTGGTCGAGAGTGGACAGGTAGGAGCGGGCCCACGCCCGGATGTCGTGTTCGTGCAGGTGGGCGCGCATCGCCCGCATCCGCTCCCGGATGTCGGCGGGGTCGGCCCGCAACGCCGCGAGCAGGCCCTGCTTGAGCCCTTCCAGATCGTGCGGGTTGACCAGGTACGCCTGCGGCAGCTCGGCGGCGGACCCGGCGAATTCGCTGAGCAGCAGCGCGCCTGTGTCGTCGACCCGGGCGGCGACGTACTCCTTGGCGACCAGGTTCATGCCGTCGCGGAGCGGGGTCACCGCCATCACGTCCGCGACCCGGTAGAGCGCGGCCAGTTCGGCGCGGTCGAACGGTTGGGTGAGGTAGTGGATCGCGGGTTCACCCACCCGGCCGAACTCGCCGTTGATCCGCCCGACCTCCCGCTCGACCCGGTCCCGGAGGATCTGGTACTGGCTGACCCGCTCCCGGCTCGGTACCGCCACCTGCACCAGCACCGTGTCGCGGACCTTGACGTGCCCGCCGGCCAGCAACTCGCTGTACGCCTTGAGCCGCTGCTCGATGCCCTTCGTGTAATCCATCCGGTCGACGCTGAGGACCACCTGGTCAGGGCTGCCCAGGTCGTGACGCAGGCGGCGGGCCCGGTCGGCCACGTCGGGGCGGTCGGCCAGCGCCGCCATCTCGACGGTGTCGATCGACACCGGGAAAGCGCCGATGCGCACCACCCGGTCCTCGACGCCGATCCGCCGGTCGGTGGCCGGCAGCCCCAGCACCTTCGTGACCAGTTGGGCGAAGTTGTGCGCCGCCTGGGCGCGCTGGAAGCCGACCAGATCGGCGCCGAGCATGCCGCGCAGCAGTTCGGCCCGGCGGGGCAACTGCATGAACAGTTCCGGTGGCGGGAAGGGCACGTGCAGGAAGAAGCCGATGCGCAGGTCGGGTCGGAGGGTGCGGAGCAGCCCCGGCACCAGTTGCAGGTGGTAGTCCTGCACCCAGACCACCGCGCCGGGCTCGGCCACCTGCGCGGTGGCCTCGGCGAACCGCTGGTTGACCCGGAGGTACGCGTCCCACCAGCGCCGATGGTGCTGCGGCTGCTCAACCGCGTCGTGGTAGATCGGCCAGAGCGTCGCGTTGGCGAAACCCTCGTAGTGGTCGCGCAGGTCTTCGCCGCTGAGCGGCACGGAGTGCATCCGTACGCCGTCGATGTCGGGCAGGGCGGGTGCGGGACCGGTCCCGCCGGCCCAGCCGACCCAGGTCGCCGGGGTGTGTCGCAGCAGCGGGTGCAACGCGCTGACCAGCCCACCAGGGCTGCGGCGCCACTCACAGGCACCGTCGGGGGCCACGCTGTCGTCGATGGGTAGGCGGTTGGCCACCACCACGAGGGAACTCTGTCGCATCTCGGGCATTCCGATCAGCAGGGGAGGACCGCCACGAGGAAGGAACAACCGGGCAGTCGGCGGGTGACGTGACGTACTGCGGTATTCCTACTGACAGTAAGTTACACCACTGTTACGCACGCCGGCACGGGCTGTCGCCGTCCCGGTATCCGGGCGGCTACCCTGCGCGGTGAATCAGACGACGGCCCCGTCGTCCGGGTCACGGTCGTCGGCGTCGCCGGGCCGCAGCCGCCACACCAGCGTGACGAAGCCGGCGAGAATGCCGGTGAAGCCGAGCAACGTCACGATGCCCTGGTCAGCGGGGAGCAGATCGGGGAAGAGGAAGAGCACGAAGCCGAGCAGCACGGCGAGGATGCCGGCCATCGCGAACTTCGACACCCGGGGCAGCGGCGGTGGCGGCGGCGGAACGTAGCGCTCGTCGTCGTCCGGGTCGTCAGGAAGCTCCGTGCCGAAGGTGTCCAGGCCGTCCAGCAGCGACGGCCCCTCTCCGTCGCGGGGGCCCCGCCCCACCGAGACGCCGGAGATGTCGGCGGCGTACGGCAGTCGGCGTACGTCGGTTGCGGTCGGGCCGGTCTCCTCGGTGCCGGGGCGGGTGGCGGTCGCCGTGCCACCGCCCCGCCCGGCCTGGTCGTCCACGTTCTCGGCGGCGGGCCACGGGTGGTCGCCGGAGTCCGGCGGGGTGTGGAAGCCGGCGACGATCCGCTCCCACTCGGCGTCGATGTCCGGGTCCTCGCTGGCGCGGGCGCCGCCGGACTCGTCGGCGAGCTGGCTGAGGTAATCCCGGGCGGTGCTCAGGTGCGAGCGATCCACGTAGAGCCGGTCCACCGGCCGGGACGGCACGGTGGTGGTGCGGGTGACCGGGTTCAGGTCGGCCGACGGTTGCAGGTAGGCGGCGATCCCGCCGGCGGCCAGCACGTCGAGCAGGTGCTCGCCGACGCGCGGGTCGACATCGCCAGCGATGGCGTACTCGCTCGCGTCGAGCCCGTTGTCCCGCCGTCCCCGGCGGGCCCCACCCGCTGACACCGGACCATCCTCCTCATCGCGCCACCGGCGCGCCCCGCAGCCCCTCGACGCGCCCCCGCACGCCCCGTGCCCTGAATCGTGACACGTCGAGGGTGGGTTCGGGGAGTGCCTTGTGGCGCGGCGTACGGCCGACCGGAGTGAGGTCCGGGGCCGCGTCCGACACTTTCACCTTTTTTGTCCCCGTATGCGGAACCCCCGCCACCTCCCGTCCGTTGTCGACTTTCCGCTCCACCGCAGGGCGGGCCCCGGCAGAGAGGAAGCCGGCCCGCACTGCGGAGCGACCCTCGGTTTGCGCCGCAACAATCGATTTTCGGATTTGTATCTGACGTTATCCCGACTGGAGAGATCCGTAGACGCTGCGCGTCGCGGTTTCGGGCCTGCCGTCACCTTGCTAAGTCGATCGCGGAATGGCGATCGTCTGACGTGGTGGTTCAGTTGCGGCTAATTCTCCGGAGCTGTGTCGCGAGGTGTGATCCGTAACCGGGTATAACGCGACAGGATACGGTAAGTCGCATTGGTGTCGCGGTGCGACGTGCCGCCAGGCGGGGGGCGGCAGATGGCCATCCGGGCGGCTGACGCCGGACATTGCGCCGAGGTCTCGCTCCCCCGACAGCATTGAAGTGGCGTCCGTCGGACGGGCATCTTCGGTAGGTGTTCCGCTACCGTAACGGCTATGCATTCTTCACGGCCGGGGGGAGGCGTCGGGCCGGGCCTGGTAATTAGCAAAGTTCACGACCGCATCCGTTTAGTGCGGCGCTGTCTGATCGCATTTTGCACGCGCTGGCGAGGGCGGGTTCCTCATGGAGGCCGGCATCGAAATCGCTTATGCTGACGGCGGATCCCCGCGATAGGCGTGTCCACCCATAAGGCGTACCCGAGGTTAACTGGGGGCAGAGACTGTGCGGGTACTTGTGGTGGAAGACGATGAATCGCTCGCCGGGACGATGGTCGAGGCGCTGCGGCGTTTCGGGCACGATGTCGAGCACGTGACGACCGGCCTTGAGGCGTTGACAGCGCTCGGGAAGGCCGAATTCGTCCTGCTGGAGTTGGGCCTGCCAGATCTGGATGGCCAGGAGGTGTGCCGGCGCATCCGGCAACAGTCGTGGATCCCGATCATCGTGGTGACTGGTCGTGGTGACGAGCTCAACCGGGTCCTGCTGTTGGAGACGGGCGCTGACGATTTTGTCGTGAAGCCGTACAGCATGCGGGAGTTGCTGGCCCGGATGGACGCGGTGGTGCGGCGCGGTGCGGTGGGCGAGGTTGGTCGCGCGCTCCGGGTGCCGTCGGCGGGGCCCGCGGAGGAGCGGCGGCGCCATGGCCCGCTTCAGGTCGATCTCCGGGTGCGCCGCGCCTCACTGCACGACCGCGAGGTCACGCTTACCCGGCGGGAGTTCGATCTGCTCGCGGTACTGCTCGACGACCCGGGTGCGGTGGTCGGCCGTCAGGAGCTGATCGAACGGGTGTGGGACGAGAACTGGCACGGCTCGACCCGGACCCTGGATGTCCACGTCGGATCATTGCGGACGAAACTCGGCGATCGACGGTGGATCGAGTCGGTGCGGGGTGTCGGATTCCGCGTCCGAATGCCGGACACCGACCGGGGCGTCAGCAGATCTTCCGGGTAGGACACCGTTCCGGGTCCTCCTGACTCGGTCCAGCGTGACACCACGCCGGAACGGCGCTTGAGCCCTGCGCGCCCGGACCCCCCTCGTGGCGGGAAGCGCTGACGCGGCCCCGCCGCAGCTGCCCCGGCGACGCCTCTTCCGGCCGCCGCCGAAGCCTGGTGCGCAGCGAACGGCTCTGGCGTCGCCCACCCGACCAACTGGTTCGACGGTGCGCCCAAATGTCTGGCTTGCTCTCTTCCGCCACTTGGTGGAATTTGTGGTCAGCGGGGATGCAAGCGACCTGCAGTTGCCCTTTTCCGTTCGTGCAGAAGAATTGTCTGAGCCCTGCCGTCGGCTGTGACATCTGTTGCAGGTCCGATCCCTAGCCTGGATCGCGTACCACCAGGAGCGCGGCCATCCGTTGGATGAGGCGACTCCACGAGGGACGCACGATGACGGTTCGCTGAGTGAGGGGCTCCAAGTATGCGGCTGCTCGATGAAGCGCGCGTGGTACTTGACGAGGTACTACCAGGGCTGGACAAGCGGCTGGCCGAGGCGCCGCTGGCGACTTGGGAGCAGCCGGACGCGCCGGGTTTGGCGGTGTTCAAGGAGGCTGGTGGGCCGGCGCTGCTGGTGCCGCAGGAACACGGTGGGCTCGGTGGGGATCTGCTGACCGCCACCCAGGTGCAGCGGGCAATCGGCTCTCGGTCACCGTCGTTGGCTGTTGCCACGACGATGCATCACTTCTCGATGGCATCGCTTGTCGAGTTGGCTACGCGTTCTTCCGGAATGGAGTGGATGTTACTGACCGCGGTCGCCCGCGACAGTCTTCTGGTCGCCTCCGGATTCGCCGAGGGCCGTGCCGGTCAGGGAATCCTCACGCCGACGATGACGGCCACCGAGCGAGACGGTGTGGTCGTGCTCAATGGAACGAAGAAGCCGTGCAGTCTGGCCCGGTCGATGGACCTCCTGTCGGCGTCAGTCGTCCTTCCGGGAGCCGATGGCAACCCGCAGCTCGCGATCGCGGTGGTGCCTGCCTCGTCACCCGGAGTGTCGGTGCGGCCGTTCTGGAACACCCCGTCACTCGCCGGTGCGGAAAGTGACGAGGTGACCCTCACCGATGTCGAGGTTCCGCAGAACCTTGTGGTGCGGACGGAACTGGTCGACGGAGACCGGTTGGACCACCTGCAGACAGTTGGGTTCGTATGGTTCGAGCTGCTGATGTCGGCCAGCTATCTCGGTGCGGCGACCGCGCTGGCCGACCGCCTGCTGGGGTCGACAAGCGCTGATGTCGGGGTGCAGGCGCAGGTAGCCAGCACGATACGGGCGGCGACCTTGCTTGTGGAGGGCACCGCCACCAGGCCGGGGGCGATCGGTGAGGATCGGCTGGCCGACGTGCTCGTCTGCCGCTACGCGGTGCAGGACGCGATAACCCGGGTGCTCGATCTGACCATCGAGGCCCTGGGGGGAATGGCGTTCATCTCGTCGGGAGAGGTCGCCTACCTCGCGGGCGCCTGTCGGGCGTTGGCGTTCCACCCTCCCGCACGCCACCGGATGGCCTCGTCGCTGCGGGACTACTTCACCGGTGGTCCGCTGCGCGTGCCGTAGGCCGGCGGTGCCGATCCCGCTCCCTGATGCCTCGCCTCACCTCGCCGACCTGCCTGCCGTCGGCGTTGACATCACCTCTGCCAACCCAAGGTTGTGATCATGACGGCTGTTCGAACGGTGCTGCTGACCGGCGCGTCCGGGGTGATCGGCACCGCCCTCATTCCGGAACTGGCGCCTGCTCACGTGGTGGCCCTGGTGCATCGGACCCCCTGCCCCGGCGCGACCGAGTCGGTCGCCGGTGACATCACCGCGCCGAGACTCGGCCTGGACCCGGCCGCTTACGCGTCGTTGGCCGCCAGGGTCGATGCGGTGGTCCACTGCGCCGCGCACACCGGCTTTTCCGGCGGTCGCCAGATCGCCGAGAACGTCAACGTCGCCGGGACCCGGGAGGTGATCGCCTTCGCCGCGGACGCGGGCGCACCCCTGTACTACGTGTCCACGGCGTTCGTTGCCCGCACCGAGCTGACCCGGCAGTCACTCGGCTGCGGCAGCAACGACGCGAGCGCGCGTCCCGAGGACTATCTGGACTCCAAGCGCCTGGCGGAGCGGTTGGTGCGCGACAGCGGCCTTCCAGCGGTGCTGATCCGGCCCTCAGTGGTGATCGGCGATTCCCGCACCGGCGTGATCAGCCGCTTCCAGGGCCTGCACGAGATCTCCACAGTGCTGCTGCGTAACCTTCTTCCGCTGATGCCGATGCCGGCATCCTCGCGGCTCGACTTCGTGCCGTGCGACGTGGTCGCCCGCGCGATCGCCGCTCTGGTCTTCGACAGGCACCGCGACGGGGAGGTGTGGATCACCGCCGGGCGGGCCGCCCCTTCGATCGAGGCGCTTGTCGATACCGCGGTGACCGTCGGTGCCGAACTCGGTATCGAGGTGAACCGCCCCAGGATGGTCGAGCCGGAAATGGTGGACAGGCTGATCCGTCCAGTGTTCATCGACCCGTTGCCACCGACCGCGCGGCGGCGATTCGATGACCTGCTCGCGATGACCGCGCTGTTTGTCAACGCACCGGTGTTCCCCAGCACGCTTGGGCAACTGCCGCGGCAGACCGCGGCGTTGACGGCCGAGCAGGTCACCGACGCCTACCGGGCGTCGCTGATCTACCTTGCCCACACCAAGAAGCTGGCGGTGCCGCTTTCCTCGCGGGTGGGGGCACCGGCATGACCAGCGCCGTGGGGACCAGGGCCGCACCGGCTGCCGGCATCGACGCGGCGATGGTGCTGGAGACCTACCGCCGACACATCGGCCGAGGCCGGGCCAGGATCGCCGCGATGACCGGCGCAGCGGTCGAGGTCGCGTCCTCCGGCGCACACGTCTGGGATTCGACGGGCCGACGGTACCTCGACTGCGGCGGCTACGGCGTGTTCCTGCTCGGGCACGCGCACCCGGAAGTGACCGAGGCGGTGATAGATCAGATCCGCCGCCATCCCATGGCCACCCGGCTGTTGCTGGAACCGACGGCGGCCACGGCGGCGGCGGCCCTCGCGGAGGTGACGCCGGAGGGACTGGACTACGCCCACTTCGTCACCTCCGGTGCCGAGGCGACGGAGACCGCGATCAAGCTGGCCCGGGCCCACGGCAAGCATGTTCTGGTCTCGACGACCGGCGGTTACCACGGCAAGACCACAGGCGCGCTCGCGCTGACCGCGAAACCGGTGTTCCAGGACCCCTTCCGGCCACTGCTGGACAGCATCCACGTGCCGTACGGCGACGCATCGGCCCTGGAAGCCGTGCTGGCCGAGCATCCTGGGCAGGCGTGCGTCGTGGTCGAACCGGTCCAGGGCGAGGGCGGCGTGATCGTTCCCCCGTCCGGCTACCTGTCCCGAGTGCAGCAACTCTGTCGCGTCCACGAGGCGATTTTCGTGCTCGACGAGATCCAGACCGGCCTTGGACGTCTCGGCTCCTGGTGGGGCGCCGACGACGAGCGGATACGGCCGGACGTCCTGCTCGTGGGTAAGAACCTCTCCGGCGGTGTCGTCCCCGTCGCTGCCGCGGTCGCGACCGCCCACACCTATGCGCCGCTCGACAACGACCCGTTCCTGCACACCTCCACCTTCGCCGGCGCTCCGGTGGCGATGGCCGCTGCCGCCGCGGCGGTGCGGATCATCGCCCGCGACGGGCTGGTGGCCCGGGCCGCCAGCCTCGGTGAGCGCATCCGGGGTCTGCTCGAGGAGACGCTCGGCGGACTGCGCGGCGATGTGGTCACCGACATCCGTGGTCGAGGGCTGTTGCTGGGTGTCGAACTCGCCGACGAAGCACTGGCCGGGCAGCTGATGCTGCATCTGCTGGAGGCCAACGTGGTCGTCAATCACTCCCTCAACGCGCATCGCGTCGTCCGACTGACCCCTCCGGCGGTCATGACTGACCGTGACCTTGACGAGCTGCACGGCGCGCTGAGCACCGCGGCGCGCCAACTCGTCCGCCACGCAACGACACACCGAAAGGCCATCCGCCGTGCCTGATGTCACGATCGACGCCCTCGTCCCGACAACCACCGCAGCCGAGGTCTACCGCAAGCTTCGCGACTTCGGTGCCTACCCCCGGTACACCGATGCCGTCCGGGAGGTCAGGGTTCTCCCCGTCGATGACCACAACGTGGAGGCCCGCTGGTCGGTCAACTTCCGCAACGGCGTGCTCTGCTGGACCGAACGCGACACCTTCGACGACGCCAATCAGACAATCGCGTTCAGCCAGACCGACGGCGACTTCCACCGCTTCGACGGCTCCTGGTCGGTGAGCCCGGACGACTCCGGCGTCAGGGTGCGCTTCGCGTGCACCTTCGACCTCGGAATGCCCAGCCTCGCGGCCATCGTCAACCCGATCGCCTGTGAGGCGCTGACGGAGAGTATCCAGCTCATCATGCATGGTCTGCTCGGGGACGACGTCGCGTTCAGTGACGCCGACGCACCCGGGCTCGCCGTCGCGCAGAGGGGATGACATGTCGAGCGCGGCCACTCGCGACGCGGCGGCCACCGGACGCGACGAAGCAGCCGCGCCCGCGGCTGTCACCATCCAGGCACTGCGTGAGGCGTTCGCTCAGTTGCCGGCAGCGGTGACTGTGGTCACCACCCTCACGCCCGACGGACCAGCGGGGATGACAGCCAGCGCGGTCTCGTCCCTGTCCCTGGATCCACCGCTGCTACTGGTCTGTGCCGCCAACACGTCCGGCACACTCGCCCGGCTACGCGCACACGGACGGTTCGCCGTCAACACACTTCCCGCCGGGCACCGCAGGCTGGCCCACACGTTCGCCAACCCGGAGCCGTACCCGGGGCACCGGTTCACCTGCGCCCCGTACCGCATCGTCGACGCGGTGCCCGTACTGAGCGATGCGCTCACCGTGTTCACCTGCGCCGTCGAGCAGACCCACCCCGGCGGCGACCACACAATCGTCGTCGGTCGGATCACGGCCGTCTCCCATCACGCCGGGCAGCCCTTGCTGTGGCACGCCCGAAGCTACCGGCGGCTGGCCCCGGCCGCTGGTGATCACTTGTCCGACCAGCCCAGGAGGTCCTGACCATGGCCAAACACACCCTTTCCGGCAAGGTCGTCGCAATCACGGGCGGCAGTCTCGGCATCGGCCGTGCCACCGCCGAGGCGTTCATCGCGGCCGGAGCCCAGGTCGCCATCGGCGCCCGCGATCTCGATCGAGCCACCAGCACGGCCAGGTCGATCGGCGCGATCGCCTTCCCCCTCGACGTCACGGATTCCGGCAGTGTGGAGAAGTTCTGCCGGCAGGTCGAGGAAGCCCTCGGGCCGATCGACGTCCTGATCAACAACGCCGGCGTCATGCTCGTCGGGCGCCTCGAACACGAGAGCGATGACGCCACCGCTCAGCAGCTCAACGTCAACCTGCTCGGCACCATCAACGGCATGAAGGCGGTGATGCCGCGGATGCGCGCCCGGGGGCGTGGCCACATCATCAACATGGTCTCCGCCGTCGGAATGGTGGGCCTGCCCGGCTGTGCCACCTACTCCGCCGCCAAGCACGGCGTCGTCGGCCTCTCCGAAGCGGTACGGGGCGAACTTCGCGGAGCCGGCGTCGATCTGTCCATCATCCTGCCGATTCCCGCGCAGACTGAACTGACCTCCGGAGTCGGTAAGGGCCGTTTCGTGCCCTACCTGAAGGCCACCGACATCGCCGGGGCCGCCGTACGCACCGCCCGCCGGCCCCGCTACCACGTCTACGTGCCGGGCTGGACGAACCCGGTCACCCGCATCCTCGGTCTGCTGCCGCAAGGCCTGCGTGACGCCGCAGGGCGGCTGCTCAAGGCCGACCAGTTGCTGAAGACCACCGATGCTGCCGCTCGCGTCCGGTACGAGGAGCGGGCTCGGGCGACGAATCTGACCCGTGAGGTGTAGACCCATGGCCAATCGGGGAGCGATTCTGCGTGGCCGCGGTCCGGCCGTCTTCTCATCCACATTCATCGACCACATCGTCCATGTCCACCCGCTTGTCGCGGTCGCTCTCTACCTGCCGGTCATCGTCGTCGCGGCAGTGGCCTCGCTCGACCAGGCCGGTCCGCTGGCTCTTGTCGGATGGGCGGTCGGCGGCTACCTGACCTGGACCCTCGTCGAGTACTGGGGCCACCGCATCGTGCTGCACTTCGAACCGGAACAAGGCTGGGGTGCCTGGTTCCACCGCATCGTCCACGGCCTGCACCACGACTACCCGCAGGACTCCCGCCGGTCAATCATGACCCCGCTGCTGTCCGTCCCGATCGTCGGGACCGCCCTGGTGGTGTCGATAGTGGTGCTGGACCTGCCGAGCATGTACGCGGCCGGCTTCGTTCTCGGCTACCTCGCCTACGACCTCATCCATCTCTACCTGCACCACTCACGACCCAAGGCTGGTCCGATGAAGTGGCTGCACGAGTTGCACATGCGTCACCACTTCCGCGACGACGGCCGCGGGTTCGGGGTTTCCGCACCCTACTGGGACAAGGTGTTCGGCACCGCGATCAGCCGTAGCCGGCGGGCCGCACAGTGACAGACACCTATCTCCAGGCGACCGGTGTCGGCCAGCCCGGTCCGCAATCCGTCCCGAGTTCGCCGTCGGGAGGTGGGGGAGTGCCCGGGTACCGGGACGTCCCCACCTCCCGGTGGGATCCCGACGCCCCGACCGACGTGGACGAGGCCGAAGCGTTCCTCCGGCTGTTCCACGACGAGAACGACGACTCGCGGAACCTGCTCCCTCGGTTGGCCGCGGTCCGCGCCGAGATCGCCGCCACCGGCACCTACACGCACACCCGTGCGGAACTGACCTTCGGTGCCCGCGTCGCCTGGCGTAACTCGTCGCGCTGCATCGGTCGCCTCTACTGGCGCAGCCTGCGTCTGCTCGATCGTCGTGACGTGCACAGTGCCGACGGCATCTACAGCAGCCTGGTCGAGCATCTGTGCACCGCGACCAACAACGGCAACATCCGGCCCACCATCACGGTCTTTCCTCCAGCCCGGCCTGGTGAGCGTTACGCCCGCATCTGGAACGA
This sequence comes from Micromonospora andamanensis, assembly GCF_016863495.1. Classification (GTDB taxonomy): domain Bacteria; phylum Actinomycetota; class Actinomycetes; order Mycobacteriales; family Micromonosporaceae; genus Micromonospora; species Micromonospora andamanensis. The sequence continues at coordinate 95,487 of NZ_BOOZ01000016.1, forward strand.
ACAGCTCATCCGCTACGCGGGGCACCGTCGATCCGACGGCAGCGTGGTGGGCGATCCACGGTACGTCGACTTCACCGCCACCGTCACCGCGATGGGCTGGATCGGCAAGGGAAGCGCATTCGACATCCTTCCTCTGGTCATCGACACCCCCGCCGACGGCCCTCGCCTGTTCGATCTGCCGGAACATGCCGTCAGCGAGGTTCACCTCACCCACCCCGAACACCCCTGGTTCGCCAATCTTGACCTGCGTTGGCACGTCGTGCCGGCGATCTCTCACATGCGTCTGACAATTGGCGGGATCCACTACCCGTGTGCCCCGTTCAACGGGTGGTACCTCGGTGCCGAGATCGGTGCGCGCAATCTCGCGGACCTCGACCGCTACAACATGCTTCTCGTCGTGGCCGAAAATCTCGGCCTCGACACCAGCACCGACGTGACACTCTGGCGCGACCGGGCCCTGGTCGAACTCAACATAGCCGTGCTGCATTCGTTCACTGCCGCAGGCATGCGCATCAGCGATCACCATACCGAGGCGCACCTTTTCTGCACCCATCTCGAGCGGGAGGCGCGCCTCGGCCGTCCCGTCCCGACCGACTGGACGTGGATCGTGCCGCCTCTGTCGGGCAGCACCACCCCCGTTTTCCACCGCTATTACCATGAAGCCGACCTTCGCCCCAACTTCTACCTGGACCCGGAGGCGCGTGCCCTTTCCCTCGGTGCCGCCGCCCCCGTGGCTGCTGGACGTTGTCCCGTCACGGGAGCATCCCCACAGCCGAACAAATACATGTGATGATCGGTGTGCGGCGCAGAGTTGAGCGCCGCAGCCCGCACTTTCCAGCGTCCACCTGCTCGGCCGCACGCGAACAAGAGTCATCGCTTCACACCGATTTCATTTCCACCTGCGATGATCGCCATGCTCGCCACTCGGAGAATCCCCAGAAGGACTAGAATGCTGAACTGGCTGGGCCACCTCACCGTGCGCGCCCGCGCTATCGTGCTCGTTCTCGCCGTCGCGGTGCTCGTGGCCGCCGGTCTGACCGCCGGTGGTGTCACTGAACGACTCGCTGGCGGAGGCTTCAATGACGCTGGCGACGAGGTCGCCGCGGCCGTGCAGGCCCTCGAGGTCGAATTCAAGGCCGGCGAACCCAACATCATTCTTCTGGCCGACGCCGGAGCGGGCGATGTGGACAGCCCCGAGGCTGCCGCGGCTGGCCAGGCCCTGACGAGTCGGCTGGCCGCCGAGCCCGGTGTCGTCGACGTCGCCTCCTACTGGACCACCGGCCTGCCGTCGCTCAAGTCGAGGGACGGAACCAAGGCCATCGTCGTCGGACGCATCACCGGCGACGACAAGACCATCGAGGCCCGGGCGGGTGATCTCAGCACCGCCTACACCCAGTCCGACGGCACCCTCCGGGTGGCCGTGGGCGGCAGCGCCGAGGTGATCCGGCAGCTCAGTGTCCAGAGCGAGAAGGACCTCATCCGCGCTGAGGTGATCGCGTTGCCGATCACCCTGATCCTGCTGATAGTGGTCTTCGGCGGGCTCGTCGCCGGACTGCTTCCGGTCGCCGTCGGGATCTTCACAGTTCTCGGGGCCCTGCTCATCCTCTACGGCCTCGCCGGCCTCACCGACGTTTCCGTCTTCGCGCTCAACCTCACCACGGCGCTCGGTCTGGGTCTCGCCATCGACTACAGCCTGTTCATCGTCTCGCGGTTCCGCGAAGAACTGGCCACAGGTCTCGACGTACCTCAGGCTGTGCTCCGGACGGTCAACACCGCCGGCCGTACCGTCGCGGTCAGCGCGCTCGCCGTGGCCGGCTCCCTTGCGGTCCTCCTGGTGTTCCCACAGATGTTCCTGCGGTCCATCGCCTACGCCGGCATTGCGGTGGTCGCCTGCGCCACAATCGCCGCGATAGTCGTTCTTCCCGCGCTGCTCGCGGTGCTCGGCCATCGCGTCAACGCCCTGGCCGTGCGTCGCGCCAAGCGACGCGAGGGCACCGGTTGGCAGCGCATCGCCCATGCCGTCATGCGTCGCCCGGTGATCGTGGCCACCGTCGCGGTGGCGATCCTGCTCCTGCTCGGTTCGCCTGTTGTCGGCATCCGCTTCGGCGACGTCGACGACCGCGCCCTACCCACGACCGCCACCGCACGGCAGGTCGCCGACCAGCTCCGCACCGACTTCGACACCCGCGACGCCGACGCCATCGCCGCCGTGGCCACCGACATCGGAGATCCCGCCACCCAGACCACAGCTGTCAGCGAGTACGCCACCACCCTCTCCCGCATCGAGGGTGTCGCCCGCGTTGACGCCGTGACCGGCAGCTACACCAACGGCCAGCAGGTCGCTCCACCCGGACCTGCCACCGCCCGTTTCGCCACGGCGACGGCCACCTGGCTTCAGGTGGTGCCTGATGTCGAGCCCGTTTCGCCAGAGGGCGAAGCGTTGGTCAAGCGCATCCGCGCCACCGAGGCTCCGTTCTCCGTCAAGCTGGCTGGTCCATCCGTTGAACTACTTGACGGAAAGGCCCTCATCGCTGACCGGCTACCCCTCGCCGGAGCGCTGATCGCGGCGGTCAGCTTCCTCGTCCTGATGGTTGTCTTCGGCAGCGTTCTCCTGCCACTCATCAGTCTGGTACTCAACGTGCTCAGCCTGTCCGCAGCCTTCGGCGCGATGGTCTGGGGCTTCCAGGAAGGTCACCTGGCGGGGCTGCTCAACTTCACAAGCACCGGCACCATCGAGATATCCATCCCGGTGCTGCTGTTCTTCCTGGCCTTCGGCCTGGCCACGGACTATCAGGTCTTCATGCTCTCCCGCATCAAGGAGGAGTACGACAAGACCCACGACAACACCGACGCCGTCGCCACCGGCCTGCAGCGCACCGGCCCCATCATCACCGCCGCCGCCGCGCTCATCGCCATCGTCTTCATCGGTCTGGCGGCCGGCGACATCTCCATCATCAAGCTCCTCGGCGTCGGCCTCGCGCTCGCCATCATCGTTGACGCCACAATCGTCCGGGCGGCCCTCGTCCCGGCGTTCATGCGACTGGCAGGCCGAGCGAACTGGTGGGCGCCCCGACCCATCCAGTCGCTGCACCGAACCCTCGGTATCCACCATGCACCAGCCGAGCCCACCACCATGCCGGCCGGACCACCAGACGCGTTGCACAGCGCAGCGGGTTGACCCGGAGGGCGACGACGCCGACCTCGCCCGGCACAAGGGACGTCGGTGCCCCACAACTGAGGCGTTGTGGTGGGCGGGTGGGGGTTCGTAGGCTCGTGCCACCACCGCCCGGTCCACCCGGGTGGGCACTTCGGGGAAGGGACGCCGGTGCTCTACTGGCTGCTGAAGTACGTGCTGCTCGGCCCGCTGCTGCGGCTCATCTTCCGGCCGCGGGTGGAGGGTCTGCACCACGTACCGGCTGCCGGTCCGGTCATCCTGGCCAGCAACCACCTCTCCTTCTCCGACTCGATCTTCACGCCGCTGATCGTGCCCCGGAAGGTCACCTTCGTGGCCAAGGCGGAGTACTTCACCGGTAAGGGGATCAAGGGCTGGCTGACCAAGATGTTCTTCACAGGTACCGGCACCATCCCGGTGGACCGCTCCGGCGGCCGGGCCGCCCGCGCCGCGCTGGACACCCAGCTCACGGTGCTGCGGGCCGGCGGCATCGCAGGCATCTACCCGGAGGGCACCCGGTCGCCCGACGGTCGGCTCTACCGGGGCAAGACCGGCGTGGCCCGGCTGGCGTTGGAGAGCGGCGCGCCTGTCGTACCGGTGGTGATGCTCAACCTGGACGAGATCCAGCCGCCCGGTCAGCTCATCCCGAAGCTGGCGCAGGTCCGGATCCGCTTCGGCCCGCCGCTCGACTTCTCCCGCTACGCCGGGCTGGCCGGTGACCGGTTCGTCGAACGCGCGGTCACCGACGAGATCATGTACGAGTTGATGGAGCTCTCCGGTCGGGAGTACGTCGACATCTACGCCCAGAAGCTCAAGACCCAGCCCGCCACGCCGGTCCCGGCCTGAGCCGCCGACCCCGGGTCGGCGGACCGGGCGGGGACGCGGTCGGGCCGGCGAGGACTCAGGAGGCGAGGGTCCGCGCGGCGTCGACGGGTGGGTGGGCCAGCGCGAGCAGGCCGGGTGCGCCGTTGCGGTGGGCGAAGGCGCGCAGCTCGGCCAGGGGCGCGTCGGCCGCCGCGTGGTCACCGGCGGCGGTCAGTTCGCGTACCGCGAAGGTCAGCGCCAGCATCCGGTCGGTGACGTCGGGGATGCCGGCGTAGGTCTCGGCGGCGGCCAGGTGCAGCTCGGCGGCGTGCTGGTGGTTGTCGTCGGCGCCGGCCAGCGCGCCGGTCACCGTCCGCAGCGCCGCTTCCGACCAGGGCGTACGGTGGCCGACCTGGTCGAGCATGGCGCGTATCCGGGCGGCGGGCTTGCGGCCGGTGAGGCACGCCGCCCAACTGGCCGCGGCGATCCACTCGCCGCTGGCCAGCGCCGGCACCGCACTCCACGACTCGGCCAACTCGTCGACGAGCGCGGCGGCCTCGTCGAGGCGACCCTGTACCGCCCGGCACAGCGCCCCCATCGCGAGCATCGTCCAGTGCAGCCGGTGGAAGCCGCTGCGCCGCGCGATGTCCAACGCGGCGGCCACGTCGTCGCGTGGCGGTGTCCCGTCGGTCGACTGGTCGGTGGGTGGCCCCGGTGGCACCGGCTGGCCACGCAGCACCAGCAGGCACGACCGCAGGCCGCGCACCTGCATGTCCCAACTGCCGGTCGGGGTGTCCACGAACGCCTCGGCGGCGGCGAGCAGCCGGCCGAAGTCTCCCTCGAACCAGGCTCGCATCGCCTCGCTGGAGTAGCTGGTGGTCAGGGTCTGCCCGCTCGCGGTACGCGCCGGCACAGCCGAGAGCAGAGCGTTGGAGCGTACCCAGTCGCCCTCCTCGCAGACGGCGTAGGCGAGGTTCTGCGTGGCCCGGGGCAGCGCGAGCAACTGCCCGGCCCGGCTGACCTCGACGATGCTGTACAACTCGTCCAGCCCGGCGCGGTCGCCGGCCTGGTACCGGGCGGTGGCCGCGGTGATCCGGGCGTTGGTGCGGGTCTCGGTCAGCCCGAGCCGTTCGCCGATCTCCGCTGCCGTGTCCGCCGCCGCCACCGCCGGATCACGTTCGTAGTTGAGCATGTGCAGCCGCCCCAGCTCGGCGAAGGCGTCGGCCTTCTGCGCGCTGTCCGGAAGCGGCTCGAACAGCCGTACCGCCCGGTCCAGGCAGGCCAGCGCCGCCGGCCGGTCGGCCCGCAGCCACGCCGCCTGGCCGAGCAGCGTCCAGGCCCGCGCCGCGCACGCCTCGTCGCCGTACGCGAGCAGTCGCTCGGCGAGCGCCTGCACCTGCTCCGGCCCGCCACTGGAGAGGAAGGCGTTGCCGTCACGGTGGAACGAGATCTCGGTGCTGAGCAGCTCCAACTGGAGCCGACCCACCGGATCGGAGTCGTCGGCCAGGCCGAGCGCCCGGGCGGCGTGGCTGGCGGCGGCGTCCAGGCCGTGCAGCGCGTACGCCCGGCGCGCCGCCCGGTGCAGCGCGGCCCGTGCCGGCGCGGCGTAGCGGCGGGTCTCCATGCCCAGCGAACGGGCGATCTCGTGCGCCGCCCAACGGTGGTGGGCAAGCACCTCGGCCAGGTCGGTGTCCCGACTCTGCGACAGCGTGTCCAGCCAGTCGGCGGTGCGTTCGTGTCGGGCCACCCGCTCGGTGCGGGGCAGCCGCTGGTAGCACACGTCGCGGACCAGGACGTGCCGGAAGCGGTACTCCGGCTGACCGGCCATCGTGGAGTCGGCCTGCTCGTGGACGAAGTCCCGCTGTTCGAGCCGGCGTAGGGCCCGCTCGACGGACTCGACAGGCTGTCCGACGGCGGCGGCCACCGCACCCGGCCAGAACTGGACGCCGACGACCGCGGCGGCCAGCAGCGCGGTCCGGTCCTTGGCGTCGAGCAGGTCGACCCGGTTGGCGATGACCGCGTGCACGCTCTCCGGCATCGGCAGGTCCAGGTGCTTCTCCAGCGACCAGCCGCGTCCGGACTGTCGCAGCGCCCCCTGCTCGATAAGCATCCGGACGTACTCGTGGGCGTAGAGCGGGTTGCCGCCGGCCACCTCGATCAGCGGTGTCAGCAGGTCGGCGGAGAACGCGGCCTGGCCGAACATGTGCGCGTACAACGCGGCGATGCCGGTGTCCCGCAACGGCGGCAGGGCGATGGTGACCGAGCCGGTGATGGTCCCCGCCCAACTCGGATCCCTGTCGACAAGTTCGGGACGGGCGGTGCACAGCAGCAGCAGCGGCACGTCCCGGGCCGCCGCGCCCAGCAGTTCCACGAAACGCAGCATCGCGTCGTCGGCCCAGTGCAGGTCCTCGAAGACCAGCACGGTGGGGCGGCGGGCGGCGAGGGCCAGCAGGAACCGCCGCCACGCCGATTCCGCCTCCTCGGCCGGCAGCGGGGTGCCGGCCAGCCCGACCAGCGGACGCAGCGCGTCGGTGACCCGGTCCCGCTCGGCGACACCGACGAGCTCCCCGACGGCGGCGGTGAGTCGTTGCGCGGCGCTGGCGGCCGGGTCGGTGTCCAGGATGCCCGCCTCGGCCTTGACGATGTCGGCGAGCGCGGCGAACGTGACGTTCTCGCCGAACGGTGGGCACCTGCCGATCCGCCAGGTCAGCGGCTCGTCCACCAGCCGGCCGGTGTGCCTGTGCAACTCGCGGACGAGTCGGCTCTTGCCGATGCCGGCCCGGCCGAAGACGGTCACCACCTGGGGCCGGCGGTCGCGCAGGCTGCGGTGCAGGGCGTTGACGAGCATGCCCAGCTCGTGTTCCCGGTCGATCAGGGGCGTGGTGTCCGGCTCCCGGTCGGTGGGTTGCTGGCGTACTGCGGACCGGGCCAGCCACACCTCGGTCGGCGCGGACCGGCCGCGCAGGGTGACCGGGGGCTGTTCGTCGTACCGGATGGTGTCCCGGGTCAACGCGTGCGTGGCACCGTCGACAAGCACGCCGCCGGGCGGTGCCGCTGACTGCAACCGGGAGGCGGTGTTGACCACGTCACCGGCGACGATCGCCTGCCCGCCGTCGCGGGCGGCGGCCACGTCGACGAGCGCCTCCCCGGTCGCCACGCCGACCCGGAAGCGCAGCCCGTCGGTGCCGGTGGGGGTGAACCGGGTCAGCACCCGCTGCAACTCCAGCCCGGCCCGCACGCACCGCAACGCGTCGGTCTCGGTGGCCACCGGCGCACCGAACAGCGCCATCACCGCGTCGCCTATGTACTTCTCCACCACGCCGCCGTACTGGCCGACCACTCGACGGGCGGCGGAGAAGAAGCCGGTCTGCATGCCGCGTACCAGCTCCGGATCGGCCCGCTCGACGTACGGGGTGAAGTCGATCAGGTCGACGAAGAGCACGCTTACCCGGCGACGATCCTCCTGGTTCATGGTGGCCGGCCGGTCGGTGCCGGCGCGGGGCGCCCCGCAGGAGGTGCAGAAGGCCACGTCGGGGGCGAGCGGGCGCAGGCAGTGCGGGCAGACGGCACCGAGTTCCGCGCCGCAGCCACCGCAGAAGCGGTCGCCCTCGGCGGCGGTACGTCCACAGCGGTCACACTGCGCGGCGATGACACCCTCCACTGGCAGGCCCCGACGCCCCGGGGCGCAGCATCGAGTATCGCCGTCCGACGCACTGTCGGGTACCGGGCTGTTGGTTTGTGGACACTCAGCCGGGCAGCTCAACACGTTCCGGAACGGCTAGATTCAGGCAGCCGATTTGTCGACAGCTGATAGGGGGACAGCTCCATGGTGTACGTGATGCTGAAGAGCGACTGGACCGACGGTAACGGGGTCACCCACTCCGCCGGGGACTCGGTGGACGTGGACGCCGCCACGCTCGCCCAGTTGCAGGCGCAGGGGATCGTCGGCGAGGTGCCCGGCGGTGGCAAGGACGGTACGGACTGGGTCGGACCGGGCGACACCGAATGGGTCGGGCCGGGCAGCACCAAGCCCTGACCACAACGAGTGCGGGCGGGGCCGGGACGATCGTCCCGGCCCCGCCCGCGTACCTGATGTCCTCGACGGCGGCGGGCCGCTCAGCGCTCGTTCATCCCGGCGCGTCGGCGCAGCGCGGGCACGTCGGTGACGACGATCCGCCGGCCCTCGGTACGCAGCCAACCCCGGTTGGCGAAGGACCCGATCGCCTGGTTGACGCTCTGCCGGGAACCACCGGCCATCTCGGCCAGCTGGCTCTGGTTCAGCTCGATGGTGATCATCGGGGCCTGACTCTCACCGGCGAGCCGGACCAGCGTCTTGGCCACCCGGCCGGGTAGGTCGAGGAAGACGTGGTCGGCGTTCTGCTCGGTCAGCCGGCGGATCAACGCACCGAGGGAGCGCATCACCGCGTCGAGGATGCGGGCGTTCGAATGCACCAGCTCCATGAACGCCGGCCGGGACAGCGCCAGCGCGGCGGTGTCCTCGATCGCCTCCGCCGAGGTCGACCGGGTCGAGGCGTCCAGCAGGGAGACCTCACCGAGCACGTCCGGCGGTCGCATCACGGTCAGGATCGCCCGCTCGCCGGTGGGCGCGGTCCGGAACACGGCCACCGCGCCGCGCCGCAGGATGATCAGCGACTCGCCCGGGTCGTTCTCCACGAACAGCAACTGACCCTTGCGGTACGTCCGGGGCACCGCCGCGGCAACCACCCGTTGGCGTACCTCCGGCTCGAGTCCGGCGAACATGTCGACGCCGGTGAGCGCGTCGCCCGGCTCCGGCAAGCGCATCTCCACGGCCCCACCCCTCCCCGGTCAAGGACCCCAACTCGCTCACCGGGTGAGCCTGGCGGCCCTTGACGAGGTGATCCGACACCCGTTCGGCGTCCGGCAGCGGTAACACATCAGATCATGACGGTCCGGTCGCGTGCTGTACACCCCTCAAATCACTTCCGTGACCGGTTCGAGCTGGGGCGTGACCTCCCGAGGGCCGATGGAAGCGCTCCCGGTGTCGGCGACCCGATCGTCGGGCCGCGGTGACCGTCGGCGAGGATGGTGCGGATGGCCTACCGCTACTTCTACGACTGTGAGTTCATCGAGGACGGCCGGACCGTCGAGCTGGTCTCGATCGGCGTCGTCGACGAGCACGGCCGCGAGTTCTACGCGGTCTCCACCGAGTTCGACGCGTCCCGGGCGGTGCCCTGGGTCCGCCGCAACGTGCTGGACAAGCTGCCCTCGCCGGCCGACAGGTCCTGGCGGTCCCGCGAACGTATCCGCGACGACCTGTACGACTTCCTGGTCGAGCCGATCCGCGGCAACCCTGGCGAGGATCTGGAGTTGTGGGCCTGGTACGCGGCGTACGACCACGTGGCGCTGGCCCAGTTGTGGGGTGCGATGCCGGCGTTGCCTCGGGAGATCCCCAGGTACACCAAGGAGCTGCGGCAGCTGTGGGACGACCGGGGCCGGCCGCCACTGCCGAACGCCGCTGCGGCCCGGCACGACGCGCTTGTCGACGCCCGGCACAACCTGGCCCGGTGGCGGGCGATGACCGGTTCGTGAGATCCGGTATTTCGGTGGTTTGACCCGTGCCGTCCCGGGCACCGGGTTCGCCGACGGGTCGAGGCGAGGGAGTGCCGGCGTGAACAGGTGCAGTGGAGTACCGACGTGAGCGGCGGGGTGCTCGGCGGCCGGCAGGCCCGGACCCGGATCACCGAGCTGATCCGGGCCGCGCGGATCTGCACCCTGACCACGCTCTCCCTCGACGGTCGGCTGGTGGCCCGGCCGATGACGCTTCAGCGGGCGGAGTTCGACGGGCAGCTGTGGTTCTTCGCGTACGCCGGATCGTCGACGGTCCGGCAGGTGCGGGTGAACCCGGAGATCGAGCTGAGCCTGCACGACCCGCGGGCCCAGGTGTGGGCATCGATCACCGGCAGCGCCCGGGACGACCATGACCAGGCGCGCGCCGAGCGGCTGTGGCACCCGGGACTGGCCGCGTGGTTCCCGGACGGTCCGGCGACGGCGGGTCTGACGCTTGTCGTCGTGCACCCCACGGCCGCCCGGTGCTGGGACGCCCGGGGTGGCCAGGCCGAGTTGATCGGCCCGGTCGGCGCGGCGTCAAGCGGTGGATCTCCGGCCGATCGCCGGGAGGCTGGCTACTGACCGGTAGCGGGGCGCGGTGCGGGCAGTACCGAGCGGCGACTACAGTTCGTAGGGACGGCCCGCCCCGGGCCGGCAACGGTGCCGAGGGTCCGCGCTGACACATATCCTGGGGCTTGATCGGGCTTGACCAGATGCTCCCCAGGAGGATGAGCGGATCATGCGTATCGGCGTGCTCACCGGCGGCGGCGACTGCCCGGGTCTCAACGCGGTCATCCGGGCGGTGGTCCGTAAGGGCGTCGCCAGCTACGGCCACGAGTTCGTGGGTTTCCGCGACGGTTGGAAGGGTCCGCTGGAGGGGCTGTCCCGCCCGCTCGGCATCGCGGAGGTCCGCGGCATCCTGCCCCGTGGCGGTACGATCCTCGGCTCCTCCCGGACCAACCCGTTCAAGATCGAGAACGGTGTCGAGCGGATCAAGGACAACCTGGCCGCGCAGGGGGTCGACGCGCTCATCGCCATCGGCGGTGAGGACACCCTCGGCGTTGCCACCAAGCTCCACGAGCTGGGCGTCAACGTCATCGGCGTGCCGAAGACCATCGACAACGACCTCGGCGCGACCGACTACACGTTCGGCTTCGACACCGCCGTCAACATCGCCATGGAGGCGATCGACAGGCTGCACACCACCGCCGAGAGCCACCACCGCACCCTGGTGGTCGAGGTGATGGGCCGGCACGCCGGCTGGATCGCCCTGCACGCCGGCCTGGCCGGCGGCGCCAACGTGATCCTGCTCCCCGAGCGCAACTTCGACGTCGAGCAGGTCGCCGGCTACGTCGAGAAGCGCTTCCAGCACCAGTACGCCCCGATCGTCGTGGTCGCCGAGGGCGCCCAGCCGCTGGAGGGCCAGATGGTCCTGCAGAACCAGGAGCTGGACGCGTTCGGTCACGTCCGGCTCGGCGGCATCGGCCAGTGGCTGGCCGAGCAGCTGGAGGCCAAGACCGGCAAGGAGGCCCGCACGGTCGTGCTCGGCCACATCCAGCGCGGCGGTACCCCCACCGCGTTCGACCGGGTGCTCGCCACCCGGCTGGGCCTGCAGGCCATCGACGCCGCCCACGAGGGTGACTGGGGCAAGATGGTCGCGATGCAGAGCACCAACATCGTCCGTGTCCCGCTCGCCGACGCGACCGCCGAGCTCAAGACCGTTCCGCTGGAGCGGTACGCCGAGGCCGAGGTCTTCTTCGGTAGCTGATCGTCGTTCCGGCGTCGCGGACGGGCCGCCGGGCCCACCGCGACGCCGGCCCACGAAGGGGGTACGCCAGGTGTCAGCCGGGGTGCACACGGTCGCGGTGATCGGAGCGGGCAAGATCGGCGAGCTGATGCTCTCCGGGCTGCTGCGGTCGGGCTGGCCGGTGGACCGGCTGCTGGCCACCGCCCGCCGTCCGGCCCGCGCCGAGGAACTGGCCGCCCGCTACGGCGTACGGGTGGTGGACAACCTCACCGCCGTGGACGAGGCCGAGGTGCTGGCCGTCTCGGTGAAGCCGCAGGACGCCGCCGCGCTGCTGGACGAGATCGGCCCCAAGGTGCCGCCCGGCAAGCTGCTGATCTCGCTCTGCGCCGGCCTGCCCAGCAGCTTCTTCAGCCGCCGGCTGCCCGAGGGCACCCCGGTGGTGCGGGTGATGACCAACACCCCTGCCCTGGTGGACCAGGCGATGACCGCCATCTCGGCCGGCGCTTACGCCACAGGCGAGCACCTGGCGCTGGCCGAGGAGATGTTCAAGCCGCTGGGCGCGACCATCCGGGTGCCGGAGACCCAGCAGGACGCGGTGACCGCCCTCTCCGGCTCCGGCCCGGCCTACTTCTACCTGCTTGTCGAGGCGATGACCGACGCCGGCATCCTGCTCGGCCTGCCCCGCCAGGTGGCGCACGACCTGATCGTGCAGACCGCGATCGGCTCGGCGGTGATGCTGCGCGACTCCGGCGAACACCCGGTGAAGCTGCGCGAGGCGGTCACCTCGCCCGCCGGCACCACCATCTCCGCCATCCGAGAACTGGAGAACCACGGCGTACGCGCGGCCCTGCTGGCCGCCCTCGAGGCCGCCCGCGACCGTGCCCGCGAACTAGCCACCCAGGCCGAGTAACCCCTCCCCACCCCCGCCCATCCGCGTTGATCATGAGGTTAGCGGCAGTAGTCGATCTCTGAACTGCCTAACCTCATGATCAACGGGAGTGGGACGCTTTCGGCGTACCGGAGTGTGGTGGGGGGTCGGTGCGGTGATCGGGGTGGCGCATACTGGCGCGGTGTTCACTCTCGCCCAGGCTCGGCACCTGGTAGCCACCCTGCATCCCCGGATCGACGAACTGATCCGGGTCCGGGCCGACCTGGCCGAGTTGCAGGCCGACCTGGCCGGCCACGGGCTCAGCGCACTCGGTGGTCGGGCCGAGGTCAAGGGCCTGGAGGCCCGGCTGTACGCGGTCCTCGACGAGATCCAGCAGCACGGCATCGAGGTCAAGAGCGTGGCGCCGGTGCTGCTCGACTTCCCCGGTGAGCGCGAGGGCCGGCAGGTGCTCTGGTGCTGGCTGGAGGGCGACACCGACGTGCGCTGGTACCACCGCGCCGACTGCGGCTTCGCCGGGCGCCGCCCGATCTGACCCGGGCCGGATCGGACGGCGACCGCTGGATGTGGGTACGGCGGCGAAGCCTGAGCCCGATCAGGGGCGGGGCGTAGGCGCGCGGCCGGCTAGTCTCTGCCGGTGAGCGACGTGCGGCGGGCGACTGTGGACGACGCCCGGGAGCTGGTCCGGTTGCGGACGGTCATGTTGGGCGCGATGGGTGGCGCGCCGCCGGAGCCCGGCGAGTGGCAGCACACCGCCCTGGGTACGCTCCGGCGACAGCTGCCGGATCCGGAGGCCGACCTCGCCGCGTACGTCGTGGATGCGCCGGGCCGGCCCGGGACGCTTGCCGCCTGCGCGGTCGGTGTGGTCGACCTGCGGCTCGGCGGGCCGATGGACCCGAGCGGCCGGTCCGGGTACGTCTTCAACGTGGCGACCGATCCGGCGTACCGTCGTCGGGGTTTCTCGCGGGCCTGCCTTGTCGCGTTGCTGGACTGGTTCGCCGACCGGGGTGTGCGCACGGTGGACCTGAAGGCCAGCCCGGAGGGCGAGCCGCTCTACCGGGAGCTCGGCTTCCGTCAAACGTCGATGGCCGCGATGCGGCGGGTCGGAGGGCCTTGATGTTCGCCACACCACTGGATGCCGACGCCGAGCTGCGGCCGTTGAACCCGTGGCACGCCGAGGAGTTCTTGGCCAACCTGGACCGGTCACGACAGCACATCGCGCCCTGGGTGTCGCCGTCCTTCGTGGCCACCGACCTCGACGGGGCGCGGCACGTGCTCCAGCGTTACGCCGACAGGTGGGCCCGGGACGACGGCGGCATCTGGGGGATCTGGTCCGATGGCACGCTGGTCGGTGGGGTGCTGCTGGTGTCGCTCAACGCGGCGTCCGGGGTTTGTGAGGCGGGTTGCTGGCTGGAACCGGCCGCGGAGGGGCGGGGCCTGGTGACCAGGGCTGTCGAACGACTGATCGACTGGGTGCTCGTCGAGCGGGGGCTGCACCGGGTCGAGTGGCAGACAAACGCCGGCAACGTGCGCAGCATCGCGGTGGCCCGCCGGCTGGGCATGCGCCGCGACGGTGTGCTGCGGGACGCGTTACCGGGTCCGCAGGGGCGTATCGACCTGGAGGTCTGGTCGGTGTTGGCCCCTGAGTGGCGGACCCGGCGCGCCGGCAGTGACGAGCCGCGCTGAGTCGAGGGTCGGGCAGGCGCCGGCAGTGACGAGCTGCGTTGAGTCGAGGTGAGCCCGGGCGCATCCACGGGGCCGGCGTGGGGTGTCGGAGTGCGGCCGGTCAGCCGGCGGCAGCGAGGGCGGAGCGCAGGATGCCCGTGCCGGCCGGGGCTTCCCGCGCCGCGTCCGACGGATCAGCGGAGTAGATGACGCCGTAGGCCGGGGTGTCCGGCTGGAAGCGCCAGCCTTCGGCGAGCGCACCGACGTCTACCGCGTCGTACCCGATCCGGTCCAGGAAGGTGGCGACGGTTGCCTTGGCCTCGGGGTCGTCACCGGCGATCGGCAGCGCGCTGCGGTCGGCGGCGTCGCCGGGCCGGGCCAGGGTGAGCAGGTGGGTGAAGTAGATGTTGTTGAACGCCTTCACCACCCGGGACTGCGGCAGGTGGCGTTGCAGCAGCTCGCTGCTGGTGACGCTGCCCTCGTCCAACTCGGGGAACTGACCGTCCCGCTGCGGGTAGTAGTTGTTGGTGTCGATGACGACCTTGCCGGCCAGCGGCTCGGCCGGCACGGCCCGGTACGACTTGAGTGGGATGGTGACCACCACCAGGTCGCCGGCGCGAGCCGCGGCGTCGACGGTGCCCGCGCTGGCCTGCGGCCCCAGCTCCTCGACCAGGCCGGTCAGGGTGTCCGGCCCGCGTGAGTTGCTCACCACCACGTCGTAGCCGACGTGCACGGCCAGCCGCGCCAGCGTCCCTCCGATGTGTCCGCTGCCGATCAATCCCACCGTCGCCATACCCACAGCTCCATCCCACCTGAACCCAGCGCACCCGGCCGTCCCGCCCCCCCCGATACGTCGATCATGCAGTTTCTGTCGGCCCAAAAGGGTGCGAAAGCCAGAAAACGGCGACCACAACTGCAAGATCGACGAGGCGGGGCGGGGCGGGCGGGGCGGGCGGGGCGGGGCGAGGTAGGGCGGGGCGGGTGGGGGTGGGGGTGGGGTTTAGGTGGGGAGGGTTTTTTCGACTGTGGTGCGGAGGGTGGGGTCGTCGGGGGTGACGGTGGGGGCGAAGCGGGCGGCGACGGTGCCGTCGGGGGCGACCAGAAACTTCTCGAAGTTCCAGCGGACGTCGCCGGTGTGGCCGTCAGCGTCGGCGGTGTCCACCAGGGCCGCGTACAGGGGGTGACGGTCGGGGCCGTTGACCTCGACCTTCTCCGTGATCGGGAAGGTCACCCCGTAGTTGACCTGGCAGAACTCGCTGATCTCCGCAGCGCTGCCCGGCTCCTGCCCGGCGAACTGGTTGCACGGTACGCCGAGCACCGTCAGTCCGCGATCGGCGTACTCGTCCTGGAGGGTCTGCAGGCCGGCGTACTGCGGGGTGAGGCCGCAGCGGGAGGCGACGTTGACGATCAGCAGGGCGCGTCCGCGGTACTGCGCGAGGTCGGCCGGGCCGCCGGCGAGCGCACCGACCGGAATGTCGAAGACGGTCATGCCCGGAGGCTACCGCCGCGCCGGTGGCGGCGGACGGTGCGGGTGGGGCGACGTTACCGAGCGGTACCCGACCGTTGGCCGGCGGTGATGGCGTCGCCCGTCGATCTGGCCGTCCGCGCGCAATCGATACATGCACATCTTGACGAAGTGGTGGCGTGTGAGTAGCGTCTCCTCATCCTTTTGGAAAGTTTCCTAACTGTTTGGAGACGCCACATGAGAAGATCGCTTCGCCGGACCCTCTGGGTCGGCGCCGTGGTCGCGGTGACCGTCGCCACGGTCCCGATGGCCTCGGCGTTCGGCGCCGGAAGCGTGACCACCTCGTTCACCCGGGTCTCGGACTGGGGGACCGGTCACGAAACGCGGGTCACCATCACCAACGGGTCGGACGCCAGCGTCAGCACCTGGCGCATCGAGTTCGAGCTGCCGTCGGGCACCAGCATCGGCAACTCCTGGGACGCCGACGTCACCCGCGACGGCAACCGCTATGTGGCGGTCAAGAAGAGCTGGGCCGGTGCGCTGGCCCCGGGCGCCTCCTTCAGCTGGGGCTACAACGGCACCGGCGCGTACCGGGCGCCGCTGAACTGCACCATCAACGGCGCGCCGTGCGGTGGCGGCACCACGCCGCCGACCACCACCGCACCGCCCACCACGACGCCGCCGACCACCACCCCGCCCACCACCACCCCGCCGACCACCACGCCACCGACCACCACGCCGCCGAACCCGGGCGCGCAGAAGGTGGTCGGCTACTTCGCCCAGTGGGGCGTCTACGCTCGCAACTACCACGTCCGGAACATCCACACCAGCGGCTCGGCGTCGAAGCTGACCCACATCCTGTACGCCTTCGGCAACACCACAGGCGGCCGGTGCACCATCGGTGACAGCTACGCCGACTACGAGAAGGCGTACACCGCGGCGGAGAGCGTCGACGGCGTCGCCGACACCTGGGACCAGCCGCTGCGTGGCAGCTTCAACCAGCTGCGCAAGCTCAAGAAGATGTACCCGCACCTCAAGGTGATCTGGTCGTTCGGTGGCTGGACCTGGTCCGGTGGCTTCACCCAGGCCGCGCAGAACCCGACCGCCTTCGCCGAGAGCTGCTACAACCTGGTCGAGGACCCGCGCTGGGCCGACGTCTTCGACGGCATCGACATCGACTGGGAGTACCCGAACGCCTGCGGCCTGACCTGCGACGCCAGCGGCCCGAACGCGTTCAGGAACGTGGCCAGCGCGCTGCGTACCCGGTTCGGTTCGAGCAACCTGGTCACCGCCGCGATCACCGCCGACGGCAGCAACGGCGGCAAGATCGACGCCACCGACTACGCCGGTGCCGCCACCCACCTCAACTGGATCATGCCGATGACGTACGACTACTTCGGCGCCTTCGCCCCGCAGGGCCCCACCGCCCCACACTCGCCGCTGTACTCGTACTCCGGCATCCCGCAGCAGGGCTTCTGGTCCGACGCGGCGATCCAGAAGCTCAAGAGCAAGGGCATCCCGGCGAACAAGCTGCTGCTCGGCGTCGGCTTCTACGGCCGTGGCTGGACCGGGGTCAGCCAGACCGCGCCGGGCGGTACCGCGACCGGACCGGCTCCGGGCACCTACGAGCAGGGCATCGAGGACTACAAGGTGCTCAAGAACACCTGTCCGGCCACCGGCACCATCGGTGGTACGGCGTACGCGAAGTGCGGCAGCAACTGGTGGAGCTACGACACCCCGTCGACAATCGGCGGCAAGATGACGTACGCCAAGAACCAGGGCCTCGGTGGCGCCTTCTTCTGGGAGCTCTCCGGTGACACCAGCAACGGTGAGCTGATCGGTGCCATCAAGGGCGGTCTCGGCTGAGCCGACGGCCGACGCGTCACCCACACGACGGGGAGGGGCCCGCACCGGCCCCTCCCCGTCCCGCGTGCCCGGGGCCGATCTCCCGGCCCGACCAGCGGTGTGACAGACTCGCCGCTCGACCGTGTCTCGATGTCCGCCATCGAGGGAGGTGACGATGCGGGTCACGTACCGGCGTCCGGCGAGCACCGCCGCGCTGCTGGCCACTCTGCCCTTCGTCGTGGTCGGCTGTGGGCTCGTTGGTGGTGAGACCGAGGCGGAGCAGCCCGAGCGGGCGCCGGCTGAGGAGGCCATGCTCAAGTCTCGCGAGCGGGTCCAGGCGTACCTCGACGCGATGGCGGCCAAGGACGTGGCGGCTGGTCGCGGCCAGCTCTGCGCGGTGCTGCACGAGGCGTTCGACGCCGCCGCCACCGAGCCGAACGGCGACTTCGCCGACCACTTCGAGGTTTCCAAGTCCGAGATCACCGACATCCGGCCCGGTCCGTCCGGGCAGGAGGTCAGCACCGCGGTCACGGTGACCGTCGGCAAGAAGAAGGCGACCCGCCCGCTGCTGTTCACCGTCACCCGCGACGGGATCGACTGGTGCATCTCCGACGAGCGGCCCGGTGCGAACAGCCCAGCCCCGGCGCCCACGCCCTGACCTGCGTCACCGTCGAGGGTCGTCCATCTGCCGGAACCCGGCCCCTCGCCGGTCGCCTATTCGGCTGGTCGCCGTAGGCTGAATACCATGCGCCATGAGTGGCATCAGTTGAGTCATCCGGCGGTGGGCAGCCCGGTGCTGCAGACCAGCCGCCCGACCGTCGACTCCGCCGAGGACGAGGCTCTCGGCCTGGACCGCTGGCGGGAGCTGCCGCGCGCCCAGACCCCACCCTGGCCCGACGAGGCCCAGGTCGCCGAGGTCTGCAAGGTGCTCGACACCGTGCCGTCGGTGGTCGCCCCGTACGAGGTCG
Organism: Micromonospora andamanensis; assembly: GCF_016863495.1. Lineage (GTDB taxonomy): Bacteria > Actinomycetota > Actinomycetes > Mycobacteriales > Micromonosporaceae > Micromonospora > Micromonospora andamanensis. The sequence goes on from NZ_BOOZ01000016.1 coordinate 113,628, forward strand.
ATCAGTTGCGCCAGCGTCTGGCGCTCGTCTGTGAGGGCAAGGCGTTCCTGCTCCAGGGCGGTGATTGCGCGGAGACCTTCGCCGACAACACCGAGAGCCACCTGCTGGCCAACGCCCGCACGCTGCTCCAGATGGCCATCGTGCTGACCTACGGCGCGTCGTTGCCGGTGGTGAAGGTGGCCCGGGTGGCCGGGCAGTACACCAAGCCCCGGTCGCTGCCGACCGACGCCCGAGGGCTGCCGGCCTACCGCGGCGATATGATCAACTCGCTGGAGACCACGCCGGAGGCGCGGGTCGCCGACCCGCAGCGCATGATCAGGGCGTACGCGAACTCGGCCGCCGCCATGAACATGTTGCGCGCCTACCTGGCCGGCGGGCTGGCCGACCTGCACGCGGTGCACGACTGGAACAAGGGCTTCGTGCGCAACTCTCCGGCCGGCGAGCGGTACGAGGCGATCGCCCGGGAGATCGACAGGGCTCTCGCGTTCATCCGCGCCTGCGGGATGACCGACGACGAGGCGTTGCGCACGGTCACCCTGTACTGCTCGCACGAGGCCCTCGCGCTGGAGTACGACCGGGCGTTGACCCGGGTCTCCGGCGGCCGACCGTACGGGCTCTCCGGGCACTTCCTGTGGATCGGTGAGCGCACCCGGCAGATCGATGGCGCGCACATCGACTTCATCTCCCGAATCGCCAACCCGATCGGGGTCAAGCTCGGCCCGACCACCTCGCCGGACGAGGCCATCGAGCTGTGCGAGAAGCTGAACCCGGACAACATCCCCGGCCGGCTCACCCTGATCAGCCGGATGGGCAACCACAAGGTCCGGGACGCGCTGCCGCCGATCGTGGCCAAGGTGACCGCCGCCGGAGCCAAGGTGGTGTGGCAGTGCGACCCGATGCACGGCAACACCCACGAGTCGTCGAACGGCTACAAGACCCGCCACTTCGACCGGATCGTCGACGAGGTGCTCGGCTACTTCGAGGTGCACCGTGGCCTGGACACCCACCCCGGCGGTCTGCACGTCGAGCTGACCGGTGAGGACGTCACCGAGTGCCTCGGCGGCGCCCAGGGCATCGCCGACCTCGACCTGCCGGACCGCTACGAGACCGCCTGTGACCCCCGCCTGAACACCCAGCAGTCGCTGGAGCTGGCGTTCCTCGTAGCGGAGATGCTCCGTGGCTGACGCGAGGAGTGAGCTTGCGAGCCCCGCAGTCGGCAGCCGTGCAGGTGTTCCGTGGCTGATGATCTGATCGATCTGCGGTCGGACACGGTGACCCGGCCGAGCGCCGCGATGCGGCAGGCCATGGCCGCCGCCGAGGTGGGTGACGACGTCTACGGCGAGGATCCGACGGTCAGGGCGTTGGAGGCCGAGGTCGCCGCGATGTTCGGGCACGAGGCGGCGCTGTTCTGCCCGAGCGGGTCGATGGCCAACCAGATAGCCCTGCAACTGCTGGTGCCGCCGGGCGCGGAGCTGCTCTGCGACGCCGACGCGCACGTGGTCACGTACGAGATGGGGGCCGCCGCCGCGTACGGTGGGGTCACCTCGCGGACCTGGCCACCGGTGGGCGCCCGGCTCGATCCCGACGTGGTCGCCGGCATGGTCCGTCCCGACGCCCCCTGGGTGGTGCCCACCCGGGCGATCGCGGTGGAGCAGACCCACAACCGTGGCGGCGGCGGGGTGATTCCCCTCGATACGCTGCGCGAGCTACGCCGGATCGCGGATGCCGGGCAGGTGGCGGTGCACTGCGACGGTGCGCGGATCTGGAACGCCCACGTCGCCGACGGGGTGCCACTTGCCACCTACGGCGCGTTGTTCGACACCCTGTCGGTCTGCCTGTCCAAGGGGCTCGGCGCGCCGGTGGGTTCACTTGTCGTCGGTTCCGCCGACCGGATCGAGCGGGGCCGGGTGATCCGCAAGCGGATGGGCGGTGGGATGCGCCAGGCCGGCATCCTGGCTGCTGCCGGCCGGTACGCCCTGGCCCACCACATCGACCGGCTGGCGGACGACCACGCGAAGGCGGCCCGGCTCGCGGAGGCGATAGCCCCGTTCGGGGTGCTGGCGACCACGGTACGCACAAACATCGTTCCGCTGGACCTGACGAAGGCTCCGCTGGACGCGCCGGCGCTGGCCGCCCTCGCCCGCGCCGAGGGCGCGTTGATCTCGGTGCTCGGCCCCCGCACCGCCCGCCTGGTCACCCACCTCGACGTCACCGACGCCCAGGTCGACCAGGCCGCCACCACCCTCACCCACATCCTCCGCCGCTAACCCCACCCCACGCCCCACCCCCACAGCTTTCGCGACCTTGCAGTTTCGGTCGCCGTTAAGCCCCTTTTCACGGCTTATGTAGCGACAGAAAGTGCAAGATCGCGGAGCGAAGGGGCGGCGGGCGCGGGGGCGCGAGGGAGGGGAGGGGTGGGGGTTCAGGGGAGGAGGCGGCGGAGGGTGGTGATGTCGGTGGCGTGGCCCTCGTGGCGTTCGGTGGGGGTCTCGACGAGGGTCGGCACGCCGGCGGTGGCGGGGTGACGCATCAGCTCGGCGAAGGCGGGCTCGCCGATCATGCCCTTGCCAATGTTCTCGTGCCGGTCCCGGGTGGAACCGCACAGGTCCTTCGAGTCGTTCGCGTGCACCAGCCGTAGCCGGTCCGCCCCGACCGTGGTCACCAGGGCGTCCAGCGTCGCGGTCATGCCGCCTTCGGCGGCCAGGTCGTGCCCGGCGGCCCAGGCGTGGCAGGTGTCGAAGCAGACCCCGAGCCACGGGTGCCGGTCGACCGCGTCGAGGTACGGTCCGAGGTGTTCGACCCGGCAGGCAAGTGAACGGCCGCCACCGGCGCTCGGCTCGACAAGCAGCATCGGCCCGCCCGCGTCGGCGGCGGAGTCGAGCAGCGGCAGCAGCGACTCGCGCACCTGCCGCATGGCCGTGTCGGCGTGTCCGGCGTCCACCGCGCTGCCGGCGTGGAACACCACCCCACGTGCGCCGATCGCCGCACCTCGACGCAGCGCGTGAGCCAGCGCCTGGGCCGACCGCTCGACCGTCGCAGCGGTCGGGGAACCAAGGTTGACAAGCAGCGACGCGTGGATGTAGACGGCGACGCCGCGTTCGGCGCAGCCGTCTCGGAACAGCTCGTCCTGCGCCGGATCACCGGCCGGCATCGCCCAGCCCCGGGAGTTGCCGACGTAGACCTGCGCCACCTCCGAGCCGGTCGCGTCGACGTACGGCAGCGCCGCCTTCGCCAGCCCGCCCGAGGTGGGCGTGTGTGAACCGATCGGCCGGTGGCCGTGATCCGGAGCAGGCATCAGAAGCATCCGATGGTGATCTGTGTCCCCGGGGCGACCTGGGCGTTCTCGTTCGGGTTCTGGAACCGGGTGACGGCGTTCGGGTTGAACTGCACCGCCACCGGGAAGCCCTGGCTCTCCAGCACCTGCTTGGCCTGCTGGCACGGCAGGTCGACGACGCGCGGCACGGTCACCAGCGGTGGACCCTCGCTGACCTCCAGCCGGATCTGGGCACCCTTTTCCACGCCGCCGCCAGCGGCCGGGCTCTGCCCGATCACCTCGTCACGCGGCTTGTCGGACTCCTTGCGCGTTGGCTCCACCAGCACCAGTCCGAGCTGCGCGATCTGGTTACGGGCGTCGTTGAGGTTCTTGCCGACCAGGTTCGGCACGGTGATCGGGGCCCGGCCCTTACTGAGGATGACGGTGATCTCGTCGCCCGGCTTGACCTCCTCGCCCGCCTTCGGGTCGGTGGCGACCACGATGCCCTCGGGCAGGCTGTCGTCGTACCGGGCGGTGCCCTTGACCACCTCGAGCTGGGCGCTGAGCAGGTCGGCCTCGGCCAGCGCGAAGTCCTTGCCGACCACGTCCGGCAGCTCGAAGCGCTCCGGCCCGAGCGACAGGGTGAGGGTGATGGTGCCGCCCTTGAGGATCCGGGCGGACGACGCGGGCTCCTGGCCCAGCACACCGTCACGGGGGATATGGTCGTCGTACCGCGGGTCGGCGTAGACCACCTCGAACCCGGCCTGGGAGGCCTGTGCCTCCGCCTCGGCCTTGTTCATGCTCACCAACTGCGGCGCGGTGGTGTACCGACCGACCCCGAACCACCAGCCACCCAGCGCGGCCACCAACCCGAGCACCACGACAACGGCCGCGACGGCGAGACGGCCGCCGCCCTGGCCGGTCAGCCGGGCAACCAGCCCGGCCAGTCGGGTACGCAGATCGTCGCCGTCGTTCGGCGTCGCTCGGCGTCGACCGCGGGTGGCTGGGGCACCTTCCGGCAGGCGGGCCCAGGTCGGTCGATCGGGCGGGCGCACCGGCGCGACCATCATCGTCGGTTGGGACATGGCCGCCGGACCGTCGGTCACCGGGGCGATCCGGGCGGTGTGGCTGTTCGGGCTGCCCAGGCCGTCCCGGGCCACCTGCACCTCGGCCAGCAGCGTGCTGGCGTCGGCGGGGCGGGCCGTCGGGTCACGACGGGTGGCGCGGGCGACCAGGTCGTCGAGCACCCTCGGCAGGCCGGGCACCAGCGTCGACGGTGCGGGGACGTCCCGGTCGACGTGCTGCCAGGCGATGTCGATCGGGCGGTCACCGTCGTACGGCACCCGGCCGGTGAGCATCTCGAACAGCACGATGCCCGTCGAGTAGACGTCGGTGCGGGCGTCGGCCCGGCCGTCGGTGACCAGCTCCGGAGCGACGTACGCCACGGTGGCCATCAACTGGTTGCCGCTGTCGTGGTCGGTGCTCGCCTCGACGGCCCGGGCCAGCCCGAAGTCGGTCACCTTGACCACGCTGTCGACGAGGTTCGCCGGACCGCCGCTGGGCGCCTCGGCTACCAGCACGTTCTCCGGCTTCACGTCACGGTGCACCAGACCGGCCCGGTGGGCGGCGCCGATGGCCGCGAGCATCTGCTCGGTGATGGCCAGCGCCTCGTCCGGGTTGAGCCGACGCCGCTCGGCGAGCACCTCGCGCAGGGTACGGCCGCGCACGTACTCCATGACCAGGTACGGCCGCCCGGCGTGGGTGCCCTGGTCGTAGACGGCCACCACGTTGGGGTGGGTGAGCCGGGCGATCGTCTTGGCCTCGTCGGTGAACCGGTCGACGAAGCTGGGCCGGCCGGACTGGCCGGGCGGCCCCTGGGTGGAATGAATGATCTTGACGGCGACGGTGCGTTCGAGTCGCTCGTCAGTGGCGGTGTACACGGTCGCCATGCCGCCACGGGCCACGCGACCGCGAATGCGGTAGCGCCCGTCGATCAGCGAGCCCAGCAACGTGTCGGCGACCTGTGTGTCCATCAGCAGGCAGTCTATGTGTCGGGAGGACGAAGGTTGAACAGGATGCTACCGGCCAGCGTCCGCCGCCGGGTCCGGCGCGCGCGCAGAGTGACTGTCGACCCTGCTCAGGGTGGTCGCCGGGAGGTCGTTGACCGGGGATGGGGGTGGCGTGGCAGGGTGTTGCGCGTGACCGATTCCGTACCCGCCGAGGGCACCGCGCCCCTGGCCGGTCCCGCCGACGCGGCGGGCTGGCTGACCCTGCCGGACGTCGCCGAGCGACTCGACCTGCCGATCAGCAAGGTCCACCAGATGATCCGGGACCGGGAACTGATCGCGGTGCGCCGCGACGGTGTCCGCCGGATCCCGGCCGACCTGGTGGCCAACCGCACCGTGCTCAAACACCTGCCGGGCGTGCTCAACCTGCTGGCCGACGCCGGTTACGACGACGAGGCCGCGCTGCGCTGGCTCTACGAGCCCGACGACACGTTGACAGGCGGTAGCCCCGCGGTCGCCCTCGCCGGCGACCAGGCCCGCGAGGTCAAGCGCCGCGCCCAGGCCCTGGGCTTCTGAGCGGACCACGAGCCGGGAGAGGGTGGGCCGCCGGGGGAGTCAGTCGGCGCGGCGGGTGGCGGCGATGGCGAGGTCCACAAGCGCCTGCCGGGCCTCGGTGTCCAGGTCGACGGCGGTGAGCGCGGCGAGCGCCGCGTCGGTGAGCGTGACGATGCGCTGCTCGGTACGGGCCAGCGCGCCGGTGTCGACGATCAGCTCCCGCAACCGGGCCACGCCTGCGGTGTCCAGCTCGCTGTCGCCGAGGCCACCGAGCAGCCGGGCGCGACCGGCATCGTCGGTCGCCTCCAGGGCCGCTGCCACCAGGTAGGTCCGCTTGCCCTCGCGCAGGTCGTCGCCGGCCGGCTTACCGGTCTGCGCCGGGTCGCCGAAGACACCCAGCACGTCGTCGCGCAACTGGAAAGCCTCACCCAACGGCAGTCCGTACGCCGAGTAGGCGATCCGGACGTCGGCGGGGGCGTCCGCCAGCGCCGCGCCGATCAGCAGTGGTCGTTCCACCGTGTACTTCGCCGACTTGTACCGGGCGACCTTCCCGGCCCGTTCCAGCGAGGTGTCGCCGGTCGCCTGGGTCAGCACGTCGAGGTACTGCCCGATGGTGACCTCGGTACGCATCTCGTCGAAGTCCGGCCGGGCGCGAGCCACCGTCCGGGGGTCGAGCCCGGCGGAGTGCAGCAGCTCGTCGGACCAGACCAGGCACAGATCGCCGAGCAGGATCGCCGCGGCGTCACCGAAGCCGTCCGGGTCGCCACCCCAGCCGGCACAGCGGTGCCGGGTGGCGAAGCGCCGGTGCACCGCCGGCTCGCCCCGTCGGGTGTCCGAGCGGTCCATCAGGTCGTCGTGGATCAGGGCGCTGGCCTGAACGAACTCCAGCGCGGCGAGGGCGGTCACCACCGGGTCGGTGTCCACCCCGCCGGCGCCCCGGTACCCCCAGTAGGCGAAGGCCGGCCGGAGCCGCTTGCCGCCACCCAGCACGAACGCCTCGATCGCCTCGGCGACCGGTACCAGGGCGTCGTCGACGTCGGCCATCCAGGCGCGACGGCCGGCGAGAAAGTCCGACAGTGCCTTGTCGACCCGCTGGCGCAGGCTGGCACGGTCGACGGGCGAGACGGGAGCAGCGTGGGTCACGTCCCGACGCTAGTGGGTCGCGGTGCGCCGCGACGACCCACCCGCCCTCCGGCGCGTCGTGTTCCTCGCTGGTCGCGGCCGGGTCGGGCCGGTCGGCGCGGTAACACGCCGTGCCGAGCGTGGCGAACCGCCGGTCCCGGGCGCGGTACCGGGCCTGCCCGCCGGGACCGGGCCCGTGAGCCTCGCGCCGGGGCCGGTGGGGCTCGCGCCGGGGTGGTGGGGCCGGGCGGTGGACTCGGTGGGCGGTGCGGTGGGGTCGTTCGTCGGCGGGCTGCCCGGCAGGGCGAGGATCCGGACCAGCCAGCCGCGCCAGAAGCGTCCCGGCACGCGTACCTCCCGCTCCCATCGGGAAATCTCGTGCCGGCTCAACGTGAACACTCCGGCGGCGGCGCAGAGTTCGGCGGCGAGCCGGGTCTGGCTCCACCCCCGGGCGAGCCGTAGCCGGGCCACCAGCGGGCCGAGAGCAGCGGGAGGGTGCGGTGCGGGGGGTGGGGACATCGATCCTCCGGCGGGTCGGCGGGGTGACGGCCCGACCCCACCCGATCAGGGTGGTGCCGCTACGCACCGTCTGCTGCTGACCCCCCGCGCGGCCCCCGGTGGGTCTCCACCCCACCCGCGCAGGTCAGCAGGCTAGCCCGGTGGTGCGACAGTTTCTCGCACCACCGGCTGCGGCGGACCCGTCGCCGGTCCCCGTGCGACAAGCACCGCCCGCCGTCGTCCCCACCGCTGGGAAGCCGGTGGGGGCGTTCGGCCCGGCCCGCTAGAGTCGGTGCGTGGCGCTCGGTCTTCCCTCGGTCCTCCCGAATCCGCAGCCGGCGATCGGTGAGCTGGTCCGCGACTGTCAGCCGACCTTCTCCTTCGAGTTCATGCCCCCGAAGACGGAGCAGGGCGAGCGGCAGTTGTGGCAGGCCATCCGTGAGCTGGAGCCGTTGCGTCCCTCGTTCGTCTCGATCACCTATGGCGCCGGCGGCTCGACCCGGGACACCACCGTCGCGGTCACCGAGCGGATCGCCACCGAGACCACCCTGCTGCCGATGGCCCACCTGACGGCTGTCAACCATTCCGTCGCCGAGCTGCGGCACGTGATCGGTCGGCTGGCCGGCGCCGGGGTGCGCAACGTGCTCGTGGTACGCGGTGACCCGCCGGGCGATCCCACCGCCGAGTGGGTTCCGCACCCCGACGGCGTGCACTACGCCGAGGATCTCGTTCGCCTGGTCCGTCACTCCGGCGACTTCAGCGTCGGTGTCGCCGCCTTCCCCTACCGGCACCCGCGCTCGCCGGACGTCGACACCGACACCGAGTACTTCATCCGCAAGTGCCGGGCCGGTGCCGATTTCGCCATCACCCAGATGTTCTTCGACGCCGACGAGTACCTCCGGCTGCGCGACCGGGTGGCCGCCGCCGGCTGTGACACGCCGATCCTGGCCGGGGTGATGCCGGTCACCCGGATCGGCACCATCGAGCGCTCCGTGCAGCTGTCCGGGGCACCCTTCCCGCCGGCGCTGGCCGCACGGTTCGAGCGGGTCGCCGACGATCCGGAGGCGGTCCGCCGGCTCGGCATCGAGCAGACCAGCGAGATGTGCCGGCGGCTGCTCGACGAGGGGGTCCCGGGGATCCACTTCATCACCTTCAACCGGTCCACCGCGACCCGGGAGATATGGCAGAACCTGCGGGTGGGCGCCGCGACGTGACATCCGGCGCGCGACACCTCGGCGCTGTCGCGACGGTTGAACCGTGGTGGGCAGACAGCTGAACTGGAACGAGTACGCCACGGCGTGGGCCCGGCTGCACGGCGGCTTCGATCCCCGGGCCGCCACTCCGGTGGTGCGCGGCTGGCTGCGCTTCTCCTACCACCTCGGCTTCCTGCTGGGCCGGTTACGGGTCGGCCCGACCGCGGTGACGGTGGTCGGGGTGCTGCTCTGCCTCTGCGTACCGCTGCTCGCGGTCCGGCCGGGCGACGGGCCGTTCCTGGGCGCGTTGTTCGTGCTGCTCGCCTCGGTCGCCGACAGCGTCGACGGAGCGGTGGCGGTGGCCACCGGTCGCACCACCCGGCTCGGCTACGTCTACGACTCGGTTGCCGACCGGCTCGGCGAGGCCGCCTGGCTGGTGGCGTTCTGGCTGGTCGGCGCGCCGGGGGCGCTTGTCGCCGCAGGCGGTGCGCTCTCCTGGCTGCACGAGTACGTCCGGGCCCGGGCGGTCGCCGCCGGCATGCGGGAGATCGGCGCGGTCACCGTGGGGGAGCGGCCCACCCGGGTCTGCGTGGCCGTGGCCGGGCTGCTGCTGGCCGGCCTGAGCGGGTTGATCGAGGCGGACCTGGCCGCCGGCACCATCACCATGGCGAGCGCGGTCTGGGTGCTGCTCGCCGCCTTCGGGCTGGGCCAGTTGCTCTCCGCAGTCCGCCGGGCCCTCATCGACGCGGACTGAGCCGTGCGTCGGGCGCTTGTCGACGCCGACTGACCTACCAGGCGGGGCCGATGGCGTCGGCGACGATCTGCGCGGACAGGGTCACCATCGGCAGGCCGCCACCCGGATGACTGGAGCCGCCGACCAGCCACAGGCCCCGGGCCGGTCCCCGGTTGGCCGGCCGGAGCAGGCCACCGGCGGTGCCGTAGATGGTGCCGCCCGGTGCGCCGGTGGCGGTGGCCAGGTCGGCCGGGGTACGGACGTCGCGGAACACCAGCCGGTCGCGTACGTCCACGCCGCGTTCGGCAAGCACGTCGAGGATCCGGTCGGCGTACGCCTGCGCCAGGCCCGGCCGACGCCAGTCGACGGCCCCCGGAGCGGTGCCCTGACGGGCGGCGTTGACAAGCACGAACCACGCCTCGTGCCCGGCCGGGCGGACCGCCGGGTCGTCCGCCACGGTGACGAAGACCGTCGGGTCGGCGGCCGGACGGGCCCGCCTTCCCCGTCCCGGGTCACCGAAGACCGCGTCGAACTCGGCGTCGTAGTGGCGCGGGAAGAAGACGTTGTGGTGGGCCAGCCCGGAGTCGCCGCGTACGCCGAGCAACAACACGAAACCGGCCAGGCTGCGGTCGGTGAGCCCGGCCAGCCGGCGCGGATCGGGCAGCAGGTCGCGGTAGACGCTCAGCGCGTCGACGTTCGCCACCACCACGTCGGCCGGGATCGGGGTTGCCGAGTCGGTGACGCGTACCCCGTGCACCCGGCCGCCCACCGCGTCGATCCGGCTGACGGTGGTGCCGGTCCGCACCACCACCCCCAGGTCCAGGCAGCGCGAGAGCAGCGCGTCGGCGAGGGTGCCCAGCCCGCCGCGCAGATACCAGCCGCCGAAGGCCAGCTCGGCGTAGGGGACCGCGACGAGCGCGGCCGGTGCTCGGCGCGGGTCGGCGCCGGTGTATGTGGCGTACCGGTCCAGCAGCATCCGCAGTCGCGGATCGGACATCAGGGTGCGACCCAGCCCACGCAGGCTCTGGCCGGGCCGGATCGCGGCCAGGTCGCCCAGCCGCCAGGCCAACCGGGCCAGGTCGCGGGGCGAGTCGACGCGGCGGCGCAGGATGTCACGCTCGGAAGCCCGCCACACCCGGCCGGCGCGCCGCCACAGCCGCTGCCAGTCGGCGGCGGCCCGGTCGCCGAGGGCCACGCCGATCCGGTCGGTGAACTCGGCCGGGTCGGCGCAGGAGTCGAGCACCGGGCCGCCGGGGAAGACGTGCCGCACGATCGGCTCCAGCGGCACCAGGTCGAGGTACTCGTCGAGCTTCGCCCCGGTCGCCTCGAACAGCTCGTGGAAGACCTGGGGCAGGGTGAGCAGGCTGGGGCCGGTGTCGAAGTGGAACGAGCCCTCGGCGGTGTCCCGGGTGTGCCGGCCGAGTTTGCCGCCGACCTCGTCGGCCCGTTCGAGGACTGTCACCTGGTGTCCGGTGACGGCCAGCCGGGCCGCGGTGGCCAGCCCACCCACCCCGGCGCCGACGACCACGATCCGCGCCATGTCGCGTCCCCCCAGCCCTTGGTGCCTTGCCGGATCGCCGGCTGGATCCCGCCGCGACACCGTCAACGCCTCAACACCGCACTAGCCGACCGGGCGGCCACGCCAGGACAGGCGCCGCCGCTTGCGCAGATGGTACGACCGCAGGGTCAGCCAACCGAGGACCGCGACCGACACGGGGTGGCCCAGCGCGTCGGGCCAGGCCCGGCCGCCGGTGGCCCGGGCGCTGACCACCCGCCCGACCACCCCCACCAGGTACGCGACCCCGGCGACCCCGGCCACCACCGGCGCACCGGCGACCAGCGCCACGACGGCCACCAGCGGTGGTGCGGTGTAGAGCGCCAGCAGCAGGGCCAGCACCACTGCCGCGCTGATCGGGTGCCCGAACGAGGCCCACAACGACTTGGTGTAGCCGTCGCGCAGCTGCGGCCAGTCCTCGTACATCCGGCAGCTGGCCAGTCGGGAGCCGTCGGCGAGGGCGATCCGGCCACCGGCCCGCTTCACCGCCCGGGCCAGCTCGATGTCCTCAAGCACCCGGTCGGCGACCGCCGCGTGCCCGCCGGCCCGCAGGTAGCCGGCCCGGTCGACGACCAGGAACTGCCCGCCGGCCGCGGCCAGCGATGGTCGGGACGAACGCTCCATCGCCCGCAGCGGCAGGAAGGTCAGCCACAACCACTGCAACAGCGGCTGCACCAACCGGTCGGCCGCCGTCCGCACCACGATCCGTGGGTACGGCGACAGCAGCGTCGCCCCGGCGGCGCGTAGTTCGGTGACCGCCGCCGCCACGGCGTACGGGTCGAGCACCACGTCGGCGTCCACGAAGACCAGCGCGGTGACCGGCTCCTCGACGCCGGTGGCCAACTGCCAGCAGGCGTGCGGCTTGCCCAGCCAGCCCGGCGGCGGGTTCACCCCGGTGCGCAGGGTGACCCGGGGGTCGTCGGCGACGACGGCGCGGACCACCTCGGCGGTGCCGTCGGTGGAACCGTCGTCGAGCACCACCACCCGCAGCCCGGGGACTCCCCGCTGGGCGAGCAGGGCGCGCAGGCACGGGGTGACCCGGTCGGCCTCGTCGCGCAGCGGCAGCAGCACCGCCACCGTCTCGGTGACCGCCGCCGGCCTGTCGGTCGGCCGGCGCAGCCAGCGACCGGCGTTGACGAGTGTGTGCGTGGTCAGCAGGGTGACGCCGAGCAGCAGGACCAGCGCGCCGGTCATGCCGCCACGTCGACCGGTGAGTGCGGCGAACCGGTGTCCCGGTCGCGGGTGCGCCGGGCCCGCAGCAGGGTGACGGCCAGCGGTACGGCGACCACCGCCATGCCGACCGCGCCCCACACCGCCGAGGCGGGCAGGTCGAGGAAGACGGCGTGGGCCAGCACGCTGGAGCCGTACGTCCACAGGTAGAGCGCGTACATCGGCTGGTCGACGGCGCCGGTGGTGGCCACGGTGGGCCCGGCGAGCGGGCGCAGCGCGGTCATCATCAGCACCGCGAACAGCAGCCAACCCAGGTAGTTGCTGACCGGGATGCCGGGCAGGCCGGGCAGGGCCGGCGTGGCATCGCGCCACACCCAGTGTCCCTCGGCCACCATCTGCGGATCGAGGAAGAGGTCCCAGGCGGCCAAGCCGACGGTGGCCAACGCGATCCGGCCCGGCCAGCGCCACCGACCGGGTGCCCCGCCGGTGAGCCGGGTGGCCGCCAACCAGGCCGGCCAGGCCATCCAGGTCCAGGCCAGCGGGATGATCAGCGGAACGCCTGCCAGTTTCGGGCCGAGCTGGCCGGAATAGTCGTAGCTGCCGAACGGGAAGCCGGTGGCCACGCCGAGCGCCTCGATGGCGAACCCGCCGCCGGTGGCCACCGCGACAAGCGCCACCGCCGCCCGTGACCCCCGGCTGACCAGGGCGTGACCGACCGAGAGCAGGTAGCCGAGCACGACTGTGGCCACGGTCAGCCGGGCCCGGGTGACCCCGCCGGTCAGCGGGTAGCAGATCTGCGCCAGTACCAGCAGGGCCAGCAACGTCCAGGCGTAACCGCGGGCCGGTGACCGTGCGGTCATGACCGCACCGGCACCGACGCCTGTGGTGTCGCCCCCGGCACGGGCAGCGGCAGATCCCGGCCGAGCACCCCGAACGGGCGTTCGTCGCCGGGGAAACGGAAGTCGCGCAGCACGTCGACGAAGCCGAACCGGCGGTACAGCCGCCAAGCGCGCGAGGTCTGCTCGTCGGCCTCCGGGGTGGACAGCAGGGTGGTGGCGCCCTCGGCCATGGTGAGCAGGGCGCGCAGTTGCCCGGCGCCCAGCCCGTGCCCCTGCGCCGGCGGCCGCACGTGCAACTCCACCACCTCGAAGCAGTCGGTCAGCCAGCGTCGCCGGGTGGCCTGGTCCAGCGCCCGCCAGACCTGGTCGTGCCACCACTGGCCGGCGGCGCCGACGTAGCCGTACCCGAACCCGGCCAGGTGACCGGAGCTGGTGAGGCTGGCCACGGCGCGGAAGCCGGGCCGGCGTACGTGGGTGGCGATGTAGCCGCGACGGGCCTCCAGCAGGTCGGCGCGGTAACCCATCGCCTCGCCGTAGACGGCCACCACGTCGTCCAGCCGCCGGAGGAGATCGTCAGGTGTCCACCGCACCAACCTCATGCCCGCTCACCCTTCGCCGGGCCACCGTCGTCGGTGACCCACCCCAGTACCGTCCGGTCGCCGACCACGTCCCGCACCTCGAACCGGGCGAAGAGTTCCTCCGCGTACCACCGCTGGGTCTCGGTCCGGGTGATCGCGGCCCGGTGCTGCGGGTGACGGTACGCGAACGCCACGAGATCCGCCGGATCACGCCACACGCTCACCGTGCCCTGCCAGCCCAGCGGTGCCTCGCCGACACCGAAGCGGGCCAGCAGCCCGGGTGCGGCGTGCAGGGCCGCGGCCACCGGCGGGACCGCCCGCCAGAAGGTGAGTGCCCGGGTCGGACGGAGTCGGGCCCGGGTCAGCGCCAGCACCGGGCCGGTGACCCGGCCGCCGGCGGGCTCACCGAACGGCCGCCGTCCGGACCATTCACCCCGGCTGGTCAGTGGCCGCAGGTCGAGTCGGACGTCCGCGCGGGCGAGACCGGACCAGGCCCGCGCCACCGGCGAGTCGGCGAACCGGGCGGCTGCGGCGGGGGAGTCCCAGACCGTCAGCGCCGCCCAGCGGGTCAGGTCCGCGTCGCCGGGCCCGAAGCCGGTGCCGGTTCCGGTGCCGAGCAGCTTGCCGAACCGTACGCCGGGCAGGGCACGCAGCCGGCGCGGGTCGACAGCCATCCGGGTCAACGCCCGGCCCACGGCGGCCGGTGCGATCCGCCACACGTGCAGGGTGACCAGTTCGGGGACACTCTCCGGGTGACTCACGCCGCCACCTCGCTGCGCTGGCCGCCGGCGCGAGGCACCACTGTGCTGTGCCTGATGGTTCGCTCGCTTCGCTCGTTCACGCCACGTCGGTCGGGGTCCCGCCGGTGACCCGCAGCAGCTCGGCGTACGTGGTGGGGAAGACCGCCTGCGGTACGCCGCCGGCGGCCCAGATCTCGTCGTACTTGTCCAGGGCGGTGTCGACGAGCGTGCGCAGCGGCTGCGGGTGACCCACCGGGGCGACCCCGCCGATGACCTGCCCGGTGTGTTCCTTGACGAACTGCGGGGTGGCCCGGCGCAGCCGGGTGACGGTGAGCCGGGTGGCCAGCGCGGTGGTGTCCACCCGGTGCGCGCCGGAGGTGAGCACCAGCAGCGGGGTCCCGTCGGCGGTGTGCACGGCGTCGGGCAGCAGGCGGACCGTGGCGGGCGCGTCGGAGCCGTTCCGGGCGTTCGCGGCGTCGAGGGCGTCCTGCACCGCCCGGACGTTCGGGTGTGACTGCATGCCGCCCATTCTTCCCGGTACGAGGACCGACCGCGCCACCGGCCACGCCCCCCCCCGGGCCACCCCCGGTCACGCCGATCATGCAGTTGTGGCACCTGGCAAGTGGGACTTTCCCGGAGCTTCTCGGCGCCACAACTGCATGATCGGCAAGTGTGGGCCGACGGGGCGCAGTTGGTGTGCGTCGTGCGTTGCGTTTTCGTCGGAGGGAGGGTGTACTGTCAGCAGCAGTTAGAACGAGTGTTCGATTGCCTCGAACGTTCGTTTCAACCCCTCTCGGGGGCCGGTGTTTCGCGGCACCGGCGTCCGACAGGTGCGGTGCCGCGGACCGCACCTGGGCTCCGGGCAGTCGCGAGTCCGGGCCCGTCAGGCAGGACCGTCGTCCGCCGCCCAACGACCCCCGGGCGGCGGACGACGGACCCGCCGGTACGCCGGCCGGGTGTGGTGTGGGGAAGCTCCGCACCCGGCCGGCCGCCCCACCTGGTGCGTCTTCCTCCGCACCGACCGCCGCGGGTTCCGCGTCGACGGATCGACTCCGTCGTGCGCCGACCCGCCCCGGCTCATCTGGAGGAGAGACCATGCCGACCAGTCCGGCTCAGGCGCCGACGGTGCCCGCGCATGTGCTGCCGCACCGCACTCCCGTCCAGTTGCTCGCGGTGGCCCGGCAGGGGCTTGCCGAGGCCGCCCGGACCGGCCCCGACGGCCTCCGGTACGCCGCCGCCCATCTCGCTGCCCTGCGCGCCGCCGCAGCGGTGCTCGCCGCCCGCGCCCGTCCCGCCCCCGTTCGCCGCCACCGGATCACAAGCGTCTGGGTGCTGCTCGCCAGCGTCGCCCCCGAGCTCGACGAGTGGGCCAGCTACTTCGCCCTCGGTGCCGGCAAACGGGCCGCCGCCGAGGCCGGCATACCCCGGGTGGTCACCGCCCGCGAGGCCGACGACCTGCTCCGCGCCGCCGAGGAGTTCGTGACGGTGGTGGAGGCGGCGCTCGGCCTGGCGCACCAACCGGCGATCGAGGGTCTCGTCGCCTGAGCCGCGGCGTCCGGCCACCACCGGCGGGACCCCAGGGTGGCCGGACGCCGCCCCGCCACGCGCACGTTCCTGTGATCCACGACAGCACCATCCACGGGCCGGATGTCCGTGGCGACGACGGGGGAGGTCCGATGGCGGGCCGCATGGTGGTCGGTTCCGCCGCGCTGGCCGGGCTGGTCCGCCCGGCCAGCGCACCCGACCCGGCGGGTGGACACCGGGTGCTGCCCGTACGGCCCGAGTTGACCGGGTTGCTGCCCAACCGGGGCCTGCGGCGTGGCAGCACCATCGCGGTCGGTGGCGGACAGCATCGCCCCAGTGGCACCACCTCGTTGTTGCTCGCGCTGCTCGCCGAGGCGTCCCGCGCCGGGTCCTGGTGCGCGGTGGTCGGGATGCCGACCTTCGGGGCCGGGGCGGCGGCCGAGGCCGGCATCGTCCTGGACCGGCTCGCCCTGGTGCCGCAGCCCGGTCCGGAGTGGCCCACAGTCGTCGCCGCGCTCATCGACGGGGTCGATGTGGTGGTCACCGCGGTTCCGTCCACCGTCTCCGCCTCCGTCGCCGACCGGTTGGCCGCGCGGGCCCGGCAACGTGGCAGCGTGCTGGTGCCGTACGGCCGGTGGGACGGCGCGGACGTGACGCTCCAGGTGGTCCGTGGGATCTGGCAGGGGCTCGGGGCGGGGCGGGGCCGGCTGCGCCGCCGGGAGGTGACCATCTCGGCTCGCGGGCGGGGCGCCGCCGCCCGTCCCCGGGAGGTCAAGGTCTGGCTGCCCGGTGACGACCTGACCCGGGTCGTCCCCGGTCCGGCCGTGGCCGCCCGGTCGGGTGCCACTCGCCTGCGGGTGGTGGCGGGCCGTGGGTGAACCGGTCCGGACGCTGCTGCTGTGGTGCCCGGACTGGCCGGTGCTCGCCGCCGAGATCGTCGACGGGGTGCCCGCCACCGGGGCGGTCGCGGTGCTGCACGCCAATCGGGTGATCGCCTGTTCGGAGCGGGCGCGCGCGGAGGGGGTACGCCGAGGGCTGCGTCGGCGGGAGGCGCAGGGACGCTGCTCCGGACTCACCGTCGTCGACCACGATCCGGGGCGGGACGCGCGGGCGTTCGAGCCGGTGGTGGCCGCTGTCGAGGAGGTGGCGGTCGGGGTGGAGGTGATCCGCCCGGGGGCCTGCGCGCTGGCCGCGCGGGGGCCGAGCCGCTATCTGGGTGGTGAGGAGGCTGCCGCCGAACGGATCGTCGAGCAGGTAGCCCTCAGTTGCGCGGTGGAGAGCCAGGTCGGTGTCGCCGCCGGGGTCTTCGCCGCGGGGCTGGCCGCCCGAGAGGGACGGATCGTGCCGCCCGGCGGGACGGCGGAGTTCCTGGCCGGGCAACCCGTCGAGGCGCTCGGCCGCTCCGCCCTGGCCGACCTGTTGCGCCGGCTCGGGGTGCGTACGCTCGGCGACTTCGCCGCGCTGCCCGCCGGCGACGTGCTGGCCCGGTTCGGGTTCGACGGGGCCCTGGCCCACCGGCTGGCCGCTGGCCAGGACGACCGGCCGCTCGCGGTGCGCCGTCCGCCGGTCGACCTGACGGTCACCGCCG
This sequence comes from Micromonospora andamanensis, assembly GCF_016863495.1. Taxonomy (GTDB): domain Bacteria; phylum Actinomycetota; class Actinomycetes; order Mycobacteriales; family Micromonosporaceae; genus Micromonospora; species Micromonospora andamanensis. The sequence goes on from NZ_BOOZ01000016.1 coordinate 130,982, forward strand.
ACCTGGACGAGCCGATCGACCGGATCGACGTGGCGGCGTTCGCCGCCCGGACGCTGGCCGAGCAACTGCACGAACGGCTCGCCGGGTACGGACTGGCCTGCACCCGCCTGGGCATCGAGGCGGTCACCGCGCACGGTCAGGAACTGCACCGGGTCTGGCGGCACGACGGGCTGCTCACCGCGGCGGCGATCGCCGACCGGGTCCGCTGGCAACTGGACGGCTGGCTCTCCGGTGCCCGTCGTGGCGGCGACCGGCCGGCCCGTCCCACGGCCGGGATCATCCGGCTCCGGCTGCTGCCGGACGGGGTGCTGGCCCAGACCGGCCTGCAACCCGGGTTGTGGGGGGAGACCGGCGCGGAACGTGAACGGGCGCACCGCGCGCTGAGCCGGGTGCAGGGTCTGCTCGGCCCCGAGGCGGTGGTCACCGCGGTGCTCGGCGGTGGGCGGTCCCCGGCCGACCAGACCCGGCTGGTGCCCTGGGGCGACGAACGGCTCCCGGCCCGTCCGGGCACCGCTTTCGCTGGCCCCGCCGGCCCCGCCACCGCCGCGTTCGGCGCCGCTGCTCCGGGTGCCGCTGCCTCCGGCGCCGCTTCCGGCGCTGCTGACGCCGCCGCCCTCGGTGCCGCCGCATTCGGTGCCACTGGTCCCGGTGCTGCTGCTTCCGGTGCTGCTGCTTCCGGTGCTGCTGGTCCCGGCGTCGCTGGGGGATCGGCTGCCGTGGGGGCGGGTGGGGGTGGGTCTGCCCGGCCCGGGGTCGGGTTCGAGTGGAAGCCGGGTCGGGGTGGCGGCCGGGTGAGTTCCGGGCCGGCCGCACCGCCCTGGCCGGGGCGACTGCCGCCGCCCTCGCCGGCCGTGGTGCTGCCCACCCCGCTCGCCGCCAGCGTGCTCGACGCCACCGGCACGCCGGTGGTGGTGAGCGCCCGGCTGGCGGTGAGCGCCCCACCGGCCCGGCTGAGCATCGGCACGATGCCGCCGCAGCCCACCGGCCCCACTCCCGCCCCGGGTTCCGTCCCTTCGGCCATCGCTGCCCCTTCGGTCGCCGCCCCTTCGGCCACCCCCTCTTCGGCCGCTGCCCTCCGTGGTGGCACGGTCGCGTGGGTCGAGATCGTCGGTTGGGCCGGTCCGTGGCCGGTCGACGAGCGGTGGTGGGCCCCGGCCGAGGCCCGCCGCCGAGCCCGCTTCCAGGTCCGCCTGGCCGACGGCACCGCTCTGCTGCTCGCCGTCGAGTCCGGCCGGTGGCTGGTGGAGGCGATCTATGACTGACGTGGATCCTGGTACGGGCTTCACCAGTTGCGGTATGTCGGGGCATCCGGGCCGGTTGAGGGCACGAGATACGGCGTCCTGCGCGACGGCGAGGTGGCGGCGGTGAGTTTCCACAATCCCCGGTTGCCGTGGTCGGAGCTGGAGCGGGTGCTCTCCGGGCGGCCAGCCGGTGGGAAGGACAGTGCCGGTGGGAAGGGCGGCGGTGCGGGTCGGCACCTGCACGTGGTGGATCCCCTCGCGGTCGACGCCGACGGGGGCGACTCGCCGGCCTGGAGCCGGCGGCGGGAGCACTACCGACCGCCGGAGCTGGCCCGGCCCGACGGCGTGCCGCCTTACGCCGAACTGCACGCGCACACCAATTTCAGCTTCCTCGACGGTGCCAGCCATCCCGAGGAACTGGCCGAGGAGGCCGTCCGGTTGGGGCTGACCGCGCTCGCCGTCACCGACCACGACGGTTTCTACGGTGTGGTGCGGTTCGCCGAGGTGGCCCGTGCGCTGGGCCTGCCGACGATCTTCGGGGCGGAGCTGTCCCTCGGGCTGCCCGGCCCGCAGAACGGCGTACCCGACCCGCACGGCAACCACCTGTTGCTGCTGGCCCACGGCCACGAGGGGTACGCCCGGCTGGCCACGACGATCGCCCGGGCCCAGCTGAGGGGCGGTGAGAAGGGCCGCCCGGTCTACGGCGAGCTGGAGGAGATCGCCGCCGACCTGCGGGACCACGTGCTGGTGCTCACCGGCTGCCGCAAGGGCCACGTGCCGGCCGCCCTGCTCACCGAGGGGGTCGACGCGGCGGCCCGCGAGCTGGACCGGCTCACCGCGCTGTTCGGCGCGGAGACGGTGGCGGTGGAGCTGACCGACCACGGGCATCCGGTCGACGGTGACCGCAACGACGCCCTGGCCGAGTTGGCGGCCGCCGCCGGGCTGCCCACCGTGGCCACGAACAACGTGCACTACGCGACCCCGGGGCGGCGTCGGCTGGCCACCACACTTGCCGCCGTCCGGGCCCGGCGCAGCCTGGACGAGATCGACGGCTGGCTGCCCGCGGCGGGCACCGCCCATCTGCGGGACGGCGCCGAGATGGCGGCCCGGTTCGCCGCGTACCCGGGTGCGGTGGCCAGGGCCGCCGAGTTCGGCGCGGAACTGGCCTTCGACCTCCAACTCGTCGCGCCGCAGCTGCCGGCGTACCCAGTGCCGCCGGGGCACAGCGAGATGAGCTGGCTGCGCCACCTCACCGAGCAGGGTGCGCGGGAACGCTACGGCCCGCGCGAGGCGCATCCGCAGGCGTACGCGCAGCTCGACCACGAGCTGAACATGATCGAGGAGCTGGGCTTCCCCGGCTACTTCCTGGTGGTCTACGACATCGTCGACTTCTGCCGGCGGGCGGACATCTACTGCCAGGGTCGGGGTTCGGCGGCGAACTCGGCGGTCTGCTACGCGCTGCGGATCACGAACGTGGACGCGGTCCGGCACCGGTTGCTGTTCGAACGGTTCCTGGCGCCCGAGCGGGACGGGCCGCCCGACATCGACGTGGACATCGAGTCCGACCGGCGGGAGGAGGTCATCCAGCACGTCTACACCCGGTACGGCCGGGAGCACACCGCCCAGGTCGCGAACGTGATCTCCTACCGGCCCCGTTCGGCGGTGCGGGACGTGGCCAAGGCGTTCGGCTTCCCACCCGGCCAGCAGGACGCGTGGAGCAAGCAGATCGACAGGTGGGGCGACGTGGCCACGGTGGACGTGCCGGAGATCCCCGAGCAGGTGGTCGCGTACGCCAACGAACTCCAGACGTTCCCCCGGCACCTGGGCATCCACTCCGGCGGCATGGTGATCTGCGACCGGCCGGTGATCGAGGTCTGCCCGGTGGAGTGGGGGCGGATGCCCGGCCGCAGCGTGCTCCAGTGGGACAAGGACGACTGCGCCGCCGTCGGCCTGGTCAAGTTCGACCTGCTCGGCCTCGGCATGCTGTCGGCCCTGCACTACGGCTACGACATGATCGGGATGAGCCTGGATCTGGGCGACATGGCGCTCGACGATCCCGAGGTCTACGACATGCTCTGCCGGGCCGACTCGGTAGGGGTGTTCCAGGTGGAGAGCCGCGCCCAGATGGCCACCCTGCCCCGGCTCAAGCCCCGGGCGTTCTACGACCTGGTGGTCGAGGTGGCGCTGATCCGGCCCGGGCCGATCCAGGGCGGCTCGGTGCATCCGTACATCCGGCGCAAGAACGGCCAGGAGCCGGTGACCTTCGCCCATCCGCTGATGCGCAACGCGCTGGAGAAGACCCTCGGCGTGCCGCTGTTCCAGGAGCAGTTGATGCAGCTCGCCATCGACCTGGCCGGCTTCGACGCGGCCGAGGCCGACCAGTTGCGCCGGGCGATGGGCGCCAAACGGTCGGTGCAGCGGATGGAGCAGATCGCCGACCGGCTCTACCGGGGCATGGCCGAGCGTGGCATCACCGGTGAGCTGGCCGACGACGTCTACCGCAAGCTCACCGCGTTCGCCAGCTACGGCTTCCCGGAGAGCCACGCGATGAGCTTCGCCTACCTGGTCTACGCCAGTTCCTGGCTGAAGCGCTACCACCCGGGCCCGTTCCTGGCCGCGCTGCTCAGCGCCCAGCCGATGGGTTTCTACTCGCCGCAGACCCTTGTCGACGACGCCCGCCGGCACGGTGTGGAGGTACGCCGTCCGGATGTCAACGCCAGCGACGCGAAGCCGGTGCTGGAGTCCACCCCGGACACCCGCTGGGGCAGCCGGGCGGGGGAACCGCCGCACGCCTGGGGGCTGGGCGGTCCGGCGGTCCGGCTCGGGCTGTCCGGCGTGCGTACCCTCGGCGACGGCGTGGCCGAGCGGATCGAGGCCGAACGGGCGGCGAACGGCCCGTACCGGGACATGCCGGACCTGGCCCGGCGGGTGGGTCTGACCGCCGCGCAGCTGGAGGCGCTGGCCACCGCGGACGCCTTCGCCTGTTTCGGACTGAGCCGGCGGCAGGCGCTCTGGGCGGCCGGCGCGGCGGCCCAGGAGCGGCCCGGCCGGCTGCCCGGCACGGTGACCGGTACGGCGGCGCCCGTCCTGCCCGGCATGGAGGAGGTGGACCGGCTGGTCGCCGACGTGTGGGCCACCGGGTTGTCGCCGGAGAGCCATCCGGCCCGGTTCATCCGGCCGCAGCTGGACGCGGTGGGCGCGGTGCCGATCGACAGGCTGGGCCGGGTGGAGCCGGGTCGGCGGATCCGGGTCGGCGGGATCGTCACCCACCGGCAGCGCCCGGCGACCGCCGGTGGGGTCACCTTCCTCAACCTGGAGGACGAGACAGGCATGCTCAACGTCACCTGCTCGCCGGGGCTGTGGCAGCGGCATCGGCGGGTGGCCCGCACCAGTGCGGCGCTTGTGGTGCGGGGGCTGTTGCAGCGGCACGAGGGGGTGGTCAACCTGGTCGCCGACCGACTCGACGCGATCGAACCACCGGTCCGGCCCACCTCCCGCGACTTCCGCTGACGGCGGGGCGACGGCAGGCAGGTGCCCCCTGGCGATCTGTGCCCGGCTGACTAGGCTCGACCGGGTGGAACAGACCCCAGGCCCGGCCGGGCCGCCGCTCACCCCCCGTACCGCCGTGGTCTGGTCGGTGCTGCGCGCCGAGTTGGACCGCCGGCCGGCCGCCGAGCTGACCGTGCTGGACGTGGGAGGTGGCACCGGTGGTTTCGCGGTGCCGCTGGCCCGGGCCGGGCACCGGGTGACGGTGGTCGACGCCAGTCCCGACGCGCTCGCCGCGCTCAGCCGCCGGGCCGCGGAGGCCGGGGTCGCCGGGCGGGTACGCGCGGTGCAGGGCGACGGCGACGCGTTGGCCGGTTTGATCGAGCCGGCCAGCGTCGACCTGGTGCTCTGCCACGCGGTGTTGGAGGTCGTCGACGATCCGGCGCCTGTGGTGTCCGCGCTGGCCGGTGTGCTGCGACCGGGTGGCGCGGCGAGCGTGCTGGTCGCCGGGCGGGCCGCCGCGGTGCTCGGCCGGGCGATGAACGGGCACCTCGACGTGGCCGCCGCGCTGGCCGCCGACCCGGCGGGCGCCGCCGGGGCCCGGGACACCCTGCGCCGCCGCTTCGACGTCGAGAGCGCCGCCGCGCTGCTGGCCGCCGCCGGCCTCACCGTCGAGGAGATCCACGGCGTACGCGTCCTCGCCGACCTGCTGCCCGCGGCGGTGGCGGACGGCCAGGCCGCTGCCCTTGTCGAGTTGGAGCGGACGCTTGCCGCGCGGGCACCCTGGCGGGACGTGGCGGCCCAGCTGCACCTGTTCGCCCGCCGCCCGGCATGACCGGCGTGGTCGGCCGGGCCCGGCCGCTGGAGGTCGTCGCGCCGGGATACGGCGGCGGAAGCCTCGCCGACGTGCTGCCCAGCGCGCTGGCCGTGCTCGGTGTCCCCGGTGCCACGGACCCGCTCGGTCTCGCCGCCGAACTGTCGGGGGTGCGCCGGATCGCGGTGCTGCTTGTCGACGGCCTCGGCTGGTACCAGATCCCGACCGCCGCGCCGTACGCCCCGACCCTGACCGGGCTGACCGCCGCCTCGGGCCGGCCACTCACCTCCGGGTTTCCCTCCACCACCCCGACCAGCCTGGTCACCCTGGGCACCGGCACGGCGCCGGGCGCGCACGGGGTGCTCGGTTTCACCGTGCGTGTTCCGGGCACCGAGCGGGTGCTCAACCACATCGAGTGGCTCGACGGCGATCCCGATCCGCTGCGCTGGCAGCCGGTGCCCACCCAGTTGGAACGGGCCCGGGCGGCGGGTGTGGCGGTCACCGTGGTGAGCCGGCCGGAGTTCGGCGGCACCGGTCTCACCCTGGCCGCGAACCGGGGCGGTGACTACCGGGGTGCGGCCGGGGTCGACGCGGTGGCCGCCACCACGCTGGCCGCGCTGGCCGCCGGGGCCGGTCCGACCCTGGTCTCCGCCTATCACCCGGACGTCGACCGGCACGGTCATCTCAGCGGCGTCGACTCGCTGCCGTGGCGGGTGGCGGTGACCGAGTTGGACGGGCTGCTGGCCCGGCTGGTGGACGGACTGCCGCCCGACGCCGCGCTGCTGGTCACCGCCGACCACGGGCAGCTCGACATCCCGGACGGAGACCGGTTCGACCTGGACACCGACCCGCGGCTGACCGACGGGGTGCGGGTGGTCGCGGGTGAGCCCCGGGTGCGCTACCTGCATGTCGCGCCGGGGGCCACCGCCGACGTGGTGGCCGCCTGGTCGGCCGTGCTCGGTACCGCCGCCCGGGTGCTGACCCGGGAGGAGGCCGTGGCCAGCGGCCGGTTCGGGCCGGTGCCCTCCGATCACCTGGACCGCATCGGCGACGTCGTGGTGGTCTGCAACGACACGTACGCGGTGCTGGCCAGTCGTTCGGAACCGCCGATGGTGTCCCGGCTGGTGGCCTTCCACGGGGCGGACACGGCGACCGAGATGACGATTCCGCTGCTCGTGGTGCGGGGCTGACCGGCCGGAATGTCACAGCGGCGGGCTAACCTGCGCGGGTGGGCCGCAGCCAGTCGCTACCCCGGGGCGGCGATCCCCGGTTCGGGCCCGGCGCCGACGACGCCGGGTGCCCGATCCTGCACGTCGACATGGACGCCTTCTTCGCCTCGGTGGAGGTCCGTCACCGACCCGAGCTACGCGGCCGGGCCGTCGTGGTCGGCGGGGTCGGTCCGCGCGGTGTGGTCAGTTCGGCCAGCTACGAGGCCCGGCGGTTCGGCGTACGCAGTGCCATGCCCACGATGCGCGCCCGGGCGCTCTGCCCGCACGCGGTCTTCCTCGCCCCCGACTTCGCCAGCTACTCGGCGGCCTCCCGGGCGGTCATGCAGATCTTCCGGGACGTCACGCCGCTGGTGGAGCCGCTCTCCCTGGACGAGGCGTTCCTCGACGTCGCCGGTGCCCGGCGACTGTTCGGCCGGCCGGCGGCGATCGCCGCCGGCATTCGGCAACGGGTCGCCGAGGAGCAGGGGTTGACCTGCTCGGTGGGGGTCGCGCCGAGCAAGTTCGTGGCCAAGCTCGGCTCGACCCGCGCCAAACCCGACGGTCTGCTCGTGGTGCCCGCCGACCGGGTGCTCGAGTTCCTCCATCCGCTGCCGGTCGGCGCGTTGTGGGGGGTGGGGGAGCGCTCCGAGCAGGCGCTGCTGCGGCTCGGTCTGCGTACCGTCGGTGACCTCGCGCAGGCTCCGCTGGGCATGCTGCGGACCGCGCTCGGCGAGGCGGCCGCCGCCCACCTGCACGAGCTGTCCTGGGGGCGCGACCCACGGCGGGTCAGCCCGGAGCACGCGGAGAAGTCGATAGGCGCGGAGGTCACCTTCGACACGGACGTCGACGATCCGGTGCAGATCCGCCGCACGCTGCTGGCCCTGGCCGAGAAGGTCGGTGCCCGGCTGCGGGCCGGCGGGCAGGTGGGACGGACGGTCTCGCTCAAGGTGCGCACCGCCGACTTCCGCACCGTGAGCCGGGCCCGCACCCTGGACGTGCCCACCGACGTGGCCCGGGAGATGTTCGACACGTCCTGGGCGCTCTACACCGCGTTGAACCCGGGTGAGCGGATTCGCCTGCTCGGTGTCCGGGCGGAGGGACTGACGGCGGCGGCCGAGACGCCGCGGCAGCTCGCCCTGGGGCAGCCGGAGCGGGGCTGGCGGGAAGCCGAGGTCGCGGCCGACGCGGCGGCTGCCCGTTTCGGGCGGTCCGTCATAGGACCGGCCAGTCTTCTCGGTGGGCGCGATCCCCGACGAAATGAAAATCCGACCCGGCCGTAGGTCGTCCCGCTTTCCGACGCGCGAGGGCCCTCGTAGACTTGCGGGTAAGCAGCCGGTTGGCTGCCACGGTCTGTCGGTCCGACCGGACCGACCAACGTGACCGGGGAGGAGTGCCGTGCCGCTCTCGGAGCACGAGCAGCGGCTGTTCGAGCAGATCGAGCGGTCGCTTGCCGAGGACCCCAAGTTCGCCTCGGCCGTGCGCGCCAGCGATCCGCGCTTCCATGCGCGGCGTCGCCTGCTCGTCGCTGCCGGCGTGATCATCGCTGGCCTGGCGTTGCTGGTCTATGGCGCGGTGATCAAAACTCCGCCGCTGGCAGTGGCGGGATTCGTTGTCATGCTGGCCTCGGCGGCGTTCGCGGTGCAGTCGCACCGTCGGGCGCAGTCACCTGACCTGCACGTCGTCGGGGGCACGGCGAGTCGTCGCCGGTCCCGCGGCCGTGCCGGCCGGAGGTCGGGTTTCCTCGACCGGATGGAGGACCGGTGGCGGCAGCGCCCGGAGGGGCACCGCTGACCCCGTTCCGCCGCTGACGCGAGGAAGCACGTCACCCCGGGCCGACCGCCCGGGGTGAGCCGGTGCGCGACCCGCCAGGGTGCCGTTCGAGGCTCCGGGCCGCCTGCTGCCGCTGCGCTCTGTTGCCGGTTGTTTTTTCCCCGCATTGCCGTGGCCTGTCGGGTCGCCGACAGGCGACGCCCGCGTCGAGCGAGGCCTCACCGTGACATGACCTGCCGGACGCGGCGGGTCGAATGCCGGCGACCACAGTTCGGGTCGCCGGCACCGACGTTCAGCGACCCGCGCGGCTGGCGATCAGCCGGCGCGGACTGAACCGCAGCAGCCTCCGACGCACCTGGCCGCCGGAGTTGACGAGCCGTGACGAGTTGTCCGCGATGGCGGTGCGCCACCGGGACAACACCGACGGTGGCAGTACCGTCGCCACCAGCCGGGTCCGTCGGTCCGCCTGCTCGGCGAGAGCGCCACGCACCGTCCGCAGGGCCGCCGGCAGCGGTTCGCCGGTCAACGGGTCCCGGGCGTAGCGGGCCCGCTCCTCGGCCCGCCCGAGCAGGCGTACCGCCGAACCGGCATCGGTCCGCGCGGCCAGCCGCTCCCGGGCCAGCCGCTCCGCGGTGGCCCGTGGGGTCTCCGTCCGGTCCACTCCGACCCGGTAGTCGACAAGCGTGTCGATCAGCTCGTCCCAGGCGGCGTGCGCGTCGGCGCGGGCCCGGTCCGGATCGGTGGCGACCACCATCGCCGGTTGCCCGGTCGCGGACGGTGCGGTGTCCGACGTGTCGACAGTCCGCACCGCCGGTGCCGGCCGGCCTCGACGCCGGCGCAGGGCGAGCCGGCGCAGCGCTGGCACGGCGAGCAGGACCAGCAGTGCCAGGACGCTGGCGGCGACCAGCAGCGGCCAGATGGGCCGCTGCTCCGCAGGACCGTCGGAGCCGAGCGCCGCGCCCGGGTCCTCGCCCTCCTCGAACTGGTTCGGTCCCTGCTCCGCCTCGGTCGACGGATCCGTCTCGTCGGGCGTGTCCGAGGTGCCGCCCTGCGGCGTGCTCTCCTCCGGGGCGTCCACGTCCGGTGCCCACGCCGAGCGGGTCGAGCCGGGTACGCCGTAGGCCGGAGTGGCGTCGAAGGGCACCCAGCCGATCTGGTCGAAGTAGACCTCCGTCCAGGCGTGCAGGTTGCGGTTGGTCAGGGTGAGGGTGTCGTCGCTGCGCCGGCTGCCGTTGGTGAACCCGAAGGCGACCCGGGCCGGGATCCCGGCGTCGCGGACCATCCAGGCAAGCGCCGCGGCGTACTGCTGGCAGTAGCCGACCTTGTTCTCCAGGAAGTCGAGAATGGCCTGGCCGCTGGTGCCCTGCTCGGTGCTGAGCCGGTAGCTGAAGCCGTTGTCCTCGGAGAAGTAGTCGTAGATGGCCCGCACCTTGTCGTACTCGGTGCGCGCCCCCCGGGTCAGATCCTCCACCAGGGCCCGGACCTCCGGCACGTCCGGCGTCACTGTCTGCTGCCGGCGCAGGGGCAGGTCGGCCGGCAGTGGCTGGGCCCGCCGCAGCGCCTGCGGACTGAACGACGAGCGCACGTAGTCGAAGGAGTACTCCTTGCCCCGGGAGTTCTCCCGGTTGGAGAAGACGACCTGCAGGTTCGGGTCGTAGAACCAGTTGTTGCCCAGCTCGCCGAAGCCGACAGGTTCGGCGTAGACCGGCAGCAGCGGCATGTTCAGCTCCCGGCTGACCTGCACGGTGGCCCGTTGCCTGGTCCGTTCGACGCCCGGCAGGGACCGGCCCGACGGGTCGGGCAGCTCGCCGGTGACCCGCCTACCGTTGGGGCCACGCACCCGGAAACCGTCGGTACGCAGGTCGTCGGCGACCCCGAAGCGCAGGTAGAACGGTTCCTCTTCGGTGGTGGTGACCGTAACCAGGTCGGTCACCTGGGACTGGTTGAGCTGCCCACTGAGCGCGGCGAAGAGGTCGACCCGGCCGGGGGAGCCCCCGAACCCGGGACCGATGCCGGAGCCGGCACCGGAGTTGAGCGTGGTCATCAACCCGGCCGTCATTCCCGGCACGGCCAGCGGCACCAGCACCGCCAACGCGAGACCCACCACCGCCAGTCGGCGGCCGGCGGCGGCAAGTGGCGAGGACTCCCAGACGTCGACGTCGCGGCCGTCGCCGGTGAACCGCCGGCCGAACCGGCGGACCCGGTCCACGTTGTCGGTGACCAGCAGCCACAGGAACCCGGCGGCGCCTATCGCGAACGGCACCGGTGGGACGCTGTCCACGTAGACCGCGACCGGCACCGAGTAGATGGCGAGCATGGGGAGACCGGCCAGCGCGGGGCGACGCAGCCCGACGCAGAGCACGTCCACGAGCACCGCCACCCCGCCGATGCCGAGCACCGTGACGAACAGCAGCGGGTCGGTGTCCGGGACCTTCACGCCGTGGGAGCGCATGTCCTCGACCGAGTTGCCGAGCAGTTCCGCGAAGTGCCCGAAGGTGGCCGGGGTGGGCAGCACCGCCAGCAGTTCACTGCCGCTGGGGAACAGCCAGGTCAGGGCGAGCGTGAGGCCGCCGACCATGGCCAGGATCTGCACCCACAGCGGGGTTCGGCCGAGCCGGGCCAGCGCCGCCGCGGCCGCCACCGCGGCCACCACGATGACTGCCTGGACCAGCCACGTCCAGCGTTCGAAGATGGCCGACAGGGGCGCTGCCGCGAGCAGCGTCGCGCCGGCGGCCACCAGGCCCAGGTTCCGATGGGCGATCATGAGGGGGACCTTCCGTTCATCGCACGCCACCGGCCACGGTCTCGGCCATCGCCGCCCGGAGCGCGAACCCCTGCGAGCCCCGCCCGGCCTGCGGCCAGAGGGCCGGCAGCCGGCCGCCATGGTCGACGCCGATCACCCGCCACCCCGCGTGCAGCAGCGCCAACGCCGCGGTGTCGTGCGCCTGGTCGGCCTCGGCCCGCGCGGGCGTCGGCAGGTTCAGCCAGGCGGAGCTGTCCAGCAGGAAACAGATACAGGTGGCACCGTTGGCCCGCAGCCCGGCCAACAGTTCCGCCTCGGCGGTGCTCAGCGACCCGAACAGGCCGATGATCAGCCCACCGTCGGAGCGCTGCCGGACGTGCTGCACCAGGGTGGTGAGCTCCTCCCGCTGGTCCAGCCGGACCTCCGCGAGCTGGTCGAGCAGCAGACCGTCGCCGGCACCCTCGGCGGCGTCGACGTCCGCGCCCGAGCCGGTCACCAGGCGCAGCTTGTAGCCGGCCTGCCGCAGGTGCACGGCGATGCTTGCGGCGGCCGAGACCGCCCACTCGAAGCTGGCCGTCGGGCCGTCGCCCTGGTGGCCGTACGCGCGGGTGTCCAGCAGGACCGTCGCCCGGCTCTCCCAGGGCTGTTCCTCCCGGCGCACCATCAGCTCACCGGTGCGCGCCGTCGACTTCCAGTGCACCCGGCGCAGGTCGTCGCCGCGCCGGTACTCCCGGGTGGCCGCGTCGTCCTCGCCGTGCACCGCCACCGAGCGGGCCCGGCTCTCACCGCTGCCGGTGTACTCGCCGGGCAGCCGTACCGACGGCAGCCCGACCACCTGCGGAACGACCGTCAGGCGGTCGGTGCCGGGGAAGGCGCGGCTGAGTTCGCAGAGGCCGAAGGGGTCGGTCATCCGGACCACCAGCGGGCCCACCTCGTACCGGCCACGCACGTCGGCGCGCACCGTGTAGGCCACCGAACTGGCCTGGTGCGCGCCGAGCCGCTCCAGCACCACCCGGGGCCGGCTGCCGAGGGCGTACGGCAGCCGGTCCTCCAGCAGCAGGGTGCCGGTGGGCAGCCGGGACATGTTCTGCAGGCGCAGCACCACCCGGGCGGTCGCGCCGACCGGCACCCGGTGCGGTTCCAGCGAGCGGTGGCAGGCGAGCTTGTACCGGCTGCGGCCGACGTACAGCGCGGCGAGCAGCGGCAGGACGGCCAGCAGCACGGCCACCCGCAGCAGGTCCTTCTCGCCGAGGATGCCGGCGGAGATGGCCGCCGCCACCGCCGCGGCCAGGAAGGAGCGGCCGCGGGTGGTCAGCCCGCGCAGGCCGTCACGCACGTCACGGCCTCCGCGGCTCGAAGGGGGCCCGGCCGTTACCGCCAGCAGGGGGCCGGGTGTCGTACGGCGAGCGCTTACGGTCGTGCGGCAGCGGGAGCCGATGCACCAGGTCGGCGACGATCGCGTCGGTGGTACGCCGGGCGAGCTGGGCGTCGGCCGTGGGGATGATCCGGTGCGCCAGCACCGGAACGGCGAGGACCTGAAGGTCGTCGGGCAGGACGTAGTCCCGCCCGTCGAGGGCGGCCACCGCGCGGGCGGTGCGCAGCATCTGCAGCGTGCACCGGGGTGAGGCGCCCAGGCGCAGGTCGGGCGACTCGCGGGTGGCGGTGACCAGGTCCACCGCGTACTGCTTGACCGCGTCGGCGACATGCACCTGCCGTACGTGACCGATCAGCCGGCGTACGGTGTCGGCGTCGGAGACCGGCCGCAGCCCGGACAGCGGATCGACAGCACCGTGCCCGTCGAGCATGGCCAGCTCGGCGGTCGGGTCCGGGTATCCCATGGCGATGCGGGCGGTGAACCGGTCGCGCTGCGCCTCCGGCAGCGGGTAGGTGCCCTCCATCTCGATCGGGTTCTGGGTGGCGATCACCATGAACGGCGTCTGCAACTGGTAGGTCACCCCGTCGACGGTGACCTGCCGTTCCTCCATGCACTCCAGCAGCGCGGACTGGGTCTTCGGCGAGGCCCGGTTGATCTCGTCGCCGACGACCAGGTTGGCGAAGACGGCACCCGGACGGAACTCGAAGTCGTGGGTCTCCTGGTTGTAGACGCTGACGCCGGTGACGTCGCTGGGCAGCAGGTCGGGCGTGAACTGGATCCGGCGTACCGAACAGTCGATGGACCGCGCGAGGGCCTTGGCCAGCTTGGTCTTGCCGACGCCGGGCACGTCCTCGATGAGCAGGTGCCCCTCGGCGAGCAGGACGGCCAGCGCCAGCCGCACGGTCGCGGTCTTGCCCTCGATGACCTGTTCGATGTTGGTCACGATCGCGTCACTGGCGGCGCGGAACTCGTCGTACGGCAGCAGACCGCCAACTTCGTCCCAGGTCTGTTGTGTCACGGGCCTCCTCCTCGTCGCCGTCACGGCAGCTCTCTACAAGAGCACCTGGCCCCGCCGTTTCGTTCGCGACGTGTGAGCCTCATGTGCCGCGGCAATCTCACTGGCCTCTCAGGCTAACCATGTTTGTCGTCAACGCCGACCGCCGCAGGTGTTTGAGCGCTTACGCAGCGATTTGTCATTCACGCAGCGCATGTCATCGGTTCTGCCGGGTAAGCGGGCCCGAATCCGCCTGCCGGGACGGGAAGGACATGACGAGGTGATCCTCGCCGCCGCGCTCGCCTGGCAGGTCGGCCTGGCGGCCTGCGTGCCGCTGCTGGTGCGGCGCTTCGGTCGCGACGCCGGCTATCCGCTGGCCGCCGGCTACCTCGTCGCGGCCGGGCTGCTGCTCGTGCGGCTGCCGGTGATCCTCGACGACCGCGAGGTCGCCGTGACGTGGCGGTGGCTGCCCAGCCTGGAGGCGCACGCCGCGCTGCGGATGGACGCGCTGGGGCTGGTCTTCGCGTTGCTGGCGCTCGGCGTGGGCGCGCTCATCATGGCCTACTGTCCTCGTTACCTCGACGGGAGCGAGGACGAGCAGCAGCGGGTGTACGTCACGATGACCCTCTTCGCCGCCGCGATGCTGGGCTTGGTCCTCGCCGACGACCTGCTTGTGCTCTTCGTCTTCTGGGAACTCACCTCGATCCTGTCGTTCGTGCTGATCGGGCAGGGCGGTCGGCCCGCGGCCACCGGCCCCGCCGTGCAGGCGCTGCTGGTCACGGTCTCCGGCGGCCTCGCGCTGCTGACCGCGATCGTGCTGCTGGCGATGCATCTCGGCACCACCAGCCTGAACACCATCGTCGCCGAGCCGGAGCGGTTGAGCGGCGGACCGGCCTGGGTGGTGGGAACGCTGATCATCGTCGCGGCGTTCACCAAGTCCGCGCAGTTGCCGTTCCACTTCTGGCTGCCCGGCGCGATGGTGGCGATCACGCCGGTGAGCGCGTACCTGCACGCGGCGACGATGGTCAAGGCCGGCATCTACCTGCTGATGCGCTTCTCGGCGGTGTTCGCCGGCTCCTGGGCGTGGGACAGCACGCTTATCGCTGTCGGGCTGCTCACGGCGATCCTCGGCGCGCTGCTGGCGCTGCGCCAGTACGACCTCAAGGCGCTGCTGGCCTACTCCACGGTCAGCCAACTCGGCCTGCTGGTCGGCGTGATCGGCGTCGGCACCCCGGCCGCCGACGCCGCGGCGATCCTCTACACGGTCGCCCACGCGCTGTTCAAAGCGACCCTGTTCATGCTCGTCGGCATCATCGACCACCAGGCGGGCAGCCGGGACATCCGGGAGCTGGCCGGACTGCACCGGGTGATGCCGGCGACGGTCTGGCTCACCGCGTTGGCGGCGATGTCGATGGCCGGACTGCCGCCCACCATCGGCTTCGTCGGCAAGGAGGCGATCTTCGAGTCTCTCCCCGAGGCGCCCGGTGGGCCGGTGCTGGGGTGGTCCGCCGCCGGCCTCGGGGTGCTCGCCTCGGTGCTGACCTTCGCCTACGCGGCCCGTCTCGTACACGGCATGGTGGAGGGACCGACCCGGCAACGCCAACTACGCGAACCGTCCTGGGCGTTCCTCGCGCCGGCCGCGGTGGCCGCGGTGGTGGCGACCACGCTCGGCCCCACGGTGGCCGTACTGAGCCCACTGGTGGAACGGGCGGCGAACGACGCCCGCCCGGAGGGTACGCCGCCCTACCTGGCGTTCTGGCACGGCTTCACCCCCGCGCTGGGGCTGAGCCTGCTCACCGTGCTGCTGGGGACACTGATGTTCCTCGGCCGCGTACGGGTCGACAGGTGGCTGCGGGCCGTACCGACCACCCCACCGTTCGCCGAGTTGCTGGAGCGCGCCCGGCAGGCGCTGCTGCACGCCGGTTCGGCTGTCGGTCGGACCGCGCACGCGCCGGGTCCGACGCCCTACCTGGTCCGACCGTTGCTGGCCGCGGTGGTCCTGGCCGCGGTGGCGGCGGTGGCGCTGCCGGACGGCCTCGGCGGCGCGCCGGGTCGGCCCGGTGACTGGCTGCTGCTGGTACTGCTCGTGACGGCCCTCGCCGGGCTGCTGGTGGTGCGGTCCGCGCTTGCCGCGATCGGGCTCACCGGAGTGGTGGGGCTGCTGCTGTCGGCGTGGTTCCTGACCGTCGGAGCACCTGACGTGGCACTGACCCTGATGCTCGTGGAGGTGCTGACCGCGGTGGTCGTCATGTTGGCGCTGCGGCAGCAGCCGCGTCGGCTCGCCCCCGTCGGACGGCACTGGCCGGTCACCGGCGCGGCCCTGCTGGCGGTCGCCGCCGGCATCGCGGCGGCGGCGGGTACCGCCGTGCTGACCGGGCGCGACCGGCTGTCCGACCCCGGCCGGTGGTACCTCGACCGGGCGGAGGAACTGACCGGCGGCGCCAACGTCGTCAACACCATCCTGGTGGACTTCCGGGCCCTGGACACCCTCGGTGAGGCGGTGGTGCTCGCGGTGGTGGCACTCGGGCTGGTCCGGCTCACCGCCGGCGGCCCGGCCGAGCCGGCCGACGCCGATCCCGCCGACGAGGACCTGGTGCTCCGCCTCGCCTACCGGGTGGTCGCACCGGTGATGCTGCTCGCCTCGGCGGTGCTGTTCCTGCGCGGGCACGAGGAGACCGGTGGCGGCTTCATCGGGGCGCTGCTGGCGGGTACCGCCGTCGGGCTCGGCCAGTTGGCGCACCCTGGCGGGGCGCCGCTGCTGGGCCGGCTCAGGTCGGTGCCGCTGGCGGCGGTCGGGTTGCTGGGCGCGACGGTCGCCGGCCTGGCGCCGCTCGTCGCCGGCCGGCCGCTGCTCACTCCACTCACCCTGGACACGCCCGGGCCGGTGCCGTCGTTGTCCACGTCGCTGCTGTTCGACCTGGGGATCTACCTGATGGTTCTGGCGCTTGTGGTGGCCGCGGTACGACGTCTCGGCGTACCGCCGGCCCGACCGGCAACCCGGTCGGCTGCCGGAGGCGCCCGATGAGTGCCGCGTTCGTGGTCGGTGTCCTGGTCGCCGCGGGGGTGTTCCTGCTGCTGCGGCCGGGCCTGCTGCGGGTGGTGCTGGGCTTCGTGCTGCTCGGGCACGCCGTCAACGTGGTGCTGTTGGCCGCTGGTGGGCTCGGCCGGCGGACCGCGGCGCTGGAGGAGGTGGGCCCGGACACCGCCGATCCGCTGCCGCAGGCGTTCGTGCTGACCGCAATCGTGATCACCTTCGGCATCACCGTCCACCTGCTCGGCCTGCTGCGGCGCGATGCCGGCGGACCCACGAGCGGTGCTGATTCCGCTGGCGAGGCTGATACCGACGGTGCCGGCACGGTCGGAGGCGACGACATCGGCGGGACAGGCGGGCACGGCGCAGCGGGGTGGCCGGGGTGAGCGGTCTTCTGCTGATCCCGGTGGTCGGGCCGCTGCTGGTCGCCGGGGTGCTGCTCGTCCTACCGGGCCGGATCCGGCTGCACCGGGTCGGCGCGTTCGCCACCATGGCCGTGGTGCTGGTGGCCGGGCTGGTCCTGCTGGTCCGGACCAGCGACGGCGCGGTGCCCGTCCTGCGGGTCGGTGGCTGGCCCGGCCCGATCGCGATCAGCCTGGCGGCGGACGCGCTCAGTGCCCTGCTGGTCACCGTGACGGCGGTCGTGGTGCTCTGCTGCCTCGTCTCCGCCGTCGGCTCGGGGGACGACAGCCGCCCGTACTTCCTGCCGCTGGTGCTGGTGCTCACCGCCGGGGGCAGCGGCGCGTTCCTCACCACCGACCTGTTCAACCTCTTCGTGCTGATCGAGGTGATGCTGGTGCCCTCGTACGTGCTGCTGAGCCTGGCCGGCGGGGCCGGGCGCGGCGGTGCGGGACGGGTGTACGTGGCCACCAACCTGCTCGGCTCCACTCTGCTGCTGGCCGGGGTGGCGTTCGTCTACGGCACCACCGGGGCGGTCGGGCTTGGCGAACTGGCCGGCGCGGCCCGCGACGAACCCACTGTCGCTGTCGCCTGCGGTGTGGTGCTGCTCGCCCTCGGCGTCAAGAGTGCGCTGGTGCCGCTGCACGACTGGCTGCCCCGCACCTATCCGGTGGTCTCGCCGGTGGTGGTGGCGCTCTTCTCCGGGCTGCTGACCAAGGTGGGTCTCTATGCGGTGATCCGGATCTACGCGGTGGTGTACGGCGGGGATCCCGGGTACCGCTGGCTGCTCGGCGCGGTGGCGCTGCTGTCGATGGTGGTGGGCGTGCTCGGCGCCGTCGGTGCGGACTCGATGCGGCGGATCCTGACCTTCCACATGGTCAGCCAGATCGGCTACGTGCTGCTCGGTCTGGCCCTGTTCACCGCTGCCGGCCTGGCCGCGGCGGTCTACTACCTGGCCCAGTACATCCTGGTGAAGGCGGCGCTGTTCCTCTGCGCGGCGGCGGTCCGCGCCGGCCGGGGCACCGACCGGCTGGAGGGTTCCGGCGGGCTGGCCGGGCAACGTCCCGCGCTCGCCCTCGCCTTCGCGGGGGCGGCGCTGTCGCTGGCCGGCCTGCCGCCGTTCTCCGGTTTCGTGGCGAAGTTCCTGCTGCTGCGGGCCACCGCGGAGACCGGTGCCTGGCTGGCGATGGCGGTCGCGGTGCTGGTCAGCCTGGTCACCCTGCTGTCCATGCTGAAGATCTGGAGCGCGCTGTTCACAGGTGCGCCGCCGGCTTCGTCGTCTGTGGCGAAGCGGATCGGTCCGACGCTTGTCGGACCGCCGCTGGCCCTGGCCGGACTCTCCCTGGCCGCCGGGCTGGCAGCTCAACCGTTGCTGGTGGTCGCCGACACGGCGGCGGCCGGGCTGCGTGACCCGGCCGGCTACGTACGGGCGGTGAGCGGCCGATGAGCGGCACGGTGATGACCGTCGTCCGCCGCACGACGGTGCGGACTCGCCGCGTGCTGCGGTTCGCCGGCTACTTCGCGGTCCGGCTGGTGCAGGCGAACCTCGCGGTGGCCTGGGAGATCCTGACGCCCGGTTCCGCACTGGCTCCGGCGGTGGTGCGGGTGCCGTTGCGGGCGGCCACCGACACCGAGGTGGCGGCCGTGGCGCTGGCGGTGAGCCTGACCCCGGGCACGCTGACCCTCGGCGTGCACCGGGAGCCCACGGCCGCGCTGTCGGTGCACGGCATGTACGCCGCCGACCCGGTGGCGTTCCGCCGGGAGGTGGCCGAACTGGAGTGGCGGCTGCTGGCCGCCCTGCGCCCGGCCACCCACCCGGACGGCGGCCCCGACGCGGGCCGGTCGGAGGTGCTTCGGAGGTGACGATGTTCCTGCTCGACGCGGTGCTCGTGGTCCTCGCCTGCTCGATGGCTGTGGTGATCGTCCGGCTGGTGATCGGCCCGACCGACGCCGACCGGGCGGCCGCGCTGGACCTGGGCTTCTTCGTCTTCCTGGCGGCCCTGGCGGTGCTCGCCGCCCGCCTGCGCGCCCCGGACCTGCTGGACCTCGTGCTCAGCGGGACGCTTGTGAGTTTCCTGGCCACTGTGGCGATGGCCCGGCTGGTGCACCGGAGGCAGCGGTGATCCGGACCGTGCTGGCCTCGACGTTGCTGCTGCTCGGCATCGCGCTTATCGCGATAAGCGCGATCGGTCTGATCCGCCTGCCGGACGTCTACCACCGGATGAACTCCGTGGCCAAGGCGGCCAGCCTGGGGCTGAGTTGTGTCCTGCTCGGTGTGCTGCTGCTGATTCCCGGCTGGCGTACCGCGGTGGTGGTGCTGGCCGCCGTCGGGCTGCAACTGTTCACGGCACCGGTCGGCGGCTACGCCCTGGCCCGGGCCGCCTACCGGGCGGGGGCCCCGCTGGCGTCGATCACCCGCTACGACGAACTCGGCGGCCGGGCCGGCGAGGGCGGCGACGAGCCGGCCCGGGACTCCGCCTGAGGGGTAGTGGGAAGCGGCGTCGCATCACGCGCGGTACACTGCCGGGCATGGCCGGAGTCTTCCTGCTTCTTACCGGGCCGTGCTGATGCGCTGAGCGCGCGACAGCACGGCGGCCCCTCCTGCGTGAGGGGCTTTTTCGTGCCCGCCGCCGGCCCGCGACGGGCCGTCGAGGCAGACCCGAGACCAGCCAGCACTCCGACAGACTCCGCCGAGCGACGCGAGGAGAAGGCCATGACCGAGGCAGAGGTCCCACCGTTCCGGTACACCGCGGCGCTGGCCGACGAGATCGAACGCCGCTGGCAGGACCGTTGGGAACGGGAGGGAAGCTTCCACGCGCCGAACCCGTCCGGACCGCTGGCCGATCCGGCCCACCCTCGATCGGGTGCGGAGAAGCTGTACGTGCTGGACATGTTCCCCTACCCGTCCGGTGCGGGGCTGCACGTCGGGCACCCGCTGGGCTACATCGGCACCGACTGCTTCGCCCGCTACCAGCGGATGGCCGGCCGCAACGTGCTGCACGCGATGGGCTTCGACGCGTTCGGCCTGCCCGCCGAGCAGTACGCCGTGCAGACCGGCACCCACCCCCGGACCACCACCGAGGCCAACATCGAGCGGTACCGGGCGCAACTGCGCCGGCTGGGGCTGGCCCACGACCAGCGGCGCTCGGTGGCCACCATCGACACCGACTTCTACCGCTGGACCCAGTGGATCTTCCTGCAGATCTTCAACTCCTGGTACGACCGGGAGGCCGGCCGGGCCCGACCGATCAGTGAGCTGATCGCCGAGTTCGCCGGCGGGGTGCGGCGGACCCCGGACGGCCGGCCGTGGGCCGAGCTGTCGTCCGCCGAACGACGCGCCATCGTCGACGACCACCGGCTGGCGTACGTGTCGCAGGCGCCTGTCAACTGGTGCCCCGGGCTGGGCACGGTGCTGGCCAACGAGGAGGTCACCGCCGACGGCCGCTCCGAGCGGGGCAACTTCCCGGTCTTCAAGCGCAACCTGAAGCAGTGGATGATGCGGATCACCGCGTACGGCGACCGGCTGCTGGACGACCTGGACAAGCTGGACTGGCCCGAGCCGATCAAGCTGATGCAGCGCAACTGGATCGGCCGGTCCCAGGGCGCGCACATCGACTTCCCGACCACCGTCGCGCCGATCCGGGTGTTCACAACCCGCCCGGACACCGTCTTCGGGGCCACCTACATGGTGCTGGCCCCGGAACACGAGCTTGTCGACACGCTGGTGCCGACGGCCTGGCCGGCGGGCACCCGGGACGCGTGGACCGGCGGGCACGCCAGCCCGAGGGAGGCCGTCGAGGCGTACCGCAAGGCGGCGGCGGCAAAGACCGACATGGAACGGCAGGCCGAGACGAAGGAGAAGACAGGCGTCTTCACCGGCGCGTACGCCACCAACCCGGTCACCGAGGGGCAGATCCCGATCTTCATCGCCGACTACGTGCTGGCCGGCTACGGCACCGGCGCGATCATGGCGGTGCCCGCCCAGGACGAGCGGGACTGGGAGTTCGCCGAGGTTTTCGAACTGCCCATCGTGCGTACCGTGCAGCCGCCGGAGGGCTTCGACGGCAAGGCGTACACCGGGGACGGCCCGGCGATCAACAGCGCCGCACCCGAGCGCGGCCTGGACTTGGACGGCCTGGGGGTGGCCGACGCCAAGGCCCGGATCATCGCCTGGCTGGAGGAGACCGGCAGCGGCCAGGGCGCGGTGACCTACCGGCTGCGGGACTGGCTGTTCAGCCGGCAGCGCTACTGGGGTGAGCCGTTCCCGATCGTGTACGACGCCGACGGTACGGCCATCGCGCTGCCGGAGGAGATGCTGCCGGTCGAGCTGCCCGAGGTGGACGACTTCTCCCCGCGTACCTTCGACCCGCAGGACGCGAACAGTGACCCGGAGACGCCGCTGTCGCGCCGCCGGGACTGGGTCGAGGTCGAGCTGGACCTGGGTGACGGCCCGAAGCGGTACACCCGGGAGACGAACGTGATGCCGCAGTGGGCCGGCTCCTGCTGGTACGAGCTGCGCTACCTGGACCCGACGAACGACGGCCGGTTCGTCGACGCGGACAACGAGCGGTACTGGATGGGCCCGCGCGGTGAGGGCGACTGCGGCGGTGTCGACCTGTACGTCGGCGGGGCCGAGCACGCCGTGCTGCACCTGCTGTACGCCCGGTTCTGGCACAAGGTGCTGTACGACCTGGGCCACGTGTCCTCGTTCGAGCCGTTCCGCAAGCTGTTCAACCAGGGCTACATCCAGGCGTACGCGTACACCGACGCCCGGGGCGCCTACGTGCCGGCGGAGGAGGTCGCCGAGCGCGACGGCGGCTTCTTCCTGGGTGACGTCCAGGTCAACCGCGAGTACGGCAAGATGGGCAAGTCCCTGAAGAACGTGGTCACCCCGGACGAGATGTGTGCCGCCTACGGCGCCGACACGTTCCGGGTCTACGAGATGTCGATGGGCCCGCTGGAGGTGTCCCGCCCCTGGGAGACCCGGGCGGTGGTCGGCTCGTACCGGTTCCTGCAACGGGTCTGGCGGGCCGTCGTCGACGAGCGGACCGGGCAGTCGCGGGTGGTGGACGCCCCCGCCGACGAGCAGACCCGGCGGCTGCTGCACAAGGTCATCGACGGTGTCCGGGGCGACATGGAGCAGATCCGGTTCAACACCGCGATCGCCAAGCTGATCGAGCTGACCAACGGGGTGACCCGGCTGGCGGGTACCCCGCGCGAGGTGGCCGAGCCGCTGGTGCTGATGGTCGCGCCGTTCGCCCCGCATGTCGCCGAGGAACTGTGGCAGCGGCTGGGCCACGACACCTCACTGACCTACGCCGATTTCCCGACCGCCGACCCGGCCCTGCTGGTGGCCGAGACGGTCACCTACCCGGTGCAGGTGAACGGCAAGGTCCGGGCCCGCATCGAGGTCCCCGCCGACGCAGGCGAGGACGACGTACGCGCAGCGGCCCTGGCCGCGGTCGCCACCACCCTGGCCGGCAAGGACCCCCGCAAGGTCATCGTCATCCCCGCCCGCATGGTCTCCATCGTCCTCTAGCCCTCGGATCCTCCGCGTTGATCATGAGGTTGGCGGCAGTCTGGAGATCGACTACTGCCGTCAACCTCATGATCAACCCTGGGTCGGGGGGTTGGGGGGTGGGTGGGTGGGGGTCAGGGGGTGCGGTGGTGGAGGGCTAGGGCGGTGAGCAGGGCGGCCAGCACGGCCCAGGCGGCGTAGGTGGTCCAGGCGCCGGAGACGGTGGCGGCGTGGATGTCGGTCAGCCACGGTGGGGGACCGTTCGGGTCTCTCAGCCGCTGCCACGCGGGCACCAGCATGGCGTGCCGGAGCAGCGCGCTCCAGCGTTCGTCCTCGTTGACGGCTGTGGGCAGCAGGAGCAGCACCGTCGCGGCGGTGACGATCGCCGGCGCGGTGTGCCGGATCAGCCCGGCCAGCGCCATGCCGACGAGCGCACAGACCGGTACCAGCAGCGCGGAGGCGGCGATGCCGCGCAGGGCGCCGGGGTCGCCCACGGACATGTTCGCGCCGACGTCGGCGAGGATCGCCTGCGACACCGCGAACGCCGCCGCCGCACCCAGTGCTCCCAGCAGGGTCAGTACGCCGGTCAGCACGGTCAGCTTCGCGGCGGCCACGGCATGGCGGCGGGGGACGGCCGCGAACGTGGTACGTAGCAGCCCGGAGGCGTACTCACCGCCGATCGCGACCGCGCCGACACCACTTGCCGCCAGGACGACGAACATCTGTGCCTCGGTGGGGAAGGCGTCCCAGAGCGGGGAGCGTGCCGCCCGCCGCTCGGCCGACCAGTCCGGCCAGCCCGCGTGGGTGGCCAGCGCGGCGTGGACGGCGAGGCCGACCATGGCGAGCAGGATCAGGGCGAAGGCGGCCCAGGTGGAGCGCAGCGACCAGAGCTTGATCCATTCGGCGGCGAGCAGGTCACGAAAGCGCGCCTGATCGGTGGGGACGGTTCGGGTGGCGGGTCGGATCACGGCGTTCATCGGCCCTCCCGGGCGGTGTACTCGACATCGGCGGCGGTGAGCGCCATGAAGGCCTCCTCCAGCGAGGCGGTGCGGGGGGTCAGCTGGTGCAACGGGATCCGCAGGCCCAGGGCCAGCTCAGCGATCCGCTCCGCGCCCACCCCCGCCACGGTGAGCGCACCATCGGGATCCGGTCGCACGCTCGCGCCGGCGTCCGCCAGCGCCGTGGTCAGCATGGCCGGCTCGGGGGTACGCACGACGACCTCCGCGCGACCGACGCGGGCCGCGAACGCGTCAAGGGTCTCGTCGGCGATCAGCCGACCTCGGCCGATCACCACGAGGTGATCGGCGCAGTGCTCGACCTCGCCCATCAGGTGACTGGAGACGAAGACCGTGCGGCCCTCGGTGGCCAGCCGCCGGAACAACCCCCGTACCCAGCGCACCCCCTCCGGGTCCAGGCCGTTGAACGGCTCGTCGAACATCAGCACGGGCGGGTCGCCCAGCAGCGCCGCGGCGATACCGAGGCGTTGCCGCATGCCCAGCGAGAATCCGCCGACGCGTCGGTCCGCGGCGTCGTCGAGGCCGACCTGCCCCAGCACCTCGTCGACCCGTACGCCCCCGATGCCGTTGCTGCGGGCCAGGGCCGCCAGGTGCGCCCGCGCGCTGCGCCCGCCGTGCACGTCCCCGGCGTCGAGCAGCGCGCCGGCGTGCCGAAGCCCCCGGGCACGATCCCGGAAGCGGACGCCGCCGACGGTGGCGGTGCCGCCGGTCGGAGTGGTCAGCCCGAGGACCATGCGCAGGGTGGTGGACTTACCGGCGCCGTTGGGGCCGAGGAAGC
Source organism: Micromonospora andamanensis (assembly GCF_016863495.1). GTDB lineage: Bacteria > Actinomycetota > Actinomycetes > Mycobacteriales > Micromonosporaceae > Micromonospora > Micromonospora andamanensis. The sequence goes on from NZ_BOOZ01000016.1 coordinate 155,355, forward strand.
CGGTCACCCGACCGGGCCGGACGGTCAGGGTCAGGTCGTCGACGGCTGTGGTGCGGCCGTACCGCCGGGTCAGGCCATCAAGTTCGATCATGCCGCTCACGCTGCCGGTCGCCGGGCCCGGCCGCGTCACCCCGCCGGCCGTACCTGGCGCCGGGGTGGTGGCCTGTGGGCGTACGCCCCCGGGCCGATGCTGAGGTGGCGCGGAGCTGGATACCGTGTGCCGGTGGACGTCATCGCCCTGCTGCGGACGCGTGCCGCGCTGCCGACGGCGCGGGCGGTGCTGGTTTGGGCGGGAGTGGCCGTCCTGCCCGTGCTCTGGGTGATGGCGCCGGCCGTGGCGAACAGCGGCGACGGTATCGGCGTCGTCGGCTGGTGGCTGCCGACGCGCTACCTGGTACCGGTGCTGATCGTGGCGCTGCCGGCGGCGCTGCTGCCCCGCCACCCGCTGACCGGGCTCGGGCTGATGCTCGCCGGCGCGACGCTGAGCAGCGCGACGGTGCACGGCCGGCACCCGGGATATCTCGCGGACCTGTTCAACCTCCAGTTCCTCGCCGTCGATGCGGCGCTCGCCGTGGTCGCCGCGAACCGTTCCCGTCGGGTGTCGGTGCCCGCCGCCGGGGTGGTGCTGGTGACGCAGCTGCTCGCGGCCTTCGTGAACCTCGGCGTCGAACCGGTGAACCAGGCCGCGCTCACCGTGCTGGCGGTCACGGCTGCCTGGATCGCCGGCAACTCGGTGCGGGCCCGGCGAAACTACGCCTACGCGCTGCGCATCCACGCCGCCACCGAGGCGGTCACCGCCGAACGGCTGCGCATCGCCCGGGAACTGCACGACATGGTCGCGCACAGCATCGGTGTCATCGCCATCCAGGCCGGAGTGGGCGCGCGGGTGATCGACACCCAGCCGGCGCAGGCCCGCGCCGCACTGGCCACCATCGAGGCGGCCAGTCGGGACACCCTGGCCGGGCTGCGCCGTACCCTCGGCGCGTTGCGTCGCGGTGACGGGGACCCGGCGTCGCTGGAGCCCGCCCCCGGGTTGGCGGAGCTGGACCGGCTGGTCGCCGCCACCGGCGACGCCGGTGTCCGGGTCGAGCTGCGTACGGCAGGCGACGCGCCCGTCCCGGCCGAGGTCGACCTCGCCGCGTTCCGCATCGTCCAGGAGGCACTCACGAACGTGGTCCGCCACGCCGGGGTCGACGCGTGCCAGGTCATCGTCGAGCGCGGCGACGACGCGGTCACGGTGGAGGTCGTCGACGACGGCCGGGGCGGCCCAATCGGCGTCGAGGGGCATGGCCTGATCGGCATGCGCGAGCGGGTCATCGCCGTCGGTGGCCGGTTCCGGGCCGGGCCACGCTCCGGGGGAGGCTTCCGGGTGACAGCCTGGCTGCCGGTGTCGCCGGAGTACGCCGTCCCGGTCGGCGCCGTCCGGGCGAGTGGCCCTCCGGGCGGTGCTGGGTCCGTCGGTCGTCGTTCGGATGGTGGTGACGGGGCCGGTGGTCGTCCCGACGAGGCGGTGGAGCCGTGACTATCCGGGTGCTGCTCGTCGACGATCAACCACTGGTGCGGGCCGGATTGCGCGTGCTGATCGCCGACGTGCCGGACATGGCGGTGGTCGGCGAGGCGGGCACCGGTGCCGAGGCGGTGCGCCTGGCGCGTGAGATCGTGCCCGACGTGGTGCTGATGGATCTCCGGATGCCGGGAACCGACGGCATCCAGGCGACCCGGACGATCACCGACTCCGGCGGTCCCGTGCGGGTGCTGGTGCTCACCACGTTCGACGACGACGAGCACGTGCACGCCGCGCTGCGGGCCGGTGCGAGTGGCTTTCTGGTCAAGGACATGGCGCTGGAGGACATCCTCGGCGCGATCAGGGTGGTGGCGGCCGGGGACGCGTTGATCGCACCGGGCGTCACCCGGCGACTGATCGCCGAGTTCACCCGCCGGCCGGCGGTCCCGTCGCCCCGGCCGCTGTCGGGGGTGACCGATCGGGAGCGCGAGGTGCTCACCCTGGTGGGGCGGGGCCTGTCGAACGCCGAGATCGCCGCCGAACTGGTGATCAGCGTGGCCACCGCCAAGGCGCACGTGGCCCGGCTGTTCAGCAAGCTCGGCGCCCGGGACCGGGTGCACCTGGTCATCGCCGCGTACGAGGCCGGCCTGGTCACCCCACCCCGCTGACCCGCGCCACCCCACCCCACCCCGGCTTACGGGCGTCCGCAACTTCGGGGAAAGTGCTGCCTCGACCGCCTCGGACCCAGCACTTTCCCCGAAGTAGCGCGGCCGGCGTGGGGTGCGCGGCCGGCGTGGGGTGTGCGGGCGGCGTGGGTGGTGCTGGGGGTGCTCAGGGGAGGGGGCGGCGGAGCCGGCGTTCGGTGCGCCACCAGCGGACGAGCAGCACCGCACTGGCGATGAAGCCCAGCGAGGCCGGGGCGGCGGCGAACCAGTTGACCCCGCTGGGGCTGGTCACGGCCGCGCCGACCGCCGCGTAGCCGAACGCGGTCGGCGCGGAGGCGATCACGCTGCCGACGAGGAACGGCAGCACCCGCGCGCCGGTGGTGCCGTAGCCGTAGCTGACCAGACCGAAACCGGAGATCGGCAGCAGCCGTACGGTGACCACGCCGAGGACGCTCTGCCGGGTGAACCAGCGGTCGAGGCGGGCCAACCGGCCTCGGACACGTTCGGCGACGAACTCCCGGCCGAGCACCCGGCCCACTGTGAAACCGATGAGCGCCGCCAGCAGCGCGGCGCCGAGGGCGTACGCGGCACCTTCCAGGGCCCCGAATATCGCCCCCGCGGCGAGCGTGATGAACGTGCGGGGGACCAGTGCCACAAGCAGGAGCGCTCCGCCGAGCACACCGGCCACCGGAGCGAGCCGACCCATCCGGTCGGCCAGGTCGGGAAGTGTGGTCGGGTCGGGCTGCGGCACCAGCAGCAGCGTCACCGCGAACCCGGCGAGCAGGAGCAGCAGCAGCGAGAACCGGGTCACCGACGGTGTCGTGGCGAGCAGCAGGAGCCGCCGCGCTGTGGTTGGGGCAGTGACCGCTGGGTCGCCGTACCGTGTGCCGTCGCCCGGGTCGGCGGGCCGGGCGGTTTCGGCACCGGGTTGGGCGGGGTTTGCCGACGTGAGGTCGGGCTCCGGGACGTCGGCTGCGGGCTCGCCCGACCGGCTCGCCCGCAGGAGTCGTCTCCGCAGCTCCCGGATCATGCCCGGGCGGTGGCCACCGCGGTCCGGCGTTCGGCCCGCAGCCGGTCGGCCCAGGTGTCGTCGAGCGGCGGAAGGTGCTGCGCGCCTGTCGCCCAGCGCAGCAGCAGGTCGGCCAGGGCCGGATTGCGGGCCAGCGCCGGGCCGTGCGAGTACGTGCCGAGCAGCTTGCCCCGCCAGGCCCCCTCGGTGGCACCGTCGTTGCCGACGCCGGCGGTGACCCGGGCCAACGGGGAGACCCCGGGGCCGAGGTGGGTACGGCCGCCGTGGTTCTCGAACCCGGTGAGCGGCGGCAGGCCGAGGCGGGCGTCGATGTCACCGGCCAACTCGCCGACGGCCCGGCTGGGGCCCCGGTCCGAGGAGAGGTCGAGCAGTTCCAGGCCCTGGTACTGGGTGCCCTTGGCGAAGAACGAGGTGCCCAGCAACTGGTAGCCGGCGCAGACGCCGAACACCACCGAACCCTGGGCGACCGCCCGGTGCAGGCCGCCGTCGGCGAGCAGGCGCTGCGCGCCGAGCGCCTGCGGGCCGTCCTCGCCGCCGCCGATGAGGTAGATGTCGGCGGTGGTGGGCAGCCGCTGGTCGGAGCGGACCTCAAGCACCTCGACCGGGAATCCGCGCTGCTTGGCCCGACGGGCCAGGATCAGGGCGTTGCCCCGGTCGCCGTAGGTCGACAGCAGGTCCGGGTAGATCCAGACGATGCGCAGGGTCTCAGTTGACACGGTCCAACTCCGCTCGGATGTCCTGGAACGCGGTGTAGTTCGCGATGACCTCCAGCCGGCCCGGCGGCACCGCCCGGACCGCCTCGTCGAAGGTGCGTACGTACTGGAAGGGCACGTCGTTGACCTCCAGCCGCACAGCCAGGTCGTACGCCCGGTCGCCGGTGATGAGCACCAGGCGTCCGCGTAGCGGGGCGAAGTCGACGTCGAAGAGCCAGGAGGTGTCCAGCCCGTCGGGGTCGCGGGCGTTTATGGACAGCAGTGTCGGCGCCTCGTCCGCCATGTCGAACGCCTCAAGCCAACTGGCCGGGTTCTTGGCCAGCAGCAGCCGTACGGTGCGACCTTCCCGGACGACCTGGGCGTAGCGCCCGGCCACCGAGGTCACGTCACCGAGGCGGGGGACCGCGTCGAAGGGGCGGACGCCGAACTCGGCGGCGACCGCGAGCGCGGTGGCCGCGTTGCCGACGTTGACCTTGCCGGGGAGCTGGAGCTTGACCTTGTACCAGGCGCCCGTCGGGTCCAGCACGCCCTCGTCGTCCACGGTCCACTGCGGTTCCGGCCGGCGCAGCGGGCAGCCGGTGCACCACCACTGCTCGCCGGAGCGCTGGATGGTGGAACCGCACTCGGGGCAGACCCAGGAGTCGTCATGCCAGCGTTGCCCGGCGGAGAACCAGGTGACGTGCGGCGGGGTGATCCGCTGATCGTGCGTGGCCGGCGGAGTCGCGGCCCAGACCACCATCGGGTCGTCGGCGTTGGCGACCACGCGGATGTCCGGGTGACGGGCCAGCGCGGCGCGCCAGAGCTGCGCCATCATGGCGACCTCCTTGGCCCGGTCGAGCTGGTCACGGGAGAGGTTGAGCAGCGCCACCACGTGCGGGTCGGTCGCCTCGATCACCTGCGCGAGGTAGTGCTCGTCGACCTCCAGCACCGCGTACGGCGTGCTGCCGGCCTTGGCCAGCGCGGAGGTGTGCCCGGTGGGCATGTTGGCGCCGAACGAGTTGGTGGCGACCCGGCCGAGCACCCCGACGGCAGCGGCCGCGAGCCGGGTGGTGGTGGTCTTGCCGTTGGTGCCGGAGATCAGCGCGATGGCCCGTCCGGCGGAGAGGTGGGCGAGCAGTTCCGGGTCGATCTTCAGGCCGATCCAACCACCGATCACCGACCCGTCGCCCCGGCCCGCCGCCCGGGACAACGCCGCGGCGGTCCGTGACACGGAGCTGGCCACCTTCGCCCGCAGGGGCATCTTCGCGTCCGTCACGCGAGCGAGGTTACCGGACCAGCGGACCCGCGAGATCGGCACCGACGGCGATCCGTTCGGCTCGACGCGGGCGGCGCCCGGTCGGATGACCCTCGGCCGGACGGAGTCGATCTATGTCGGAAAGCGGACCCGCCCCGGTGCGCCGCGCGGCCCTCCACTCCGCTCCACCCCGGCTGACGTGCTGTTTTGTCGTGAGACGCGGCGCGCCACGCGGTCGAATCTGGTTGCGAGTGGAGGGAAGTGGAGTAGAGTGGGGCGCATTGGTGGGGCCGGGAGGGGCCCACCGGCCCGGGGGGTCAGCGGCGCGCGAACGCCGCTAAAGGGCGAGGGGGTTGGGCCGATGTTTCTCGGCACCCACACTCCGCGCCTGGACGACAAAGGCCGGTTGATCCTTCCGGCGAAGTTCCGGGATGAGCTGGCGGGGGGTGTCGTGATCACCAAAGGGCAGGAGCGCTGCCTCTACGTCTTCCCGACGCCTGAGTTCCAGCGGATCGCGGAGCAGTTGCGCGCGCAGCCGATGACGCACAAGGCGGCCCGGGCCTACAGCCGGGTGTTCTTCGCCAGCGCGCACGACGAGGTGCCGGACAAGCAGGGTCGGGTGACCATCCCGGCACACCTGCGCACCTACGCGGGGCTCGACCGGGACCTGGTGGTCATCGGCGCGAGCACCCGGGTGGAGATCTGGGACAAGGTCGCCTGGGAGACCTACCTCGCCGAGAGCGAAGACGACTTCGCCGACATCGAGGAAGGGGTGCTGCCCGGCGGTCTGTAGGGCGTGGCGACGCCCGACGTACTGCGAGATCTCCAGCCGCTTTCGAGTTCCTGGCATCCCTTCCCCGGTGCCAGGCGCACGATCCGACCCACCGGGCCACGGCCCGACGGGCGGGCGGAGAGCGGATGGGGATCTGGCGGTACGACGGCACGGCGTCGTCCGACGAACAGGACGCGGATACACAACCGGTTCAACCAGGGGGTCGACATGGGGGAGCTACGCGGCACGCATGTGCCGGTGCTGCTCGAGCGGTGTCTCGAGCTGCTGGCCCCCGCGCTGGGCCGGGGTGGACGAACCGTGCACGTCGACGCGACGCTGGGTCTCGCCGGTCACGCCGAGGCGGTGCTCCAGGCTCACCCGGAGACGGTGCTTGTGGGCCTGGACCGGGACACCGAGGCGCTGGCCCACGCCAGGGTCCGGTTGGCCCGGTTCGCCGACCGCGTCCACCTGGAGCACGCCGTCTACGACGAACTGCCCGAGGTGCTCGACCGGCTGGGCTACCCGTCCGTGGACGGCGTCCTGTTCGACCTCGGCGTCAGCTCGTTGCAGCTCGACGCGCCCGACCGCGGGTTCGCGTACGCGCAGGACGCGCCGCTGGACATGCGGATGGACCAGACCCGCGGGGTGACCGCCGAGGAGGTGGTCAACACCTACCCGCACCCGGATCTGGCCCGGGTGCTGCGGGTGTACGGCGAGGAGAAGTTCGCCGGGCGGATCGCCTCGGCGATCATCCGGGAGCGGGAACGCGGCCGGATCACCTCGTCGGCGCGGCTGGCCGAACTGGTCCGGGAGTCGATTCCGGCACCAGCCCGGAGAACCGGGGGACACCCGGCAAAGAGAACGTTTCAGGCTTTACGGATCGAGGTAAACAGAGAACTGGCAGCGCTGGAGACAGCGCTGCCGGCCGCTCTGGACAAGCTTGCCGTCGGCGGTCGCCTGGTGGTCCTGTCCTACCACTCGCTGGAGGACAGGCTCACCAAGCAGGCGCTCGCCGATCGGGTCCGCAGCACGGGCCCGATCGACCTCCCGGTCGAACTGCCCGGGTCAGAGCCGACGTTCCGGCTGCTCAGCCGGGGCGCGGAACTGCCTGGGGAGGCGGAGGTCACCGCGAACCCGCGGGCCGCTTCGGTGCGCCTGCGGGCCGCGGAGCGGATCGACCCGCAGGCACGGCAACGGGGGCGTACCGACCGCGAACGGTACCGCCGCCGGGTCAAGGGGATGCACCAACCGGGGACGGGGTCGGCCACGGAATCCGGTCCGGATCCGCGGCGGGCGCCGGGGGACACCACGGACGAAGAGGGGGAGGGGACATGAACGTAGACAAGCGTCGGGACATCGCCGACGCCGGGCAGCGCGCACCGCGGTCGGGGGGCCGGATCGCGGCGGAGCGGACCCGAGGAGCGGGCGACGGTGCCCGGCGGACGGACCGGGTGAACCGGTCGGCGGAGACTCGCGCCCGGGGGGCGCGCGAGTTTCCGACCCAGGGCAGCGCGGCACTGCGTCCGGTGGAGCGCACCGCTGTCGCCGCCGAGCGGTCGGAGTCGCCGCGGCTGCGGGTCGCCCCGCCGCCGCCGGTGCGGGTGCCGCGGGCGCCGTTCGCCGCGCTTGTGGTGGTGCTTGTCGTCGGCGGCGTGCTGGGCATCCTGGCGGTCAACACGAAGATCAACGAGAACGCCTTCCGGCTCGACGAGTTGCAGCAGCAGCAGGCCAAGCTCGACGTGGAGCAGCAGCAGCTGAAGAAGCAGATCGCCGAGTCCGAGTCGCCGGGCAACCTGGCCGCCCAGGCCCGCAAGCTGGGGCTCGTCGAGTCGGGTGAGCCGGCGTACATCCGGCTGCCGGACGGCAAGGTGATAGGCGTGCCGCAGCCGGCCGGCGGGCAGCTCTCCATCGCCAGCCAGCAGGGCGCGGAGGGGTAGGCCGTGCCACCGAGGTCGGAGGAACCGCGCCGGGACGCCGAAGGCTCCCGGCGCGGTTCGTCGCGTGGCGGCGGACAGCGGGGGGTGCCGCCCCGCCCGGCGGGGGAGCGGGACGTGGAGCGGGGCATCGGCGGCATCTCCGACGCCCGCGCCTACACCCCGCGAGGCCGTTCCATCCGGGAGGGTGGCGCGCCCACCCCCGGGCGGGCGGAGCAGCGACGTACCCCGCGCAGCAACAGGTCGCAGGATCCGTTCCGGCCGGCGCTACAGGTCCTCGACGGTGGCCGGGGCACCGCCGGCCGCGCCGCCGGCCGGCCCGGTGGTCCGGCTCGGCGGGACGGTGGCGCGGGACGCGCCACGGTGACCCGTACCGTCACCGATCGCACCCCGCGCGACGAGCCTCCGGTCACCGCGCCCCGACGGCGGGTCGCCGGTCGGGAGCCGCGTCGGGGTGACCGGCCACCACCACGCCGGCCGTCGCGCAAGCCGCCCCGCCCGCCCCGGCTGGCCGATCCCGGCCGCCGACTGCGGCTGGGCACCGCGTTGACCCTGGCCCTCTTCGCCGCCGTCGGCGTGCGTCTCGTCGTGCTCCAGGCGGTCGACACCCCGGCGTACGCCGACGGCGGGCTCGCCGACCGCACCATAACCGTGCAGTTGCCCGCGCCGCGTGGTGCCATCTTCGACCGCTCCGGTGAGGCCGCCCTGGCGCACAGCGTCGAGGCCCGGTACGTCTACGCCGACCCGACCCGGGTGAAAGACATCGCGGCGACCGCGCGGACGCTCTCCCCGCTGCTCGGCATCCCGGCCTCGGAACTGGCCGAGAAGATGAAGCCCCGTAAGCGGATCAACGGCGTCGACTCGCAGTTCGAGTACCTGGCCCGGGGAGTGGACATCGGTCGCGCCAAGGAGATCATGGCGCTGAAGCTGCCCGGCATCGCCGCCCACCGCGACGAGCGACGCGAGGTGCCCGGTGGCGACCTGGCCGCCAACCTGATCGGCTTCACCAGCCCGGACATGGTCGGGTTGGAGGGCCTGGAGGCGCGCTTCGACGACGTGCTGCACGGCGAGGACGGCCAACGGGTCTTCGAGGTCGGCCTCGGTGACCTGGCCGCCCCCATCCCCGGCGGCTACAGCCGCACCACGAAGGCGAAGCCGGGCAGCTCGGTGGTGCTCACCGTCGACCGCGACCTGCAGTACATGGTGCAGCGCATCCTCAGCGAGCGGATGCAGCAGGTGCAGGGCAGCACCGGAGCGGCAGTGGTGCTCGACGCGCGTACCGGTGAGGTGCTGGCCCAGGCCAGCCACCCCACCTACAATGCGGCGAAGCCCTTCCCCAGCGAGCCGACCGACCGGGAGGACGCGGCCACCAGCTTCATCGTCGACCCGGGCTCGGTGCACAAGCCGATCACGTTCGGCGCCGCCCTGCAGGAGGGGGTGATCACCGCCGACACGACGTTCCCGGTCGCCAACGCGATCCGCAAGGGCGACACCTGGTTCCGCGACACCCACCAGGCGGACGGGCGGCGGATGAGCGTCGCCGGCATGATGGCGTACTCCTCGAACGTCGGCACCATCCAGATCGCCGACAAGCTCGGCGCGGAACGCCTGCTCGACTACCAGCGGCGGTTCGGCCTGGGTAAGCCGACCGAGGTCGGCATGCCCGGTGAGGCGAGCGGGCGACTGCTGCCGGTGCAGGAGTGGAGCGAGTCGTCGCACGGGTCGGTGCCGATCGGGCACAGCGTGGACGCCACCCCGTTGCAGATGGCCGCCGCCTACGCAGCCATCGCCAACGACGGCGTGTACGTCCAACCGCACCTGTTGAAGGAGACGATCGCCCCGGACGGGAAACGGACCCCGGCGCCGGAGCCGGAGACCCGGCAGGTGCTCAGCCCGGACAACGCCGCCGCGCTGCGTACGATCATGGAAGCGGTCACCACGGTGCCGGACGCCACGGGTCTGGCCGCCGCGGTCCCGGGCTACCGGGTCGCCGGCAAGACCGGCACCGGCTGGCGGCTCGTCGACGGCAAGAAGCAGCCCGGCGAGGTCGCCTCGTTCATCGGGATGGCGCCGGCGGAGAATCCCCGGTACGTCATCGCGGTCTTCGTGCACAGCCCGAGCGGCGGCGGGGGGCAGATCTCGGCGCCGGCCTTCCGGGACATGATGACCTTCACCCTGCGTCACTTCCGGGTACCGCCGTCGACCGAGGCGGCACCGACGTTCACCGTTTTCCCGTAGCCGCTACCTGCGGTTCGACTCCATGAGACGGAGATTCAGGCGCGCCGTGCGGCGTGGACCGAGCGACCGGGTAGGGTCTGACGCCGTGCGCGGCAATCCTCGTCCCCGTTCCGTGACCGGGGTCCGGCTCGGTGACCTGGCCGCCCGGCTCGCCGTGGCGTCCCCGACAAGTGTCGATCCGGTGGTGACCGGGGTGACCCATGCCAGCGGCGAGGTCCACCCCGGTGATCTGTACGCGGCCCTGCCCGGCGCCCGACGACACGGCGCGGAGTTCGCGGCCGACGCGGCGAGCGCCGGTGCGGTCGCGATGATTACCGATCCGGCCGGTGCCGAGTGGGCCGCCGGGAGCGGGTTGCCGACGCTTGTGGTGGCCGACCCGCGGGCGGTGCTCGGCACGCTCGCCTCGACCGTCTACGGCGATCCGACGGCCGGGCTGACAGTGATCGGGGTGACCGGCACCGCCGGCAAGACCTCCACCGCGTACCTGGTCGAGTCGGGGCTGCGCGCCGCCGGGCACACCACAGGCCTGATCGGCACCGTGGAGACCCGGCTGGGTGATCTGGTGGTCGACAGCGTGCGGACCACGCCCGAGGCGACCGACCTGCACGCCATGCTGGCCGCGGCCCGGGAGCGCGGGGTGACCGCTGTGGTGATGGAGGTGTCCAGCCACGCCCTGGCGATGGGCCGGGTCGGTGGGGTGCGGTTCGCCGTCGGCGGCTGGACCAACTTCGGTTCCGACCACCTGGACTTCCACGCCGACGCCGAGGACTACTTCGCGGCCAAGGCGCGTCTGTTCGACGGCCGCTGTGCCGTCGAGGTGCTCAACCACGACGACCCCGCGCTGAAGGCGTTGTTCAAGCCGGGCACTGTCAGCTTCTCCGCGGCCGGGGACCCGGCCGCCACCTGGTGGGCCGACGAGCTGACCGGCGAGGGGTACGCGCAGCGGTTCACCGCGCACGGTCCGGACGGGCTGACCCTGCCCGCCCGGGTGGCGCTGCCCGGCCGGCACAACGTGTCAAACGCCCTGCTGGCCATCGCCAGCCTGGTGGCCGTCGGTGTCGACCCGGTGACCGCCGCCGAGGGAGTGGCCGCCTGTGGGGGCGTACCGGGCCGGCTGGAGTCGGTGGGCGTGGCCGGTGGGGTGCGCGGAGTGGTCGACTACGCGCACAAGACCGACGCGGTGGTGGCCGCACTGGCCGCGCTGCGGGAACTCAGCACCGGTCGGCTGATCTGTGTCATAGGTGCCGGTGGCGACCGGGACCGGGGGAAGCGACCGGCGATGGGTGCCGCCGCCGCGGCCGGTGCCGACGTGGTGGTGGTGACCGACGACAACCCCCGTACCGAGGATCCGGCGGCGATCCGTGCCGAGGTGCTCGCGGGTGCCCAGCAGGCCGGCGCGGCGGCCCAGGTCATCGAGGTGGGTGGCCGCCGCGCGGCGATCGACGAGGCGGTGCGGCTGGCGGCGCCGGGCGACGTGGTGGCCCTGCTCGGGAAGGGGCACGAACGGGGCCAGGAGATCGCCGGCGAGGTGTACCCGTTCGACGACCGGACCGAACTCGCCGACGCGCTGCGGGGCCGCTTCGGGGACCTGGAGGGCCAGTGATCACGCTCAGCCTCGCCGAGGTTGCCTCGGCGGTCGACGGACGGCTGGTCGCCGCCGATCCCGCCGCGCCTGTCACCGGTAGCGTGGAGTTCGACTCGCGCAAGGTCACTCCCGGCGGGCTCTTCGTCGCCTTCGACGGGGAGCAGGTGGACGGCCACGACTTCGCCGCCGCGGCGGTGGCGTCCGGCGCGGTGGCGGTCATGGGCACCCGCGAGGTGCCCGGGGTGCCGATGATCGTCGTCGCCGACCCGTTGGCCGCGATGGGCCGGCTGGCCCGTGCGGTGGTGGACCGGCTGCCCGGGCTCACCGTGATCGGGTTGACCGGCTCCTCCGGCAAGACCACCACCAAGGACCTGATCGCCCAGTTGACCGCCCGGCTAGGGGAGACGGTGGCTCCGCCCGGGTCGTTCAACAACGAGCTGGGCCACCCGTACACGGCGTTGCAGGCCGGTCCGACCACCCGCTACCTGGTGATGGAGAAGGGCGCCCGGGGCATCGGGCACGTGCGGTACCTCTGCGAGGTCGCGCCGCCGCGGATCTCCGTGGTGCTCAACGTCGGGGTGTCGCACATCGGCGAGTTCGGCTCCCAGGAGAACATCGCCGTCGCCAAGGGCGAGCTGGTCGAGGCGCTGCCGGCCGACGGTCTGGCGGTGCTCAACGCCGACGACCCGCTCGTCGACGCGATGGCCTCCCGGACGGTGGCCCGGGTGATCCGCTACGGCGAGTCGGCGCACGCCGACGTGCGGGCCGTGGACGTGACGCTTGACGAGCGGGGGCGGCCCGCGTACACCCTCGTGACGCCGGAGGGCAGTGCGCCGGTGCGCCTCGGGCTCACCGGCCGGCACCAGGTCTGGAACAGCCTGGCCGCCGCCGCGGTGGCCCGGGAGCTGGGGATGCCGCTGGCCGAACTGGCCACCGCGCTTGGCGCGCTCGGGCTGGTTTCCACCCGTCGGATGGACGTCTTCGAGCGCACCGACGGGGTGACCGTGATCGACGACTCGTACAACGCCAATCCGGCGTCGATGGCGGTGGCGCTGCGGGCGCTGGGCGGCATCGGCGCGGGACGGCGTACCGTCGCGGTGCTCGGCTACATGGCCGAGCTGGGCGAGTTCGAGGCGCAGGGACACGCCGACGTGGGCCGGCTCGCGGCCGAGCTGGGCGTGGACCGGTTGCTCGTGGTCGGCGAGGCGGCGGCGTCGATCCACCACGGGGCGACATCGGTAGGTGACTGGGGAGGAGAGTCGGTGCTGCTCACCGATCAGGCGGCGGCCGTCGAGGTGCTGCGTAGCGAGCTACGGCCGGGCGACGTCGTCCTGGTGAAGGGCTCCCGGTACCGGACCTGGGAGGTGGCCGACGCGCTGCGCGTCGAGGCCGCCGGGGACGGCACGGGTACGTCGGCGTCGGCCGGAGGTGGCACCGCGTGAGAGCGGTAATCGTGGCCATCGGCGTGGCCTTCCTCGTCTCGCTGTTCTGCACGCCTATCGCGATCCGGGTCTTCACCCGGCTCAAGGCGGGTCAGCCGATCCGGACCGATGGTCCGCAGATGCACCAGGGCAAGAAGGGCACGCCGACGATGGGCGGCGTGGTGTTCATCCTGGCCACAGTCATCGCGTACGTGGCCGGTCACCTCGCCCTGACCACGCTGCCGGACGCCCAGATCGCCCAGGTCGAGCCGACAATCACGGCGCTGGTGCTGCTGGGGCTGATGGTCTTCTGCGGGGCGGTCGGCTTCATCGACGACTTCCTGAAGGTGCGCAAGCGGCACAGTGGCGGCCTGAGCGCGCGCGGGAAGCTGCTCGGGCAGATCCTGGTCGGTGCGGTGTTCGGGGTGGTCGCGCTCTGGTTCCCGTCCACCATGACCGACGCGTCGGGCGCGGTGACGAACACCGAGACGGTCGGCAGCACCACGCTCAGCTTCATCCGGGACATCCCGGCGCTGGACGTCACCAAGATCGGTGCGGTGGTCATCTTCATCTTCGTGGTGATGGCAGCGACGAACGGCGTCAACCTCACCGACGGTCTCGACGGGCTGGCCACCGGCGCCTCGGTGATGGTGCTCGGCGCGTACGCGGTCATCGCGTTCTGGCAGTACCGCCACTGGTGCGCCGACCCGGCGTACACCGCGAATCCGGACAACTACTGCTACACCGTCCGCGACCCGCTGGAGATCGCGCTGATCGCCGGGGCGGCGGCCGGGGCCTGCGTCGGCTTCCTGTGGTGGAACACCTCGCCGGCCCGGATCTTCATGGGCGACACCGGAGCGCTCGGTCTCGGTGGCCTGATCGCCGGAATGGCCATGTCGACCCGTACCATCCTGCTTCTGCTGATCATCGGCGGTCTGTTCGTGATCATCACGATGTCGGTGGTGATCCAGATCATCTCCTTCAAGACCACAGGCAAGCGGGTCTTCCGGATGTCCCCCCTCCAGCACCACTTCGAGCTCGCCGGCTGGAGCGAGGTCAACATCGTGGTCCGCTTCTGGATCATCGCCGGCATCGGCGTGGCCATCGCCCTCGGCCTCTTCTACAGCGACTTCCTGGCCAACATGGGCTGACCCACCCCCTTCGGGCCGCCCCTCCGGACGGCACACCCTCGTTGATCATGAAGTTGTTGCCGCCCTGTCC